>NZ_FOKV01000019.1 GCF_900112105.1 Zunongwangia mangrovi | reverse complement strand
TGAAAGTGCACTTTCAAATACGAGCGAACTCGTATAAAAGCCTGAGTTAAGGTAGTGGATTTTTTTGACAAAATCAACTAGCTTAATCACAATGGAGCACTGCTACGGACGCCCCTATTTTGCTTTGATCCTAGAATTTTGTCAATAACAGCGCATATCAGTCCCGCCATTGATATGAGCAATTATTGCCAAAAACATACTCTTATATGATTGCGCCGCACTTACTGCGTAATTTTTGAACATTTGAATAAAACGAACTTAAAAAGCGTAAATGGGTATGCGGCTAAGGCCGGTTCAAAAATTACTGCGCACAACAGCGAATATCGACAATAGCGTAACTACGAGCTATTCGAAAGTTTTTACTATTTTTACTGGAAACAGTGATATCGGATAAAACTAAAAAACCAAAACGCTACAGTCGATATCCGCAGACGTTAGCTAACATATATATAAATGAACAACATTTTCAAAATATTATTCTTTAATATAATTAGTGTTACTTGCTATTCACAAGAACTGAAAATATTCGAAGCTGATGGGCTTTTTGGATTTAAAAACAACAATGATATAGCTATCAATGCTCAATACCAATATGCAAACGAATTTTTGGGTGACAAAGCAATCGTTTATAAAAATAATAAAGCTGGTGTAATTAATAAAAACAACAAAGTAATCATACCATTTAAATACGATAAAATCTATTTTTTTGATGATTCATTGCTATATGTCAAAAACAGAACTAAATACTCGCACGAATATGAGTGTGGTGTTATAAATAAAAATAACAAAGTAGTACTTCCTCTAAAATTCAGTAAGATTTATTTGAAAAATGAAAAATTATTTGTAGAAAAACAAAGAGATAGTCTTATTTCAGAAACACGATTTACAGACACAAGAAGTATTAAAAAAACATATGGAATTTATGATTTAAATGGCAAACCAATATTAGAGCCTGTTTACGATTGGTTTAAAAAAATTGGTTCAGACACTTTACGAGTAAGAAAAGGACACTTTTCTGCTATGGTAAAAACCAATGGAAAATTCCTTACAGATTTAAAATATACTGCATTTGGAGATTTTCATAATAATAGAGCAGCTGTAAGAATAGATAGCTCATATGGCTTTATTGATAAAAGTGGATTTGAAGTTATAAAGCCTACTTTCTATTCGGTTAGCAAATATTATAACGATATAACTGTATTTAGAAAACACAATGGCCAAGTAGGTTTTATGAACATTAACGGTAAAATATTTTATGAATCCGACTACGAAATTTTACGCTATCCCCATTTAAATTGTGCAGCCGCAAGAAAAAATAAAAAATGGGGTCTTATTGATTTAAATGGAAATATTCTTATATCATTCATACACAATGGCTATATAAGAGAATTTGAAGGCATTATTGCATTTAAGAAGAATGAAAAATGGGCTACCTTTAACCACAAAGGTAAACAATTAACAGAATATAAATTTGACTCCATATTTGTGTTTGGAAGTAAAGAATCACCATCCAGCTCTTTTTGGAACCTAAAGAAAAATGGATTTAAAGAATCCCTTGCTTTCGTTCAAGAATCAAATATGTATGCTGTTATTAATTATAAAGGAGAATATGTTATTCCATTAAATAAATCTAAAAATCAAGTTTTTGAATTATTAGAAAAACTTAAAATACGTTAGCTAACACCGTATAACAACAATTGCGGCTTTGTGTCCTGCGGACACAACCGCGCAAGCATAAAAGTCAGTAATTTTAGCTATCTTAGTTTTTAACCAATCCGCAACTGATTGTTATACAAGACCGTTACCAGCAAGCTGAAAACAACAGAACGCAAATGAAAAAACAATTATTTACTTTAATAATTCTATTAATCTCAATCTTAACTTTTGCACAGGAAAAATTTGAACCCACAATTCTAATACTTTCCCCAAATGAAACAAAATATGAGAAAACATTCGAGAAAGAAGTAACGGAATACAACAACAGTATTGTAAAAAACAACAATACTTCGGAAACAGAAACCTACCTTAAATCTGAAGATTTTTTATCACAACCCGAAAACATTCGAGAGATGATAAAAAGTGAAATAGAATTTGCTAAAAACATAGATTTCTTCAAAAATGCAAGTTCCATTTCCGAGCAATTTTTAGCATATCGTTTTTTTGAAAAGTTCCCAAACCTATTAATTATTCTAAAAGACAAAAAAAGCGATGGTTCTTTAACTAATTTAAAAAGCATATCCGAAAATGAGAAATTTCAATATGTTCTTAATTTCTCAAAAATTGAGTTGTACAAAAAAAATGACGTTGGTTATGCCGAAATTCAAATCCAATTATTTGACAGCATATCAAACTCAATAATATTAGATAAATCTTATGTTGGAGACTGGAATAATCCAGGATTTGAGTTTGCGTGTGCTAATGAATCAATTAATTGTACAATTAACAATGCTTTGTCGAAATCATTGAACGATATTATTTATACAATTGCAATTAACAGTCCGACATTAAAAAAAGAAAAACAATTAAGTCAAGAAAGATTTAATATTCTTTCAAATGAATATTTAAGAAAAGAGTTTGATGAGCAATTTTTAAAAACCATTTTATCTAACAATAATGACAAACCTTTTCAATTATTGCTAAATGATGACAAAACTAAATTTGTAGCTTTTTTTATTAAACAAGTCTCTTCACAAGATTTTAAAGATTTAACTAAAAATAAAAAAGATAAAAACGTAAAAATCATTTCACCAAATGACATTAAGGACAAGGAGTTTCTTGAAGAAATTCCAAGAACATATGCTTACATTATAAAGGCTGTGAAATACAATGATAAATGGTATTATGAAAAATCAAATGTTACTTATTTCCAAGCAAACTCAATAAATGAAGGACAGGAACAATATTTTAATAATCTTCAACAATGGAATTTTTTCAAAGAAAATTCAACAGAATTAAATCCTGATTTTTGGGAAACAAATTTATTTGAAAAAGTCCCTGATTTAAAAAAAGACCCAGATTGGGATAAATATGGAGAATCTATATGGAAAACTGATGAAGTTAATAATCGAGATTATATTGGATTATACGAAATTGTTGCTGATTCTTTAAGAAAAGAAAAACAATTAAAAAATACTGCTTTTGAAAAGCAACTGAACGAAAAAATTTTTAAACCAACTTATGAAACTTTAAAGAAAAATAAATCTAACAATTATTCAAAATTATCTGTTCATTCTTTAATATATTCAGAAAACAGAGATTTAGCAATTAATCCTGTATTAGTAACCGACAAGGATGGAATAAAAAAACTACACTATTTTGTAGCTTTTAATAATTCCCAAAAATTATATGAATGGAACTATTTTGACCCTGTAGCTATTAAAGGTAATTTATTTGGAAGCAAAGTTGTTGACCAAATTGGTTCCATAACCGAATGGAATTTTTCCGTTGACAATCTAAATGATGAAAAATTTTGGAATCAATATGTTTTACTAAAACAAGGAAATGATTATAAATATTTAAAAGAAATAAAAGAATAAAGCCAGCTGGTAACAACGTGTATAAGCAATAGCTGTTTGACTGCTAACTCGAACCGATTTGTTCATAAATTAAAGTATATTGCCATCTGAAAAGTAGTTGCTTAAAATCCGCTACTGCTCATACACAAAACCGTTGTGGTGCATTTTGACAACCGAACAGATAAGAAAAATGAAAGAATATTTAGAAAAACTTAAGTACGCAAAAACAGAATCCGAAGTTGATATTATTTTGGACGAAATAGTACCAATTTTGAAAAGTCGCGGAGTTTCGCCGACTGAAATTATAATGTATTTCAAAATGGGTGGTGGAAATGATTTTGACTTTGTTCCAAAAACTCAAGACCACAGAATGACCAATTCGAATGCAGGTAAAGCTCAAATAATTTTACAAAAACTTATGGCTAAACTTAAAAATTAATGAATTCAACAACTGACTGGATTTCTGCTATCTCAAGTGCTCTGACAATGCTAGTTTCTGGTGGTGTTTTGTGGGTTGCTTATTATCAAATAAAACAAGTCAAAAAACAGTTAAAAGGATTATCAGAAAATCAAAAAAACAGTACTTTAATGACTGTTCTTGAATTGGAAAGCGAATTAAACAAACGAAAAGAAAATTTTGATAAGGCAAATTTTGAATTAAGAGAATATAATCTTGAATTAGAAAACTCAAAGAAAAAATTGAGCAAAGAACTTTTAGAAATTTATAGAGACAAGATTGATGTCTCAAAAGAAAATTATTTAAACTCTCTCGACCGACTTTCGTATTGTATTTTACACGACTATTTATCTGATAGAGATTGGAGAACTGAATATCGAGATACAATTTTTGATGCTGTTGATTCTTATAATGAAAACTTCGGAGTTAGTTCAAGATACAGAAATACGATCAAAATTTACGATAAGTGGAAAAGCGAATAAAAACGACACCACAACACCGTATAACAACAATTGCGGCTTTGTGTCCTGCGGACACAACCGCGCAAGCATAAAAGTCGGTAATTTTAGCTATATTAGTTTTTAACCAATCCGCAACTGATTGTTATACAAGACCGTTGTAAAAAATAGCTCCTGACCCAATCTCCCTCTGCAAACAGAACTGACCGCAGAAAAAATAATACTCCAAATTCGATAAAATCAGACCAATTTTTTTTATATTTTAAAGAATTGAAAAACTGACAAAATCATTCTCTGAAAATCTTAAAACAAAATTGGAACTAAATGGATTAGCAACAACGCGGACAAAAAATCAGAGAAAATAACGGTGAAATTGTATAAAATTAGACTCTGTTTTTTACTTCAATAAAATTGATAAATCATCTTACAGAAAATTCGGTTTAAATATAAATTAAAAACTGAAAAAGCCGATCATATCGCAGAACCAATCTCTCCCAAAACATTATAATTGAGAAATTCAGCTAAAAATTAAAATGCAACGCTGGAGAAATTTAAAATTGTGAATTTTCACTATCAATTTTTAAACTTGAAAAACCTCTCTCCCATTTTTTGAGAATAATAGTAAAATCTGATCAGAGCTAATATTCGATAAATCTGACAATAATTTTTAAAAGAATAAATAAACGGATAATTTTATATCAGAACGTATCGCTACATTTTACAACAACGATTAATCGCAAATAGCGGTTTTTAGATAAAAAAGTGTAATTTTAGAATCAAAGCAAGAAAAGACTAAGCCGACAAATCCGTGTCCCTTATTCCACTACTTGCGATAATCGAAGCCGTTGTACACAATACTTTAGAATTGAAGAACTTAATACAAAAACAGTTACTTATAATGACAATTTTATCTTCACTTTCTGGTTTCGGTCAGAATAAATTGGAGAAAATTAAAAAGTATTTAATCGAATCTAGTTATGAAATAGAAAATTCAGATAAATTAAAAATACTCGATTTAATAAAACCTACAATTGGAATAAAAACCAAATCTAAAACAGATAATGAAATAGAAATTGGAATATCTAAAATTGGTGGAAACCCAGATTTACCAAATGATTTCAAATGGCCTAAATTTGAAAATGAATATTTGACATTTTGTGCGCAGTATAACTTAACTGAGCTAAACAAATATGTCAAGGACAACAGTCTTCCGAGCAAAGGAATGTTATATGTTTTCATATTTATCGATAAAGAATGGCCTGGTTTTTTAAATAAAAAGGATAGCTATAAAATTATTTATATTGAAAACACTAAAAACATACAAAGACAGAATTTTCCAAAAGGATATTTTCAAGAAAGCAAATTTAAAGCTGCACAAATTGAATATTTTGAATATTTGACCTTACCACATTATACTAGTTATAAAGTAGAAAAATACTTTAATAAATATGAGGACTTTGAGTATTTCTATGACTCTGTAACCGAATTTAACGACACTTTATTCAATCAGAATTCTGATATTTTTCATCAAATTTTAGGAGAAGACAGATCTATCCAGTCAACCGTTGTCATTGATTTTGCAACAAAAATTTTAGAAATAAAAACTATAGAAGATTATAATTCAAAAAAAACAGAAATTGACAAAATTTCAAAAGATTATAGCATTTTATTACAACTAGATTGTAATGATAATAATTCAGATTTAAGTAAGTTTGGTGGTGGTATGACAATCTATTTTGGTATTGAACCGAAAAATTTGAAAAATAGGGATTTCGAAAATGTTATTATGGCGTTTCAAGGAACATAAAGAAAAGTACTGTGTACAACAACGCGTATAGCCAATTGCGGCTAAATACTTCATCCGTTATTCGATGTTTTTAGCTATATTTATTATAAGCGGACAAAACCTGGCAAACCAACTCGCAACTGTCCATACTCGAAACCGTTAGC
>NZ_FOKV01000020.1:2500-5756 GCF_900112105.1 Zunongwangia mangrovi | reverse complement strand
TGAAAATTAGCTTTAAAAAAAACTTTAAAAAAGTTTTGCTGGTTAAAGAAAAAGAGTTGTATATTTGCAGCCGCTTTAACGGCGAGGTTCTTTGGAGGTTTTGAGTAAGGAAAAAGTAAAAAAAATATTTTTAAATTTTTCTTGTGAGTTTTAAAAGTAGTTGTATATTTGCAGCCGCTTTGAGAGAAAGCTAAAATGCTCTTAAAATTTTGGAAGAACAGAAATACCGACTGGGGTTTATAATAAGGTTCGATTCCTTAGATTTCAACGAAAGGATCTTTAATTAGATCCGGACTTTTGAATAAGTTCATTGACATATTGAATTGACTAGACGATACTAATTTTAATTTGATTAGGATTAGTATAGCGTAAAGATTAAGAATTAAGACTATAAAGAGTCAGACTTTTGAGCTTTAGACTTCTTGAGAAGGAAAACATTTATTTGATTGTAACATATTAATGAAACAACGATGAAGAGTTTGATCCTGGCTCAGGATGAACGCTAGCGGCAGGCTTAACACATGCAAGTCGAGGGGTAACAGGGAGTGCTTGCACTCTGCTGACGACCGGCGCACGGGTGCGTAACGCGTATGCAATCTACCTCTTACTGAGGGATAGCCCATGGAAACGTGGATTAACACCTCATAGTATTATGAATTGGCATCAATTTATGATTAAAGGTTACGGTAAGAGATGAGCATGCGTCCTATTAGCTAGATGGTAAGGTAACGGCTTACCATGGCAACGATAGGTAGGGGTCCTGAGAGGGAGATCCCCCACACTGGTACTGAGACACGGACCAGACTCCTACGGGAGGCAGCAGTGAGGAATATTGGACAATGGGCGAGAGCCTGATCCAGCCATGCCGCGTGCAGGAAGACTGCCCTATGGGTTGTAAACTGCTTTTACAGAGGAAGAACCCTCCCCACGTGTGGGGAGTTGACGGTACTCTGCGAATAAGGATCGGCTAACTCCGTGCCAGCAGCCGCGGTAATACGGAGGATCCAAGCGTTATCCGGAATCATTGGGTTTAAAGGGTCCGTAGGCGGGTTTATAAGTCAGTGGTGAAAGTCTGCAGCTTAACTGTAGAACTGCCATTGATACTGTAGATCTTGAATCATTATGAAGTGGTTAGAATGTGTAGTGTAGCGGTGAAATGCATAGATATTACACAGAATACCGATTGCGAAGGCAGATCACTAATAATGTATTGACGCTGATGGACGAAAGCGTAGGTAGCGAACAGGATTAGATACCCTGGTAGTCTACGCCGTAAACGATGGTTACTAGCTGTCCGGCCTAATTGAGGGTTGGGTGGTTAAGCGAAAGTGATAAGTAACCCACCTGGGGAGTACGTTCGCAAGAATGAAACTCAAAGGAATTGACGGGGGCCCGCACAAGCGGTGGAGCATGTGGTTTAATTCGATGATACGCGAGGAACCTTACCAGGGCTTAAATGCAGTCTGACGTATCTGGAAACAGATATTTCTTCGGACAGATTGCAAGGTGCTGCATGGTTGTCGTCAGCTCGTGCCGTGAGGTGTCAGGTTAAGTCCTATAACGAGCGCAACCCCTGTGGTTAGTTGCCAGCACGTAATGGTGGGAACTCTAGCCAGACTGCCGGTGCAAACCGTGAGGAAGGTGGGGATGACGTCAAATCATCACGGCCCTTACGTCCTGGGCCACACACGTGCTACAATGGTAGGGACAGAGAGCAGCCACTTCGCGAGAAGGAGCGAATCTATAAACCCTATCACAGTTCGGATCGTAGTCTGCAACTCGACTACGTGAAGCTGGAATCGCTAGTAATCGCATATCAGCCATGATGCGGTGAATACGTTCCCGGGCCTTGTACACACCGCCCGTCAAGCCATGGAAGCCGGGGGTACCTGAAGTCCGTTACCGAGAGGAGCGGCCTAGGGTAAAACTGGTAACTGGGGCTAAGTCGTAACAAGGTAGCCGTACCGGAAGGTGCGGCTGGAACACCTCCTTTCTAGAGCATTCTCTTTTAAAAGAGAATCGCAATGAAATAAAGGGAAGTTCAAAATTCGGCCTTTTAGGTCTTGATTCTTAATGTCAATTCGATAATATGGACAGTCTCATAGCTCAGCTGGTTAGAGCGCTACACTGATAATGTAGAGGTCGGCAGTTCGAGTCTGCCTGAGACTACAAAGTAGAGGAAGGTAGAATAGAATTTTATCCGCCGGAGCGCATGCGAAGGAGGAAGTCTGCCTGAGACTACAAGATGGTTGTCAGGCCAAAGAAGTTCATTTGAAACACTGAAGGAAATTTTAGAGGTTGAGTAGCCGTTATAAGTACTGTTAACTAATAACTGGTTAACTGATCACTAAGATACGGGGGATTAGCTCAGCTGGCTAGAGCGCCTGCCTTGCACGCAGGAGGTCATCGGTTCGACTCCGATATTCTCCACAATTCCTTAGAATTATAAGGGCTAGGATAGTTAAGTCACCAGGAAATGATGTTTACTATTCACTGTTTTATAATTTGCTTGAGAGGAAAAACGTTCATTGACATATTGAGAAATAAAGAATACGAGAAACTAACGCTTATTATGAGATAGAATTTATTCTATTAATAATAGCAAAACAAAATAGTTGAGCAATTATCGCAAGATAATTGTTTACGAGCATATTAGGTAAAAAGCATACAAGCTTATTAAGGGCGTATGGGGAATGCCTAGGCTCTCAGAGGCGAAGAAGGACGTGATAAGCTGCGAAAAGCTGCGGGGATTGGCACATACAAATTGATCCGCAGATATCCGAATGGGGCAACCCACTATATTGAAGATATAGTATCCGTAAGGAGGCAAACCCGGAGAACTGAAACATCTAAGTACCCGGAGGAAGAGAAAACAAAAGTGATTACGCTAGTAGCGGCGAGCGAACGCGTATTAGCCCAAACCATGTAGTTTACGGACTGCATGGGGTTGTAGGACTACAATATTTGATGCATGCAGAATTAGAATCCTTTGGAAAGAGGAACCAAAGAGGGTGATAGTCCCGTATAGGTAATAAATGTTATTGATAGTAGTATCCTGAGTAGTGCGGGGCACGTGAAACCCTGTATGAATCCGGCGGGACCATCCGCCAAGGCTAAATACTCCTGAGAGACCGATAGTGAACCAGTACCGTGAGGGAAAGGTGAAAAGAACCCTGAACAAGGGAGTGAAATAGATCCTGAAACCATACGCTTACAAGCGGTCGGAGCCCCTTTGGGGTGACGGCGTGCCTTTTGC
>NZ_FOKV01000021.1 GCF_900112105.1 Zunongwangia mangrovi | reverse complement strand
TCAAGATCTTTCTTGAGCAATAGTTTCTTAAGCTGTTCAATTTCTTTTTGCAGCTCTTTAATACGAGTTATTTCATCTTTTGTTTCCACTTTAATTCTGGTATTCATTAGGTCTTTACGTTCGTATTTCCTAATCCATTCATTGATGGTTGTAGGGTTTATTCCATAGAGTTTGCCCAATTGGTTCTTGTTGAGTTTTCCAGTAGTAAGTTCGTCTAAAATTTTCAATTTAAACGATTCACTGTAGCGTCTAATTACTTTGTCATTTTTGTACATAATTATTAAAATTATGTAGCCTTATTTCCGGACGGGTCAAGCTTGCACATAACGGTGAAGTGTATGAGTAGTAGCGGATTTCTACTCACAAACCTTTCGGTTTTGCACTGACCTTTGTTTTATGTTTATACTTTCGTTTTATCATTTAAACCGCTATTACTTATACACCGTGTTGGTAACCGTTATTTCTTCTTTTGATTATTTACTAAATTGATTCTAGTTGATAGGCTTATGCTAAACTTTTTAAGACTTGATTTATCATCATCTGATTTATCAACGTTGAAAAAATCATTAAATCCAAATGTTATTCCTGCGACAGGATTGAAAGTATTTTGGTCTTTAAGGAAGTATAAGCCTAAACCAATTTTAGTTTTAGGTTTAATTTTTTTTCCCATTTCAGTTCTACTGAATCCTAAAATTCCAATGTTTTTCAAATTATGAGGAACAAAATATAAGTCAAAATTTAATGGATATACAATACTTTCTTTATAATCTCCTGTATAAACTGTTTGTTTAATTGTTATTTTTCTAGATGTATTTGATAAAGAATCAGTTATTACTTGTACGTCTTCTCTTGTTCCTTCTGTTAAATCATCAAAATTATTTTTCTGTTTGATACCAATAGTTGCTCCCGCTAAAATTGTATTATTAAGTATACGTGCATTCCAATAGTTGAAGCCCAAATTAATGTCATAACCTGTGAAGGATTCTTTTTGAATTTGATTTGCAAAAGTAGAATCAGCAACAAATCTCTTAAATGACGAACCAGAGAAACTACCGTTCAATACTAACCATAAATCATTTGCAGGTCTTGTTGAGTTATCCAAAACATCTTGAATTTGCTCTGGAGTCTTTTGCCCTGCTAGAATAGAGGTCCAATCAGTTTTGTTTTTGTATAATCTAAATCCTAAACTTAATTTGGCTTCACCTTCGGCTACGATATCTCCATTTGAAAAAATGTTAGCTGTACTGTTTTTAATTTTACTGTTCGAAGAAATTCCAACATAATAGTCAGTAAAATTAGATGGATTAAAATATGAGTAATAGTTAAGTCCTAATTTCTTATCCTTAGTAGTAAATGTTACAATCCCTAAATCAAAACCAACAGAATCAACTTTAGGAGAATCTTTTTTATCTTCTTTTTTTGTCTCTTTAAATCCTGGAGTAAGTCCAATAGAAGAATTACCTTTATCATCACCAATTATAGATTGAGAATACCCAATCTTTGTTGATAAGGAGATGAAGATTAATAGTATAAGCTTATTGTACTTCTTCATTAAATTGACCATACCCATTTTTATTGAATGGTTTATACATTTCATAATTTCCTTTTAAATTGTCGTTAACATAGACTTTCATCTTTGATTGTGATTTATGATTTCCTGCAACTATTATTAGTATGTCGATATCGTTGTCATTCCCGATAGGAAAATTCTCTTGCTCAGCAACCCATTCACCATTTTCAAAATCAAAAAAAGAAATTGGTAATTTTCTTCCTTCAATAACTATATATTCAATCCTTCTTGTGGTATTTGAAATAGTGATTTTTAGTTTAATTTTCTTCATATAGTGTTTTTTTAATGGTTACCAACGGATTAGGTTATGATTTCGTTGCGGAAAAGTCCGCCAGGACTTTTCGGTTGCGCCTGTAATTTAGCAAAATGCTTGGAATTTTCGGCAGAAAATTCCGCCGCAATGAATTATAACCATTGTTACCTAATGTAGCGACACATTCAGATTGGTTTATACCACAATTTAAGTTTTTAAAAAAGATCTCAAATTTATCGAATTTCCCATTCTATATTTTTAAATTTTCAAAGTAGGAGAGAGGCAATTTTATTCAATCGGAATATTGTCAGGTTTTTATTTTGAGTTAGAATTGTTCAATTTTAGCTTTTGGGTGTTGCTATCGGGTTTTATTTGATTCCGTTGATTAATTTTAAAAAAAAATTCCAATTTTCAGTGATTTTTGTCAGCGTGTGTTTTTTCAGAGTCTGCGTTGAATCCGTTTTGATCATTTTTTCTCAGTTTCTTTTTATCGAATTTCGATTATAATTTTTCCGCGTTCAGTTCGGTTTTTGGGACGTGTTATTGTCAATTTCTGTTTTGAAAAAATATCATCAGATTTTATCGAATTTCGGTCGTCTGTGATCAGTCTTTTCAGCGGGAGATTGGGTCTGGAGCTATTTTAGGTAACGGCCGCGCATAACACAAGTTGTGGGAGATAGTACTCGGATTTGTCGGCTTATTGATTTTTTAATTGGTTTCTAAAATAACTATTTTCACCAAACTACCCGCTATTTGAGTTATGCGCTGTTGGGCATAGTTTTCTAGTTACTACGCCAACTATGATAACTTATATTATCCCATCCATAAATTGAAAGTGAAACGCCGGAATTTTCTTCAATATTCTCATCCGAAAAATTTTCTAAAATAGATTTTAAATTTTCAAATTCTTCGTAATCTGTATATTTAAAATATTTGGAAGGTTGATTAACCCAATGACCATCTGAATGGATTGGATAAGGTATTCTCCCTTCTCCTTCAAAGTTAAATTGAGTAAAATTTGGATTTCCTATTAGTATTTCTAAAAAATCTTGATAGATTTCCGTGTTATCGGTGTTAGTTCCTCCCACATAAGCAAATGTGTTTTCTGGATATCGGAAAGTTTTTTCAAAAAGCAAATTCGTGAAGTTACTTTCAATGAGATTTATGGAAATTTTCTCTTGATTTATTGAAATGGAATATTTGTCAATAGTGTGTCCATTAATAAATGTTATTTCATTAATGTTTTCTTGTAAATCAATGTAAGAAGTTGCTGGTCCTAAAGCTGTCAGACAAATTTCAGGGCTTGAAATTTTTTCCATTCTTATTCTCAGTTCATTTTTTTCTATTGATTGACTAGTAATTATACTATAATTAATGCAAGGGAATATTTCTTCTGTGATTAGTTTAAGTTTCAAATCTGGATCTTCTGAAATATTTGAATTGTTATAAATTTCTATAGGCATAAAATCTATATTTGATTCTATAGAGTTTAGATTATCATCATCTCTGCTACAACTCAGAGCAATAATTGAAATAATAAGAATTATAATTTTTTTCATACTCTGTTTATATATAAGATGATGAATTACTGAAAAGGTTGCGTGAAAATTATGCCCAACGGTTTCGATTATCGCAAGTAGTGGAATAAGTTACTCGGATTTGTCGGCTTAATCTTTACTTGCCTTGATTCTAAAATTACACTTTTTTATTCAAAACCGCTATTTGCGATGAATCGTTGTTGTGCAAAGTTATATTACTAATATTGATGTGGTAATGGATATCTGTATGAAATTGACCATTTCTTTCCGTTAATTTCTACAGCCTGTTTTTCTCCAAGTGATTCTATAAAATCATTCAGTTCTTTTAAATGATTTTTCTTAAGATATACACTATATAACCCGTCACGATCAACAGTCCTTTTGTTAGAAAAGTCTGGCCAATTTTCAGGCCATGCTTTTGGTTTCTCTGGTGAATGGTTGTAAGGCCAAAACATTACTTCTATAAAATCAGGAATCCATTTTTTGGATTTCCGATTTTTGTAGGTCGAAAGTCTATCGTAAATCTTCAAAAAATTAGAAGGAGTTAATTTTCGTGTTTTTTCGTATTGGTTATTCTTATTCAAATAACCATAAACTGAAATTTCTTTTTGTAAGTTATCTGTGTTAACTAACAAACGATTATATGGTTGATCGGTTAAATAACTTGCATCATAATTTTCTTTTAATGAATCCAATCCATTATTTTCAACAAATGAAATCCAATCTGTTATTTCATCATTTTCCAGTTTAACTCTTCTTAACTTGACCTTTTTTCGTTTTTGAACTTTATAAATAAGTTCACCATTATCGTAAAGAGTAAACTCTGGGATATCTGATCCAATTACCATCAACCATGGATCTGTTACCGTTAAAGATAAAATTGGTTCGTTTTTTTGTGCGTAAAATTTCAAACAAAAAAAGATCATTAAAATGAGAGTAGAATTTTTCATCATAATTTTGCACAACGGTTTCGAGTATGGACAGTTGTGGGTTGATTAGCCAGGTTTTGTCCGTTTACAATAAATATAGCTAAAAACATCGAATATCGATTAAGTAATTAGCCGCAATTGGCTATACGCGTTGTTGTGCAACGTTCTTTCTCATAAAGCTATAAATTCAGAGCCATTCCAAATTTCAGTTCGAACTTTCGCAATATGATGTAATGACATCAATTTAGTTTCTTCGTCAATTAACGTTGGATTAAATATAATCAATTTACTGTCTATTCTAAATTCAGAACCATACGTCGAAAAATAGCCATTATAAATCTTACCATTAGTTCTATCCACAATTGCGCCACCTTGACAAGGTGATCCACAACCCCAAATGATTAAGGTGTATTTTCCAGCAAAATTAATTCCGTTTTTACATCCGTCTGTTATTCTGGTTATAAAACGTTTTGCCCACGGATAACTTTCAAAATCTGGCTCAACTAAAGTTCCATTATATACTGGAACTTTAAAATCTTCAAACGTGAAATTAGGATTATACCTTTCATAAATTTCAAATCTATTTTCATCGAGATTTTTTGCAACTACTAATATTTGATCTTTAAAATCAACAACCTTGAAATCCTTATATTTTAAACTATCACTTTGGTTAATAATCTTAATTTCAGCGTTTACATTTCCAATAGCTAAAAACCTATGCGTATTTATCAAAGTGTCAAGAGGCTCTGTACTTTTAGTTAATTCGTTGTTTTCGATATGTTTTTTAATTTGTGTTTTCTCTATATTTTCTACATTATATTCTTCTTTATCAGACGCTTTATTTTCACAAGCCACTAATAAAATCAGAAATATTATGATGTTCAAAAAGTTTTTCATCGAATGTTGCACAACGTTCTCGATTATCGCAAGTAGCGGAATAAGTGACACGGATTTGTCGGCTTAACCATTTCTTGCTTGGTTTCTAAAATTACACTTTTTTATTCAAAAATCGCTATTTGCGATGAATCGTTGTTACCTTTCTGTTGCGACACGTTCTTATATAAAATTTATAGTCAGAATTATCGAATATTGAGTTAGAAAATTTTACTTTTATCATTCTCTCAGATTGAGAAATGATTTTTATAGTTAAAATTGATAGTAAAACTTTACAATTTCGACTTTTTCCAGTGTTGTTTTTTAACTTTTAGCTGAATTTTTTAATTATAATTTTTTGAGAGTTGGGTTCTGCGCAATTATTGGCTTTTTTAGTCTAGTTTATATTTAAAATCTAATGTCAGCAAGCAAATTTGTCCGTTTTAGTTAAGTCAATAAAATAGTATCCGATTTTATACAATTTCACTACTTTTTTTCGGATTTCTTGTCCGCGTC
>NZ_FOKV01000018.1 GCF_900112105.1 Zunongwangia mangrovi | reverse complement strand
CATGACCGAGAAGTACGATCCCTATGAAAACGCCGTGGCTGAGAGAATCAACAGAACACTTAAATATGAATATGATTTAAAACGAACTATAAAAAATACTAACTTAGCCAAGAAGATGGTCAAAAGAGCTGTTGAGATTTACAACAACAAAAGACCGCATTTTAGCCTCAAGTTGAACACCCCTAACTTTGTTCATTTGAATAGAAATATAGAATATCATTCCTACAAAAGGAATAAACAAAATTTAGAACTATTGACCATTTAATCTGTCGAAAATTGAATCAAAAATGGTCAACCTATTTCAGTATAATACAGCAAACGTATAAATGACACCACAAAATTAATTTTCAACTAAACAAATTCGCTCTGATTAAAATTACTTATAAATCAAAAAACAGTATGCTGAATTTTATTTTTAAATTTGCAGAGTCTTTATATATGATAATAAAGACTCAATATTTTAAATGATTCTATTTAATTACACGAATCTTCACGAATGAGATTAACATATGACTTTTCACCAGAATTCAAATAACTCCATTCCATTTCGTTTTCATCTATCTTTTCGATTGTATACCGATTATTTTCATTAGCTGCGTTATAGCCAATTAATTCTAATTCTCCCTGAAAAACCTGGTATGTGCCGGATCCTTGGGAATTAAATAAATTCGTTGAAACAGTTCCATCACTATAAAATTCAAACCTAGGTTGAGGAAGATCTTCTTCGCCACAATCACCTTCGAAATACCAGTTACCCACAATTAAATTTCCGAAATCATTTTCTGACACATTAGAGTCATCATCAGAAGAGCAACTAATTAATAAGATTGAGAATAATAAAAAAATCAATTTTTGCATAACTCATACTTTAATTTAGTAACGGTTAAAAATAAAAAAAATCGAGAAAACACCAAAGTTAGTGACAATAAAATTTTCTCCAGAAATATAATCTTTAAACAAAACAGAACACTTATGGGTAAAAATTAAGTTGAACACAGGCCAGCTTACAACAACGATTCATCACAAATAGCGGTTTTCGAATAAAAAAGTGTAATTTTAGAAACCAAGCTAGTAAATGTTAAGCCGACAAATCCGTGTCACTTACTCCACTACTTGCGATAATCGAAACCGTTGCCAGCAATTTTGATGAAAATTCAATGAAAAAAACATTATTTATACTTCTAGCAGTTATTACATTTTGTAGCTGTCTAAAAGAGAAAAAGAAAAATTTAGAAGATGTAATAGCTGAATTCAATCGGCATGTAGAAAAAATTGATAAAGTAGAATATAACGTGCAAAGAATTGACACTTTTTCAGACGGTTTTGCTTGGAATAATACAGGATATGCACTCATTGAAAAAAGACCCCAAGATAAGATGTTTGGTTTTTCATTCTACGGTAAAAGAGACGATTTGGACAAAGCTAATTTTTATGAAAATAGCAAGGCATTTGAAATCAAAGATCAAAAAAAGAGCTTTAAATCTATTTACCATAAAGGTGTTTTAGGAAGTCCTGGTGGGCAAATGGTTATAGAAAACATATTTCAACTTGACTCTGTATATAAAAACTTGGAGTTATTGGAGAAAAAAAATAAGTATATTCTTAAATATTCATTTGAGGCTGATACAGTATATGAAATTACCGATAGAGAAAAAATAATCGAATTAAGAAAGAAAGATTTCTTCCCTATTAAGATTATTAATCGCAGAAAATCACTGGGAAATAATTCTATGTATCAATATGAACTAAAGAATATAAAAATCAATCAAGAAGTTAAAAGTTCTGTTTCAGACATTAAAAACGAAATTTCTAAATTTCAATATATTGGTGAAAAACAGCAAACTCCAAATCCAATTTTAAATAAACAGTTTCCAAAAATTGATTTGCCTTATTTACAGAATGATAATAAAAACTTAATTCTTGAAAATGGAAAAGTTATCCTAATAGACTTCTGGGAGGTTTGGTGCAGTCCATGTATAAAATCATTTCCGAAAGTACAAGAATTAAATACAAAATATAATGAAGACCTTTTAGTAATTGGAGTAGTAACAGAAAATAAAGAAAGTGCTATAAAACTAATACAGGAAAAAAATATTACGTTTCAAAATTTACTTGGTGATCAAACTATTCATGAAAAATATAGAGTTCATAGTTTTCCTAGATATTTTCTTATTGATAAAGAAGGTAAAGTAAAAAAAGAATATGTTGGTTACTCAGAGGATATAGAAAAGGATATTCAAAACTTAATTAGCGAGTAAAACTGTAGGCAACAACGATTAATCGCAAATACCGGTTTTTATTTAAAAAAGAGTAAATTTATAAACCAAGTAAGTAAAGATTAAGCCGACAAATCCGTGTCCGCTACTCCTCTACTTGCGATAATCGAGAACGTTACCACACATTTGAAAAAAATCGAACGTCCATATAATTCAGAAGAAATTAAGCTCTTGAAAAGCAGAAAAAATTCGCTTTGGGAACACTTCGAAAACTTCGGAATGAAATTTATTGGAATAACTCTTGTTATTCTCTCCCCTTTATTAATTTATGACAAGTTCATTAACAAAGTATCACCTGAAACACAACTAATTGTGGTAATTCCTTTGCTGATAGTTTCTGTTGGAACTGTAATTTATTGGATGAATAAAAACGGAGAAATAGGCTGGAATAAAAAAGTGGAAAACGAAATAAAAAACGGAAAAGCCCAAGTTTTGAAAATACATACTGATAAAGTATTCAAGCGAAAACAAACTTATGACTTGGGCTCTGGTTTTTATATAAAAATATCGGATAATCAGACCTTGTTTTTGCAAGGACAATATTTTGATGAATTACAATATGGACGGAAATTTCCAAATACTGACTTTGAGATTGTGCTAACCAAACTGACCTTTAACGAATTGATTGACGTAAAATCTTTTGGAAAATACTTGAAACCTGAAAAGAAATTAAAGGCTTTTACAAAAGAACAATTTGACAAAAACGAAGTTCATCGGGATGGAGATTTATTGGAAATTCCGATTGAACAAATAAAATAAAAACGTGTGGTAACACCGTATAACAACAATTGCGGCTTTGTGTCCTGCGGACACAACCGCGCAAGCATAAAAGTCGGGAATTTTAGTTATCTTAGTTTCCAACCAACCCGCAACTGATTGTTATACAAGACCGTTAGCCATAATTTAACAAATGACGACAGAATATAAAACTGAAATAGTAAAAACTAAAGAATTCAATAAAATCTTTATGGTTGTGTTCGGAATACTATATTTGATTTCGACATTCTATATTTTCCTATATGACAAAGAAAATCTGAACGTTTATTTTAAGTATGTAGCACTTGCAATTTACACATCAGGAATTTATTTTCTGTTTGGTCAATCTTTTATCAAGCCGAAAAAAATCGGAAATATTAAAATTTCAACAGAAAAAATTGAATTTGACATAAATGGTTTGAATAAAAGTATTCCACTGAATGAACTCGAATATGTATATCTTAAATATATGGATTACGGAAGTTGGACAACTCACTCTGTATTTGGAAACAAAAACTATTTGAAATTAGCAGAAAAATCTGGAAAACAATATGATTTTGAAATTCTAATAAGAAACAGAAGTTCTAAAAATGACTTAAAAAGAATTTTAAATAGTGAAGAATATTATGAGAAGTTTGATTTTATGAAAATTGGTGATTCTAAAACTGAATTTTAAAAAACTATGGCTAACACCGTATAACAACAATTGCGGCTTTGTGTCCTGCGGACACAACCGCGCAAGCATAAAAGTCGGTAATTTTAGCTATCTTAGTTTCAAAGCAATCCGCAACTGATTGTTATACAAGACCGTTGCCAAATATGCGAAACCAGAATCAGCGGTTTAAATCTCAGCTTTATTAATTTATTCAAAATCTATTTTCAATCCGAAAATTGAAATTTTAAAAACTTAACGGATTTTGATTATGCAAAACTGGATCGCTAAACTTTGCGCAGAGAAGATTAAAAATCCTAAAGGAAATTTGAACTCAGGAGAAAAACTTACTCAAACTCGATAAACCGAAAACGATAAATTGTTGCGGATAAAAAGTTCTTAGCACTACTCTATTTTTAAAATCTTTGCGGAGAAAAAGTAAAACTAAAATTCGTTTTCAAAAGTATATTAAAACTTAGCTGACAAAGAAGATCAGAAACGATAAAGTGCTCGTTAAAAGCAAAACGCAAAAGCACATTAGGTAACAACGTTTATCTTCAATCGTGGTGTCGTGTCCTGCGGACACGAACGCTTACGCGTAAAAGTCATTTCTTTTTACTATCTTCATTTTCTAATTCCCACAACTGAAAGATAAACAAGACCGTTAGGCAAAATTATGAAAAATAAACTTCCAATATATTTGATGATTTTCATCTTCATTTGTGGTTGCCAACAAAAAGAAAGGAGAAAAAAGAAAATTGATCAAGAAAGTAAAATAATACAAAACTCGATTCCAAAAAAAGAGATGTTTAAAAATAGTTTTAAAATTGACACTTCTCTGACAGAAAAAATTGCTTGGGATTTTATAACGGTTTCAAATTCTCGAAAAATTGACAGTATTGCCTCAGTATGTAATTGTGACAAAGACAAAAAAAATAATGGTCTAAAAATACAATTGTTGACAGGAATACCTACAAAAAAAACATTGGATACATTGAGTGAGGCTTCTAATCAAAGATGGAATACAGTATTGCAGACAAGAGATTTAGGTTATATAGATCGATTAAACGGACAATTTAAATTCCTAACTATTGTTTTAAAAGATAGTTTAGTTAAAAAAATAAACATACACTCTAGATCAACTGACAAAGAATACAATGGAACTGATTTTAAGTCAATATCGATTGACAAATACAAAATAAAAATTTCTAAATTTGACTATTCAATAGCATCTGACATTTATGGTGAATTTGATTTGAGACTTAAAAAGGAGTTTGGTCTTTTTGAAAATGATACAATCTTAAAAGGAAGTTTTAAATGTAATAACTGGATAATTTGGGATAAAGAAAAAATTAAAAATTGGAAAATAAATGCGAAACGTCAAAATTACATTGAATAAAAAAACTTTGCCTAACACCGCATATAACAAATAGCTAGATCTTTTCTAAATCGAAAATTTCTTAAATTTGGAAAGTCGCCAATTTTTTATTTGGCATTTTAGAAATTTAAAGATAAAAACTTAAACAAAAAATTGGCTTGTGGCACAACCGAAAATTTAGCTCTTTTCTGCACGCAACTTGTCATATACAAACACGTTATGCATCATTTTAAACAAAATTCCCGGATTCAATAACTCAACGCAACAAATCATATCCTTAGATTTGTTCAAATGAAGACCAAAAAATACAAACGATTATACTTACGGATGAAGCAGTCATAAAACCAGCCTGCGGCAGGCAGGTCTTTATATATGGCTAAAAGAGAAGCCAAGAAAAGTGGTCGATACCTATTAGGAACTGTGGCATCAATTTAAACCACTTCCTTACGATCTATGAAAAAGGGTCAAACTCTAAAAAGTCTAACCCCTGTTATTTCACTTACACCCTTTAAGGGATTATTCATTTCAAAACTTAAAATTTACTAGCGAGATCTATATCAACGCATTTATGCGTTGAGATTAAGCTTATTTCTTTGTAACTTTTTGTAAATCTTCGAAGTTTACTTCTTGCTGTGGGTTAAATTCATCTGAATTCATATACTGTATTAAACTATTATGCAATTGCTGTGCTGCAGGTCTGTTTTGCAAATTGCTTAGAATATCTATCGAAGAAAACAATAATTTCCCTTCACCCACTTTTACTTCAAATAAATTTCCCATACTGTGATTGGTCACAAAATTATCGATCACTCGCACAATGGGTTTCACTGAAATATCATCTAGAATTATAGATTTAGACTGTTTACATAAATCCCACCACTGCCATTGTGTATATTCTTGGGTTGGAAAATTTTCTAGTGCTTTATGTTCATTATCAATTAAAAGTCCCATAGTGCCTGGCTGATCTGGAAAATGCACCGGACTCCAAAATACCGGAACAAACCTACCTTCTACTCCGTTTAAATCGTCTAAAGCAGGATTTAGCAATACTTTTTCGCCTTGCTTTAAAAGTTGATCTGCTTCAGCAAAAGAAGCTGTTACATAAACATTGCTTTCTGGTTTTATAATCTCTTCAGGATAAACCCAAACCGGCCAGCTGTTTTCAAATTTAGTTCCCGCTACTTTTATTTTAAGTTCCCACTCTTCAGCCGCGTCTACATTTACAGACACCTCAAGAGTTCCTAAAGCGGTGTTATTACCTATTGAAAGTGCTACATTTTCAAGCTTTTCTTCAGCAATTACTTCACCTTTATTATTGGTTAGACTTGCAACTAATTCTTGATCCTTCAGCTCTTTGTAAAAATTAGCGACTTCCAGTTCAGCTTTAAATTGTTCTCCACTTTTATAGATAGCTTTTTCAAAACGAGCCAGAGGAACCAAAGGACTATTAAATTTGCTGAATTCTTCTGCACTAATAGCTCCTTTGGATTCCCAAAATGCATTTAAAAGTCCAACTAATGCTGTCCCCTGACCCGGGAAATCTTGCAATTGCAATAACTGAAAACCATCAAAAGAAGGTGTTTTAAGAGCTCTTTCAATTTCTTCTTTATAAAGCATCGCTGCAAGTTTACCAGAAGCTTTTGTGAAGTCTGGAGCAAGCGATAATAAATTTTTCTTTTCCAGATCTTCCTTTACGGCTATAAAGTTTGATGGCTTTAGTACACCGGTATAATCTTCGATCTCGTTAATATCTGGATATACTGAATATTGTCCAATTTCGTGAGAAATTAATGGCACTTCTATATTACGACTATTTGCGGTATAATCAGTTTCAAAATTTGGGCTGTATTCATTAAAAACACCTTGCCCGCGAATCCATCCTTTATCTGTCCACTGCGTTACAAAAAATTCATCTTCTGGTTCTGGACGAGTTCCTACCGGTTGCTGAAAAGAAAAACTTGTAGTCGCATATAAATGTCTTGTGTCTTTCTCTTTTAATTCTGAAACCAGATTATTTAATAAATCGAAGTTTCCTTCTAACTCGTTCCCCATAGACATAAATAGAAACGAAGGATGATGCCCATAATCTGCAATGATCTTATCGGCTTCACTTTCTAAAAACTGCCATGTTTTTTCGTCTTCCCCAACTTTTAAACTCCAATGCGGCAATTCTACCTGAAGGTACATTCCAATCTCATCGGCTGCAGCAAAAGCAGCTTCAGGAGGACACCAGGAATGAAATCTAAAATGGTTTAAGCCATAGGCCTTAGCTTTTTGATAAAGATCTAACCATTCCTCTTTTTGCATTGGCGGACGGCCGGTTAATGGAAAGATCACGCATTCTAAATTCCCACGTAAAAAGATTCGGTGATCATTTAGCGTAAGTTCTCCGCCATCATGGCTCAAGCTACGATATCCAAAAGTCTTGGTGATCTTTTTTTCTTCAGTACCTACCTGAACCGTATAAAGCTGCGGATTAAATTCGTCCCACTCTTCTAAAGCTCCTTCTACGGAAAACTGAAATTGAATTTTATTTTCTTCTTCGGAATATTCTGAAATAGATTCTGAAAAAACTGAAGCTCCCTCGCTATCTAAAACTTCTACTGAAATTGGCTTAGACGTACTACTATCTGTAGCAACTTCAATATTCAAAATACCAGTTTTAGTATCAGGATAAACCTCAACACTTTTAAAGATCTTTTGGCTAACAGGTCTAATCGAAATATCTCCTAAAATACCGTTCCATTTAATCTGCGTATGATTGGTATAGGCATGCGCCATTTCCTGATTAACTTTTACCGGGTAACGATCGCCAATCACATTAATATCTGGATAGAAATCTGAATTATCAATTAAAATACTAATCGTATTCTCGCCAGCTTTTAAATTTGAAAGCTCATATTGGTGATTCCCGATCAAACTTTCTCTAGAGCCTACTTCTTCTCCGTTCACAAAAACGGTAGATTTCCATAAAACTCTTTCCAGATTAAGCATCAAGGATTTCCCTTCCCATTTCTTAGGAATTTCAATTTGCTTTTGATACCAGGCTTTCCCAATATACTGTCGTTTACGTGTTAGACTGGAAAGCACATAATTATTAAGC
>NZ_FOKV01000017.1 GCF_900112105.1 Zunongwangia mangrovi | reverse complement strand
TGGACTCATCCATCATTCTGACAGAGGTATACAATATTGCAGTAATGTATACACACAGATACTGAAAAGAAAACACATTGATATTAGCATGACAGAAGAAAATCATTGCTACGAAAATGCTATGGCTGAGCGGGTAAACGGCATTTTAAAAGATGAATTCTATTTAGATCAAACCTTTATGAATACCGCTCACGCTAAGAAAGCTACAAAAAATGCAATTAAATTATATAACGAAGTAAGATTACATTTATCTTTAGAGTATAAAACACCAAATATGGTATACAAATTAACTGCTTAAAATCATGTTCAACCTGTAGCCATATTTCAGGACTAGACATTTTTCATCAAAATTCAGCTTTAATGAGAATTAAAATTTCACTCCTATTTATATTCATATTCAACCTATCACATTCTCAAACTACAAATTCTCAAATCAAGAATTATTTAGATAATTTGAATGAATCAGAATTTTCAGGAGCAATTTTAATAGCTAAAAATGATGAAATAATTGAGAAAAGGGCGTATGGACTTTCAAGCATAGAATACGATGTACAGAACAAAATAGAAACTAAATTCAATATAGCTTCAATTACAAAAATGTTCACTGCTGTTGCTGCATTACAATTATATGAACAAGGTAGAATAGATCTTAAGACACCAATCGGAAAGTATTTACCGGATTATCCAAACGAAATTGTTAGAAACTCAGTAACCGTACATCAACTCTTAACTCACACTTCAGGACTTAACAATTTTTATGTAAATGATTTAGATAAAATCAAAAATTCAAATTACGAAGAAATCTCTGATTTTGTTCCCCTTTTCGCTAATGACACATTACTATCCAAACCAGGAACAAAGTATGATTATAGCGGATCAGGATTCGTGGTTTTAGGTTTAATAATTGAAAAAGTTTCTGGAGAGAATTATTACGATTATATAAAAGAGAATATTCTGGAGCCAGCAGATATGTTGACAACTTCAGAAATTCAAGTAGATTCAATTGTAAGAAATAAAGCAAGTGGATATACTTCAGGATTTGGTCAAAATAAAAACCTAAAAAAGAATGATTATTATTTGACTAAAGCGTCTCCAGCTGGATTCTACTATTCCACAGTAGAGGATTTGTTTAAATTCTCAAAAGCTTTAAGAAACTATAAATTATTAGATAAAGAAACTACCGATCTAATGTTGGAACTCAAAGTAAAGGGCTATAATACGCATTTAGGATATGGAATTGATATCGATAATAGATACAATCAAACAATAATTGGTCACAGTGGCGGTTGGTATGGAATTCATTGTGAACTTATGGATTTTATGCACGATAATTATACAGTCGTCATTTTATCTAATATCGATGATGGAGGTAAAACTGGAGCCTCAAAAGTAGCGGATTACTTTAAAAACTTAATAGCAGAAAAAGAATTAGAAAACTAAATTAATCAAGTACATAAAAACAGTGTACAACAACGCGTATGGTCAATTGCGGCTAATTACTTAATCGATATTCGATGTTTTTAGCTATATTTATTTTAAGCGGACACAACTTGGCAAACCAAACCGCAACTGTCCATACTCGAAACCGTTGTAAAAAATAGCTCCTGACCCAATCTCCCTCTGAAAACAGAACTGACCGCAGAAAAAATAATACTCAAAATTCGATAAAATCAGACCAATTTTTTTTTGATTTTAAAGAAATGAAAACTGATAAAAACACCCTCTGGAAATATTTTAAAAATAAATGGGTTAGCAACAATGCGGACAAATAATGAGAAAAAATAGAGGTGAAATTATATAAAATTGGACGCTTTTTTCACTGAACTGGATAAAAGATCTTGTCGTAAATTCAAATTCGGTTTAAATAGAAATAAAGAACTGAAAAAGCTGATCATACCGCAGAACCAATCTCTCCCAAAAAGTTATAATTGAAAAATTCAGCTAAAAATTAAAATGCAACGCTGGAGAAATTTAAAATTGTGAATTTTTACTATCAATTTTATTCTTCAAAAGCCTCTCTCCCATTTTTTGAGAATAAAAGTAAAATCTGATCAGAGCTAATATTCGATAAATCTGACAATGATTTTTAAAAGATTAAATAAATGGATAATTTTATATCAGAACTTATCGCTACATTTTACAACAACGATTAATCGCAAATAGCGGCATTTAGATAAAAAAGTGTAATTTTAGAAACCAAGCAAGAAAAGTTTAAGCCGACAAATCCGCGTCACTTACTCCACTACTTGCGATAATCGAGACCGTTGGCAGTAATTTTAAACAACCATTTTGGACAAATTTGATAAAGAAATATTGTTTGAGTATATCTGGAAACTGATTAGCTACTTCTATGCAATAATAATTATATTTTCCGTAATTGTTGGAGTTAGAACGGCAATCTATATTTTAGAAGGTATGGAAGACAAAGAAATTAGTCAAAATGGTCTAATCAAAGTATGGATTTTTATCATTAGTTATATCATTTTAAGGAATTTATTGAAACCTTTTTTTATGAGAAGAATGAATAAAATTTAAATTGAATATTCCGACATACAAAAATCAAAGCTAAATTGACTTTATACTCAACCAAAAAGGTACGCGTGGAAATGGAATCGGAAAAGGTAATCGCCTAAACCGCGTTATAAAGTATCTATCAAATTAACGTGACTTCCAAGAACTTATATTGAACATATTGACTTTGAACTTCAGGAGAAACTAAGTATTTCAAAGTTAGGTTTTACTTGAAAAAGGACTAATTTGGTGGATTCACAAAAAACCAAGGAAAATTGGAGAAGCTAAACTTTTAGTAATTTAAAAAGAACAAAAACTACTGCCAACAACGTATAATAGCAATTGCGGCATTTTGTCCTGCGGACAAAACCGCGTAAGCATAATATTCAGCATTTTTAATTATCTTAGTTTTAACCAATCCGCAACTGACGATTATACGAAGCCGTTGCCACCAATACAAGAAAAATATTGCGCTGAATGAAAAAACTTCTGATTTTGTTGATTGGATTGAATATTATTTCGTGTAGCCGATTAACATATTCAGGATTTTGGTTACGCTATAAATCTGACCAAATAACCGAACAAAAAAATGACCAAGGACCTTGGGGTGGAACTTTAGCAATAAACTGGAAAGCCAAACCGGACGAACAATTTAAAATTGCGCAACTAAAAAAGATTGCGGAAAAAAATGACTGGAAACTGATTGACAGCATACCGATAAAAAGAACTGAAATAAAAAATATGACGGAGCTAAATCAACCGATTATTCGTGTTCCGCTTAAAAATTTCGAACCGAATTCAAAGAATGCAGATTATAAAAGCCAACCGCTTCCTCGTTGGATAAATATTGATTCTAAACTTTACCGATTTAAAACAAACAGGCTGATTTTTGACTCCAGAACTGATGATTCAACAAATGAAAACGGATTTATACTCTTGAGCGAAAATGGAATGGAAATGAGTGTTTACCAAGTTTGGGGCGAATAAAATAGCAGAAAAAGTACTGGTGGCAACAACGATTCATCGCAAATAGCGGTTTTTAGCTAAAAAAGTGTAATTTTAGAATCAAAGCAAGAAAAGATTAAGCCGACAAGTCCGCGTTCCCTACTCCACTACTTGCGATAATCGAAACCGTTGCCAGCAATTTTTAAAATAAGATTTTAATGATAAAAACTGTAATTCGCTTAGAATTTGATTACGTTTTTCCAGATGAAGAACCAAAGGAGGTTCTTGAATATCTAAAGAAGATTTCATCTTTTACCCTTTTAAATATCATCGGATTTTGCAACACCTATCCTCAACCAAATTTTGACAACTTTGCTTCAAATGTTGAAGTTCATAAAGATATAGTTAGTAGAGTCATAAAATTTTCACGAGAAAACAAAATACCTGAAAAACCGATTCTGGTTACTAGAGAAGCAAGTCTAAGATTAGCAGAAATAATCCTTTCAAATAGAGACACACTTTTAGCAAATAATACTAATGATGATCGAGATACGGATGAGATAAATTTATTCAAATCCTTCCTTGTAATTAACACAGAGCTAAATTCAAAACAAAATCTTACGACAGCCGAAGATAATTTAGATAAACTTGTTGATATGTCTCTAACTATGACATTTTCAACGTCTGATTTTGATCTTTTTGAAAACAATGATTCAGAATTTGGCAAGTTAGTTTACGCTACGATGGTAAGATTTGAATACTTAATTGAGTTTTTAAAATCAAGTGAAGAATATGAGTATTTAGCAAAAGATTTATATAACTATTTCTCACAAGAAAGTTTAGAAGAGGTTTTCAAACAAATGAAATATCTCTTTGGAAAATTGCTTGAGTTAAAAGTAGGAAATGGTTATAAATTTCAAGTTGATGATGAAAAATCAATCGCTTTTTTAGATTCTATTGTTTCTGATGAAATTATTGAAGATGATGATTTTACTTATTTAAGGAACTTTCCAATTTATAAGATTGAGAAGAAGGTTTTCGCGATTATAGACTTCTTTTTCGTTGTCGATAAATTCTATAAAAGTGTCAAATTTATTTTAAAAAATTCCTTTCATAAACACCATAATCTGCCTCAAAGAGATCGCTCATTCTTTGAGTTTTTCAACACACATTTTTCTGAGAATTTTCTAATGTCAAATGTTCTAGAACAAATATTTGATAAACCTTATTTTATAAAAAAAGATAATCTTGAGGACGTTCCGAATGAACCTGACTATTACATCCGTCATAATAAAAAGGTTTTTCTATTTGAAAATAAAGATGTTTTAATTGCAAAAAAAATTAGAAGTTCGGGTGATATTAATGAAATTAACAAGGTCCTAAAATCTAAATTTTTAGAAGTAAATAATAAGCCCATTGGTGTTGGTCAACTTATTACTTCAATCGATCAAATAGTGGAGAATCAATTCAAATTTGATGATTATGTTAACGGTAAAAACAACATCACCATCTATCCTATTTTATTAATAAATGATAGAATTTTTGAAACACTTGGGGTAAATTTCAGATTAAATCAATGGTATTTGGAAAAGATTCATGAGAAATTGGGAGAAAAGTATAACTCTAACCTAATTAAGTCACTTACTGTCATTGATATTGATACTCTAATTTATTGGACTTCCTATTTAAAAGAGAAAGACTCAAATTTTAGAAGGATAATTGACGAGCACTTGAAAGCAATGAGTAAGAAAGTAAAAGTGAATCATCCGAATATTTCAAAGGCTAAAGAAATAGCTAATAAAAAATTAACCAAACAAATTGCACCTATTAGTAATAGACTAAGCAATGATATATTTCCGATGAAATTATTGATCAAAAAATTTGAAGATGTGATCACGAATTAAAAACTGCAGGCAACATCGGTTAACGGCCAATATGCGGTATTTGAAGAAAATTGATAACTTAGAACTCCAAACCACAAAACTATAAGCCGACAACTCCGCGTGTTAAATTCCGCACACTGGCGTTAACCGTAACCGTTGGCAGCAAGCTTAGAAAATGAATACTAAACCAAACAGGGAAGTTTTACCAGAAAATACTGACGAATATTTACAGAAAATACTAAACGAGTTTTCAGCAAATATTTCGGAAGTAATAAATTTTGGTACACATCTTTTGGTTTGGGACGTTAATAAAAAAAGAGAAGGAAAAGACAATCATATACCAACGTTATTTTTTAGGAATATTTTAGAGCTAGGAGATTCTATTTCAATTTTAATACAAAGTTCTTCAATTGACCCTAGTAAAATATTACTTCGATCATTATTAGAAAACTCTTACGGTTTATTATACCTTTTAGAAAAAAACGAAAGAAAAAGAGCTCTTTCATACATGGTATGGAAAACTATAAAACAGATAAAAAATTATAAGAGATTCATATCCGATTATCCAAGCTCTCAAGAACTTAAAAGATTGATTCTAGAAAATGACGAAAGTTTCCCAATAGACAAATTTTTTGATCGGGAAGATGTGAAGGAATTTATAGAAATTAAATCATCCCTACTGAAAAAACCAGAATTTGACGAAGTGTATAAAGAATATAATAGAACGAAAAATAAAAGAAAATTAAGAAACCCATCTTGGTATTCATTATTTGATGGTCCAAAAAACTTCTTAGAATTATCTAAGTATTTAGATAGATCGCTTATTTATGAATTTCATTACAGAGATTACTCAGAAAATGTACATGTAACAGGTATTCAAAAAGGAATCGCAAAAGCCGGAAAAGATTTTGGTCAGATTATTCAAATTAGAGATTTTGAAAACTGTAAAGAGGTATATCTATCAACAATTGATAATTTAATCGAAAGCTTCAACATATTTACTAAAAATAGAATTCCGACTAAATATCAAGAATTCAGAATTTGGTATTTAGAATTTCGACAAATTCATAGAAAAGCAATTGAAGAAAACATATTTAACTATAAGAAATAGGCCAGCTGCCAACAACGATTAATCGCAAATAGCGGTTTTTGAATAAAAAAGTGTAATTTTAGAAACCAAGCAAGAAAAGGTTAAGCCGACAAATCCGTGTCAATTATTCCGCTACTTGCGATAATCGAAACCGTTAGCAAAAATATAAACCAACTATGTTTGAGAGTATAAAGTTATATTTTAAGAAAATAAAGCGAGCAAAGCGCATTAAAAAATTGCGGAAGAAGAAACCTCCTTATTTAAAAAAAGACTTTGGAGTAGAACTCAATTATAAATTATGGTTCACAAAAGGGGCTCGATTTTCAGCAAGCGAAAGAAATAAAAAGTTAAATGATTTATCATCAAAAACTGTTGGGTATTTATCTGCTTACTTGATTATAATTAACCTTATAAACATTTATAATGTTCCATTTTTAGAGAAATTACCAGACAATGAACTTGGATTCTGGACTGCTGCTTTATCAATCTTAATACTTCTCTATAGTCAATTTGAAACAGCTAAAAATTATTCCATTAGAGGTGAGAAATTCCATCAGTGCTCTTTAGAAATAGCAGAATTATATAATCAACTCAGAATGATCAAAACTTCTAAACTAATAAACAGAGAACAAGAAGAAAAATCAATTTCTGAAATATCTAAGAAGTATGATATTATATTAAAACAACACGAAAATCATTCAAATATTGACAGTAAAGAATTTACAACTTACAAACCTGAATATTTTGAATTAAGCAAAATTGCTGTTTGGAAAATTCAAATCGAAAAATATTTTAGAGTATACTTTAAATATCATCTAATGATTTATGGTCCTATAATAATATTTGTATCAAATCAACTGTCAAAAAAATACTTTTGCTAACACCGTATAACAACAATTGCGGCTCTGTGTCCTGCGGACACAACCGCGCAAGCATAAAAGTCAGTAATTTTAGCTATCTTAGTTTTTAACCAACCCGCAACTGATTGTTATACAAAACCGTTGTAAATAATGCAAAAAACGACCTAAATGGAAATTATAGTATTGCCAAAAGATATGTCAGAAGAATTGGCAAATGACTATCTTAAAAATATTGAAAATAAAAATTGGGATTATATACAAGCTGAATTGAAATTAATAGATCCTGATTACAGAATAAAAGAAATAAATATTGGAACTGGTGCAGATTGGATTGCGATATTAGCTATTATAAATGCGCTTACTAATGTTTTTCTCGTTGGAGATAAGGTTGATAAGGGAATTGAAGGTTGGTTGAGAATTGCCAAACGTATTAAATCTATTTTTCATAATTCTGATACAGTTTTTATGGATATGGATTCAGCAAAAGTTTATGGAATTAATCACATTGCAGAAAAAACTGATATTAAATCAATTAAGATTGAACATCAAACCTCAATAGAGTTAGGTAATTTAAGTGGAATGCTACCTGACAGAAAAGAAACTGATTTTATTGCAAAACCTTGGAGTGTATATTTTTTAACCTACATAATAAATGATAATCAAAGAATATTATTGAGTATTAGGTCGGATGGGCAAATCAAAGAAATACTAAATAATGAGATTAATCCTTATTCACCATTTTAGGGAAAAGCACTATTTACAACACCGTATAACAACAATTGCGGCTTTGTGTCCTGCGGACACAACCGCGCAAGCATAAAAGTCGGTAATTTTAGCTATCTTAGTTTTTAACCAACCCGCAACTGATTGTTATACAAGACCGTTATGTGCAATTTAAACCAACGTACTTTCCTGAAATAGGTTGACTAAAAATTAAACCTTTTAGTACTATACCTAATGAAAGAACAAAATCAACACTGTCGAAAAAATTCCTACAAAAAAGTGGGTTATGATCTCAAGCTACTGATCATTGATCAGATTCAAAATGCTCAGATTTCAATCAATCATGCTGCCAATAAATATCAGGTTTCCAGAGCTTCTATCTATTATTGGTTAAAAAAATACAGTACTTTAGAACAAAAGAAACAAGGGATGAGCAAGAAAGATGAAATCAAAAAACTCAAAGAAAAAATAGAGGAACTGGAATTTGTCAAAGACTTCCAACAAGACATTATTGCTGACATGGAACTTA
>NZ_FOKV01000012.1 GCF_900112105.1 Zunongwangia mangrovi | reverse complement strand
GGCAATAATTAAAAATCAAACAAATTATAAAAACCGATTGGAATTGTCATAGAAATCGAAATGACATTTTTCAAATCCAAATTCAGCATTCAGCTTTCAAAACAAATTCGTAATCAAACTTTTTAAGTAATCCCAGTTACTGAATAGCGTGTAAAAAACTAAAAAGCTTAATCCCAGAACTAAGATATTTGGCTTTTCTTTTGATTTTTGAGTTTTGCTAGTCTTTGTCATAATTCTGAACTATGAATTTTAAATCTAATTTCGAAATATCGATTCTTATATTATTACTTTTTACTTGTTTGAAGTTCAATTAGATAAAATATAAAAACTTTAAAAATTAAAGCTCAAATTGTGAAATTTCAGGATCAATTTTCAAGCTGATCGCTAATTGCTGAAAGCTAACAGCTAAAAAACTTTAAACTGTGCACCGTTAACTGTTAACTTACATTACACAATCTCCTTCACCTCATTTTTAACGAATGTTAGTGCTGCAACGGTTGGTGCATCTTCATCCATCAAAATCGTGAGTACTTTTTCCTGAAGCATGGCTGCATTTTCAATAGTGTTATCTGCTGCGGTTTGTCTTATAAGTGATATTGTAGCATTTTTAGCTGTTTTTATATAATTCCAGCATTCATTTGAAATATAGATCTGCTGCGCTAAATTATGCTCAAATTCCTGGTCGATTGCACTAACCAAAGTATTTGAATATTGAATCTTGTCTGAAGTATTTGGCTTTATTCTTACTAATAGATTTCCAGGGGAAATTCGTTCTAAAAATAACACCATGCGCTCGTATGCCTGGAGTTTAAGAGGAAGTCCTGTTTTCTGATTTTCCTGGTGCAATAAAAATCGGCGTCTGCGATTCTCATTTTCAGAAAAGGTTTTAAAAAAGTAAAAAGCTACTGCGGCTACGATTATAGCCGGTAAAATATTATAAAGGATTTGCAATAAATCTAGATCGCTCATGCTGGTTTATTCTAAAAAAACGAAAGGTACTTTTTCTAAGTTAAACGTCAAAGTTAACTAAAAAGTACCTTTTAATATATTTTAGAATTATGCTTTCAAATAACTAAAATGAGCTCCAGGATCAAATTCAGCATGAAAAGAAATTCCTTAAATTTATTTATTGCGGTGGATCAAGATAATCTAGAGCCAATTGGGTCATTGCCTTCACGCCAAGGATCAATCCGCTTTCATCGATAAAGAAGTCGGGCGTATGATGCGGTGCCGGTTCTTCGCTATCCAAAGGTTGTCCGCCTAAAAAGAAATATAAACCGGGTACTTCTTCCTGAAAATATGAAAAGTCTTCACCACCAGTAGTGGCTTTAACCAGTTCTACATGATCTTCTCCGGCCACTTTTTGAAGGCTTGGTAACATTTGGTTAGTTAATGCAACATCATTATACGTAACTGCTGTGTTATTTTGGATTTCAATAGTTGCTTCACCACCATAGGCTTCAGCAAGTTTAGGCACCATTTCCTTCATTCGGCTTAAGATCTTCTCGCGCATTTTAGGCTCTAAAGTTCTCACTGTTCCTATCATTTCGGCACTTTCAGGAATAATATTAAAACGCACACCACTGGTAATTTTTCCAACGGTAATCACTGCAGCAGCGTCAATCAATTTAGAATCCCGACTAATAATCGTTTGTAAACCATCGATAATTTTTGCTGAAATAAGAATAGGATCGGTACCACTCCAAGGTTGCGAGCCATGTGTTTGTTTTCCTTTTACATTAATCACGAAACGTTCTACCGCAGCCATTGTACCTTCAGGTTTATAGCGAATGGTGCCAACGGGAGTTTCAGAATTAATATGTAAACCAAAGATGGCATCTACATCGGGACTTTTTAAAACACCTTCTTTGATCATTAATTTTGCGCCGCCTTCTTCACCTGGTGGTGGTCCTTCTTCAGCTGGTTGAAAAATGAATTTTATAGTTCCATGAATCTTGTCTTTGTTTTGCGCTAAAACTTCAGCAGCACCCATCAATATTGCGGTATGCGTATCATGACCGCAGGCATGCATCACTCCGGTTTGCGAGCCAAGAAATTCGGTAGTTACTTCAGATTTAAAAGGAAGATCATTCCTTTCGGTTACCGGTAAAGCATCAATATCGGCACGTAAAGCCACAACTTTGCCGGGATGATCGCCTTTCAGTAAAGCTACAACTCCGGTTTTTGCGATTTCGGTTTCGACTTCAAAACCTAAGTTTTTTAAATGTTTGGCGATTTTTTCAGCAGTTTCAAATTCGCGATTAGAAAGTTCGGGATGTTCATGGAAATCTCTTCGCCATTCGATCACTTTTTCTTCTACAGTAGCGATGTCTTCTTCAAGGTCTGCATCCATTTGTTGTCCGTAGCTAAAAGCGGAAAATAATAAGAGGGATAGATAGTAAACTTTCTTCATTGAAATTCGTTAAAAAGGGTTTGTATTTTTAGCTAAAAACTAGTTCTCTTAAAAATACTAAAAAATATAAACATTTAAAGCTTAGTATATCCCTGTTTAAAAGTATTAACAGGCGGAGTTTAGAAATTGATTCATTTTGGTTAAATTCACGCTTTTAAAATTTGAAGGAAATTGGAAGCTTATTTAGCCGAATTAAATGATGCCCAAAGGGCGCCAACATTGCAGATTGATGGTCCTATGATCGTAATTGCGGGAGCCGGTTCTGGTAAAACCCGTGTGCTTACGTATAGGATCTCATACATGATGAGTAAAGGGATCGATGCCTTTAATATTCTTGCGTTAACCTTTACCAATAAAGCGGCAAGAGAAATGCAGCATCGTATTTCGCAGATCGTAGGTAGGAGTGAAGCTAAAAATCTTTGGATGGGAACATTCCACTCGGTTTTTGCCAAGATTCTACGTTTTGAAGCCGATAAATTGGGCTATCCTTCTAATTTCACGATCTATGACACACAGGATTCGCAAAGTGTGATTAGGGCGATCATTAAGGATATGCAGCTGGATAAAGATGTTTATAAATATAAGCAGGTTTATAGCCGAATTTCATCTTACAAAAACAGTCTGATCACGGTAAAAGCCTATTTCAATAATCCTGAATTAATGGAGGCCGATGCGATGAGCAAAAAGCCAAGAATGGGTGATATTTACCAGGAATATGTACAGCGTTGTTTTAAAGCCGGCGCCATGGATTTTGATGATCTATTGCTGAAAACCAATGAGCTTTTAAACCGTTTTCCTGAAGTGCTTCAGAAATATCAGAATCGTTTTCGATATATTTTGGTGGATGAGTATCAGGATACCAATCACTCGCAATATTTGATCGTAAAAGCATTGTCTGATAAGTTTCAGAATATATGTGTGGTAGGGGACGATGCGCAGAGTATTTACGCGTTCCGTGGTGCGAACATTAATAACATTCTGAATTTCCAGAAAGATTACGAAGGCGTAGAAATGTACCGCTTGGAACAAAATTATCGTTCTACCGGAAATATTGTAAATGCAGCCAACTCGATAATCGATAAAAACCAGACCAAATTAGATAAAGTAGTTTGGACGGCGAATGACGACGGGCCAAAGATCGTGGTAAACCGGTTACTTACGGATGGTGAAGAAGGACGATTTGTAGCCAGTTCGATCTTTGAAAATAAGATGCAAAATCAAATGGCTAATGGCGATTTTGCTATTTTGTACCGTACCAATGCGCAGAGTAGGGCGATGGAGGATGCGTTACGGAAGAGGGATATTCCATACCGAATTTATGGAGGTTTGTCGTTCTACCAGCGTAAAGAGATTAAAGATGTGCTTTCCTACTTGCGATTATTGATCAACCCAAAAGATGAAGAAGCTTTGAAGCGTGTGATCAATTATCCTACGCGCGGGATTGGAGCCACAACGATGGACAGACTAAGTATCGCTGCAAATAAATATGGAAAATCGATCTTCGAAGTTTTAGAAAATCTGGATCATTTACCAGAACTTAAGATCACAAAAAGTACCAGGACCAAGCTGGACAATTTCGTAAATATGATCAAGCATTTTACAATTTTGGCTCAGAATGCCGATGCGTTTACTGTTGCAGATACGGTGACCAAAAAAACCGGACTCGTACAGGAACTTAAAAAAGATGGTACTCCAGATGGTATTGCAAGAATCGAGAATATCGAAGAGCTTTTAAACGGTATTAAGGATTTTGTGGAAGAGCAAAAAGAACTTGCCGATGCCAATGGATCTATAGCTGAATTTTTAGAAGATGTAGCGCTAGCCACCGATCTTGATAAAGATACTGAAGATGAAGACCGCGTGGCGCTTATGACGATTCACCTGGCGAAAGGATTGGAGTTTCCTTACGTTTATATTGTAGGTATGGAAGAAGATCTTTTCCCTTCAGCAATGAGTATGAACACCCGATCTGAACTTGAAGAAGAACGCCGCTTATTTTATGTTGCAGTAACTCGAGCTGAAAAACAGGCTTTCTTAACTTATACGCAAAGTAGATATCGTTGGGGAAAACTGGTAGATGCCGAGCCAAGCCGATTTATAGAAGAAATAGATGATAAGTTTTTGGATTATATGATTCCGCAGGATGATTATAAATACAAACCGCTTATCAATACCGATATTTTTGGAGATGAAGTTGATAAATCCAAACTTCGCCAAACAAAACCAAAAGCAGGAACGCCACCACCGGCGCATAAGCCAACAGAAGAACAGTTAAGGAAATTACGAAAACTAAGACCGGCAGCTTCAGAACCTGCAAAAGCCTCGAATGCAATTCAGCTTGAAGTTGGTAACGAAGTCGAGCATATGCGTTTTGGAAAAGGAAAAGTTTTAGGGATTGAAGGTGTAGGCCAAGATAAAAAAGCCGAGATCAATTTTGAAAATGGTGGTATTAAAAAGCTATTGCTAAGATTCGCTAAATTGAAGCTACTTTCTTAAAATTTGAGTATCCGCAATTCATAAGAATTTTAAATCTTTGTCATTCCGGACTTGATCCGGAATCTCATACGGTATTGAAAAACCAACCAAATATTGTGATGAGACCCTGAATCAAGTTCAGGGTGATCGAAACTCTTATGATGTATCGCGGATATACAAATTAAAATCCATTTTCAAAATTTACAAACACCATAAATTGCTAAATTTTACAAGGTTTTCGAGTTAAACTTGTGTTATTCAGAGCCGCGGAATGCGGCTTTCTTTTTATCTTCAAAAGAAAAAAGATGATTCAAAAAGGAAGTAACGTAAAATGGGACTGGGGAAATGGAACTGCTGAAGGTAAAGTAACCAAAACTTATACTGAAGAAGTTACAAAAACCATCGACGGTAGTGAAATCACCCGAAAAGGAGAACAAGGAAATAAAGCATTACTCATCGAACAGGAAGATGGCAGCAAAGTGTTGAAACTAGAAAAAGAAGTCGAAAAAGCTGATTAATAATGGCTGAAATTATACGTATTTATAATGAAAACCCGAATCCGCGTGAAATCGCGAAAGTCGTAAAAACTTTACGTAGCGGCGGACTCGTAATTTATCCTACCGATACGGTTTATGGTCTGGGCTGTGATATCACCAATAACTCGGCTTTAGAAAAGATCGCCCAGATAAAGGGAGTGAAATTGGAAAAAGCGAACTTCAGTTTTATTTGTCACGATCTAAGTAATCTTTCAGATTATGTTAAGCAAATAGATACTGCGACATTTAAAATTCTGAAGAGATGTTTACCCGGCCCATATACATTTATTTTACCTGGAAATAATAATCTACCAACGGTATTTAAGAAAAAGAAAACTGTAGGGATAAGAGTGCCAGATAATAATATTTGTCGCGCAATCGTAGAAGAACTGGGCAATCCAATAGTTTCAACCTCGATAAGAGACGAAGATGAAGTAATTGAATATACTACAGATCCAGAGTTGATTCAGGAAAAATGGGATAACCTGGTAGATATTGTGATCGATGGTGGATATGGTGATAATACCCCAAGTACCGTGATCGATTTAACTTCAGAAGAACCAGAAGTACTAAGAGAAGGAAAAGGAAGTTTGGAAATAATGTAAAACTAAAGCGTTTTAAAATTGAAAATCCTCGTTTATCCGGTGATTTTTCATATTTTAAAATGAAGAGAGTTTAAAATAAAAAGCCTCGCATCTGCGAGGCTTTTTATATATAAATGTGGTATCTGTTATAATATTTCATCGATATTTTCCACAAAATAGTCATGAGCTTCTTGCTGAGAAAGAATTTTCCCTTTTTTCTGAGCAGAGGCAGCCAGTTCATAACCAAGTCGGGAAGCTTCCATTCTTTGAAGCGGAGTTCCATGATGTCCACTACTACTAAAACTACAATCTCCAATCGCAAAAAATAGTTCAAAAAACTGTTCTACTCTTTTCCAATTATAGGTAGCTCCTCTTTTGTGAGTCATATAATAAGAAGCAAGAAAATCTGCTTCCAATTCAGTATATCTGGTAGCTTCCGCAGGATCATCTGCAGCTCCATTTGGATACCAGGATGAGGTATTATCAAATTGTATTTGATGCGCCCATTCGTGAGATAAAATACCAGTCCATACTATTTTTGAATCTATTCCGGTTTCAGATAACATCTGTACAATACCGTCACCAATTACGATTAGGTTATTAGTTACTGCAAATCCATCAGTCGCAAAAAACGGATTTTCGGGTAAATTAGGAGAAGCAGCATTAATAGCCAGGATTTGATCTGCGATCGCATAGGCATCTTCGCGAGTTTCTACATTTGCACCAACAATTTCATAAAGATCGGCAACTTTTTCTCGATCATTTAAAGTAGCTGTATGCTGCCCATTTAAGATAATTTCATCCTCCATGTCCCAAAATCTCTCGAGCTCTCTTTTTCGCTTAGACATAAAATTTGTATAGCTTCCATCTTCGCCAAAATATTGTTCGCTTCTATCAAAATAAGAATAGTAAAAATTCAGATCTAAGTAGAGTGAGTAATAAGTTAGTGCTAATTGATCCTGAACTATGGGTAAAATATAATCATTTTGTACTTCAGCAAATGCAGTGGGCGCGCATTCGCTAGGGCTTACCGCATCATTTGTAATTAAATCGCCCAGGTTTTCATTTACATCTGGTAATTCTTCTTTTAAACTAAAATCTGTGTTTACAGTATTATTGTTAACACTATAATTTAGCGTTTCGTAACTAGAGTTTTCCTCTTCGATCTTCTCGCTTTCACAAGAAAATACAAATGCTAATGCAGCCAGAAGGCTTAGGCCACGGAGTTTGTTTCGTTTCATCAAAAATTGTTAAGTTGTTAAGAAAAGTTTAAAATATGCATAATTTTAGATTTGATCAAAAATTATAGTTCACAATTTAATTATGTATTAATAATTTATGATTTGTAAATGAATGATGAAATTTGTTTAAACTAACTTTTTATAATGGCATTCGTTGGTTCCATTTAGACTTGAATCAGGATATTGAAGATGTATTTTCCAAAAAATTATAAGTTTTGGTTTAATACAGTAAATAAAAAAGCCTCGCATTTGCGAGGCTTTTTTCGATATATAAGATATATCTTTTATTTTCTTAGTTTGAAGCTTTAGAAGCTTGCTCCATACCTTCTTCGATCATTCCGTAGAATTGATCTAGTTTAGGAAGAACTACGATTCTTGTTCTTCTGTTTCTAGCACGACCTTCAGCAGTATCGTTAGAAGCAACTGGCATGTAGTAAGATCTACCTGCAGCTGTCATACGCTTAGGATCAACATCAAATTCGTCTTGTAAAATTCTAACTACAGAAGTAGCTCTTTTTACAGATAGATCCCAGTTATCCTGGAACATAGAAGTAGAAATAGATTTGTCATCTGTATGACCTTCTACCATAAACTCGATGTCTGGCTTGTTTTTAATAACTGTAGCAACTTTTCCTAGAACTTCTTTAGCTCTGCTTGTTACGTTATAACGACCACTGTCGAATAATAATTTATCTGAAATAGAAACGTAAACAACACCTTTCTCAACATTGATTTCGATGTCTTCGTCGTTCATGTTTCCAATAGCTCCTTTTAAGCTGGTTACAAGAGCTAAAGTAACAGAGTCTTTTTTATTGATCGCATCTCTCATGCTCTTAATAGCAAGATCTTTTTCTTTGATGCTCTCTAATGAACGCTCTAAGTTCTCTGCTTCTTTCTTAGAAAGTGTAGCAAGATCACCAACGTTGTTTAATAACGCCGCGTTTGTATTGTTAAGAACTTTAATTCTCTCTGTCATTTCGGTTTTATCCTCAAGACAAGCATTTAATTTTACAGTGGCGGTATTAAGCTGGTCCTGAGTTTCTTTTTGTTTTGCTTCAAGTTCAGCGTATTTCTTGTTTGAAACACATGAAGAAAGCAAAATAGCCGCAGAGGCTGATAAAAGCATGATTTTTTTCATAACTTATTGTAATTATTGTTAATGTTAGATTTTCCAAAAGTATCAAAAAAATATAAAGCTTAAAAGTAGTATTAACAATACTTTAGATAGACTTTATATTAAATTTTTATATGTCGATTTTTTCAATGCAAAATATTCAAAAACGACAGATTTTACATCAAAGTATTTAATTTTAGAGGTTTTTTCAATCCTTTTTTTATTCATTTTTGAAAAATTGGCGTAAAAAGCAGCATGCGCTTTCAAAACTGCCGAAAAATGACCAAAATCACCTTGAAAAAGGAATTTTAGTCCGGCAATACCGTCTAAAACCATTCTTTGCAACACAATTTTACGCATTTTTTCTTTAGGAAGGTTCTTAACCAGCATAAAAAGACTATTTCTAAAATTAAAAAAGGTCTTTTTAGGGTTCATTTTATTTAAAGTAGCCCCTCCAACGTGATAAACGCAAGATTTGCCGGTGTATTTTATATGATAACCAAGATTTTTTATTCTCCAGCAGAGGTCGATCTCTTCCTGGTGGGCAAAGAAATCTTCGTCAAAACCTCCAAGTTCTTTAAAAACAGTGTTTTTTACCGCTAAGCAGGCTCCAGATGCCCAAAAAATCTCAGTTTCGTCATCATACTGCCCTTTATCTTCTTCGATGGTTTCAAAAATTCTGCCGCGGCAAAATGGATAACCAAATTTATCGATAAATCCGCCTGCTGCCCCGGCATATTCAAAAAAAGATTTGTTCTTGAAGTCTAAAATTTTTGGCTGTACCGCAGCAGTCTTAGAATCTTTGCTGAAAACCTCCAATATCGGCTTAAGCCAGTCTTTGGTGACTTCAATATCGCTATTTAATAGGATTAAGATGTCTTCGGAAAGATGCTTCAGTGCATCATTGTAGCCTTTAGCATAACCACCGTTTTCTTTATTCTGAATGATCTTAACTTCAGGATAATTGTTCCGCAGAAAATTTATCGAATCGTCACTTGAAGCATTATCGGCAATATAAATATTGGCTTCCGTAGAAAATTGAGTGACCGATGGTAAAAATTGCTTCAGCAAGTCTTTTCCATTCCAATTTAAGATAACAACTGCTACTGTCATTTAAGCCAATTTATAAGCCGGGATTTCTGGTAGAAACTCATATTCCCCAGCTTCATAATTCATTTTACAGTAATAATGGGATAATCCATTGGTGACCATTAAAAAATCTGCATCTAAGGTCATATTGTACTGCGCGATTTGATCGAAAACATTTTGGGTAATTTTTATATGTGGCGCTTTACATTCTACAATTAAATGAATGCTGCCATCGCTATTGTAAACCACAACGTCGTATCGCTTTGTTAGTTTGCCTAGTTTCAGTTGTTTTTCAACATTAATAAGGCTTTTGGGAAATTCTTTTTCCTGAATTAAGAATTGTGTACAGTGTTGTCGCACCCATTCTTCAGGAGTAAGAATGATAAATTTTTTCCTGAGTTCGTCGAAAACAGCTATTTTATTTTGACTATTTTTGAACCTGAAATTATATTTTGGAAAATTAAGGTCGATCATAGACCTCAAAAATACTAAAGAATACAACATCCAAAAGCCTTTAAGGATAAAACTAATTTCAGCCTAAATAGATTCTTTTCTGCATGGACGACGCAAAGCAAATTGTGACCGATATTAAAAATGGAAAAATAGCTCCTATCTATCTTTTGATGGGAGACGAGCCTTATTTTGTAGATAAGGTAGCCGATTATATCGAGGATCATTTACTGAGAGAAGACGAAAAAGGTTTTAACCAGATCATTATGTATGGTCGCGATACCAATGTAGATGAAATCGTTGGAAATGCGAAGCGTTATCCTATGATGGCAGAGCGGCAGGTGGTGATTGTAAAAGAAGCTCAGGATCTTGCCAGAACTATCGATAAACTCAGTGATTATGCTGAAAACCCGCAACCAACAACGGTTTTGGTGCTTTGCTATAAGCATAAAACGCTGGATAAGCGTAAAAAGGTTTATAAAACGATAAAGAAAAGCGGGATTATTCTAGATAGCAAAAAGCTTTATGAAAATCAGGTTTCAGATTGGATCGTTCGGAATTTAAAATCGAGAGGACTGGGGATTTCTCCAAAAGCTTCGCAAATGCTGGTAGAATTTTTAGGAACAGATTTAGGGAAGATCGATAATGAGTTACAGAAACTTCAATTGGTTTGTGAAAAGGGCACTGAAGTTACGCCAGAGCTTATCGAACAAAATATAGGAATTAGTAAAGATTTCAACAATTTTGAGTTACGTAAAGCCGTAGGTTTAAAAGACGAGGTAAAAGCACATCGCATTATCAATTATTTTTCGCAAAATCCAAAGGATAATCCACTTGTGGTGACGATATCGCTTTTATTCTCTTATTTCTCGCAGTTGCTACAATATCATGGTTTGCCCGATAAATCGAAGATGAATGTGGCAAAACAGCTAAAAGTGAATCCATATTTTGTGAACGATTACACCGTAGCTGCCAGAAATTATCCTATGAAAAAAGTGAGTTACGCTATTAATGTTTTGCAGGAAGCCGATGTGAAGAGTAAAGGAGTTGGAGCAGTAAATTTATCTTCTGGAGATCTTTTAAAGGAAGTTTTGGTTAAAATAATGCGTTAAATGAAAAAAATTAATTCCTGGGTAAATGCTGCCCGATTACGAACTTTACCTTTATCAATTTCAGGGATTTTAGTAGGCAGTACCATTGCAGCTCAGCAGGGATATTTTAGCTTGGGGATTTTCTCTTTGGCACTTGCTACAACTTTAGGGCTTCAGGTGTTATCTAATTTTGCAAACGATTATGGAGACGGCGTAAAAGGAACCGATAACGACGAACGTATTGGGCCGCAACGTGCGATTCAAAGCGGATTGATAACGCATTCAGAAATGAAAACGGGGATTATCTTAACTTCGATAATTACTCTTATTCTGGCAGTCTGTCTTATCTACGCTTCTTTTGGTCGCGAGAATTTCTTGTATAGTTTAATTTTTATGGTTTTGGGTGTGGCTTCTGTTGTTGCCGCTATAAAATATACAGTGGGAAATTCGGCTTATGGTTATCGCGGATTAGGAGATATATTTGTTTTTATTTTCTTCGGAATTGTTGCCGTATTTGGATCATTCTTTCTTTATGTAAATGATTTTGACTGGGCGGTGTTAATGCCGGCTGCAGCTATTGGATTTTTAAGTGCAGGAGTGCTTAATCTAAATAACATGCGTGACAGAGTTCCAGATGAAAAATCTGGGAAAATGACACTGGCTGTAAAATTAGGCGAAAAGGGCGCCAAAGCTTATCATTACTTTTTGATCATTGGTGCGATCTTGCTTATGGCGGTTTACTCGGCTTTGGTTTTTGAAGGCTGGGATGATATTGTATTTTATGTTGCTTTTATTCCGCTTGTGCTTCACTTAAAACGAGTAATGCAAAATGAGTCTCCGGCTTTACTGGATCCAGAGTTAAAAGTATTGGCTTTATCTACTTTTGCACTATCACTTTTGTTTGGTTTAGGTCAGGTTTTTTAAGCTGAAGTTTAACAAAATTATAGAATTCTAAATTCTTATTCTGCTGGCATCAATTAGTATTTTAGGTGCAACTCAAAAAAATTATTATGGAACTTACATTTTACGGCCAAAATTGCCTTGGTCTTACGATAGGAGATATTAATATTTTGGTAGATCCTTTTATAACCGGAAATGAAAATGCAAAGGATAAGATCAATTTAAAGGATATAAAAGCAGATTATATTTTAGTGACACACGCGCATCAGGATCATGTATTAGATGTAGAAACTGTGGCGAAAAATACAGATGCGGTGATCGTTAGTAATGCTGAAATTGCTTCATATTATGAAGATAAAGGATTTACGGTACACCCAATGAATCACGGCGGAAGCTGGCAATTTGAATTCGGGAAAGTGAAATATGTACAGGCATGGCATAGCAGTACATTTCCAGATGGTGCTTCTGGTGGAGTGCCAGGAGGATTTGTAATTCAAACCGGAGAAAAGAATTTATATATCGCTGGAGATACTGCTTTAAGTATGGATATGAAATTAATTCCGTTATTTACAAAACTTGATCTGGCGGTATTACCAATCGGAGACAATTTTACCATGGGACCAGATGAAGCCGTAATTGCGAGTGATTTTATAGAATGTGACCGAATTTTAGGTTGTCACTACGATACTTTTGGTTATATCGAAATCGATCATGCTGAAGCCAAAAAGAAATTCGCCGATAAAGGAAAAGAATTATTATTACTCGATATAGGAGAGAAATTAAGTGTTTAATTTTAGAGAATATTGGATTATTAGTAGATTAGAATGTTAGATTTTTAGATATGCATAAATTTAAAGACTTACGAGTTTGGCAACAAAGCCGATTGTTTTGTAAGTCTGTTTATTTAGCTACTAAGAACTTTCCAGAGGATGAGCGTTATGGGATAACCTCGCAAATGAGAAGAGCAGTCATCTCAATTCCATCTAACATTGCTGAAGGTGCCTCAAGAAAATCTAATAGAGATTTTTCAAGATTTTTAGAGATTGCATTAGGTTCATGTTACGAGTTAGAAACGCAATTAATCATTGCAAACGATCTTAGTTTTTTAGATTTGAAAAAATTTGAAGAACTTTCGAGTAAATTGGATGAGATTATAAAAATGACTTCAAAACTTAGAACCACATTAAGCTCTTAATCAGAGATTAAAATTTATTCAAAATTCTAACATTTATGGCCTTTTAGTTTACCAATAATCTAAAATACAAACAGACTAAATACTAAGCAGTTGCAAGCAACTTACAAAAAGCATATTTTAAATTTTAAACGCCCCAGCGGAACTTCGCGGGGCGTTCTTACTGTTAAGGAAAGCTGGTTTATCAAAATCGAAGATGGTGATAATTTTGGTTATGGCGAATGCGGAATCTTACGCGGTTTAAGCATAGACGATCGTCCAGATTATGAAGAAAAGCTGAAATGGGCTTGTGAAAATATTCATTTGGGTAAAGTTGCACTTTGGGAGCAATTAATCAAATTTCCAAGTATTCAGTTTGGGATCGAAATGGCTTTTAAGTCTCTCGAGAATGAAAATGAATTCGAATTATTTCCTTCAGCATTTACAAAAGGAGAGGAGGCTATTGCGATAAACGGACTCATTTGGATGGGAGAAAAAGATTTCATGAAATCTCAGATTGAAGATAAATTAAAGTCGGGTTTCAACTGTATAAAAATGAAGATCGGAGCCATCGATTTTGATACTGAAATTGAATTGCTGAAGTATATCCGATCCCAATATTCCGCAGAAGAAATTGAACTCCGTGTTGATGCTAACGGTGCTTTCGACCCAAAGAATGCATTACAAAAACTGAAGCGTTTAAGTGAATTAGAACTTCACAGTATCGAACAACCCATAAAACAGGGAAATTGGGAAGAAATGGCGAGACTTTGCGCTGAAACTCCGCTTCCCATTGCTTTAGACGAAGAGTTGATAGGTGTCTTTGATGTAACAAATAAGAAAAAATTACTACAAACCATACAACCTCAATATTTGATATTTAAACCAAGTCTTATTGGTGGATTTAAAGGAACTCAGCAATGGATCGACTTAGCTGAAACGAATAATATTGGCTGGTGGGATACAAGTGCTTTAGAGAGCAATATTGGTTTAAATGCTATTTCTCAATTTACTTACGAGAAAAATGTAACGATGCCCCAGGGATTAGGAACGGGAAGTTTATACACCAATAATATTGAGAGTCCGTTAGAGGTAAAAGATGGTAAGATTAGTTATAATCCTAATTTAAACTGGGATTTTAAATTTTAAAAACACAAATGTATATAGAACAGGCTTTTAAAGGTAAGAGTAGCGGTGCAAGATATTTATTTGGTACTATAGCAGTTTTTTTCAGTTGGATTTGTTTACAGATTATTCCATTCTTTGTAGCCCTAGTCCTTAAATACGGATATAATGAAGAGATGATAGCTATTTTTATTGATCAAAACCGAATGATGACCGATTTTAGTAGCAACATAACCTTTTTCTTAATGCTTTTTGGTTTCGCGTTGTCGCTATTCGTATTCTTCTTACTGTATAAGGCGATTCATAAAAATAGTATCACTAACCTTACAACAAGTAGGACAAAGATAGATTGGGGTAGATTTTGGTTTTCATTTTCTATCATAGCCATTTTAAATATAGTTTTGATTTTAGTAGATTATTTTTTCCTAAGTCCCGATGATTACATATTTAATTTCAAACTGGTTCCTTTTCTTGTCTTAGCGATTATTGCAATTTTATTTGTACCACTGCAAACAAGTTTCGAAGAATACTTCTTTAGAGGATATTTGATGCAGGGAATTGGTATAAAAACCGGTTATCGCTGGATTCCTTTACTAATTACTTCTTTTATTTTTGGAGCAATGCATTATGCAAATCCAGAAGTTACACAAATGGGAGACTTGGTTATGGTTTCGTATTTTGGGACTGCTTTAATGCTTGGTATAATGACGCTGATGGATGAAGGATTAGAACTTTCTTTAGGTTTTCATGCAGCAAACAATATGGTTGCTGCCTTATTGGTAACAGCAGATTGGACGGCTTTTAATACAGAATCTATTTTTCGTGATGTTTCCAGCCCTGTTGCCGGTTGGGATGTTTGGGTAAGTGTATTGGTGATTTATCCATTGATCTTATTGGTCTATGCCAAGCGATATAACTGGGAAAACTGGGGAAATCGACTTTTCGGAAAAGTAGAAAAACCTAAAGTTGTTGAAACTTATGGTGTTGCTGATATTGAAGATTTATCAGAAATTAGGGAAGATTACTAAAAATTAGCTATTTTTAAATTTATAATAGCAATTTAATAACTTAGCTTAGTCAGATTTCAAACATATTTGGAGAGCAATATGGCAGACTACTATAAGGTTCCGGAGACGCATCCTCATTTTAAGCTGAATAAGCAACACTTCAGTAACGCTGAGCTGCGACAGCATGCCTTTCATTTTATAAAGGAAGGCGAAGCTTATGAAGAAGAGGTTGGAAACTTTCTCCTGGAATGGCTGAAACCACAGGATTTTGTTGAAGTGAAAACTTCAGGATCTACAGGAACTCCAAAAACCATTCAACTTAAAAAAGAATACATGGTCAATTCGGCCCTAGCCACGTGCAAATATTTTGATCTTCCAGACCACACTACAGCTTTGTTATGTTTGCCGGCTACCTATATCGCTGGTAAAATGATGATCATTAGAGCGATCGTCTGCGGTTGGCAGCTGGATCTTGTTCCGCCATCTTCCACGCCTTTGGACCAGGTTTTTAAGATTTATGACTTTTGCGCCATGACGCCTTTTCAACTGGATAATTCGGTTGCGCGTTTACATTTGGTCAAGAAACTGATCGTTGGTGGAGGTGCCATGTCGCTTAGATTGCAAAAAATGGTAAAAGAGGTGAATACCAAAGTTTATGAAACTTATGGAATGACAGAGACGATCACTCATATTGCCGCTAGACGAATTAATCCTACTAAGAAAAAGAAACAATCCAGGCCTTTTAAGGTGCTTCCCAATATTAATATTAGTAAGGACGATCGTGGTTGTTTGGTAATTAAAGCACCAAATCTTTCAGATGAGGTAATTATTACGAATGATGTTGTTGATATTCTAACCTATAAAAAATTCCATTGGAAAGGCCGTATCGATAATGTAATTAATAGCGGCGGAGTAAAATTGCATCCTGAAGAAATTGAAAAAAAACTGGGTAAAATTATCGATTCTCGCTTTTTTATAACCTCGATTCCAGATGATGCTTTGGGAGATAAACTGGTGCTGTTTATTGAAGCCGCTTTTTCTGAAGAAGGTTTAGCTGAAATGAAAGAAAGCATATCCAGTCTAAAATCTTTGGAAAAATTTGAGCACCCAAAAAAGATCTATTTTGTTGAAAAATTCGAGGAAACTTCCAGCGGAAAAATTCATAGGGATAATACACTAAAAAGCAGGGTAAATTGACCCTCAGAAAATCAATTTTCAAAAATGACGAATAAGGAAATTGCCGTACTCTTTTTGAAAACGGTAGGAATGGGTGCTGTGGATAAAGGATTTTCTGCTTTTGTAAGTGCAGATTTTATACATCATAATCAATACTTTAAAGGTGATCGACAATCTTTGATTGATGCTATGAAGCAGGATCATCAAAACAATCCCAATCAGGCAATTACGCCGCAGCAGGTTTTGGCAGATAAAGATAAGGTAGTGGTACATTCTTTAGTTGAGAAAGCAGACATGCAAATTGCCGTTGTACACATTTTTAGATTTTCTGGAGATAAAATTGTAGAGCTTTGGGATTTAGGCCAGGTAATCGAAGAGAATTCCCCAAATCAAAATGGTTTATTTTAAGTAGTAATTTAATAAGTTCAAAATTTGATAATTCTGAAATGTAAAGTATTTTTGTCATTTAGGCTTAAATTCTTTACAAATGGAAAATACACATCTCAAATTACTTCCGCATAAATTTAAAATAGTTGGATATGTTTTATTAGTGATTGCAATACTACTTTTTGGAATTGTGATCACAGAAATTATTTCCGTAGAAAAAGAAATTACAAAGAATATATTTTTTGATCTGATATTAATTGCTTTTTTAATATTGGCGCTTTCAAAAGGAAAAATAGAAGATGAACGTAGTATGAAATTAAGATTGGTTGCTTTTGCTGCTACTTTTTTATACGGAGTTGGCTTTATCGTGATAGGTCCTTTTGTAAGTATTTTATTTCACGGAAGTTTTGAAATCGATATCCATGCTCATCAGCTGCTCTTTACCATGTTTTTATGGTATTTTGGTGTTTTCTACTTTATGAAAAAGTTCAATTAATGAAGAATTCGATAAAAGTTGAACGCGCCAAAAAGGATATGACTCAGGAGGATTTAGCGAAATTGCTCGGCGTTTCCCGACAAACGGTAAATTCTATGGAAAAAAATAGATACGCTCCTTCTACAATTTTGGCTTTAAAGCTTTCCGAGATTTTTAAATGTTCGGTTAATGAAATTTTTCAGCTGGAAGAAACAGATTAGCAATTTTTCGTCAAAATGACTTTTTTTAGATCAAAAACGTTAGATTTATAAAAAAATCAATCATATGCTACATCAAATCTTTGCCATTGGCGCCCCGCAAATCATTCTCATCTTAATTACCTGTTTATTTGCGTTATTATTCCCTTTGTTGGCGATAATCGATATTGTAAGAAACGATTTTAAAGGAAACGATAAGATCGTTTGGTTACTTGTTGTGATCTTTTTCAGTTTTTTCGGGACCTTGCTGTATTTTATAATGGGTAGGAAACAACGACTCACATAAAACTTAAAAATAAAGCCTGAAATTATCGAATTTCAGGCTTTATTTTTTGAGCTTTAAAAGTTTTATGATTCAAACTTTATATTTACATAAAACTCTAAATCGTTAAGTTTTATAGCATCTTCACTAGAAACTTTTTTGTCTAGTTTTTTCCACTCCATTGTTGGTTTTAAACGGGTTTCTTTTCCGTCGATAAAAACATCTACCGGCATATTAAAACCTTCTACATCTGCTCGCCAGCGAAAGGCGAAAGTTTTTCCTTCTTTTTTAAATTGTAACTCCGGAATTCTGGTATGTCTTAAATATTGATCAAAAACTGGTTTTAAATCCGTTTTAATTGGTTTATCGAAGAATTCTTCAACCGTCTTGGTATCGATTATTTTATGCTTATATGTTGCTGTATAATCTCTAAAAGTATCCCACCAAAGTTCGTCATCGTCATAAATGCTTCTAATGGTGTTCAATAAATTAGATCCTTTAAAATACATATCGCCAGAACCTTCAGCATTAACTCCGTAATCTCCAATAATCGTTGCTCTATTTTGGATATTTGCACGTTGTCCCTTAATATATTTTAAGGCCGCTTCTTTTCCCCAACCGCATTCGGTATAAATAGCTTCAGTATAAGTGGTGAAACCTTCATGAATCCACATATCGGCAATATCTTTGGCGGTGATGCTGTTTCCATACCATTCGTGTCCAGATTCGTGGATAATGATATAATCCCACTTTAAGCCAACTCCGGTTCCAGAAAGATCATTTCCTAAGTATCCTTTCATGTATTTATTTCCGTAGGCAACAGCACTTTGATGCTCCATACCTAAATACGGAGTTTCCACTAATTTATAGCCATCTTCTACAAAAGGATAAGGCCCCATTTTCTCGTAAAAACAAGCCATCATATCCTGAACTTCTTCAAAGTGTTTTTTTGCTTTTTCAAGATTGTAAGGAAGCACGTAATAATCTAAAGTTAGATCCTGAAATTTATCTGAAAAATGCTCGTAGTTAGCGATGTTGATCATCACATCGTAATTATTAATTGGGTTAACGGTCTCCCAACTCCACTCGGTATAACCATTTCCAAGATCTTTTTTACCAATCATTCTGCCGTTAGAAACATTCATTAATCCGTTTGGCACTGCAATATCTAACTGAACACTTTCTGGCTCATCACTCTGGTGATCTTTATTAGGATACCAAAGGCTGGCTCCAGTTCCCTGTACGGCAACACCCACCCAGGGATTTCCCTGTTCGTCCTGCGTCCAAACAAAACCACCGTCCCAGGGCGCGTTTTTAGCAACTGTTGGATGACCCGAGTAGAAAAATTCTAAAGAATCTGTGGTGTTTTTAGCTAAAGCTTCTCCAAATTCAATAAAAACAGCATTGTATTTACGGTTATATTGAAGGTTTTTTCCGTGGTAAACGATCGAATCGATATCCATATTTTCGAATAGATCGATTTGTATTACCGGTAATTCCTCTTCGGTTTTAAAAGTGATAATATTGCTACCGCCAATAAATTTTTCTGAAGGATCTACTTTCAGTTTTAAATGATATTTTAGTGCATCATAAGCACGTTCAGCTCTTAGTGAGCCACGAAGCGTATCAGCTTCGGTATATTTTTCTTTGTTGCTAAGCACTTGTGAGGACGCTGCAAAAGCAAGCATTGAAAATAAAAATGTAGAAAGAACTTTTTTCATTCCTGATGATTAAATTAAACAATGTGGTTTTAAACTATATTGAGGTTATTGTTATTATTAATTTTGATGCACTACATAAATTCGTGCATTTGGATTTTCTTTTAAGCGTTGTTGCATATCTGAGGTTAATTCTTCAAAACTCTTAAGATTAGCACCTTTACAAACTCCATAGGAATAGTGATATTTTAGAATTTCGAGATCTTTTTTGGAAGCTCTTCTATAACCTTTACAGCTTGAAAGCATGCTATAACAATCCATATCGTCTGAAGAATAAAAATATCCAAGAGATCTAAAAAACCAATATTTCAAATGATTTCGTTGTGTAATACTATTTTTGACGTTTTCAGTATTAATTTTTAATGATGCATCATAGATTTGTTGTTTGCCGTTCCAACTAACATAATATCCACTATTTCTTGCAATTCTTGGGTCGTAATCTATATTAGATTTTAAATTTAAATAATAGATATGGTAGTTAGATGCTTCAATATTATCTACTCGCTCGATATTAAGGGAATCAATATCTTTAGAAATCGACTGGGCGAATTCCATTAAGTCGTTAACATGTGATTTTGGAACACTTTCCTCAAAAAATATTTTGATATCATCTTTCCAATATTTCATGGTTGTTTTATCGCTATTTTCCTTCTTAGCATTAAAAACAACTGTTTTATAAAGCTCTAGAAAAGAAGAATCCTTAGGTTCATATTTTACCCTAACTTCCCCATTTTTTCGTTTTAGTGGATAAAAATCTTCAGGAACATTTACTAAGCTGTCTCCATTTATAATTTTAATTTTTTCTGGATCTGGCTCTTCTTCTGCGAACTTCCGATAAGCATCTATTGGTATAAATGTTTTAGTACGCGCTATCAGGGTAGAATCCTGGCTAAAAAGTGAGCTACAAGTTAAATTGATAAATAATAAGAATAATAGTTTTCGCATAGATTAAGTTTGAATTACACCTAAATTAAAATCTTTTTCAATTGGGGCGTGATTCGCAGCTTCGATACCGGTCGAGATCCATTTACGGGTATCCATAGGGTTGATAACCGCATCTGTCCATAATCTTGCTGCCGCATAATATGCTGAGGTTTGCTCGTCGTATCTGGATTTTATTTTATCAAAAACTTTTTTCTCTTTTTCAGCATCTACCTTTTCGCCTTTTTTCTCTAAAGAAGCGGTTTCGATTTGTGCTAAAACTTTCGCGGCCTGCGTACCGCCCATTACTGCAAGCTCTGCACTTGGCCAGGCAACGATCAATCTTGGATCGTAAGCTTTACCGCACATCGCATAATTACCGGCGCCGTAAGAATTACCAATAATAATTGTGAATTTTGGTACTACGGAATTACTTACCGCATTTACCATCTTTGCACCATCTTTAATGATGCCGCCATGTTCACTTTTGCTGCCCACCATAAATCCGGTTACATCCTGAAGGAATACTAAAGGGATTTTCTTTTGGTTACAATTAGCAATAAAACGGGTGGCTTTATCGGCAGAATCTGAGTAGATCACTCCGCCAAACTGCATTTCTCCTTTTTTGGTCTTTACGATCTTACGCTGATTGGCAACAATTCCCACGGCCCAACCATCGATTCTTGCATAGCCGGTGATAATCGTTTCGCCGTAACCTTTTTTGTATTCTTCAAATTCAGAATCATCAACTAAACGCTCAATAATTTGAGTCATATTATATTGATCTGATCGCTTTTTAGGTAGAATTCCGAAGATCTCGTTAGGATCTAATTTAGGTTTTACAGCTTTTTTTCGGCTAAAACCAGCGGTATCAAAATCGCCAATTTTATCCATAATATTCTGGATCTTGGTCAGCGCATCTTTATCGTCTTTGGCTTTATAATCTGTTACGCCGCTAATTTCTGTATGCGTGGTTGCACCACCAAGGGTTTCATTATCGATGGTTTCGCCAATTGCTGCTTTTACCAGGTAGCTTCCGGCAAGAAAAATACTTCCGGTTTTTTCAACAATAATAGCTTCATCACTCATAATTGGTAAATATGCTCCACCGGCAACACAGCTTCCCATCACGGCAGCAATTTGGGTAATTCCCATACTGCTCATTACCGCATTATTTCTAAAGATCCTTCCGAAGTGTTCTTTATCTGGGAATATTTCATCCTGCATTGGTAAGTAAACACCGGCACTATCTACCAAATAAATAATAGGTAATTTATTTTCGATAGCGATTTCTTGTGCACGTAGGTTTTTTTTACCGGTAATAGGGAACCAGGCACCGGCTTTTACGGTAGCATCGTTAGCTACAACGATACATTGTTTACCAGAAACCTTCCCGATTTTTACCACAACGCCACCGCTTGGGCAGCCACCGTGTTCTTTATACATGCCATCACCGGCAAATGCGCCAATTTCGATAGCAGCTTCAGGATTATCCAGTAAAAAATCTATCCGCTCTCTGGCAGTCATTTTTCCTTTGGCGTGATGTTTCTCGATACGTTTCTCGCCACCACCAAGATACACTCTCTTTAGATGATGGTTTAAATCTGAAACTAATAATTTATTATGATCTTCATTTTTATTGAAGTTAATATCCATATAAACAGTTTTTTGGAAGCAATTTTATGGTGAGTAAAAATGAATTTTAACCTTGATTTGCTTAATTCTTTTCAAAAATAATTTAAAAATTTTCACAATATTGGCTAAAATACAAAATACAAGCTATTTGATTTTTAAAATACTAATCAAAATATGCGATATTTGTAAGAAATATTTTTTTATGGGATTAAACAAGAACACCATTTTCGCCTGGGCTTCATTTATTATATTTTTAGTGGCCACAGCGATCGTACTTCTAGGTGTCTTAAAATATAAAGATCACGCGATAGGTTTTTCTGTAGTGGGAATTGGTTTTTTTGCTGTTTCCTGGGTTTTTAATGCACTGAAAGGCCGAATTTGATTTTATAAATTTAAAAGAAGATAGATTTATGGAGAGAGCACAATTGGTAAAACATCTTATGGGTGGTGAAGCTTTTATGCCTATAGATAAGGTTTTAAATGAAGCATCGTTCGAAAAGATTGGTAATAGAATCCATGGTTTACCGTATTCTTTTTACGAGATATTTTACCATATCACCTACACCCAGAAGGATATCCTGGATTATATATTCTTAGATGATTACCAAACACCAAAATGGCCAGAAGCTTATTGGGATCAAAAACAAGCTCCAGAAAGCGAAAATGAATGGGAACAGTTAAAATCCAAATTCTTTAAAGAGCGACAGCAGCTTGCAGATTACATTCTGGATGAACAGAACAATTTGGATACGCCGGTTAAAAATAGTGAAGATCATACTTTGCTTAGAGAGTTGTTGCTTGTTATAGAGCATAATGCACAACATACCGGGCAACTTATTCTTTTGCTTCGACTTTTAGGCGATCACTAATATTTTGTGTTTCTTTATTTGTATTTTTGCTCGGTTTTAAAGTCATATTGGATGATTTTAAACTGAATTTTTAATAGTATTAATTCAACCAAAAAATTTTACGATTACATGGCAGATGATAAAAAAGTGATATTCTCGATGAGTGGGGTTACTAAAACCTACAAATCTGCGAATACACCTGTTCTAAAAAATATATACCTAAGTTTTTTCTACGGAGCAAAAATTGGGATTCTTGGTTTAAACGGTTCTGGTAAGTCTACTTTAATGAAGATCATTGCTGGCCGAGATACCAATTATCAGGGAGACGTTGTATTTTCTTCTGGATATACCGTTGGTTATCTTGAGCAGGAGCCCGAGCTGGATGAAGATAAAACTGTTCTTGAAGTTGTTAAAGAAGGTGTTGCTGAAACTGTAGCGGTTTTAGATGAGTACAACAAGATCAACGATATGTTTGGTTTGCCTGAAGTTTATGAAGATGCAGATAAGATGCAAAAGCTTATGGACAAGCAGGCAGAACTTCAGGATAAGATCGATGCGAGCAATGCGTGGGAATTAGATACCAAGCTGGAAATTGCAATGGACGCTTTAAGAACTCCAGATGCAGATAAGAAAATTTCAGTATTATCTGGAGGAGAAAGAAGACGTGTAGCACTTTGCCGTTTATTACTTAAAGAACCGGATGTACTTCTTTTAGATGAGCCAACCAACCACCTTGATGCCGAATCTGTACATTGGTTAGAGCATCACTTAGCACAATATAAAGGAACGGTGATCGCGGTAACTCACGACCGTTATTTCTTAGATAATGTTGCCGGTTGGATCTTAGAATTAGATAGAGGAGAAGGAATCCCATGGAAAGGAAATTATTCTTCGTGGTTAGATCAAAAATCAAAACGTTTAGCACAAGAGCAAAAGCAGGCAAGTAAACGCCAAAAAACGCTTGAGCGAGAATTAGAATGGGCTAAAATGAATCCAAAAGGTCGTCAATCTAAGCAAAAAGCTCGTCTTAAAAATTACGACAAGCTTCTTAGTCAGGATCAAAAACAAATGGATGAAAAGCTTGAAATTTACATTCCTAATGGTCCAAGATTAGGTACTAACGTGATCGATGCAAATGGAGTAAGTAAGGCTTTTGGAGATAAATTATTATACGAAGATCTTAATTTTAGTTTGCCACAAGCGGGAATTGTTGGAATTATTGGTCCAAACGGTGCCGGTAAGACTACGATCTTTAAAATGATAATGGGCGAGGAGCAACCAGATAAAGGTACTTTTGATGTTGGTGAAACTGCAAAAATCGCTTATGTAGATCAAAGCCATGCTGATATTGATCCTGAAAAAACCATCTGGCAAAACTTTAGTGATGAGCAGGAGCTTATCATGATGGGCGGCAGACAGGTAAATTCTAGAGCATATTTAAGTAGATTTAATTTTAGCGGAAGCGAGCAGAACAAAAAAGTAAATATGCTTTCTGGTGGTGAACGAAACAGACTTCACCTGGCAATGACGCTTAAGGAAGAAGGAAACGTACTGTTACTAGATGAGCCTACGAACGACCTTGATGTGAATACGCTTCGAGCTTTAGAAGAAGGTTTAGATAACTTTGCAGGATGTGCTGTAGTGATCTCTCACGACCGTTGGTTCCTGGATAGAGTTTGTACTCATATTCTTGCTTTTGAAGGAGATTCTCAAGTATACTTCTTTGAAGGTAGTTTCTCTGATTACGAAGAGAATAAGAAGAAACGTCTTGGTGGCGATGTAATGCCAAAACGAATCAAGTATAAAAAACTAACGCGATAATCTTACAATATGGGCTCCCAGTAGGGAGCCTTTTTTTTGCTTATATTTTTTGCTGAATCAAAATTGAAAATCAGGTTGGGAGATTTTTCATTGCGAAATGTAGCAATCCGCTTGAATTTTTAAGATTCAGTTTTCTAATCATGTTCTTACGATGTGTTTCGATGGTAAACTGGCTGCGGTGAAGAATTTCTGAAATTTCCTTGGTACTTTTACCATCCTTAATAAGCTGAAGGATTTCTATTTCGCGATTAGTTAATTTAAAATCACTGGTCCAAACCTTTACATTGCTTACCGCTTTTGCTTTTTCTTCATAAAAAACGGTTTTCCCACTAGTTGCTTTTCGTATGGCTTCGATAAGTTCGCTCGTATGAATAAATTTTGGCAGGTAACCAGAAACGCCTATTTCTTTCAGTTTTTCAAGAATGTTCTCTTCAAAAAGCATCGATAGGCAAATGATCTTCAATGAGCCAAAATAAGGTTTCATTTTTTCAGCAATACTAATTCCAGAATTTCCGGGGAGATTAATATCCAGTAATAAAACATCAGCACGATGAATTTCGTCACTTTTAAGCATGGTTTCTCCATCTCTAAAAGTAGCGATAACCTGAATGTCTTTTATAGGATCCAGGATTTGCATTAATCCTTCAGTAAATAAAGAATGATCATCAACTAATACAATTTTGATTGCTTCCATTTTTAGATAGGTATTTCGATGATGCTTATAATTCCGTTTTCAGTATTTTCAATATGAAAAATTCCCTGATGATAAGACACTCGGGATTTTATATTTTTTATGCCCATGCCTTTGCTGGTCTCTTTTTTAAATCCTACGCCGTTATCTTCTACCTGCAGGCTACAGGTCTTTTCATCACAATTAATGGTAATATCTACAACGCTGGCTTTAGAATGTTTTATAATGTTGGACATAAGTTCCTGAAATATTCTATAGATATTCACCGCTTTTATACTGTCGATCCTTTTATCGTCACCAAGAAGTGTGAGATTGATTTCTATTGGTGTGTTTTTAAAAAGTTCCAGATCTTGCTGAATGGTTTTGTATAAGCCAACACTCTCTATTTCTTTAGGTGATATTTGATAAATTAGGGTGCGAAACTGGTCTTTAGCCAAGCTGAAGATTCCGGAGATTTGCTTTTCATTTTTGTTAGGAGCTTCCATTAAAAGTCGTAAAGCATTCATCGTATTTCCTAATCCATCATGAAGATTTCTGGCGATAAGTTGCTTTTCGTTTTCCTGCACTTCAATTAGCTCCTTGCTTAGTTTTTCGCTCTTCAATTTTGCATTAGTCAGATTCTTGTTCATCGCATTTAATTCCTTTCTGTAATTCAGTAAAAAAGCAATGGTTAAACTAAGAACTTCAAAAGCCACCGCATTTATAATGTTACCCGGAGACATATAGATCGTAGAGCCACCTATTTGCAAAGTATTGGTGATATAAAATAGCAGTGATAGAATGAGAAGAAAATTACAACCTAAGAAATAAATAGCTTGTTTATTCCTCTTCATTATAGAATACACCAGGTTTACCACAAGCACAGCTAAATTGATAAAAAATAATAGAAATAATAAAAGCCGAAATTGGTTAAAAAAAGCTGTGTTTTTAGGAATAAAGATCTGTATCGCTACGAAGAGGATTACAATAAAAAGTATAAAATTATTGATGAGGTTTAACACTGAATTCCATTTAGGGAAATTTTCTTTATGTGCCGTGAAATACTGAAAAACTTTAGTGTGAAAGTAAGAAGCCAGCACTATAAAAAATAACTTTGGAAAACGTAGCCAGAGGCTGTGAATTATATCGGGCACTAAAAGCGCATCGTACATGTATTCTATGGCGTTAAAAGCGATCATGCTCAAAATATAACCAAACATAAAGCCGTAAAGCTTTCTTCTAATTAAAATAAAAAGGAATAGGTTGAATAAAGCCGTAAAAATAAAATACCCAAAATATCGCCCTAATAGAAAAGCATTATTAGATTCGTAGATAAGAATATCTTCTACAGTAGTGAAATCTGTTGGAAAATAGAGATTAGAATGTCCTTGCAGTTCTGTTTTTAAGAGTAGGGTTTTAGTTTCAAATGCCTGCATTTCTACCTTAAAAGAAAGACATCGAATAGGTGTAGGTCTTTCCTCGAGTTTTTGGACTACAGAGGTTTTCCCAAGTTGCAGAAGTTGGTTATTCTTTAGTTCGTATAAAGTGAATAAAATACCGTCATTATAAAAACTCCAATAATAATCCTGTGCAGAAGCCTGGTCGTTTTTTACCGTTAAAGAGAAGTAATTATAACATTTCGTAAAACCAAGGTTTACCATTCGGCTTGGTTGCATATCCTGAAACTCGCCGCTATTGTAGTGCTGAATGATCTCTGCGGAAGTTCTTTCTTCGCAGTCCTGAAATCGTTTAAAAAAGTCGACAATGTGATCTGGATATTCTCCTTTTACAAAAAGTGTGTCATCCTCTGAAGCATAAGCCGGGATTATAAGAAGAAAACAAAGAATTAAAAGGTATTTGTTTAGCACATTAATTTTCAGTGGGTTGGAGTGAAAATAAATTTAGCTAAATACTTCAATTATCAAATACCCAATATCGGGTATTTTTAATTTATAACTGAAATTAGTTGTTTTTAAGGTCGATTTTCAACATTTCAGCATGCTTTTTAATAATTTCAATATCATTTTTAGAAGAAGTTGCTTCTAAAGCACTCGCGAAGAAAAATTTAGCTTCAGAAATAATTAGTTCTTTATAATAATGTTCTTTTTGTTCTTGCTGAAGCATATACTCAAACATTACTGCAATTTTTTGAATAATTATAATGTCGTGAGAACAGTAGGTTCTAATGGTGACTAAAACATTATAAAGTAAATCTTTAAAGTTCACCGTATTCAATCTCAAAAGACATTTGTCGTTTCGATTAACAATACTACTGTCCTTTTTTTGCATTCTTAGCGCCAATAATTCAGTTAAATAATCTATCGCATTAACTGCAGTGCCGGGATCATTAATTCCGGGAGACATAGCTTTAGCTATTATTTCAGTAATTTGTTTAAAAGCCAATACATAATTATCAGCGACCAGTTCTTTTCGCGCAAAGTTGAAATTTGCTAAAACTTCATCTATTTTATCATTATCTAATTTCTTTTCTGAACGGAATACAGGCGTGTCCTTCAGAATAAAAATTCCCTTGACGGGTAGAATATGGAATTTGGTGTCTAATTCTTCACAAAGATCTAACATGTTCGCAACAGATAGATTTTGAAAATAAGCACTTTCTTTAGCATGATAGACATACCAGTTTTTAGAATCTGGAAAATCATCATTTTGGTTTCTTTCGCTATCCAGTAATTTAGTTAGTCGGTTTTTAGATTGCCGATGGATATACTGCAAAATGTTATTGATCTGTATGCTTTGCGAAATAGTATGAATAAAATAGATAAAAGCGCCCATGCAGATCACTGTAAAGAGGATTCCCAAAAACACAGAAAATCCGGGTAGGTTTTTTTGTGCAGCATCGGGATCGATGGCAACCATAATAAAAGTACAATAGAGAATCGTAGCCAGATAGATTCCCAGCACAGTTTGGTGTTTACGATCTGAGATCAAACCTGGTAGTAGTCTTGGTGAATAATTATTGGTAGCCTGGTTGAGCAATACCATCACCATAGAAAAACTAAAAACCATCATCGATATTAATCCGGTAATAATTGCTCCTAAAACACTTAGTGCTGTGTCGCCACTATTAACAATTAGCGACGGGAAATTAGATCGTAAAACCTCTGATGCACCTTGTTCTTCAAGAAATAAGGTAATAAACGTGAATATAAATCCAAGTAGACCAATTACCGTAGGATAAAAAGCGATCCTGCTTTTAATTGAATTAAAGAAAGAGAGTAGGCGAGTAAATAGTTTTTTCATTCGTCAATATATAATGTTTGAATATACTATCAAATTTAGTAAACATGTTAAAAAGTCATGTTAAAAACATTAAAAACTGTCAAAATGACGTTAAATTTTAATTGGAATCCAAATTGCTAATAGCTAAGTGTCTTAAAAAGAAATAAAGTTTAACAAAAAATAAAAAAGTTATGAGTCTAATTAAGAGAAATGAAAACTGGTTGCCATCTGTATTCGATGATATGTTTAAAACAGATTGGTTAGGAGGAACTACTAATGTGAATAATATAGGAACTAGAATTCCTGCGGTGAATATTCACGAATCAGCCGAGAATTTTATCGTCGAAGTTGCTGCTCCTGGAAAATCTAAAGAAGATTTTAAAATTGAATTAGACAACGATGTACTAACCATTTCTGCTGAAGATAAGATAGAAAAAGAAACTTCAGAAAAGAATGGAAAGTACACTCGTAGAGAGTTTAGTTACAGCACTTTTAAAAGAGCTTTTAGTTTACCAGACACGGTAGATAACTCGAAGATCTCTGCAAACTATAACAACGGAGTTTTAGAGATCGCGCTTCCAAAAAAGGAAGAAGCAAAAGTGCAGGCTAAAAGAATGATAGAAATATCATAGGTTTTAGGTTAGTTAGTTAAAAAGGAAAAGCCGAATCCTAGGATTCGGCTTTTTTTATATCTGATATTCGATGTTTTATAGCTTAATTCTTTTCGCTTTTTTCTTCAGGAATATATCTTAAGAAATACATCGTGTCACCACTAGGATGATCCCATTTATTAAATAATTGAAATCCAAATTTTTGATAAACGATGGCATTTTTACGCATTCTGGTTTCAGCATACAGTGGCAAATTGTAAAGTTTTGCCCGTCTGTAAAACTCATTTTTCATTTGAACGCCAACCTGAGTGCCAGGGCCACGAGATTCTTTAAGAATTCCCCAAAACCAGCAGTATAAATATTCGCCTTCCTGTGGGCGTTGTTTTTTAATATAATTCTGAGTTTTTACGATTTTGTAGGCATTTTTGATACCGGTAACATTAAAAACTAGTTTTAACTCAGACCATGCATTTTTCCAAAAATTGTCGTCTTTTTTGCTCGTTTTAAACAAAATAGCAATACCATTTCCATCTTCACTTACGATAAGCGCATCTTTTTCAATAGCCTTATTTACCATGTGTGTAGCAAGATATTCGTAGCGACTGTGCTCGTTTCCTCCTTTTTTTACCACATCCATAGAAGATGGGATCTCTTTTAAAAGAGTGGTCACTTTCCTAATGATATCTGCTTTTTCTTCCTGAGTCAAAATTCGGTGTTTTAGACTGCGAATATAACAAAATCCATAGCTTTTTTGAATGGCCGTGTAGTGGTAATTTTAAACTGAATTATTGCTGAAAACCTCCAATTTCAGCTTTAAGCTTACTTAATTTTTATTTTGAATGATTTTGTAGTTAATTTAAGCTCAAATTTATTCCGAAAAATGAAGAAAATTCTTTTACCCATTTTATTTCTTTCCTTGTTGCCGGTTTTTGGGCAATCTTCAGTAGAAAGTGATTCAGAAAAAATTGCAGCAATCTATGATATGGCTTTAACCAATGGCAAAAGCTACGATTGGCTAGATTACCTGTCTAATGGTATTGGTGGTCGTTTATCTGGATCCTACAGTGCGCAACGTGCGGTAGATTACACCAAGAAAGAATTGGATAGTCTTGGTTTAGACAAAGTTTGGTTACAGGAAGTGATGGTGCCTAAATGGACGCGCGGTGCACGTGAATATGCTTATATTGAAACTATTCCTGGCAGTTCTACACCTATAAATATTTGTGCTCTTGGTGGGTCTGTTGCTACCCCTGAAGGTGGCACAAAAGCTGAAGTTATCGAAGTTCATGGATTGGACGAACTTGAAAAACTTGGGGAAGAAAAAATTAAAGGAAAGATCGTGTTTTTTAATCGACCTATGGATGCTACTAAAATCCATACGTTTAAAGCTTATGGCGGTGCCGTAGACCAACGTGGTAATGGTGCCGCAGAAGCTGCTAAATATGGTGCAGTGGGTGTGCTTGTAAGATCTATGAATTTAAGAATTGATGAATATCCTCATGCCGGCGGAATGTACTATGGTGATATTTCTGAAGATCAAAAAATCCCGGCTGCAGCAATTAGCACTAAAGATGCCGAGTATCTGAGTTCGGTTTTAAAATTGCAAAAAGATCTTAAGGTTTATTTTAAGATGAATTGCGAAACGCATCCAGATGTAAAAAGCTATAATGTAATTGGCGAAATTACCGGAAGCCAGTATCCAGATGAATATATTGTGGTGGGTGGTCATTTAGATTCCTGGGATTTGGGTGATGGCTCGCACGACGATGGTGCAGGTTGTGTACAATCTATGGAAGTGCTGCGTCTTTTTAAAGAAATGGGATACAAACCCAAAAGAAGCATTCGCGTGGTGCTTTTTATGAATGAAGAAAATGGATTACGTGGCGGACTTAAATATGCCGAGGTCGCTAAAGAAAAAAGTGAAGATCATATTTTTGCCTTAGAAAGTGATTCTGGCGGATTTACACCAAGAGGATTTACTTTTCATGCAGATGCTACTCAGCTTACAAAACTACAAAGTTGGGCTTCATTGTTCGCACCTTATTATTTACATATTTTTCAGCAGGGAGAAGGCGGTGCAGATATTGGTCCGTTAGAAGGTGATGGGACGGTTTTGGCCGGTTTGCAACCAGATTCTCAGCGTTATTTCGATTATCATCATGCCGCTACAGATACTTTTGATAAAATCAATAAAAGAGAGCTCGAACTTGGTGGCGCAAGCATGGCCGCTTTAATTTACCTGGTAGACAAATACGGATTGTAATTCGATATTAATTGATAAAATTTCCGGCAATAAACATATCAAATCCAAATTTCAGCAAAGAGGAAGATCTTACTTCCTTTTTGCTTTTGGATGCTTTAATTTATAACGATGCTGAAGTCTACTTTCAGGAATATTTGAAGGACAACTTGTTTTGTGATAGCAACGGGAAGATCTATAAAATTACTGGCAAAAAACATCCAAAATCGATCTTTAAAAAAGTTTTTTTCTTTTTGCCTAATATCTATAAAACCGAATTGATCTTTGAAGCAACTAACGAATATATGACTTTAGATGATCTTCGCGATTTTATGATCGAAAGAATAAAATCTTTAGGCTATGGCAAGTTCGAAGTAAAATGGATTCTGGAACTTCGGAAGGCAAAATCTTATGAAGAATTAATTCTTGGGAAGCAAAACTAGCTTTATGCTAATATTGGAAGATTTGCAGACTTATTTTTTAATGATAAATCAATCTCAAGCCAAATAAAAGCCATTATCTTTGCGCACTAAATTTTTGGTTTTGCAGCTTTCAGATTACACAAAAGAATTCAGGAAAAACCTTAACATTGCCTATCCGGTTATGTTGGGGCAATTAGGGCACGTGCTTGTTGGCTTGGCTGATAATCTTATGGTTGGGCGACTAGGTGCTGCGCCACTTGCTGCAGTTTCTTTAGGGAACAGCCTTGTTTTTATAGCACTTTCTCTAGGAATTGGGTTTTCGTTCGCGATTACTCCGCTTATTGCTGAAGCTGATGGATCTGGAGATATCGAAAAGGGGAGAAGTTATTTTCATCATGGAATTATTCTCTGCGGTATAAACGGAATTCTTCTTTTCCTACTGCTTTTACTAGCAAAACCACTTTTATATTATCTTGATCAACCACCCGAAGTTGTAGAATATGCGATACCTTATCTCGAAATTGTAGCTTTTTCGATGCTACCTTTAATGATATTCCAGGCTTATAAACAATTTGCCGATGGATTATCACAAACCAAATATTCAATGTACGCTACCATATTATCAAATGTGGTAAACGTATTTTTCAACTATATATTGATCTACGGAATTTGGATCTTTCCAGAGCTAGGTTTAGAAGGTGCAGCAATTGGTACCTTAATTTCCAGGTTCTTTATGCTATGGTTCATTTGGGAGATCTTAAGACGAAAATCGAAGTTTAAACCTTATTTTGTTTGGTCTAAAAAAGAATTGTTCAAAACCGATATTTTCAAAAAAATTCTGAATCTTGGTTTTCCAACCGCGTTACAAATGTTTTTCGAAGTTGCGATTTTTACCGCTACGGTATTCCTTGCAGGACTTTTAGGAACCAATCCGCAGGCTGCCAACCAAATTGCTTTAAACCTGGCATCGATGACCTTTATGATCGCTGTTGGTTTAGGAGTTACTGCAACCATTCGCGTTGGAAATCAAAAAGGATTGCATCATTATAAGGAATTACGCAGAATAGCGATGTCTGTTTTTCTTTTAGTCTTTATTATTGAAGCTATATTCGCAGTAGGCTTTATTTTACTGAAAGACTGGCTACCTACCTTTTATATAGAAAATACTGAAGTTGTGCTTTTATCGGCGCAATTATTAATTGTAGCAGCTTTATTTCAGTTAAGTGACGGCATGCAGGTAGTGATTTTAGGAGCTTTAAGAGGTTTACAGGATGTAAAAGTTCCCACGGCCATTTGTTTTGTTGCGTACTGGATCATTGGTTTCCCGGTATCCTGGTATTTTGGTAAAGCTGAAAACATGGGAAGTATGGGAATCTGGATGGGACTTCTGGCTGGATTAACAGCTTCTGCATTAATGTTGTATTTTAGATTCAATTATTTAAGCAATAAGCTGATTGCAAATAAACCTAACGAAATTAAAAACGAAACAGTTTAAAAATATATACAATGGAATTTCCTAAATTTTTATTGGGTGATAATACCGATTATTCAGATGCGATCTTTGTAATTCATACAGAATTTCCTCGCTTCATCATTAATCTTGAAAACGATGAGGTAGAATGGCTTGAAGATTTTGATAAAGCTGATGAAGAAGAATTGGCCAATGAAGCCGAAAGTTTAATTCAGCAGGCTAACGATTTTTACGATCGCGAAGTAGCTAGATACGAGGAAGATTAAACAAGCAATCTAATCGTAATTATCTAATATAAGTATGGAAGAATTAATTGAGTTAGATCATAAATTATTCCTTTATTTAAACAATCTTGGGTCTGAAACCTGGGATTGGATGTGGATCGGCATTAGTGATAAATGGATGGCGATCCCACTTTATGCTTTTCTATTATTTCTTTTATTCAAAAAATTTGGTTGGAAATACAGTGTAGCGACTATGGTTTGTATAGCGCTGTTAATTACTTGTACCGACCAGATGTCTAATGTCTTTAAAGACTTCTTTATGCGCCCGCGCCCTTGCCGGCAGGAAGGTGTAACAGAGTTTGCCAGGATCGTAGCCGAGCGATGCGGTAAATATGGCTTCTATTCGGCACACGCATCCAGCACTTTTGCAGTCGCAATTTTTTTAGGATCTATTTTTATAAAAAAGATACCTAAAATGATATGGTTCCTTTTGCTCTGGGCTGCCATTGTAGCTTATAGCCGTGTTTATCTAGGAGTACACTATCCTGGCGATATTCTTATAGGCGCTCTATTTGGTATTTTATATGGATACCTACTTTATTTACTTCAACAGTTCGTGGTGAAGAAGCTGAATGTGGTTTAAATACTTCTCAGATAGATTTAACTGAATTTTTTTCCCTCTTGATCTTTTCTTAAGCATATACAAATAGATATATAAGTTGTATAAATAACGCTATTTTAATTGCTTGATATTTAAACAACCGATTGCGTAATAGTGTTTACGCGTATTTTATACGTTTATTATTGAGTTATTCCTAGAAAACACCTCATATTTATCATAATTTAATCTTTTTTAGTCTCTTTGTGTCATGAAATCTTAATTTTTAGATAGCTGTATTTATATATGTAATACTAAATTGTTTCAATTTTATAAGAATTTAGAAAAATAATAAATAACTTAAAGTGCTGAATATCATTATTTAGACTGTTAAAATTCGGTCTTATAGTCAATTTGAATAAAAGTTTTAACGCAACCGATTTCGTAATTAGTAATTTTGTGATATATTTATCATATCGAAAAATTAACCTAACAATTTTTATCATTCTAATATGATTTAAATCTTTTAATTTAAAATTTACTAATATGGAGGAAAAGATTTCTAACTATGTACGAAAATTGGGTGTTCAGCCTAAATTTTCAATACTACTCTTCTTAATGATGTTCGCCAGCGGTTACGCTCAGAACATAACAGTAAGCGGGGAAGTCATTGACGCCAATGGATTGCCATTGCCTGGCGTAAATGTTTTCATCGTTGGTACGAACCAGGGTACCACAACTAATTTTGATGGAAATTATACTTTAGAAAATGTACCTTCAGATGCTACACTTAGTTATAGCTTCATGGGATATCAAAGTCAGGATATTCCGGTTAATGGTCGTACACAAATAAATGTTACGATGCAGGATGATACTGAAGCTTTATCTGAAGTTGTTGTGGTTGGTTATGGTACACAAAGTCGAGAATCTGTAACAGGATCTGTAGTTTCTGTAAAAGGTGAAGAACTTAATGAGGTTAAAACTGCCAATTTTCAGGATGCTTTAATAGGTCGTGCTGCTGGGGTAAATATTTCTACCAATAGTACAAGACCAGGAGCTTCGCCACAAGTGCGAATTCGTGGTACACGTTCACTTTCTGGAAATAACGATCCTTTAATTGTATTAAATGGAATCCCGTTTTCGGGTGGTTTAAGTGATATTAGTCCTAATGATATCGAAAGTCTCGATATCCTTAAAGATGCTTCTGCAACTGCTATTTATGGTTCCAGAGGTGCGAATGGGGTAATTCTTATCACTACAAAATCTGGTAGACAGGGACAAAAAGCAACTTTCTCTTACAATACATATTATGCAGTAAAAGATGTTTTTGCAAAATATCCTATGATGAATGCAGCACAACTTACGCAATTAAGAGCAGATGTTGCGGCACACCCTAATCAGGGTGGAACCCCTATATATGAATTAGGTGGTGATGAGGATCTCGCAAACGATACAGATTGGCAGGACCTTATTTATGGAACTGGTTTGCAAACTACACACGATGTAAGTGTAAAAGGAGGTTCAGAAAAAGGATCCTATAATGTAGGTTTGGGATATTTTAAGGAAACTTCGGTAGCACCGGGAGATTCTTTCCAAAGATATTCTTTGAGAGCACAGGTAGACCAGGAAGTAGGAGAGCTTTTTAGTTTCGGATTAAATTCAGTAATGAATTTTAATAAAACCAGCAGTATTGTAGGTGTATTTGGAGCATTAGCAGCATCACCACTTTTAAGTCCGTATGATGAAAACGGAAATTTCTTAGAGTCGGTTCGTCTGCAAACTCAGGCTGATAACCTATGGATTCCTACTGAAAATGAAATTAATCGTATTGGTGATGGTCGAAAAAATGAACAGTTAGATTATGGTTCTTACAATAACGTTTACGCAGAAGTTGAAATTCCGTGGATAGAGGGCCTAAAGTATCGTTTAAATCTTGGTCTTAATTTTAGAACGGCAAGAGATGGTAATTTTACAGGACGTGGAGTTTTTAACTATAATGAACAAAACCCATCTTCAGCTAGTTACAATAGTTCGATCACCAGAGATTACGTGATTGAAAATCAAATTTTATTCGACAGAACATTTGCTGAAAAACATAAAGTGAATTTCGTTGGATTATTCTCTTCGCAAAATACTGAGACGGATAACGTAGGTCTAACTGCTCAAAATATTCCGAATGAATCTTCTTTATGGTACAATATAGATTCAGCGCTTTCCGAAGATATTACAAACTATGGTACAGGCTATTCTGCTACAGGATTGCTTTCGTATATGGGAAGAGTGATGTACCAATACGATAATCGTTATTTAATGACGGCTACTTTACGTAGTGATGGTTCTTCCAGATTAGCACCAGGAAACAAGTGGGTAACTTATCCTGCGGTTTCAGTTGGATGGAATATTGGTAATGAAACCTTTATGGACGATGTAGCATGGATAAATCTCTTAAAATTACGTGCAGGTTATGGAGAAACATCAAATCAGGCGATTGCACCATACTCTGTACAGGGTAGATTAAGCACTGTAAATTATAACTTCGGAAGTACATTTGCTACCGGATATTATGTGAATCAATTACCAAATGCAAACCTTGGATGGGAGTTTTCGCAAACCTACAACTATGGTCTTGATTTTGGATTATTTAATAACCGCTTATCAGGTACATTTGAATATTATATAACTAAAACGAATGACATACTTTATACTCTTGGATTACCATCTTCTTCTGGGGTTGGAAATGTAACCAGTAATATTGGTGCTACTCAAAACAAAGGATTTGAAATTTCATTAAACGGTACCATTATCGATAATCCAGATGGATTTACATGGGATGCTGGTATAAACCTTTACAGTAACCAAAATGAGATTACCTCTTTGGCTTCAGGACAGTTAAGAGATGAAGGAAACCTTTGGTTTGTGGGATCTCCAATTAATGTGATCTACGATTACGAAAGAATCGGACTTTGGAACGAATCAGATCCAGATTTCCAATATTTACAACAATATGAACCAGGAGGTAGTGCTGCCGGAATGATCAAAGTTAGATATACCGGAGAGTATAATGCAGATGGTTCTCCAGTACGACCAATAGGAGCAGAGGATAGAAAAATTATCGATCCAACACCAGATTTTCAGGGTGGATTCAATACTCGCTTAGCTTATAAGAATATTGATCTAACTATGGTGGGAACTTTTCAATCTGGAGGAACTTTAGTAAGTACTTTATATTCATCTAGTGGATATTTAAACCTGTTAACTGGTAGACAAAACAACGTAGATGTGGATTATTGGACACCTACCAATACAGATGCTAAATATCCTGCACCAGGAGGGATTCAGAGTGGTGATAACCAAAAATATGCAAGTACGTTAGGATATTTTGATGGTTCTTATTTAAAAGTTCGCTCACTTACTTTAGGATATAATTTTGAGCAGGATTTAATAGATAACTTAGGGATCAATAGATTAAGAGTTTATGCTTCTGCACAAAACCCTTTCGTACTTTTTTCACCTTTTCATGACGAATCTGGTTTAGATCCAGAAATAACAAATTCAGGAGTTAATGGTAACGGAAACCGTCAAAACGTAGCGGTTAATACGAGTAATATTTCCAGAGGTATTCCAACAATAGGAACCAATATTCCATCGACACGTAACTATTTGATAGGATTAAACATTTCATTTTAAAAAGAAAATATGAGAAAATTTAGAATTATACCTATAGCCATATTTTCATTGGTATCGGTATTCGGATTAAAATCTTGTACAGACGATATTTTACAAGAAGAGACAAGAGGAGTTTTTACTCCAGAATTTTTTACGACAGAACTGGGAGTTCAGGGAGGACTAACCTATTTATACCAAAATATGCGAAACGTTTTTGGGTTTGCATATTATTTAAACCTTACTGAAACAGGAACAGATGAATATACTGCTGCCCAGAGTGCAAACAACAACTTTTTTGATCTGGATCTTGCAGGGCAGGGAAATTTAAGTTCAGAAAGTGGATTTTCTGTTAGCGTTGTTTGGGGAAATGCATTCCCGGCAATAAACACAGCTAGTGGTATCATAGAAAATGCTGAAGCCGTTGGGCTGGATAATTCACTAATTGGTGAAGCAAGATTCTTCCGAGCGTTCAATTACTTTCTATTAGTTCAAAACTATGGGGGAGTGCCATTAGATCTTGGATCTGGTGAATTAGCCTTCAATAGTTCTGCAGTTAGAACTTCTACGCGTAACACGGTGCCCGAAGTTTATACCCGGGCTATCTTGCCAGATCTAGAAAGAGCTGTAGAAGACTTACCAGATAATCCTAGATTAACTGGAGCGGTGACTAAGAACGTGGCGAGATTATTCCTTTCAAAGGCGTATTTAACTTACGCCTGGTGGTTAGAGAATCCAAATAATATTCCTACTTATCCAGAAGCGCCAAGAACAGATCCAGATGGTAACGATCCTTCGTATTATTACCAAAGAGCATATGATCTTGCAGTTGAAGGAATTGAAAATCCTGGCCCATATCGTTTACTGGATTGTTTTTATGATGTGCATGTGGCTACAAACGATCGCCATGCTGAAATGATGCTTTATGCAGATCGTACAGAAGAAAGCCAATTATACAATGGAGCTAACTTAGGATATAGTGGTACAGATGGTAGTGCTAATACTGCGGTTTGGATGGTAACTTCTAATTATACAACAATTAGCGTAGACGGAGTTTCAGCTGTGCAAAGAGAAGCTGCGCAGAGCTATGGTAGACCATGGACAAGAATGGCGCCGCCTATTGGAGTCTTAACCGAAACTTTTGCTGAAAAAGAACTAGATTCTCGTTACGATGCGACATTTGTGACCAGCTATCGAGGAAACTGGGATAAAGGTGGCGCTCCAGAAGCTACACTTACTGCAGCCAACGGAATGGAAATCGCTCCCGGTGATGCTGTAGTTTCATTCTTAGATGAACATAACGACAATGTTACCTACGTAAATGGAGGAAACATTGGCGGAGGTGAACTTCCTGGACGATCAGATTATGTGATCAATCCAGATGAGATCAATAGAAGATTCTATCCAGGACTTTGGAAATTGGGTACGTATCGTACCGATAATGGTGACGGACTAGGTTCTCCTAACGGAGCTATTACTCGTCCTTTCCCAATCGCGAAGTTTTCTGAATTCTATTTCCTTGCTGCAGAAGCTGCTGTAAAAGGTGCTTCTGGAAGTTATTCTGCTTACGATCTTATTAATGTGATTCGTGATCGTGCCGGTAACTGGTGTTATGATAATGGAGAGCAGGAAGAGCGTATCGAGGATAATAGTGCGGCCTTAGTTGCGGCTACGCCAACAGATATTGATATCGATTATATATTAGCTGAACGTTCTCGTGAGTATTTTGGAGAAGGCTATCGCTGGTATGATCTTGTTCGTACCCAAAAATGGAACGAGATCGCAGGAACTTACGAAATTGGAGGTAACGATGCATCAGATCATTCACCAACAGTGACAACAAGAAATATAGAACCATATCATTATCTAAGACCTATTCCTAGAGGTCAGATAGATAACTTAGATGTGTCAGATGCTGAAAAAAGTGCTTACCAAAACCCTGGTTATCAATAAAATTGAATTAGCATTTAGATTAGAAAAAGAGAGCTTTTAAAGCTCTCTTTTTTTGTTTAATACTTACCGATATTCGATAAAGTTAAAAGCTTTTATTGGCGCCGCCAAAGGTTACAATACTTCGAGGCTTGCCTTGAGATTAAAAGATTGTTTCTAAAGAATGTCTCGGGGGCTTGCCCCAGCTAGTTTACTTCTGAAGTTTTTAGGACTTACTTATTCGATTTCTTTTGATTTTAGGCTGTGATTATTTCTTCTTTCTAAGCCTTAAAAACGCCAATTGTAGCTAAGATTTGAAGTTTTGGAGATGTTTTCTAAAGCTAGAATATAATACTTCCAGGAAACAAAAAAGTAACTTTGAAATATTCTAATATCAAAGAAAAACACCACCGCGTATAGATCAATATTAGCTATTTTAAAGGAATTTTTTTAGAATAAAAAAGCACATATGACAAGCGATATTTATTCTGAAATAGTATTTGCTTAAAGATAAGTAGATAGCCTTGGGGACAGAAATGCATCAATTGATCAAGCTATCGAATAAAGACATAAAAAAAGCCGGGAACCACCCCGGCATTCTACTGTAATCAAACTAAATTAATTGTATGGAAGTTACAATTATTCTGTCGGCGCCAAATACGTATTTAATGGTGTAGCGCTATCGGTTTCAATGATGATATTTTGCAGCACAATTCCCGGATCTATAGCGTAAACTTTAAGAGTATGTGCTCCTTTTTCAAGATTTAATTCCTCAATTACTTCTGTCACATTATTACTTACAGATGTTCCCCAGTTATCTTTGGTGTCTTTTAGTAAATTAAGTGTATTTAGGTCACCGCCATCGATGGAATATGCAAATTTTAGTCCGCCATTATCTAGAAAATCCAAGCTTGGAGAGATCAAAAAGCTCATTTTAGCTTCAGTATCTTCTTTGATCGAAAATTGATAACTTAAGCTTGCATTTTCTGAAGCTTCCTGGGTAAAACTACTCTCAGGTCTTAAGGCAATATCTCTTTTCCCAAGATCTGGGATCATTTCCCAACCATTATTTTCCTGATATTTATTCGCAGGAATGCTAATGATACCATTTTTAGCGACAAAACCTTCCGTTTTAAAGTCGAATGGCTGATAAGTAACTTCAATTTCAACTTTATCATCATCAGATTGAATTATAAAGCTTTCCTTAGTGGTTTTAGCCGGTAATTTTTCAGAAACTAATTCAAAAAATAAGTGCTCAGATTCGTTAATTTCAGCTTTAGTTTTAGACACCTTTAGCCATTTAGGAAGTTTTTTGATCTTGATCTCTAATTCCTCTTTTCCGCGGTTAAAAATTTCAACCGACGATTTCGCGTTGTTTTTATCGAATATCGGTAAGCTAAGATTTGAACTTTTTGGATAATAATCTTCGCTATTCGCGATCGCTATACCCAATCCAGCTTCTTCTGGAATATCGATCTTGCTGGTTTCTGGCTCAATATTTTGTTTTGGATCAAACCATGACGTAAATCCAATATGCGGCTGAAAGATCATATGATTCCACTTCCCATTTTCGATTGAATGATAAGCTTCGGTAATTTCTTCATCTTTCTTGAAGTATTCTGAAACCTTTTCTGCATACCTGTTTGTGGTGTTACGCTGTTGTTCAGCATACAGCTTGTTTTTCGCCAATGCGATATACATTCTATTTAGATTTGCTGAAGCTTTTATTGGGTGAAGCACCAATTGGAAGTAAGCCGATTGATATTTTTCCTCCAGTTTCCCTGCAATTTCATCAGCTTTTTTCTCTAATTCGTTAAAATCGCTAAGAATTTCTTCAGCTTCATTAAACTGCGTCAAACTATAGGTTTCTTCAGAAAGTAATTCTGGTTTTCTTCGGCTGTTGTAAGTTGTATATTTCTGAAGTAATTCGGCAATTTCAGCAGCATATTCTTTTCCAAATTGAGAGGTCGCCCATTGTTCTGGATAAGCTTTTAGATCTTCAATACTAAAATCTTCAGGATTCCAGGCATAATCCAAAAAGAAGCTAATTGGGTATTCCATTGGCTTAAGGTCACCAACATTAGTGATCCAAACTTTGCGAGCGTGATAATCGTAAGCGAGTGACATTTGCTCGTAAACTCTGGAAATTTGAGTCGTATTTATCCATTTATAACTTCTTGGACCACCAACATAATCGAAGTGATAATAGATCCCGTAACCGCCGCTTCTTGTGCTATCGGCAAGTTTTGGAAGTTTTCTTATATTTCCCCAGTTATCATCGGCCAGTAAAAGGGTGACGTCATCTGGAACTCGCATTCCCTGGTCATAATAATCCTGAACTTCTTTATAAAGCGCCCAAACCTGCGGAGTTTCCTCAGTTGGTTTTTGAGTCACATCGCTAATGATCTCTCGCTGATCTTTCACAATACGCTCCAGTAAGCTAATCGCAGTGCCTTCGGTCATTGGTTCGTCACCATCACCACGCATCCCGATCGTTACTAAAGTTTCGCGATCGTCCATACGCTTGATTCCTTTGCGCCAAAAACTTTTTAAAGTATCCTCATTGGTTTCGTAGTTCCATTCGCCACTACCGTATCGTCCCCATTCGGCTTGCGCACGGGCTAATGGTTCGTGATGCGAAGTTCCCATAACGATCCCGTATTTATCAGCCAAAACACCATTTGCGGGGTCATCATCATAGAAAGCTTTTCCCCACATGGCAGGCCACATATAATTTCCTTTTAAACGCAAAATAAGTTCAAAAACAGGCTCGTAAAATTCATGATTAAACTTGCCATAATTTTCGGTTACCCAGGTGGATAGGGCAGGAGCTTCATCATTAATAAATATCCCACGATACTGAACTTTAGGTCCTGTACTGGTTACACCATTTTTAGCAATGTATAATTCATTCGATTTTTTTACAGGAACATCTGCCCACCAATACCAGGGAGAAACACCAATTTGCTTAGAAAGTTCGTAGATACCAAAGATAGTCCCGCGCTTATCGCTACCGATAATCACTAAATTTTCACCAGATTTTTTAATGATATAGGCTTCCCATTTTCCTTCGATCTTTGAAACATCGATGTTTTGATGTTGCACCAAACTATCGATCATCGTATTTTTTCCTAGTGTTCCAATAATTACATTTCCGTGTTTTTTTACTTCGGAATTTTCTTCGGAAAGTAATTCTGGTAATTTACCGGTAACACGTTCAATATCTTTCTGAAAGTTTTTAGCCGCAATGGCAACACCTTCATAATCTGAATTATCTAATACTAAGTTTGCAGTTTGACTTGCGGTAACAAGACCAAAACTGCCGTTTCCAGCGGTGCTGGAGACAATAGTTTCTTGCCCAAGCATACTGAAGCCCAGCAAGGCGAAAATCGCAAAAACTAGCCGCGTTTTATTTTTTACTGAATTGGATAATGGAGTCATAAACTTGTTTTCTTTCGTAATTTTCATTAAATAATAATGGGTAATTTTTTCTTCCTTCAACAGGATATCGATCTAACCAGGTGTTGCGATCTGAGATATTCCAAAAGGTAATTCCGGTAAGTTCTTCTTTGTATTCTCTAAATACCTTAAAGAACTTCTGGTAAGCTTCTATCTGCGCAAGTTTACGTTTTTCCGTAAACTCGTCAGATTCATCTGGGCGTTGTTCTCGCTGTTCTTTTTCCCATTTGTAAAGAGAAACATCCAACTCGGTTATTTGTACATCCAAACCTGTTTCAGTGTACATTTTTAAAGCCTGTCTTAATTCCTCTTCACTAGGACTAAAAATAGACCAGTGGCCTTGTATTCCAATGCCGTTTATTGGCGCATCTTCTGCCTTTAATTTAGCGATAAGTTTTAAAACGCGATCTCTTTTTTCTGGAATTATAATGTTGTAATCATTATAAAAAAGCTTCGCTTCTGGATCTGCTTCATGAGCAAATTCGAAAGCTTTGGTAAGAAAATCATCACCAATGATCTCAAGCCATTTTGAATCTCTTAAAAAATTGTCTGGATTATCATCGATGGCTTCATTTACCACATCCCAGGCATAGATTTTTCCTTTGTATCGCCCAACAACCGAGTCGATATGAGCTTTCATTCGATCTAATAAAACTTTGCGACTCACATCATTTCCGTTTTCATCTTTAAAGATCCAGTTACCCGTTTGTTGATGCCAAACCAGCGCATGACCGCGAACTTTCAGATTGTTTTCCTGGGCAAAAGCCACGATCTTATCTGCAGATTCCCAATTGTATTCATCTTTTTTTGGATGAATAACACCCATTTTCATCACATTTTCAGGGGTAAGGCTGTTGTATTCGGCTAAGATCAGATCTTTCGATTCTCCTTCAAACGAGGCAGGGGAAACTGCCACACCCATAGGAAAATCTTCAGCAAAATAATCTTTAAGGCCTTTCTGTTCATTAGTTTCTTTGGTGGCTATTTCTTTACTTTCCTTTTTGCCATCTTTGCAAGAAACGACGCCAAAAAGCACCAATATTAGCATATAGCATAGTTGTTTTTTCATGATGCTGTATTTTGTAAACCAAGTTCTAGTCCGGTTAATTCTGCTAATCCTTTTAATCGTCCTATAAATGAGTAACCAGCATAGTATGGCTTTTCTTTTTCAAGCGAATGTAAATAGCCGTGATCTGGTCGCATTGGGATTTTTATTCCTGTGGAATTGGTATGCTCAATAATGAGCTGCATAATTTTCTTCATAGGAACATCGCCATTTAAATGATCAGATTCCATAAAAACACCATCAGTTTTTTTACTTACATTTCTAAGATGAAGAAAATGTAAACGATCTTTATAAGTTTCAAAAATATCGACTAAATCGTTATCGGGTTGTGCGCCAAGCGAACCTGTGCAATAGCATAGACCATTTGCTTTAGAAGCTACATTTTTAAAAATGTATTCTAGATCATTTGCTTTGCTAACCACACGTGGCAAACCGAGTACAGAAAATGGTGGATCATCTGGATGAATAGCCATTTTAATACCCAAATCTTCAACTGCCGGACAAATTTCGCTTAGAAAATAGATCAGGTTCTCGCGAAGAATATCATCTGTAATTTCGCTATAGCCTTCCAACTGATCTAGTAGATCCTTTTCAGTAAAATCTACGGTACTTCCGGGAAGTCCCAACATCACACTTTTAGAAAGAACTTTTAATTCTTCTTTTGAAGTGGTATTAAATTTCTCTTTAGCTTCCAAAAATTGTGCTTCAGAATAATCATTTTCAGCATTAGGCCTTTTCAGCAAAAACAGGTCAAAAACTCTAAATTTTACCGGATCGTACTTAAGCACTTCAGCACCTTCAGCATTTTCGAAATTATGATCTGTTCTCACCCAATCCAAAACCGGCATAAAATTATAGGTGATCACTTTAATATCGAGAGCGGCCAGATTTTTAAGACTTTCAATATAATTAGCGATCAATTCTTTATAATTACCTGTTCTTTTTTTTATGTTTTCGTGAACTGGTAAGCTTTCTACCACTTCCCACTTCATGCCAAGATTCTCTATTTTTTGCTTTGTTTTTTGAATCTCATTTTTGCTCCAAATGTCGCCTACCGGAATGTGATGCAAAGCGGTCACAATGCCAGTTATGCCGGCTTGTTTTAATTCGTGCAGGCTTAACACATCTCTTTCGCCATACCAACGCATGGTTTTAATGATCCTGGTTTCCATATTTAAAATCCAATTGAATTGCCACCGTCGATAGGAAGTACTGTTCCTGTGGTGAATTTAGAAAGATCTGTAGCGTAATAGAAAACGGCATCACCAATATCTGCGGGTTCGCCTAATTTCCCCATTGGGGTTCTTCCCAATACTTTATTTTTACGTTCTGGGTCGCTATCTAAGGCTTTGCTAGACATATTTGTTTTAATGAATCCCGGCGCTACACAATTTACCCGAATACCAAATTTGGCAAGATCTACAGCCATAGCCCTGGTCATTCCTTCGATTGCGGTTTTACTGGCAGAATAGGCTATTACATGCGGAATTCCGTACTGCGCCGCCATAGAACTAATGTTAATAATGCTTCCTTTACCATTTTCTTTCATCACTTTGGCGACTTCTCTACTCATGGCAAAAACGCTGGTGACGTTGGTATGAAGTATCTTCTGAAATTCTTCATTTTCGACTTCCAGAAATTCTTTTTTCATATTGATTCCGGCGTTGTTCACCAGGATATCGATTTTCCCGGCTTCTTTTGCAATTTCAGTAATTGCATCCGGAATTTTATCTAATTCAGTAAGATCTAAAATAAATGGCTTCGCTTTTTCACCAATTTCGGCGCAGGCATTTAAAGTTTTTTCTTTGTTTCGACCAATCACGTAGGTCGTAATCCCTTCATCGCAAAGTTTTTTAGCAGTTGCGAATCCCAGGCCGGCATTTCCTCCGGTTACTATTGCGGTTAAATTTGAGTTCATATAATTTTTAATTCCAGGAAGGTCTTATGCCGGGAGCATAAGGAGTTTCCAATGATTTATAATAGTCTAAGTCTTTTGTGATTTCTGGAATAAGATCTGGGAGATCCATTTTAGAAAATTGCTGAAAGTAAAGCAGGCAGGCATTTCGCCATTGTTTTGCTTCTTTAAGCTGAATATCTAAAAGCATATTCGTTTCTTTAAAAACCTGTGGATCTACATATTTCTGCATTTTTTGCCAGGTTTTTTGCATGTCTTCTACCTGTTCTACTCCTTTTTGATAGTGCGCAGTAATTTCGTACCACAGTGTTTTTCCACTTTTCATTTTATAGTTCCATGGCAAGTGATGAAACCAAAGCAAATATTTATCTGGCGTGGTTGCCGGATCACTATATTTTTCCTGAATTTCAGAAGCGTATTGGTCTAATGCATTACTACCGCTAGAAGTTCTATCGAATCCAATTCCGTTTTCGTCTGCTTTATGATAATAAACAGATGTCCAATCTGGTCGTGGCATATCTTTAACCCATGGGCCAGGTCCCTGATGATGTCCTGCCGCCATAATGTGGTGCAATCCAAGCGGAGTCATATAATTTACCACAGCTTCTCTAGAATCGAGCAATAATTTGCTCATAGGATCTACAAATTCGGCATTATTAGAAAAGGTCATTTTTAGCCAGTCTTTTGCGATAGTTTCGGCACTGGTTTCAGGGTTCCAGGCGAGTCTTCCAAAGCCATACCAGTTGGCCTGTCCAAATTGATGTCCCGTCCAGTTTTTGGCCGTTCCTATGTTTGCGACACCGGCCATTCCCGTAAGTTTTTTGTTGCTTAACTGCCCATCGATAATTTTACCAACCGTACTTCCTTTTCCTTGTGTATAAGTGTCTTCTTCTAAAACTTCCTCAAAAAGTTTAGGTAAAAACACTAAATGAGACATGCCGCCAAGATATTCCTGGGTGATCTGGAATTCCATCATTAAAGGTGTATCTGGCATAGCGCCGAACAAAGGATGAAAAGGTTCTCTTGGCTGAAAATCGATTGCGCCATTTTTCACCTGAACCAATACATTGTCCTTAAATTTTCCGTCGAAAGGTTTAAATTCAGAATAAGCTTGTTTAGCGCGGTCTTCAGGTTTTTCTTCAGAATAAACAAAAGCACGCCACATGATAATTCCGTCGTAAGGAGCAACCGCTTCAGCAAGCATATTGGCACCGTCTACATGAGATCTGCCATAATTGTTGGGACCGGGCTGTCCTTCAGAATTCGCTTTTACTAAAAACCCACCAAAATCGGGAATTTCAGTATAAATTTCTTCAGCTTTGTCTTTCCACCATTGCTTAACTTCGGCATTAAGAGGATCTGCGGTTTCCAGATCACCCGTTTCTATTGGTGCAGAAAATCGAGCAGTTAGATACACCTGGATACCGTAAGGTCTAAAAACATTGGCTAAGGCTTTTAATTTCTGAATATATCGCGGGCTTAGCACTAAAGCATTGGAGTTTACATTGGTGAGTACCGTACCGTTAATTCCAATTGAGGCATTCGCACGGGCGTAGTCAATATATTCCTGTTTGATCAGTTCTGGCAATAAATACCAATCCCAGATCGAAAATCCGGCATAACCACGCTCTACGCTGCGGTCCAGGTTATCCCAATGATTTAAAACTCTTTTCTGAATCTTTGGGGAATCTACAATCGTCAATTTAGACAGGTCTTTATGTAATTGTATCTGTTTTATAAAGTTGAAAACACCGTACAATAGTCCTTTTTCTGTTTTTGCTGAAAGTATAATCTTTGATTCTCCTTTTTCTGAAATATGCTGAATTACATAGCCTTCATCATTAATATTAGAAGTTTTAGAGAGCTTTTTTTTCAGCGATGGATCAAGTTTGTTTAGGGTAGAAATAATAAGATTGGGCGTTTTATTATCGAATTTTGGCTCGATGTGCAGCAAGCCTTTAAACGACTTTTCAATTTCTTCTTTAATTACATCTCCTGTAGGCGAATTCAGGTTTAAATAGACATTTGAAACCTGTTTTTTATAGGAGTCGAGAAGCGTTTTATCTTCAATTTTGTCGTATTGAAGCCATAAATCATAAGGATTCTGGCAAACAGCATAGCTGCTTATCAGGACAAAAAGGAGGCTAAATAGTATTTTTTTCATTTTTAAAGTCGAATTAACTAAACAAACGATTGCGGACTGAAAAGTATATAAAATTTGGCTATTAAAAAAATATTTTACGCAATCGGTTGCTTTTATTTCAATTTTATGTTTTATTTGTTAATCCAGTATAATAATTGGTTTATGTTAAAATTACCGGTAAAATATTATTAATAATGAAAAAACATAGTTGGTTGTTTGCATTGATTTTAATGGCTTTTTTTAGCTTGAAAATCCATGCTCAGGAATCGAAAATCGATAGATCTAAATACGATTTTTACAATGCCGATTTGTCCATGGATAAGCGTATCGACGATTTGATAGGCAGGCTAACTTTAGAGGAGAAAGCATTACAAATGTTACATGCGAGTCCTGCGATCGACAGGCTTGGAATCCCTGCTTATAACTGGTGGAACGAAGCTTTACATGGCCTTGGTAGATCTGGCGTTGCAACGGTATTTCCGCAAGCCATTGGTATGGGAGCAACTTTCGATGAAGAATTGATCTTAAAAGTAGCAACAGCAGTTTCAGATGAAGCTCGTGCGAATTTTAATAATGCAGTTAAACATGGTTATCACAGGCAATATAGCGGGCTGACTTTTTGGACGCCTAACGTGAATATTTTTAGAGATCCACGTTGGGGTAGAGGACAGGAAACCTATGGGGAAGATCCATTTTTAACTTCCAGATTAGGGGAAGCTTTTGTTAAAGGGCTGCAAGGCGATAACGAAAAATATCTAAAAACGGCTGCTGCCGCAAAACATTATGCGGTACATAGCGGTCCGGAGAAATTAAGACATGAATTTAATGCAGATGTTAGTGAAAAAGATCTTTGGGAAACCTATTTGCCGGCATTTAAAACTTTGGTTGATGCGAATGTAGAAACCATTATGTGTGCGTATAATAGTACTAATGGTGAACCTTGCTGTGCTAATAATAGACTTGTTAATGAAATTCTTAGAGAAGAATGGGGGTTTGATGGTCATGTGGTTAGTGATTGCTGGGCTTTACAGGATTTTGTAAATGGGCATGACGTAGTAGAATCGCCTGAGGCCGCTGCGGCTTTGGCTTTAGAAGTTGGTGTAGAATTAAACTGTGGCGATACTTATAATTTTCTGGCGAAAGCGGTAAAAGATGGTTTGGTTTCAGAAGAATTACTGGATAAACGCTTGCACAAATTACTAGAAACTCGTTTTAAGTTAGGCTTGTTCGATGCTGAAGAAAGTAATCCTTACAATAAAATTGGAGTTGAGGTTATGAATAGCGAAGAACATAGAGCTTTAGCGAGAGAAACCGCAAGAAAATCGATCGTTTTGCTTAAAAATGACGGTGTTTTGCCTTTAAAAAATAACCTTTCAAAATATTTTATTACTGGTCCTAATGCAACGAATATCGAGGTTCTATTAGGAAATTATCACGGAGTAAATCCTGAAATGGTAACTGTCTTAGAGGGTATCGCAAAAGCAATAAAACCTGAAAGTCAGTTGCAATATAGAATGGGAACCAGGCTTAATATTCCTAATGAAAATCCGCAGGATTGGGCATCGCCTAACGCCGGTAATAGCGACGCAACCTTTGTGGTGATGGGAATATCAGGACTGTTAGAAGGAGAGGAAGGAGAATCTATTGCTTCCCCAACTTTTGGAGATCGTCTGGATTATAATTTGCCAGAAAATCAGATCGAATATTTGCGAAAAGTAAGTGAAGCTGCAGAAGATCGTCCGGTTGTTGCGATCGTAACAGGTGGTAGCCCAATGAATTTAGCTGAAGTCCATAAACTTGCCGATGCTGTTTTAATGGTTTGGTATCCGGGAGAAGAAGGTGGTAATGCTATTGCAGATATCATTTTCGGGAAAAATTCTCCTTCAGGAAGATTGCCAATTACTTTTCCAATGAACATCGAAGATCTTCCCGCTTACGAAGATTATACTATGGAAGGAAGAACCTATAAATACATGGACGTTGCGCCAATGTATCCTTTTGGTTATGGATTAAGTTACACCAATTTCGAGTATTCTGAAATCCAATTATCTAAACAAAAAGTAAAGAAAAATGAATCTTTAGAAGCTCATATTTCAGTAAAAAATACTGGCGATTTTGATAGTGATGAAGTGGTACAGGTGTATTTAAAAGATGTAAAAGCTTCTTCCAGAGTACCTAATTTCGAGTTGGTGGCATTCCAAAATATTCAGCTTAAAAAGGGAGAATCAAAAGAACTGACTTTTACGATCACTCCAGAGATGTTGAGTTTTATAGATGAAGATGGAAAAGAAACTATTGAGAAAGGAGATTTTGAAATTTATATAGGAGGTAGTAGTCCGCTGAAGAGAAATGAAGAACTAGGAAAAAAAGCCTTGAAAAAGGTTCAATTTCAACTAAAATAAGAATATGAAACCCTTTATCACGGATAATTTTTTGTTGGAGACTAAGTATGCTGAGGAGTTGTATCATCAGTATGCCAAGGATCAACCGATCATCGATTATCATAATCATTTGCCACCGGCACAGATCGCTGCCGATATGCAGTTCGATACCATCAGCCAGGTGTGGCTAAGCGGCGACCATTATAAATGGCGTGCGATGCGAACTTTGGGAATCGATGAACATTATATCACTGGCAATGCCAGTGACCAGGAAAAATTCGAAGCCTGGGGCAAAACGGTGCCACATACGCTTCGTAATCCACTGTATCATTGGACGCATTTAGAGCTGAAACGCTATTTTGGGATCGATGAACTTTTAAATGAAAAAAACGCTACCTCGATCTACCAGGAGATCAACAATCAGTTGCAGCAACAAGAAAACAGCTGCCGCGGCTTGTTGCATAAAATGAACGTCAATACGCTTTGTACCACGGAAGATCCTACCGATACTTTGGAACATCACCAGGCGATGGCAGGCGAGGATTTCGGAATAAAAGTGAGCACCGCTTTTCGTCCCGATAAATCTATTTTGATCGATGCGGAAGGTTATACCGATTATCTAAAAACACTGGGTAAAACCACCAATATCGCTATTGAAAGCTTCCAGGATCTCAAAGATGCATTATTGCAACGTATCGAATACTTCGATAAACATGGCTGTAAACTTTGTGATCATGGTTTAAATGCGATGAGCTATACTGAATTTACCGAAGCTGAGATCAATGCGATCTTTAAAAACAAACTGGCCGGGAAAGCAGTTTCAAATCTTGATGCTGAGAAATTCAAAACCGCGATCTTACTGTTTTTATGTGAGTGTTATCATAAATTCGGATGGGTACAGCAATTTCATTTAGGGGCGCTTCGAAACAACAACAAACGAATGCTGGCACAATTGGGCCCCGATACCGGTTGGGATTCGATCGGTGATTATTCACAAGCGGAAAAACTCTCTCAGTTTTTAAACAAACTGGATAGCCAGGATAAACTCACTAAAACGATCTTATACAATCTAAACCCGGCCGATAATGAAGTCTTTGCCACGATGATCGGGAACTTCAATGACGGTAGTGTTCGTGGAAAAGTACAATGGGGATCCGGCTGGTGGTTTTTAGATCAAAAGGACGGGATGGAAAAACAGATGAACGCATTATCGAATATGGGATTAATTAGCTGTTTTATTGGGATGCTAACCGATTCCAGAAGCTTTTTATCCTTTCCAAGACACGAATATTTTAGACGAATTCTATGCAATCTCTTCGGAAAGGAAATCGCTTCAGGCGAACTTCCTGAAGATATGGAACTCATCGGAAGTACGGTAGCTAATATCTGCTATGGCAATGCCAAAGAATACTTTAAGTTTTAAAAGGTGAAAAACTCAAACTCACATCACAAAATAGTTTCTTTTGGCGAAGTGCTGATGCGACTGAGTCCATCGGAGAACCGCAAACTCTCCCAAACCCACCAAATGGATTTCTATTTTGGAGGGACCGAGATGAATGTAGCGGCCTCGCTCTCGTATTTTGGGGAACATACCCAACAGGTGACTAATGTTTCTAATGATTTAGTAGGAGATGCCGCCATTGCGCAAATGCGTCAATATGGGATCGATACCTCGGCTATTAGCAAAGTCGATCATCCCTTGGGATTGTACTTTTTAGAAGTCGGTTCAGGGATGCGGGCTAGTAAGATCGCCTATAATCGCTTGCATGGCAGTTTTGCCAATATTAGCCCAAGACAGGTAAACTGGGATGAAATTTTAGCAGACGCCGGTTATTTACATTGGACGGGGATTTCCCCGGCGATCTCAGCAAGCGCTTATGAAACCTTGAAGATCGGACTCGAAAAAGCAAAAGCCAAAGGGCTTACGATCACTGCTGATCCTGCTTATCGCAGCAATCTTTGGCAATATGGGAAAGACGGTCATGAGGTTTTAAAAGAACTGGTAAGCCTATCCACAATTTTTGTGGGTGGGGTTAATGAAATCAATGAGATTTTAAAGACCGACTATGATTTTTCGAAAGAAGGATTTATTGAAGCCAGTAAAGCTTTGATCAAAGAATGCCCTTCGATCGAAAAAGTATTTGATAAGGTAAGAACCGGACTCAGTGCAAGCTGGCAGAAGGTGTACGGAAGAGCATGGACGGGGACGGAATACCTAGAAACCCAGGAACTAGAGATTACCGATGTGGTGGACCGAATCGGAACCGGCGATGCCTATGCCGCCGGACTGATTTACGGACTGATTCATTTTGAAGATCAAAAGGCACTGGAATTTGCCAATGCAGCTTGCGCTTTAAAACATACGATACTGGGAGATGTAAATCAGGTAAGTCCGGAAGAAGTTGAAGAAGTAATGGCCGGTAGCACCGGAGGACGAATTAAGAGATAAGATTTTAGAATATTGATACTAGATTCTAGAAATGAGATCTCGATACAAATTTCAATTAACATTGAAATTCACTCGATCTGACAATAGATGGAAAGCTT
>NZ_FOKV01000016.1 GCF_900112105.1 Zunongwangia mangrovi | reverse complement strand
AGTCTTTGACAAATTCCAGTTCCTCTATTTTTTCTTTGAGTTTTTTGATTTCATCTTTCTTGCTCATCCCTTGTTTCTTTTGTTCTAAAGTACTGTATTTTTTTAACCAATAATAGATAGAAGCTCTGGAAACCTGATATTTATTGGCAGCATGATTGATTGAAATCTGAGCATTTTGAATCTGATCAATGATCAGTAGCTTGAGATCATAACCCACTTTTTTGTAGGAATTTTTTCGACAGTGTTGATTTTGTTCTTTCATTAGGTATAGTACTAAAAGGTTTAATTTTTAGTCAACCTATTTCAGGAAAGTACGTGTTGAATAATTACGCCTAACGGTCTTGTATAACAATCAGTTGCGGATTGATTAAAAACTAAGATAGCTAAAAATCCCGACTTTTATGCTTGCGCGGTTGTGTCCGCAGGACACAAAGCCGCAATTGTTGTTATACGGTGTTGTAACCAGTGCTTTATTTATCTGTAGGTATTCTGTGATCTTTACAATATTTTTCAATCTCTGAATCATTACTAAAATACTCATCGCAGAATTCATTAAGTTCTTTTTCTGTAGATTTATAATATCTTTCTTGAGCTGTAAGCAATTTATCAACTTGTTCGATAAAAACCCCAAACTCAGAATTAATCTTACAAAGCTTATCGATGGTTTTGAAATCGAGATCTCTATAAGTAGCAGGGTAAAGAATTTTACTTTTGTAAGGATTAGAATTTAATTCGATAATTCCAATTCCAAAAGATTGATTTAGTCTTTCCATTTCTTCTGAAAGACTATCGGAGAATTCAAATGCAACCAAGTAACCATAGTTAGCCCAGCTAGAATTAGAAACAGCTTGAAAAAAGGCTTTTTTTAAATCAGAGTCACTATTTATTTCTTTTTTTATTTCATAAGAACTCAACTTAAATGTATCAACTCTATTTATTGATTTCAAGAAATTTTGACTTGCTTTAGTTTGAAGATTTAAAAATTTAATTCCGACCATATCGGGATGACTCCATATTTGATTGCTGTCTTTTCCGTTGGATTGTTCGTGAAATATAGTTTTGGAATAAATTTGAGTGTTTTTGAGATAGCTACTTAGTAATTTATGCAAATCTCTTTCTAAATAACTTTTCTTATGATTTTTATAAGTTTTTTCTTCTGGAACACCGGCTAATATTTCTAAATCGATATTAGACTCATTTTTAGTTAAATAATAAGAGTAACTGCCATTATCTTGCTTAATTCTTTTCACTCTAGAATCTCCATTTCTAATAAATTCACCTAATTGAGCTGAAATTGTTGCTGGTGGAGTTTTAGCCTTTTTAAAGTCATAATATCCTTTCGATATGATATTGTCGTGAACATCGAGATAGTTTGCAAGTTTATTTAAATCATCTAAGCTTTTTAGAACAGCCTCTTTAATAGTCATTATAGTTGAATTATTTTTTGCATTGGTTACAACGGTTACGGTTATCGCAAGTTACGGGAGTAGGTACGCGGACTTGTCGGCTTTGCTGTTTTTATACTTGGTTTCTAAAATTACACTTTTTCGGCTAAACCCGTTATTTGCGATGAACCGATGTTAGGGAAAGTAACTTTTATTTCTCAAACCAGCTTGCAAACTGATTAAATTTATCTTGATTTTCTGCTAACCAGTTCGTTGCATTTTCTCCTTGTGAAACTGAGATATAATAACTAAAAGGTTCTACAAGATCAGATTTCGCAAAATCATAAAATACTGGAACATATAATTCCCACCAAAATCCATTTTTTTCATTTTTTAATTCTCCTAAAATTGAAAATATCGATTCATTATTATCTGCAAATAATTCGAGTTGGGTTTTGTCTTTATTTTCTTCCATTGAGTTTGAAGCTTTCTTCATGCTGATCATCATCTCAACAGCACTAAAATCTGAATCATCATTCATTGGAACATTAATGTTGATATTTGTCGGAGACGTTTTCTCTACTCCTAAGTCCATATAACTGATAAGACGATTATATTCTTTTCCAGATCTATTGGAATTGGGTTCTAATAGCAAGAAATAATATAATGGAAGCATCGCTTTTATTCTATTACCTTTTGTATCCATAATTTGGCTTAATAATAAATGACTGCTTGGATGAGTAGAATTATTTTCTATAGCCTTTATAACGGCATCATATGCTTGATCTATTTTACCTTGATTTAAGCTTGTAAAAGCGTAATTGTAGTACAGTAAGTAATTATCAAATTTTTTTATAGCTTTTTCATATACCTTAAGAGCTTTCTTTGGTTTACCTTGCATATCTAATGAGTTTGCAAGAGTTATGTAGCTAGGAAGTAAATTTTGATCATCTAATTCTATTGATTTTTCACTGTATTTTTCTGCTTTTTTATATTCTTCTTTTGAAAAGTATGAAAAGGCAATTTCGTAGTATATTAGACTGGAGTTTGGATCTATTTCTAAGGCTTTTTCATATTCTTTAATGGCTTTATCGTATTCTCCAGCATCGTGAAAAGCTATACCTTTTTCTATAGTTGTGTTAAGATTATTTTCTTGTGAAAAGCTTGTTATTGAAAAACAAAAAAGTAATAATAGAAGTAGTAGTTTTTTCATGAATCTATGTTTAAAATTATTTTCCCTAACGTCTTCGTATAATCGTCAGTTGCGGGTTGCTTGGAACTAAGATAACTAAAAATACTGAATATCATGCTTACGCGGTTTTGTCCGCAGGACAAAATGCCGCAATTGCTATTATACGTTGTTACCCAATGTAGCGATACGCTTTGATTGGTTTTCTTGTTCTTATCCTCTTTAAAAAATGTTGTCAGATTTATAGAATATCGACTTAGATTAGATTTCAACTTTTATTGTTTTTTCAGAGTAGGAGAGAAGCTTTTGAAGTTTAAAATTTATAGTAAAAGTTTACAATTTTAAGTTTCTCCAGCGTCTTTTTTAATTTTTAGTTGGATTTTTCAATTTAAATTTTGAGAGAGATTGGTTTTGCGTAATGCTTTCCGCGTTGTTGATGATTCTGAAGTTCAGATTTTGAGATTTTGTTTTCGTCCTTGTCCACTTAAAATCAGTTTTAGTGTCTAAAAAGAACAGTCAATTTTATCCAATATCAGTTTTTGTTTCATGGTTTTTTATTCCTGAAGGCTTTAAAATAATGTCCGATTTCATCGAATTTTGATTATAATTTTTTTGCGGTCAGTTCGGTTTTCAGGAAGTGTTTTTGTCCGGAGCTATTTTGGGTAACGGCTTCGATTATCGCAAGTAGCGGAGTAAGGGACGCGGATTTGTCGGCTTAATCTTTACTTACTTGGTTTCTAAAATTACACTTTTTTAGCTAAAAACCGCTATTTGCGATTAATCGTTGTTGCCCACAGTATTTTTTTAAAATGATATGTCATCTACTTCTTCAATTTCAACGTCTGGGAATCGAAATTCTTTATTATCAGGATAATAATGGTTCATAAATTTGTAATAATCTCTTACTTCTCCACCTTTATCTCCCAAACCGTCAGTGTAAAATATAAGAGTATCATTTGGTGATATAATTTTATAAATATACTGTCGGACTGTTTTGTCTTTGGTTCGTTCGATTTTATTTTTAAAATGTTTTTCAAACGAATTGTCAGTGTTTTTAATAACTTTTCTTGGTAGTTCATTCGTCCGCATCTGATATTTCCCTTCAAATGTCGTGTCCTCTTTAATTATTGTCTGAAGTATAATTTGATTATTCTTTTTGGTAATAGTTAATTCATCTCTTCTAATCCACCATTCCATATTCAGTTCCGCTAAAATCTTGACTGTGTCCTTTTCTGTCATTCGAGTAGTAAAATCAGATAAATTTTCAGTCAGCTTTAGATCCGACTTGTAGGGTTCCGCTTTTTTGTCCGTTTTACAACTTATAAACAGAAAACCAATTAATGTCACTAGAAGAAATTTCAATTTTAGTACGATTTTAAATATTGTGGGCAACGGTCTTGTATAACAATCAGTTGCGGATTGGTTAAAACTAAGATAGCTAAAATTACCGACTTTTATGCTTGCGCGGTTGTGTCCGCAGTACACAAAACCGCAATTGTTGTTATACGGTGTTAGCACCAGTTTTTTTATTTTATCTCTGTAAATTTAGCATATTCAACTACTTTTTTTATCGTTTTATTGAGTTCGTTTTTTCTCCAATTTACATATAAATCTATTTTTTCATCTAGTTTAATAAATCGCAAATTTTCAACTTTGGCTGATTTAAATGAAAGTGGTAGAATGGAAATCCCTATTTCTTTGGAAACTAGATTTAATATCATTCCGCCAAAGTCTGATTCCACTGTTGTTCTTGGTTCAAACCCATATTTATCAAACAAGCTTCTCAACAATGAGGCAAAAAATGTTGTTTGATGTAAGCCTGAAATAATAAATTTTTCATCTTGTAAGTCAGCTATGCTAGGTAGCGATTTTTCCTTTATCCAATGATTATTGGGAACGGCCAAGCAAATGGGTTCTGAATATAATTTTAAAGAATCAATATTTCCATTTTTAATTTTATCCCTACTAAAAGCTAGATCCGTTCGATAGTCCAATAATAATTTTTCGTGATTTTCATCTGTCGGTTCTGTCAGCTCTAATTTAAGGTCTGGTAAATTAGTGTTTAAAATCTTTAAAAAGTTAGGTAAAAATTCAAAGGTTATAGAACCGGGATACGTTATGGAAACAGTTCCTAAATTACCCGCATCAATTTTTTTTGCCTGCCTTATAATTTGGTCAAACTCGTTAATTTTCTCTGCCCAATGTTCTTGAAGAAATTTGCCCGAATTTGTTAATTTCACATTCCTTTTATCCCGTTCAAAAAGCTTTATTTCCAATTCATCTTCTAAAGCTTGAATTTGTCGGCTTAATGAAGATTGAGAGATAAAAACTTTTTCCGCAGTTTTCCAAAAGTGGAGTTCTTTAGCAAGTTCTAAAAAGTATTTAATTTGTTGAATTGTCATAAGTAATGCAGTTTTTGCATTAATCAATCAAAAATATGTATTTTTAAATAGAATCCCAAGTAGTTTCTTTGCTGAAAGTTTTTAGTTTAATTCAAAAAAAAACAGAAATGATGGGAATCGAAAATTTATTCACTTTTATGGTAACGGTTTTATTTTTCATAATGACGCCAGGAATTGATACAATATTTGTTTTGAATAAGTCTATAGTTCAAGGTCGCAAGTCAGGTGTATATGCTACTTTGGGTGTGAATGCAGGTGTTTTAACGCACACTTTATTTGCCGCATTAGGACTGTCTGTTATTATTGCCAATTCAGCATACGCTTTTACAATAGTTAAATATGTAGGCGCTTTTTATTTAATCTATTTGGGGTTTTTAAAGTTTAAAAATAGAAAGGATTTTTTACCGACAAATGATGAGAAGAAAGTGCAAGAAAAGGGTAGAAATGATTTTTGGTCTGGATTCTTGACAAATACATTAAATCCGAAAGTTGCATTATTCTTCTTGGCATTTTTTCCTCAATTTATAAACCCAACTCAAATGGATAACCCTGTTCCGTTCCTTCTATTAGGTCTTGCTTATGCTTTAATTGGAATTGTCTGGTTTTTAATTTTGACGGCATTTGCCAGTGTTTTTTCTCATAAAATCAAAAACAATCCAAATGCTGGTCTATGGTTAAATAAATTAAGTGGATTTGTATTTATTCTAATGGGAATAAAAATTGCATTAAGTAAAAATTAAATTTTACACCCGTCTTTTGTTTAGTCGGGTGTTTTTTTTCAAATTGGTGCTAACGGTCTTGTTTATCTTTCAGTTGTGGGAATTTAGGAAATGAAGATAATAAAAAGAAATGACTTTGACGCGTGAGCGTTTGTGTCCGCAGGACACAAAGCCACGATTGAAGATAAACGTTGTTGTCTAAAGTGCTTTTTCCGTCCAGATTTTCGATTCCACTTTATCATTTCTGATTTTCTTTGTTAGCTAAGTTTTAATATTTTTTTGAAAACGAATTTTAGTTTTAATTTTTTCTCCGCAAAGTTTTAAAAAATATAGTAGTGCTGAGAAATTTTTATCCGCAACAATTTATCGTTTTCAGTTTATCGAGTTTGAGTAATTTTTTCAGCTAAGTTCTATTTTCTTTAGGATTTTTAATCTTCTCTGCGCAAAGTTTTGTCAAACAGTTTTTCGTCTGAGTGATTTTATATCCGTTTAGATTTGTCAATTTTCTTTAAGTTTTCGCTTAAAAGATAGATTATTTTAGAAATGAAACTTGAAGTTTACCACGCTGTAATTATGCATTTTTGACAACGGTCTCGATTATCGCAAGTAGCGGAATTAGGGACTCGGACTTGTCGGTTTAATCTTTTCTAACTTGGTCTCTAAAATTACACTTTTAATCTTAAAACCGGTATTTGCGATTAATCGTTGTTGGTTACAGTAATTTTTCTATAATTTCCTCAAAATAATTAATTTCATATTTTATAATTTGGGGTTCAATATATCTTATTGTCCCATTTTTATCTATCAGAATATTTTCAGGATACGGATGGCTCGATATTTTCTCGATGAATTCTTTTTGGTTTACTAAATGTTTAAAATTAAATTCTTTTTTTTCTAAAAATTTTTTGACCTCTTTCTCTTCATTAAAAGTAATAGCAATAAAGTTTATTTTGTTTTTGTATTTTTCCTGAATTTCATTCAAAATTGGTATTTCTTTAATACATCCACTGCATGTTGTAAACCATAAATTTATAAACGTTGGTTTATCTGTTTTTCCTCCAATAATTAGACTTTCTCCATTGAGCAAATTAAATTTATGGCTTTTCAAGCTCAATCCTATTTTATCGTATTTCATTGATCTTTGAATGTATTTATTATCTATTCTCAAATCATATTTGAAAGGTTGAATTATAGAGTCACCATGCTTTATAATTTCTGGAAATATATAGCCTAACAAGGATTTTTCTTTAGCGGTATCAGGTACGAGGTTTTTATTGAATTGTTCAAACTCTAATTTAGTTAAAATCTCACCTGTAAATTCATTTCTATAGAAGTTAGGTTCAGGTTGATCTGAATTACAACTGACTAAAGAAAAAATTATTAGTATAAAAATCTTAAATTTCATTTTCTGAATTATTGTAACCAACTGTTTCGATTATCGCAAGTAGTGGAATAAGGGACACGGACTTGTCGGCTTAATCTTCTATAACTTTATGTTTAAAATTACAGTTTTTTATTCAAAACCGCTATTTGCGATGAATCGTTGTTACATAAAGTTGCGCTTCCTAAAAATTTCTTAGGAAATTCTAATTTTTAATTTTCTCCCTTATTTCATGATTATAATTGTATAAGATCATTCCTGATATCGTTACCCAAAACAATCCTCCTGTCAAATATTTATAGTTCGCTGGAGCAATTTCAAGAAACTTCAGAAAAACACCTATAGCTGCAAAAAATACTAACCCTAATTTTATAATATCTAAACTATTTCTATTTGATTTTTTATAAAAATGAGATGTATACAAGATTAGTAAGCCAATGATCGTAATCGATCCAATTATTTCGATTGCTTGTATATCATAAATATTGAATTCTTTTAGAATATTTATGATTAAAATTACCGCAAACGAAGTTCCAATAATTTTGATTAATTGTTTGAATTGATTCTTTATAAAAGTACTATTTATGTAGACAAAAATTACGGAAAGAAAAGTTGTCAGTCGATAGATATTACTGAATGGACTATACACTTCAAAATTAATTAAATTTACTTTAAGAAGTATAAATCCTATAAAACTGATTATTAGTCCAACTGGAATACCGTACTTGAATATCTTGTTTTTCATTGATTTATGTACTTAAAAAGTTAAAGTTGAAATTGTATTATTTTTTAAGCGTAGTTGTTATTTTCAAAACTTTGGACTAAAATAAAATATCTTTTTAAATATTAGTTGTTTTAAAGTATTTTCTAATCTGCGCAATTTTTTGTAACGGTCTTGATTATCGCAAGTAGCGGAGTAAGGGACGCGGATTTGTCGGCTTAAACTTTTCTTGCTTGGTTTTTAAAATTACACTTTTTTATTAAAAAACCGCTATTTGCGATTAATCGTTGTTGCCATGAGTTTTTATTCCCAAAACTCGTATTTGAAATACCATCCTACATAACCACCAATACTTTTTAATAAACCATTTTTATAGTAATAATAATACAAGGTATATTCATTCAGTCGATTGTTTAAAAAAGTGGATTTGACTTTAGATTTAATAAGTCTGTTTTCACTGTTAAATTGATTTTGTATTATTTTGTTTTCTTCAAACCGTTGTAAATCGTCATAGTCTTTATAAGACATGATTTGACTTTTTACTAAAGAGTCATTTTCGGAATAGGTGATTTTTTTCTTTTTTAATTTAGGGTTTAATACATAACCATAAAATTTATTGACATAAAAATCTTTATCGTATTCTTTAGTTTTATGATAAACTACTGCTGATTCTCTTTTTCGAGTTGTAGTTGTTTTAAATGGATTATAGAGATAGCTCTTATTGTAAATAAAATTCCCCAGGTTTTTAGTTCTGGAAATTAATCTATTATTAGAATCATAAACGAAGGTCGTTGAATCTCTTCCAATAGAATCTTTAATCTTTATCAAACGACCTTGATCATCATATTTATATCGATGAATTTCATCAATTTTCTTTGATTTTCTAGTTCTTCGATTGTATGATGCACTATATTTTATTGATTTAATTCTATTACCATTTTTGTCAAATTCGATGATCTCTGATAAGTCTTTTGGAGAATTTAAATAGACAATTATCCTTTTTACCTGTCGGTTTAAATAAATACTGTCTGGCTGCCACTTATTTTCTACCTGTGCAGATCCGATCATTGGGAAAATGAACAAAATTAAGATTGGAAGTAAAATTTTAGTGGTAAATCTCAAATCTCAAAAATTTATGGCAACGGTTTTGTATATGGCTCGTAGCGTGTAAATTAGCAATTATTTTTCAGTTGAGCCACAAGCCAGATTTTTAAATTTTACTATTTATCTTTTTTATTGGAACTCGTCAAATTTAAAAATTTGGCGACTTTCCAAATATGCTTTAACTTCGGTTAAGTAACTAATTAGCTATGAGCTATATACGTTGTTGTGTGTAGTTTTTATTCAAATAATTTTACTTGGTTAGGGTCAATAAATTCAGGTGGTTCATCTTTTTTGTCTTTTAAGTAGATATGTTCCTCCGTCATTCCACTTCCAATATATTCCGATTTAATTCCAAATACGTTTTCACACATACATTCTATATCTTGGTAATCAGTTCCGAAATCCATTATTTCTCCGCAACCTTGACATTCAATGTGTAATTCTCCACAATAGGAACATTGTCCTTGATGAATAAGGGTAATTAATCCATCCTTTACCAATGGAATTGGCTCGTCCCAAAATATGTGACCACGAGGAAATCCATCATCATTTCTGCACAATGAGCAATCTGTTAAGTCAAAATGATATTCGTCAAAGTCAATAAAATTGACAATATCTAATTTTATATCTCTGTGATATTTTTTGACTCTTTTCAATGCACTTTTTGAATAACCAATGTTTGTAATCATTATTCCAAGATGAGCACCAACATCTTCACAAAAGCCTAAAAAAGATTCTACAGTTTTAAGGTTTATTTTTTTACTAAATTTTTTACAATCAATTACAACTTTTAGCTCATTTCCAATTGATTGAGATGTGACTAAAATATCGATTTGCCTACTTCTTTCCGAGAATATTCCTTTTATTCTCTCGTCTTTTTTAATATCAGAATCGGGAAATTCTTCACGTAATTTTGCGAAAATTTGATGTTCATATTTTTCCCAATCTTTCATCTTAATCAGGTTTAGTTTCTTCTAATTCTCTTTATTTGGAAAAAATTAAATCTTCTTTCAGTTCCGTCTAATAATGTTATTCTTGCTGTTCCAGGCAAATGAGGTGGATTTGATGCCAAAGTACAATTAGTCATAACACCAACTAAAGATTCTTGTATCTCATCAGAGTTTTGAGTTCCAACATCAAAAATTAATGTTTTGTTCATTATTTCTGGCAAATTCTCTTTTGTATATTCTAAAGGATGTATGTAATTCGGTGGATAAACATCATTTATCAAGTAAGCAATTACTTCTTGTTTTGCGTGGTCAATACTATTATATATAAGTCGAACATCGTTGCTATCAACTAATTGAGTTCCATAGTTAATTTCATTCGGTTCTGTTAATTTATAGTAACATACAATTTGGTCTTCCTTTTCCTCAATTCCATTTTCTGTTTCTATCCTTACATTGTCAAATGAAAGCCAAACGTGATTTCTATTTATTGTTATTCTTTCTGTTGTCATAAATGTTTACTGGTTTTTCGGCACTTTCTCAAAATTACACACAACGGTCTTGTATAACAATCAGTTGCGGATTGATTAAAAACTAAGATAGCTAAAATTACCGACTTTTATGCTTGCGCGGTTGTGTCCGCAGGACACAAAGCCGCAATTGTTGTTATACGGTGTTGGCAAATCGTTTTTTATTTCCGTTACATTCCATCTTCTCGTTCTGAAAGCCAATCTTTATATTTATTTTTTAATATGTCTCTTTTTTCTTGATTTTCCACTATTATGTCCATTCCGCCATCATAAGGTGCTACAATACAATTCCTTTTCGGACAAACAAACATTGCTCGAAATTCATCATCCGCAATATTTTTCAATAGTTTGTTTTGAGAATTAATTCTCCAAGAATCAGGTCTGAAATAAACATCATAAAAAAAATCATCTTCATATTCCTCAGGATAAATTTTATGAAGTTCAATCGTTCTACTTTTTTTAAATTTTCCGTATTTAGATAATTCGGTTGAGATTTTGTCGGTCAATTCCATTTCGTATTGTCCTGAAACAATTATTATTTCCGTATTCTCTCCAATTAGTTCCGAAATCAGCTTGTTTTGTCTATCTAAAATTATTTTATATTCATCTTCCGATTTCGCATATCTTTTCGATTCGGGCAAACTGTGGATTCGTAACCATCTATTTGGATAAACACCTTTTAATTCGTGTCCGATTGGATTCGATTCTGGGAAATTTAAATCCCAATATTTATTGAATTCTATGCTGTTTGTATTATACTGAAATAGGTTGACCATTTTTGATTCAATTTTCGACAGATTAAATGGTCAATAGTTCTAAATTTTGTTTATTCCTTTTGTAGGAATGATATTCTATATTTCTATTCAAATGAACAAAGTTAGGGGTGTTCAACTTGAGGCTAAAATGCGGTCTTTTGTTGTTGTAAATCTCAACAGCTCTTTTGACCATCTTCTTGGCTAAGTTAGTATTTTTTATAGTTCGTTTTAAATCATATTCATATTTAAGTGTTCTGTTGATTCTCTCAGCCACGGCGTTTTCATAGGGATCGTACTTCTCGGTCATGCTCATTACTATTCCATGATCCTGAGCAAAGCCTGTA
>NZ_FOKV01000001.1 GCF_900112105.1 Zunongwangia mangrovi | reverse complement strand
CATCGCTGCAAGTTTACCAGAAGCTTTTGTGAAGTCTGGAGCAAGCGATAATAAATTTTTCTTTTCCAGATCTTCCTTTACGGCTATAAAGTTTGATGGCTTTAGTACACCGGTATAATCTTCGATCTCGTTAATATCTGGATATACTGAATATTGTCCAATTTCGTGAGAAATTAATGGCACTTCTATATTACGACTATTTGCGGTATAATCAGTTTCAAAATTTGGGCTGTATTCATTAAAAACACCTTGCCCGCGAATCCATCCTTTATCTGTCCACTGCGTTACAAAAAATTCATCTTCTGGTTCTGGACGAGTTCCTACCGGTTGCTGAAAAGAAAAACTTGTAGTCGCATATAAATGTCTTGTGTCTTTCTCTTTTAATTCTGAAACCAGATTATTTAATAAATCGAAGTTTCCTTCTAACTCGTTCCCCATAGACATAAATAGAAACGAAGGATGATGCCCATAATCTGCAATGATCTTATCGGCTTCACTTTCTAAAAACTGCCATGTTTTTTCGTCTTCCCCAACTTTTAAACTCCAATGCGGCAATTCTACCTGAAGGTACATTCCAATCTCATCGGCTGCAGCAAAAGCAGCTTCAGGAGGACACCAGGAATGAAATCTAAAATGGTTTAAGCCATAGGCCTTAGCTTTTTGATAAAGATCTAACCATTCCTCTTTTTGCATTGGCGGACGGCCGGTTAATGGAAAGATCACGCATTCTAAATTCCCACGTAAAAAGATTCGGTGATCATTTAGCGTAAGTTCTCCGCCATCATGGCTCAAGCTACGATATCCAAAAGTCTTGGTGATCTTTTTTTCTTCAGTACCTACCTGAACCGTATAAAGCTGCGGATTAAATTCGTCCCACTCTTCTAAAGCTCCTTCTACGGAAAACTGAAATTGAATTTTATTTTCTTCTTCGGAATATTCTGAAATAGATTCTGAAAAAACTGAAGCTCCCTCGCTATCTAAAACTTCTACTGAAATTGGCTTAGACGTACTACTATCTGTAGCAACTTCAATATTCAAAATACCAGTTTTAGTATCAGGATAAACCTCAACACTTTTAAAGATCTTTTGGCTAACAGGTCTAATCGAAATATCTCCTAAAATACCGTTCCATTTAATCTGCGTATGATTGGTATAGGCATGCGCCATTTCCTGATTAACTTTTACCGGGTAACGATCGCCAATCACATTAATATCTGGATAGAAATCTGAATTATCAATTAAAATACTAATCGTATTCTCGCCAGCTTTTAAATTTGAAAGCTCATATTGGTGATTCCCGATCAAACTTTCTCTAGAGCCTACTTCTTCTCCGTTCACAAAAACGGTAGATTTCCATAAAACTCTTTCCAGATTAAGCATCAAGGATTTCCCTTCCCATTTCTTAGGAATTTCAATTTGCTTTTGATACCAGGCTTTCCCAATATACTGTCGTTTACGTGTTAGACTGGAAAGCACATAATTATTAAGCGCAGGCGTGAGAGTATCTTTTTTACCGATCCCGGCTTCATCTAAAGTTCCGGGCAATTGTACTTTTTGGGTTTCATTATCCCAGGCCATTTGCCAATTTTCCTTGGTGCCAGTATCTAGAGAATCTAATCGAAGACTCCATTCTCCAGAAAGATCTATTTTGTTAGAATCTGCTTCCTTATCTGAAACGCAGGATAGTTGTAACGCACAAACAACAACCAAAAAAATAGTGGTGAATTTTGTATAATATGACATTCGGGTAGTTCATTTTAAGAACGAATAAAAACGTAAAACTTAGACTATAAACTTAGCTTAATTATACCCAATTTCGATACTTTTTTATCCAATTACCTATTTGAAACCGTTCATCCTATAACTCAATTTTCTAAAACTTACAACTCGTCCAAAAAAGTAAACCATTCACCGACAGTAAAAAATAGCCTGTCGATTTAGAAAAGATAAAAGCCTTAAGCTGATCTATTTTCGTGATATAAATCAACCAGATCATGAAGCAACAATTACTTTTTCTTTGTCTTTTAGTTTCTTTTTTCGGAACAGCCCAGGATTACAACTTCTTAGGAAGCTATGATAGCCAGGGAGTACCAGATTATTTAGTTGGTCGCGACAATATAAGCGCAGAAACCATGCAAATGATAGATGATGCGGTTCCAGAAGGTTATCCGGTACCAGATTATAATCCTCATTACATTACCGCTGGTTATGACACCGATCTTATCCTGGATAAAGATGCTGCTGTTTGGGTAACTTTTGTAAAAGAAGGTGCTGGTTATAAAAATGTTTTAGGCTTTTATACTTACGATATTAATGCGCCAAAACAACCAAAACCAGAACCAAAGGATATCACCATTATCTTCCCTAATGTTTCTGCAGCTGGATCTGGTGGTGGATTATATGCCGGCGATAAAGTTAAAATTGGAGATTTTAAGGCAGGAACCGGTATTGGCTGGGTGCTTTTAGCCAATGGTTGGAGAGGTTATGTAACCGGTGGTCACTGGCAGGTATTTTCTAATCCTGATTATAACCCAGAAGCCGATCCAGAATTAAGAAAGCATAATGTATTACTGGCAGATCCAGAAAACGAACGAGTAATCCTTGGTTTCGAAGATATTCGTCGAGATTATGCCAGCTGCGATCAGGATTTTAATGACGCTTTATTTTACATAACGGCTAATCCTTACGATGCGATAAGAACCGCTAATTACGTAGATATTAAATCGGCTACAGATGTAAGCTCTGCTAACCTTGGCGGATTAGAAAGTAATGGAAATTTAGCTTCTCTAATCGCTAAAAGAAATTTTAGCAGAATTAAAGAAAACAACTTTAAAGATCATAAACGTATACAATCAAAATATAAAGCTCAGGGCCCATTTATGAAAAACTCCCAGGTTAACCTGAAATCCCTACTACCAGAAACCGGGATGTTTGGCTCTGAGCAATCATATGAGTCTAGCCCAGAAGATCTTTTAGCGATCACTAATGCGAAAGAGATCTTCTCGGTAGACTATTACCAGGGCAATATGCGTGTTGCTGCAGCTTTGGCTACTTTAACAGATGACGGAATTTACGATCACTCTAAAGTAATTTGCGATCGATTAAACAGCTCTAGTTTAGAAGATATTAGAACAATTCAATTAGCAGGTCACGAAATCATCATGATCAAAATTCTTAGAGCTAGTGGTCAATTAGAATATGCACTTAATTTTTCTGTTCAACTTAATTCTGGTGGAAACAAATTGTACAGCTTCTGGAATATTGGGGATTATCCAAAAGGAAATTACGCAAATTTCCAGATTTGGGGCGGCTCTATGGGGCAGGTAAGCACTTTAGCAAAACATGTGATCGATACCTTTAAAGCTACAAACGGTTTAAGTTTTAATACTGAAGAAAGTGAGATCCCGAGTGTTTTTGTAAAAAAAGGAGTGTATAAAAACGGACAATTACATTTGCGCATCAAAAATAATTCGGGTGCTACGGTAATAAACTTTCAGGGAAATATTCGTTCAACTGAAGTGGCTTCTGAAACTGATTTCAATAAAAACATCACTTTAGCTGCTGAATATGAAGAAGAAGTGGTGGTAGATGCCGGAAGTTTATTTGACGTAGGATTAGAAATTCAGGGGAATAATTCACCAAAAGCAGATGCACTTTATTTAGCCGATGGTCCATGGGGAATTGATTATGCTGAAGCTGAAACCAAGATTAACTCTTTCAGTATTACTGAAGCGAAATTGGATAATTTCAGCAACAATTCTTATCAGATCGAAAGAAACGTAAATGTAAATGGTGAGATCTTTGGAACTTTAAATGTTTTCAGAAATATTCTGGCCGGAGATCAACAATTTTATACTGATAATTTTGAAGCCTTAGAATTTACTTCTAAAAGTAATCTTCCTATTGAAGTAATCCTGGTTACCGATGGTTTAACAGATTGGAATAAAAGATATCGCTACGCCATAGAAACCAATGAAGATGGAAAAATCTACAACTTAAGATTATCAGATTTCAGAAATGATTCTGAGAGTTTTAAAGGCGATCCACTAAAAGGAATAGTATTTTCTGTACAAGGGAATTATAGCGAATTTCAGCAATTTAATGTAAACATAGAAAATGTTCAGTTTACCAATTTTAGGGAAATTCCTTCACAGGAAAATCCAATTGCGGTAGTAGATACTCCCGTAAAGAAAGCCTATAATTATCCAAATCCTTTTAGAAATAATACAAGTTTGGTGTTACCAAAATCAGGAAAAAATGTAAAAGTGATGATCTTTGATATGGGCGGCAAAATGGTGCATAACAAGGAGTACGAACTGGAAAACGGAAAAATAGAAATCCCAATACAATTAAAAAGTGTGCCTCCGGGAATCTATAACAGCATAATTATCGTAGATAATAAAGATAAATCCCAAATAGGATTAGTCGTAAACTAATGGTTGGTTAGTTGGTTAGGTTAGTTATGAGTGAAAATGCCGGGAGTGGTTACCCGGCATTTTCTTTTTTATTGGCACCGCCAAAGAGTATAATACCCCGAGGCTTCTCTCGAAATTAAAAATCTACTTCCAAAAAAAGTCTTGTGGGCTTACCCCGAGATAATTTACTAAATTCGTTTTTTTAATCATAACAATATGACACTCGAGCAACTAAAATATCCCATTGGAACCTTTATAAATCCTGCGGAAATTACTCCGGAACTTCTTAAAACCTGGACTAAGGACATTGCAGAATTACCCGCCAAAATATCGAATCTTACCAAAGATCTTTCTGAAGAAGAATTATCCTGGCAATATCGCCCTGAAGGCTGGACAATAAAACAGGTGATTCATCATCTGGCCGATAGTCACATGAACAGTATCATCAGGTTTAAAATCGCTTTAACCGAAGAAGATCCTACCATTAGGGGCTATAACGAAACTGCCTGGGCACAATTAGATGATTATTCGTGTGATATCAACCAAAGTTTGATATTGCTAGAAGGTTTACATTATCGTTGGGTAAAATTGATCGAGAATTTTAACGAAAATGAACTTCAAAAGACTTTTTACCATCCAGAAAGAAAGCAAAAGTTCACTTTAAAAACCGCTATCGGGATGTATGCCTGGCATTCTAATCATCACCTGGCGCATATCGAACAGGCGATTAAATTTCAGGTGAAATTTGAGTAATATTGAAAATTTCTTGAATAAATTTTAGGCTTTGCCGTTAACTTTCTTTTTCTTATTTTAATTCCTTAAAAGTCTAAGTTTTAAGAATGTCTTCTACATCTCACTTCCCAAAAGGGCTAATGTTGATTGTAATATTATTCATTTACAATTCTAATGGATATGCTCAACAAGCGCTGGTTTTAGATTCGCTAAGTCTAGAACCTATTCCCTACGCTAATCTGAATTTTGGCAATAATCAAGGAAGTGTAAGTAATGAAGACGGAATTATCTTTACCCCAAAAGACCATGAGGAATACATTCTTTCTCATTTGGGTTATCAAACCAAAAAACTCCCCTCGAAAGATCTTAAAGACACCTTATATTTAAAAGCTTTAGCTTATAATTTGGATGAAGTTGTTTTAAACAATTTTAATGCAAGAGATACCATTTTAAAAGCTTTTGAAAATATCCCAAAGAACTTTTTTTCAAAGCCTTACAATCAGGAAGGAATATTTAGATATAGCTTAAAAAAGGATGGTAAAGGAGTAGAAATGATCGAAACCGACTTTCTATCCTACAAAGCTTCACTGGAAGAGGAAACCAAAACCAAAATTTCTGAGGTTAAAAAAACAGAAAAATATAAACGAATGAATCTTCTAAGTGGTGTAGCTGAGTTTTTAAATATAATGGATCCTACCTTAAAGAACGCTCCGATATTAGAAAAACTAAAAACAATGAATTTCAGTTATGCCGGTCGAATTGAAAACGAGGAAGAAGAAATCTATAAAATTGAAATCTCTGGAGGAGAAGATTCGGCAAATGGACATATTTTTCTAAGTAAAAACCAACTGACCATAAAAGAAATTAAAGTTGAATACCTAAGAAACCAGATACCAGAACTAACACCTGATAAACCAAACCACAACACACGAATTGCTTCACTTATTAAAATAAGTGCTGATGAAGATGGCAAACAATTTCTGTCTTATGCAGAAATCACAAATGATAAAACAGTGCTTTTTAAAAATGATTCGATCTTTCGTTTTGAGATGAAAGGTAAGATTGCCTTCAATAAATTAATTCAAGGAAAAAAGGTCAAAAAATTTAGAAGTAATTATAATTCGAAAAAAGCCTTCAATAAAACCGTGGCTAAATTTAAACAAAAGCAGCAATGGACCAATAGCCAAATGCTTCCCATGACTACTGAAGATTTAAATATTTTAAAAGATATTTATGCTAATTAATTCTATTTCGATTTTCTAAGATTTCCGATATCTCAAAGCCTCTTTTTTTAGATAATTGATGATCCGTAATTCGTTGTTTAGTCATTCCGTTCCAATAACCATTGGAATTGAAGCAGAATCTCATACTATATTGAAAACAAATTATTGTGATGGGACCCTGAATCAAGTTCAGGGTGACCATACCTCATTATTATCTATTTTGGACATTTAATTTGATAATCTTTTAAACTTACCTCGTTTCAAAAACCGGCTTATTCAAAAAGATCCACTTCAGTCGAAATCCAAATTCAGTAAAAGTAAAACCAGCTGCAGTGGCAGAAGCTATGTTACTTCGAGTTCCGTAGAAGTTCGCTAAACAACGCTCTGAAAATTTATAGCCAAACCTTCCCTGGATACGATAGGTAGATTGCTTGGGATCGTCTTCAATAAACTGGTAACCGGTTGCTGCGGTTAATCCGTAAAACAGACTTTTGGCTTCCACAGCATTTTCATCCATCAAAAATTCGACAAAAACTTCTACCGCATTAAATCGTGACGGACTAAAATAGATCGTTGGCACCTGATTCTTAAAACTTAAGAATTGATAATTTAGACCTCCTTTTAAAACCGGCTTCGACAAAAAGTTATAATACAACGAGGTAAACAGCAAATTCCTGCTATTTTCATCACTCTGCGAACTGTAATAATACTGCGTAAACCATCCTAAATTAAAATTGGTACCCATATTATAGTTCATGTAATAATTGTTCACTACGATTTCACGATCCAAAAGATCGGCGTTGAAATTCTGCACTTCGCGGTTATAACCAACTTCCAGATCCTGCAATTTATATGGCTTGATCTTGAAAAAAGCATGCGCTAAGAATTGATTATAATTATTACTGAAAGAGTTAGCCGAATTTATTCCTCCTAAAACATGAAAACTAGCTTTTGGATGAAATTTATAGCTTCCACCTAAACTGAAGTTATTTGAAGTTGCTTCATTTTCTGTAATGCTATTTCGGGTTTTTCGATAGTTATAATTGGCATTAAAACTCAGTTTTGTGCTAACAGGAAATTCAATATTGGTATTTGTAGCATAGGCTTTGTTATCACCGTTATCAAAGGTGTAATTTATTTTCTCTTCTACAGTTGGTGTAAAACTACGATCTAATTTGCCTAAGAAATTGGTCGCATCTTTTTGATTAGGAAACACCTTTAAAGTTTGATAAGCGGCATCGTAAGCATTTTCGGTTTCGCCATCTGCAAAATAAGCATTGGCAATTCCCAAATTTCCATCGAAAGAAGCAGTATCTTTTTCTAATATCTGCTGATAATCGGCAATACTTTCTTTAAAATCACTTCGATACATTCCTAAAGTTGCACGTAATGACAACACCCAGTTTTCTTCGCCGTAATCTTTTATTAATTCTGAAATGTAAGCTTCAGCATTTTTAAAATCTTTATTCCAAACCAAAGTCTGAGCATATCGTTCTCTTGAAGCCTGTATCGATGTGGAATCACCTAGGACTTCAGCTTTTTCAATAGCTTTTTCAGCAAGCCTCTGGGCTTCTTTTTCATTTTCAGCAATATGCGAAGCAAGTGACATTCCGTTTAAAGCGACGATACTATCTTTAGCGTTTTTGGCTAATTCCAGATACACATTTTTAGCTTCATCGGTTTCTTTAGTGATTAAATAGATATTAGCTTTATTCAGCAAGGTTTCTCTATCACCAGAAAAATCTTCTAAATTTTCATTCAGCAAAGCGATCGCCGGCTCGTATTGCTGATTTTGCATTTTTTGATACGCAAATCCAAGCCTGATGTATTTTTTAGAAACCATCGCATTTGGATTGCCGGGAGAAGTTTCTAATGCTCTATTCACATAGATCAAAGCATTGTCATATTCCTTCAAATTAGAAAGCGTGTTGGCAAAGCCTAAAAGTGCTGCAAAGTTTTCTGGATATTTTTGTACAAGATCGCTGTAATAAGCTTTAGCTTTATTAAAATGGCTTCCCCATAAAAGTGATTCGGCATAATTTAGTTCGATTTCCAGGTCACCGGGATAGTCTTTCAGCAAATCGGTAAAGATCGAAGTTGCCTTTTGCGGTTCACCGTTTAAGCCTACTGCCCTACCGTAGCACAAATTTGCAGTTTTGTTATCTGGATATTCGTTTAGAATACCTTCAAAAAAAGTTTCAGCTTTCGCAAAATCGCCTTGTTCTAAATAGCCAAAACCTTCCTGCATGTCTTGCGCAGATACTAATTGAATGCCTAGAAACAGAAAAAATAATAGGTTAAGTTTTTTCATGGGTACTTGGTTAATTTTTGTAGTTGCAAGTTAAGCCTGTTTTGGTCTTCATTCATCTACATAAAACTTCCGCTCAACGAAATAGAATCCCTTTTCACTGAAATCTACTGGATATTTGTGCCGATAACTAATCTAAAACCGAACTAAAATGATTTTATCACAACTAAAGGTAAGAAAAATAACGCCGGAACAGTTTTTTATGCTGAGCGCAATGGGTGTTAATTTAGGTAACTACCTATACAACTTGTTGTTAGGTAGAATATTGGGACCAGAGCAATTTGCTAATGCTGCGATCCTAATTACTTTTTTACTGGTTTTGTCGTTTATCGCCATGACATTTCAGTTAACCGTTGCTAAGTTTACCGCAGGTTACGAGACTGAAAAACAACTTCATTTCCTTAATTATGTAAAAAAAGCCAGCCTTATAATTGGAATCGTGGCTTCGCTTGCTGTTGTTCTATTTGCAGGACAACTTCAAAATATTTTTAATACTGATAGTAAGTGGATGTTCGTGATTTTTGGTGTTGGGATCCCGCTTTATTTTTTAATGAGCGTAAATCGTGGTTTTTACCAGGGAAGCAAAAGTTTCTATAAACTTTCTGCAACCTATCAAACCGAAATGTTTAGCAGATTAGTGATCACATTACTTTTGGTAACGCTTTTGGCTAATGGATCTTCGGTTTTAATTGCTTCAGGAATTTTGATCTCTTTTGTATTTGGATTGATCCCTTTTAAAAATAGCGGCAATTTTTTCGCAAAAGTGACCTTAGAACAATCAGATCGTAAAAGCCTGGTAAATTTTATCGCCATCACTGCTTTTTACGAGCTTACACAAATCATTATCAACAACAGCGACATCTTGCTGGTAAAACATTATTTCGATTCTTACGAAGCCGGTTTATATGCTTCGCTGGCTTTGATTGGCCGATTGGTTTACTTTGTAGCCTGGATGTTCGTGATGATCTTATTGCCAACCGTTGTACAAAAAAAGAAAAATGGCGAAAATACCTTACCTGTGCTTTTTAAGTATGTTGGTTTTGTAAGTCTTTTAGCGATAAGTATAATTACAGTGACTTATTTTGTGCCCGAGTTAATTATAGACATCATGTTTGGTGATGCTTATACCAGTATCGCGCCTTTACTTTGGAAGTACGCCTTAGCCACCTCTTTATTCGCAATCTCTAATGTTTTTGTGTATTACTTTTTATCGATCGATAAATACATGCCGGTAGCCTTGTCTGGGATCTTTGGTATGGGACAGGTAGGACTAATTGTTTTCTTTCATAATTCTTTAGAACAGGTGGTGTTAGTACAGATCATTATTATAGTGGTGCTACTTTTAATTCAACTGGCATATTTCTTTTACCAACACAAAAAGAAAGCTCACCTACAGTAAATTACCGTTTATCGAAGAAGAAAAAATTAAGACAGGTTTATATAGATATTTGAATCATAATTAAAAGAACAAGATTTTCTAAAATAACTAACTCCTTCTAAAAGAGGATTTTTAAAACCAAATTTACCATGAAACTAGCAATCGTAACAGCGTTCCCTCCTAGCAAAGTAACCTTAACGGAGTATGGATATCATTTGGTAAAGCATTTTGCTTTAAAGGATGAAGTAGATGAGATCGTATTAATTACAGATCATACAGAAGAAGAAAAGCAAATTGACTTCGATGCGAATTGCAAGATCACGGTTAAAGACTGCTGGAAGTTTAACAGTTACGCCAATATTGTAAATATTTACAAGGCAATTTCAGCTGAAAAACCAGACGCTATTTTATTCAATTTGCAGTTCATGAAATTTGGAGACAAGAAAGCTGCTGCGGCTTTAGGCTTAATGCTTCCTATGATCTTCAAGATAAAAAGAATCCCAACGATCGTTTTATTGCATAACATTCTAGAAACTGTAGATCTTGAAAAAGCAGGATTTACTCAGAATAAATTGATGCAAAAAATGTACAATTTTATAGGATCTACACTTACAAGATTAGTTTTACAAGCAGATCTTGTAGCCGTAACCATTAGTAAATACGAATATATTTTAAAATCGAAATACAGAAAAAAGAACGTAATGTTGATTCCGCATGGTGCTTTTGAAACACCGCCAGAACCAACTTACGATCTACCAGCAGGTCCAAAAAAGATCATGACTTTTGGCAAATTTGGAACTTATAAAAAAGTAGAGATCTTAATTGAAGCGATCGAGAAATTAAGAAGAACCTCAAAACAGGAAATGGAAATTGTAATAGCAGGAACCGATAGTCCTAATACGCCTGGTTATATCGAAAGCATGAAAAAGAAGTATAAGGATGTCCCTAATCTTACATTTACCGGTTATGTTGAAGAAAAAGATGTACCGGTGATCTTCGGAGAAAGTGCGGTAGTTGTATTCCCCTACACCTCAACTACCGGAAGCTCCGGGGTTTTACACCAGGCAGGAAGTTACGGGAAAGCAGTAGTGCTTCCAGATCTTGGTGACTTAGGAATTTTGGTAAGAGAAGAAGGCTATCGTGGCCAGTTCTTCACACCATCCAATGTAGATTCTTTAGCAAAGTCTATCGATGCGATCATATCTAACGATGGATATCGCGTAGAGCTTGGTAAAAAGAATTACAAAGCTTCATGTTCTTTACCAATGGAAAAAATTGCAGATATGTACTTAGAGCAATTTCATAGAATTATGAACAAAAATTTTAAAAACGGAATGAGCGTAGTTCAATAGATTGGTGTTAGTGAGTTATATACTTAAAAGCAGGCTTAGGTTCTCCATTCTGGTCTAAAAACCCGAAGAATCTTTGCCTGCTTTTTCTCCATGGTAATCTACCCACCACCTGCGAAGGAACTTCCTCGAAATCATATAATGTCCAGGACATAAATGCAAGATCCTCTTTTTTAAAGAAGTCTTGCATTTTTTTATGGTAACCGGCCTGTGCTTCTTCATCGGTTCCAAAAGGATTCCATAAACCGTGATAAGAACTCATTCCAAACTCTTGCATTACCAGTGGTTTATTCATAATTTCTTTTTCAAGAATGCTATAATCTGAAGCTAATTTTTCTAGATCTTTATAAAAATGAAAAGATACAAAATCTATTTTATCCTGAAGATTTACCGCAGCTTCTGGCGACGACCAGCCAATCGTAATTAGATGATTTGGATCGTATTTTTTAATCTCATCGGCAACGTGAGATAACCACTGCAAAACCATATCTTTCCCACGGCTTTCAAAATCCAAATCGGGTTCATTTTTTAGATCCCAGGCTAAAATTGCCGAATGATCTTTAAAAGCTGAAACGATCTGATCTGCATGCCGGTGGGTGAGCGTCCAATCCAACACCGAATAATCTCCATAAAAATCAAACAAAGTAACCACTACTTTTAATTGATTTTCATCAGCCAGATCTAAAACCGTTCTTAGTTTCTCTAATTTCTGCGGAAGAACTTCAGCTTTTCCAAAATCTTCATACTGAATAAAAATCCGAATACTGTTTAACCCGGCATTTCTGATAATTTTAAAATCTTGAGCGATCGTATCTTTACTGAAGTTTTCTCCAAACATATCCCAGGGCGAATCCTTTGGGTAATAATTGATTCCCTTGATTTTAAATTCGTTATTTTCAACAATTATTTTTTTGCCTTTAACTTCAGCAATTTTATTGGTCGCAACCGAATCTTCTTGTGCTTTAGCCGAATGTTTTACCATGTGCCTTATGCGCCAAAATCCGTCTTCTAAAAGCATCATTACGCGATACGACGAGGTGTCCTGATGCGTCAAAAGTTTTTTATCCTGCTCGTAAATTTCCTGATATTCGATCACCTCATCATCAGTGATCACCACCAACTGCCCATCTGCACTGTAAAACTCTAATTTGGGGTGATGATTTAAAGTTGTCGCCTCTAAATGAATGTCATTTTCTTTATTAAACGCAATGGTCTTAAAAAGATTTACACGAGAACTATCGGTATAATAATCTTCGATTCCGTAAGGATTATTGGTTTTATAAGCCACGTGTTTTACATACCAGGCGTTCAAATAATCCTGCTGAATTTCACCTAAAGTCTGCTGCTCCATTGGACGGCCGGGATTTTCTAAACTCCCCCATTCGATATCTGGCAAATACACATCTTTGCTCAACACCTCGGTATGCAACATTCCTGTGCGCTCGGCTCCTGTATTTAACCACGCCAAAACCGAACTCAATCCAAAAAGCACCAACGCATTTAGCGCCACAAAAGTGACGATCAACCCGGCACGATAGATATTTTTATTCATCTTATTCTTCATAACTCAGTTCTTCTGTGGTTTTGCTTTTGCCCAGGGCTTCAATTTTAAAACTATAGCTGTTTTCAGGATAAAAACTTTTGGTTAATCGAAAAGTCACGAAACCATCATTCGAGGTTTCCTGCTTTATTTCAACTAATTTATTTTGATGAAAAATATGCAATTTCACTACGGCACCATCGGGAATTAGCTGTTGCATAAAACTTTGCAGTGGCCCTATTTTGATGCTTCGATTTCCGTTAGAAAATTCGACTTCAAAATCTTTTAAAGCTTGTCTAAAACTAATTTCAATTTCATTACTTTCAGCCAAACCTGTCACATAGCCTTTAATTTTCCAGGTATCGGGATGATCTGGATGAATTATTTTTGCCGTCGCCACTCCTTCGATCGAACTTCCTCTGGTGGTAAGCATTGTTCCCGCTTCATTTTCGATATAAAACGACACCAAAGTTCCATCGCTAATCGTATTTCCCCATTCATCTTTTATTTCTGAAGTGGTAAATTCTGCAATCTGATTTCCATCGGCAAAATCGTGATTTCTGAATGAGAATATCTGAAAGTCTGTCGCGTTTGAAGGAAAAACATTGGTAGTTAATTCGATCGAATTTACGCCTAAAACCGTCGAAGAAACATTGATATTTCCTGTTTTTCGATAGGCCATAATATTTCGCCAGGCCATAAGTTTATCTGTAAATATTTCTACAGAATCGATCTCCTCGTAAAACTGTTTATGCAGCATCACGCTTGTGCTATCGGGCAAAGGATTATCCATCGCGTCCATTGGCACGACCACTAACATCGAATAATCACGATCGCCCGCCTGAATACTTCGCGGCCCAAAATAACTTTCGATCACTGTTTTTGAAGCAACTTTTGGCAGAATCTCGAAACTTCCGGTTTGTAATTGCTCTTCATCCTTCAGCAAAATCCAATTGACTTCCCCGCTTTTTGCACTTAGAAAATCAGGAATTAAAAATGTGGCTTGATTTTCTGCAATCTCAGGTTTTAGAATCGTTTGCGAATAAGAATGATGAAGATAAAGTTTACAGCTTTTATCGATATTGTTGAATTTCAGCTGAATTTTTTCGCCGGCTGTATATCGATCTTTGGCATTTATAAGCTCGATTTTTTCAGCATCAACTTCAGTATAAAAATATCCAAAAGAAGAGCCTAAAACGACCAAACTCAGCAATATGATGAATCTAATTTTTAGCTTCATTATTTTGGATTTCCAACGTAGTTATTCAGTTCTAATTTAATGAAATTATAGCCTTTTCCTTCCAAAGCCTGCATTTGCTGTTTTGGATGATCTTCTTTACGATCTGGAATCACTTTTATGGCGATCTCTTTATTAGGCAAACCATTTACAAAAATATTTTCCATCGAAGAATTGATAATTTCTACTTCTTCTAGATTCGGCAAATCATAATCAAAATATTGTTTACGCTGTACCCGCACGCCTTCTCGCATAAAATCCTGATTCACCCAAACAAGCTGTTTATTTTCATCGTAATACGAAAAAATAAGCTCGGGAATGGTCACTTCCTGGATTCCGTAGTTAAAAAGTGTTCCAGAGATCTTGTCTTCAGCATAATTTGCATCGGCCAGGGCTACGTATTTATAAAGATCTGTATTGGCAACATTTCCCGCGCATTGCAAATTGAATTTGGTTGGCGGTTCTGGTAATTCTACCGGCGTAAATTCATCTGGATTAAACGTCTCTGGAATTTTATCGTTTTTCCCCAACCACGCGATCCCTTCAAAATCGACTCTAAAACTGCTAATTTCCTTCGGAAGCAATTTATGGCTCATCACATATTTTGCGCTATAGCCGGCAAGTTCTTTGTTGTCGTCGTTGTATAAGGTGCCTTTGATCACCACATCGGCAGGCACATTATCGACATTCTGAATTTCGCCAATAATCGCATAACGATCGCCCTTTTTCACCAATTTTGCTGAAAGCACCTCTAAAACCGGCTGTTTTAAAACATCCTGGTGATAGGTTTGCTGTGTGGTAATTCTTCGACGCCCATGATTATAAAACTGCGTTAGATTATCTGAAAAAAGCTGATCTGGCGGAATATCCAGATCGTAAGTACTCGGTTTTATAAACCACTTTCCTCCTATTTTAATGACATCGTGCTCGTAGGTTTTGTCGATCTTTTCGAGCGGAGTGATCCACTCGGTATGCGCCAAGATCTTCGCCCTGTTCTTTGATTCACTAAGCACTTCCAGCCCAATCGAATCCATTTTTGCGTAAGAACTTAAAATACCATCGGTTACTGAAACTTCAAGCATATATTGTGCGATCGTCACATCACTTTTTGGATCTAGATAAGAATGTGCTCTTTCAAACTCCTTAAAATCGAGCGCATCGTAATACGATCGCACAACATTTTCAGCGCTTATTTGTGTCGCATTTTTAATGTAAAAAAGGTAAATTCCGTAGAAAATGACTCCGCATAAAATTACCGCCCAAATATGACTAATCTTGATCAGCTTCCAGCTGAAACCGTCGTAATTAGTTTTAAATCTTAAAAAATCGGGTTTCTCGGGTATTTTGATCTTTAGCGTTTGAAACCAGATCAACTGAATATTAATAAAGAATGCGATCAAAACAGTGAGCACCGGAATCACGCCCCACATAATTTTAAGAAAAACGGGAACGTCTTCTTTTGGCAAAATCTTGCTAAGTGGCGGGACATTTAATTTTTCCCAAACCATGATCCCATTTTCTAGTTGCTGAAGCCTTTGCCAACCCGAGAAATACAAAATAGGATCGTAAAACTTATCATTCGAAAATATGTATTTCAGGTTATATTTTTCTGGAACAGTTAAGAATTGCTGCAAAGAACCAATCCCTTCTACCCCCCGGAATTTTGAATTTTCCAGTCGCTCTACTGCTCTGGTGGTAAGTTCTGGTAAACGCCGTGCGCTATGATAATTTCCATCTACGGTTAATGCATTGGTTTGTGCTGAAAGCCACGCCATCTGATCACCAAATCCCAAAGTTAAAAACCGCCAATGATCATGCTGATCCTGATTTAGAAAATTGGTAATAGGCAAGGTTTTTATTTTTTGTGGCTGCATAGGCCTAAAATAGCCGAGCGTGATTGTAAAAATGCACATAAAAAGGAACATTCCTACCAATACAGCTCCTAAGACCCGATGATAAACCGCGCCTAATTTCTCCTGAATTTTCCAACGCAAATCACCTTCAGCAAAACGATAGCCAAATTCACCGAATATCGGCAAAGCCATGATCGATGCCCAAAGCGTAAATCGATCTAAAGTAAGAATATTAAAGGCAGTATCGCCAAGCATCATTCTAGGGATTGGTGTAGTTCCACCGGTTCCCAAAATGGTTAATAAGGTAAACGACAAACCAAAAAAGATGTATCGTTTTGAATAATATCGATAAAAAATATACGGTAGCAGAAACAATAAAATTCCCCACGGAATGGTAAAGAATACCAAGCCAGAGGAAGTAACTTCTAAAAAGTTATCTCTACTCCCATGCGGAATGGGTACTTGCGTGATCGGGTTTTTCTTTGAATTAATCCAATACGGCAAAATACATGTTACGATGATGACCAGCGAAATTCCACCAAATAGGACAATTCTTTTAAAGGCTTCAAAAAAAGATTTCAGAAAAACTTTAAAAGTGACTTCTTTGATATGATTTACTCGCTCTCGTGAATTATCCATCACCGCCATCCCAATTAAGGGAAAGATAAAAAACACCATTCCAAAGATCGGTGTTACGTGATGCGAGGTAACGGTAACCGCTAATAAAGAGATCGCTCTAACCAGAGAACCGAGTTTCCCGGTTTTTATCCACATGTAGATTTCAGGCATGCAATGCATCAACACCGAAACCCCTACAATGCTGGGTAACTGACCAAAAATATGCAGGGTTTCTACAAAAGAGGACGAAAAAACCGCCAATAGCGCTGCATATCCCGCAGCCTTTCGATCGGCAAGCATCATCAATGAAAATCTGTAAACCCCGGTGATAAAAAGAATGATGCCAATAACCCCAACCGTGAACAACCCAAATTTGAGTCCGCCAATATAACTTAACAGCCCCATCACCTGGTGGACCAGCGGTGGATAGCCCATTACCGTAAAACCCGTGTACCACTCGTAGTTCCAGGGTTCCCACCAACTATTGGCATAATGATCTGCAAAAAATAAATGAATTAAAGCATCGTAAGTATTTTCTATAGTGAAGAAAATCGCCGTCCCATGAAAAAGAACGCCAATAATCAAGGCTACTATTAAATATTTATTAGTCTTTTCCTTCATTCGCTAGATAAGTTCTATAAAACTACGATAAATATAAAAGAATGTTTATCGTAATAGCAATCCATTTATCGATACAATTTAACCACTCGTCTAACTAAAATTTGTTCTTCATCTAATAACCAGCGTAATACACTCTAAATCAATCTACTTTTGAACCATATAAACAATCTAATGCCATGAAAATTTTAGCCATCGACGACCAGCAGTTAGTCCTTCTTCCTTTGAAGAGACGTTTAAGTGAATTGGGATATGACGTAGAAACAGAAACTGATGCTTTAAAAGCTAAAGCTACTTTCGACACTTTTAAGCCAGATCTAGTGATTGTGGATATTAATATGCCTATAATTTCAGGAATCGAAATTATTAGATACATAAGAGGTACAAAAAATAGCACAACTCCAATTATGGTCTTATCTGGAAATACAGATGATAACCTAATTGTAGAAAGTTTTGATCTTGGGGTTGAAGATTATATGAAAAAGCCTTTAAGTCTGGACGAAGTTTCGGCTAGAGTGAAACGTTTAATAGGTGCTGTAAATAAAGAGCAAAAAGCGGTTTCTCAGAACACCATCATTCAGAAAAGATGTGTGGGCGTTGTGATCCCATGCTACAATGAAGAGGATAGATTGTTAAGCAAAGAATTTACAGATTTTGTTGAAAAACACTCTGGATATCATCTTTGTTTTGTTAACGACGGAAGTAAAGACAATACGCTGCAGGTTTTAAACGACCTACGTAGAGGCAGAGAAGATTATATCACGGTTTACGATTGTGAAAAAAACGGAGGAAAAGCTGAAGCAGTTCGATTAGGGATGCTACACATGGCCGAGTATACTGATCTTGATTATATTGGATTTTTAGATGCCGACTTATCTACAGATCTTACAGATTTTGATGATCTAGTTAAAACGATAGAAACCTCAGATTTTAAAATTGTAAGCGGTAGCCGAATTTCCAGAATGGGTGCCAATATTGCGAAAGAATCGGCCAGAGAAATTATCAGCTTAACAATAAACTACATTATTAGAAAAATTCTAAGAATGAACTTTAAAGACACCCAATGTGGAGCTAAGATCATGGATAAAGAAGTGATAAAGATCGCTTTTAATGAACCTTTTATTACAAAATGGCTTTTTGATGTAGAGATCTTTATGCGAATGAAAAAACATTTTGGAGCTGAAAAAGCAAACTCATTTATCTGCGAGCAACCTTTAAAAAGATGGGTACATGCAGATGGATCTAAATTATCAATGAAGGATTCAGCAAAGATCGTTTTTCAGCTTGGTCATATTGCAGCGCACTATAAGCGTAAAAGTGTGGGAAAGCAAAATCAAAATTATAATTACGTCATTGAATCTGGTAAAGTGAATGTATAAAGAATTTCATTTTGAATGCCTCGATATGGGTTTAATTCCCCGAGGTTCTTGATTTTCAATTTTTAATTTGTGCTCAAAACCACGTAGTTAATCTGCGTGGTTTTTCTTTTTAGCTGATTAGTTCTCTATCACGAATCTTGCTTTTACCGGGAAATGATCTGAGGCATAAGTTTCCTTCAGGACTTCGTGCTTTAAAACTTCAACTTTATTCCCTTTAAACAAAATATAATCAATCGTACTATCTGGATTTTGTGCGGACGAGGTAAACTCGCAATCTTCTATACAGCTAGATGTGAAAGCTTCAAATAAATACTTCATTGACGCACTGTTAGGCATAACATTAAAATCGCCGGTCACAAAAATCGGCTCAGGTTCCTCCGAAAGCACTTCGCGTAATGCCGAAACCTGGGCAAAATTGTTTGAAGCATCTGTATAATCTAAATGTGTATTCGCTATTGTAATAACAAGATCTTTTTTAATATGAATTTTAGCCAAAGACAGTGTTCTTGGCTCGGCATTTTTAGGATTGGGTAATTTCTTGGTAAGCGTATCTGAGATTGGAAATTTAGATAAGATCGCCGTACCATAACCTCCTCCCTGAAAATCGATCGACTTTGAAAAATACCAATATTCGAAACCAGCTTTCGCTGCCAGTTCTTTTGCCATATCCAAATTCTTTCCAGACCGCTTTGTGAAAACATCGATTTCCTGTAACCCAACAATATCTGCTTTACTTTTTTTCAGAATAGCAGCAATGGTATCTATATTTATAAGATCTGAAGCTGAAGGTGGATTAGCATGATGAATATTATAACTTAGGATCACAAGCTCATCGCTTTGCTTTTCCTGAGAAGTCATTTTCAAATTTACACCTAAAAAAACAAGAATAAAACCGGCTAATCTTAGCTTTGAACTACGCATAATTTTTCTCTTTAAGAATATTTCAGTAAAAGTAAATTATCTCGCAGCAAGCCCACGAGGCATTCATTAGAAACAAATTTTTAATTTCGAGACAAGCCTTGGGATATTATACCCTTTGGCGGTGCCAATAGATTCTGAAATTAAAATACAAATATGCAGTTTAGATCGAATAATTATATTGCCAAAATATTAATTTATAGACTGAAGAGTTAATTTGAATCTCACGAGAAAGAAATAAATATTATCTTCCCAAAAATTTTAGAATACTATGGCCTCTGGATTTTTCGCTTTGTTAGATGATATTGCAGCTTTGATGGACGATGTTGCGGTAATGAGTAAGGTTGCCGGTAAAAAAACTGCCGGACTTTTAGGAGATGATCTCGCCGTTAATGCTGAAAAAGCCTCTGGTTTCGTTTCTTCCCGGGAGTTACCGGTTTTATGGCAAATCACTAAAGGATCTTTGCTGAATAAATTAATAATCCTGCCACTCGGTTTTCTCTTAAGCGCCTTTTTACCTTCTGTGATTCATATTATTTTATTGTTTGGCGGACTTTATCTTGCCTACGAAGGTGCTGAAAAAGTGTATGAGTTCGCTTTTCCGCATAAAAAGCATCACAAAAAAATTGACACGACTGAAAAATTAACGAAAGAAGAAATTCTAGCTCGAGAAAAAGACAAGGTGAAATCGGCTATTTTAACCGACTTTATTTTATCTGTTGAAATTGTAATTATTGCCCTGGGAACTGTTGAAGGGGCTGAACTTCCAACACAGATCATCGTAGTGTCTATGATCGCCCTCGTTGCAACCATAGGTGTTTATGGGATTGTGGCTTTAATTGTAAGAATGGACGATTTTGGCACCAAACTTATCGATCTAAACGAAGAGGATAATAGTTTTTCTGATAAAGTTGGTAGATTTTTGGTAAACGCTTTACCTAAAGTAATTAAAGGACTTTCTGTAATAGGAACAATAGCTTTAATGCTGGTTTCAGGAGGAATATTTACTCATAATCTAGATTTTCTACACGATATTTTTCCACAGATCCCAGCAATGATCACCGAATTCTTTATTGGTTTAATCGTTGGTATTTTAGTTTTGATCGTAGTTAAACTAGTTAAAAAAGTGATTAAAAGCTTTAAAAAATAAACTACCCCGGAGCAAGCCCACGAGGTATTCAAAAGACACAAATTTTTAATTTCGAGGCAGACCTCGTATACCTTTTGGCGGTGCCAATAAATTGCTTAATAGCCTAATTTGCTGTTATAAAGGCTATCTAAAATAAGCCACATTACTACAACGCTTAAGATTAAGATGATGATATAGCGGTTTTTGTGCAAAAACGGTTTAACTCGGTGCATAGTGATAGATTTGGGACAATAAATGTACTCACATTCCCTTAAAAACAAGTACGGTTTCCCATAAAATTAACTATTAATATTCAATAATATTACCCCACCAAGAAAACTTCTCAGCACTAAAACTAGGCTACAATTTTCTTTTGTTTATTTTTAGGCTTCAAAGACATTTCAAAAGATCAAATGGCATTATTTCAAACTTCGGTTTTAAAAAAATACCTTAAAGCCCAAGACCAAAACCAGATTTCTAAGGCGTATAGAAAGTTTAGCAAGTATTTTTTAGATCCTAAAATTCAGGAAAATATCAAAAGCTCGAAAGAAGAAGAATATCAGGGCATTTTTCTTACCGAGTTGTTTGTAAAGGTTTTAGACTACACAATGAAACCTAATGCTCACTATAATCTGGTAGCCGAATATAAAAACCAAACCAACTCCCGTAAGGCCGATGGTGCCATTTTAAAAGAAGATTTAGCCCTAGGCGTTATCGAGCTTAAAGGCACCAACACCAAACATTTAGAAGGGATTCGCCAACAGGCATTCGATTATAAAGCCAACCAAAAAGGCTGTGTGTATGTAATTACCTCTAATTTCGAAAAACTTCGGTTTTATATTAACGATGCGACCGAGTTTTTAGAATTCGATCTTTTTAGTTTAACCGAAGATCGCTTTGCCCTACTCTATTTATGTCTTCAAAAAGAGAATTTCTTAAGCGGTTTGCCTTTAGAAATTAAAGAAGCTTCGTTGATAGAAGAAAGCCAGATCACCAAAGGTTTTTATAAAGATTACTCGGTTTTTAAACGTGAATTGTATCGCGATTTAGTGAGAAACAACGCTAAAAAATTAAAAGCTGGTGCATCGAATTTCATTTCGAGCGAAGTCGAGAGATCTCCTGAAGAATTACAGGAACAACAACGCCTCGAAAAAAATGTAAAGCTTACCTTATTTAAAAAATCACAGAAATTAATAGATCGTTTTCTGTTTATCTTTTTTGCTGAAGATCGCGGACTGTTACCGCCCAACGCCATTTTACAGATCATCGAAGATTGGAACAAGCTTAAAGACCTGGATGTAAACCAACCGCTGTACGAGCGTTTTAAACTTTATTTTAGTTATCTGGACACCGGCCGAAAAGGCACCGATAAAAAAGCAGAGATCTTTGCTTATAATGGCGGACTTTTTAAACCCGATACGATTTTAGATCTTCTAGAGATCAATGATGAATTGCTTTACAAACACACCGCAAAACTTTCGGCTTACGATTTTGAAAGCCAGGTTGATGTAAATATTCTGGGGCATATTTTTGAAAATTCGCTAAATGAAATTGAAAGTGTAAATGCTGAAATTGAAGGTGATAATTTTGACAAGCAGAAGAGTAAACGTAAAAAAGACGGCGTTTTTTACACGCCTAAATACATTACCAAATATATTGTTGAAAATACCGTAGGTAAACTTTGTGAAGAAAAGAAAACCGAACTCGAGTTTCGGGAAGAAGAATATTTTGAAGTAAAAAAAGGAACACGAACCGCGACCAAAAAGAAATTAATTGCCACGCTCGACACTTATCGAGATTGGTTATTACAGCTTACTATTTGCGATCCTGCCTGTGGCTCGGGTGCATTTTTAAACCAGGCGTTGGAATTTCTTATTGCAGAACACGCTTATATCGACGAGCTTAAAGCCAAAGTTTTGGGTGGCGCGATCGTGTTTAGCGATATCGAAAACACCATTTTAGAAAACAATATTTACGGTGTAGATATTAACGAAGAAAGTGTAGAAATTGCCAAACTTTCCCTTTGGTTACGTACCGCGCAACCGCGCAGAAAATTAAACGATCTAAGCAGCAATATTAAATGTGGTAATTCTTTGATCGATGCTAAAAGCGTTGCCGGCGATAAAGCTTTTAAATGGGAAGAAGAATTCCCAGCAATTTTTGCTAAAGGTGGTTTTGATGTGGTAATTGGGAATCCGCCTTATGTTTCGAAAAGTTTTGATGATAATATCAAAAAATTTTTAAATAAATCTTATGAAACGGCAGAATATCAGTTGGATCTATATGTTTCATTTATGGAAAAAGCTGTAACCATCTCCAAATCAAAAAGTTTAATAAGTTTCATAGTACCAAATTCTTGGCTCAAAAATTTGATGTTTAGCAAATGTCGATTTTTTTTGTTGGAAAATTTGAATTTTATTTCAATCATTCCAAATCTTGAAAATGTATTTGAAGATGCTAATGTAGATACCATGGTTTTTATAGCTAAACCAAAAGTTAATCCTGAAAATAAAATTGAGATAGGGCAATTTGTAAACAAAGCATTCAAGGTAAAACATATTACTAATGAGCAAAGATTTTTAAATAATCATAAATACACGTTTGATGTCGAGATAAGTGAAGAAAAAGAAATTATTTTCAAAAAAATTGATAAACAATTCACCGCTCTGAGTGAAATTTGTGATATTACAAGAGGTGTAAATCCATATGATAAATATAGAGGCCAATCTCAAGAAATAATTAAGAATAAGTTATATCATTCTCACTTTAAGAAAGATGAGACTTTTGTTCCAGAACTTAGAGGTAAACATATAAATAGATATAATTATAATTGGGATGAAGTAAGCTACATAAGTTACGGAGAATGGCTTGCTGCTCCAAGAGAAATGAAATATTTTGATGGTAAAAGGATTCTATGCAGACAAGTACTAAGCAGTCATCTAAATTGCTGTTTAATAGAAGAAAAATTCATAATTGATCAAAGTGTATTCATAGCAAAAATTAAGGAAAATTTTTTGGAGGAATACTCTTCTTATTTTATTCTAATACAATTGGCTTCTAAGTTAATGGCATTTTATTTCAAATTTAAAGCTAATGAATTCGATGCATTGTTCCCTAAAATAAAAATTGGTGAATTCAGAGAACTACCAATTAAAAAGATTGAAAAATCAAAGCAAGAAATTTTTCAGATAAAATCTGATTCATTAAAAATCACTTTTAATGAATTCAACTCAACTATAAAATCAATTAATAGATTTATATTTTCTAAATTTAATTTAGAAAAAATTTCTAAAAAACTCCAAAACTGGCACGAGTTGGACTTTGGGGAGTTTATAAAAGAACTCAATAAAGCCATTAATGCAGCAAACCGTGAGCGTCGTAAAAACGAGCAGCCAGAAATCCCAAAACTCACCAAAAAAGATGAGTTTGAGTGGATGGAGCTTTTTGAAGACAATAAGAAAAAAACCGTAGAACTACAAACACAAATCAACCAACTCGACCAGCAAATCGACCAAATGGTTTATGAACTGTATGGCTTGACCGAGGAGGAAATCGCTATTGTGGAAAATTCGTAATTAATTTAAATTAAATTATGGCGATTCACGAGCACAAAAAAATAGAATAACGCGAGATAAATATCAATCGTTGAACAATCTTAATCTTTCCTTTAAAGTTTTTGATTTTTATTCACGAGCTCTTAAAAAAATAGAATGAGGTGCTGTGGCAAGCACAGTATGACGTATAAAAGATAAATTTATGATCGATTGGAAGGAACAAAAAGAATGCAGTAAAAAACTACTAGAAAACACTATAAAATTAATTGATAAAATTGAAGTTGAATCAACTAAGTTTAGCTTAGAAATAAATTCAACAGATTTAAAAGAATCTTCCTGTGACATTAATGAATTAGTTCAGAATACCTTTAGCAAAATTAATTTCGATCCTATTTATTGTATTCAGTTAATCGATGAGAATTGTTCAAAAGAAATAGGTCAAGCTTTTGATATAGCGAAGAAAAATAAACTAGAGGAAAGATGTTATTCAAAATATAACGATTGCATCAGTAAAACACTTTAAGTAGGAATTAGTCAGGGAAAAAGTTTTCAAAAGCGAATGCGCGAACATTTAGGAGCAGGATCGAAATCAACCTACGCTTTAAATTTGCAGTATTGGATTCCTGAAAATATTGAAGTTAAAATTTCAGTATTTAAACCAAACATACCTGAGTATGATAAAAAAGAACATTTAAACCTTATGGAACTCTTAGAGCAATCTTTATGGGATAAATTAGAACCAATGATGGGTAAACTTAGTGGCCAACTTTAAAGAAAAATAGCCTAATATTTTCTTAACTAAGAATTGACTAAATTATATGTAATTCCATATAATTTAAGGTGAAATACGAAAATTATATGCTTTAACGTATAATATCAAAATAGATCAATCATTCTAAGAATTGGACATTGCATTTAAGAGATTTCAAAATGGCAATATTGGGAATAAAAAAACCGCAGAAAAATCTGCGGTTTTTTGTGGCGGAGAAAGAGGGATTCGAACCCCCGGAGGTGTGACCCTCAACGGTTTTCAAGACCGCCGCATTCGACCACTCTGCCATTTCTCCTTAGCGGATGCAAATATAGAAAGCTTTTTCCTTTCTACACAATAAAATTTCAATAATTTTTAATCGAATTTTTACAAGACTGATATTCAATAAAAAAGAGACCTGTTTTTATCGAATATTAAAATACATATATGCTTTTCTTTACCTTTACAATTATAAACCTAACCAGATTATGAAAATCAAACACTTATTTTATTTAGGATTGCTATGTTTAACTACTGGCGTCTTTGCACAAAACGAGAAATACAAAGAACTTATGAGTCAGGATTGGCCAAATTTGAAGCGTTATCGAGAGGCTAACGAAACTGTAAAACAAGATACTAAAGAGGTTATTGCCGTCTTTATGGGAAATTCTATAACCCAGGGCTGGTACGACCAACACCCAGATTTCTTTACAGAAAATAATTATATAGGTCGTGGTATTGGCGGGCAAACAACACCGCAAATGCTAATTAGATTCACTCCAGATGTGATCGATCTACAACCAAAAGTAGTAGTGATCCTAGCCGGCACCAATGATATTGCAGGAAATACCGGGTTTTCTTCAGTAAAAATGATTACCGATAATATTAAAGCTATGGCCCAGCTTGCGACTGCAAATAACATTAAAGTGGTGCTTAGCTCTATTCTTCCCGTTTACGATTATCCCTGGCGCCCGGGATTAGAACCTGTAGCTAAGATTGCCGAAGTAAACGACTGGTTAAAATCCTATGCTGAAGAAAATGGGCATATTTACCTGGATTATTTCCCGGCTTTGGCCAACGAACAACAAGGCATGAAGAAAGAATATGCTTCAGATGGTGTTCACCCAACTTCAGAAGGATACGATGTGATGCAACCTTTAGTGAAAGAAGCTATTGCTAGTGCTTTAAAAAAATAACTTCAGAATTAACCAATATCGCTTTCAATAAGCATTCAGAAGAAAAGAACAAGTACAAGCTCATAATTTGAGATAAACTACTATATTGTGCAACCGTATATTTAAATTCGAAAAATTCAAATGAAAAAATTATTAGTATTTGCCCTAACTGCTAGTTTAGTTGGATGTGGCGCGCATCAAAAAGATGTAGACAAAGCCGACCCAATGAAATATGCTGAAACGATTACACCTTCAGACCTTAAGGAGCGTGTTTACACTTTTGCAAGTGATGAGTTCGAAGGTCGTGAGACAGGTGAACCAGGACAGAAAAAAGCTGCAGAATACCTAAAAGAACAGTATAAAAAGTTTGATGTTCCATCGGCTTTAGGTGGTGACGATTATTTTCAGGAAGTTCCAAAAAGTTATTTTAGAGGAGACACAAAAGCTTCTGAAAATGTAGTGGCTTTTATAAAAGGAAGCGAAAAACCTGAAGAGATTTTAGTTATTTCTTCTCACTACGATCACGTAGGAATGGATAAAGACGGAAACGTTTTTAACGGAGCAGATGATGATGCTTCTGGAAGTATGGGTGTTGTAGAAATTGCGCAGGCATTTTCTGAAGCTGTAAAAGATGGCTACACTCCAAAACGTTCTATTCTTTTCTTAAACAACACTGGTGAAGAAAAAGGACTTGTTGGATCTAAGTATTATACCGATAACCCAATTTTCCCTTTAGAAGAAACTGTAGCGAACCTTAACATCGATATGATTGGTCGTATCGATCCAGATCACGAAGGAAACGACAACTATGTTTACCTAATTGGTAGTGATAAATTAAGTACAGAACTTCATGAGCTTAGTGAGAATGTAAATTCTGAATTCATGAATATGGATCTAGATTACACCTATAACGACGAAAACGACCCTAATCGTTTTTATTATAGAAGTGACCATTACAACTTTGCTAAAAACAATGTACCTGTAATTTTCTATTTTAACGGTGTTCATGCCGATTACCATAAGATCACAGATACGCCAGATAAAATTAACTACGAAGCATTATCTAAAAGAACCCGACTTGTTTTCTTAACAGCCTGGGAAATTGCTAACCGTGACGAACGTTTAGTTGTAGATAAAGCAGAATAATTTTTCTGCGGAAAATATTAAAAAAGCCTCATGAGTTTTCATGAGGCTTTTTTTGGTTTTGGACTTTTGGTTATTGGTATTTTGAATACGTTGATCATTAGAGATTAGTTCCCTTGTCATCTCGACCTTGTGGAGAGATCTCGCTAAAATTTCATTGAGCACTGCTTACTTATTGGTAACTGTGACTGCAAACTGCTTACTTCTACTGAAGACTGATAACTAAACCTAGTTCTTATCCTCCAAAAGTGGTACGAAACGAAACTCCCCAAATTCAGTTTTATCGAATTCTGTTGGAGATTTTCTAACAAATAAGGTCATAATTTGTACATCTTCCCCTACCGGAATCACAAGCCTTCCTCCTACTTTTAATTGCCCCAGCAAATCTTTAGGAACATAAGGTGCTCCTGCAGTCACAATAATTTTATCAAAAGGCGCATAAGCCGGCAAACCTTTATAGCCATCGCCAAAACTTAAATATTTAGGACGGTACCCGATCTTGTTTAAAAATGCCTTAGTTTTTTTATATAATTCTCGTTGACGTTCAATACTAAAAACTCGGGCGCCAAGCTCGCACAAAACTGCGGTTTGATAGCCACTTCCTGTTCCGATTTCAAGGACATTCTCACCTTCAGTAATTTCCAAAAGCTCACTCTGAAAAGCCACCGTATATGGCTGAGAAATTGTTTGATCTGCGGCAATGGGAAATGCTTTATCCTGGTAGGCATGATCTTCAAAACTACTATCCATAAAAAGATGACGCGGAATTTTACCAATCGCCTGTAAAACACGACGATCTGTGATTCCTTTTTTAATTACGGTATTTACCAGTTGTTGTCTTTTTCCTTTATGTCTAAAAGTATCTTTATACAATTTCCAGCAGTTTTTTTATTGTTTACGTTGTCAAAGAAGGACTTTAAAAGCTATGAATTTATTTCTAAAATCGATTAAAAAAATATCGAATTTCGAGTCTTTAAATCGGTCATCCTAAATTACAATTATCGAACAAAAATAGGGAAACAAAAGCTATCGTTCCAAGCAAAAGCGAGCATGATATTAAGATAAAAATATAATCTGTTTACAATCAAAATAGTATTTTTGTTAAAAATCGAAGCTTATGCTTAAAGTTGGGGTACTAGGTGCCGGCCACCTGGGTAAAATCCATTTAAAATTACTAAATCAATCTTCAAAATATACACTTGTTGGTTTCTATGATGCCGATAAGGAGAATTCAGAAAAAGTTGCTGCAGAATTTGGCTATACTGCTTACAACGATCTAGATCAACTTATCGCAGATGTCGATGTAGTAGATGTAGTGACGCCTACGCTTGCTCACTTTGATGTGGCGAAAAAGGTCATTTCAGCAAAAAAACATCTTTTTATAGAAAAGCCTATTACCAACACTTACGAGGAAGCCGAAGAGCTTATTAAAATGGCTTCAGAAAATAGTGTAAAAGGACAAGTTGGACATGTAGAGCGTTTTAACCCGGCGTTTAGATCTGTGGTAGATCGCATCGAGAACCCTATGTTTATCGAGGCGCATCGTTTAGCTGAATTTAATCCTCGTGGCACAGATGTTCCTGTAGTTTTAGATTTAATGATTCACGATGTCGACGCTATTTTAAGCGTTGTAAAATCTGAAGTAAAAAGCATCAACGCCAGCGGTGTTTCTGTAATTAGTGATACTCCAGATATTGCTAATGCAAGAATTGAATTCGAAAATGGCTGCGTTGCTAATTTAACGGCTAGCCGAATTTCGATGAAAAACATGCGTAAGTCACGATTTTTCCAAAAAGACGCTTATATCTCGGTTGACTTCTTAGAGAAAAAATGTGAGGTGGTAAAAATGAAAGATGCTCCGGCTGAACCCGACGAATTTGCCATGATCTTACAAAACGCTGAAGGTGTTAAAAAACAAATTTATTACGATAACCCATCGGTGTCCCCAAACAACGCCATCCTGGATGAGCTAGAAACTTTTGCCGATGCCATTACCAACGATACTACCCCGATCGTGACTTTAGAACAGGGCGCAAAAGCGCTTAAGATTGCCAAAGAGGTGATCGCTAATTTTTAAACCACACAAAACGGAATATAGTATGAATACAATTGCTGTAATTGGCGCAGGAACAATGGGAAACGGAATTGCCCATACTTTTGCCCAATTTGGATTTAACGTAAACCTAATTGATATTTCTAAAGAAAATCTTCAAAAAGGAGTCGACACGATCACCAAAAATTTAGATCGTATGCTGGCCAAAGAGAAGATTTCTGACAAAGATAAAGATCAAACTTTAGCGAATATTTCTAGTTTTATCGATATTCCTTCAGGAGTAAAAAATGTAGATCTTGTTGTTGAAGCGGCTACTGAAAATGAGAATCTAAAACTGAAGATCTTCAGTCAGCTTAACGATATTTGCGACGAGAATGTGATTTTGGCGTCGAATACTTCTTCGATTTCGATCACTAAAATTGCTTCCGTAGTAAAAAATCAAGAGCGTGTTATTGGGATGCATTTTATGAATCCGGTACCGATCATGAAATTGGTTGAAATTATTAGAGGTTACAATACTTCTGATGAAGTGACCGAAAAGATCATGAAACTTTCAGAAAAACTTAATAAAGTTCCTGTTGAGGTAAATGATTATCCGGGCTTTGTAGCTAACAGAATTTTAATGCCAATGATCAACGAAGCGATCGAAACACTTTACAATGGTGTTGCCGGTGTTTACGAGATCGATACGGTAATGAAGTTGGGAATGGCACATCCTATGGGACCTTTACAATTAGCCGATTTTATTGGCTTAGACGTTTGTCTTTCGATATTAGAGGTGATGTATAACGGATTCAAAAATCCAAAATACGCGCCTTGTCCATTACTGGTAAATATGGTTCAGGCGGGGAAAATGGGTGTAAAATCGGGTGAAGGATTTTATGACTATTCTGAAAGTAAAAAAGCTGAAAAAGTATCAGCTCAGTTTATATAAAATTGTGCCTTATTTTTTTAAAAATTTATTAGAATTCGAAATCAGAATATTCCTGGATAAGTTGTGGATGAGATCCCGGATCAAGTCCGGGATGACGAGCAGATCAAAATTAAAAATAAAAATGTCATTTCGAGCGAAATAAAATGTAGCCGAGAAATCTAAACTTTGGGGAATCCAAGATTTCTCCATTCCGCTTCGATCCACCTGCCTGCCGACGAGGCAGGATCAAATGACATGAAAAAACACTGATTAAAACACCAAAAGAAGTTGGTAAAAATAACTCCATTTAAAGCGGTACGACCACAGCGAGCACGAGCGGGACTTGTAGCTTCCAGACCTTATGGTGAGTACAACGAGGCCGAAATGCGCGCACGACTGGATTATAATCCGTATTCTTTTCTTCATATTTTAAATCCGGCGTATAAATTTCAGCATACGATAAGCGGAACGCAGAAATTTCAGCTGATTAAGAATCGTTATCTTGAATTTAAGGAGGAAGACACCTTTATTCAGGATGAAAATCCATGTTTTTACGTGTACAAAATGGAAACGCGTGATCTTTCCTGCTGCGGAATTATCGCTGCTGCCAGTGCTGAAGATTACAAAAATGGGATTATTCGTAAACATGAAGAAACCATTGCCAGCCGCGAGGTTATGTTCAAAGAATATGTAAAAACGGTAGGTTTTAATACTGAACCGGTTTTACTTACTTATGAAAACCAGCCTGAAATTCAGCAAATCTTAGAAAAAATAATGCGTCAAAATCCCGAATATGAGTTTGCAACTCGCCAACGGGAAACGCATTATTTATGGAAAGTAGATGATAAAGCAGAAATTGAAGAAATTCAGCAATTCTTCGGAAAAATGGAAAGCATTTATATCGCTGACGGGCATCATCGTTGTGCTTCGTCTTTTCTTCTTTCTAAAGAATCGGCTGAAAATAACGAAAATCACACCGGCAAAGAGTCTTACAATCATTTTCTAAGCTATTTTATTCCTGAAGAGCATCTAAAGATCTATCAATTTCGCCGTTTGGTTACCGATCTAAATGGACATTCTAAAGAAGATTTTTTAATAATGCTTGATGAACATTTCAGGATCGAAAATCGAAGTTTAGATGCGCACACGCCTGAAGAAAAGCATCAGTTTAAAATGTATCTGGACGGTGAATTTTATTCCTTGTTTTTGCGTAAAACAAGCATGAATTTTACCGATACGCTTAGTCAGCTTGATAGCCAGATCTTATACGAGCGTGTTTTGGCGCCAATTTTAGGCATCAAAGATTTACGCAAGGATAAACGAATCGGTTATATTCCGGGTAAAAAAGATATTCTGGAAATGAAGAAAATGGTCGATATTGGCGAGTTTGCCGTTGGATTTGGAATGATGCCGGTTTCGGTTTCAGAAATAAAAAAGATTGCAGACGAAGGTTTAACGATGCCACCAAAAAGCACCTATATCGAACCTAAATTAAGAAGCGGACTTACCATTTACGAGTTTTAAGCAGGAATACCTTATTTGATTCTATTAATTATTATCTTGCAGTAGTTAACGAAGAACCTACTTAACCGAAGAAATAACGTAGAATGAGTATTGCTGAAAATATCAAAAAATATACTGAAGAACTTCCTGATACCGTAGATCTTGTAGCGATAAGCAAAACCAAGCCCAATGAAGATATTATGGAGGCCTATGAAGTGGGACAGCGCATTTTTGGAGAAAATAAGATCCAGGAAATGACCGATAAGTGGGAAGCTTTACCCAAAGATATCGAATGGCATATGGTTGGTCACGTGCAAAGAAATAAGGTAAAATACATGGCGCCTTATGTTGGCCTGATTCATGCTGTTGATAGTCTAAAACTTTTAAAAGAAGTGAATAAACAGGCAAAGAAACATGATCGAGTGATTAGATGTTTGCTTCAGATAAAAATTGCTGAAGAAGATTCTAAATTCGGTATTTCTGCCGGTGAAGCTGAAGAAATTTTACAATCTGCCGATTATAATGCATTCGAAAATGTAGCTGTTGTAGGTTTAATGGGAATGGCAACAAACACCGAGAATGATGATAAAGTTGCTGAAGAGTTTGATTACCTGCATTCTGTTTTTAAAGATTTCAGAGTAAAATATCCAGCGATTAAAGAGCTTTCGATGGGAATGAGTGGTGACTATAAGATCGCTGTAAAACATGGAAGCACCATGGTAAGAATAGGAAGTTCGATCTTTGGAGCTCGTAATTACAATTAAATAACCTAGTGGCAAGTCCATAAGGTTTTATAATAAAAGAAAATTAATAGAATCGAGGAAATCCTCGGAGAATAAACCCCTAATGAGGGATTAAAAAAGAAAGAAGAGTTTTTGTACGCAATTTTAGACATAGAAACTACCGGTGGCAAGTATAATGAGGAAGGAATAACCGAAATTGCTATTTACAAATTTGACGGGGAAAAGGTGGTCGATCAATTTATTAGTTTGATCAATCCAGAACGTCCTATACAACCTTTTGTGGTTGGTCTTACAGGAATTAATAACGAAATGTTGCGTAATGCGCCTAAATTTTATGAGGTTGCCAAACGAATCGTAGAGATCACAGAAGATTGTATTATTGTTGCCCATAATGCTAAATTTGATTACCGAATTTTAAGAACTGAATTTAAACGTCTTGGTTTTGAATTTCAGCGAAAATCTTTATGCACGGTAGAACTTTCTAAAAAGCTAATTCCAGATATGCCATCTTACAGTTTAGGAAAACTGGTAAGAGCTTTGGGAATTCCGTTAAGTGATCGTCACCGTGCTAATGGTGATGCACAGGCAACAGTAAAACTGTTTAAAATGTTATTGGCAAAAGATACCAAAAAAGACATTTTAAAGGACAACGTTAGGCAGGAACCAAAACGACAACTAGACAGCAAACTGGTTTATATTCTGGACGACTTACCGGCCATAATCGGTATTTATTATTTGCACGACGAGGATGGCGAGATCATTTATATTGGTAAGAGCAAGAATATTAAAAAGCGTATCAATCAGCATTTTACGAACGATAACGCTAAGGCGAGGGAGATGCAAAAAGAAGTTTCCTCGGTTTCGTACGAATCTACGGGAAATGAACTTATCGCTCTACTTAGGGAAAACCAGGAAATAAAAAATAATAAGCCTAAGTATAATAGAGCCTTAAAAAAACATATATTTACCCACGGTCTTTATCACTACACCGATAAAGATGGATATATCAATTTTAAAATAAGCAAAGCCAGATCTACAAGAAACTGCATTACAACATTTAGCAGTTTACGTTCAGCAAAAAATACGTTGAGTAAATGGATCGAAGAATACGAGCTTTGCGCAAGGATTTCTGGCGAGCATCCAGGCTCGGGTACCTGTTTTAATTACACCATAAAAAGCTGCTACGGCGCCTGTCTTGGTGAAGAAAGTCCTGAAGATTATAATGCAAGAGTAATGCAGCTTATAGAAAAATATTCGTATGCCAACCAAAATATGCTGGTAATAGACCGCGGTCGTGATGTGGACGAAAAAAGCGCATTATTAATTGAAGACGGAAATTTTAAAGGCGTAGGTTATTATAATCTAAATCATCAGATTAACAACTTAGATATTATAAAATCTATCATCACCCCTATGACGAATGATAGAGATGCCCAACATATCATCCAAAGCTACTTAAGACGTAACAAGAAGCTTAAAATCGTTCAATTTCAGTAAATGAATAAATTATTAGTGCCGCTTTTGCTTGTTTTTAGCTTAAGCATTTTCGCTCAGGAAGAAGATCATCAATTCAACCAGCAAAACTTTAATGTTGGTAGCAGTAAAGTAACCAAAGAAGAGCTTTACGCAAACACTTATTTACCAGACACCACCGCTAATGCCTTTTATATTTTTGAAAGTGGTTATAGCGAGATCGAAGATGGTCGTGATTTTCATCTTTTCACCAATTACGAAGCTAAGATCAAAATCTTAAATAAAGATGGTTACGGGGAGGCTAATATCACTATTCCACTTTATAAAGGTGGCAATGTTCCAGAAAAGATCCATGATCTTAAAGCCACGACTTATTACTTAGATGGTTCCACAATTCGTTCCAGAGTTTTATCTGAAAGTAAAATATTTACTGAAGAAAAAGGCAAATATGAATACGTGAAATTCACTTTTCCAGATGTACAACCTGGCGCCGTTTTAGTGTATTCTTATCGATTTGAATCACCGTACATATTTAATTTTCACACCTGGTGGTTTCAGGAGGACATCCCGAAAGCATTTAGCCGGTACGAAACCGAAATTCCTGCAAATTACAATTATAATATCGTAAAAATGGGAGAATTGGAGCTAGATCAAAATGATGCCGATATTAAGAAAAACTGTTTTTACGGCGGGCAATCCCAAAACGCAGGTGATTGTATCACTACCATTTATGCGATGAAGGAGATCCCAGCCTTTATCGAGGAAGATTATCTTACTTCTAAATACAACTATATTTCCAGGATAGAATATGAGTTGACTCAAGTTACCATGTTAGATGGTTACGAGCGCAAGTACACCAAAGAATGGAAAGATGTAGATCGTGAGTTTAAAACAGATAAAGGAATAGGTAAACAGTTAAAAAAAGACCGATTAGTAAAAGAATTACTGCCTGAAGAAATCGCAAACCAGGATAACGATCTTGATAAGGCCAAGGCCATTTACAGCTTTGTAAGAGAAAATTATAAATGGAATGGGAACTATCGAATCTTTGATGATATGAATATCAAAGACCTTATCGAAGATCATACTGGTAATGTGTCTTCTGTAAACATTCTTCTTCATAATTTTTATAATAACGAAGGTTTTAAAGTTTACCCGGTAATTAGTGCAACCAGAAGTGCTGGATTTCCAAAGAAGATCATTCCGGTACTTTCAGATTTTAATTATTTGTTTGTGCTACTCGAGATTGATGGGAAAGAATATATGCTAGATGCTACAGACGAATTTGTAGAATTTGGACAACTTCCTTTCCGTGCTCTTAATCAATACGGAAGAAAGCTAGATTTTGATACCGAAAGTAGTTGGATAGATATCACTCCTGAAGGCTTTTCTAAAATAGCATACCGCGACAGCCTTATAGTTGAAGAGGACGGTACCTCTATTTTGAAATCTAATCAAACATTTGGTGGTTATCATGCTTCTAGCGCCCGAAAAAAGATAAGAGAAGCTTCTGAAGACGAACAGATCTTAAAAGGTCTAAATGATATTCGAGACTCTTACGAGTTGATTAGCCTAGATTATGAGAACGAGAAAAATACCAGCGAAGAATTATCTGTAGATTATGAGATAAAAAATATCTCTCAGAAAATTAATGACAGGATCTATCTTAATCCTTTCACATTTGTATTCTGGAAAGAAAATCCTTTTAAACTGGAAGAAAGAAAATACCCTATCGATTTTGGTTTTAAGGATGTTTATAGCTCCAGTATTTTAGTAGAGACCCCAGAAAACTACGAAATCGTAGAACTTCCTGAACAGAAAATGTTCTCTTTACCTAATGGCGCTGCTAAAATTCAGTTTATCACTCAAAAGGCAGACGATCATCATCTTTACGTGCGTTTACGAGTTATCTTTTCTGAAGCCATGTATAATTCTGGATACTATCCATATTTAAAAGAATTTATGGATAAGCTGGTAAATATCCAAAATCAATCTGTAATTGTATTAAAAGAAAAAATAGATAACTTAGCGGAAAATTAAGAAGGCTTGAAAACAAAAGATGACAGACCCCAGTGGAAAAAGCGGCTTTACGACATTATTTACGAAGCCGATACTCCCATGGGAAAGTTATTTGACATCGTTCTTCTTGTTCTTATCGTAATTAGTGTTATACTGGTGATGCTAGAAAGTATCACTCATCTTCATGTTGAATATTACTGGGAATTTTTTATTGCTGAATGGATAATCACTATCTTTTTTACGATCGAATACATTGCCAGAATTTTAGTTATAAAACGACCTAAAAGCTATATTTTTAGTTTTTACGGCATCGTAGATCTTCTCTCTACCCTACCAAGTTATCTTGGATTCTTTATGGGAGGTAAAAACCTGTTCTTCGCTATTAGAGCACTTAGATTATTGAGAGTTTTTAGGGTTTTAAAGATCACTCGTTATGTTGGTGAATCTAATAAACTGGCCATTGCCCTTAAAAATAGTAAAGCTAAGATCCTGGTATTTCTTTTTGCTGTTTTTATCATATGTATCATTACAGGTACACTTATGCATCTCATCGAAGGTGAAGCCGGAGGTTTCGATAATATTCCTATTAGTATTTACTGGTGTATTGTAACGCTTACCACTGTAGGTTTTGGAGACATTGCACCAATTACTCCGCTTGGTCGCTTATTGGCATCACTATTAATGATCGTAGGATACGGAATTATCGCCGTTCCAACAGGAATAGTAGGAGCAGAATATAGTAGAGCTACAGACGAAAGTTTGGCAAACAATACCCAGGTTTGCCCTCATTGTAATGAAGGAAAACATTTAGACGATGCCGAATTTTGCCATAACTGCGGAAATAAACTAAATGAATAACAAAATACTTATAAGTGTTGTAGGACCTACTGCCATAGGTAAAACAGCATTAGGAATCCATATCGCTAATTATTTTGATACTGAAATAATTTCAGCAGATTCTCGCCAGTTCTTTAAAGAAATGTGTATTGGTACCGCCGTTCCTTCGCCTAAAGAATTAGCGACTGCAAAGCATCATTTTATTCAGCATATATCGATAGAAGATCAATATTCGGTTGGTGATTTCGAGAAAGAGGCTATGGCCAAAATCCATGAGCTCTTCCAGAATCACAATGTTCTCGTTATGGTTGGCGGCAGCGGATTATATGTAAAAAGTATTACTGAAGGCCTAGACGATTTTCCTGAAATTAAACCTGAAATTCGACAAAATCTGAATGAATTATTGGAAAAAGATGGCCTACAAAAACTACAAGAGAAACTAAAGAATCTGGATCCTGAATATTTCTCGAAAGCAGATATAGAAAACCCTCACCGAGTGATTAGAGCACTCGAAATCTGTTTGGGAACCGGTAAAACATATTCTTCCTTTTTAAATCAGAAAAAAAATAAGCGGAATTTCAACATTATCGAAATAGGTCTTACGGCAGATCGACAAGTTATTTACGATCGTATTAACTTAAGAGTAGATTTAATGATGCAGGCTGGCTTATTAGAAGAAGCCAAAAAACTTTATCCTAAAAAGCACTTAAACGCACTTAATACGGTAGGTTATAAAGAACTTTTCAGCTATTTAGATCACGAAATTGATCTGGATTTCGCTGTTTCAGAGATTAAAAAAAATACCCGCCGTTTTGCCAAAAGACAGCTTACCTGGTTCAGAAAAAATCAAAATATTCATTGGTTTGATTTCAAAACCAAACCTGAAAAGATAAATAAGTTTATTTCAGAAGAGATAAATAACCTAAATTAAATAGGGATTGAACTTATCCAAAATCAGTAAAGGTTATGGAATATCCTGCCCATTGTAGAGCAGCATATTCCTTCCTTTGAAACTGAAAATTGCTATTTATTGTTGTTGTTTTTGCTTAAGCTTTTTCTTCTTCCTTGTTTTTCACAACAAGTCTAAATCCTTCACCGTGGATGTTCAAGATTTCTACGTTTTCGTCCTTTTTAAGATACTTACGTAGTTTGGCGATATAAACGTCCATACTTCTAGAGGTAAAATAGTTATCATCTCTCCAAATTTTGGTTAGTGCTAACTCTCTAGGCATTAGATCATTTTCATGCAGCGCTAATAAACGTAATAATTCGTTTTCTTTAGGAGAAAGCTTTTGTGGCTCCTCTTCTCCAAAAGTTAAGAATCTAAGTTTAGAATTTAGGTGGAAATCACCAATTTCGAATTCAAATTGCTTACTATCGGCAACACTATCTGTAGCTTTACGCTGCATGATGGCCTTAATTTTCATAAGCAATACTTCACTATCAAAAGGCTTATTAAGGTAATCATCTGCTCCTACTTTATAACCTTTTAATACATCTTCTTTCATTGCCTTAGCAGTTAAGAAGATAATTGGAATTTCTTCATTCTTTTCGCGAATTTCTTTCGCTAATGTAAATCCGTCTTTGTAAGGCATCATCACATCAAGAATACAAAGATCGAAATCATCTTTTTTGAATTTTTCGAATCCTTCCATTCCGTTTTTGGCATGAGTTACCTCGTACTCATTCATCGCAAGGTAATCCTTAAGAACCGTTCCAAAGTTTGGATCGTCTTCTACTAGTAAAATTTTCTTGTTTTCAGTTTCCATATATTAAGATATTAGTGGTAATTTAATTATAAAGGTACTTCCTTTTCCTTTTTCACTGTTAACGGTGATCTGCCCATGATGATCGTCTAAGATCTGCTTTACGTAGGCCAATCCTAAACCATGACCTTTTACATTATGAATATCACCGGTATGTTCTCTATAAAATTTTTCAAATATTTTTTTCTGAACGCCTCTGCTCATTCCTGCGCCCTGATCTCGAATTTTGACGATAATGTAATGCTTAACATTTTCAGTATAAATATCGATTCTAGGCTCTTCTTCACTGTATTTTATAGCGTTATCCAGAATATTCACGATAACATTTGTAAAATGATCTTCGTTTGCTAAGATTGAAGATTTTAAAGCTCCAAAATGAGTCTGAATGTAACCTGCACGGTCTTCAACTATCAATTCTACATGCGTAATCGCATCTAAAATAATGTCATGCAATTGCAGGCGTTCTTTCTTTAAATCGAGTTCGTTTTTCTCTAATTTCGATATTCTTAGCACATTTTCTACCTGCGCGTGCATTCTTTTATTTTCATCTCTAATCATCTGTAGATACCTAAGCACTTTAGATTGATCTGAAATGATCTTTGGATTCTTGATCGAGTCCAAAGCAAGATTTATAGTCGCAATTGGAGTCTTAAATTCGTGCGTCATATTATTAATAAAATCGGTCTTTATCTGCGAGATTTGACGCTGTCTTATTAACTGAGACAAGGCACTAGAATACGCAATTACAATAATCAATGTAAAAACGATAGACAATACGGCCATTAATGTAACCGAAGATAACACTACACCTTTTTTGCCTTTAAAATTTACCAGTAGCTGGTAATTGCTGTTTCCTGCTCGATCCACAAAAAGTGGAACGCCGTAAGTGGAAGGGTGAGAAACATCAAAATTATCTGAATGTATTCCCGTTTCTATTGAATTTTCAACCGAGTTGCTATATACCGCATACTCAAACTTGGTATCAAGATCACGACTTGCTAATTCTCTTTTTAGCAAATTTTCTATGGTCTTTTCTGAAACTCGTTTTCTTAAAGGTTGTCTTGCAGCCGCTTCAGAAATCACATCTCGTAAAATTTCTTTTTCGTAATCTTCTAAACGCATTACCCTTTCCATGATATCTGAAGCAGATTGGGCAGAACCCGAATCTTCTCCTCTATCTTTTACAATTTGGGTAACCTTACGGTTAATCAGTTTTTTGATCTGAATGCTATCGCTTTGCTGTTCGGCTCCTAGAAAGTCTGATGAAATTTTATAATCTGCTTCCTGTATGGTTCCAAAATTAAAAACATCTTCATTCTTAAACTCATCCCTTGTAGCGATCAAATACTCGGTTAGGGTTATTCGATCGATTTTTTGTTCAGAGTTTTGTAATTGAGATTCGTATTCAAAAATATATCGTTCAAATTCACTATTCTGAATTTGTTCAGAAACCTCAATTAATACCTGTTTAGCGTTATAAGAAAACTGCTCCTCCCTGTCTTCAACTGTGCTCTTAATCCAGTAGCCCTGCACGAAAATTATTCCAATAAGGGACAAACTCATTAAGACAACGAGTAGTACAAACAACTTCTTATTCATGCTCCCAAAAGTAATATTTTAACATTTAGAGCATAACCGGTTTAACCAAATGTTAACAGAGAAATTAGGAATTTTTAGCCGACTTTAAGATAATCTCGTTTAAATGTACAACCTGTCTCTTAGAATCTTCAATTTCTTCATTTTTTATGACGAAATCTGCAAGTTTTATCTTCTTTTCATCGCTCCATTGGTTATTTATTCGAGCCTCGATTTGCTCTCGGGTAGTATCATCGCGTTTTAACACTCGTTCAATTCGTGTCTCTTTAGGTGCTGTTACCAAAATACTAAAATCAAAATTCTCGTGAGATCCCTTTTCAAACAAGATCGCAGCCTCGTAAACAATATAAGCTGAAGATTGATTAGATAGCCAATTCTTAAAATGATCTGCAACTGCGGGATGAATAATGGAATTCAGTTTCTCAAGCAGTTCTTTATCATTAAACACTTTTGAAGCGATAAATGGTCTATTTGGCTTGCCATCTTTATAAGATTCTTCCCCAAGAAATTCAACGATCTTTTTGCGAATTTCAGCTGATGTTTCCATCAATTCTTTACCAGCTTCATCTGCAATATACACCGGTACTCCTATCTCTTTAAACATTTTAGAAATAGTTGTCTTCCCACTACCAATACCTCCGGTAAGTCCTACTTTCAGCATTTAGATTATCGTTTTATAATGAATTGTATTTTACGCTCGTTCAATCGAACATTATTTACAAATCTCGGTTTTTCGCTAACCTGCGCCAGCATATAGTCTACACCTTCCTGAATTTCATTAAAATCACAAACCACTTTAAACTGATCTGCTTTTACAAATTCGTAATTCTTCAAATTCACCTGAAAATAGAGCATTACCTTCTTAGGAAAAATAGTAAGATTAGTTCCTCTGGGCAAATTGATCACCTCTACCGGAATTTCAACATTCCCCTCGGTAAACTTTGCGACCTTTTGGCTATAATCTACAGTATTACGGTAAAAGTTTAACATCCCCAAATTCGCCGTATCAATAGCTACTGTCCCAGCTATATCTTTACTAATATTGCTAGCGCTAATTAAGGTGGTAGAAAGACTGCTTAACGTATCAATTATATTCTCTGGCCCACTAACAGTAACGCTATCTGGTTGTAATTCTACCTGATTTACTGCTGAAAAACCTACATCGTAGTTCAGACTTGTTTTGGGCGAAATAAGCACTCGTTTTTCTTTTCGAGGCTGAAAATCGATAACCAAAGAGTCTTTTAAAAAATTAGCATTATCGAAGTCTATATTCAATTGATTTTCGATCGAATTTCTATTATCCTGAATATCGTACACCAACTGCGAACCAACTTCTTCAGTATTGCTTAGGTCGATGGTTAATTCTGGCTTAAAAAATCGGTATTTCCAGATTAATAAAAATCCTTTAGCATCAAGATTGAAACGCAACGTTTTTGGAGTATCCTGCAAACTTTTATCTAAAGGCGTATTTACATAGGTAAGAGGAATTTCGACCGTGCGATTATACTCTTTAGAAAGCTGTACCAAAACCCAGATTATGGCAGAAAATATCAGGAAAAAACCAAACACCTGTACGTTGGCTTTTTTAATTTTCTTACCTCCTATGTTACCGTAACTACGCATCTTTAAAAAATAATCCCGGATAAGCTTCTTCCGGATTTGCTTTTATAATTAACATCGACCAAGAGGATCTTAGAAATCCATAACCGTAACCAAAAAACTGAATTACCGTCGCCAGGATCGCTAAAAAACCTATCTTAAAACTCTTCGTTTTTAGGCTAGCAAGGAAAAACAAAACCGTAAAATATAAAACATATAATCCAAGCATCCACCAAACCCCTAAACGAATAGCCAGCACAGAAATTACAAATCCAACAATAAAGATCGAAGGAAACCAATAGGTGATCTTCGCGCTACCTTTATGCCACTTATTTAAAATAGGACGGGTAAGCCCAAATTTATGAACCTGATTATAAAATTTCTCCCAATCGATTCTTCTTTTATGAAAAACCACTGCTTTGGGAATTAAACAGGTCTTAAAATTCTGCTTTTCCAGACGCAACGAAAGATCTGGATCTTCGCCAGGATGTATACTTCCAAATCCTTCTGTAGCCAAAAAAGCTTCTTTAGAAAGCCCCATATTAAAACTACGTGGCTGAAATTTATTAACTGCTTTTTTCCCTCCTCTAATTCCGCCTGTAGTTAAAAAAGAAGTCATACTAAAATCGATCGCTTTTTGAATATCACTAAATGTTTTATGTGCACCATCTGGCCCACCAAAGCAATCGCAATAATTTTCGTTTAAGCCTTTATCTACCTGCTGAAGGTAATCTTCTGGCAGAATCACATCGCTATCTAAAATTAGAAAATAATTTCCTTTAGCACGCTGCATCCCAAAGTTTCGAGATTTTCCGGGACCCGAATTATCTTTAAAATAATAGCTAATATCCAGGTGGTCTTTAAACTCTTTTATAACTTCTTCTGAAGTTCGGCTAGAGCCATCTTCCACAATTACGACCTCAAAACCTCTATCGAATTTTAAAGCCGCCATACTTTGTAAGAGTTCCCGAGTCTCTTCAGGACGATTATATACAGGTACAATAAAGGAATATTCTCTATTCATTTTAAGAAAATAACAGCATGACTTTAACTGAAGTGAATTTAAAAAAGAAAAACTGAATTTACCTTAAATTAAGTTAAGCTTAACGATCTGCAAGCCACACTTTTTAAGAAGGTAAATTCAGTTTTAAAGTTCAGCAAAAACTATTTTTCGCCTTCCTTTTCAACAAAAGCTTCCATAACTTCCTGGCTAACGCCTACGTTAGAGAAACCTCCGTCGTGATATAAATTTTGTAAAGTAACTTTTTTAGTAAGATCAGAGAAAAGTGTGATCGTATAATCTGCACAATCCTGAGCTGTTGCATTTCCTAGAGGAGACATTTTATCTGCATAAGCGATAAATCCATCAAACCCTTTTACACCCTGCCCTGCAGTAGTTGGTGTTGGAGATTGAGAGATGGTATTCACTCTTACTTTTTTGTCTTTCCCAAAGAAATAACCAAAACTACGGGCTATACTTTCTAAATAAGCCTTATTATCGGCCATATCGTTGTAATCTGGGAATACACGTTGTGCCGCCATATACGAAAGCGCAACAATACTTCCCCACTCGCTCATAGCATCTTTTTGGTAAAGTGCCTGCATGGTTTTGTGGAAAGAAACAGCAGAAACATCCCATCCTTTTACTGTCCAATCGTAATTTTGATTGGTATAATGTTTTCCTTTTCTTACGTTAACAGACATCCCGATAGAATGAAGTACAAAATCGATCTTGCCTCCAAGGATTTCTGTAGCTTTATCTACAAGATTTTCTAAATCTTCAACTTTTGTAGCATCTGCAGGAACAATTTCAGCACCAATTTTCTCAGCTAAAGTTTTAATACTTCCCATTCTCATGGCGATCGGAGCGTTGGTAAGCACGATTTCAGCACCTTCTTCGTGTGCTTTCACAGCGGTTTTCCATGCAATAGAATTCTCGTCTAATGCCCCGAAAATGATTCCTTTTTTTCCTTTTAAAAGGTTATATGACATGTCGAAATTTGTTTTTAGATTCTTTTCAGCTGGTAAAGATAGTAAAATTCACTACAGCCGTAGATTTTTTAAAATCTATTAATTCTCCAGTAAAGATACAGCGTGCGCTCTGGCAGATTCACTTATTGTATTTCCGCCAAGCATCATCGCCAACTCGTCGATACGTTCTTCCTGCGCTAATTGTTTGATCTTGGTACTGGTAACTTCACCGGTATCTTCTTTAAATATCTTAAAATGAGCACTTCCTTTCCCGGCGATTTGCGGTAAGTGCGTAATAGCAAGAACCTGCATACTGCGGCCCATTTTCTGTAAAATTTCACCCATTTTTTGTGCAATATCACCAGACACTCCGGTATCGATCTCATCAAAAATAATGGTCGGTAGATTACTTTGTGCTGCTAAAATACTTTTAACAGCCAGCATTATGCGGGATAACTCTCCACCAGATGCAGCTTTTCTAATTTCTTTAAAGCTTCCGCCCTTATTAGCGGCTAAATACCAACCCAATGTATCGTTTCCGTTAGCAAAAAACTTATCACCTTGTTCTAAACTGATCTTTAATCGCGCATTAGGCATTCCCAATCCGCTTAAAATTCCTTCGGTTTCTTTTACAAAAGATGGAATGATCTTCTCACGACGATCGTGTAATTTTTTGGCGATATTGGATAATTTACCCTGCTGTTTTTTTATTGCTGAAGCTATTTCAGCCAAAGCCTCGTCTGCATTTTCACTAACAGCTACCTGCTTTCTAAGATCTTCTGCAATATTTAATAGATCCTGGACCTCCAAAACATTATGTTTTTTCTGAAGATTATAGATTTGCTGAAGCTGATCGTTAGTTTTTTCGAGTTCTAAAGGATCGGCTTCTGTATTTTCTAGCGCAGTTTCCAATTCAGCATTAATATCATCCAACTCGATAATCACACTTTGAACGCGCTCGTGCAGACTTTCATAATTAGCCGAAAATCGTGAAATTTTAGACAAATTATTACGCACCTCTTTTAAAGTACTTAAGCTTCCTATTTCTTCCTGAGAAATAAAATTAATAGCTGAATTTATCTGCTCGGTTAATTCTTCAACATTATTTAGTTCTTCATATCGGGCTTCAAGCTCCTCCAACATTCCCGGTTGCAATTTTGCTTCGTCTAATTCATTCAGCAAAAAAACGTTGTAATCGTATTCTTTTGTGGCCTGAGATTGCTCTTCTCTTAAAACTTCTTGTCGTTTTTGCAAGGATCGAAGTTCTTTTAAGGCTTCACGATATTCTAAATTTAGCGCTTCATTATCTGCAATGGTATCGATCACCTGAAATTGATAATCGTTATTTCCTAAACTTAAGGTTTCATGCTGACTATGAATATCGATCAAATAATTCCCTAAATTATTTAAACTCGATAAAGTAACAGGCGTATCATTTACGAAAGCCCGTGATTTTCCTGAAGCCAAAATCTCTCTTCTAATAATGGTTTTTGGTTCGTAATCAAGATCCTCTTTTTCGAAAAAATTGGTTAAGCCATAATTAGAAACATCAAAAACACCTTCTATAACGCACTTTTTCGCAGCATCTTTGATCGAACTATAATCGGCTCGATTTCCCAAAAGTAAACCTAATGCTCCAAGCATAATAGATTTACCAGCCCCGGTTTCTCCAGTAATAATGGTAAATCCAGGCTTTAAATTCATGTTGATATCTTCGATCAACGCGTAATTTTTAATAGATAAAGATGTAAGCAATTTTTCTTAGAATTTAAGGCTAAATATAAGGGAGAAATTGGCGCAAATCAACTACCAGAAAAAAGATTTACAATTACTGGATCTGTCGCCACTGGCGCGCATAACTCGGCGCCATGCTATTCAGTTTTTGCACTAAACCACGTTCACCAACATCTGGACCACCGGTAAAAATATTAATGATCTCGCCAGACTTGGCGTCAAAAAAGACTCTTAATAATAACGAATTTCGGCGTACAGAGTTCATTTCCCGTAACTCTTCAAGTGCTGTGGCGATCGATTGTTTACCTTCAGTAATATTATCGTGCATCACATCTAAGCCTTCACGATGATACGTGTAAAGCGCATCTCGATAACCCTGAAATGAATTTGATAACAAATCTGCATTAAGTCTAAATCTCGATCTTGTGTTTCCGCTAGGCTGCCAACCGGCGCTATTACTTTGCTGGGCAACTGTGACAATTTGTTTAGCTTCTTCGAAGAAAGGCGTTCCCCCATTTTGCTCAAACGAATCGGCATCTAATCCTAAAATGGTGTACACGTAAAAACTTACAACTGAAACTAAATTAGAACTAAAAGTATTTTGATTATAATTTAAAGGCTGATATTCCCTGTAAGAGAAGTTGAAATCATCGTCATTGTAATTAAAAACAGGCGTTACCATATCAGATCCAAAAACCGGTCTCGAAGATTGCACCTGGATACTTGCCGCGAAATTTTCGCCATCAAGCTCTCTCACGGTGATAAAAATACTGCAGTTAATACGTTGCTCTGGGGGTAATTCTCTACCTGTCCAACTTGTGCTATTAATAAATTCCTGAAGCGAATTCTTTAGGGTTTTAAAAACGCTAAGATTAGTCTGCCCGGTTTGTTCGGCATTAATTTGAACATCGCAATTAAGCTCCTGCGCCTGTAAATTGAAGCAAAAAAGCATCACTAATATTGCGATTATTCTATTCATTTAAAAGTTCGATTATTTCGTTAAGGATATCTACCGCAACTTCAGATTTTGGTTTTAAACCAAAGGTTTTTACTTCGTCCTGAAAAACAAAACTTACTTTGTTAGTATCATTCTTAAATCCTGCACCTTTATCCTGAAGCGAATTAAGCACCACAAAATCTAAATTCTTTTTTTGCAGCTTTGCTTTTGCATTTTCCAGCTCATTATTGGTCTCTAAAGCAAAACCAATTAATTTTTGATGCTGCTTGCGCTCTCCTAAAGAACGCAAAATATCCTGAGTTTTGGTAAGCCGTATTGTTAAAGTCTCATCGGCTTTTTTAATTTTTTGGTCGGCTACACTTTCAGGCTTATAATCTGCTACCGCTGCGGCAGCGATCACAACATCTGCTGTTTCAAAGTTTGCCATGACGGCATCATACATGTCCTGCGTGCTCACCACCTTGATAAGATTGATATGATCTTCAGCAATTTGCAAATGAGTGGGACCAGATATTAAAGTAACCTCAGCGCCAAGATCTGCAGCTGCTTTGGCAATCTCGTACCCCATTTTACCACTACTGTGATTACCAATAAACCGCACAGGATCTATGGCCTCGTAAGTTGGTCCTGCAGTGATCATAACATGTTTTCCTTTTAAGGGTAAAGAAGCTGATAAATGATCTTCTAAAAACTGAAATATCTCTTCAGGCTCGGCCATTCTGCCTTCACCACTTAAACCACTGGCAAGTTCTCCTGTGCCGGCAGGGATCATAAAATTTCCGTAGTTTTTTAAAGTTTCAAAGCTATTTTTAGTGGAAGGATGTTTATACATATCCAAATCCATTGCCGGTGCAAAGAAAACCGGGCATTTAGCCGAAACATAAGTAGCCAGTAAAAAGTTATCACTATTACCGGTTGCCATTTTAGAAAGTGTATTGGCCGTTGCCGGGGCTATAAGCATAAGATCTGCCCATAAGCCAAGTTCTACATGATTGTTCCAAACTTCATCTTCGTCTTCAGTAAAAGAAGAATATACTTCGTTTTTGGACAGGGTAGAAAGAGTAAGCGGAGTAATAAAATCTTTTGCAGCCGGCGTCATCACCACACGGACTTCGGCGCCGGCCTTAATGAAAAGTCGGACTAACGAGGCGGTTTTATAGGCAGCAATACCGCCGGTAATACCCAAAAGTATTTTTTTGCCTCGTAGTACAGACATATGCTATAGATCTATTAAAATCTTTTTAGATTGAATCTTCAGATTCTTTGGTGTTACGATAATAGATCTTATCGCTTAACCACTCTTCTACTGCTAACGCATGTGGTTTAGGAAGTCTTTCGTAAAACTTAGAAACTTCGATTTGCTCCTTGTTTTCAAAGATTTCGTCTAAACTGTCGTTATAAGTAGCAAACTCGTCTAGCTTTTCAAGTAACTCTTTTTTGATCTCGGTATTGATCTGGTTAGCTCTTTTAGCGATAATTGAAATTGCCTCATAAATATTATCTGTAGGCGCATCAATTTGATTCTTGTCGAGCGTAGTCGTGTTTACCGCTGCTTCAGTTTTTTTAATATCCATTTTCCTTAAACTAATTAAAAGTTTTCAACCTTGCTTGTATATCCTGGTATGCTTCGTTTACATTGGCGATGTATTCACCTTCTGGGTAACTTTTCTTGTACGCCTGGTAATACTCCTCTGCTTCCTGTAAACGCTCTTGCATTAAATTCCTGTAACTGTTTATTGCATAAGAATAAGCTGCATCAAATCTTAGGTAAAACGCTTCTTCGCGATATGGCGTACCTGGATAATCTGCTATAAAATTATTGAAAGATGTAATTGCCGCAGTAAAGTTTCCTTCACGGTAATTCCCTCCAATTCTCCAATATTGTTTTGCAATTTCAAATGCTTTTTTCTCTAATTTTAATCGAAGCTCGGTCGCCATTAAGTTGGCTTCCTCTGCATATTCTCCTTCAGGATATCTGTTAAGATAACTTTGTAAAGCTTCGATCGCTTTATTGGTATCTGTTTGATCCAGATCGTAACGAGGAGATTCTTCAAAATAACTTTTAGCCGATTTAAAAGAAGCTTCCTCTACTTTATCACTGTTAGGATATGATTGTACAAATCTTTCGAATTCGAAACTAGACAAATAATAATCACCCACCTGATAGTAAGAATCTGCAAAAAGATAACTTAATTTTTCTCCTTGAGGCTTCCCACGATACTGTGGTAAAATTTGTTCGAAAAGCCGAATCGCTTTTCTAAATTTTCGATTACTATCTTCGGCTTTGGCTTCGTTATAAAGGTTTTCTGCAAAGGTGTATTTCTCACCTGCATTTTCACTTTTTAACATCTTTTGGTAGTCCCCACAGGACTGTAGTACAAAAAGTAAACCTAATAAAAGTAATCCTTTTTTCATCATTTGTAAAAACATCTTGCAAAAGTACAGTTTTTGGAATTATAAAAAAAACTTTCCGCTCGTACAAGAATAACAGCAAAAGCCTTTATTTATTATACCTAAGCGATGTTTATTTTTTCTGCGGAAAAAATTTATTCTCGCTAAAACTAAAAAAAGCTGCCCAAAAGCAGCTTTTACTAATCAAAATTTTAAAATCTGAAGTTGCCTTTAAACTACTTCAGCTTGAAAATTATGTACAAAATCTCCAATTTTAGCTTGTAATCCTTCCGAAGCATTAACTAATGGAAGTCTCACATTCTTAGAACAGATTCCTTTTTTCTCTAATAAAGATTTAATTCCCACCGGATTTCCTTCAGCAAAAATAAGGTCTATAGAAGGTGCTATTCTATAATGTAATTGATAAGCTTCTTTGGCATTACCTTCTAATCCCAGCTTCACCATTTGCGAAAATTCTGCCGGAAATCCCTGTCCAATTACAGAAATCACTCCTGCCCCACCAGCCAGCGTCATTGGTAAAGTGATCATATCGTCACCAGAGATCACCTTAAAATCTTTAGGCACCAGGCTAATTAATTTCATGGCCTGCACGATATCTCCTGCGGCTTCTTTTACTCCAATTACATTATCACATTCTTTCGCAATTCTGGCAATTGTTTCTGGCAAAATATTAGAACTTGTTCTACCCGGCACATTATATAAAATAATAGGAAGCGGTGAAGCTTCTGCTACCAGTTTAAAATGCTGAAAGATCCCTTCCTGAGAAGGTTTGTTATAATAAGGAGAAACCGATAATACTGCCTGAAAAGCTGAAAGATCTGTAGTTTTTAACTGCTCTACAACAGCCATAGTATTATTACCTCCAATTCCTAAAACCAAAGGAAGACGATTACTGTTTGTCTTTACGATACAATCGATCACCTGCTCCTTCTCCTGTTTATTAAGCGTAGAATATTCTCCTGTAGTTCCTAAAACCACAAGATAATCGATACCATTAGCGATCTGGTCTTCTACCAATCGCTCTAAAGCTTCAAAATCTATGCTTAGATCATTTTTAAACGGAGTTACCAAAGCTACTCCCGTGCCTACAAACGCGCTCATTTATCGTATTTGTTTTAGTATTTTTAAGTATTTTAGGATTTCCTGTTGGTACAATGCGACATCTTCTGTTTCGATCGTAAGGTCTGCCAAATGACTTTCTTTTATGTGATCGATCTTTAAAGCTGATTTTACACATCTAAAGACCAGATTTTTTAGTTTGTTATCGCTTTTAGAAAAAGAGATAAAAACATCGAATTTCGACTTAAGAAAATCCTTTACATCTTCATATTGGATATTTCCGCCCGCTTTTATTTCTGAAGGGGCAAAGAAAATCGCTCTTTCATCTTCTACAGAAGCTGGTTTTGCAGTACAAACAAGAACTTTAAAATCGCTTTTCGCAATTTTTAACTGCTGCTGAAGTTTTAAAAGTGGCTTTACCTCTTCAAAATCTTCCGCGGTAGTTACCAAGCCCACTTTCGTGATAAATTTCTTATTTTTTTCAGCAATAACTTCCGAATTTTGTTTCGAAAGCTTCTTTTCAGCTAAAAAATATTTAAAATTCTTAAACACTGCAGTGATATTGGCCTGCAAATGTAAATAATTTCTCATAAAATTTTCCTAGCCAGAAGCCTGCAATCTTAAGCTGAGTTTTCATATTTAACAGGTTTGTTTTTTTTGTTACAATAATTACATAATCTTGGCTTTACTTTAATTTCTTCCGAAGAAATAGCGCCTACTTTTGTAATCTATGTACCTTTGCCCTGCAATTAAGTTACTATGAAAAAAGTTATAAAACAGATTCCCCTCATCTTTTGCTTTTTAAGTCTTATTTCCTGCAAAAATTCCCAAACAAAGCTTGAAGGCAAGGAAATTCCTATCGATAATACGATCACAGCAGATCCCGAAATTGAAGAATTTATCGCTCCTTTTAAAGAACACCTAAATAAAACACTGGATAGCACTTTAGCCTACAATCCCGGCGTTTTAAGCAAAGGCGAAAAAGGAATGAATACCGGAATTGGTAATTTAATGGCCGATATTGTGATGGAACAGGCTAATCCTGTTTTTAAAAGTCGCACCGGAAATTCTATAGATTTTGTATTGCTTAATTACGGCGGAATTAGAGCTGAATTAAACAAAGGCCCAATTACTACTCGCGATGCTTACAACATGATGCCTTTTGAAAATCACATCGTGGTGACTGAATTAAGCGGAGAAAAAGTAATGAAACTTCTTTCTTATCTTGAAAAAGGAAAGTCGGCACACCCGGTTAGTGGTATCAACATAAAAATGAATAAAGATTTTAAAGTAATCAGCGCCAGCGTAAATGGAAAATCGATAGATCCCGACCAGAATTATTTTGTGGCTACATCAGATTATTTGCAGCAGGGAGGCGATAGCATGTATTTTTTTAGCGATCCGGTTAATTTATACAATATCAATTATAAACTTAGAAATGCGATTATCGATTACTTCCATAAGATCGATACGATAAAAGCAAAACAAGACGACAGATTTATTAAAGAATAGCTTAGCCTTATTGAGGATTACAAGCAAATTCTTAACCTGAATTGATTCCCCATGAAAAGAAGAAATTTTATTCAGCAAACATCAGCAGCTTCAGCATTTGTAGGATTAGGCGGACTATCTTCGCTTAGTTTTTCTGAAGCTCCTAGACATATTACCATTTTGCACACCAACGATGTGCATAGCCATATTGAAGCTTTTGGTCCAGATCATCACCGTAACCCAAATATGGGCGGTGTTGCAAAAAGAGCCGTACTTATCGAAAAGATTAGAAAAGAAAATCCTAACACGCTTTTGTTAGATGCTGGGGATATTTTTCAGGGTACTCCTTATTTTAATTTTTACGGCGGCGAATTAGAATTCAAATTAATGAGCAAACTAAAGTATGATGCTTCAACTTTAGGAAATCACGATTTTGATAACGGAATTGATGGTTTGTTTGCACAGCTTCCACATGCCGACTTCGATTTTTTAATTTCGAATTACGATTTCAGCAATACCATTATGGACGGCCACACCAAGCCTTACAAGATCTTCACGAAAAACGGAGTAAGAATTGGCGTTTTTGGCGTTGGGATTGAACTCAAAGGTTTGGTAAACGATAAACTTTATAAGGAAACAAAATATCTTGATCCTATCGAAATGGCGACAGATATGAGCAACACCTTAAAAAAAGAAGAAAACTGTGATCTGATAATTTGCCTTTCTCATTTAGGATATAAATACGACAGCGAAAAAGTAGATGATCATAAATTAGCCTCAAAAACCGAGAATATCGACCTTATTATTGGTGGCCACACGCATACTTTTTTAGATGAGCCAACAATAGTAAAAAACAAAGCCGATAAAAATGTGATGATTAACCAGGTTGGCTGCTACGGACTTTACCTTGGGCGAGTTGATTTCTACTTAAACGGAAGCAAATCTGTTGCCGGTAATGGTAAAAGTGTAGAAATATAGAAAAAATAAGGCATGCATTTTGTGCTCGTTTTTTAATCAATCAAAAAGCGAACATGAAACATCATCATTACTTTCTATTTTTTCTGTTCCTTCTCCTCACACCACGACAGATCTTCTCCCAAAATATCGAGCCCGTTATAGGTTTAGACGGAAGCATTTTTATTCAGGTTGACCGCATCATTATTAATACTGAAGGAAAAATCGCTTACCTGGATCTTATTGAAGATATACCTATTGGTGTAAATTTGGAACAAGATCCTGTAATTATTCTTGAAGAAAAACGAAGTTATCTTCAGCTTCAGCAAAATTTACCCGAAAGCCTTTGGAATAATTTTCAATTAAACTTTAATAACGAGATCAATTATTTTAACGGTTATTCGATCGATTATAATTTTCAAAATCGCATAAGCAAAATTGGAAATATTCCGATTGAATACAATTTAAAAGATAAGATCGATAAAATTGGAAAATATGCGATTTCTTATGGTTTTCATGGAAAAATTGAGAAAGTAGGAAACTTAAAAATTGACTACAACTTCAGAAATTTTATAGATAAAATCGGAAATAAGAGGATCTACTACAATTTTAAAAATCAAATCAATAAGATTGGCAACACCAAAATTGCATACGATTTAAAGGGCAGAATCGATAAAATAGGCTGTAAAAATATCGAATATAGCCTTAATAATCGCGTAGAAGAAATTGGCGATTTAGATATTGAATACGACGCTATGGGAAGAATCTTGAAGATTGGCGATCTGAATTTTCGTAGCTCATATCACTCCAGATAACTTAATTCCAATTTAAAATCCATCTAATTTCGAGAATATCTTAGACATCGATTTTTGATCGATTGCATTCATATCAATCAGCTTTAGCGATTTTACCATCTCAGCAGAATTGGTTTTGTATTTTTTAAAATGCGGAGTTTCTAAATGAGACTTATAAGCTGTTTCATTTTTATAAACTTCTAAAATCTGAATAATCTCTGGACGTTCCTGTTGAAACATAGGGTAAATTGCAATTACTCCATCCTCCAAACGCACTGAAGCTTCAGCTTCTTCCTGTAGTAAATCAAGATAATCTTGCTGAAAATCCAAATCAATTTCAATCTCGGCAATTCTTATGATAAGCTTATCTGAATCGATCGTCGTATTTTTATCCTTCTTTCCGCAGCTAAAAAGAACGAAGAACAATAGAAAAAAGAATACTCGTGATATGATGGTCGTTTTACTTCTCATGATATTTTTATATCGAAATACAAACATAAAAAAACCGCATAATTCTGGAGAATTATGCGGTTTCGAGTTGTAAATAAAGTGACCCCGGAGGGATTCAAACCCCCAACCCTCAGAGCCGAAATCTGATGCGCTATTCAGTTGCGCCACGGGGCCGTTTTTCCGACTTCGTCGGAAAAAATATTTTAGTTGCTAAGCTTTTGCTTTACAATTACAGAAATGGTCTTCCCATCTGCCTTACCAGCAAGTTCCTGAGAGGCAACTCCCATTACTTTACCCATATCTTTCATTCCGTCAGCGCCGGTTTTAGCAATAATTTCTTCAACTTTTGCTTCGATTTCAGCTTCGCTTAATTGCTCTGGTAAAAACTGCGAGATTACTTCAGCTTGCTGCTCTTCCGGCTCAGCTAAATCCTCTCTATTTTGTTCTCTATACACCTGCGCGCTGTCTTTACGCTGCTTTACCAACTTCTGAACGATTTTTAATTCCTGATCTTCAGTTAGTTCTTGCTGACTGTTTTCTGTTTTTGCTAAAAGAATAGCTCCTTTCACTGCTCTTAAAGCTTCTAAAGCTGCTGAATCTTTTGCTTTCATAGCAGCTTTCATCTGAGTCATTACGTCTTTTTCTAAGCTCATCGTAATAAATTTGAAGTGCGAAGATAAAATTTTAAAATCGAAAAAACCACTTAAAATTCTTTCAAAAATGGCTATTTTGAAACTCTAACAAACTACCAGTTTATTATGCATTTAAATATGAAAAGAATCTTGTTTGGCGCTATACTTTTCCTTAGCCTGCAAGTTTCTGCACAACAACATTTTACCGACAGCATTTATAAAATTAAAGCTCGAAAAACACTTACTTATGCTGAAAAAGACGGCCAGGAACTTTACTTAGACGTTTACGAACCTGAAAATTCATTTAAAAACCGACCCGTTTTTATTTTCATGCACGGCGGTGGTTTTGGTTTTGGCAGTCCGCGAAATGAAGACGAGGTAAAATTGGCTAAAATTGCGGCAAGTTATGGCTACGTTGCCGTTCAAATATCCTATCGTTTAACCAGAAAAGACCAATCCTTTGGTTGTGATTTTGAAGCCGAAGGTAAGATCGAAACTTTTAAATTGGCAGCTGAAGATTTTCTAGACGCCGTGAACTTTATGATCAGCAAAAAAGATCAATTCAAAATAGATCCTGAAAAGATGATTATTGGCGGAAGTAGCGCGGGTGCTGAAGCTGTTTTAAGCGCAGCTTTTAATCGTGATCTGCTCTTTAAAGATGCTTCAAAATACGAGAATCTTAAATTTAAGGGCATTTTATCTTTGGCCGGGGCGATTGTCGACAAACGCTATATTAATAAAGAAAACGCTATCCCTACGGTATTTTTCCACGGAACGGCAGATAATCTAGTGCCTTATGCTACCGCACCTCATCATTTTTGTAACAAAGACGAACCCGGCTATCTAATTTTAGATGGTTCCCGAAGTTTAGCCGATAAACTGAAGAAACTCGACACTTCTTACATGCTAAATACTTTCCCTGAAGCAGGACATGAAATTTCAGGAATTCCTTTTGATCATTTACAGATGGTTTTTCAATATTTTGACGATGTCTTTTTAAAAGGCGAAAATCAACAAATTGAGCATACATTTTAAAAGCGAAATACCTCATTAAAAAACAAAAAAACCGATGATTAGATCATCGGTTTTTTCTTTCGGAAATTATAATCAAATTGGTTAGGATCGATTATGTTTTAATTACACCTAAGCTTATTCTTTTAGTATAAATGTATTTTCAAATTCAGCATCAGAGCTTCCTGCAATAAAGAAATCAAACTCTCCTGGCTCAGCTACATGTTCTAAACTGCTGTTGTAAAATTTCAGATCTTCTGCGCTTACTTCAAAAGTTACGGTTTTAGATTCGCCTTTTTTCAACATAATTTTTTCAAAACCTATTAGCTGTTTCATTGGCGGCGTGATGCTTCTCACTTTATCATGAATATAAATCTGAACTACTTCTTCACCATCGTAATCACCGGTATTGGTAATTGTTGCGCTCAAAGTAATCGTTCCATCCATTGTTAATTCTTCTGCACTGGCTTTTACATCGCTATAATCAAAATCGGTATAACTTAAACCGTATCCAAAAGGATATAATGGTGAATTTGGAGTGTCTAAAAATTCTGACTTAAATTTCTCGAATCCTGGCTGTGAACCTGGTCTCCCTGTTCTTTTCATTGAATAATAAACTGGAACCTGACCAACATTTCTTGGCCATGATGCCGTAATTTTTCCTGAAGGATTATAATCTCCAAAAATAACATCGGCTATTGCATTTCCTGCTTCTACACCTGGATGCCAAACCTGAAGAATATCAAGATCCATTTCAGATTCTTCTGAAATATTTAAAGGACGACCACTCATTAAAACCAGCGCCATCGGCTTACCGATTTTGGCCAATTCGCGGATCATTTTTTTCTGACTTTCAGGAATCAGTAAATTAGTTCTACTGGCAGCTTCGCCACTCATTTCAGTGGCTTCACCAACTACAGCTACAATAACATCAGATTTTTTAGCCACTTTTATCGCTTCTTCCAACATTTTTTCAGGAGAAGTCTCACTAATTTCAGCACGAGGACCAAAAACATTAATATTTTCAGCTAATTGGGCATCATTCGTAATATTTGCTCCCTGCGCGTAGCTTACTTTAGCCTTTGGCGCTACATTTTTTATCCCTTCTAAAACCGGAACAGAAAGTTGTGGATCACCAGTTGGTGCCCAGGTTCCTAACATATTATTTTTGTTATTCGCTAAAGGTCCAACAAGGGCAATTTTCGCATCTTTTTTAAGTGGAAAAACTCCGGCATCTTTCTTAAGTAATACAAAAGAATGCGCAGCCACTTTTCGTGAAAAAGCTCTGTTTTCTTCAGAAAGAATATCCTTTTCTGGTCGGCTTTCATCTAAATATTTATAAGGATCTTCAAAAAGACCAAGCTTATATTTCGCTTCTAAGATTCGGCGTGCAGCGGTGGTAATTTCTTCTTCGGTTACCTTACCTTCATCTAAAGATTTTTTCAGCGTTTGTAAAAAACCTTCTCCAACCATATCCATATCCAACCCGGCTTTTAAGGCTAATGCTGAAACTGCCTGAAGATCTCCCATTCCGTGAGCGATCATTTCATTTAAAGAAGTATAATCTGAAGTTACAAAACCATCAAATCCCCACTGATCACGAAGTAGATCGGTTAACAACCACTTATTCCCGGTTGCCGGTACACCATCAACATCGTTAAAAGAACTCATCACACTTCCTGCACCCGCATCGATCGCCGCTTTATAAGGAGGCAAATATTCATTGAACATTTTCACTCTACTCATATCTGTCGTATTATAATCACGACCTGCTTCTGAAGCTCCGTATAAGGCAAAATGTTTTACCGTAGCGATCATAGTGTTTTCTTTGGTAAGATCGTCTCCCTGGTAACCTTCTACCATAGCCTTTGCGATTTGAGAACCTAAATAAGGATCTTCACCGGCACCTTCAGCAATTCTCCCCCATCTTGGATCGCGAGCGATATCTACCATCGGTGAGAAATTCCAGTTGATCCCGTCTGCCGTAGCTTCCTGAGCAGCAATTTCAGCAGTTCTTTTGATCATCTCCAAATCCCAGCTTGCTGCGGTTCCTAACGGAATTGGAAAGGTGGTTTTATAACCATGAATCACATCTGATCCAATTAGCAACGGAATTCCCAATCGGGTATCATTCACGGCATAATCTTGTGCAATTTTAATTTTATCGGGACCAGCAACACCAAAAAGTCCGCCTACTTCCCCGTCTTTAATTTTTTGTTGCACATTATCACTTACCACTGCACCGGTAGCAACACCGCCACCGGGATTAAGTAGGTTAAGCTGACCTATCTTTTCTTCGATGGTCATTTCAGCTAAGATCTCATCGACCTTTGCATCCATTTTAGATTCATCAGTTTGCGCTTGTAGGCTTTTTGTTGGGGCAAAAAAGCATCCTGTAATTAGCGAAAATGTGATTAAACTTTTCTTTATCATGTAATTCTATTTAGGGTTGTACTAAAATTATTCTATAGGTTTGCCACGCATTCTCTCGAAATTTCTGTAGGCATTTTCTATATTTTTTTCTGAAGCTTTTTCAAATTCCTTTTCAGTTACACTATAATATTGCTGAACAGAATCCAGTTTTTGCTTCATCATTTCTATTTCTCCCTGATACTCTGGATTATCGATCAGGTTATTTTTTTCTTTTGGATCCTCCTGAAGATCATAAAACTCCCAGGCATCGTTATCATCATAAAAATGCATGATCTTATAGCGTTCGGTTTTAATTCCGTAGTGACGTTTTACCATGTGAAAAGCCGGCCAATCGTAATAATGATAATAGATCGCATCACGATCCAACTCTTCTTTTTGGCCAAAAACCACATCTTTAAATGAGATTCCCTGCATATCCTCTGGGATTTCGATACCGGCCATATCTAAAAATGTTGGGGCAAAATCGAGATTCTGAGTCATAGCATTTACTTCAGATTGCTGCGGAATTTCCCCCGGAAGTTGCATTAGCAATGGCATTCTAAATGAAGGCTCGTACATAAATCGTTTATCGAACCATCCGTTTTCACCCAGATAAAAACCCTGATCTGAAGTATAGACCACCAGCGTATTTTCATCTAATCCCTGAGATTCCAAATAATCTAAAATTCTACCCACTCCTTCGTCTACTGAAGCTATGGTTGCCATATAATCCTTTAAATAACGCTGCCCTTTGTACCTGGCCAGATCTTCGTCATGCAAATCCTTTTCCCAAAAAGCATCATTTTCGGGGCGGTATGCTTCATTCCATTGATTACGTTGCTCAGCCGTCATGCGATCAAAATCGTCTGTCCAGGGATTGCTTGCCAATTCATCTGTTCCTTTTGCTTTACTCATTTTAAGATCATGACCTTCGTACATATCCTCGTAAATGGTCATCAACTGTTCTTCAGCAGCTTCCTGGTTTTCAAAATCTGGGAAATACGAATCTGGCAAAGGAAATTGAAACGAATCATATTTATTGACGTGGCGCAAAGCAGGCATCCAGTTACGATGCGGTGCTTTGTGTTGCACCATTAAGAAAAACGGCTTCGACGTATCTCGTTGTTTTAACCAATCTAACGAGTAATCTGTAATAAGATCTGTTGCATAACCTTCAACTCTGGCAGTATCCTCTTCCGTAATAAAATCGGGATTATAATATTTCCCCTGGTCTTCTAAAATTTTCCAGTAATCAAATCCGGTTGGTTTTCCGGCTAAATGCCATTTCCCGATCACCGCAGTTTGATACCCATTATTTCTGAAAATCTTTGGCATGGTTTGCTGCGAATTATCAAACTGCTCACCATTCATTCTAAAGCCATTTTCATGACTATGCTTCCCAGTTAAGATCACCGCTCTACTTGGCCCACAAAGTGAATTTGTGTTGTAATTCTGGCGAAATATCGCTCCGTTTGTAGCTAATCGATCGATATTAGGCGTTGGCGCCAGTTTCCCTATTTCACTTCCGTAGGCACTAATCGCTTTTACCGCATGATCATCGGCCATTATAAAGACGATATTAGGCTTTTTAGAAGTAGATTTTTCTTCAGCAGCATTTCCCTTTTCTTCTTTACAGGAAAAAAAGCTGATCAAAACAACGAAATACAGGAATCTAAGTTTCATTATTTTTCTTTTTTCTGATTTAGCAGCCAATCGTATAATTCTGGATTATTATAGGTTTCTGTCCAGCTATTGTGGTTCGCAAAAGGATAGATCGTGTATTTTACATCCTGATTTCCCGATTGCTTTAACGCCATCACCATTTTATTACTATTCTCTGGCAAAACCACATCGTCCATCGCACCGTGAAAAACCCAGATAGGCATGTTTTGAAGATGTTGCGCGTTGCGATAAATTGGCCTGTAGATCGCCCCACAAACCGGAGCCATCGCAGCAAACAATTCTGGATATTTACCTCCCGTAGCCCAAACGCCATAACCGCCCATACTTAAACCTGTTAAGTAAACCCTACTTGGATCGATTCGTTCTTCTTTGATAATTTTTTTTACCAAAGCAGCTACTTCATCTGGCTGCCAGTAGGTTTCAGCAGGACATTGCGGTGCTAGCATTACCGCATCAATCTCATTTCCCTCTTTTAAATACTGAAAAGGCCCATTAACTTTTACCTTCTGAAGATCTGTACCTCGTTCGCCGGCACCATGTAGAAAAACAATCAATGGATAATCTTCTTTAGATTTTTTATAAGCTTCAGGTTTGTACAGCAGGTAACCCATATCTACAGGAATCTCTACTTTTTCTTTAAACTGATTTTCTGAAATACCCGCAGTTTGAGCTTCCGCAGTAATTCCGAAGAAAATAAATAATCCTAGTAATGCGATATTCGATAATTTCATCATCAATTTTTTAATGGGTAAACTCTAGTTTTTCTAATCCCTGTTGAACTTCAGGAGAACTCATAAATAGATCCCAAATAAGTCCGCTACGATAATTCTCGATCATCACCATCATTGGTCCCTGGTCGATCGCTAAATATCTTTCAGCAACCCAATCGCCACCATCTAAGCTGAAGGCATCGTAAAAACCGGCAGGTCCCCAAAGTAGATCGTTTTGATCTTCGTAAAAATATCTTATCGCTCTTAAGCTTTCTTCCGGAGTATAAGGAATAGAACTTACGGCAGCAGTTGGAGAAACCACTCCGTGATCATCATCTGGTGAATGTGCTGCGTAACCTACGCTACCATCTTCATTTTTAGTATAACTTGCAGTTAATCCCCAGCTATTTTCACTGTAAGTTTTATAATTATTAGGGTTTTCCTGCGCATACTCATAATTGATCTTGCTATGGTTTACATTTAGGTCCCAATAATTGGCGTAACGATCACTAAGTCCTTTTGGATTTAAGCCTAAATATGAATAATGTGCCCAAAACAATGGCCCTGCTTTATCGCCAACAGTATTGAATTTTAATATTAGCGGAATTCCGTATGCTTTCTTATCGGTTGTGATATTTCCGCTTCTTGCCCAACCATCGTGGTAAACGGCAGGTTTGATCGCGTGATCTGGAGAACTGGCAGCCATCACATAAGTAATAAGACATTCGTTATAACCTTCAATCATAAAGTTCTTCTGAAATTCATAATCTGGCGACCAGTGCCAAAAGATTCCGTTTTTATTATTGGTGTACCAATCCCACTCAATATTTTGCCATAAATTATCGAATTTGGCTGCTACAGCTTTTTCCTCTTCATTTCCATCCTGCAAATACTGGCGCACCACAATAAATCCCTGCGCTAAAAACGAGGTTTCTACAATATCGCCTCCGTTATCTTTACTATCTGAACCAAATTCTTGTGTTCCGGCGGTTCTTCCGTTTATCCAATGTGGGAAAGCACCGTGATATTTTGGTGTTTTTTCTAAAAAAGTGGCAATTTTATCTAAGCGTTGCACGGCTTCTTCTCGCGGAATAAATCCTCTTTCGATCCCCGCAACTATTGCCATTAATCCAAATCCAGATCCTCCCGTGGTTACAATATCCGGATCGTTATTTGGATAATCTCCGTTAGGATGATATCGTTCTCTGGCCATCCCGCTATTAGGTTCAGCAAAATCCCAGAAATATTTTAATGTTTGCTTCTGGACGGTGTCCAACAAGGCTTCTTCACTCAGTTTAGTTGAATCCTGAGCAGTTTTTTGTGAAGTCTCTTCTGAATTGTTTTTTGAAGTGTCGTTGCATGCGGTGAATGCAAAACCTAAAAACAGAAGATATATAAGGTGTTTTTTTAGATTCATCGGTTAAGCTTAAAATAAGAAAGGTGTTTCGAGAAACTCCCGAAACACCTTTTAATAGATTTATTAGTATCCAGGATTTTGTTCTAATAATCCTCCTGAAAGGCTTATCTGATCCTGAGGTATTGGGAAAACTTCATTTTTGTTGGCCTGGAATCCAAGCGGCCCAAAAACTTCCTGTCCTCTACCCTGGCGAATGACGTCGAAATAACGATCGAACTCCATACCAAATTCTAATCTTCTTTCTGTCCAGATAATATCTCTTAATTCAGATTGAGAAGTAGTGTTAATGGCTGGCAATTCTACTCTGGATCTTACCATATTTAAACTTTCTAGAGCAGCAGCAGAATTTCCTAATTCGTTATTTGCTTCAGCATTCATTAAAAGAACTTCAGCATAACGCAGAATGATAAGGTTTTTGTCCAAAGCACTTGCATTCTCTGGCCCAAAATACATTTTCTCACTATAGTAAGGGTTTGGAGCATCTTCACTAACTACTGCAGTTAGATTAGGATCATCTTCATACAAATAGTTGTCGTACATTTCTTCTCCGCGGAAAATAATGGTTGCATCCATACGAATTTGATCGTCTGCAGCTTCGTAAGCATCTACTAAACTTTGTGAAGGAACATCGAATCCCCATCCCCACTGACCTCTTACTCCGTGGTGAACAGCCATATTATCGATTCCTAAATTTTCTGAAGCACTTCCCTGAACTTCGAAAATAGACTCTACAGTATTTTCATTCTGAATTCTCCAAAGTTCTTCGTAGTTAGGATGCAGTGCATACTGTCCTGAAGCGATCACCTCGTTTGTTAACTCTAGAACTTCCTGCCAGTTGCCCTGGTACATTTGTACTTTCGCAAGCAAACTTTTTGCAGTCCCTTGTGTTACTCTACCCACCTGCGCAGCAGTCTCAGGTAGATTTTCTGAAGCTTCAGTAAGATCTTCTACAATAAAACTGTAAACATCTTCACGGCTATCTCTTACCAATAAAGCTTCCTGATCATTAGGATCTGTTTCTTCAGTAATAATTGGCACACCTCCAAATACACGAACTAGTGTAAAATAATGGTAAGCTCTAAAGAATTTGAATTCTGCCTGATATTCTGCAATAGTAGATTCAGACAAATTGTTTGCCGGCTCATTTACAATATCGATTCCTGTGTTTGCAGTAGCTACGCCGCGATAATTTGCTCCCCAAAGACCAGCAACAGAAACATCTGTAGCCTCGTGAGTAAAATTATCTAATTTATCTTTATCTGTACCGGTATCTCCTGGTGCACTCCCTTTATCCGCGTCGTCTGATGCAATACTGAAAATACCAGAATAAGAGAAAGAATGCTGACTGTAATCCTGCAAATGTGCATAAGAAGCAACGATAGCCTGATCTACATTCTCTCCCTGAAAATATCCACTGCCGGTTGTAGCTTGCCCTTCTGGCGCTACATCTAAATAATCATCTGAACATGACATGGCTAATAGTGCAGAAACTGCAACTAAAGCTTTCGTCATGGTTTTATATTGAATTCTTAAATTTTTCATTGTCATAGTATTTTTTAAAAGTCAATATTTAATCCTAAAAGGAATTTTGCTGTTGTTGGATAAGCATCCAATTCTAAACCGCTATCAAGAATACCTCTTGGTAATTCAGGATTAAATCCGCTGTATTTTGTAAACGTTAGTGCGTTTTGCGCTGTTGCATACACTCTTAAACGTGAAAGTTGAATCGATTCAAGAATATCATCACTAAAATTGTATCCAACAGTAATGTTGTTCACTCTTAAGAAGTCTCCATCTTCCAGATAATAATCTGAAGGAAGTGGCACAGCGTTAAACGCCGCAGGACCTCCGTTACCGCTATCTCCACCTGTATATCTTTCTCCAAATAGGTCGGCATCGATATTCTCTCCACTAAATCTTTGTGCTCTTAGACCGTTAAATACTTTATTCCCAACGTTTCCGAATAACGAAGTAGAGAAATCTACTTGCTTATAGGTTACACCTAAGTTGATTCCGTAATAAAAATCTGGTTGGTAAGATCCCATATATTGTCTATCAGTCTGAGTGATAGAACCGTCTCCGTTAGTATCTACATATCTAAAATCTCCTACACGCGCTCCTGGCTGGGCACTATTATCAATCTCTGACTGGCTTGTGAAAACACCGTCTGCTTTATATAACCAAAAAGTTCCCAGTTCATTACCTTCTACAGTTCTTGTAACGATTTGACCATTTCCTAGATCTCCACTATCTATAAAAGGAATAGCATTTTCTACAACCGGGTTAATATTGGTTAATTCGTTCTCGTTTTTAGTGATATTGAATCCAACATTATAGCTAAAGTCTCCACTTTCTGAAGCATCACTCCAATTTAAAGCGAACTCGATACCTTTATTTTCAATACTACCGGCGTTGGTTACGAAACTATCATCACCAGATGTTTGTGGTAAAGAAAGTGGGAATAAAATATCCTCTGTTTCTTTATCATAATAGGTAAATTCACCTGTTAAGCGATTATCCAACATTCCAAATTCGATACCTAGATCCAGCTCTGTTGTAGTTTCCCAGGTAAGATTTTCATCATATTGCTGAATTGAAGATCCCCCTATCGCTACACCATTTGGAAATGGATAAGCGCTAAAGTCGATCAATTGAAGAAATAATCCAGAATCGATACGGTCGTTACCTACTAAACCGTAACTACCTCTTACTTTAAGATTGCTTAAGAAATTTTGGTTTGCAAAGAAAGCTTCGTTATCGATGTTCCATGCTACACCAAAAGAAGGATAATATCTAATTCTTTCAGACTCTGCAAATTTAGATGAACCTTCTCTACGAATAGTGGCATTAAATACATAACGCTTATCAAAGTTATATAACAATCTAGAGAAGTAAGCCAAACGTGTAGAACGGTCACCTACATGATCGATTGTTTGTCCTTCCTGTTCTCCTATTCCTAAGTATAAAAGATTATCAGATGGTGGCACACCACGACGGGAACCTTCAAAAGCTTCTGACGCTAAACGCTCTGAAGTTAAACCTAAAGTAAGGTTCACATCATGCTTACCAAATTTCTTATCGAATGTTAAGAAGTTATCCCAGTTAAAACGTTCTTCATCATAATCACGAACGTTTAAAACCTGATTTTGGTTAAGAATTTGAGTTCCACTTTCGTTACCTACGATGTATCTAGCACCATAGTTTCTGCTCTTTTCTCTAAGAACATTTACACCAATACTAGAGCGGAAAGATAACCAGTCGAAAATATCAACTTCTCCCCATGCATTTCCTAAAATTCTAACCTGTTCGTTTACGTTTTGGTTATTGTCGATATTTGCTACAGGGTTTCCTACGTTATTTAGGTTAGTAGTTCTATAATTACCATCCTCACCGCGAACAGGAATGTGTGGTGCCTGTTTGTAGGCGTTAGTAAAGTTTGAAAAAGATGGATTAAAACCTCTTTGTCTCACTAAACTTACGTTATGCCCAAATCTTATATTTTCGCTTAAATGGTAAGTATTATTTAATCGAACAGTTAAACGCTCGTAATCATTATCCTGAAGAATCCCTTCTTCATCCATATAATTTGCAGATACGTAGTAATCGATATCTTCCTTACTTCCAGAAACAGATAGATTATAGTTTTGGAAAAGACCTTCTCTTGTGATCTCATCCATCCAATCTGTTGTTTGCAGGCCAGAAATTTCTGAAACTGTAAAAGCAGGATCATTTCCTGTTCTGGTTAATGCTTCGTTAGTATATTGTGCATACTCCTGCGCATTGGCCATATCAACACCATTTACTAAGGTATTGATACCGGTAGTTGAAGATAAAGAAACTTTCATCTTCCCCTTACCTGATTTAGTGGTAATTAAAACTACACCGTTTGCGCCACGAGCACCATAAATAGCAGTTGAAGAAGCATCCTTTAAAACATCGAAGCTTTCGATATCTGAGTTTGCGATACCACTAATATCCTGTGTGATCACACCATCCACAACATATAAAGGATCTGCTCCACCAAGAACTGAAATTGCACCTCTAATTCTTACATTACCAACAGAACCCGGCGAACCATTATTGATTACTTGAACACCAGGTAGTTTACCCTGTGCTGCTTGTAATGCTGAAGTAGTTGGTGAATCATTAATTTCTTCGGCCTTTAAATTACTTATGGTCCCGGCAAGATCTCGAGACTCTGCCTCCCCATATCCAATTACTACAACCTCATTTAAAGACGCAGCTTCTTCTTGTAGTACTACATTATATTCATTCTCTGTTCCTACAGTTACTTCTTTTGGTTGAAATCCTAAGAAAGTTATTCTAAATACATCGCCCTCTTCTACATCTTCCAGAGTAAAGTTACCGTCAAAGTCTGTTACGGTAAAAATTTCCTTCCCCTGTACTTTTAGTTGGGCACCAGGTAACGGCACATCTGTACTATCTGATACAGTACCGCTAATGGTTTTTGTCTCCTGCGCCATACCTATATAGGATAAAAGCATGACGAAAACAGTAATTAATTTGAATCTCATACGGTTTGATGTTTACTTAATTTTGCCGAAAGATACAGGTAGGTGCTTATTTTTCGCAAACGATGTAGTACACATCCTATACATCATTGAATTTTAATTTATATATATCTGAAATACAGATATTTAAAACTAATTTGAAGTAAATAAAAAATACCAAAATTAATGTATGATGTAGTAATGATGTAGTGCTGAATTCTAAAAAAGAAGGCTAAATTTTGAAATTTTAGAAATTTTTAATAAGAAAATTTGTCAGATTCTCGTTCTTATCCAAATCCATTTTTTTCCGAAGACGATAGCGATGTACTTCTACACCCCTAACTGAAATTCCCATTAATGGAGCAATTTCTTTTGATGTCAGATTCATTTTTAAGTAAGAACAAAGCTTTAAATCTTTACTCGTTAATTTAGGATAAGTCTCCAGAAGGTCTTTGAAAAAATCTTCGTGAATTTCATTGAAATTCGTTTCAAAAACCTGCCATTCATCCTTACTTTTTACAGCTCCATTAATTTTATTCATAATGTGCTTAAGACGATATTGGTTAATTTTTGCCTTATCTTTATTTAGTTCTCCCTGTATCTCCATTAGCACTTCGTTCTTCTTAGCCGCCATCATGGTTGTATTGGCTAATTCTTTACGTTTCATATCGATCTCGTCCATTAAACGTTCCCGCTCTAACCTATCGATACGTTCTTTATGCTCTTTTTCAAATTTTTGCTCAATAAGCAATTGATGCTTTTTAAGACGTCTTCTGTTATACAAAAAAATCAGAGCTATTCCGCATAAAAACAGCACAAGATAAGCTGATTTCATCCAAAGAGATAGGTACCATGGCGGTAAGATCGAAAAGCTGAAAACTTTAGAATTATCAGATCTGCTTCCTAAAGGGTATAGCGCCAAATCGTATTCACCATAATCTAAATTCTGAAATTCAAGTTTACCGTTATTCACAACCCCAGAGATCGTATCGTTTCCAATAAGATGATATCCTACTTCTCGCGCATCAGAAAATGGTAGACCTATATCAAATCTTATTAAACTAGCATTTTTAAAAGGAATTTCTGCCTGTTCAGTTAAGGCATATTTATTCTCTATATCTTCTAGCCCAGTAACAAAAGGGTCAGAAATAAACAATCCAGATTGTTCTTTTAAAAGTTTGCTAAGATCTAAACGTGCAAAACCATCTTTTAAGCTGATATAAAACACAGAGTCTGAAACCGCCGTCATTTGCTCATAGCCCTTTACTAAACGATTGTCCAAACGCCAAGAAGGTAAGATCAACTGTTTTTCTTTCAAATTTGTAAACAAAAGATCATTTGTTTTGGTATTTATAAACCAATATTCATCATTTATTTCTTCCAGTAATTTATATCCATCAAGGATTTTTAATTCCTTAAAAACTTCCAGACTATCTTTAAACGCATTGTATTTAAGCCATTTATCGTCAGAAAAAACAGCGATCTGATTATTAATTTTAAATATTTGAGGATTAACATTCGACGAATTACTTACGCTGGAAATTTCAGACACCAATTCGGCTACTTTTAGACTATCAGAAAGAATAACACGATATACGCCTTCATATGGATGTGCTGCCCATAAAGTATTTTCATTTTCGAAGATGATCTTTCTTACCGGGAAATTTAAACTATCTACTTTAGAGATTGTCTCATCAGAAAACTTAATAATACCAGTATAGGTCCCAATAAGTAATTTACCAGAAGGTGCAATCTGCGTATAAAAACTACCGGTAGAATTATCAATAACTTCAGCAGTATGAGTATCGATCTTTAATGTACCCGAATTACTATTGCTTATTATTTGGCCTTCTACGCTTTCTAGATTCCAGGAATGGCCTTCGGCTCCTTCAATCAGTTTTAATTTATCATCAGCGAGTCGATATACACCGGTATTACTGGCCAAAAACATTTGATCTGAATCGTTCACAAGATCATAAACCGCACCCAATTCTCCCGAAGTATCGGTATAAAAACTTATAGGAGAATCGATATCTATTCGATCAAGCCCATTATCGAGACCTAACCATAGATTACCTTTAAAATAATCCATGGAAAGTATCGTATTGTTCTGCAATCCGTTAGATCTATCGAAAATTTGGTAATTCCCGTTTTGACTATTCCATTTTAGAAGTCCATTTTTCAAAGTTCCTATTATTAGATCACCATTAGGTAAACTTATGAGCTTATTTAATTCAGATCTACCTATAAATTCGTTTACCTTTTCAGGTAACAACTCAAATTCATTAAGATCTTCATTTAATGAAAAAAGTTGTTCCTTGCTACCTACGTAGAGTTTGCCACTATGCAGAACAATATCAGCAACGGTGATTCCTATGAGTTTTTCTGAAGGCTGATAAAATTTAAGTGTATCGGTATTATCGAGATAAAAAATCCCATCTCGACCTTTAGAAACTAAAAGTCTACCTTTAAAGTGCTGAATATTGGTAAAAACACCACTTGCAATTTTTTTGATCTTTTCACCATCGTATTTATAAAAACCACCAAAGGATCTAAAATAGATGTCACCTTTATAAGCAATGATTCCCCAAAATTCCTCATCACTAAGATCTATATTTTTAAAAAGCGATTTTAAGGAATGATAAGTATAAGTTCCCATTTCATTTTGCTTCCAGTATCCAAATTCCCTGTACGATCCGGTAAAGATCTTATCCTTATATGTATACACTGAACGAATGATCGCTCCAGAATTTAAACTGTACAACTTCCATGTTTGACCATTATATACTAACAATCCACGATTGTTTGCTACGTAAATAATTCCTGCATCATTGATGGAAACATCCCAATTTTGACTTGCCGCATCATAATCTATAGAAGAATAATTTTGTATAGGTGGATTTAATTGTTGTGCAGTAGCGCTGCATAGCATTAAACAATTGATTATCAAAACTAAAAACACAGTAAATAGTTTTGAAAAATAAGCATTTGTGCAACTAAAATTAGCTTTTCCCATGCTACAAATCTACAATATTATAAGCCTATAAAAAGCGTAATCGTAACAAAGAAAGATTAACAAAGGATAATATCCTAATTATTGGATTTTTTCCTATTTTTGGAAAAATTGGTAGAATGAATTTCGATAGAATTAAAGAGAAATTAGAAATTTTAGCAGACGCAGCAAAATACGATGTCTCGTGCTCAAGCAGCGGTAGTAATCGAAAGAATACTAAAAACGGACTTGGAGATTCCTCTGGAATGGGAATTTGCCATAGTTATACTGAAGATGGACGCTGCGTATCTCTTTTAAAGATCTTACTTACCAATCATTGTATTTTCGATTGCGCGTATTGCGTAACCAGACGAAGTAATGATATAAAACGAGCTGCATTTAAGGTTCAGGAAGTAGTCGATCTTACTATTAATTTTTATCGTCGAAATTATATAGAAGGCCTTTTTCTAAGTTCAGGAATTTTTAAAAGTCCGGATCATACGATGGAACGATTAATTAGAGTAGCTAAAAAACTTAGAGAAGAAGAAAATTTTAATGGCTACATACACCTAAAATCCATACCGGGAGCCAGTGATGAACTAATGCGTGAAGCCGGACTCTATGCAGACCGATTAAGCGTAAATATTGAAGTACCTACAGTATCTGGCTTGAAACTTCTCGCTCCAGAGAAAAAACACGAAGATTTTACCAAACCTATGCTAAAGGTTAAAAATGAGATCATTCAATTTAAAAACGAAAGAAAGTTTATAAAGAGTACTCCCAAATATGCGCCGGCAGGTCAAAGCACACAAATGATCGTAGGTGCAACGGGAGAAAGTGACCGTGATATTATGTATTCTGCCAATTACTATTACAAGCAGTATAATATGAAACGTGTTTATTATTCTGGCTATGTTCCTATCACGACAGATCCCCGGCTACCAGCCATAACTTCTCAAGTTCCTATGCTAAGGGAGAATAGATTATATCAAACAGATTGGCTTCTTAGATTCTATGGTTTTGATATAAGAGAACTATTAAATAATGATCACCCTAACTTAGATTTGGATATCGATCCAAAATTAAGCTGGGCACTACGTAATCAGCATTTATTTCCTGTAAATATTAATACTGCAGATAAATCTATGCTTGCCAGGATTCCAGGTCTGGGAATGCGATCTGTTTTTAAGATCCTGCAAGCCAGAAAATATCGTAAATTAAACTGGGAACATCTAAAAGCTATAGGAATCGCATTAAACAGAGCAAAGTACTTTATAGTTTGCGATTCCAGATTATGGGAAAGAAAAGATTGGACCCCAGAACAAATAAAATCGAAGATTATAAAAACAAGTTCTAGTAAATTTAGGAAAGACTATTCTACTCAGCTAAACCTATTTGACCATGCATCCTAAGATTTTAATCTACGATGGGACTTTTAAAGGTTTGCTAACCTGTATCTTCCAGATCTATGAAGAAAAATTAACCGAATATAGTATTTATCCAGAAGGCTATAATCAAAATGACTTTTTTGCAAACCAAGAACATGTAATTACAGACGAAGAAAAATCTGGGCGAGTTCTGGAAAGCTTTAAAAAGTATACTTCTAAAAAAGCTGTTCACCGAATCTATCGCGCATTTTTGTCTGAAATTCCGGGTGTAGAACTCTTAATTGTAGATTTTTTCAAGCATATTTTTGAGCAAAAAACAGATCTTTCAGATGATTTTTCGCATCCTCCAATACTCAAAATCGCCCAAATAGATAGAAAAGTTGGTCGCGAAAAGCACAGAATGGAAGCTTTTATAAGATTTGAACTGCTAAAAGATGGAATTTTTTTCACAAAAATTGCCCCAGATTTTAACGTTTTACCCCTAATTTTAAAACATTTTAAGAATAGATATGCCGATCAACAATGGATAATTTATGACGAAAAACGGCAATTTGGGCTTTATTACAACTTAAATAAAGTAACACCAATCAGCCTAGATTTTAAAAATAATTCAAAAAAAAACACTAATATTCTTCACGAAGACGAAATAAGCTTTCAAAAATTATGGAAATCATATTTCGACGCTAGCAACATAAAATCCCGAAAAAACACCAAATTACACCTACAACATGTACCAAAACGTTATTGGAAATATTTAACGGAAAAGACTATTATCATGTAATGAAAATTAGTTTACATTTGTTTGTTCAACTAATTAAACATTATAACGATGAAAAAATTATTCTTATTATTTGCTGTAGCAACTATGACAATTTCTATGTACTCTTGTAGAGAAACTACTGAAGAAAGTGCAGAAGATACCATGGAACAAATGGGTGAAGATGTAGAAAGCGGAGTTGATGAAGCTGCTCAAGAAACTGAGGACGCAATTGACGAAGCTGGTGACGAAATCGAAGAAGCAGGACAAGAAGTTGAAGACGAAGTAGAGGACAACGACGACATGTAATTCTCTCTTCCTTTGAAGAAAATTATAAAAAAGCCACTCGTCGTAGTGGCTTTTTTTAGGTTTAAATAAAAGTAAACTACCTCGGGGCACGCCCTCTAAGCATTCGTTGGAAACAAAATTTTAATTTCGAGGCAAGCCTCTGGGTATTATACCCTATGGCGGTGCCAACCAAAAACTAAATAATCATGAAAAAATTAATTTTATCTGTCTTTGTTGCAGCTTTTGCATTTACCTTCCAGTCATGTAGAGAATCTACCGGAGAAAAAACAGAAGAGGCTATTGAAGCTATCGGAGAAGATATCGAAGATAATGTAGAGCATGCTGGAGAAAAGATCGAAGAAGGTGCCGATAAGGTAAAAGAAGAAGTTGATAAAGAAATTCACGAAACAGACGATGTGAATGGAGAAGAAGCTAATGACGATCTATAATCGTATCTTGTAAAAACTAAAAAGGCTGCAAATTCGCAGCCTTTATTTTTTCCTTTCAATTACATAATTTACCATCAATTCCAGAGAATCTTTATACTGAGATTGTGGATATTCTTCAAGTATTTTTAAAGCTTCCTCCTGAAAAGCGATCATTTGAGAAGTGGCGTACTCTAAACCACCCTTTTCTTTTACAAAAGCGATCACCTCTTTAACGCGCTTTTTATCTTTATTATGATTCTTAACCGAATTGATTACCCAGGCCTTTTCTTTCTTATCTGAATTATTAAGCGCATAAATTAACGGCAACGTCATTTTTTGCTCTTTAATATCGATTCCGGTAGGTTTTCCTATTTTTTCTTCGCCGTAATCAAAAAGATCATCTTTTATCTGGAAAGCCATTCCTATAAGCTCTCCAAATCGGCGCATGGTTTCTACTTCTTCAGAATCAGGTTTAACTGAAGCAGCGCCTAAGCTACAACAAGCCGCAATAAGCGTTGCTGTTTTTTGCCGAATTATATCGTAATAAACATCTTCAGTAATATCTAAACGCCTGGCTTTTTCAATTTGCAATAGTTCACCTTCACTCATCTCTCTAACCGCTACAGAAATAATCTTCAGCAAATCAAAATCGTTATTATCGATAGAAAGAAGCAATCCTTTAGACAACAAGTAATCACCAACTAAAACAGCGATCTTGTTTTTCCATAAAGCATTTATGCTGAAAAAACCTCTTCTACGATTACTATCATCCACGACATCATCGTGAACCAGGGTAGCAGTATGAATTAATTCGATAACAGAAGCGCCTCTATACGTCCGCTCGTTCACTTTTCCATCAGAAACCATCTTTGCTACCAAAAAAACGAACATGGGCCGCATTTGCTTTCCTTTTCGATTTACAATGTAGTGTGTAATTCGATTTAAAAGCGCAACTTTAGAAGACATCGATTGGAAGAACTTTTTTTCGAAAAGTTCCATTTCTCTTTCAACCGGAAGTTTTATTTGAGAGATTATCTTCATAAAGTCCGCAAAGATAGCTTAATTCGGGAAATTGAAGATCATTTATGAAGCCGATTTATTTGCTAGTTGACCACAAGCTGCATCGATATCTTTTCCGCGAGATCGTCTTACGGTAACTGTAATTCCGTTTCGCTCCAATAATTGCTGATACATATCTGTGGCCTGAGAAGATGCCTGTTGAAAATCTCCATCATCTATTGGATTATATTCAATAAGATTTACTTTGCAAGGCACATATTTACAGAATCTTACCAAAGCCATAGCATCTTTACGGGTATCGTTCACATCTTTCCAAACAATATACTCGTAGGTAATTCGGCTTTTGGTTTTAGAATACCAATATTCTAAAGCTTCTCGAAGATCTTCTAACGGAAATGTCTCATTAAAAGGCATGATCTTAGTTCGAACTTCATCGGTTGCTGCATGTAAAGAGACAGCAAGTTTAATTTTAGCCTCATCATCTGCCAGTTTTTTGATCATTTTAGGCACTCCAGAAGTAGAAATGGTTATTCGCTTAGCAGACATTCCCAAACCTTCGTCTGAAGTGATCTTTTCGACCGCTTTCATCACATTATTGTAATTCATAAGCGGCTCTCCCATTCCCATAAACACAATATTGCTTAAAGGACGATCAAAATATAAACGACTTTCATTATCTATAGCGACAACCTGATCGTAAATTTCATCTGGATTAAGATTACGCATACGTTTTAAACGTGCTGTTGCACAAAACTGGCAATCTAAACTACAACCTACCTGAGAAGAAACACAGGCCGTTGTCCTGGTTGGTGTAGGAATAAGAACAGATTCTACTGTAAGATTATCATGAAGTTTTACCGCATTCTTAATCGTGCCATCACTACTGCGCTGCATTTGATCTACACGAATGTGATTGATCACAAAATTCTCGGCAAGCATCGTACGGGTTTGTTTAGAAATGTTGGTCATTTCTTCGAAAGTATGCGCTCCCTTACTCCACAGCCATTCGTAAACCTGTGAACCTCTAAAGGATTTATCACCGTTTTCTACAAAAAACTCCTGCAGTTGCTTTTTGGTTAAAGCTCGTATATCTTTTTTCTTATTCTTCACAGCGCAAAATTACAAAGATTTTGAGGATATTCTATATAAGCTTATTTAAATGCAAAAAGCCACAATCTTAATTAATTGTGGCTTTTAAAAATTTGTTCTAAAAACTTACAAGATCAACATTGCGTCACCGTAAGTATAGAATCTGTATTTTTCTTTTACTGCCTCTTCGTAGGCTCTCATCATAAAATCATGACCGGCAAAAGCAGAGATCATCATTAATAATGTAGATTTTGGCGTATGGAAGTTTGTTACCATACAGTTCGCTATACTAAAATCGTAAGGAGGAAAGATAAATTTGTTGGTCCAACCACCAAACTCGTTCAAAGTTTGATTTGAAGAAACAGAACTTTCTAAAACTCTCATTACTGTTGTACCAACGGCACAAACTTTACGCTTTTCAGATTTTGCTCTGTTAATGGTATCTACTGCATCTGCTTTTACAAATGCTTCTTCGCTATCCATTTTGTGCTTGCTAAGGTCTTCTACCTCAACCGGACTAAAAGTTCCTAATCCTACGTGAAGCGTAACTTCAGCAAAATTAATTCCTTTAATCTCTAAACGTTTTAATAAATGCTTAGAAAAGTGAAGCCCTGCTGTTGGTGCAGCTACTGCTCCTTCTTCTTTAGCATAGATCGTTTGATAACGCTCCTGATCTTCAGGTTGAACATCTCTCTTGATATATTTTGGAAGTGGAGTTTCTCCTAGTTCTTTAAGCTTTCTTCTAAAATCTTCGTAAGAACCATCATAAAGAAAACGAAGTGTTCTACCTCTAGAGGTTGTATTATCGATAACCTCAGCAACTAAACTTTCATCCTCTCCAAAATAAAGTTTGTTTCCAATTCTAATTTTACGCGCTGGGTCTACCAATACATCCCAAAGTTTAGTTTCAGGATTTAATTCTCTTAATAAGAAAACTTCAATTCTCGCCCCGGTTTTTTCTTTATTACCATACAAACGAGCAGGAAAAACCTTTGTGTTATTAAGAACCATTACATCTTCAGGATCAAAATAATTAATAAGGTCTTTAAATTGTTTATGCTCTATTGTTTGCTCTTTTCGATTAAGAACCATTAGGCGCGCTTCATCTCTATTTTCCGCAGGATACTCAGCAAGTAATTCTGGTGGAAGTTCGAAATTGAAGTTTGAAAGTTTCATTCCCATATTTGAAATTTTAAAGGCTGCAAATATACAATCTCAAAACAGGCGTTGTCAAGTAATTGCGAATATATTTGGCCGTTAATTTAAAATTAGTCTTTTTCTATAGTAAATTTTAGTGTTTCCAGGTCATTATAAAAATCTGGATAACTTTTAGAAACCACCATAGCATCTTCGATGATTACCGGTACTTTTAATGCTATAGGTGCGAAAGCCATCGCCATTCGATGATCGTTGTAAGTTGCTATGGCAATATTTTCTTTTAATGTGGCAGAGGCTTTTAATTCTAAATGATCGTTAGAGATCACCACCTCTCCTCCTAGCTTTTCGATCTCGTTTTTTAAAGCGACCAATCTATCGGTCTCTTTGATCTTTAAAGTATGTAATCCGGTTAATTTACAAGCTATCCCTAAACCAAGACAAGTCACAGCGATAGTTTGTGCAATATCTGGCGAGTTTCTAAGATCTTCAGTAATGCTCGCCGGCTTAGAACATTTTGATTTTTTAAGTGTAATACTATTTTCTCCAAAACTTGTTTCTACCCCAAATTTCTTATAGATATTCGCAAGACAGGAATCACCCTGCAAACTTTCTTCCCGGTAATTCGACAATTTTATCTCAGCTTCTTCAGCAAGTGCTGCTATGCTATAAAAATAAGAAGCTGAACTCCAATCTGATTCTACCGGAATCGTTTTTGGTAATAATTCACTGCAAGCTTCTATTTGAATAGTATTTTCTTCAAAACTTCCCTGTATCCCAGAACGCTGTAACATCTCCAAGGTCATTAAAATATAAGGCGTACTGGTTACCTGTCCTTCAAGATTTATAGTTAATCCCTGCGGAAGTGATGCTCCAATAAGCATCAATGCTGAAATATACTGACTACTGATATTTGCCTGAAGACTCACAGAATTTGCCTGAAGTTTTTTACCCTGAATTCGGATTGGAGGATACCCTTCATTTTTTTCATAAGAAATTTCTGCTCCCATAGATCGAAGCGCTTCTACCAGTAATTGAATAGGACGCTCCTGCATACGCTGGCTACCGGTTAAAACCGTCTCTCTCCCATCCTGCACAGCAAAATATGCAGTTAAAAAACGCATTGCGGTACCAGCATGGTGAATATCTACCTCAACTTCATTAGAAGCTAAAGCTTTTTTCATCACCTGAGTATCGTCACTATTTGAAAGATTAGAAATTTGCAGGTTCTTAAAAAGCGACTCGATAATTAGCAATCTATTCGATTCACTTTTAGACCCCGTTATTTGTAGCGCTCCGGTCACAGTATCCTGTGAGTGCTTTACTTTAAATTTCATGGAAGAGGAGATTATTGATTTATTTTTTAAGCTGATCTTTTTCTTTTCTTCGGAATTGACCATAGGATACTATCATCCCATAAACGATCATTCCAAGAACCTGACCAACAACAAAAGTAATCATTTTCCCGTCTGCCATCCTATCCTGATAGTAATCTTTAAAAGCAAAACCGCCATAATCGATTACCATCATTACGATGTTGTAGATAAGCACGAATAAAAAACCAAGAACAACCACAGAGCGCCAGTATTTCTTACTGGACATAATTTCTTTAAACTTCATTTTACTTCAGCTTTTCGTTATTATGATGCCTGTCGTGATCTCTTTTGGTCTTAAGATCTAACTTTTTATCGAAAGCTTCCTGTAGATCTACCCCGGTTTGATTGGCAAGACAAAGCACTACAAATACAACATCTGCAAGCTCTTCTCCAAGGTCTTTTGCTTTATCGCTTTCTTTTTCACTTTGCTCACCGTAGCGACGAGCAATAATACGCGCAACCTCACCAACTTCTTCGGTGAGTTGCGCCATATTAGTTAATTCGTTAAAATATCGAACACCGTGTTCTTTTATCCATTTATCGACGGCCTTCTGTGAGTTCTGTAGATCCATTGTCTTCTTCAATTTTAGACAAAACTATAGCTTCTGAATGTTTACTCACAATTTCATCGAAAAAGTTTTTTAAATGCTCATAATCATTTGCTGAAAAAACAGACTTATTTAGATCTATTGAAGTCTCTAATCTCAAGAAATTCGAACTTTGGGTGATCAAATATTTAAACTTGGCATCTTCCTCGTTCATATTTACCATAGCACTCTCTGGCAGTGATTCAATTTTATAACCTTTTGGAATCATAAAATTAATGGTCGAAGCATATTCTACCGGATAATTCAAATAAATTGGATAAGTTCTTTCTTCAGCTTTAAAAGGATTTTCTTTTTCTGATAAAAATAGTAGAGGATTTACATAAAGTTTGTCGCCAATTGCCTCTACCCCATTATTGATCTCAAATTGATAAACCTCTTTTACATTCTGCCCAATTGCATCTTCATTTTCCTTGGTTAATTCTGAAATTAAAATATCTCCTTTTCCTTCCTGAAGCAACTCCAGGTAACTTTCTTCATTTATGCCTTTATATTTATCTCTAAAATTCTTAGCTACCAGTTTTTCATAAATACCTGTATATTTCCCTTTCAATTTTAGATCTTCAGTGATCTGAAGGTTCATGTAGTTAAGCTCTTTAGATTTATAGGTTGGTAACAGGTAAACCCAGTCAGACTTTCCTTCATCTTTAATAATTCTACCCTGCCAGTTTCTTGCTCTTTCTGGTAATTCACCCGGAGCAGCATTTTTATCTGTAGCATCTAACAACAGTGTTTGCTCCCCAAATTGTACACCTGCGATCACATAATTAAATCCAGATCGTGTTGGAAATACCGGTACACCATTACTTTTTGTACTTAAAAGAACTGGATGCGATTCTAAACCGGCATACCTTAACATAGCAATTAAAAGAAGATTTATATCTCCTGTGTTTCCACTCCCTTCCTTATATGCTTTCTTAATTCCGTTTTCTGCTGTATATCCTATGTAATCGTTCCACGCAACTTTACTTTTGATGAAATTATAGATTCTCACTAATTTTTCTTCAGCTGAAGAAGCTCCATCTAAAATGGCATCTACATCATCTTTAAAGAAATTACTTCTTCGTAGCTCTGTAGCATATCCACCATCATCATAAATAGATTTAGAAACATCTTCCCAGCTATGGCTAAAATAATCCATAGGCTGATTTGGGAATTTAGTATACTGCAATTCCCATTTAATCCTTGCCGCATAGTTGTACAGGTAATCTACGTACACTTCTTCTTTTAACGCTGGAATATTTTCTTTTGTAATCGTATAAACCGTTTGCAAGTAGTCGTTATTCTGCGTATGCATATTAAACGGCTCTGAAGTTTTATCGATTGGAATAAACAAAGAAGCTAATTGATTATAATGCGAAACAAATCCAAAAAATTCTGGTATTTCTACTTTTACTTCCATCATTTTAATAGGAATAGTAGCCTGTAATTCAGTATCATCCAAAGAAGTTAAAAATGGTGATCTTTTTTCGTATTCGTATTCTACAACACTACCCGCCTGTAAAGAAGGCATGGTAAATTTAATAGCATCGCGATACTTAGAGATCTCTTCGTCAAAGATCTCATCTTTCCTTAACTTTTCATCTACCAGTTTACCATCTAGGATATTATAAGTATAACCTTTAACTCCGTAGATCTTTTCCTCGTCGTTCGAGCTCTTATATTCATCTAACTGCACGGTTGCCCAATCGAAGCCGTCTTCATTATAAAGTTTTATTCTATAGTGATACCTTGTAACTAAAGATAGTCCTGTAGTACTATTGTAATCGTAAAAAGAATATTGTTTTTTATACAATATCGCTGCATCGGCATCTTTGTTCGTAGGATGTTCGGTTTCTTCTACTTCTTCTTTAGAAACCTTCCCAAATTTGTAGTTCTGTGCCTGCATCGCACCTCCTACCAGGAGAAATGCAATTAGATAAAATTTTAAACGCATAGTAAAATAATTTTTAGCTGTTTTTAACCAAAACAGCCTTTTGATTGCTCAACATGTTGATTTTGTTTAAAAACTCTCTAAAATCTCCAAACTTGTCTGCCGGCCAGTGCCCCTGATTAACGCTTACAGAACGTTTAACCACTAAAACATCTGGATCGTCTTTTGAGGATTCTACAGAGAATTTAAAACTTCCAAAATCGGTTTCTATGCTAATCGCTTCGGGTAGGGCCTCCACCGCATAACCTTCAGGAATTTTAAAATTAAATTGATCTTTATTTGTAAAACCACGCAAGATTTCTACAGGATAATGCCTGTCCTCGTCACGCGATACCATGTCTATTTCTGGTTCTATAAAATTTAGAGGAAGTAATATTCGGTTTCCCGCTGTGGTATAGAATTTCTTTCCGGTGAATTCTAACTCTTCAGAAAAACTTGCCTGTTCTTTATCATTCTCGAAACTTAGATGATCAAAATGTATCCCCTGAAGATTTCCAAAAACTTCTTTGTAATAAATATTCTTATCCTTATCTTTTTGTCCCTGGATATGATAATTGTTTCCGTATGGGATTCCTTTACTTTGCTTTTTAATATTAGCCGTAAAAGCATCTTCAGAAAGGTCTATTTCGCAAAGCGTTTCTTCCAGGTTTATATCACATTCGTAATTTGGAGTTTTTACGATCTCACCACCATCTTCTTTGATCAATAATACATGACGATTATCTGTAAAATCGCCTAAGTAGTTGAATGGTAAAGACTGACTTGTACATTCCAGCCAAACATCTTCTTCTGCAATTCCCGGCACATTTAAAATCACGTGATTTCCCTGCATCGACGCGAATTTAGGATCAATATCCTTTTGCTCATCACCGGCATAAACTACCGCATAATTAGACTTAATTCCCTGCGATGCCAGTAAGGCTTTCATATAATTGGTTAATCCTTTACAATCACCATAGCCTACACGATCTACTTCTGTAGCTAAAATAGGCTCCCAACCACCAATTCCTAACTGAACGCTTATATAGCGGGTTTTCCCCTGCATATATTCGTAAATAAGTTTAGCTTTCTGGTAATCGGTTTCAGCGTCTTTAACCAGCGCTGTGATCTCGGCTATTGTTGAAGAATATAATTCGTCCCTACCTTTAATTAGGTTTTCATATTGCCATTTACCAAACTCTGTCCAATTATTTGCAGTTCCCTCTACGCCCATCAAACTGAACTTATCAAGAGCAACTTTCACTTTCGGAGTTAATTCTGAGATCTGCGGACTATAAGGTTCGTATTTATAGGCCGGAATATTTTTCACCGCATAGCTAATCTCAAATTCAGTATTATTTTTTTCAACCTGAATACTATCCAAATTAGACTCCAGATAACGGAGTGGTATATGATTTGGATTTTTTAGCTGATATTCGCTAGATTCAACACTTACATAATATGCATCAACAGGCTGAAAAGGCTGAATAAAAACTGTGGTAGACATCTGTACTTCGCTCTCGTAAACTACCGTGTAAGGATAGCTCATAGGCGAATAATCCAGGTAGCTCACCCTGTTATCTGAGTACAAATTAGAAGACCCAACAGCGCTTTGATCCTTAAAATCACGCTGCTTATACTTCTTGATCTCGTTTCCCATTTTATTATAAACGTAGGCAGACTGCGACTTTATCTTCGCATCACCATCATCATAAAAATCATAGGCTCTAACAAAACCATTTCCGTATTTGTTCAATACGGTAACCACTCGCCTGGTGGTAACTGTCATTTTATCTACATCCTCAACTTCAACTAGGATGCTCTCATCCCTAAGTACCGCATTAGCATGCTCGGTAAGTTCTTTTTTAAGAATGATACTTTGATACGATTCCTGGGCAAAACACAGGATTCCGCTTAAGAGCATAACGCTCACTAAAAAAGATTTCATTGCAAAAACTGGTAATATTCGTTTTGCAATATATTAAAATTTTAAGAATTTTTAACTTTTATTTTTAGAATCTATTAAGATAGTTACCGGACCATCATTTAATAATTCTACCTTCATATCGGCGCCAAATTTTCCTGTGCCAACTTCTTTTCCAAGATATTTTTTGAAAACCTGAATAAATTCCTCATATAACGGAATGGCCACATCTGGCTTAGCGGCCTTAATATAACTTGGCCGATTACCTTTCTTGGTGCTGGCGTGTAAAGTAAACTGACTAACAATGATAGCATCACCATTTATATCCAAAAGTGAATTATTCATCACGCCGTCTTCATCATTAAAGATTCGCATATTCACGATCTTTCTACAAAGCCATTCTATATCTTCGGAAGTATCTTCGGCTTCAATACCAATTAATAATAAAAGTCCGAGACCTATTTCAGCATTCAATTGATTTTCGATAGTTACCGAAGCTTTTGTTACTCGTTGAAGTACTACTCTCATTTTTTGTATTGATCTATGCGATAAGGATCATCCTCCCCTTCAATAATTTGCAAATAACTTTTATAACGCGACCACGGAATTTCACCATCATCCAAAGCATCTTTTACGGCGCATTTTGGCTCATTTAGATGAAGACAATTATGAAATTTACAATCTTGTTTTAATTCAAAAAATTCAGGGAAATAATCACCAAGCTCTTCTTTTTCAATATCTACAACTCCAAATCCTTTAATTCCCGGAGTATCAATAATCCTGGCATCAAAACTCAGATCGAACATTTCAGCAAAAGTCGTGGTATGTTGTCCCTGCTTATGCTGTTCTGAAATTTCTAAGGTTTTTAAATTCAGGGAAGGTTCTAAAGCATTGATCAACGTAGATTTACCGGTACCACTATGCCCTGAAAACATTGAAGTTTTACCTAACATCATTTCTTTTACCTTATCTACATTTCTACCGCTTTTTGCAGAAATTCCTACGCATTCATAACCAATCTCACGATACATTTTTGCAAGGAATTTAATCTCCAAAAGTTCATCATCATTATAAGTATCGATTTTATTAAAAAGAAGCACTGCTTTTACATGATAAGCTTCTGCAGTAACTAAAAAACGATCAATAAAAGTGGTAAAAGTGGGAGGATTATTTAAGGTAACCATCAGGAAAACCTGATCGATATTGGCAGCGATAATATGTGTTTGCTTAGAAAGGTTTACAGAACGCCTGATAATATAATTATCACGATCGCTAATCTTTTTGATCACGCCCTGGGTTTGTTCTGAAATTTCTTCAAGATCAAACTCTACCTTATCTCCAACAGCAACAGGATTGGTACTTTTTATCCCTTTAATACGGAATTTACCTTTGATACGGCAATCATAGAATTCACCATTCTCTGCCTTTACCTGATACCAACTTCCTGTAGATTTATATACCGTTCCTCTCATTTACATGTTTCCCTCTAATTAAATACCTCGCAAAATTACACAATTTCACGAGGTATTATCTTATTTTGGAAAATCAAGAAATCATTTTAATGCTTAATTATCTAAAATAGTCTGTTGGTGATTAATTGATTCCTGGTGAACAGCTTTAAATAATTTTAAAACAAACTCTTCACTTAAACCTACCTGCTCACCTTCTAATACCATTTTACCTAAAATCTCATTCCAACGTTTCGTCTGAAGAATCGCCACGTTTTGTGATTTTTTCACATGACCTATATCTTCAGAAATCTTCATACGTTTTGCCAAAAGCTCGATCAATTGATTATCTGCAATATCGATCTTCGCTCTAAGATTCTGTAGTTTATTCTGATAATCTTCACTTTCAGAAACCTCTTTTCTAATTTTTAGATCTTTCATGATCTGTACTAAAGTTTCTGGAGTAATTTGCTGTTTAGCATCACTCCATGCATTATCTGGATCCCAATGAGTTTCTACCATTAATCCGTCGAAATTAAGATCTAGCGCAGTTTGGCAAAGATCAAAAATAATATCACGACGTCCTGCAATGTGAGAAGGATCTAAAATTAAAGGAAGGTCTGGGAATTTATTTTGTAATTCGATCGCAATTTGCCACTCTGGATTATTACGATATTTCGATTTTTCGTAGCTAGAGAATCCTCTGTGAATCACCCCAAGATTTTTAATATCTGCAGTGTACATACGCTCTACCGCACCAAGCCATAAGGCTAAATCTGGGTTTACAGGGTTTTTAATTAAAACAGGCTTATCTGTACCTTTAAGCGCATCTGCGATTTCCTGAATAATAAAAGGAGAAACTGTGGTTCTTGCTCCAATCCACAAAATATCTACATCATGCTTTAAAGCTAACTCCACGTGATGCGGATTCGCAACTTCTGTAGTGGTTAACATTCCGGTTTCTTCTTTAGCCTTTTGCAGCCATTTTAAACCTAAAGCACCAACACCTTCAAAGTTTCCTGGTCTTGTTCTTGGTTTCCAAATTCCGGCACGTAAAACTGTAGCATCGGTATCTTTTAACTGATGAGCAATTTTTAGCACCTGCTCTTCAGTCTCTGCACTACATGGCCCTGCGATTACCAACGGATGATCTAATCCAAATGCGTCTAACCAGTTTCTTAATTCTTTCTTGTTTTCCATGATAAAAAATTTAGCTAATTCCGTTTAAAATTGATTTTATATGATTTGTACGTTCCATTTCGTTGTACACTTCGCCAAATTCGTCATTGGCGATCAAGTCTCTAAAAGAGCTTAAATTCTGAATATATTCATTTAATGTTTCCAGCACATTTTCTTTGTTCTGCTGAAAAATGGGCGACCACATTGCCGGCGAACTTTTTGCCAGTCTTACCGTTGAAGCAAATCCACTTCCCGCCAAATCGAAGATATCACGCTCATTTTTCTCTTTTTCGAGCACTGTTTTCCCCAGCATAAAAGAGCTTATATGCGACAAATGTGACACATACGCAATATGGCGATCGTGAGATTCTGGATCCATATATCGAATACGCATTCCTATTTTTCTGAAGATTTCCATACCTCGCTCCTGAAGTTTAAAAGCTGTTTTTTCTACTTCACATACGATATTGGTCTTTTCTTTGTATAAATCTTTTATAGCTGCTGAAGGTCCTGAAAACTCTGTTCCCGCAATAGGGTGCGCCGATAAATAATTTCTTCGTTTTGGATGATCCTTTACCGCTTCACATAATTTGAATTTTGTAGAACCGGCATCGATTATCAAAGTATTATCTCCGGCATGATCTAAAGCTTCTTTTAAAACCTTGATACTTATATCTACCGGCACAGCTACAATTGCAACGTCACTGTCGGCAAGATCTTCCATCGTTCCGGCAACATCGATAAAACCGATCTCCAATGCTTCCTTCACATGTACTTCGCTTTTATCGATACCAAAAATGCTACTTTCAGGAAAAGATTCTTTTATTGCCAAAGCAAACGAACCACCAATAAGACCTACACCAATTATACTTACTTTCATCCCTTAATTCGTTTAATGGCTTCATCTACATTTTTCTCTTCTGTACATAATGAAAAACGAATATAACCTTCGCCCATATCTCCAAAAATGAAACCTGGCGCAGTAAAGATGCTATGCTTGTGCAACAAGTTATCTACAAATTCTTCAGAAGATTTTCCTTCAGGAACTTTACACCAAATAAACATTCCTGCCTGTTCTTCGCCCGGGGTACATTCTAAAGCTTCTGCTAACTCCAGAATTTTCGCTCTTCGGCTTTTATAAACCGAATTCATAGAATCGAACCAGTTTTTATCTAATTTCAATGCTGCAGTAGCGCCAGCTTGCACGGGATAAAACATCCCACTATCCATATTGGTTTTAACCTTTAGAACCGTATCGATGTTTTTAGCGCTTCCACTCAACATTCCAACACGCCAACCCGCCATATTAAAACTTTTGCTCAAACTATTCAGTTCTAACGCAACTTCTTTAGCGCCTTCAGCCTTCAAAATGCTTTTAGGGTTTTCATTCAGGATAAAACTATATGGATTATCATTTACAATAAGAATTTGATGCTTTTTTCCAAAAGCAATTAATTGCTCAAAAACCTCGTCTGTAGCCGATGCTCCTGTTGGCATATGCGGATAATTAACCCACATGATTTTTACTTTACTTAAATCTTTCTGCTCTAATTCATCGAAATTCGGCAACCAGTTTCCTTCTTCTTTTAGATCATAAAAAATCGCGTTCGCACCAACCAATTTCGAAACCGAAGTATAGGTAGGATACCCAGGATTAGGAATTAACACCTCGTCACCTTCGTTTAAATAGGCCATAGAAATATGCAAAATTCCCTCTTTACTTCCCATTAATGGGATAGTTTCGGTTTCAGGATCTAATGATACCTGATAATACTTTTGATAGAACCCGGCAATCGCATTCCTAAAATCAGCTGTTCCTTTATACGGCTGATATTGATGCGCACCATTTTGAGTTAAACCTTCATTTAAGGCGGCAATCACCTGTGGCGGTGGCGGTAAATCTGGGCTACCAATTCCTAAATTGATAATGGGTTTACCTGCGGCCTGCAAGGCACGAACTTCTCTTAATTTTGAAGAGAAATAGTACTCTTTTACATGTTCTAACCTATTGGCTGGTATCATTATTAAACGTTGTTTTTATATGTTCCAAAAATTCTTAATTGCTCGGTCATCATTCCCAAAACTTCCATCGCTTTACAGAATCGCTCGTAATCATCGAAAGTGATATCGATAAAAAAGCTGTATTTCCAGGGAGTTTCAATAATTGGCATACTTTGGATCTTGGTCATGTTTAGATCAAAATCGCGCATAATATTTAATACTGAAACTAAACTCCCCGTGCGACTTTCTAACTCAAACTTCAACGAAGCTTTATCGATCTTCTCGCCGTTTGGTTCTTTTTTGGTTTTACTGATGATCAAAAATCGAGTAGAATTACTCTTTTTTGTATGAATGTCTGAAGCCAGAATATCCAATCCAAAAATTGAAGCCGCCGCAGTACTTGCTACAGCCGCTACATGCTTTGATTGTTTTTCTGAAATTCTTCTGGCAACCTCAGCAGTATCTGTATCTTCAATTAATTTAATATTGGGGTATTTTTTGAAGAATTCTTTACACTGCAGTAAAGCCATGGGATGAGAATATACTTTTTTGATCTGGTCGATCTGCTGACCTTTTAAAGCCATCATATTCATTGCAATTGGGATATAATGTTCACCAACCACATGCAGATCATTCTCGTCGATCAATGCATAATTAGGAAGAATAGAGCCTGCGATAGAATTTTCGATCGCCATAACAGCTTCCTGGGTTTCCCCGGCAACAAGGCTTCTTACCAGTTCCTGGAAAGACATACATTCTAAAATCTCAACATCTTCACCATAATATTGCTGAGCAACCAAATGATGGAAAGACCCCTGAATTCCCTGTATTCCTATGACTTTTTTCATTCAAAAATTGATGTAAAAAAAAAGTCCCGACTTTTAGATCGAGACTTTTATATAATATTGTTTGCTTAATTACATACCATTCCCGATCTCTACTCCTTAAAATAGAAATAAAAATAAAAGAATGTGTTCCAAGTAATTAAGTTCTTCATCTGTTCTTTGTTACGCTGACTAAAGTATAATTATATTTTAATATGAAAAACCCTTTTTTCACTTTTTTTCAGATAAATGTACTTTTTACGAATCTTTTTATATTTCAGTTTTTTCAGAAGAAATCTTGCAGCAAAGCCATTTTTAAAAAGCCTGTTTTTAAATTATAAATACTAATACTGAAAAATAAGATTTTGAATCCATCTACGTTAATACTTAAAGCTCCTTTTGCCAAGCCATTTTTATGCTTACTTTTGGGCTAAAGCTTCTAATATGTCGATTTCAGTAGAAAAAATATCAAAATTTTATGGGGAACAAAAAGCCCTAAACCAGATTTCATTTTCTATTGAAAAAGGTGAAATTGTGGGTTTTCTTGGTCCAAACGGTGCCGGGAAATCTACTTTAATGAAAATCTTAACCGGTTATCTTAAACCTTCTGAAGGAAATGCCAGTGTAAATGGTTTCGAGATCGATAAACAATTACACGATCTACAAAAAAGTATTGGCTACCTGCCAGAACACAATCCTTTATATACAGAAATGTATGTTAGGGAATATCTTGCGTTTAATGCTAAAATCTACGGAATTAAGAAAGATCGTATAGAAGAGGTGATTAAATTAACCAATCTTACTCCTGAAGCCAATAAAAAGATCGATCAGCTTTCTAAAGGTTATCGCCAACGTGTTGGTTTGGCCGCAGCTTTATTGCACGATCCACAGGTGTTGATCTTAGATGAACCTACCACGGGATTGGATCCCAACCAACTTGTAGAAATTAGAAGTCTAATTAAGAATATCGCCAAAAACAAGACAATTTTTCTTTCTACTCATATCATGCAGGAAGTTGAGGCGCTTTGTGATCGCGTGATCATTATAAATCATGGCGAAATTATCACCAACCAAAAATTAACCGATCTTCGTAAAGGCCAGGAACAAATTATTGAGGTAGAATTTGATTATCGTATCGAAATGGTAGCGCTACAAAAGCTTCCGCATTTGAAAAACGTGAAGAATCCAGCAGGTTTTGTTTATGAACTTACTTTTACCACAACAGAAGATATGCGCCCGGCTGTTTTTGACTTTGCTCATGATAACGGACTAAAAACACTTCAGCTAAATCAAAAATCTAAAAATCTGGAAAGTTTGTTTACTGAACTAACTCAGCAATCTAAAGCTTAATAATCGACGTTTTTCACGATAATTTTTTCAGAAGGCATATCAAAGGTTAGTACATCGCCAATCCAGTTAATTCCCATAATTCCTTCGTAAATCAAACCTTCAATAAATGTTGCTCGGAAGTTAACTTTTTCAGCATTCATTTTTAGGTCGCTAAGTTTCGAAACTTCAGCAAAATAATATTGGTTTCCTTCTTCAGGTTTAAAAGAGCTCGGGATATATTTACTATCAACTTTCGTTGAATCAATTCCAAGCGCTTCCATATATCTTGAATTGAAACGATAAACATCAAAACCGGCACCACTATCCAAACCAACATGCAATTCCAAAGAATCAATTTTCACCATAGTTCCTATGCTCACCTTTATATTTCTATCATTATTAATTTCCAAAGGCATTTCAAAATCCATATTTACTTTTCGTTGCTGAAGTGATTTTTCAGATTCAATAATCAGTTTTTTTTCAGCAAAATTAATCGTGAAAGCTTTTTCCTGAAATGCCGTCAATGAAATTAATCCGTCTAACGGAAAATCGATATCATATACCGCAAATTGCTCATTTTCGTTGCCAAAATCTCCAATTCCTAAAACCTCTGAATGATATAGATCTGAAGTTATCGCCTCTCCGGTGGCACGATGCCCGGTATAAAAATGAGTTGTTTTTTCAAGATTATCGATTTTATCGGCAAAATCTTTGGTTAGTAAATTCATACCAGCACCGGTATCGAACACAAAATTCCCAGAAACACCATTTACCGTCGCCCTAATCATAATGTGACCATTTGGACTCAATTTAAACGGAATTTCGATCTTTTCTTCTGAATAATTTTGTGCGTAAAATAAACTTGGAATAAATAGAAATGTTATTACTAAAATTGCTCGCTTCATAATATCCTCTTTCTTATTCCACGAATTGCTAGCGGCTTTGTTACAAAAAAAAGCCTCATATTTTATCGAATATGAGGCTTTAGCAATCTTCCTTTTTCAGTATTAATTCTGCTATTTCTTTTCTGAAAGTTTTAAAATATCACCAAAAACGCCACGTGCAGTCACCGCAGCTCCGGCACCGGCACCCTGAATCACAATTGGGCGATCGCCGTAAGACTCGGTATAGATCTCGAAGATAGAATCTGCTCCTTTTACCTGTCCCAAACTGCTATCATCTGGCACAGAAACCAAAGCAACTTCCAACTCCCCTTTGTCCTGCTGTAAATCTCCAGAAAGATCACCAATATATCGCAATACGTGATTTGGCTTTTGCTCTTCTTTTACTTTTTGATAAGTAGCGTCTAATTCTTCTAATCTCGACACAAATGTTTTCGCATCACCGCCACGTAAATCTTCAGGAACAAGATTCTTAATTTTCACATCGCTAAATTCATTCTGAAGATCCAGCTCTCTTGCCAAAATCAATAATTTTCGGCCTACATCATTTCCGTTTAAATCTTCACGAGGATCTGGCTCTGTAAATCCTTTGTCTATCGCTTCTTTTAAAACACTGCTAAACGTGCGATCTTCCGCAGAAAAAGTATTGAATAAATAACTTAAAGTTCCTGAAAACACACCCCGAATTCTAGTAATATTTTCTCCGGAAAGGTGTAAAATTCTAATCGTATCGATTAGCGGTAAACCGGCACCAACATTAGTTTCATATAAATATTGTTTCTGGTTTTTCTCTAAATTCTCACGCAATTCCTTATAAAAATCGAAACCTAAAGTATTCGCAATTTTATTTGAAGAAACCAAATCGAAACCGTGATCTACCAGTTTATTATAATTCTGAACAAAAGTTTCGCTGGCCGTATTATCTACCGCGATCAGGTTTTCTAAATGGAATAATTTCGCGTATTTGATCACCTCATCGATCGAGGCTTCCTGCTGCGCTTCTTCTAATTGTGCTTTCCATTCTGATCCAATTCCGGTAGCATGAAGCAATAACTTTCTGGAATTAGAAACCGCAAAGATATTTAGTTTTACTTTTTTACGTTCTTCAATAGTTGCTGCCGAATCTAAGATCTGATTGATTAGAGTACCACCAACCGTTCCATGGCCAAAAATCGCAATATTGATCTTTTTACAAATCTCGAAGATCTCACCATGAATTACATTTAGGGCTTTGTTCAGCTGTGATTTTTTCACCACCAAACTCACATTTTTCCCGGTCACAGTATTGTTAAAAAGCAAAGGAACGATCAGATTTCTAATCAGCGCATCGTAAGGTTTATGAAACGTACTTAGATCCTGCCCAACGATCGAAATCACCGAAACATCATCAACTACAGATATTTTATTCACATCTTTGGAATAAAAATCGCTCTCAAATTCACGCTCTAAAGCTTTTACCGCGCGCACCGCATTTTCAGCGTCTACCACCAAACCAATTCCACGTTCCGAAGAACCCTGCGAAATTATACTCACACTTATTTGGGCATCGCCAAGTGCACGGAAAATCCTTGCATCTACACCAGATTTCCCCAGTAGACCACGACCTTCTAAATTCAGCAAAGCCGTATGTTCTAAAACCGAAAGAGACTTCATTCCTTCCTTATTCGGTTTTGCCGTGATCAAAGTTCCCTGATTGTCATTATTGAATGTATTCAGGATTCTAAGCGGAATATTTTTTTCAATTAACGGAATAATGGTTTTGGCGTGTAAGATCGTCGCTCCAAAATTCGCAAGCTCGTTCGCTTCGTTATAGGAAAGCTGGTCGATTCGTTGTGCACTCGGAACCAAATCTGGATTCGCAGTATAAATTCCGTCTACATGGGTATAATTCTGCAACTCTTCAGCATCCAGGTAATTTGCGATTAACGAAGCTGTGTAATTACTACCATTTCTACCTAAAGTTGTAGTTTCATTTTTAGTATTCGAGCCAATAAAACCGGTAACGATATTCACCGTTTTGCCATTAAATTCTTCAAAATGCTCCAGAACATTTTCTTTTGAAAGTGCATCCAATGGCTGGGCATTTCCAAAAATATCATCGGTTTTAATCAATTTACGCGTATCGGTAAAATTGGTTTTGTAACCGCGCTGTTTTAGAATTTCAGTAATTAATTTAGCCGACATTAATTCGCCCTGAGAGAGTAACTGATCTTTGATCTTCGCGCTGTAATCGCCCAGCAAACGAACACCTTCAAGTAGTTTTTCGATATTTTTAAATTCTTCTGAAAAATCTACAAAATCATATTCTGAGATCTGGTAGGCTTTAAATTTCTCGAAAGCCGAAGCAAAATCTTCATTTTCTGATGCTTTTTCCAATAAATTTTCAAGCTGATCTGTGGTTTTTCCTCTTGCTGAAACCACTACCGCAATACGTTCTTCATTTTTGATCTTTTCTTCAATAATTTCTAAGACCGTATTGATACCTTCTCCGTTGGCGAGAGATTTTCCGCCAAACTTTACTACTTTCATTTTATTTGCTTTTTGAAAAATGCCTGCAATTATATTTTCCAATTGTTTAAATTCGATCAAAAATGCATCGTGACCATGTAACGAATGGATTTCGCCATAAGTCACTTTATTGCTGCTTTGTGCCAGCTGTTTGTATGTTTCCCTGTTTTCTTCCGCAGTAAAAAAGAGATCTGAATCTACCCCAATAATGCAAATATTGGCATTGATACTTTCTAAAACCTTATCCAGCTCTGGCCTACCGCGAGAAACATCGATCGTTTTTAAAAGCTGATTCATTAATTTATAAGCCCCTACCTGAAATCGCTCCTGAAGTTTAGCACCATGATGCAGCAACCAGCTTTCTACATTAAAAACCTGAAGTTCTTCGTTTTGGGTTCTTTTAAAACGGGATTTAAACGACTCGGGCGTGCGGTAACACAACATGGCGTGCATACGCGCATCGTGCACCGGATTTTTAGAATTATTTAAAAACAGCTCCTGAATTTGGCAATTAGCGATAAGCCAGTCGGTCGATTTCCAATCGGTTGCTACGGTGATTAAATTATCGGTAATCTCCGGACTTAAAGCAGCCATTTCCCAGGCGATTCCGCCTCCAAGCGAACCACCAACCAGTGCAAAAAGATGCTCGATTTTTAACGAATCTAAGCCTAAAAGAAAGATCCTGGCGATATCTCTTGCTACAAAATCTTTATAGTTATCGATTAGAATTCCGTCATAACCATTCCCGGGCACATTAAAAGCCAGAATGGTATATTTATCGGTATCGATACATTTCTCTGTCCCTACAACATCTTTCCACCAACCTGTTTCTCCGGCAACTTCAGAATTTCCCGTAAGCGCATGATTAATCATCACGATAGGCGCCGAATGTAATGGCTGGCCAAACACGTGATACGACAATGTAATATCCTGCTTAGCACCGCTTAATGTGGTAAAATCCTTAAGTTGTAATTGTAATAAATCTTGTTTCAACTTTTCCCTTTTTAAACTTTTGAAAGTTTAAAACCGACTGAAAACAGCAATAACCCTTTGATGGGTGCGCGCTTCGTTATGATCAAGAAAAGTTTGTGAGAATAATTCGATGAAGAATCTATCTGTTATCTATCCGGAAATCGGTAGAACGTAGCACCTTCTTTGTTGGCAAAGGGTTGCTAAGGCTTCAGCGGGTCTATTCCCTCGGCCTTTCTTGATAACAATCAGTAAGTTTCTGAACTTTGTAAGCACAAATTACGGTAATAATTTGCGATCGACCAACATTTTTTTCAATTAGTATTGAGTAGTTAGATTTTTGATCATTTTCCTTTTTTCCATTGATGAAAAAAGAAAGAAAAAAATCTAGGCTTACGAAACTTGCTCTAAATTGTACATTCGGAAGCTAAATTTTAGGAACTCGCTTTGCTCAAACAGCCTAAAATTTTCAACGCTTCTATCACTTCCAATTTTACGATCAATTTTCGATAGGCCAATTACTTTAGAAAATGAAATTTAATAATATAAGACCAATTCAAAATTCAAAATAATTAAATCCTGATCTACACGTCAAAAGTCTAAATTCTAACATCTAAGAGCGAAGCGGTCTTAAGACTAAAACACAGCTTCAGCAATTTGCTTGATATTTGAACTTTTTCCCATTGAATAAAAATGCAATACGGGTACGCCGGCGGCTTTTAATTCTTTGGTTTGTTCGATCGCCCATTCAATTCCTACCTGGCGGACCTCCTTATTATTTTTACAAGCTTCAACACTTTCTATTAATGTCTGCGGAAGATCGATACTAAATACATGCGGCAACAATTGTAAGTGCTTTTTAACAGCTATTGGTTTAATCCCCGGAATAATTGGCACATTAATTCCCATTGCTTTCGCCTTTTCTACAAACTCGAAATACGCCTGATTATTAAAGAACATCTGCGTTACCACGTAATCTGCTCCCGCATCAACCTTTGCTTTCAGCTTTTTAAGATCGGTTTCTAAAGAAGGTGACTCTAAATGCTTTTCAGGATAACCGGCAACACCAATACAAAAATCAGGATGATTTTCAGAATCGATAACTTCATTCAGATATTTTCCTTTTGAAAGATCACGAATCTGTCCTACAAGTTCATTAGCGTAAATATGCCCACCTTTTGTTGGTTCAAAATAACGCTGATGTTTCATCGCATCACCACGCAAAGCCATTACATTTTCGATTCCCAAATAATGACAATCTACCAAAACATACTCGGTTTCCTCTTTCGTAAAACCGCCACACAAAACATGCGGAATCGTATCTACATCGTACTTTTGTTTGATCGCAGCACAAATCCCAACAGTTCCCGGGCGCATTCTGGTAATTTTACGTTCTAATAATCCATCGTCGCGCTTAATGTAAATATGCTCTTCTCGCGAAGTGGTCACATCTATAAACGGCGGATTAAATTCCATTAAAGGATCAATATTATCATATAATTCCTGAATATTTTTCCCTTTTTGTGGCGGAACGATCTCGAACGAAAACAAGGTTTTCCCTTTTGCTTTCTCTATATGCTCGGTTACTTTCATTGTCTTAAGCTACTAATTGCTGATAGCTGTTGGCTGTCAGCTTATTTTTAATCTGCAATATTTGGATTAAGCCATTTTTCGGCTTTTTTATATTCTATTCCTTTGCGCTCGGCAAAATCTTTTACCTGGTCTTCTTTTATCTTTCCTAAACCAAAGTATTTTGCTTCAGGATTGGCAAAATAATAACCACTTACGCTGGCTGCCGGCCACATGGCCAAACTCTCCGTAAGTTTTACGCCAATGCGCTCTTCTACCTTCAGCAATTCCCAAATCGTAAGTTTCTCTAAATGATCTGGGCATGCAGGATATCCCGGTGCCGGGCGAATTCCTTTATAACTCTCCTTGATCAATTCTTCGTTACTCAAACTTTCTTCGGAAGCGTAACCCCAATCTTCTTTTCTTATTTTTTCATGAAGGTATTCAGCAAAAGCTTCAGCAAAACGATCGGCCAGCGCTTTGATCATAATCGAATTATAATCATCAAGATTTTTCTCGAATTCTGCTGCTAATTCCTGTGTTCCAAATCCTGTGGTTACACAAAAACAGCCCATATAATCCTGAATTTCGGTTTCCTTTGGTGCAATAAAATCAGATAAGGCGAAATTAGGCTTCCCAGCATGCTTTTTTAATTGCTGGCGCAGCGTCCTGAAAATGATGGTTTTTTCTTCGGAATTTTCATCATATTTCACCTCGATATCGTCACTATTGATGGTATTTGCTTCAAATAGACCAAATATCGCCTTTGCTTTTAGCAGTTTTTCATCTAAAATACGCTTCAGCAATACCTGAGCATCTGCAAATAACGATCTTGCCTGCTCACCAACCACTTCATCTTCTAAAATCTTAGGATATCGCCCATGCAAATCCCAACTTCTAAAAAACGGACTCCAATCTATATAATCTAAGAGTTTGTCTAATTCAAAATCCTCTAAAACCTGGATTCCAAGTTTATTCGGTTTGCTGATATTCGATGTTTTCCAATCGATTTTAAAATTATTCTCACGCGCTTCTTCAATAGAAAGAAAGCTTTTCACCTTGCTTCGTTTCCCAAAATTATTTCTGAATACTTCATACTCAGATTTCAGGTTTTCGATATACGTTTTTCGGGTTCGTTTATTCAGTAGATCACCAACAACGGTAACCGCTCGCGATGCATCGTTAACGTGCGCCACGGCGTGCATATATTGCGGATCGATCTTTACTGCCGTATGTGCTTTAGATGTTGTAGCCCCACCAATTAATAAGGGAACCGAAAATTCCTGTCGTTGCATTTCTTTAGCCAGAAAAACCATTTCATCTAAAGATGGCGTGATCAAACCACTTAATCCTATCGCATCAACATTTTCAGCTTTTGCGGTTTCAATGATCTTTTCAGGCGGAACCATAACACCAAGATCGACGATCTCGTAATTATTACATCCCAAAACAACACTTACTATATTTTTACCAATATCGTGAACATCTCCTTTTACAGTAGCCATCAATACTTTTCCGGCAGTTTCACGTTTACCGGATTTATCTTCTTCAATATAAGGCAATAAATAAGCAACAGCTTTTTTCATTACTCGCGCCGATTTTACCACCTGGGGAAGAAACATTTTTCCACTTCCGAAGAGATCTCCAACCACATTCATCCCGGTCATTAAATGACCTTCGATAACTTCGATCGGTTTTTCTGAAGCCAGTCTTGCTTCCTCTACATCTTCGATCACATAAGCATCAATTCCTTTTACTAGGGCGTGCGTAATACGGCTTTGCAAAGGTTCTTCTCTCCAACTTAGATCAACTTTACTGGTTTTAGCCGATCCTTTTACGGTTTCAGCAAAATCCAATAAACGCTCGGTTGCATCGTCACGACGATCTAATATCACATCTTCTACATGTTCTAAAAGATCCTTAGGGATTTCATCGTAAACCTCTAATAAAGCCGGATTCACAATTCCCATATTCATTCCCGCTTTGATCGCATGATAAAGAAAAACCGAATGCATGGCTTCTCTTACCGGATTATTTCCGCGGAAAGAAAAACTCACGTTACTCACACCTCCACTCACACTACAATGCGGTAAATTATCTTTCACCCAGCGCGTGGCTTCGATAAAATCGATGGCATTTTTACGATGCTCGTCCATCCCGGTTCCTACCGGAAAAATATTTAGATCGAAAATGATATCCTCTGGTGCAAATTTTAATTTATCTACCAGAATATCGTAAGAACGCTTTGCAATTTCTATTCGGCGTTCATAATTATCGGCCTGCCCAACTTCATCAAAAGCCATTACGATAACAGCAGCGCCATAACGTTTTATCTTTTTTGCATGATCGATAAATTGTTCTTCACCTTCTTTTAGCGAGATAGAATTCACCACACATTTTCCCTGCACCACCTGCAAACCGGCTTCGATAATCTCCCATTTAGAGCTATCGATCATAATAGGCACACGAGCGATATCGGGTTCAGCAACAATAAGATTCAGGAATCTAACCATAGCTTCTTTTCCTTCGATCAAACCATCGTCCATATTAATATCGATGATCTGCGCCCCTCCATCTACCTGATCACGAGCAATATCGAGTGCTTCATCAAACTTTTCTTCTTTTACCAAACGAAGAAATTTTCGAGAACCCGCCACATTGGTACGCTCACCAACATTTACAAAATTGCTATCTGGAGTAATAATAAGTGGCTCCAGACCCGACAATTGTAATGGCCTGTATTCTTTTTTTGCTGAAGTGTTATTTGCTAAATTACTGTCCAATTCTTCCATTTTAGGCCGAAGCTTTTTTATTTTGAAGACTTTTTATCGGTCGCGGTTTATATTCTTTTGCAATATCTGCAATCGCTTTTATATGATCTGGTGTTGTACCACAACAACCACCAAGGATATTCACCAAACTTTTATCTAAATATTCTCGTGTTTGCTTTGCCATTTCTGAAGGTGATTCATCATACTCACCAAAAGCATTTGGTAAACCTGCATTAGGATAAGCTGAAACTCCGTATTGTGTTTTATAGCTTAACACCTCCAAATGCGGCGTTAATTGCTTTGCACCAAGCGCACAATTAAAACCAATACTCATAAGTGGAATGTGGGAAACTGAAATCAAGAAAGCTTCTGCTGTTTGCCCAGATAAAGTTCTACCTGAAGCATCGGTAATTGTACCGCTAACCATCACAGGAATATCCAGATCTAATTCTTCTTTAAGTTCATCGATAGCGAAAAGTGCTGCTTTTGCATTAAGCGTATCAAAAACAGTTTCTACGAGAAGAATATCCACTCCGCCTCTTATCAAAGCTCTTGCCTGCTGTTTGTATGCAATTCGAAGTTCATCAAAAGAAATTGCACGAAATCCGGGATCATTCACATCTGGAGACATGCTCGCTGTTTTGTTGGTAGGCCCCATTGCTCCTGCTACAAATTTTGGTTTCTCTGGATTTGCTTCAGTAAGTTCTACCGCAACTTGCTTGGCGATTTTGGCCGACTCGTAATTTAATTCATCTACGAGTTCTTCCATCTTATAATCTGCCATTGCGATCGTAGTCCCAGAAAATGTATTGGTTTCTACGATATCGGCACCGGCTTCAAAGTATTTTTTATGAACTGCGGCAATTGCTTCTGGTTGGGTGATCGAAAGCAGGTCGTTGTTTCCCTTTACAGAAACCGGCCAGTCTTTAAAACGATCTCCACGGAAATCTTCTTCAGTAAATTTATATTCCTGAAGCATGGTTCCCATGGCACCATCGAGGATCAATATTTTTTCAGCTAATAATTCTTCTAATTTCGACATGTTATGCTATTCTATTGGCTATCAAAAAAGAAGATAAAGGAAAGTCTGTTTGTTATCTATCTACGCAAATCACGTAGTAGAAGGTAGCACCTTCTCCTTAAAACCCTTTTGGTTGAGGAGGGTTGCTAAGGCTTCACAGGGTCTAATCCCTCAACCTTTCTTGATAACGCTAATAAAGTTATGAACTGAGCCCGCTAATATACGGCGATCTATTATAATGACAAGAGAATGAGTAAAAATCTTGATTATCTTCTTCTTTATAATTAATGAAGAAATTAATTAAAATTTATCAAAATCTGTCCCTAAAATAATTCTGTTCATTTTTTCCATTGATGAAAAAACGAACCAAAAAAATCTAGGCTTACGAATCTTGCTTGAAATTGTATGTTCGGAAGCTAAATTTTAGAAACTCGCTTCGCTCAAACCAGCCTGCCGGCTGGCAGGCAGCCTAAAATTTTTTACGCTTCTCTCACTTTCAATTTTACAAGCAATTTTCGATAGGCCACAAAAAAGATCCAAAATAAAAAATCTATTTTTAATTCAGCATAAGTAATTCTGAACTCGATTCAGGATCTCATCTGTTTTTTATTCGATTCATGAGATTTTGCATCCATCACGAAATAACAATAGTCCTTTTAATGTTAGTAAAAGGAATTAATAATTATTTTACAGCTTCTCCGTTTACATTTACTTCATAGGAGATTTCAGCTGCTTTTTCTAACATTTTTGCTACTGAACAATATTTATCCATAGAAAGTTCTACTGCACGTAAAGCTTTTTGTGGCGTCACATCGCCTTTCAGCATAAAGTTTAAATGTATTTTTTTGAAAACATTAGGTACAGCACCATCTTCTCTAAAACCATCAACTTCTACCTGAAGATCTTCTAATTCTACCTTTTGCTTTTTAAGGATCATCACCACATCGATACTACTGCAGCCTGCAATACCTCTAAGCAATAAATCCATAGGACTACCTCCCTGCGGATTTTCTTCAGATTTATTATCTAAATGAACAATATCACCACGTTCATTTTTAGTCTCAAAATGATAGGCATCATTAAGCCTTTTTAGAAAGATTTTCATCTATTTTAATTTTGATTCAAATATACGAAACCTGTTATGATTCTTTTGTAACCTTTGTACTTTGAAGCTACTTATAAAAAACGTCATTTCTGTTTAATGAAATGACGTTTTTTATAAATGAGATTTAGATTTCTCCGTTTCGCTACGCTACAGTCGAAATGACATTGAAAGTACATTGTCTAATTTCTAAAATCTAACAGCGAAGCGATCTAATATCTAACTTCTAGCCTATACTCTGCACTACTTCTTTTTTGGCTTCTTTTTTAGATCCATCGAATCCTTCTACTCCGCCAACCGTAGTATATTTAAGTACGTATTTTTTATCTGGGAAAATTCTCGCATAAGCACTTTGGCACATAATTGCTGCTTCGTGGAAACCAGATAAGATCAATTTTAATTTTCCTTTGTAAGTATTCACATCTCCAATCGCATAAACTCCAGGAATATTGGTTCCATAATCGTAAGAATTGTCAACTTTAATGGCATTCTTTTCGATCTCTAAGCCCCAATTTCCAATAGGGCCTAATTTTGGAGACAAGCCAAACAATGGTATAAAATGATCTACTTCTCTTAATTCTTCACCGCGCGCTTCATCTTTATGACGAATTACTACTTGCTCTAAATCATTTTCTCCTTTAAGGCCAACAACTTCAGCATTGGTGATCATCTCAATTTTGCCGAGTTTTGATAATTCAGACACCTTTTCTACAGAATCTAAAGCTCCTCTAAACTCTTTTCTTCTATGAACTAGGGCTACTTCTTCAGCAACATCTGCTAAATAAATCGCCCAGTCTAAAGCTGAATCTCCACCACCGGCGATCACTACTTTTTTACCACGATAAACTTCTGGATCTTTAATAAAGTACTCTACTCCTTTATCTTCGTAATCTGCAATATTTTGGATAGGCGGCTTACGAGGTTCAAAAGAACCTAAACCTCCTGCAATAGCTACTACCGGAGCATGGTGTTTTGTTCCTTTGTTAGTGGTCACGATAAATGTACCGTCATCTAACTTTTCTAAAGTTTCTGCACGTTCACCTAAAGTAAATCCTGGTTCAAAAGGTTTTATTTGTTCCATCAAATTATTCACAAGATCACCGGCATTGATTTCTGGGAAAGCCGGAATATCGTAAATTGGTTTCTTAGGATAAATTTCTGAACACTGCCCACCTGGTTGCGGTAAGGCATCTATTAAATGTGTTTTTAATTTTAATAATCCCGCTTCAAAAACGGTAAATAATCCTGTGGGGCCTGCTCCTATGACAAGGATATCTGTTTCAATCATTTTTATCTTTCTTTACGATTAAGGATTCGGTTATTGTATTTAATTGTTCCACCTTGGCTTCAAAATCGCCTTTGATGGTTTTTCGATATTTATTAAGATTTTCGACCATTTTATTTACATCTTCCGGAATCACCTCTTCGAAAAACTGACGTAAACGCTTGGCCGTTGTTGGCGATTTCCCATTGGTAGAAATCGCTATTTTCACATTGCCTTTATTTACAATTCCGCCCATATAGAAATCACATAACTCGGGCGTATCTGCAATATTTGCAAGCAAATACCGCTTTTTAGCATGCTTGTGCACTCTTTTATTAAGTTTTGCATCATTGGTTGCAGCTACTACAACGTGCCGTCTTTTAAGAAATTTTCTTTTATACCTGCTTTTGATCAACTTTACACCATGTTTTTTGGCAAGAGCTTCAGTTTCTGGCGCAAACCACTTGGCTACGACCTCAACATTGGCATTGGGACTCGACTTCAATAAAAAATGAAGTTTCTCATGCCCAACATTACCTCCACCTACAACAAGGATGTTTAAGTTGTTTACTTTTAGAAAAACAGGATATAATTCGTTTCTTGCTTGCATATTTTTTTAGCTATTAGCTCAAAGCTTCAGCAATTAGACCTCAGCGGAAATTAAAACTAGTTCACAGTTTACGGTTTACAGTTTGCTGTTCTTTTTAAAAAAAATCAATATTCAAGATTTAAAATTCCTTAGAATATGACCAAGGTTCTATTTTATTGATTTTTATAATTTAATTACAACTTAAAATAGTTCACAGTTTACAGAATTAATTACAGAACACTATTTTTAATATTTACAATTTATTGATCTAAATTCTAACAGCGATAGCGGTCTAATCTCTATGTTCTAATTACGCTGCTCCTATCTTCAAAAACTTTGAATATTCTGAAGCTGAAAATCCGCTTGCTTCTTTGATCTCTTTGGGTAATTGATGACTTTCTTTCACCACTTCACCAATAACGATAATTGCGGGTGCGGTTAAATTCTTTTCAGCAACTACTTTTTCTATTGTTTTAATGGTTCCAAAACCAGATTGTTCGTTAATTGTAGTTCCATTCTGAATGATTCCTACTGGCATATCTTCTTTCCCAAATTCGCTAAAAATCTTTACAATTTCAGCAAGCTTACTCATTCCCATCAAAATAACAACCGTAGCTGTAGATTGTGCAGCCAGGTAAACATCACTGGATAATTTTCTCGCTGAAGTTGTTCCGGTGATCACCCAAAAACTTTCGGCAGTTCCGCGTTGTGTTAGCGGAATTCCGACGCTTGCAGGTACCGCGATAGAAGAAGTTATTCCTGAAACTACCGCAGTATCTAAACCTTTGCTTTTGGCGTAATTGATCTCTTCTGAACCTCTTCCGAAGATAAAAGGATCACCTCCTTTTAAACGCACTACATGTCCACGTTCATTGGCATAATTCACAATAAGATCGTTGATCTCATCCTGAGAATAACGATGCTTATTTTTACGCTTTCCTACATAAATATGCTCGGCTTGCGGCGCATATTCCAGCAATTCACGATTAATAAGTGCATCGTAAAGCACCACTTTCGCCGATTTTAGCGTATTTAATGCTTTTAGTGTGATAAGCTCTGGATCACCCGGACCTGCACCAACAACACTTAATTTTGGAAGATTATACATCTTGTACCTCCTTTGTTCTATAAGCATCTACTCTTTTTAAAAATAAACGCGCATCTTCAATATATTTTTGAGCAAACTCTTCACTGGGTTCATGTTCATTTAATTGATACGTGAACTCTTTGAAAGAAGTTGAAAGTTCAATTTTTCCGGTTTCTACAAATAACTCGTCAAACTGAGAAATGATTCCCGCCTGTGTATTTGTCTTTACATCATCTGCGATCAATAAAGCTTTTGCTGAATTTACGATAGATGTGTAAGAGTGATAAATAGAATCTGACCATGCTTTACGATCGATCGCGCTTTGTGCGTTATCAATTTTCTCTTCACTTTCAAAAAGTAAAGTTGCAATAAGATCGATTACCACACCGGCACATTCACCAACACCAACTGCTTTGATATAAGGCTTCTCGTGTCCCCAATCAATAAAATCATTCTCACTAAGTTCTGATGTATCTGCAAGATCTTTTAATAGATCGTAGAAATAAGTTTTCCCCTGGCGATCGTAATATTGGATGAACTTCTCGTCTGCTTCAGCATTTGCATCAAAATCATTCAGCAATAATCTAAGTGCTTCAGGACCACGTTTACTTGGCACTTTTACCACTTTATCTGCAAAACGACCTTCGCCATTCCCAAGAACACCGCCACCAAGCAACACCTGTAATGCCGGTGCTACAGCTTTTCCAGATTTGATAGACATTCCTTGGAAACCAATTTCAGCCATATTATGCTGCCCGCAGGCATTCATACAACCGCTAATTTTAATGGTAATATCTTTTCCATTGATAAACTGTGGATATTCTTCTTTTAAAACATCTTCCAAAACATCTGCAATTCCCGTACTACTTGCGATTCCTAAGTTACAGGTATCTGTACCGGGACAAGCCGTGATATCTACCGTTTTATTATAGCCAGTTTCTGCGTAACCTAATTTCTTTAATTCAGTATAGAAAAATGGTAAAAATGCTTCTCTTACGTGACGAATTAATATATCCTGACGCAAGCTTAGACGAATTTCGTTACCTGCATATTTTTTGATTAGATCTGCCAATTGTCTTGCTCCACCGGTATAAAAATCTCCTAGCGGAACTCGGATTCCTACAGCAAATAATCCTTCTTGTTTCTGCGGAATTACATTCGTATTTCTCCAAACTTCATAATCTTTCTGATCTTCAATTTCTACTAAAGGAACCTCTACATCCTGAAGTGGTGGAGCAGCTTCAAATTTTTCGATATGAAATTCTGCTTTCTCCTGAGACAAGGCTTTTTTCTGCTCGTCTACTAATTCTAAGAAAGCTTCTAATCCTATATCCTTTATTAAAAACTTCATTCTTGCTTTTAATCGTTTTGCACGTTCACCGTGACGATCAAAAACGCGAAGTACAGATTCTATAAGTGGGATGATTTCTTCAGCATCAATAAAATCGTATAATTTATCAGCATGGCGTGGTTGTGAACCAAGTCCGCCTCCTAACATTACTTTAAATCCGCGTTTTCCATCCTGCAGTTTTGGGATAAAACCAAGATCATGAATATAACTTAGTGCTGTATCCTCATCTGTTGCAGAAAATGCGATCTTAAATTTACGCCCCATTTCCTGGCAAATAGGATTCCGTAGAAAAAACCTAAAAGTAGCATCTGCATAAGGAGATACATCAAAAGGTTCGTCTACATCTACACCAGCTGTTGGGGAGGCTGTCACATTTCTTACTGTATTACCACACGCCTCACGAAGCGTAATATCATCTTTCTCAAGTTGTGCCCAAAGCTCGGGCGTACGCTCTAAGCTTACATAATGAATTTGAATATCCTGGCGAGTAGTAATGTGTAATCTCCCGGTAGAATATTCATCTGAAACATCTGCAATACGATGTAATTGTTCTGAAGTTACTTTTCCAAAAGGCAGTTTTATACGAACCATTTGTACTCCAGCCTGCCTTTGGCCATAAACTCCACGCGCTAGGCGCAGGCTTCGGAATTTCTCTTCGTCTGCTTTGCCTTCGCGAAACAGGCGAATTTTCTTTTCTAAATCGATGATGTCTTTTTCGACAACAGGATTTTCAATTTCGGTTCTAAAACTTTGCATGGATAAATTATTTTAATTGAGGGATCTGCTTTAAACAGATGTAAATAAAAAAGTCCTTTTTCGGTTTACACTTAAAAGGACTTTATATATAACTAAATACAATCATGACTTTTAAGTGCATTTAATGCAACGCAAACACATCGATCTACACCACATCACTTTTGTATTTACTATAAAATTCATTTTTAATATTGGTTAAATTGAACACCACTTTTATTAAGCGTGTAAACCACATTCTCTATTAGCAAGTACTTTTGTAGGATCAAAATACTTATGCTCGTTAGGAAGATTATGTTCTTCTAGATAAAGATCCAGTTTTTCATCACTCCAGTGGTAAAACGGACTAACCTTTAAAAGTCCATCCTTACTATAACTAAGAATATCGATACTATCACGAAAAGCAGTTTGTCCTTTACGAAGATTTGTAAACCAAATATCCGGTTGTTGCTCTCTCATTGCTCTTTGGAAAGGTTCTAGCTTTACCTGGCGAGTGAACTCATCATGATCTGAACTATCTACTTGTGGAATCCCACCAAACATAGCATCACGATAAGCTGCAGTTTGCTTAGGGATATAGATCTTCACATTTAGATCTAAAGTATCGATCACTTCTTTGGCATGTTTATAAGTTTGTGGAGTATTATATCCAGTATCACACCAAACCACCTGAACATCAGATTTTATTTTTGAAACAGCATGTAAAATTGCCACCTCATAGGGTCTAAAATTAGTTGTTACAACTGGACGCTTACTGTTTAAAATTACCCATTGGATAATTTCTTCAGGGCTTATGCCTTTTAATTGCTGATTAAGGATTTTTAATTCTTTCTCTGTATACCTTTTCATAATCTTCTCTTTCCTGAAGTCCACTTTTCTATTCGTATTTTTCAAAACCTATTAACCTATCGATTTAGTAGGTTATTAAAACAAAAGTAATCTTCATTTTGTTATACACCAACAAATTGTGGATTATTTTTTGATTTTTAACATTTTATATTTTTCGAAAACGCTTATGTAAGATCTGCAAGTGTATTATCGCCCAAAACATTTAGAGTACTATCTCTAACCTGGATCATTAATTTATGAACAGAACAGGTTTTTTCATCTGGGCAATCATCACACTTTTCGTAGTAATTAAGACTTACACAAGGCACCATGGCAATGGGGCCTTCTAAAACTCTTATGATCGCAGTCATCTTAATATCCTTTGGTTCCTTGATAAGATAGTAACCACCACCTTTTCCTTTTTTAGAACCTAGAAATCCAGATTTTCGTAGTATTAAAAGAATACTTTCCAGAAATTTTTGAGAGATATTTTCACTCTTTGCAATTTCTGAAGTTTGCACAGGATTTCTTTCTGGCTGCCTGGCTATAAAAGTTAAAGCCTTAATTCCGTATTTCGTTTTCTTTGAAAGCATATGGCGAAGATAAATAATTTTAATATTTCATCCTTCGCCACAAACTTTCGCAAAATTCATTCATTTTTAAAGAACGTATGGGTAGGTCGTAAAGTTTTACCCTAACTAACAAACATTATGATAAAGCTTGTTTTATATCTGCTATAATATCATCAATATGTTCTAAACCAACTGATGTTCTAATTAATCCATCTGTAATCCCAACTTCTAATCGATCTTCTTCACTTAGCTTGCTGTGCGTTGTACTTGCCGGATGTGTAACTATACTTCTTGTATCTCCTAGATTAGCACTACGAGAACAAAGTTGTACGGAATTCACAAATTTTCGCCCAGCATCGATGCCTCCTTTAATCTCAAATGATATAATATTACCTCCTAAACGCATTTGCTTTTTAGCAGTCTCGTATTGAGGATGCGATTTTAAAAATGGATATTTTACATGCTGAACGTTTGGATGTGTCTCTAAGAATTCAGCTAATTTTAGTGCATTTTCAGAGTGTTTTTCTAAACGCACCGCCAGTGTTTCTAAACTCTTTGAAAGAATCCAGGCGTTAAACGGACTCAAAGCCGGGCCGGTGTTTCTGGAAAATAAATAGATCTCTCTAATAAGATCGGCATTACCAACGGTTACTCCGCCTAAAACTCTACCCTGTCCATCGATCATTTTTGTTGCCGAGTGGATCACCAAATGCGCTCCATATTTAATAGGATTCTGAATATAAGGTGTCGCAAAGCAGTTATCGATCACTAAAATAAGGTTATGTTTTTTAGCAATCTCACCTAATTTTTCTAAATCGATAATATCTACTCCCGGGTTGGTTGGCGTTTCAGCAAAGATGATTTTAGTCTCTGGCTTAATTAAACTTTCGATCTTTTCAACCTCGTTTACTTTAAAATAGGTATGCGAGATATTCCACTTCGGAAAAAACTTTGTAAAAAGGGAATGCGTACTTCCAAAAACAGATCTGGAAGAAATTACATGATCGCCACTATTTAATAAAGCTGCAAGTGAAGAGAATACGGCACTCATCCCGGTAGCGAAAGCGTACCCGGTTTCTGCACCTTCCATTTTGGCTATTTTTTCAACAAATTCTGAAGTATTAGGGTTCGAGAACCTGCTGTAAATATTCCGTTCTTTTTCTTCAGAAAACGAAGCGCGCATATCTTCAGCATCTTCAAAGATATAACTTGATGTAAGATACAATGGCGAAGAATGTTCTAAGAATTGTGAACGTTCTATTTGCGTACGTATGGCTTCGGTTTCAAAATGTGGAGTAGACATAGTATTAAAATTATTGTTTTTATCGCGGTGACCTGCACCATTCTTTCTGTAATCTAAATTATAGCTTTTAATAGCTATTCCCTAATTTTTATTGGCACCGCCAAAGGGTATTATACCCCAAGGTGGTTTACTTTATTGAAGAATTTTCAACTCTGCTTATCTAAAATCAAAAAAAATCCCCCGGAACATTTCTGCCAGAGGGATCTTCGAAATTAAATATATAACTAAGAAATACTTTCTGGCACTACTAAAATTGTACAGGCATATGCATTCGCATGCCGCTATCTGTAAAATTAGTTCTTTTAATAAATTGATTCATTTTATACTTCAATAAAAAAAGCCGCTGTTCTACACAGCGGCTTTTGCAATTTATATTTTCGATTTATGCAATAGAGCGCGCTGAAGGAAAATCCCACATCATCATAAAGCGCATCATATTGATAAAAATCATTTTTCGTTCTCTTTTGAGATTACAAAGATAAATGCGGAAATATTTCTTAACCAAAAAATTCGATAAAAAAATTTCAAATTATTTTACCTAAGACTTAGAATCTATGCAAAGATTTATCAATTATCACCTATATACTTCAGCATAAAACAGGACTAGACCAAAATTCAGCAAAAATCAAAATTCTCAAAAACCGGAAGCAAAAAACATTTCAAATTAAAAAGTCGTTAAAGAAAGTTGGAGTAAACACAATTTTTATACATTTGTAGCCAGTTTAATAACAGGGAAAGATTTGACTGATTGCAACCCTAATACTTCTGAAGAATTTAGAAGTATGCCAAATTCGAAGAACTTGGTTAAAATGCTAAAGCAGTGATACTTTTTATAGTCTGCCTTCACGTCAAATTTAGCCCGTCTTTTATAATATAAAGAGAAGATTTATGGCTTATTTATTTACTTCAGAAAGTGTTTCTGAAGGACACCCCGATAAGATTGCAGATCAGATTAGCGATACTTTATTAGATAATTTCTTAGCTTTTGATGAAGAATCTAAAGTTGCCTGCGAAACCTTAGTAACTACAGGACAGGTTGTTTTAGCCGGTGAAGTGCGCTCTAATACATATCTTGACGTACAGCAAATTGCCCGCGATGTCATTAACGATATTGGATATACAAAAGGTGCTTATCAATTTAGCGGAGACTCCTGTGGTGTGATTTCCTTGATCCACGAACAATCACCAGATATTAATCAGGGTGTAGATCGTGCAACAAAAGAGGAACAAGGTGCAGGTGACCAGGGAATGATGTTTGGTTATGCTACTACAGAGACTTCTAACTTTATGCCTTTGGCTCTGGATATTTCCCACAAAATGGTGTACGAACTTGCAGAGCTAAGACGCGAAGGAAATGAAATTCCTTACCTGCGCCCAGATGCAAAAAGCCAGGTAACTATTGAATATAGTGATGATAACATTCCGCAGCGAATCGTAGCTATCGTACTTTCTACCCAGCATGATCAGTTTATGGATAATGATGAAGAAATGTTGGCTAAAATTAAGAAAGACATTATCGAAATTTTAATGCCGCGAGTAATCGCTCAATTACCAGAGTACGTTCAGAAATTATTTAACGACGATATTAAATATCACATTAACCCAACTGGGAAATTTGTGATTGGTGGGCCACACGGTGATGCGGGACTTACTGGTAGAAAAATCATTGTAGATACTTATGGTGGTAAAGGAGCCCACGGTGGTGGTGCTTTCTCTGGAAAAGATCCTAGTAAAGTAGACCGATCTGCTGCTTATGCTTCAAGACATATTGCCAAAAATCTTGTTGCCGCTGGTGTTGCAGACGAAGTTTTAGTGCAGGTTTCTTATGCGATTGGTGTGGTAGAACCTACCTCAATCTCTGTAGACACTTACGGAACTTCTAAAGTTGAAATGAGTAATGGCGAGATTGCTAAAAAAGTAGGGGAGATTTTTGATATGCGCCCGTTTGCTATTGAGGAACGCTTAAATCTTAGAAATCCTATTTATCGTGAAACAGCGGCTTACGGCCACATGGGTAAAGAACCTAAAAAAGTAACTAAGATCTTTAAAAGCCCTTATAGCGGTGAAGTAAAGAAAGAAGTTGAATTATTTACCTGGGAAAAACTAGATTACGTAGATAAAGTAAAAGCCGCTTTTGGATTATAATCCCAGCTAAAAATATATAAAAAATCTCGATTTTCGAGGAAAAGTCCCCTGCTAATCAGGGGACTTTTTTTATTCATCTTATTTCCATTATTAAAATTATTAACGTTTATTTGGGAAATCATTAACACTCCTATGAAACGCTTAAAATCAATCTGCACGTTAATCGCGTGTTTCTGGCTGTGTGCAATATCAGCACAAAACAATAAAGTTTTTCAATCAAAAACACCAGATTGGGTTACACCAATAGAAGCTAATCTTTCTTCAGAAAAAAAAGAACTCGACAATGCACCATTTCTTTATTTGCTTGTCGATACCCAATATAATTTAATAGAAGAAAGATCATTTCATCGTCTCGCTTTTAAAGTTCTTAATAGCAAGGGCGTACAGGAAATGAGTGACTTTACTATCGAATTTGATCCAGATTATCAACGCCTGTTTTTACACAAAATCAATATTTACCGTGATGGTGAAGTGATCGATCAATTAGATCTAAACCGAATAAAAACTGTACAACGAGAAACCAATCTAGAACGTCATTTGTATGATGGCAGCCTATCTGCACTTTTTAATCTAACAGACGTAAGAGTTGGTGATATTATTGAATACAGCTACGGAAGGCAGGGATTTAATCCTGTGCATAACGGAAATTTTTCTACAGAAGAGTACTTAGAATATTCGCTTCCTGTAGTGAATATCTACGGAAGATACCTGGTACCTAAAAACAATGATTTTGAGATCAAATTTTTTAATGGCGCTGCAAAACCAGAAGTTACAGAACATGCCAATTACAGAGAATATGTAATTAAAAACGATGATCCTAAAACCATTCTTTACGACAATAACACACCTTCCTGGTACGAATCTTCAAAATCTTACCAGGTCTCCCAATTTCAATCGTGGAATGATGTTGCAAAAAATTATAATCAATTTTATCAAATATCGGCTTCAGATAGAAACTGGTTGCAGGCAAAAGCAAAAGAAATTGTTGAAGCAGATACCATTTTCGACGATCCTATTGTACCGCTAACAAGATTCGTTCAGGATAAAATAAGATATTTAGGTTTCGAAAATGGTTTAAGCTCTCACAAACCTAGTAATCCAAAAGATATATTTAACCGCAGGTATGGCGATTGTAAAGACAAATCTTTTTTACTAAGCGAACTTTTAAAGGCTTACGATATCGATGCGCATCCTATTTTGGTGAATTCTTCCTACGGAAACACTATCGACGAAGATTTACCTTCGCCAAACTCTTTTGATCATTGTATAGTACAATACAACAGGTTCAATAAAAATTATTTTATAGATCCTACAATTAACAATCAGGGGGGCGATGCTGAAGAAATTTTCACACCAGATTATGGATTCGGACTCATTTTAGACGACACTACTTCAGCACTTACAAAATTCGAACCTGTAGATTATGGCAAGACCAATATCACAGAAACTTTTATTATCGATTCTATTGGCGGGCCAACACGTTTAAAAGTCGAAACGATTTACAGCGGTTATAAAGCAGATCTTACCAGGGCTGAGTTTAATGGAAATGGATTAAGCAGCATTCAAAAAAGCTACCTCGATTTTTATAGTTTGGCTTACGCCGATATCGAAGTTGCTGAAGAAATTTATTTTAAAGATGATCGCGACCAGGAAAACACCTTCACAGTTTACGAAGAATACGTGATCCCAAATCACTGGGCAACAATGCCAGATGACGCAGACCAGATTTACTCAGAATATTATGCCTTGGCGATCGATAATTATATGTTTCCGCAGAAAACAGCAAAGCGGGAATCCCCATATTATATAAACAAAAGCACCAATATCGACTACAACATCGTCATTTTTACTCCGGAAAAATGGGGTGTAGAAACCGATTACTACAAATCTGACAATCCTTATTTTGAATATACTTATGAAACTAAATATTCGAATGCGAGAATCGATATTATTCATAAATATAAAACTTTAAATGACCATGTTCCCGCTGAAGATTATTCAGATTTTTTAAAAGCTCATGAAAAAGCTGCTGAAAATATTTCTTACTACCTAACCTATAGACCTGGACTTGCAAATAGTTTTGCTTCAAACGCTGATTCTAATATTTCATGGTTTGCAGTGATTTTATTTTTGGTTGTATTTAGCGGAGTAGGTTTTTTATGCTATTTACTCTACATCAAATTTGATATCCCATCTAAAGCACATCCAGACGATCATCGCCCAATTGGTGGCTGGCTAGTTTTAGTAAGTATTGGCTTATGTATTACTCCAGTCGCGATAATGGGAGAATTTTTAACAGGGGAAATATTCACTCTAGACTATTTTGTTTTAATGGCTAGTGGTAAAATTAGCATATTTCTATTTCTAATCTTATTGGTTGTATTGCATTCTGCACTAGTTGCCTACTCGATCTTTATGATTATCATATTCTTTAAAAGAAGGACTATTGTTCCTACTTTGATGATCGTGCTTTATGTATTCAATTTTATTATTAATCTTCTGTCTACATTTTTTGTTTATTTTATCCCTACACTTCAAACCGAAATTGGATTAGGCGAAATCTATATAGATCTAGCACGATCTATAATTTTGGCTATAATCTGGATTCCTTATTTCTCTATGTCCGAAAGGGTAAAAGACACTTTTGTAAATACGTACAACAAGAAAAAAATCGAAGTGAAAGATATCGAAAACTTGAATTTAGCTAAAGATAAGGGTTCGCTGAATTCTTAAAAATTAAGCCTTAAAACATCTAAAATCTCCTGATTAACTTCAGGGGATTTTTTATATCCTCCATTTCGCATAAGCAAGTATAAATCGTGCTACACTTTTGTAACGAAGTTCAGATCGTTCAAAATTATTGATATTCTGAAAACGATAATATTGAGTATTGAATAAGTTTTGTGCATTAAAACCGAAAGTCCAATTGCTTTGCTTAGGTCGATATTCAGCATTTATTAGGCTACTTTCAAAAAATTGATCGTCTACCAGAAATAATTCATTTTTAAGGTTCAAAAAATCTTATCGTTGATTCTAAAAACATTTTCAAAACTGGTCGAGTAATTTTCAATATTGGTTAAATTTCCTTCAATTTCTCCTGAATTTCTCATATAATTCAGCTGAAAATAAAAATCGTAATTCCCTTTAAAATAGGTTGTTCCCCGCAGGTAAAGATTTTGCGATTTATTCTTAATTAAAGAAAACTGATCATTCAAGACCGATGGCCTGGTAAACCACATTTGATTAATTCCAAGTTTGGCGGTCATATTCAATTTATCAATAAAGGTGGTTACCCCAGCATTCAGATTTAAAAAATCTTCAGAATTTGTATAAAATAAAGACGAGAAATTATAGTTTTCAGCAATAAAATTCTGGCGTAAAAAACTGTTTTGATAATCTACATAAGACAGTGTTGTACTCAGTAAAAATCGATCTTTTACTTTATTCAAAATATAGCTAAGGGAATAGCGGTGACTTTTTAGAAGTTCTACTTCCTGTGCTCCATATTGAATACTCCTGTAACTTTTTAAAACGCCAAAACCGGGCAAAGAACTAAGCCTTGGTAATTCCTGCTGAAATTTATAAGAAAGCCTAAAATTGCCAAAACTGTTTTTTAACCAACGATACGAAAGTTCAGGATTATAGATTAGATATTGATCTTTAAAAAAAGAATTCCTATAATCTACAATATCGCTTGCTATTTTCGCATTCATATCCATTTTTTCATTTATCTGGTAAGCGAGCTTTAGCCCTCCTCTAAAACTTAGCTGCCGCGAATCATTACCACCACTTAAGCTATCGATCGCGATTTCAGCATTTATTTCGTTTGATGTTCCGGTAAATTCCTCGTCTAAATGCTGCACTCCGCCAAAAAAACTATACGACCATTTCTTTTTCCTGAAAACGAAATCGGCCTCAATCCCCTGATAGTTTAATGTTGTTTTATAATTCCCGGTTATCGCTTTATCGGCTTCCAGAAAAGAAACCGGCGAAGCTGTAAAATCCTCGTCTAAATTTTTATGGGCTACATATCCATAAATGATCATAGCGCCATTTTTAATCTTTTTGCTGAAATTAACATCGGTTTCCAGATTTCTTTCCTGAGTGTCTAAATCCTGATCGATCAAATCGTTATTAAATTGAAGCGAAGTACCAGAGGCATAAGATTTCAGATCGACCACATTTGTAAAATTTAAATAATGATCTTTAGAAATCGCACTCGAAATTTCGATCTCATTTCTAAAATTCCGTGTTTTTCCTGCAAAATCATGTTGTTCATTATAGGTAATTGGATCATCCAGAAAATAAGTGTAACTACCGCCAAACTGCTGATCCAGCTGTTCGTTTATATACGATGTGGCGGCTCTTAATTTAGTGTCTTCGCTTAAAGGCTTATTGATTAAAAAATGATCGAAAAACTTTTATTCTGAATGTAATTTCGCTCATCGAGCATAATTGTACTTTCCTGTAAATACACCTGTGGATCTAATTTTATTGAAAAATCCTTATCAAAATCATTGAATCCTGAACTATTTTCTGAGACATAATTAGAAAGCTGTTCGTCTGCCCATTCGCCAGTATTATTCCATTTTCCTAGATTGAGGAATTTTATTTTTTCCTTAATCAGCCCCAGATTACTCTCTAGCTTTGAGCGTTCGCGGTTACCAATTCCGGCAGTATTTGTTCCAAAAAGTACCGTTTTTCGATCTTCCTTTAATTTTAGATTTAAGACTTTGGCATCTGAATTTAAGAACTTTTTTAAAACGGGATTTTCTTCATAATTGCTTATTACCTCAACTTCGTCGAGCACTTGAGCGTCCAGGTTTTTTGAAATGATCTTATAATTATTATCGGCCAAATCATCTCCTTCGATCAGTATCTTTTTAATGTACTGTCCCTGCGCTTTAATATTCCCATCGCCATCAATTTCGACACCGGGAATATTGCGCAAAACATCTTCTACGGTTTGTTCGGTTTTATTGGTAAAGGCGCTGACTTTATAACGTAATGTATCGGTTTTAATAACAATCTTTTCATCTGGTTGTAGTAAAACTTCGTCCAGGCTTTCTACCTGCGGTGCCAGTTTTACACTATAAGATTGTTGATTTTTAAGCAAAGAAATTTCTTGCTTAGCAAAGCCCATGCTGTTGGCGACCAAAACTAAATTTTCCTGAAATTCTGGAATACTCAGTTTAAAAACACCTTTTGCATCGGTGTAGCCAAAAGCCAGAAAACGGGTATCCTGCTTTAAAATTACAGAAGCGCCCTCGATGGTTTCACTTGTAATCGAATCCTGAACAATTCCCTGCACTACAAATTCACCCGATTGTCCATAAGTATTTCCGAGGCAGGCAAAAATAAAAACAACTAAAATCTTATTGATCGTCTGCAAATCCTTCTATATAACTTCTTAGCATTAAATTCTGGGTTTTATTGTTTACGTAAATGCCTCTTATATTTGCACTCTCAGCACTCATTCTACCTGAAATCAAAGCTCTTTTTAAAGACTCGATCATATGATTTTTAAAATCTTCAGTACTCATCCATTCCCCATCATGTTCGATTGGTTTTAATAAATATGATTTATCGGTAGGATATTCTATAGATTTAAAATACCAGTAAATTTCTTTGTTGGTATCATAAGCTTCCAGAATTAAGCCGGGCAAGCCTTGCATTTTCCAAGGGCCAATAGGTAACGGAATTTCGGGAGTAAACCAGGCCGTATAATCCCGACCTCTAAAATGAGCGGTAGCTTTATTAGCTGTAAACTTCCCGATGGCTTTAGTTTCCGAAGAAATATTCCAATCGATTTTGGGAGTATGATCTTTTATATAACTAAAACCTATATCTCTAGAAGTAAAAATTCCTTTTTTAAAATCGTTGTAATGTCTAAATCCTATTTCATTAGTAGTAACAGTTCTGGAGATTCTTGCGGTGCCTTCAAAATTACGTTGTTCTCTAATATGCTCCCCTTCCAGAGAATCCATCCTTGTAATGTATAAAGAACGATTGTTATCGAAAACTAATATAGCGTTTAGATCAGGACCCACCGGCGCTCCAGCTCCCATACTTTGTATTTCTCCGTAATAAACTAAACCTGTTTTGTTTTGGCTAAAACCATAAAAACTAAAAAGGAATGTACAGATTAATAATGTGAGTCTAATCATCTAAAATTCATAATTGAAATAAATTACATAAACTTAAGAAAAAAAACACTTACAACTCTTAGGTATAAAATTATATCTTGAATATTTAGATTTTCAGTCTATAATTCACTTCACTAAACCCTTTTCGATTTTATCTTTTTCTTCGGAATTTCTTAACAGCAGAGGGGCCTTTTAATCCTTAAATTGAGGATTATAACAAAAGCAATCCCATGTCTTTTTTCAAGAAAGTAAGAAACACGGTAAACCTGTTAAAGTCGGTTGATATGGATCAACTGGCAAAAATCAACAAACAAATCGATTTATCTGAAGCCATGAAGACTTTAGGTAAATTAGATGAGCGCCAGCTCGCCGGACTCATGAAAATGTTAAAAACCAAGCGTAAAAAGTCACAAAGTGACCTTCCTCCTATCGATGGAGATTTTTACAATTTGGATTACAAGCTTACCGAAGAACAGCGGGAACTTCAAATGAATGTCCGCAACCTTATGGAAGACGAAATTCGCCCATTAATTAATGACCATTGGAATCGTGCAAAATTCCCATTCGAAATTATCGAAAAGTTCAAAAAACTAAATATTGCCGGGATTCCTTACGAAGGTTATGGCTGCCCTAATCTTCCGTTTTTAATGGAAGGGATCATTGCCCAGGAAATTGCGAGAGTCGATGTTTCTACCTCAACTTTTTTTGGTGTACACAGCGGCCTGGCCATGGGCTCTATTTATTTATGCGGTAGTGAAGAACAAAAGCAAAAATGGCTTCCGCAGATGCAAAAATTAGAGAAGATCGGTGCTTTTGGTTTAACCGAACCCAATGTAGGATCTGGTGTTGCCGGCGGATTGGAAACTACCTGTAAATTTGATGGCGAAAACTGGATCTTAAATGGGCAAAAGAAATGGATTGGTAATGCCACTTTTGCCGATGTGATTATTATTTGGGCCAGAGATGTAGACAGCAATCAGGTAAAAGGCTTCTTGGTAGAAAAAGACAATCCCGGTTTTAAAGCTGAAAAAATGGAAGATAAAATGGCGCTTCGTATTGTACAAAATGCCATTATCACGCTTACCGATTGTAAAGTTGCAGAAAGTGACAGATTACAAAACGCCAACTCCTTTAAAGACACCGCAAATGTATTACGAATGACGCGTGCTGGTGTTGCCTGGCAAGCAGTGGGTTGTGCTCGTGGCGCTTACGAAAGTGCTTTAAAATATACTCGTAAAAGAGAACAATTTGGCCGACCAATTGCTTCATATCAATTAGTACAAAATCATTTGGTAGAAATGGTTTCTAATCTTACCTCGATGCAAACCTTATGTTTTAGACTTTCTGAAATGCAAGACCAGGACATGCTTACAGACGAGCATGCTTCTTTAGCCAAAGTGTATTGCAGCATGCGCATGCGAGATGTAGTAAGCCGTGCGAGGGAAGTAATGGGCGGTAACGGCATTCTCCTAGAACACGATGTTGCGCGTTTTGTGGCAGATGCCGAAGCGATTTACAGTTATGAAGGAACCAAAGAAATAAATTCACTAATTGTTGGTAGAGCGATTACCGGTTATAGTGCTTTTGTTAGCTAACAAAAATCAAATTAAAAATCAAATCCCTTTAAAAGGGCAAAAAATTAGAATTAAATGTCAGTATTAGTTGTAGCTCCCGGAAGAGATGTATCCCATTGGGTAGAAACCCTTAAAAGTCAGCATCCGGGAATGAATGTTTATGTTTACCCCGAAGATCATGATACCGAAGAAGTAGAGTTTGCCATAAGTTGGAAGCATCCACGCGGACTCTTTAAAAACTATCCTAATTTAAAAGTTGTGGCCTCGATGGGTGCCGGTGTAGATCATATCACCTCAGACCCGGAATTCCCGGAAGGTGTAAAGATCACAAGAGTGGTAGACGAACAATTAACCAGTGATCTAAGCGAGTTTGTTTTAGCCCTAGTAATGAACCACACACGTCATCTTTCAGCATATAAGCATCAGGAAAAAGATAGCAATTGGAACGTTTTAAAATATTGCCGAAACAGCGACATGAAAATTGGCGTTATGGGAATGGGGGTTATTGGTACCGCAACAGCACAGCTTTTAGCGAAAAATAACTTTAAAGTTTCAGGATGGTCTCGTACAGAAAAAGACTGTGAAGATATCACCTCTTATCATGGCGATAATAGTTTAGATGATTTTCTTCAGGAATCTGAAATTTTGATTTGCTTACTTCCTTTAACCGAAGAAACAAACGGAATTTTAAATAAAGAATTATTCGAAAAATTACCAAAAGGTGCTTACGTGATCAACGTTGGTCGTGGTGAACATCTGGAAGAGAACGATCTTATCGAGATGATTGATAGCGGTCACCTGGCCGGTGCAGCCTTAGATGTTTTTAAAGAAGAACCTTTACCAGAAGACCATGCTTTTTGGAAACACGAAAGAATAAGTATTACTCCGCATACCGCAAGTTTAACCGAAGCCGAATCTGTTGTACCGCAAATCGTAGAGAATTACGAACGTTTTCAAGACGATGAAGAACTTAAAAACCTGGTAGAACAAGATCGAGGTTATTAATAATCGAAAATTATGCTCATCAAAAACATCTTAGTAGCCGTAGATTTTAATGAAGCCGTTGGCGAAATGCTGACTTATGCTGAAAGTTTTGCTGAAAAGTTTGAAGCGAAGATATGGCTGGTTCATGTTGCCGATCCAGATCCAGATTTTGTGGGATATGAAGTTGGCCCAAAATATATTCGAGATACAAAAGCTGAAGAATTTAGGCAGGAACATCGAATGCTACAGCAATTATGTGATTCTTTTATCGAAAATAATATCAAATCTGAAGCTTTGCTCATTCAGGGGTCTACGGTTGAAACCCTTTTAGAAGAAGCAAAAAAACTTAACACCGATATGATGATCGTGGGAACTCATAAACATGGATTTTTTCATGATCTTTTTGCTGAAAATGTTTCTATGGAAATTTTAAAGCAATCAAAAATTCCGGTTTTTACAGTTCCTATTGAAGAGTAATAATTCATTCAAAACTTTTTTACTACTGCTGAAATTGGTTATTTTTCGAATCAATTTCAGCATTTGTTTTTATGGAAGTTTTTACCAAAGAGAGATTAGCTCAGGTTCATGAGCGTATTAAACTATACATTCATGAAACGCCAATATTGACCTCAGCTTTAATTGATGAAATTGCAGGCTGTTCTATCTTTTTTAAATGCGAAAATTTCCAAAAAATGGGTGCTTTTAAAATGCGTGGTGCTACCAACTCGATCTTACAACTGAGTAAAGAAGAGCAGCAAAAAGGGGTAGTAACGCATTCTTCCGGAAATTTTGCGCAGGCATTATCACTTGCAGCAAAAAGTTTAAATGTTCCAGCTTATATCGTGATGCCGTCTAGCGCTCCGCAGGTAAAAAAAGATGCCGTAAAAACCTACGGTGGAAAAATCACGGAGTGCCCACCTACTTTAAAAGATCGTGAAGAAACTGCCCAAAAGATCGTAGATGAAAAAGGAGCCACATTTGTGCATCCTTCTAATGATATCGAAGTGATCTTAGGACAAGGAACTGCGGCTTTAGAATTACTTCAAAAAAAGCCTAATCTTGATATTATAATTACACCAGTTGGTGGCGGCGGACTTATAGCCGGGACTGCTCTTGCAGTGAGTTTATTTTCTGAATACACTAAAACCATAGGCGCAGAACCTTTTGAAGTAGACGATGCCTATAGATCTTTAATTTCAGGAAAAATTGAAACGAACGAGAGTACAAATACCATCGCAGACGGACTAAAAACAAAACTTGGCGACCAAAACTTTCCTATTATTCAAAAACACGTCCAAGAAATTATTCGGGTTACCGAAGAGCAGATCAAAAATGCACTAAAATTGATCTGGGAACGTATGAAAATTGTCGTAGAACCATCTAGCGCTGTTGCTTTAGCAGCTATTTTAAAAGAGCCCGCTAAATTTAAAAACAAGCAAATTGGCTTAATAATTTCAGGTGGGAATGTAGATTTAGGAAAGTTGGCGGAGTTATTTTAGTTTTAAAACTTCTTCTTCAACACACTTATCGTTACCAGCATTTGCCCAATATGCCTTTGGCTATGTTCTGCGGCGTGAAAGTACAATCCGATTACGCTAGAAGGTAATTGCTTTCTACCTACAAAACGCTTTTCGGTTAGGATCGCTTCAGGTGTACTTTTAAATATCGCTAAAGCTTCATTTACTTTTTCAGAAAAATTATAGCTCAAATTATCGATTTTTAGCTCATTATTTTCAAGACCTTCATTCCGAAGATATTCAAATTGCTTTTCGGAAAGCGCTTTTCCTTCAGCATAAGTGAGCATACGATCTAAAACTCCGGTGATATGCTGCAGATGAAAACCAACGCTTGCTCTTCCGGCAGGTTTCTTCCACAGTAATGCTTCAGAAAAATCCTCAGTATATTTAAAAATCTCCTCTTTAGACTGCAAAAGTGCATGTGCAGCCGGTTGTAGCAATAAAGGAATTTCGGGAAGCGGCCCGCGTAACCAAACCTCTGGCAATTTTTCTAAACTCATATAAAATATCTTATGGAAGTTATAAAGTGAACTTACAAAATAAAAGAAATATTATCTTTAGCTAATTAAAAATTGAGTTTAAAACCTCAAAATATCAAACTTCAATTTATAGAATAAACATAGTATTATGCTACGAAACTCGCTCTTCACTTTATTTATTTTTTTAACGAATTTCGCGGTTTTTGCCCAGGAAAAACAGGACAAATGGGATGTTTCTAATCCTTATCCAGATAATGTTCCGGTAAAAACTGTCGACTTAAACACTACAGAAGGTACATGGATGAACCTGGATGTGAGTCCCGATGGAAAAACCATTGTGTTTGACCTTTTAGGAGATATTTACAGTATGCCAATTACTGGCGGAAAAGCAAAAGCGCTTCGTAGCGGAATGGCTTATGAAGTTCAGCCAAGATTTAGCCCAGATGGTTCTAAGATTTCGTTTACCAGTGATGCCGGTGGTGGCGATAATATCTGGATTATGGATGCCGATGGTGATAACGCCTGGGAACTAACCAGCGAAGATTTTAGATTGCTGAATAATGCCGTGTGGAAAGCCGACGGAAACAGCATCGTTGCCCGTAAACACTTTACCTCTACCCGATCTTTAGGTGCCGGTGAAATGTGGCAATATCACATCGCCGGGAAATCCGGACTTCAACTTACCGAAAGAAAAAACGACCAACAGGACGTAAACGAGCCAAGTATTTCACTAGATGGGAAATATCTGTATTACAGTGAAGATATGTATCCGGGTGGTATGTTTCAGTACAACAAAGATCCAAACAAACAGATCTATGTGATTAAAAGATACAGTTTTGGGGATAGTGAAACCATAACTATTACCGGTGGTCCCGGTGGTGCTGCTCGCCCGCAGGTTTCTCCAGATGGTAAGAAACTTGCTTTTGTTCGTAGAGTTAGAACGAAGTCGGTTTTATTTATACAGGATCTGGAAACCGGAGAAGAATGGCCGGTTTATGATAATCTAAGCAAAGACCAGCAGGAAGCCTGGGCGATCTTTGGAGTGTACCCGGGATTTAGCTGGATGCCAAATAATAAAGAACTGGTATTTTGGAGTAACGGAAAAATTAAGCGTGCTAATATTGAAACTACTGAAGTTAAAGAAATTCCGTTTGAAGTAAACGCGAAGATCGATATTGCTGAAACCGTAAGATCTGAACAGCAGGTGTATGCTGAAAAATTCAGCCCAAAAGTTATTCGTCACGCGACTACCTCGCCAGATGGTAAAACTTTGGTATTTAATGCGGTTGGATATCTTTGGAAAAAAAGCTTACCTAACGGAAAGCCAAAAAGAATCACTGAAGCAACCGATTTTGAGTTTGAGCCTGACTTTTCTCCAGATGGAAAAAGTATCGTTTATGTAACCTGGGATGATGAAAAACTGGGAAGTATCAAAAAAGTAGCATTAAGTGGTGGCACTCCAGAAACTTTAACTAAAGAAAAAGGAATTTACCGTAATCCATCGTATTCTCATAACGGTAAAATGATTGTTTACCATAAAGATCGCGGAAATAGTGACCAGGGACAAACCTTCACTAAAGAACCGGGAATTTATTTAATGAAAGCCGATGGTAGTGACGCTAAACGAATTTATAAAGGTGGTGATTTTGCCATGTTTAATCATGACGACACTCGCATCATTTTTCAAACCGGCGGCTATTATATGGGCGGTTTGAGCAAGGGCTTAAAAAGTATCGATCTTAGCGGAAATGACGAGAAAACTTTAGTGAACTCTAAATATGCAAATCGTTTATTGCCAAGCCCAGATGGTAAATGGATCGTATTTAGTAACCTTCATAAAGTTTATTTAGCGCCGCTTCCACATACCGGCCAAACCATCGATTTAGATCCAAACACTAAAGCTGTACCGGTTACCCAAATTGCCAAGGATGCTGGGATAAATTTACACTGGTCTGCCGACAGCAAAAAAGTGCATTGGACCCTGGGAGATGAGTATTTCACCAATGAAGTTTCACAGCGATTTACTTTTTTAGAGGATTCTCCGGAAGAAATTCCTGAAATGACCGAAAAAGGAACAAAAATAGGTTTAGAAATAGAAACCGATACGCCAGGCGGATTGATCGCTTTTACCAATGCTCGAATCATTACCATGAACGAGGATGAGGAAGTAATCGAAAACGGAAGCATTCTTATCGAAAATAATAAGATCAAAGCTATGGGTGCTGCCGGTGAGGTAAACATTCCAAATTCGGCTAAAGTTTATGATGCTTCAGGAAAAACCATTATGCCGGGAATGATCGATGTTCATGCCCATATTGGTGCTTTTAGATATGGATTAACACCTAAAAAACACTGGCCTTCTTATGCAAACTTAGCATTTGGAGTGACCACGGCTCACGATCCTTCAGCATTAAGTGAAACCGTTTTTGGCATTTCAGAATTAATTAAAAGTGGCGAAATGGTAGGGCCAAGATTGTACTCTACAGGAATCATTCTTTATGGCGCCGATGGCGATTTTAAAGCGGTGTTCAATAATCTTGACGATGCAAGATCGGCTTTAAGAAGAACTAAGGCTTTTGGTGCATTTTCAGTAAAAAGTTACAACCAGCCAAGACGTGAGCAACGCCAGCAAATTTTACAGGCGGCGCGTGAATTGGATATGAATGTAGTTCCAGAAGGTGGTAGTACATTTTTTCATAACATGAATATGATCGTAGATGGTCACACAGGGATAGAACATAATATCCCGGTAGCACCACTTTATAAAGATGTGCAAACTTTATGGAGCAATAGTAATGTTGGTTATACGCCAACGCTTATTGTGAATTACGGCGGAATTAATGCTGAATATTACTGGTACGATAAAACAAATGTATGGGAGAATGAAAGACTGCTGAATTTTACTCCGCGTAGCATTGTTGATTCACGTTCCAGACATCGTACAAAAATCCCTGATGAAGAATATGAAAACGGACCTGTTTTAGTTTCTGAAGATGCTAAAGCCTTAACCGATCTTGGAGTAAAAGTAAACCTTGGTGCTCACGGCCAGTTACAGGGATTAGGTGCACATTGGGAGTTTTGGTCGCTGCAAATGGGTGGAATGACCAATATGGAAGCTTTACAGGCGGCTACGATAAACGGAGCGCATTATCTAGGAATGGATAAAGAAATTGGTTCTTTAGAAGAAGGGAAATTAGCCGATCTTTTGGTGTTGAAAAAAAATCCTTTAGAGGACATTCAAAATTCTGAATCTATTATTTATACCATGGTGAATGGAAGATTATATGAAGCCGAAACCATGAATCAGCTTGGTAACGAGCCAGAAGAACGCTCTAATTTTTACTGGGAAAACAACAAATACAATGCGGCATTCCCATGGCATGAAGAATCGAATAGCTTCACATTGCCGGGATGTATTTGCCGTAAACTAGGACATTAACTTTTTGAAGATCTATGGAACTCTACATAACCGCGGCCATTATTTTTGTTGGAATCTTTCTTTTTATAAAGGATTATTTCTCGATCGATACCACATCGATCCTTATCATGGCGTTGTTTATTGTAAGCGGAGTTCTAAGTCCTGAGGAAGGTTTTTCTGGGTTTAATCATCCTGCTACTATAACTTTAGGATGCATGTTTGTGGTTAGTGCAGCTATTTTTAAAAGCGGGATCATAGATAGTTTTAGTGATAAGATCATTAGGATCGCAAAGATAAATTATGTCTTTGCCCTAATGATCTTTTGCTTTTCTGCAGCATTATTTTCAGCATTTATCAATGACACGGCAGTTGTTGCGATTTTAATCCCAATGGCTTTGCTTGTTTGTAGAGAAACAGGAATAAGCCCGGCAAGATTATTAATTCCTATTTCATTTTCAGCATTATTTGGCGGCACCTGTACTTTAATTGGCACTTCCACAAACATCCTTGTTAGCGGGATTGCTAAAAAAGGTGGATTAGAGCCGTTCAATATGTTCGAGTTCACTTTGCCTGCATTATGTTTACTTGCCATAGGTTTAACGTACCTGATCCTGGTTGGCCCATGGTTGTTACCAAAACGTGCCGAAGCTCACGAAAGCGGATTAACCAAAGAAGCCCAAAATTATCTAGCTGAAGTTGTTTTAAGTAAAGATAGTACAGATGTAGATCATTCGATCATCAAATCGAAACTGGTAAGCCAATACGGTGCACAAATTCTCTCCATCAAAAGAAAGCATCACCGCATGTACGAAATTAACGGCGATACGGTACTTCGTGCTGAAGATTCTATGAAGATCTTGATCGATCCTCAACATCTCTCAGATTTAATGGATAAAGGCGGCTATATTTTGACCGGTGATAACGACGATCTTCTTGAAGAAGAAAAAAAGAAGGATAACAAAGATGAAAAAACGATCTATGAAGTGATGATCCCGTACGGTTCTCCTTTAGCCGAACGTTCTTTACGACAATTAAACTTCAGGAATATTTATTATGCTTCGGTTTTGGCACTTAGGCATCGCAAAGAAATTATCACTCAAGATGTATCGAATGTGGTTTTAAAAGAAGGTGATATGTTGTTGCTTTATGCTGCGCAAAGAGATATTCAGGCATTAACTTCTAGAAAATTACTGGTAGTTTTATCAAATTATCACGCCAAAAAAGTGAACTACAAAAAAGCGATTCCGGCTTTATTAATTACGCTTGGCGTTGTTTTATCTGCGGCTTTAAATTTAACTTCAATCCTAATTAGTGCAATGATTGGTAGTTTGTTGCTAGTAACAACTTCAATATTAAAACCAAAAGAAGCTTACGATGCGATAGAATGGAAAGTGATCTTTATGATGGCTGGCGTACTTTCTATGGGAAAGGCTTTAGAAAAAACCGGCGGATCTGATGTAATTTCGCAGTTTATCTTTGATCAAATTGGTGATCTTAACCCAAGCATTATATTAAGTTTAGTTTTTCTTATTACCTTTCTATCAACAAACATTTTAAGCAGTAAAGCAGCGGCAGCGCTTATGGCGCCAATTGTAATAAGCCTTGCAAGTGCGTTACAGCTTAGTGAAAAACCATTTTTAATTGGTGTAATGTTTGCCTGTTCATTAACTTTTATGACGCCGGTTAGCTATCCAACCAACACCATGGTTTACGGTGCCGGAAATTATAAGTTTAATGATTTTTTAAAATTTGGAACACCATTAAATTTCATTATCTGGATCGCCGCATCATTCATTATACCGATGTTTTTTCCTTTTGAAGTTTAATTTTTGAAGCCTAAATAATGAGAAGAGTAAAACTGAGCAATCCTTTTAAAACAAGAATCATAGATGAGAAACTCATCAGGGAACATCTTGCTTTAGAAAGAACAAAACTGGCTAACGAGCGTACCTTGCTTGCTTACATAAGGGCTTCTCTTTATTTATTGATTGGTGGTTTAGCCTTGCTTCAGATTAAAGAATATCCAGAATTACACTGGTTGGGATACGGTGCATTTTCAGTAAGTATTATTTTTTTGTCGGTTGGGATTTCCAGATACATTCATCTAAACAGAAAACTTACAAAGTTGCTGCGTCCCGAAAACCAATCTGAAAACAACGAATCTTAAGCCCTGTTTTGCTACAGTCTATTTTTCATTATTCGATGCATTTTTTAGCGATAGGAATTATCGCTTATTTTTTTGATCAAAAAAACTGGAAGCATAATTGGATTATTTTAGCTGCAACCATGTTGGTGGATTTAGACCATATTTTTGCGAGTCCGCTTTTTGATCCTAATCGCTGCGGAATTGGTTATCATCCATTACATTCTCAAATAGCGATTATCTGCTATATTTTAGGAGCTGTTTTTCTAAAAAAAGGGATTTTTAAACTTATTTTCATTGGTTTGTGCTTCCACATGCTTACAGATTTTCTGGATTGTCTTTGGACCTTCTCTAAATGTGGGGAATGCTATGAAAATTCAGCCTTAAAACAGCTAATTTCGAATAGTTTATAAAAGCAAAAGCCGTTTTTAAAGAAAAACGACTTTTGCAAAAGGAAATAAAAACCTAAACTTAACCAACTTTAAATTCTAACTTTCTTCTTCATAAGAATTACATTACTATTTATCGATTTTGGGCATTATTGAAGCATTTTTTTTTAAATCTGGATTCTTTAGCCTAACCGATTTCACTTTCAGAATTCACTCCTTTTAAGAAGGATTAAAATGTTCATGCTCTTCTGTAGTAAGCATTCTGGATCTTATAATAAATCGTTTGCCTTTGGGAATTTCCAAAGAAAAGCTAGCGCCTCTACCTGGCGTGATATCTACAGTAAGATGGGTATGCTTCCAATATTCAAATTGATCGTGACTCATATAAAATGGCACTTTACCTACTTCTCCTAAATGAATATCGTTATCGTCCAGATAGAAATCTTCTTTTGGCAACAGCATTGGCGAAGAGCCATCGCAACAACCACCGCTTTGGTGAAAAATTACCTCGCCATGTTCTGCTTTAAGTTCTTCTAGCAAGGCTGCAGCCTCTTTGGTTATATCCACTCGTCTAAAGGTCATATCCTAAAAGAATCCAAGTTTATTCTTATCATAAGAGATAAGCATATTCTTAGCCTGGCGATAGTGATTAAGCATCATTAAATGATTCTCTCTACCAAAACCAGATTTTTTATAACCTCCAAATGGCGCATGAGCAGGATAATCATGGTAGCAATTCACCCAAACTCGACCTGCTTTTATCGCACGCGGAATTTGATATAATTGATGTGCATCACGTGTCCATACTCCGGCTCCTAAACCATACAAAGTATCGTTGGCAATTTCTATAGCTTCAGCTTCATCTTTAAACGTACATACTGAAAGTACCGGACCAAAGATTTCTTCCTGGAAAACACGCATTTTGTTATGCCCTTTTAAGATCGTTGGCTCGATATAAAATCCGTTTCCTAAATCTCCATCTAATTTTGCAGCGCCACCACCGCATAAAACTTCAGCACCTTCTTCTTTACCAATATTGATATACGACAAAATTTTCTCGTGTTGATCGTTAGAAGCCTGTGCTCCCATCATAGTATCTGGACTAAAAGGATCGCCCATTTTTATTGCTTTAGTTCTAGCGATAACCTTTTCGATAAAAGCTTTATAGATATCTTCCTGGATAAGTAAACGAGAAGGACAGGTACACACTTCACCCTGATTTAAAGCAAACAACACCGCACCTTCTATACATTTATCTAGAAACTCATCATCATGATCCATAATACTACTGAAGAAAACATTAGGTGATTTTCCACCAAGTTCCATGGTTACCGGATGCAGGTTTTTAGAAGCATATTGCATAATTAACTGCCCGGTTGTGGTTTCCCCGGTAAACGCCACTTTATCTACATCTGGACTTGAAGCTAATGGTTTCCCGGCTTCTGGACCAAAACCATGAATCACGTTTAAAACTCCTTTTGGTAATAAATGACCTACTTTTTCAGCAAATATTGTTGCTGAAGCCGGAGTTTGTTCCGCAGGTTTTAAAACGATACAGTTCCCGGCAGCCAATGCTGGTGCTACTTTCCAGGCCATCATTAACAGCGGAAAGTTCCACGGAATAATTTGTGCTACCACGCCAAGTGGTTCCTGAATAATAAGGGACAGTGTGTTTTTATTTAATTCTGAAGCACTTCCTTCTTCAGCTCTTATGACTGAAGCAAAATATCTAAAATGATCTACCGCCAAAGGAAGATCGGCATTTAAAGTTTCACGAATGGCTTTTCCATTATCTGAAGTTTCGATTTGTGCAAACTCTTCCAAATTTTCTTCTAAAATATCTGCGATCTTATTCAGGATAGCAGAACGCTCGGTCACTGATGTATTTCCCCACTCCTCTTTTGCGGCATTTGCTGCAGCAATCGCATTTTTAACATCAGCTTCTTTAGATCTTGGAAATTTTGCGATAAGCGAATTATCTACCGGAGAGTGATTATCAAAATACTCGCCATCGATAGGGTCTACAAAGGCTCCGTTAATATAATTGCCATATTTTTCCTGGAATTTTGGTTTGGAATAACTCATAATAGATATGTTTTTAATATTTCAATCTAAAACTCCGTAATTATTTGCATTAAAAATTGAACTTTCCTATTTTTAATTACTACTTTTCTATCGATTTAATAATTTAGTGAGTTTTGAATGATAATCTTTTAAAATACGAGAGCTCTAGAAAGCTGCAAACCTTTATCGAAAATCGCACTATTTACAGTGCAGATTATGCTGAACTAAATGTTTTTGAGACGCAGCAGGTCGCAGAGAAAGTTGATTTACAGTTTTCTTATCCTATAATTGCCAGTATGCTTTCAGGAAAAAAGATTATGCATTTAAAAAACAGAAATCCGTTTGATTTTTATCCGGGTGAAAGCGTAGTGCTTCCTTCAAACGAAAAAATGATTATCGATTTCCCTTTAGCCACTAGCGCTGAGCCAACTCGCTGTTTAGCTTTAGGAATCGATCCCGATAAAATTCAGGAAACCGTAAATTATTTCAACGAAAATACCAGGCTAGATTTTGAGAATGATCATTATGATCTTCAGGCAAATTCAGCTCATCTTGAAAATAATGTTCAGGTTCAATATGTTTTAGATCGCATTTTTAAAACTTTTTTGAGTGACGAAAAAGCTAAAGATGTCTTATTAGATCTTATGGTAAAAGAACTGGTGATAAGACTTTTGCAAACCAAAGCAAAATTAATGTTGCTGGACGATTCTTCGCTTTTTGATAATAACCGCATGGCTTTTATTGTAAAATATATGCGCGAAAATTTATCTAAAAACATTTCTGTAGATGAGCTTGCCGCAAAAGCCTGTATGAGTAGTTCTAACTTCTACAAAACTTTTAGGAATACACTAGGCGAAAGCCCGATTGATTACTTAAATGGCGAGCGTATTAAATATGCTAAGAAATTGATTCAGCAAACTTCAGATAAACTGGCAGACATTGCTTTTCAATCTGGATTTAACAATGTTAGCTATTTCAACAGGCAGTTTAAAAAATTGGAAAGCATTACGCCAAATCAGTATCGCAAGAGCGTTAGAGCGAACAAATACGCTTCTTAAAGTTTAAAAAAAACTTAAAGTTACAGCAATATTCCTTAAGAAGTTTAAGATTCTATACCTTAGGCGCCAGTCAATTAAACAGAAGTGAAAGGCATTTAAATGTCAGGATTATTGTATTTTGTAATAATTAGAGGAGTTTGTAAAAAGTATGCTTAAGTAAATCTTGTATCTTTACACCCTAAAATTTATCCAAACAAACTAAGCGAAGAATAACAATTATGCATGTAGCGATTGCAGGGAATATTGGTGCTGGTAAAACCACGCTAACAAGATTACTCGCCAAACATTACAAATGGGAACCTCATTACGAAGACGTTCTTGAAAATCCTTATCTCGAAGATTTTTATAACAAGATGGAACGTTGGTCTTTTAATCTGCAAATCTATTTTTTAAATAGCAGGTTTAGACAAATTTTGCAGATTAGGGAAAGTGGTAAAAAGATTATACAGGATCGTACTATTTACGAAGATGCACACATCTTTGCTCCCAACTTACATGCAATGGGATTAATGACCAATAGAGATTTTGAAAATTATAAATCTTTATTTGAACTAATGGAAAGCGTTGTACAGGGCCCAGATTTACTAATTTACCTAAGAAGCAGTATCCCCAACTTGGTAGCCCAAATACAAAAAAGAGGAAGAGACTATGAAAACTCGATTTCTATCGACTATTTAAGCCGATTAAATGAACGATATGAAGCCTGGGTACACGATTATAACAAAGGAAATTTACTAATTGTAGATGTAGATAATATTAACTTTGTAGATAATCCAGAGGACCTTGGTGACATTATTAACAAGATTGACGGAGAAATAAACGGACTATTTTAAATTTGGATTATGGAATCTACTAAACTGAAACGACCTAAGCATAAAGGATCACCAAAATTATTTGAGAATCCTATTTTAGAAAAATTAACGCATACGCATATTTCTGCTCCATTAATTATCTTTTTTGGAACCGCTGCTGCACTTATTTACTACGGAATTTTTGAAAAAGGATTTAGAACTCCTGAAATTTTAGCCTGGTTTGCCGGCGGATTATTATTCTTTACTTTCATAGAATATATAGCACACCGCTATTTATATCATATCCCGGCAACAACACCTAGAAGGCAAAAAATTTCATACACCATGCATGGTGTTCACCACGATTATCCAAAAGATAAATCTAGATTAGCTATGCCTCCTGTTTTAAGTCTAATCGTAACCTCTGTACTTTTTATAATATACAGAGCAATTTTAGGCGATTACGTTTTTGGATTTTTAGCAGGTTTCTTAGTAGGATATGCAGGTTATCTTGCGGTACATTATTCAGTGCATGCATTTAAAGTGCCTAACAACTTTTTAAAGATCTTATGGCATCACCATAGTATTCACCATTATCGTGAACCAGATCGTGCTTTTGGGGTATCTTCTCCTTTTTGGGATCATATCTTTAGAACCATGCCAAGACAAACTCCGGCCAGTGCAAAAACTGCTGTAGGAAAAAGTATAGACGACGAAAATCAAGGAAAAGGACATACGCATTAAATAAATTCCCTTTCAAGAAATTAAAGCCGAATGATGATTGTCATTCGGCTTTTTTATTAGCACCGCCAATGGGTGTAACACCCAGAGGCTTGCCTCAAAATTAAAAATTTGTTTCCAGCGAATGCCTGGTAGGCTTAGCCCTTGGTAGTTTACTACTTAATAAATCCATTTTCACGGGCATGAGTAATTGCTTCAGCAGAGCTATGAACCATTAGCACAGGTGTGGTGTCAAAATCATCGATAATGCTTTGCACACGCTGCATTTGCTTTTTATGATTTACACTTCTTAAATATATCGCCAAAATACGATCTGAATGCTGTACTGCAATATCTGTATAAATGCTAGCATCATGTTCTCCACTATCCCCAATCAAAATAAACTTAAGATCTGGATAGGTTTTAAGGATATTAAAGATCTCTCGCTGCTTATGTGGTTTTTCTGGCTTTATTGTTTTTTCGAATGGATGTCTTATATCTCTAAGCAAGATCGGGCCTTTGGGAAAACCATTATAATCCAGGAACAGTTTTAAATATTCATACATATTCCAGGGGCTATTACTTAAATAGAACATTGGATTTCGGTTTCCTTCTGCCCTGCCTTTATGCAATAGTTTATAAAGATCTGGTGCGCCCTTTAAAGGCATTCGTTTATAGGCATTGGTAAGCAAGCTGTTTTTCAGCAACCGCCATTTTAAGAAAGAGGTGACTCCCGTATGCAAGATCGTATCGTCGATATCACTAATAACGCCATATTCTGCATCTACAGATGGAATCAGAAATTCGCCTTCAAAAGGATCGCCTAAAAGTTCGGTTTTGGGTTCCAGTTCTTCACGATAATACAGCTGATAATCTACCCAACCTTCATCATTGGATACTTCAGCAATATTATTTTCAAGATTTTGATTGAAGAGAAAATAGCCTTCATCATTGGTTGTTGTTTTTAGATTGATCTTCCCGGGAATTTGCAATTCAACCTCAGCATCGGGAATTTCAAAACTATCAAATTGCTTATATGTGTTCACAAAGGTTTTCCACTTATTTTGATCTTGATGAATCTTTAGCGGCGCATTATCCAGAACACGACCTTTCACAAATAACCTTGAGTAGGTTCCATAACTTCGATAGGGCACGATAAGTACCTGATCCAGGTTTTTATATCGCCCCAGTAACTTTTTTATTCGTTTAAACATTCAAGTAATTTTCCGTCTATAAGTTTACAAATTTTATTCGGCATTAAGCCTCTCTAGGGCATTTTCCATATTAATTGCTTTTGAACCTAATTCTTTAAAAAGGTCTCCTATTTCTGAAATTCGCTGCGGAACATTAAAAATGTTAAAATCGGTGATCTTCAAACCGCTTTTTACCTCGTCCCATTCTAACGGAATAGAAACAGTAGCTCCTTTTCTTGGGCGTACCGAATAAGGTGCGGCAATCGTTTGCCCACGGCGATTTTGCAAATAATCCAAATATATATTTCCTTTTCTGGCTTTTACCACTCGCTCCATACTAGTGAGTTCTGGTAATTTATCCTGAACAAAATAGCAGAGTAATTTTATAAAATCTCGTCCTTCCTGGTATGAATATTGTCCACCAAACGGAATATAAATATGTAATCCTCTGGAGCCTGAAGTTTTACAAAACCCATCGATATTCGCTAAATCCAGCACTTCTTTTACGGCTTGTGCCACTTCTATCACTTCTTCAAAAGTATTTTTATCTGAAGGATCTAGATCGATCACGCCATAATCTGGCGCATCCAGATTACCGATTTTAGAATGCCAGGGATTAATTTCTATACAACCCAGATTAGCCATATACAATAAAGTCGCTTCATTTTGGCAAAGCAGATATTCGATATTTTTTTCTGAAGATTCAGAATAAATACTCGTTGTCGCCACCCAATCTGGTAAACTTTCGTTGTCTTTTTGATAGAATCCTTTTTGCTGAATCCCGTTTGGATGTCGATGTAAATTTTGCGGACGATCTTTTAAATACGGAAGCATAATTTCTGAAACCTGAAGATAATATTCGATAAGGTCGTACTTACTTATTTTATCTTTTGGCCAGTATATTTTATCCAGGTTGGTAAACGGCACTGAAATCCCTCCAATATCAAGATTCCCCGAATTTGAAGCCGATTTTTCTGAACGCTCTGGAGTTTCAATCTTAGCTTCAGGTTTTACTTCTGTGGTGGTTTTATCTTCTCGCAAACCTTTAAAAACCGGGTGACGCATCGCACCAGATTTTGTCCATTCAGAAAATTTTACTTCACAAATTAGTTCAGGAATTATCCAATTTGGGGTTCTTCCTTTTAAATTTATTTTTTTGGAAAATGGAGATTTTTCCGCACTAAGATCTTTCATTTTAGCAAGCAATTCTTTTTGCTTTTCGTTAGAAAATCCACTTCCGCAGTTACCAACATAAGTAAGTTGCCCATCTTTAAACATTCCCAGGATCAATGACCCAAAAACAGCTCCTTTAGAATTTGTATAACCACAAATTATGGCTTCTTCACTTTCTACCGCTTTAATTTTTAGCCAGTTTTCGGTTCGATAACCGGGCGCATAGGTCGTATCGCTTTTTTTCGCGATCACGCCTTCCATCCCGCTATCGATCGCCTTTTTATAAAATGCAGTTCCCATACCTTCTATATGATCGCAATAAAAAGTATAATCTAAATCCTCTAAAACCTCTGGAATTAGACTTTTTCGATCTATCAACGGCAATTCTAACATGCTATGTCCATTTAAAAAAAGCATATCAAAAACATAGAATCTTAGCGTACCCGGAGTATTTTTATCATAATTCTGCAAAGCCTGGAAATCTGGCAACCCATTTTTATCTACGATTACCACCTCGCCATCAACAATAGCTTGTTGATCGATCTGTTCTAGATCCTTTACCAAAAGCGGAAATTTTGAATTGTAATTAATTCCGTTTCTAGAATAAATGCGCACCTCGCCATGATCTACATGTGCTATTAATCGATACCCGTCCCATTTTAACTCGTAGATCCAATCTGGATGATTAAAAATTTCTTTGGCCGTAGTAGCCAACATTGGTTTTACGGTATCTTCAGGTTTTAACTTTCGTACTTTTGGAGGTCTTATCTTTTTATTTTCTTCGGAAATGTTTTCAGAATAAACTTCAGCATAAACCTCGGCGTCATAAATAAGATCGGTAGAAAACTCGTCTTTCTTTTTAATTAGCAACCAGTGATTTTCCTTGCCCTGCTTTGTATTAACCAGAGCAAAATTCCCTTTTATCTTCTTCCCTGAAAACTGAAGCTTTAGATCTCCATTTTGATATTGCTGAAGCAAATTCTTATTCTCTAGCGGACTGCTAAATTCGCCTTCGTCCCAAATATCCATCTGGCCTGCGCCATAATTCCCCTTCGGAATTTCTCCTTCAAATTTTAAATATTTAATGGGATGATCTTCAGTATGAACAGCTAATCGCTTATCTCTTGGATTCATTGACGGACCTTTGGGAATTGCCCAACTTTTTAGCGTTCCGCCAATTTCCAGACGAAGATCATAATGTAATCGAGTGGCCTGGTGCCGCTGAATTACGAACCTGTTTAGATCTTCATCGTTCGATTCAGCTTTAGGTTCAGGAGTATTATTAAAATTCCGTTTCTTTTTATACTCGTCTAAACTCAAAATTAAGAGGCTTTATTCTTTTTCTTTTTATCTAAACTGGCTTTTAGCTGCGCCATTAGATCTTTTGCCGGTGTTGGTTCGCTATCAAATTCTTCGGTCTCTGGCGCTTCACCGGCGGCTTTAGAATCGATGATCTTTTGCAACTGCTCGTTATAAACATCTTTAAATTTATCGAAACTAAACTTAGTGGTATATTGATCAATAAGTGAAATCGCCATATCCACTTCTTTTTTCTGAACTTTGGTTTTTGGCAGTTTTAGATCCTTTGGATTCCTAATTTCATCTGCAAATCGAATAACATGAAGCACAAGTGCATTGTTATAAACGCCCACCAAACTAAGGTGCTCTTTTTGACGCATTACAAAAGTAGCCACGCCCAACTTCTTGGTTTTCTTTAGCGCATCGCGAAGCAAATTGTAAGATTTACCACCTTCTTTTTGTGGCTCCAAAAAATAAGGCTTCTTAAAAAGAACATCTGCAACTTCTTTTTCTTCGATAAACTCTTCGATATCGATGGTTTTACTCTTCTTCATATTAGCCTTTTCGAAGTCTTCTTTTTCTAGGATCACATAGCCTTCATCCTTTTTAAAACCTTTTACGATATCTTTCCATTCAACTTCTTTCCCGGTATCTTCGTTCACTCGCTTATATCTTATTCGTCCCTGGTCGCGACGATCTAGCATATCAAGATCAAGTTTACGATCTTCTGATCCCGAATATAATTTTACAGGAATCGATACGAGCCCAAAGCTTATCGAGCCATTCCAGATTGATCTCATAGTTTTCTGCGCTTTCGTCTAAAATTAAGAGAAATATAAGAGCACCTGCGTTGTAGAGAAGTTAAAATAAATGATGTCTGGAATATCTAATCTTGTATGGTAGGAAAAACATCACTGCTATAAAATAAAAAAGCAATAACCGTTTAGTTATTGCTTCGTTACCCGTAAGGACTATAATAGTTTTTGAGTGTCTTATAATTTAAGACGATTTTGATCACCTTCGTAGTTTTCGTATCGAGCTACACATTCTTTGATGATCTTTTTAGCTTCATCTGCGTCTCCCCAATCACCAACATCTACTTTTTTCTTTTCAAGATCTTTATAAACTTTAAAGAAATGTTCTATCTCTTTTATTAAGTGACCGTTTAATTCTTTAAGATCATTAAGTCTATTCCAAATAGGGTCTGATACTGGTACACAGATAATTTTTTCATCTGGTCCTTTTTCATCTGCCATGTGGAATACACCAATAGGTTTTACTTCCATAACGATACCAGGGAAAGTTGGTTCGCTTACCAATACAAGTACATCCAGTGGATCATCATCTAGTGCTAAAGTTTCTGGAATAAAACCATAATCTGCAGGATACATCATTGAAGAGAAAATCATCCTGTCGTAACGTACTTTTTTAAGTTGGAAATCGTATTCGTATTTATTTCGACTTCCTTTAGGAATTTCAATTAGTACATCAAAAGTTTCTGACATTTTATTTGTTTTTGTTGAACTTTATTAGATTTTCAAATATAGTGAATTCTTATCTTTAACAGTGTTACTTAAAAGTGAAAACCAAAATTTATAGTCACTCCAAATTGCCTTGCATCAGGATTATCCAAATAATTTCCGCGGAAATGAGCATCGATCCTAATGATTTTAAAAATGTTTCCAACCCCAAGGCTATACTCCCAATATGGCTCATCATTAGGCGCTAATAAAGGTATACCTGAAGCATTTAAACGAATATTATCTTCTGAAATTTCTCCCCAAACCCCTTTCACTCCAATGATCTCTCTTAAGTTTAGATCCCGCAATAACGGAATTCTTGAAAATAAGCGGCCATTAAAATTATGCTCAAAATGTGCTGCAACATAGGTATCTGTTACAAACTCGTAATAATCCAGTTGCGCAAAGGTATTGTATAATTGGAAATAAGTTTGATTTCCCGGCACGACACTAAGTAAGGCTAAAGGTACTTCACCGTAAGTTTTACCAGCTTCAAAACTAAGATTAGCTCGACCAAAACCACCAACCATAAAAGGTTGATTGTAAAAGAACTGAAGTTTTTTATAATCAAAATCACTTTCAAAAATATTGCTTACACCCAATGTATAGTTCACGAACATTGTGGCGTGATCATCTTCTATTTCTTCACGTTCTACACCATAACCTGCGGTTTTTCTTCCTGGTGTATACATAATAAGGTTGGAAATTTCAGTCTGTTGCAATTCAGATGATACCTGAGTTCTGGTTTCATCAGTATAAAAATCGAGGCTAAAGCCTTCTGAAGCGGCTTCAATTTCACGATACGAGCCACTTACCCTAAAAGTTAGATTTTCAACAGGTTCTATTTCTACGGCTAGAACCGAAAGATTGATCGAACTTAAGCTATTATTTGAACTTGTACTTATTAATGCCGAAGATGCTAAGCTTCTTCCTAAAACATCTGTCGTATTGGTTAAATTAGTTCCCAACTGTTCTACATCCCTACGATTACCTGCAGAAATGATTAAGCGATTATCAGGATCCAGCAAAACCTTTCCCTGGATACCATATTTAAATTTATTATCCTCAAAACCGTAGGCACCATAACCTTCAATTCGCCATTTATCATGTTGTGAAAAATAGGTTCTACCACCAGCTCTAAGTCGGATTCCTTCTACATCATTAAATCCTACTGTAGAAAAAATAGGACCATAATCCCAACCTTCAAAATCTAAATACCCGGTAGCAAGAGCGGTAGATACATTGTATAATCGCTTAAATTGTTTTACGGTCTTAAGTGTATCGAGCATATCATAGACTCCGCGTTCGTCTCCGTTTAATTCTTCGAGCCTGTTTTCCTGCCAAAAATCATCTTCACGATTATAGACTTCTTCGCGATAGCGGTTTACCGTTTTATTATAAAATGATGACGGACGTTCGTTATCAAATTCATATTGGTCGTATAGGACGGTTCTTTTTCCGTAGATACCACGAGAATCTTCTTTCTCTCTTAAGGCAAAATCGGCTTGAAAAAAGTCTCTCTTCAGCAAAAAAACCGAGTCATTTAAAACATCGAATTCCTGTTCTATATAAACACCTTTTACCCAGTTTAAATTGGCACCTTCAGACATTTCAAGATTAATATCTTTAATGGCCCAGGTGGTATCATTTACCCAAAAGTCTCCTCGAAAGGTAAGTTCGTTTTCCCGACGTGGATAATACACAATATTATAGCAGTATTTATCGTCTACATATGCACTATCGGCAAGTACATAATTGTACACATTGATACCAGTTTTAGACAACGGACTCACAAAATTCTTATCAAAAAATCGTAAATAGTTATCGTAAACATCGATCTCGTCGTAAATATCCCGCACCGTAGAAATTAGCATTTGGTTATCGCTAAAACCAGAGTTTTTATTTCCTTTTAAATCGGTAAGTTCCTGGCCTGTGGTATTGTCACCATAAACCATACTAACGGATTCGTTTAGAAATACGGGCAGATAAGTTTTTCCTGTGATCCGATTGGTATCCAAATCTTCAAAAATAAATTCCATCCCGTTAAAGATTCGGCTTTCAATAAGCGAACTATCAATAGTATTTAAATCGAATTCTAATTTTTCATAACGACGATAGGCATATTGATCGAATTTCTTTACACCATTACCTCGCCTGTTTGCCCAGATCTTCCGCAGAATATCTATAGCAGGATTGTTCTTTTTCGAGGTTTCTCCTTTATATATTCTCACCTCTGAAAGTGATTCTGAAGACGCGTATAGCGTCACCTTCAGGTTATCTAGATTTTTATTCTGAAGGCTTACATCTTTAGTTTGATAGCCTAAAAATGAAAAAGTAACTGAAGTATAATTTTTTTGAGAAGACAGCGAGAAATTCCCTTCTTCGTCTGTTGTGGTACCTTCACTAGAATCTGTAAAGATCACATTGGCAAAGGGAATTCCCACACCATTTTCATCTACAACAATACCGCTCACCTGGGTCTGCGCAAAGACCTTGAAGCAACTAAAAATAAATAGGGTAGATAAGAGAAAGTACTTCATAAAGATAAACAAAAAACCCCTCATCTTTGAGGGGATGAGGGGTCAAATATAGTTTATCTGAATTACTTGTACATTACCTTTTTTACAGCTTTAACAACATCTTCACTATTAGGCAACCATTCCTTAAGAAGAACTGGAGAATAAGGAGCCGGAGTATCTGCTGTGTTTATTTTGATGATTGGTGCATCAAGAAAATCGAAAGCTTGTTCCTGTACCTGATAAGTGATTTCTGTAGAAATGTTTCCAAATGGCCATGCTTCTTCAAGAATCACCAAACGGTTTGTTTTCTTTACAGACTCGATAATGGTAGCATGATCCATAGGACGAATAGTTCTAAGATCGATCACTTCCGCAGAAATTCCTTCTTTTTCTAACTCATCTGCAGCTTTGTAAGCTTCTTTAATGATCTTACCAAAAGAAACGATCGTTACATCTGTACCTTCACGTTTAATATCGGCTTTACCAATTTCGATTACATACTCTTCCTCTGGCACTTCACCTTTATCACCATACATTTGCTCACTTTCCATAAAGATAACAGGATCGTCATCTCTAATTGCTGATTTTAAAAGTCCTTTTGCATCGTAAGGATTAGAAGGAACGATTACTTTTAAACCAGGGCAGTTTGCATACCAGCTTTCAAAAGCCTGTGAGTGTGTTGCACCAAGCTGACCAGCAGAAGCTGTTGGCCCTCTAAATACAATAGGACAATTAAATTGCCCACCACTCATTTGGCGAATTTTAGCTGCGTTGTTTATAATTTGATCTATTCCAACAAGGGAAAAGTTAAAGGTCATGAACTCTATAATAGGACGGTTACCATTCATAGCACTACCAATACCTATCCCTGAGAATCCAAGCTCAGAAATTGGAGTATCGATAACTCGATCTGGTCCAAACTCGTCCAACATTCCCTTAGAAGCTTTATATGCACCGTTATATTCGGCTACTTCTTCACCCATTAAATAAATGGACTCATCTTTGCGCATTTCTTCGCTCATAGCCTGTTGAACGGCTTCCCTAAATTGAATTGTCTTCATTATAGTTCTTGATATTAATTTTTATGTCTTATAGGAACACAAAAATAGTAATTAGATAAAGTTTTTACCACATAAACCATTAAAAATTTACCTTCTAAAAAAACTTAAATAATTCATAGCACTACACAGCGACTATATCATCAAAAAACCAGCTATTTTATTATCAAAAACTCATCAAAAACGTCGATTTTTAAGCTTAACGCAAATACTGAGCAAATTTTTATGATATTTTTATTATGCACGCATAGTATTTTCTAATTTATTTATGTAACTTCGTAAACATATCGTTTAATAAAAAAAGAACTACAAATATGAAGATATTAGTGTGTATTAGCCATGTTCCTGATACAACCTCAAAAATTAACTTTACCGAAGGTGACAGTAAGTTTGACACTAACGGAGTTCAATTTGTTATAAATCCCAATGATGAGTTTGGTTTAACCCGTGCTATGTGGTTTAAAGAAAAGCAGGGAGCCAGCGTAGATATTATAAATGTTGGTGGCCCAGAAACCGAGCCTACCTTGCGTAAGGCCCTGGCTATTGGCGCAGATACAGCTATTAGAATTAACACTATTCCTACAGATGGTTTTCAGGTAGCTAAAGAATTGGCAAAAGTTGCAGGTGAAGGAAATTACGACCTTATTATCTGCGGAAGAGAATCTATAGATTACAATGGCGGCATGGTACCTGGTTTACTTGCCGGGATGCTAAAAGCCAACTTTATAAATACCTGTATAGGTCTAGAAGTTGAAGGTGTTAAGGCAACTGCCATTCGTGAAATCGATGGTGGTAAAGAAACTTTAACGGCAAGTCTTCCTTTAGTAATTGGCGGGCAAAAAGGAATCGTAGAAGAAAGTGACCTTAAAATACCTAATATGAGAGGTATCATGCAGGCGCGTAAAAAACCTTTAAATGTTGTAGAACCTAGTGGAGCTGAAGCTGCTACAAAAGCAGTGAAATTTGAAAAACCAGCACCAAAAGGTGATGTAAAATTAATAGATCCAGAGAATTTGGATCAATTGATCGATCTATTGCATAATGAGGCTAAAGTTATTTAAAACTCAAGCCGATTTTATCGATTTTCAACAAAGGTTTTTAATCTAATTAAAATTTAAAGAATGTCAGTTTTAGTATATACAGAATCAGAAGACGGAAAATTTAAAAAAGGAGCGCTAGAGGCTGCTTCTTACGCAAAAGGTATCGCTGAAGCTATGAGCACTAGCCTTACCGCTATTGTTTTTAATGCTGAAGATACCAGCGAGCTTGGTAAATATGGTGTAGATAAGGTTTTAAGTGTAAGCAGCGATAAATTAAAGAATTTTAATGCTGAAGCTTATGCTGATGCGATTAAACAGGCTGCTGAAAAAGAATCATCTAAAGTAGTCGTTTTAGACCAGTCTGCTAACGGAAAATATATCGCACCGCTTGTGGCCGTGCAGTTAGAAGCTGGTTATGCTTCAAACGTAGTTGCACTTCCAGAGAGTACTTCTCCATTTCAAGTGAAAAGAACAGCTTTCACAAATAAAGCTTTCAATTTTACTGAAATTTCTACGGAAGTAAAAGTTGTAGGGCTTTCCAAAAATGCATTCGGACTTAAAGAAAGTGAAGGCGCAGCAGCTTCAGAAGCATTTGAACCTCAACTTTCAGCCGAAGATTTTACGGTAAACGTAGAATCTGTGGACAAAGCAAAAGACAAAGTAACAATTGCCGATGCAGAAGTTGTTGTTTCTGGTGGCCGTGGATTAAAAGGTCCAGAAAACTGGGGAATGATCGAAGAAATGGCAGATATTCTTGGTGCAGCGACAGCTTGCTCTAAACCAGTAAGTGATATGGGATGGAGACCGCACAGCGAACACGTTGGGCAAACTGGTAAACCAGTAGCCTCTAATCTTTATATTGCAGTAGGTATCTCTGGAGCGATACAGCATTTAGCAGGGATCAATGCTGCCAAAACGAAAGTGGTGATTAACAACGATCCAGAAGCACCTTTCTTTAAAGCTGCAGATTATGGAGTTGTTGGCGATGCATTTGAAATTGTTCCTAAGCTAAATGAAAAATTGAAGGAATTTAAGGCTAAAAATGCATAAATTTTATAACTTGTGCCCCTTAAAAGGGCTGTCTAAATTTGGTAAAATGCTCTATTTAGACAGCCTTTTTTAATTTATGGAATATGAGTTTAGTGCGTCTGAATATCAAAGGAATATCTTACAGTCAAACCCAAAATGGAGCATACGCTCTTATATTAAGTGAAGTTGGTGGTGATAGAAAATTACCCATTGTAATTGGTGCATTCGAAGCTCAATCCATAGCGATTGCGCTCGAAAAAGAAATACGCCCACCAAGACCGCTAACGCATGATCTATTCAAAAACTTTTCAGATCGATTCGATATCACAGTAAAACAGGTAATTATCCATAAACTTGTAGATGGTGTATTTTACTCCAGTCTTATATGTGAGAGAGATAAGATCGAAGAGATCATCGATGCCCGTACAAGCGATGCCATTGCATTAGCTTTAAGGTTTGATGCCCCAATCTTTACCTATAAAAATATCCTCGAAAAAGCCGGAATTTACCTTCAGGGTGAAGACCAGCAACAAAAAGAAAAAGAAGAAAACCAGGAAGAGATTATTTCTGAAGAGCTTCTAACAGACGATATTGAAATTTCTAAAGAAGATAATAACTATAAAAAGTTATCTTTAAGCGAACTGGAAAGTTTATTATCCCAGGCTGTTCAAAACGAAGATTACGAAAAAGCAGCCAGACTTAGAGACGAAATCTCTAAAAGACATTAATACCCCTTTTTAAATATGAAGAGATTACTATGCCTTCTTTTTTTAATGCTTTTTAGCTTCCCTTTACTGCAAGCTCAAAGTATTACGAAAAGCTGGAAGATCGAAACTAATGTAGACAGCATTTCTGGAGACATCTTTAAGCCAGAAAGTATACTCACCATAAACAAAGGAAGATTTAGCTTCTCTAAAGAAAATGATACTCTGGCTCGTGGTGACTATATGTATCAAAACGATATTCTGGTTCTTTTTTATACCAGGCCCAACAGAGCAATGGAAAACTACAGAGTCACCAAATTATCAGACTCTTCTATGGTGCTTAAAAGCGGTAAAAATGGCATCGATTTAAAAGCACATCAACCTAAGATCGCCGAAGTTATCCCGGCTAAAACCGCAAAAAAGATCATCCCTAATCAGGGAATTACAACTACAGGTATCTTACGCGGAATCTTAGGAATGTTCTCTCTTATACTTCTTGCATTTTTATTTAGTAGTAAGCGTAAAGCCATCAACTGGAAAACAGTAGGTATTGGTCTGGGGATGCAATTATTACTGGCTTACGGAGTTTTAAAAATAAACTGGGTAAAATCTACCTTCGAATTTGTTGGAAAAATCTTCGTTAAAATCCTGGAATTTACAGCCGCAGGTAGTGAATTCCTTTTAGGTGGATTAATGGATACGTCGAGTTTTGGCTATATCTTTTTATTCCAGGTATTACCAACCATAATTTTCTTTTCAGCACTAACTTCTATTCTTTTTTACTACGGAATTATACAGGTAGTAGTTAGAGTTTTTGCTATGGTTTTAACCAAACTTCTAGGAATATCTGGAGCTGAAAGTTTAAACGTTGCCGGAAATATTTTCTTAGGCCAAACCGAAGCTCCCTTAATGATCAAAGCTTACTTAGAGCGTATGACGCGTTCTGAAATCTTATTGGTAATGATCGGTGGAATGGCAACTGTAGCAGGTGGAGTTTTAGCAGCATACATTGGCTTTTTAGGTGGTGACGATCCTGTTGCTCGATTAGAATTTGCCAAACATTTATTAGCAGCTTCTGTAATGGCAGCACCGGGAGCCATTGTAATTTCAAAAATACTATACCCGCAGCAGGAAAAAATTAATACTGATGTAGAGGTTTCTTCAGAAAAAATAGGATCTAACGTATTAGATGCGATCGCTATTGGTACTACTGAAGGTTTAAAACTTGCAGCCAACGTTGGGGCCATGCTATTAGTTTTTGTTGCTTTAATTGCAATGCTTAACTATGGTTTTGCAAAAATTGGTGAGTTCACTCATTTAAATGACTTTTTAGCAGCAAACACCCCATATCAAACATTTTCTATAGAAGCGGTTTTAGGTACTGTTTTCGCTCCATTAATGTGGCTTATTGGTGTTGCTAAAGAAGATATGATGCTAATGGGACAGTTACTGGGGATTAAACTGGCAGCAAGTGAATTTGTTGGATATATCCAGTTAGCAGAACTTAAAAATCCCGCGACAGCATTAAGTCTAACCTATCAAAAATCGATCATTATGGCAACCTATATGTTATGTGGATTTGCAAATTTTGCTTCGATAGGTATTCAGCTTGGAGGAATTGGCTCTTTAGCGCCAGGACAGCGTAAAAACTTATCTGAATTTGGTATAAAAGCAGTAATAGGGGGAACTTTAGCTTCTTTACTTTCTGCAACAATCGCAGGTATGATCATCGGCTAAAAAATATTAATTTTAAGAATAACAAAAAAGGTGTAGCGGTTTTAGGCTACACCTTTTTTTATGCATATTGAATCAAAGATTTAGAACATATTATCTATTTTAGCATTCAATTATTAGTATTCTAGATAAAAAGGGCAGCAGAATTATGAAGCAATATCACGACTTATTACAGCACATATTAGATAACGGAGCTGAAAAAGGAGATCGCACCGGCACAGGAACTAAAAGTGTTTTTGGTTACCAGATGCGTTTCGATCTAAGCGCAGGCTTCCCTATGGTCACTACCAAAAAAGTGCATCTAAAATCGATAATCTACGAATTGCTTTGGTTTTTAAAAGGTGATACTAACGTTAAATATCTACAAGAAAACGGTGTTAGGATCTGGAACGAATGGGCCGATGAAAATGGCGATCTAGGACCGGTTTATGGTCACCAGTGGAGAAACTGGAATAGTGAAGAAATCGACCAGATTTCAGAAATTATAGAAACATTAAAGACCAATCCTAATAGCCGTAGAATGCTGGTTTCTGCGTGGAATCCTTCAGTAATGCCAAATACTTCGGTTTCATTTTCAGAAAATGTAGCCAACGGCAAAGCTGCGCTTCCACCCTGCCATGCATTTTTTCAGTTCTATGTAGCAGATGGCAAATTAAGTTGCCAGTTATATCAACGTAGTGCCGATGTATTTTTAGGCGTTCCTTTTAATATTGCGTCTTATGCTTTGTTCACGATGATGATGGCCCAGGTTTGTGGGTACCAGCCGGGAGATTTTATTCATACTTTTGGTGATGTACATATTTACAGCAATCACATGGAACAAGTAAAACTTCAACTAAGTAGAACGCCAAAAGCGCTACCAACAATGAAGTTAAATCCTGAAATTACTAATATTTTTGATTTTTCCTTTGAAGATTTTAAATTAGAGGGTTACGATCCGCATCCAGCCATAAAAGGTAAAGTTGCGGTTTAAAAAATCTTTAATTTAAAATTTTAACAATCATGAAAAGCTTATTGCTAATAGCAAGTTTTGTATTTGGAAGTATCACCACTGTTTCGGCGCAGCAAACTTCGCCAGTTTGGCCGGGTTGTGAGGATAGCAAAAATGTAAAGACCTGCTTTAACAAGAAACTTAGCGAGCACGTTAGAGAAAATTACGAATATCCTAAAAATGACGCCGGCGAATATGTTCGTGGCGAAGTGACCATCAAGTTTGAAGTTGATGAAAAAGGCAAAGTGAATGTTTTAAATATCGAAGGTGACGAACCTTTGGTAAATAAAGCAGCAAAAAAAATGATCGAAAAAATGCCGAATATGGAACCGGGAACACTTCAGGGAGAACCCGATGCGCGCGAATTTACCGTTCCGTTTAAATTCTAAAATTATATCTGAAATTAGATAAAATAACCTTCAGTTTTTATGAAAAATCTACTACTTATTGTTTTCTTTCTTTTCACCACTTTAGGCTTTGGACAGGAAGGCGTAAAAACTGAAGGTAATACAGTTAAAGTTTCAGAAATTGCTGCGGTTTGGCCAGGTTGTGATTCCGCAGAAAACAAAGAAAAATGCTTTAGTCAAAAATTCCTTGAGCTTGTAAAAACTACTTATAAATATCCCAGGAAAGATACTGGGGATTTTCTTCGAGGTAAAGCCACAATAAAAATGCATATCGATAAAAAAGGTGTGGCAAAGATCGATACGATCGAAACAGAAGAACCAAGAATAAAAGCGGCCTTAGAAAAAATGCTTGCTAAACTTCCTAAAATGACGCCGGCTAAAAAAGCAGGAAAACCTATTTCTATAAAATACACGATACCGTTAGATCTTTAATTTTTTTTCATACATTTAAAGGTTTCATTTTCTGAAAACTACCAACCTCTAAATTATGAAAATCACTGCTATTCTTTTTTTGTTTTTCTTCCAGATATCAACAGTAAGTAGCCAGAAAATGATATCCTGGCAAGAATTAGACAACAAGCCTATTATTGATAGTTGTAAAAGTAAAACAGAGGATTGTACTCTTAAAAAGATAAAAGTTCACATACAACAGAATTTCAATACCAATATTCTTAGTGACACAATTGCAAAATTACCAATAAGTGCAAAGATTATTATTGACTCCTTTGGTGTTGTAAAATGGTCCAGATCTTTAACAGATAATAAAGAGATTTCTTCAGAAATAGAAAACCTGATAATGACGCTTCCAAAATTTACCGCGGGAATAAAAAATGGTCATCCTGTGAATACAATTTTAGATTTTAAAATGGATTTGAACAACTTCAAAAAGTTTCCTTCAGCATTAAGCACTAAGGATTATGATGTACCACCTTTACCTAAAAAATGTAAAACTACAGAAACACCAAAAAAATGCATCTCTGAATATTTCGCAAATTATATACTTCCAAGAGTAAATACAAGTTTACTGAAAGAAGAATCTTTCTCTGCTTCATTAAGTTTTGTGATTTCAGAAAATGGAGAAATTAACATCGCAAAATGTGTTGGAAAAGACGATAAATTGAATAGAAATATAGAGAATATAATCACAAAAATTAACGACTTTATTCCGGCACAAAAAGATGGAAAAAATGTAGCGGTTACGTATCACATGCCATTTTTTGGATATACCAATTAAATTCAACCCGCGAATAACGTTATTCACTTCGTTACGATCGCTATTCCTTTTTTAACTTGGGATTAACGGAAACGAAAACTTATCGCCTCTAAAAAATTGTAAATTTGAGAGATACACACTAATCGCACATCTCTTTTTATGCTTCTACAATCTGAATTATTAGATTTTTTCAACGAAACGCGAGCACAATCTGAACTTATTTGTTCTTTTCTGGAAACCGAAGATTACGTTGTACAACCCATTGTAGATGTTTCTCCGCCTAAATGGCATTTGGGACATACGACCTGGTTCTTTGAAGAATTTGTGCTAAAACCTTACAAAAGCGACTATCAGCTTTTTGATGATCATTCGGCTTATGTTTTTAATAGTTATTACGAAAGCGTAGGCGAAAAGGTGATACGTACAGATCGCGGAAATCTTTCGCGCCCAACCGTTGCATGGGTGTATAAGTACAGGAATTATGTTTCTAAAGCATTAAAAGATTTTATCGAATCTGAAGAGTTAAGTCCTGAAATTTTAGAAGTGATCGAGATTGGCTGCCATCACGAAAAGCAACACCAGGAATTATTATATACCGATATAAAATACATTTTAGGAAACAATCCGCTTTTCCCCAAATACAACGACCAGTTTGAAGAAAACCCGATTCAGGATATTCCGCAGGAATGGATCGCTGTAGAAAAGGGGAATTATGATATTGGCCATAATAACACCGATTTTTGTTACGATAACGAACTTGGTCGCCACACCGTTTATTTAGCCGATTATCAAATTTCGAATAAACTGGTAACCAATAAGGAATATATCGAATTTATTGAAGCCGGTGGTTACAAGGATGTTTTACTTTGGCATGCTGAAGGCTGGGATTGGGTAAATACCAATCAAATTTCAGCACCTTCTTACTGGCACAACATCGATGGCGATTGGCATCAATTTACACTGCAAGGTTTACAAAAATTAATTTTAGATGCGCCGCTAAGTCATATTAGCTATTACGAAGCTTTTGCTTTTGCACAATGGAAAGGTTTACGCTTGCCAACCGAGCAGGAATGGGAAGTTGCCAACAGCAAATTTAACTGGGGATCACGTTGGGAATGGACAGAAAGCGCTTACTCTCCATATCCCGGTTACAGCAAAGCTCCTGGCGCTTTAGGCGAATACAATGGTAAGTTTATGGTGAATCAAAAGGTGTTACGTGGTGGCTCTGTTGCTACTTCCAACAAACATACAAGACCAACTTATCGCAACTTTTTCCATGCCCCTTTACGCTGGCAATTCACAGGAATTCGCCTTGCAAAATAACGATCAACTTACATTATGAAATCTACACCAACTACCACAAAATATGAAACTGCTTTTGAAGAAGATGTTGCTAAAGGCCTAACCAGCTTTCCTAAATATCTACTTTCAAAATATATTTATGATGAAAAAGGAGATAAGCTCTTTCAGCAGATCATGAATATGCCAGAGTATTATTTAACCAATTGCGAACTTGGCATTCTTCAGCAACATACAGCTTCGATCGCCGATTCTTTCAATAGCGAAAAAGGCTTTGACCTTATAGAACTTGGCGCCGGCGACGGTAAAAAAACGAAAGTTTTACTAAAGCATCTGGTGGCTAAAAATTATGATTTCAATTATCTACCGGTCGATATTAGTCAGCATGTTTTAGACGAATTAGAGGAGGCTTTAAAAACAGAAATTCCCGGCGTAAACATAAAAACTCAGCAAGGAACCTATTTTAAAACCTTAGAGAAACTGGCCGATTATAACTCGCGCAAAAAAGTGATCATGGTTTTGGGCTCTAACATTGGGAATCTTTTGCATGAAAAAGCGATCGATTTTTTAAAGAATATCTGCGAAGCGATGAGTGAAGAAGATATGTTATTTATGGGCTTCGATCAGAAAAAAGATCCTCAAATAATCCTGGATGCTTATAATGATCCCCACGGAATCACAGAAGCTTTCAATAAAAATCTTCTGGTAAGAATGAATAACGAGTTGGAAGCCGACTTTAATACCGATGATTTTAAACACTGGGAAACCTACAACCCTGAAACCGGTACGGCAGCGAGTTACCTAGTGAGCAAAAAAGAACAGCAGGTAAAAATCGACAAGCTTGGCCTGGACATTCATTTTGATGCCTGGGAAACCATTCATACTGAAATTTCACAGAAATACGACGATAATATTGTGCAATGGCTAGCCAAAGAAGCTGGCTTAGAAGTTATTGAAGAATTTAGCGATTCGGAAAACTGCTACAAAAATTATATCTTTAGAAGGAAAGATCTTTAGATCTGAAACGAATAAAATCAATTTACGAATGTCCGCAATAAATTATAATTGGAGGTAGTCACCCTGAACTCGATTCAGGGTCTCATCACAATAAGTTGTTTTCAGTGTAGTATAGTATGAGATTCCGGATCAAGTCCGGAAAGACGAAAACAAAAAATTATGACTAATTACGGATAATCAAATCTATTTCTATGAAAAAGTTACTTTTCCTTTTTTCTGCCATTCTTTTAAGTTTCGCATTTATCCCGATGCAGGATTATGCTGAAACTTCAGAAAATACAGGCTTAAAGCGATTCATTCCGCAAGGGAAAATCATTTTTTCAGAAATCGAAACTGTTGAAAAATCAAAAAGAAATACCGAATTAGAGAAGAGTCTACAGTTTGAAGATAAACCAGACGGTTCTATACTAAATTTTCTTTCAGAAAAGGCGAGAATCAAAGAAAACACTTCTTCCGGGGAAAATGAATATTCTAAAATTATAAGAACTAATAGCCATTTATCTTACGATATAAAAAAGACCGCAGAAAGTATCGAATTTCGATCTACTGAAGATACTTATCCCAATTTCAGCTTAAATTCAGAGGAAAACAGCATTGTGTTGGGCGAAAAAACCTATTCATTTTCAACAAAAATGAATATTGAGCATTCTGAAAATGCTTTTAACAGCGCTTGGACTGGTTTTGTTTATAAGAACGGAAAATCTAATATTGTTTTAGCGAAATTGGATAATAATCGCTTCGGAATTTTAATTCAACTTCCTAATAAAACTTCTCAGGTTTTTATCGAAAATCAGTAATTATGAAAGCGATTTGGAAAAATACCGTGATTGCTGAAAGTGCAGATACTAAAAAAGTAGAAAGCAACTGCTATTTCCCGATGGAAAGTATAAAAAAAGAATACTTTAAAAACAGCAAAAAACAAACACGCTGTCCCTGGAAAGGTCTTGCATCCTATTTTACGTTAGAGGTTGATGGCGAGAAAAACGAAGATGCTGCCTGGTACTATCCGCAAGCCAGCCACGCTGCAAAACCCATTCAAAACTACGTAGCCTTTAAAAATGGTGTAGAAATTAAGGAGTGAGAATTAATAAATTCTTGAATTTCAGATAGCATCTATCCTTTGTAAGCTTTAAGTGCCTTTTCCAGAATTTCCAGTTCTTCTTCGGTATTAAAATAGTGGAAACTCACACGTAAACCTTCACCGCGCTGCGAAACTATGATATCTTTTTCTCGTAAATACTGATATAATTTATCGTCTCCTTTTATATTGAAAATCGATGAATGATCGCCTCTTTTTACAACAGCATCTTCTAATAAATTCATTTCAGTAAAAAGCTTTTTAGCCTGACCTTTTAAAATACTCACCTGATCTTCTATCGTAGAAATACCGATATTTTTGATCAATTTTAGAGCTTCACCTAAACTCCCATAGTTTAAAGTATCCTGATGCCCAGGTTCAAATTTACCCAGGAAATTGCCTTCATGCGCTTTATACTTTCCTTGCAAAGAACCAAAACCCAAATGTTTTGGTGATACTTTACCTTCGATATCTTTATTGAAAAGCATAAAACCATTACCGTAGCCGGCATTTAGCCATTTATACGTACTGGAGATTAAAACATCTATTCCCGTGGCATCAAAATCGAAAGCTTCAGTTCCCAAAAACTGCGTCCCGTCTGCAATAAAAATAACGTCTGGAAAATCCTTTTTTAGCTGGGTGAGGAATGCGATACTTAGCTTAATTCCGTTGATATATTGCACAACACTAAATGCAAAAAACTCAGGTTGTTCCTTCTTTAAAGCTTCAACAATATTTTCTTCTAAAAACTCATTGATTTCAGCATAACAAATTTCAAAATCTCTGGATTCTACAGGCCAGTTGATCGACGGGTAATCATTTTTCAGCAACAACACCTTTTTGGGTTTTTCGACTCCTTCCAAAAGCGTATTAAAACCATAAGAAAAATTAGGTACCAGTCCTACCCTGTTTGGCGCACAATTAAAAGCTTCACCAACTTCTTCACGAACGCCGGTTAGAAGTTTTCCTTGGCCTTCTTTTAAAACACTGCCTGAAATTAAAAAATCGAGATCGTGCTCTTGCCTGAATTCTAAAACTTTCTCGTGAAGTAATCCCGAAGCTGCTGTATTTAGGTAAGTATATCGGTCTAAAACGGGAAAGCCTTTTCTTAAATTACTCATAAGCCTTAAAGAATTCAGTTCTAAAAAATGTAAATTTGTTAATAGCACTAAAGTACCTTTATTTATGTTCTCTAAAAAGAAAAATACTTCTAAAGTAGATGCCGAACAGCGCGAATTGTACGAAAATGCCAGAAAAAGAACACTTCAGAAAAAAAGACTCTTTCAGCACTTTATCGTATTTCTTGGCGCTTCTATTTTGGCTATTATTTTAAATGTGGTAATAGGCTTTAAAGAAGATATATTACTATTAGGCTATAATTGGTTTGTTTGGGTTATCCTTATTTGGGGATTTATCTTTTTGATTCACTTCTTTAATGTGCTTTTAGTAAATACGTTTATGGGAAAAGAATGGCAGGCAAAACAGATCGATAAACTTGTTGCTAAGCAAAAAGAAAAGATTGCTAAATTACAGCAACAGGTAGAGAAAGATCATCCGCTACCTAATAAAAGTAATCAAAAAAACTTCCCAGAAAACAACGAAACTAACGAAAGATTTAAACCAATCTCTCCAGATAAACCAGACCAAAACAACAATCACTAACTTATGGTTACAATGATCGCGGCTGCGGCCGAAAATAATGCTCTTGGAAAAGAAAACGACCTTTTATGGCGATTACCAGATGATTTTAAACGATTTAAAAAACTAACCAGTAATCACCCGATTATTATGGGCCGCAAAACCTTTGAAAGTTTTGATGGATTACTACCAAATCGTACTCATTTTGTAATTACCAGAAACGAAGATTACGATCCTGGCAAAGGAGTTTATGTTGTAAAAAGTTTATCACTGGCATTAAAGATCGCACAAGACCTGGATCCAAATCCGTTTATAATTGGTGGTGGTGAGATCTATAAAATGGGATTGGAAAGAACAGACAAGATCGAACTTACCCGTGTTCATGAAAGCTTTGATGATGCCGATACTTTTTTTCCTGAAATCGACGAAAAGGAATGGAAGTTAACTGAAGAGGTTTTTCATGAAAAAGACGAGAAACACAAATACTCTTTTAGTTACCTAACTTATGAGCGTAAATGAAAACTATCAGCCACTTTTTAAAATAATTGAAGAAAAAAACAATCTAAAAATCAACAATATCACCTCGCTATCTGGAGGAGATATTAATGATGTTTTTTTGCTGAATACTACGGAAGGAAAGAAGGTGGTAAAAATGAATAGCGCCACAAAATTCCCAGGAATGTTTGAAGCTGAAATGGCGGGAATGAAAGCTTTAAAAGCTGCTGAAGCCATCGATGTACCACAAATGATCGATGTATATACTGAAAACGACTACTCCTGCCTTTTAATGGAACATCGGGAAACAGGTTCAAGATCATCCAATTTCTGGACAGTTTTTGGGAAGCAAATGGCCGACTTACATAAAAACACGCAGCCGAAATTCGGTTTTTCTGAAGATAATTATATTGGCAGCCTACCTCAGCAAAATAACGAGCACGAAAATATTGTTGACTTCTATAATGAAGAGCGCTTAGAACCACAATTCAAACTAGCGAAAGAACAAGCTTATGATTTAGGCGACACAAAAAAATTCTGTTCAGAATTATACGATCTTATCCCACAGGAAAAACCGGCTTTAATCCATGGTGATCTTTGGAACGGTAATTACCTTGTTAATGCTGAAGGAAGTCCCTGCCTAATCGATCCTGCCGTTGCTTATGCGCCACGAGAAATGGATCTTTCGATGATGAAACTTTTTGGCGGATTCGACTCGGTTTTATTTAACACCTACTTTGAAGAATTCCCCGTAGAAAAAGGTTTTGATGATCGCGTACCCATCTGGCAACTTTATTATTTACTTGTACATCTCAATTTATTTGGTACCGGCTATTTAGGTTCCTGCAAAAATATTATCGACCGCTACACCTAATTTCACAATTCTTAACAGCAAGCATTTCGTTTTTAGCAGTTTATTAGCGGCTAAGCTCTAAGCTGAATTGTATCTTCATAATAAATAAAAAAGACTATGAGCACAGAGAATTTAGAATACAGTGAAGCTAGAAAAAAAGTAAAATCTTTTGTTGAAGATATTAAAACCGGTATGCTGGTAACCAATATTGGTAGCAAGCCAGTAGATGCCATACCTATGACCACTAAAAAAGTAGATACCGAAGGTAATATTTGGTTTTTAAGCGGTCTAAACAGTGATCACAATGCCAATATTGTAAAAGATAGTGATGTTCAGCTTCTTTATAGTGATGTTAAAGATTACGAATTCATTAGTATTTATGGCCAGGCATCTATAGTTACCAAAAGCGATATTTTAGAAGACCTTTATAGTAGCGTAGACGATACTTGGTTTAAAGGAACAGATGATCCAAACCTTAGCGCAATTAAGGTGAATCCTGAAGAAGCTTATTACTGGGATACAAAATCTAACAAATATGTATCGCTATTTAAAATGGGCGTATCGGCCGTTACAGGAAATCAACAAGATATAGGAGAAAAAGGAAAATTAGACCTATAATATTAATAGTGTATTTGTCGAAAAGACCTCGCAGCTACTTTTTGTTGTGAGGTCTTTTTTATTCTTCCTATTTTTGCCATTATTCCGTTATTTTTTCTGCTGAAGAAAATGACGTAATTATTTATAATTTCGAGTTTCGAAGCCAATATTAGGATCGAAACAGCTATTAAAGCCCTTTTTTAAGGATAAAATTTAGAAAATGAAAGCATACGTTTTTCCCGGACAGGGAGCACAATTTTCAGGAATGGGAGCAGATCTATATGAAAAGTCTGCTGAAGCTAAAGAATTATTTGATAGAGCAAATGAAATTCTTGGCTTTTCTATAACCGAAACAATGTTTAGCGGATCTGCTGAAGATCTAAAACAAACTAAGGTTACCCAGCCTGCAGTATTTTTGCACAGCGTGATTTTAAGTAAAGTTTTAGGAGCAGATTTTAAACCAGATATGGTTGCCGGGCATTCTTTAGGAGAATTTTCTGCTCTTGTAGCTAATAATACTTTAGAATTTGAAGACGCCCTAAAACTTGTTTCTCAACGTGCTTTAGCTATGCAAAAAGCCTGCGAAATCACGCCATCTACAATGGCTGCAGTTTTAGGATTAGAAGATGAGTTGGTAGAAGCTGTTTGTGCTGAAATTGAAGGAACTGTTGTTGCGGCCAATTATAACTGCCCAGGGCAATTAGTAATTTCTGGCGAAGTTGCAGCTGTAGAAAAAGCCTGCGAAGAATTAAAAGGAAGAGGAGCTAAACGTGCATTACTGCTTCCTGTTGGTGGAGCTTTCCATTCACCACTTATGGAACCGGCAAGAAAAGAACTGGCAGCAGCAATAGAAGCTACAAACTTTAAGAATCCAAGCTGCCCTATTTATCAAAATGTGAGTACTACTGCGGTAACAGATCCGGTTGAAATTCAGAAGAATTTGGTATTTCAATTAACAGCTCCGGTAAAATGGACTCAATCTGTGCAAAATATGATGAAAGATGGTGCTACAAGTTTTACTGAAGTTGGCCCAGGAAAAGTTTTACAAGGACTCGTAAAAAAAGTAGATCGTAAAATGGAAACTTCTTCCGCAGCGATTTAAATTCTTCAGAATAAATAATACATACAAAAAAGCCCAATCTTTAAGATTGGGCTTTTTTTAGCGTTAACTTTAAAATTAAGCGTTCACAAACTCGATAAGAGTCGATGTAATAAATTCGATTTGCTCTTCATCTAATTCGGTATGCATTGGTAAAGAAATTACTTCTTTTACCAGTTGATTGGTCACTTCAAAATCGGCTTCATTGTAACGTTCATCGGCATAGGCTTTTTGCTTATGAAGCGGAATTGGATAATATACGCCGCATGGAATATTATTTTCCTGAAAATGCTTTACCAAATCATCCCTTTTTCCGTTCGTGATTCGTAAAGTATATTGATGAAAAACATGGGTATCGTCTTTGCCAACACGAACCGGTGTAATTATATTTTCCTGTTCTTTTAAAGCTGCATCGTAAAGATCTGCTGATTTTCTACGAGCCGCATTATAAGTATCCAATTTTGGTAATTTTGCTCTTAAAACTGCTGCCTGCAAACTATCTAATCTAGAGTTCACGCCAACCACATCATGATGATAACGCTCGTACATTCCGTGGTTTACAACCCCGCGAATGGTATGCGCCAATTCATCATCGTTAGTAAAGATCGCTCCACCATCTCCATAACACCCTAAGTTTTTAGATGGGAAAAATGAGGTGGCTCCAACATGACCAATAGTTCCGGTTTTATGGGTTTTCCCGTTTTTATCGTGGTAGTTTCCGCCAATGGCCTGCGCATTATCTTCGATCACAAAAAGATCGTTAGCTTCAGCAATTTCCATGATCGCATCCATATTTGCCGACTGGCCAAATAAATGTACCGGCACGATTGCTTTGGTTTTTGGCGTAATTGCCGACTTAATTTTTTCAGGATCGATATTAAAAGTATCTGGCTCAACATCAATTAAAACCGGCGTTAAACCTAACAAAGCGATAACTTCTACGGTAGCTGCAAAAGTAAAGTCTACAGTAATCACCTCGTCACCAGGTTTTAAACCTAGCCCCATCATGGCAATTTGCAAAGCATCTGTCCCGTTCCCACAAGGGATTACGTGTTTTACACCAAGATATGCTTCGAGTTCTTTTTGAAAATTTTGAACTTCTGGTCCGTTTATAAAAGCTGTGGAGGTTATCACCTCTTCAAAAGAAGTATTTATTTGATCTTTTATTCCGTCATATTGACCTTTAAGGTCAACCATCTGTATCTTTCTCATTTGTTTTTTCTTGTGGAATCAAAATTACGAAATATAGCAGCTATTGCCATACATTTTTAAGGAAACCCCTACTTTTGTAATCCAAATTCTTTGTTTTGCGAGGCATTTATAATTTACTTACTTATTTAACCAAAGCGGCGCTTCCTTTGCCGGCCATGTTTAACCCAAAACTCAAACTATTTGTAGAGGGTAGAAAACAGGTTTTTCAGCAATTAGAAAAGATTGATTTTTCTAAAGATTGGGTTTGGTTTCACGCCTCATCTTTGGGAGAATTTGAGCAAGCTGTTCCTATTATGGAAGCTTTAAAAAACCAATATCCAAATTATAAGATTTTGGTTAGTTTTTATTCGCCTTCTGGCTATGAAAACAAGAAAAAACACCCTTTGGCAGATGCGATCGTGTATCTACCAATAGACACTCCAAAAAATGCAAAAGGCTTTGTATCGACAGTAAAACCAAAGCTTGCCTTTTTTATCAAATATGACATTTGGCCTAACTTTTTAAAAGAATTAAAAAAGCACAATATTCGCACATTTCTAATTTCTGGTGCGTTTAGAAAAGACCAGATCTATTTTAAGCCCTACGGAAGTTTATTTAGACAGGCACTTCAGGTTTTTGAACATATTTTTCTTCAGAATGAATCTTCAAAACAGCTTTTAAAAACAATTAATATTGAAAATACCACGGTAAGCGGTGACACTCGTTTTGATCGAGTTGCGAGACAATTAGAATATGATAATCAGCTTGAATTTGTAGCAAAATTCAAAGAAAACAAAACCTGTATCGTTGCCGGAAGCACTTGGCCAGAAGACGATGCACTTTTACTGGATTTTATCAATAATGCTTCTGAAGATGTAAAATTCATCATCGCTCCGCACGAAATAAAGTCTGAAAAGATCGAAAAATTAAAAGCTCAAATTGCTAAAAAAACGATCTTATTTTCAGAAAAAAAAGATACTGAAATTAACGAATATCAGGTTTTAATTATCGACACTATTGGATTGCTTACAAGAGTTTACAGCTACGCAGACATTGCTTATGTTGGCGGCGCAGCAGGCACAAGCGGCCTTCATAACATTTTAGAACCTGCAACTTTTGGTGTTCCTATTGTTATTGGGAAGAACTTCGAAAAATTTCCTGAAGCTAAACAACTTCAGCAACTTGCTGGATTATTTTCGGTTGCTTCCGCAGAAGAATTATCCCAAACAATGACCAAACTGGTAGAAGACAAAGAATATAGATCTAAAACGGGGATGATTAGCGGCCATTTTATAAACAGTAACACAGGTGCAACTCGCACTGTTCTCTCCTATCTAGACCAAAAACATTAATTTTTTGAGTGTATTTTAAGACTTTCTACTAAAATTCATTTAAAAAATATCGATAAAAATTTATTCGTCGTAATTTCGACCTGTACAACAATATTTAAAAATCATGAAACGATTAATTTTATTAGGTGGATTTATGGCAATAAGTGCAACGACTTTTTTGTCTTGCCGTGAAGAACCTCAAAAAACCGTTGTAAAAGAAGTTGAAGTCGAAAAAACCGAAAACGAAGGAGTTTTGGAACGTACCGCTAAAAAGGTAGACAAAAAAGTAAATGAAGAAATCGACGAGGAGATCGATAAAATTGGTGATGATAATTAAGGAGATTTAACAAAAACCTTTATTTGTACCGTGTTTTAAAACAGTCTTAGTAAAATTTTACAAGAATTTTTAGCAAGCCTGTTCAATTAGATTATACTTTTATTTTAAACTAATAAATCAAAAAACTATGAAACGATACTTTTTAATATTAGCTTCTTTTTTAACCATTTCTTTTACAGTAACTTCTTGTAGAGAAACCGCAGAAGACAACACTGATGATACCGAATTAAACGACGGTATGGTTGAAGACCAGGAGGATGAAATGGACGATTACAATGATGACGATAATGGAGTTATCAACGATATAAAAGAAGCGGGACAGGATGTTGGCGATGCAGTTAACAATGCAGCTAACGAAACTGGCGACGCTGTAAATACTGCGGTAGATGAGACTGGAAATGCGGTTAATACCGCTGCAGATGAAACTGAAAATGCTGCAGAAGAAGTTGAAGACGAAATTGACGGATCAGACGACTACTAAGAATTATAAATAACCAACCAAAACTTAATATTATGAAAAGAGCCTTAATTATTTTTGCCGCACTTGTAACAACTATTGTACTTACTTCTTGCCGAGAGGAAAAATCTGGTGTAGAAAAAGCTGCAGATAGCGTAGAAGAAGCTGCCGATGATGCAGGTGATGCTGTAGAAGACGCGGTAGATTAAGACACAAAGACTAACAATCAACTTACTAACCAAAAAAAAAGCCCTTTCAGTTTTGAAAGGGCTTTTTTTATTCTTAATATCAGATTATTGATACACTTTTATATAATCGATATAGAATTTAGTAGGAAAAATACTGTCATCTACCTCGGGACCGCCAAAGTTTCCACCAATCGCCATATTCAGTAAAAAATAGAATTTATGTCTAAAAGGATAATGCTCGTCGTCCTTCACTTCTGGTGAAAAAGTATATACTTTTTTTCCGTCGATAAAATAAACAATTTCATCTTTAGACCATTCTACTTTATACACATGAAAATCGTCTTCTACATTATCGATTTTCGTCACTTTAGTACTGGCGTTATCGCCGTGCGTCGCAGGTGTGTGTAAAGTGGTATGTAACGTGTCTTTCATTCGACCTACATATTCCATAATATCGATCTCTCCGGATGCAGGCCAGCCCACTTCGCCAATATTATCACCCAGCATCCAGATCGCCGGCCAAATTCCGTGTCCACCAGGAACTTTAGCTCGGGTTTCTATGGTTCCGTATTGAAATTTGAACTTTTCCTTGGTATTTATTCGAGAACTGAAATAATCGTCACCGTCTTTTTCAGCAGTAATTACCGCCATGCCGTCTTTAATTTCAAGATTTTCCGGACGATAAACCTGGCGTTCGTTATTTCCCCAACCACAAATATCAGGGCAGCCATCACCATTCTCATAGCTCCAATAATCCATATTTAAGCTATCTCCATCAAAATTTTCTTCCCAGATCAATTCTTTTTCCTGAGCATCGCAACTTTGCAAACTCAGAAAAACCAGTCCTAAAATCGCTAATCTTGTCTTCATATTATTTAAATTCAAAATTAGCTTTTTTAAGATCTACAGAATTTCCACCAATCATCACTTCAAAATCCCCGGCTTCAGCTTCCCATTTTTTATTAGCCGTAAAGTATGTGATCATTTCTTTATCGATAGTAAACTTCACGGTTTTGCTTTCTCCTGGCGCTAAAGAAACTTTTTCAAAAGCTTTTAATTCTAGATTTGGTCTTGTAATACTTCCTACAAGATCATGCAAATACAGTTGAACGGTTTCTTCACCGGCCATTTCCCCTGTATTTTTTACTGAAATTGTAGCTTCTATTTCTCCATTTTCAGAAAATGAATCAGCACTTAATTTGATGTCATCGTATTCAAAATCAGCGTAACTAAGTCCGAATCCAAAAGGAAACAAAGCTTCTCTTGGCGAGTCTGTGTAATGAGAGTAGGTTACCTGGGCGCCACCATCTGGTCTACCGGTGCTTTTTTGGTTATAATACAAAGGTTCCATTCCTGAATTCTGCGGAAAAGAAACCGGTAATTTCCCAGAAGGATTGTATTTACCGAATAAAACTTCGCCCACCGCATTACCATGTTGTGAACCTAAAAACCAAGATTCTACAATAGCAGGAACATTTTTAGCACTCCAATTAAGATCCATTGGGCGACCATTCATTAAAACCATCACTACATTTTTATTCGCTTTTTGAATAGTTTTAATAAGAGCGTCCTGAACTCCGGCAAATCCAACATTTGCCTGGCTACGCCCTTCTCCTGTTTGAAAAGCATCTTCACCAACAACCAAAACCACCAAATCTGATGCTTTTGCTAATTTTTCAGCTTCAGCAAAACCACTTTTATCATCTTCGTTAAAGGTCATAGGATTTAAGAACGAACGATCTCCTGTAGAAAGCTTAGCACCTTCAGCATAAGATACTTTTACACCTTTTGGTGCATGATTTTTAATCCCTTCTAAAACTGAAACAGCCGAATTCTCCACAGCGTGTGCTCTCCAATTCCCAAGCGGCGAATCTTTATCGTTCGCCAGTGGCCCAATAACAGCGATGTTTTTTATCGAATTTGAAATTGGTAAAATATCGTTCTCATTTTTTAAAAGAACGATCGATTTTTTCCCGGCTTCTAAAGCGACTTGTTGATTAGCTTCAGAATATAATTCAGATTCCTCGAAAGCTTCATCACAATATTTATAAGGATCATCAAATAGCCCTAATCTGAACTTTACTCGAAGAATTCGTTTTACTGCATCGTCAATCAATTTTTCATCAACTTTACCTTCTTCGATCAATTCTTTTAAAGAAGACTCGTACGCGCCACCTTCCATATCCATGTCGCTACCAGCTTTTACCGCTAATTTTGCAGCAGCTTTTTTATCCTTTGCAACCCCATGCGGAATAAGCTCGGTTATAGAGCCCCAATCTGAAACTACAAATCCGTCCCAATCCCAATCAGCTTTAAGCAAATCTCTCTGTAAATAGGTACTTGCCGTTGCCGGCACTCCATCTATTTCGTTAAATGAATTCATAAAAGTTGCGACACCTGCATCTGCAGCCGCTTTAAACGGAGGCAAGATTGTATTATTTAACTCGTAAATTCCAACATTTACAGTATTATAATCTCTACCAGCTTCAGCAAAACCATAACCAGCAAAGTGCTTGGCACAGGCAGCAATAGTTTTAGCATCTGAAAGATCGTCCCCCTGAAAACCTTTTATTCTGGCTACAGCAATTTTCGAATTCAGGTAAGGATCTTCCCCGGCACCTTCCATAATTCTACCCCAACGGGCATCGCGAGAAATATCCATCATTGGCGCGAACGTCCAGTGAACTCCGGCAGCTGCAGTTTCTCTACCCGCAACTCTTGCCGTTTTCTCCATCAATTCCAGATCCCAACTTGCACTTTCGCCAAGCGGCACAGGAAACATAGTTTGATACCCATGGATTACATCATAACCAAAAATCAACGGAATTTTAAGTCGGCTATTTTCCATCACGATCTTTTGTGCTTCACGCGTGTGCTCTACAGAAGTCACGTTAAGCATAGAACCAACAAGACCATTTTTAAGATTCTCGAGTTTCTTTTCGTTATCTGTTCCGGTAGCGGGACCGGTTACATCCCAGCTTCCGTTATATTGTACCATCTGCCCGATTTTTTCTTCGAGCGTCATTAAAGCCAAAACCGAATCTACTTTTTGCTCTATATCGGCTGGATCTGTAGATTTTACCACAGGCTTTTTATAGGTGGAGAATGCCAGTAAACCTAATGACAGAAATACTCCTATTATTGCTAGTCTTTTTTTCATATCCAAAAATTAAATAAGGGCTACGAGGAAGAACAGATTAACCTCCAGGCAACCCCTATTTCATTAAAAATCTAACCTGAAATTATGTATTTTCTTTATTGAAAAACTTTCACATAATCTACTTCCATAGTATCCTGAGTAAAATCAGGATCTATTGCTCCTCCTAGCGTTCCGCCCATGGCCACATTCAGAATTAAGAAAAATGGCTGATTGAATGGTGTACTTGCATTATTCTCAAATTCATGAAACACTACATTGTCTACAGCAAAAAGAATATGATCTGCAGTCCACTCTAGAGTATAGGTATGGAATTCAGATTCCACATTTTCAACTTCAGTTCCTTTAGAAATTCCTTCTCCACCAGAGTTTCCTGGCATATGAAGTGTACCTAAAACCTCTCCAAGATCGTTACCTACATGCTCCATAATATCGATCTCTCCACTATTTGGCCAACCAACTTCAGCAAAATTAGATCCCAGCATCCAGATAGCAGGCCAGGTCCCGGCAGCAGAAGGAAGCTTAGCTCGCACCTCAACTCTACCATATTCAAACTCCTGTTTATCCATCGTAGTTATTCTTGCTGAAGAATAATCAAATCCATTTGTATTTTCGGCAATCGCATTGATTTTTAAAGTACCGTCACTTACTACTGCATTATCTGCCGTGTAAGACTGGCTTTCGTTATTTCCCCAACCATTATCACCATTACCGGTTTCGATATTCCAGCTATCGGCATCTAAAGAAGCACCCTCAAATTCTTCTTCCCAAACAAGGTTTTCGAATTCAGTTTCTAACTCACTTCCTTCAGCAGATTGGTTTCCTCCGCCAGCACCACCTTCAGGATCTGTAGTGAATTTTATGTACCATGCTAATGCAGGATTAGAACCAGGAATTCCGCGTACATGTAAATAATCGTCTGTAATCTCTAAGATCTCGTAAGTACTTGTGCCTATGTAATAGGACATAAAACCACCATCTGAGATCATCATTTGCGTGCCGGTAGAAACATCTTCTCCCAAGCCCGATTGCGCTGAAGCCAGATTTACGAATTTATTGCCAGAAGTATCAAATAAAAGACATTGATCTTCTGAACCGCCACCACCACCAACGCTTAAGAAATCTACGTTAAAGAATGTAGCATCGTTGTTATTATGATCGAATACGATATTATTATTAGCATCTAAACTAAAAGTGATCATATCGTCATAGAAACAAGGATTTCCTGTTTTCTCGAACGGTGCAGCAGCATAATAATCTGGTGTTACCGTTTCCACCGGCCCAACTCCTAAATGAGCTGGTAGTGCAGCTGCTACATACCATGTTTTAGTATCGTCCCCTGTTAATAAAGATTTGGTTTCTGGATCATCAAATTCGCTAAACACAGTTACTGTAGTTGTCATTGAAGATGCCGTACCACCTGTACCTGTAGCAATCACGGTCACCACGTACTCATTTACCCCTGTTGAAGTAAACGAATGCATTACATTACCATCTGAAACATTAGTTGAAGTATTATCTCCAAAAGCGAATTTGTAGTTTATCGCATTCTCTGCTGAAGCCACAAACTGCACCTGCCCACTACCGTCTCCATAAGGATTATCAGCATCTGCATTAACAATAGTTGCTTCTAAAGAAAGATTTGAGGGCGCCACGACTTCTCCAAAGTCGTGATCATCATCCTGGCAGCTTTGTAAAAAGCTACCAAGAATGATCAAAAGGCCTAGTATATATTTAAAATTCTTCATTTTACGTCTAATTTTTAATTATGGAAATACACATTATCGATATAAACCGTATGCTGTCCCGTAGGATTTCCAGAGAATATGATCTGAGCGATATGTCCCTTAGTTACAAGATTGGTAAAATCACTTAAAGCAATATCCATGCTTACCCATTCGCCTTGCGCCGGAGCTGAAAATGCCAGTTCGTGTTCTACATCATCGCCACCACCATAAGCCGCATCTGCTCCAAAGTCTACCAGTTTTACTCGGAATTCAGTAAAGTCTGAAGACCATACATCTACGTGAAAATGCGTCATTGCAGAAGCATCGATCATTGGTGAAGTTGCTTCTATACCCACATAATCTAAAGCGGAATATTTTTTAACAGCATCGCCTTCTATACTTACTTCTTCATATTCGGCTACAGACCAATCTGTTCTCCAGGTATTCACATTTACATTTGAGTATGCATTACTGAATAAAGAGATCACATTTACTGCATCTAAAGAAAGAACCGGTGCAGCAGCCTGCGGGCCGGAAACTGCTCCATTAGTTTGCATAAGATCGTCGATATAGAATGTACCGCTTGTTTCACCAGGACCATCAACAAACATAGTTATTGTACCGTATTGGCCAGTTGGAACAAATGCTTCGCCAACTCCCTGACTACCGTCGATGTAACTTTTCGTAGCTGTATTAAAATCGAAAGTAAGTTCTTCCCATCCTGTACCGCCGTGAGTTACGACCACTTCGTTTTGACGTTCACCGTTAACTCCGCCTTCTAATTTTAGAAGAATAGGAACAGAAACTTCAGAATAAAATTTAAGTGTAATTAGTTTATTGTCCCCACTGAAATCCAAGGCTTCACCTAAATTGAAAGATCCACCTTCGTAAGCGTTACCAGAATTAGTGATCGCTCCAACATTAGTTTCTACATTGTGAATTCCTGATAGTTGAGGATTACTAACTACTTCGAAACTTGCTCCATTAAAGGTTACAAATTGATAGTCTACTGTTGCATCGTCAAAAGTTACAGGGAATGCTACCGCTCCACTAGCACCATCGATAACAACTTCTTCTGTATACTCTGTAGTTGCAGCCCCTCCACTTAAGGCGACTACTCGTACTGTATAAGTCCCTACATCACTATATTCGTAAGCTGCAGTTTCTCCCTGCATCAATAACACAGGAGTTTCATCTGCTATTTCACCAAAATAAACCTCGTAACCCGAAGCATTATCTGCTGTTGCACTCACTGTAATCTCGTAAGGATTTGTTTGAGTTGGTGTGATCGTTACTTCCAGGTTTTCTGGAGCTAAGAACGAAACGTTTAAAGATTGAGAAGCTTCAGCAACCTCTCCATTAAGGTTCATCGCATAGATAGTTACATCGTATTGCCCTTCAGCGTACGTATGGTCTACCTGAGTACCGGGAGCAAATGAATCTGAAACTTCGCTACCATCTCCAAAATCTACACTAAACATATTTGCTCCAGTAGCCGAAGGCAATATGCTTACTTCACCAGAATTATCCTGCTTTACAGTAAACTTAGCAGAGATATCTGATGGCATTGCAATTTCTACGCTTTCCAGACTATCATCATCTGAACATGATAATAATAGAAGAAAAGAAAAGCATGCTATAATTGATTTTATATAATTCTTCATAATCTATATTTTAATAACCAGTGTTTTGATCCCAGTTACCCTGAGCGAATTGTATTTCTTCTAACGGAATAGGAAAAACCTCGTTCTTATTTGCTGTGAAACCATCGATAAACTGCTCGGCTCTACCTGTTCTTACCAGGTCAAAGAATCGATGTCCCTCTCCAATCATTTCAGATCTTCTATCCTGATAAATTTGCTCGGTAAGTGCAGAACCGGTAAGATCTACTGCATCTAAACCTGCACGATCTCTTACCATATTTAAGTATGTTCTAGCCTGAGCATCATCTATACCGCCGCGATTTAAAGCTTCAGCAGCCATTAATAAAACATCTGCATATCTTATCGCTCTATAATTATTAGGTTGCGTTAAATTAGCATCCCCAAGATTATCGTTTTGTCGTGGTAAATATTTACGGTTGAAATAGCCGGTATGACCAGTTACCTCATCCTGGTTTCCTATATTATAAGAAGCTCCAGTTTCTGAAGCCCAAGCTTCGATATCTAAAACACTAACATCCTGTCTTAGATCACCATCCTGAAAAGAATTATAAGCTTCTTCTGTAGGAAGGTTGAAACCGTAACCAGATTCGAAAACAGGACCAGAATATCCACGGATCCCGCTAAATCCAACCATTACATTTCCTTCACTACATTGTAAACATTCGAAACCTGCACCTTCTGTACCTGTATATTGAATTTCGAAAACAGATTCGGCGCTATTCTCTGCAGAATACTCAAAAAGATTTTCATAGTTTTCACTACCCTGAGTACCATAAAGGTGATATTGGCCAGAATTGATCACTTTTTGAAGTTCTGTTGTAGCTTCAGAGAATTTATCCTGATATAAATACACTTTACCAAGTAAAGCCTGCGCAGCACCTTTGGTTACACGACCAACTTCTGGAGCATTTACCGCTAAATTTTCTTCGGCGTATGCCAAATCCTGCTCGATTAGGGCATAAACTTCACTTCTGGAAGCTCTTGGAATAGTTTGCGCTTCACCTAAAGTAAAACGTCCTTCAGGTTTAATTGGAATTGGTCCAAACCACTTTAATAATTCAAAATTGAAATAAGCTCTTAAAAAGTAAGCCTCGGCTAATAATTGAGATTTACCTTCAAAATCGATATTATCGGCATTTTCTAACACAAAACTTGCACGATAAACACCTGCAAAATTCCAGTCCCAAATATCATCAAGATTATCGTTTACCGGGGTATGCTGCATACGGTCTACCTGCTGCCAGCCAATTACATCTGTTGCACTTTCTCCACCTGCATTAGCATTATCTGATGCTATTTCTCCTAAGATCACATTTACATAAGTACTTTGTAGAATATCGTAAGTTCCTATTAATGCATTATAATAATCATCTTCTGTAGTGAAGTAAGAATCTGAGTTAATCCCGTATGGCGGATCTACTTCTACATAATCATCTCCGCAGGAAGTAATCCCCAGCGAAGCGGCAATTGCTGCCAGAATTATATTTCTTTTGATATTTATCTTCATCATCATTTTTTTAAAATTCAAGATTTACACCTAACATATACGTTCTTGGTAATGGATAGAAACCTAGATCGATCCCTCCACCAATTGGCGCTCCTGTTGAAGCTGTAGGATCGTAACCAGAATATTCAGTAAACGTGTAAACATTATCTACTTTACCGTAAACTCTGAATCTATCAATAGAAACCTTCTGAGTAAATTCAGACGGAATCGTGTATCCTAAACTCACGGTTTGGATTCTTGCGAAAGAACCATCTTCGATATAAAAATCTGAGAATACTTTGTTTGCTGTCGCTGCTGTAGTTACTCTTGGAACAGTGTTGCTTGTACCAGCACCCGTCCAACGATCTAACACGTAACTCATTTTATTTACATTTGGCTGATCTCTTTCGTAGTTACGCACAATATCATTCCCCAGGTTAGAGAACATATAGGTTGCGAAATCAAAATTCTTAAAGTTGAAGCCAAAATTAAAACCTAAGGTTACCTCTGGAATTGGATTACCTAAATCTGTACGGTCATTATTGTCTATCACTCCGTCTCCATTTAGATCACGATATCTAATATCTCCAGGCATTGCCTCTGCACCTAAAGCTAATTGAGAAGGATGCGCATCTACTTCAGCTTGATTTTGAAAGATCCCATCGGTTTGATATCCATAGAAATAACCAATTGGTTTACCTTCTTCCATTCTTGAAATTAAAGGCTGACCTACACCAAAGTTTCCACCTTCGATAAAATCGGTTCCGTTTACCTGAGTAACTTCATTCTCTAGGGTACTTACGTTGAATGAAGCATTTAAAGAAAAGTCATCGTTAAACTTGTTATTATAACTTAAAGCAAATTCCCATCCAGCGTTTCTTACAGAACCTGCATTGATGGTTGGACTTCCCGAAGCAGGAGCTCCAACTCCATAAATTCCTGAAACCGGAATATTAGAGATCAATAAATTATCACGATTATTAATAAAGTAATCTACTGTAAATTCGAATTTTCTGTCTAAGAAGTTAGCATCTAAACCAACATCAAATTTCTTCGCCTCTTCCCATTGTAAATTTGGGTTTGCTAATTGTCCTAAGGCACGACCATTTACTAATAATTGCTCTTGGCCAAGCACATAAGTTGCTTCACCATTTAGCAAAGCTAAATATCCAAAATCTGGAATTTGATCGTTTCCTAACACCCCGTAACTACCACGTAGTTTTAAGAAATTAAGGAATCCATCTTCGTTAAAGAAGTTTTCTTCTGATATTACCCAACCCGCAGTTGCCGATGGAAAATAAGCTACACGATTATTTGGTCCAAACTTGGTTGAACTATCACGACGTAACATTGCAGATAATAAATATTTATCCTGAAATGCATACTGAATACGTCCAAAATAAGACAGCCTTCTTAATTTATAGGAATAAGATGAGTTTGTTTGCTCTTCCCCAGTACCATTTGCACTACTAAGATCTGCAAACTCCCAGCTATTGGCCTGCACTCCGGTTCTTGATCCATAAAGACCTTCACCATTAGTTTCGTAAGCCGTCATCCCTACCAAAAAGGTTACATCGTGAGCATCTGCAAATGTATTTTCGTAAGTATTAAAAAGATCGAATGTATAATCGTTATCGTTTATCTTTCCTAAAGTGACCGAACTATTCGCATTGGTATAGATCTTACCAGTACCATAATTAAATTGAGGTGTAAACTCTCTATTCTTAGTATTGCTTGTATTGAAACCAATACGAGCCTGTAGATTTAGATTCGTAGCATAGTCCAAACTTGCCTGCACAGTACCACTTAAACGATTGGTAATATACTTATTGTACGTATTATCTAGTTGTGTTAATGGGTTTACCACCTCGTTTCCAAGATTTATTTGTCCGTCTAAATTACTTACTGAAGGATCTATCGTTGGCGCAATATTCGCTGCATTAAATAGAACAGACCCTAAACTAAAGCTGTTTACCGTACTACTCTCTGTACTATTATAAAATAACTTTGTCTGAACATTAAGCTTATCGGTAAGATCTGCATTTAAAGTTACCTTGGCAGTACTACGTTCAAATTGTGATTTTTCAGGAGAAATGATACCTTCCTGCTTTAAATTTGAAGCACCAATAGAATAAGTGATCTTCTCTTCCCCACCAACTATAGAAAGATTATGGCTTGTTACCATCGCTTCCTGAAAAACTTCATCCTGCCAGTCTGTACCAGCACCAAGACCATTTACATTAGGGAATGGTAAAGATTGCCCTGCATTAGCATAGCTTTCGTTTAAGATAAGTGCATATTCTGTAGCATTCAAAACGGGTAATTTTCTGGTAGTTTCCTGGATACCGGTATAACCCTCGTAAGAAACCTTTGCTTTCTGATTTTTCTTACCAGATTTTGTAGTCACTAAGATAACACCATTCGCACCTATGGTACCGTAAATAGCAGCCTGAGCATCTTTTAGTACGGTGATGTTTTCGATATCTTGAGGGTTTATGCTATTTAAACCTCCTTCGTATTGAAAACCATCCAGAATTACTAGTGGTTTGTTTTGCCCGTTTGTTGAAATTCCACGAATCCTGATGTTCGATTCTGCTCCTGGAGAACCTCCCGTTGGCGTAACGTTTACACCTGAAGTTGTACCTTGTAAAGCCTGAGCAGCATTTACAGGTTCCAGTTTAGAAATGGTTTCAGCTCCTACATTAGAAACCGCTCCCGTAATATCTCGTTTTCTTTGTTCTCCATATCCAATAACCAATACTTCATCTAGCGCCTGAGAATCGACCGCCAGAATCACATCAATAGATTCCTGATTGGTAATGGTAACTTCCTTACTTGTATATCCAATAAAAGAAAATACAAGCACATCTCCTGTAGAAACATTCTCTATAGAATAATTACCATCAAAATCTGTAATTACTCCATTGGTAGTTCCTTTCACTACGACGTTAACACCGGGTAATGGCATTTGTGTTTCATCTTCTGAAACTGTACCCGAAACCGAAAACGTTTGAGCGTGTATGCCAAATGAAAGCATACAAAATAAAATAAGTAACAGTACTCTATTCATTTGTTGATTGTTTTGTTTGGTACGCAAATTAGTATTTAATGGAAGCTTAAAACGAATTTCTAACCCTTACAAAAAGTATACATTTTAAAATTACAGTGTTAAAATTGAAGAATCATCAATAAACACCTGTATAAATAGCGATTACAATGAATTTATAAATGATTGCTTAAAACACAGACAATGAGAAAAATAAGCTAATGTTGAGGTAATGTTGAGGCAAATTTTACACTTGTAAAGGAATTAGAAGCTTAAGATGTACTCTACCAAACCTTCGCCATGAGCTAAATTCATCTTTTTCCTCAAACGATATCGTTTAATTTCTACACTTCTAACAGAAATATTAAGAAGTGGCGCTATTTCTTTGGAAGATAAATTTAGTCTTAGGTAAGCACAAAGCTTAAGATCGTTAGATGTTAAATTGGGATGTTTTGCTTTTACAGCCTGCAAGAAATCTTTATCTGCATTATCAAAAGCTTCTTTAAAGAACTTCCAGTTGTCTTCTTCATTGATATTATCATCGATCGTTTTAAGCACTGCTTTAATATCCTCTAATTTCGAAACGGCTGTAAGTTCATCTTTAATTTGATTAAGCACTTCACTTTTTCTGATGATACTCATTGTAGATGCAGCTAGCTCCCTGTTTTTTGAAGAAACATCAGCTTCTAATTGTTCATTCTTAAGTTTCATAATTTCCTGCTCGGCTTCCAGTTGTTGCATTTCAGCTTTCTTTTTCTGAACACTGATCATTTTTTCATGTCTCCTATTATAATAGCGCGTATAAAAATGATGCGTAACAAACAGAATGATCACAAAAATTATTATGTAAACAAAAACAGCAAGATTCGATAAAAACCAGGGCTTTTCTATCGAAAATGAATAGGTAGCTGTATTAGTTTCTTGTCTGTCGTATTTTGCTTTTACCTGGAATTGATAATCGCCATAGGGCAAATTTTCAAAGCTAGCCGTACTTGTTGATTTGAAAGGTGTCCAGGTTTCGGTAAAACCTTCAATCCGATAGCTGTAAGTTATATTTGCAAATTTTTGGTAAACTGGCGCATTAAAATAAAATTTGAAGTAATTTTCAGCATTCTTAAATTCAGGATTAGAGGTATTCTTATCGATTTCTACATAATTTAAGCCCTTGTTAGCGTTTTCGACCTTATTAATTTCCAGTTCAGGAATTTCAGGATTAGAAAAAGGCGTTTTAAAAATCGCATATCCGTGGTTGCTACCTACTAAATATTGATCTTCGTTGATTTCAGATATATTTTCAAAACCATTCGATATATTTCTAAACTCATAGGATAAAGGAATTGTTTCTATATTCAATCCTTCCTGAAAAGCGTCATTTTGCGTATAATAAATCTCATTTTCTGAAAATGACCACCATTTACCATCCTTAGTTACCTGCGAAATCCCAGAGCTACGCTTAAAATTTTTGGATGTGCGCTGTAATTCATTGTCTAAAACAAACTCATCTGAACTTCGATCATACTTGAAAATGTTACTTGCGGTAGAATAATAAATATCATCATTAAATCGAAATAATTTAATCCCCGAAGCATCTTCGTATTTCACAGGATATTTTTTTGTCTCGCTAATACTGAAATTGGATATATCTGGCGTTAATTTAAAAATACCTTTGTGATCGTGACCAACCCAAATCTCACTGTTATTGAAATTTAAAATATTTCTGGAAGAAAGATTAAAACCATCTAAGTAAGCGATATCATTGAAGCTTTGCTCATTTTCGAAATAACTAAGACCATTATAATGCCCTTGTATAAATCCGTTTTTGAAAGGGATTACCTGCCAGGTTCCTAAACCATCAAAAATATAATCAAGCTGATCGTTCTTTATGATAAAAGTACCACGATCGTGCCCTATAAAAAGTTGATCATTATATTCGGCTAAACTCCAAACCTGCCCGCTTGTACCATCGATCAAATTAAAATCACCAGCTTTTACATTTCTTTTATATAATCCCTGGTTGGTCCCCAGGTACAACTGCTCGTTATACATGATGCTACAATACACCGTTCCCAGTTTACCGGTAATATCTGAAAATATAGAAAACTGGCTGTCTTTTTCGATAAGACTAATTCCGTTATCCAAACCACACCAAATATGGCCTGCTTTATCTTCATACAACGACAAGACTGTATTATTAAGAATATTCGGCTGAACGATTTGCTGAATTTCTCCCCGAAGCAAATTCAGGATAAACAACCCATCACCTATACTTCCTAAAACTAGCTGATCGTCATTAGTATATTCCGCAGAAAAAAAACTAGATGAAATTGGATAATTTGGGATACTCAGTTTTTCCCACTTGTTATCTCCAAAAGAAAATAGCCCATCATCTCGTGTAACCGCTACTTTTATATCATTCCATTCAAAGATCTGAATAATCGCTTTTACTCCTATTTGCTCGAAGTCTACTTTACGCTCGATTCCAGAATCTTCTATCGCGTACAAGCCATCTTCGGCAACCTGAAAATAAACGGTATTATTCGCTTTATATAGATTAGAGATAGTTTTACCCAGATCGATGATGTTGATAGACTTATCCTCGATATGATAACTGAAGATCCTGCTTAAACTTTGAAAAATGATATAATTACCAAATTCTTCGATATGCCAGATCTGCTCGCCATCTCTTATTTTTGAAGGTAATTTATCTAAAAGTGAAGTATAATCAAGTTTTCCATAGGCATTAGGTTTCCAATAACCAAAATCCATGTAAGCACCGGTAAAAATTAAGCTATCCACTACCTTTACTGAACGTACCGGGCTACCATCCTTCATTTTGTAAAGGCCCCACTGCTCGCCATTATACGATAAAAGTCCAGAATTATTGGCGAAATACATCCAATTATTATTCGCCTCGCTAACCATCCAGTTCTGGTTACCGGCATTATACGTTTTAGTATCAAAATTGGTGATTGGCGGTAATTCCTGACTTATTATTAAAGACGGAAGACAAAAAATAAATAACAATAGCCAACGCATAGAAATAGCTTTTGGTAAAATTATCAAATCTGCTAAAACTACAATAAAAGATGGGGATGCCCTACGAAAGCTTTGGTGAATTATTACTTTTAAATTGCTGCAGTTCTCTTTTTAATTCTTCCATAGATTGTTGTAACTGCTGAAACAAACCATTTTCTGAAGGATTATCGAGATTAAAAGTAAGTTTACTATTTACCTGCCATAATTCCTGAATATCGCCAAGCTTTACTTCGATAGGTAAATATTCCTCGTTTAAAGAGATTAGCAAAAGTTTTGAAGGATCTGGAAGTCGCTGAATTTTCTTGATCAAAACCGAATCGTACATCACTACTACATAGACACGATTATTATTCACTTCGTCCATACTGCCAACACCTTTGGCCATCACCCATTCGCCCGGGCGGTAATTGGGAAGCATACTATCCCCTTCTACCTGAAATCCTCGATAACTTGCATTTCTAAATTCGGGTAGCGGGATTTCGAATGCTGGTAATTGCGTGTACCACTCTACATCCTGAACGTTATGAGGATAACCCGCCGCAGCCTTTTGATTAACCATCACAATGTTTTCGTTATCGCCATCACGATCTACAGTAACTACTTTAGGGCTCACATCTCCTTTAGAGATCTTAAGGTATTTTTGGCCGCTATCGCCAAATAACCAAAGTGGATTGATACCAAACTGACGAAGAAGCTCTGCTACCACCTTCCCGGAAAGTTTGGTTCTACCACGCTCTATATCTGCAGTTGAATTTTTAATTCCTAAAATCTCTGCAAATTCAGCCTGTGTAAAATTATTTTCTTCCCTTACTTCTTTAAAATGCTTAATTTCGATCGACGATGCTGCCATGATTCTTTGTTAGGAATTATTCCATGCAATATGCAAATTAATTGGATTAATTCCAATTATTAAAACTAATTTTATGCTGAAGAAGATATTCGTTATTTGTACATTCTTTTTTTTGAATTTAATAAGTGCTCAACCACCTGAGGGTTTTGTTTATTTATCAGACCTTATTCCAGATATTGAAGTTGAACTTCGATATTTTGGAGACCGTAATTTTACCGGAAGACCTGTTCCTGGTTACGATAAAAGAAAAGTAATTCTCACCACTGAGGCTGCAAAAGCTCTTGCCGAAGTACAACAAGAACTCGAAAAAGATGGTTACTGCCTTAAGATCTTTGATGCCTACAGGCCGCAAACGGCCGTGAATAGTTTTATCGAATGGGCAAAACATCCTGGCGATACTTTAACAAAAGCGGAGTTTTATCCAGAAAAAAAGAAAAGAAACCTCTTCAATTTAGGTTATATCGCTACCAAATCTGGACATTCCAGAGGTAGCACTGTAGATCTTACCATAGTAGATGCCAATACGCTTAAAGAAATAGATATGGGTGGCACTTACGATTATTTCGGTGAGCGTTCACATCACAATTTCACAAACATCACAAAAGAACAAAAAGCCAACAGAAATTATCTAAAATCGATTATGCATAAGCATGGCTTTAGACCGTATAGTGAAGAATGGTGGCACTATACTTTAAGAAATGAACCTTACCCAGATACTTATTTCGATTTCACAATTAAATAAGCTTTAACAGAATTAACACTTAAATTATTGATTTTTAACCTTATATTTAAAAATGATTATAATAATTTAAAATTATGATCATTTATTTTTGAGGAAAACTAATCAATATATGGAAAAAGTCAAATCTCTGAGACTACAAAATCGACTACAACAATTAAAAAACAGATACGAACTAAGTGATTTGGATTTAGAAATCCTCGAAAAAGTACAGCAATACCAAATAAAAAGTATCTGTTGCACTACAGAAGGTGGTTTTGATAAAAAAACCGGAGCCTTTTATACTGAAGACCGCACGCTCAACTACAAAATAAAAATTGCTTACAAACGAAATGACTCGGCTCCCACCGAATTCGTTTTAATCAAAGCAGAAGAAGCAGAAGAGGAAGATCTATTTCAATTTCCTCAAAAAACAACCCATTTAGAAAAAGCGGTTTAATAATTTATTATTTTAAATAGGGTGTTTTTAGCTTTTAATCAAAAATAAGCTTAATTTTTTAACTTTTATACATTGTATTTTTTTTCTATTTTTCCGCTGACAAATGTTTTTCAGGAAAATGGAAGAGGAAATACTTAGACAGGAGTTATTAAGCGGTTTTATATTTAAAGATAAAGCTTCAGAAAAAATACTAGACGAATTAACCCAAATGGCAGCAGCTATTTGTGATACTCCTATCTCATTAATTAGTCTTGTTGGTAAAGAAAAGCAATGGTTTCAGTCTAAAATAGGACTTGACCTTGATGAAACACCAATCGAAAATTCTTTTTGTAGACATGCCATCGAAAAACCGGGAGAGATCTTTATTGTCGAAAATCCTTTAGAAGACATTCGGTTTAAGACAAATCCATTAGTACAAAGTGATCCTAATATTCGATTTTATGCCGGTGCACCTCTAACAACTTCAGATGGTATCACTCTTGGCACTTTATGCGTTATCGACAAAAAGCAAAGAGCCTTAAGTAAACTTCAGATCAAAGCGCTTCAGATTCTCGCCAATCAAACTATCGATTATCTAGAGCATAAAAGAGAGCATGTTAATCAAAATGACCTGCTTAAAAAAAGCATCTCCAAATTCAACAAACTCAGTAATCATTCTTTAGATGCTCTTTTTCAGTTAGAATTAAACGAAGAGAAAAACATTTATTTTACATATATCAATGAGACTATAAATGATCTTCTACCACAATTAGAAATAGAAGATTTTAAAAATCATCCTTTTAAAGCCTTAGATTTTGTATTTCACGAAGATCGTCTAATGGTAGAAAATACCTTTGTTGATGCTGTAAGGCATAAAAAAGATTGGGACATTACTTATAGGGTATTAAAGACAGATGGCACTTTCGCCTGGCATCAATCCAGGGCTTTCCCCGATAGATCTTCGAGTGAAAAAGTTGTTTGGTACGGCAGTTTTAGAGATGTCACCGATAAAAAGAATTATCTGGAACTTTTAGAGAAGATCATATTCGATATTTCTCATATTATGCGCCGACCAATAGCAAATATGCTTGGCTTGATACATTTACTGGAAGTTTCTGACGATGGGGACATGCTTAATAACAGAGAGATCATTAAGTATATAAAAATAGTTTCTGAAGAGATTGATGGGGAAATTCAAGGGTTGAATGAAAACTATCAAAAAATTAAAACCAGTTTTAAAAATATCTATTAGAACGATTTTCTATAAAATTGATTCACAAAAAAAAGCGCCTATTTTCGTAGGCGCTTTTTTTTATATATAAATCTTATAGAAATAATCTAATGCTTAGTTTTTTACTACTTCGAAATATGGCTCAAAACTGTCTCCTGTAGACCAGCTTAATTTACCGTTGTAATAAATCTTATCCTGAATGATATATCTATCACCTTTTAAGTATTCACTCTGAATTGTATCAACATCTGTTTCATTCCATTGGATTAAAGTTAATGGTCGATCATCTGAATCTACATGATTTTGAAGGATTCTCATTCTATAAGTACCTCCGGTTTGAAAGATCATAAAGCTTTTTGGTAGATCGCTTGTTTCATCATATACTTCCTGAGCTTTACCATCCTCTACATAATATAACTTAATGTCTTCTGGATTGATAGCACCCTCTGTTTTGGGATCTAATAAATTCTGACCTTTTTCATTTTGAACGGTAATTTCAACTGCAACATCTAAATTAAATGTATCTGCACCTGGTCTTTCCTGACTACATCCGATTGCTAAAAAAGCTCCTAAGATTCCTAAAAGTAATTTTGATTTCATACGATTCTAATAAGATTTGATATTTCGTTTATTTCGATATGGTAAAATTAGAAAAAAAGAACATTCGAAACACACTAAAAATCGATAAAATGCACTTATTATATAAAAAACACCTACTTTAACACTATTTTGTAAGTAAGATATTACAATCTATACCAAAAAATGTATTTCGTCGAACCAAAAAGTAGGAATTTACTTTCTATAATTGTAGTGATAAAACGTAAATTAAGGATAAAATGCACTATAAAACCATATTATCGTCGCTAAAAGACAAAAAAAGCATCCACAAGGGATGCTTTTTATCGATAAAAGACACGTTTAAATGTTTACTTCGCTGTAAAAGCTTTTTCGATTCTTGCAATTAAGTCTTTATAATGGTACCTGCTTAATCGATCTGAAGTTGAATACTGCATGCGATTTAATTGAGATTGTAAAGTCTCCAATTCACCTCTCATTAAAGCTATAATATCTGTAGTTGCTACATCATCGTCTTCTTCAAGCTTATTTATATAATCGATCGCAATAGCTACGTAAGAACGCTGTAAGTTTCTTCGGTAAGCGTCAACTTTCTTTCCGTTATATAATTCAGCAAAAATACCTTTGCGTAAATCTTCTAAAAGTTCGATCACCGCATAATCGTTATCGTGTAATTGCTGATTTTCGATCATACGCAATAAACGATCTTCGTTAAGTAGATAGTTTAATACCCTGGATTGTAAACTTTGTATACGCTCTATTGCTCCATTGGACTCTATACGATCTAAAATATCCTTGTTTAATAACCAATCTGGCGTTGTAAATGCATTTTCATTTAAGAACTTTACAGCACCTTCCTGAATATCATCTGGAACCGGAGTATAAACAGCACCTTCCTGATCTGAAGTTTTACGAGTTTCGTACACACCGCCAACATTAGTTACTACATGATAAAGATATCCTCTCCAAAGCCCAATAAGTTCTCTATAGACTTCTTCCAGTTCGTCATAGCCGTAGCCATCTTTTGTAGTCCACTTGATTAAATTTGGCACTACTTTTTTCATGTTTGCTAAGCCATATTCGCTGGCTTTCACCTGGTCTTTTCCTAAACTCTCACGTTGAGCTTGCGGATCTACACCACCGTAACCGCCACCAAATTCGTAAACAGGATCACCTGCTTTTTCAAGAATCCATTTATCCAGGCTTTCTTTTTCGTCTTCTGAAGTTTTAGCTTCAGGCAAATAACGATAGCCCCAATTAATAGCATAAAGATCGTAAGGCCCCATCATTCTAATATAGCGTACACCTTTATCTTCTGGTTGTGCTACATAATTCACTCGGGCATAATCCATAATCGATGGGGTAAGCCCATATTTTTGAGTAAACTCGGCTGAACGTAAAGAATCTGTAGGATAAGCGGCACTAGCTTTCATATTATGTGGTAATCCTAAAGCATGACCAACTTCGTGAGCGATTACCATTCGCATCATCTCTCCTATTTCTTCTTCTGGAGTTTCTAGAGTTCTTGCATTTGGATTTTGCGCGCCAGCTTCAATCATAAACCTGTTTCGATAAGAGCGCAAATGATTGTGATACCATATAATATCACTTTCGATAATTTCACCTGTTCTTGGATCTACAACAGATGGTCCTACCGCATTTCTTGTAGTACTTGCCACATAACGTACAACAGAATATCGTACATCTTCCGGACTAAAATCTGGGTCTTCCTCTTTAGAAGGCGGATCTTTAGCAATAATCGCATTCTTAAAACCTGCTTTTTCAAAAGCCTTGTTCCAATCCTCGATACCCTTTTTAAAATAGGGTCTCCAACGTTCTGGTGTTGCAGGATCCAGGTAATAGACAATTGGTTTTACTGGTTCTACCAGTTCTCCGTTTTTATACGCTTCAATATCTTTAGGAACCAGTCTCCATTTATTAATGATTCTATAGTCATCAGATTTTAGAGCGTCAGAATTATAATCATACTTTCCGGTAGTAAACCATCCTACTCGATAATCTGCAATTCTAGACATCATTTTATCTTCAGGAAGTAACACCATCGATTGGTTCATTAGCATAGAAATGGTACTAGCCTGACCTCTTTCTGGTGGTTGTTCGGCTTCGTAAGTCATCACGTGTCTTACTTCTACGTTCTGCGGAAAAGAATTCACATCTTCAATATACGACCTGCTTTTATCAAGGCGTCTTACTTTATATCTTTTTTTAGCTGAAGCATCCATCCCGTTAATAGCGGCAACTTCATCTTCGAACAAACTGGTAACATCGATCACATAAGCGCTACTATCTGCTTTCATAGTTTCGATCTTGGCGCTGTACAGAATAGGCTCAAAATTATTGGCCTTTACAGATTTATAGATCGGTGATTCTTCGTCGCTCTGGTTCTCGAAGCTCATCACCTTAATATCTACATTTTTACCACGCTTGCTCCACCGCACCACCTGTTCGTTAACCTTAGAGCCGGCATTTACATATCCGCCACCGTAACCCGATGGAACTTTAGCAATTCTACTTACCCAAAGCATATCTTTATTAAAAAGAGAATCGGGAATTTCGAAATACAATTTATCGTCTACCTTATGGGTAATAAATAATCCTTTATCTGAAATTGCTTCAGCAGTAATTACCTTATTATAAGGTTTAAAATCTCCTTTCTTTTCGGTTGCAGGAGCTTCGGCGACAGGTTTAGAAGTTTTACAGCCAACACTTAATGCGGCTAATACTCCAATCGCTAGTACTTTTTTTATCATGAAGGTTTGAAATTTTTCCACAAGATAAGTAAACTTCAATTTATGCCGAAAAAAACACCAGACTCCGCACTTTGGCTAAGCGATCGCTTATTAAGCTAATTTCTTCAGAATAAAAAACACTTCAAAAATGTATAATATCAATATTAGCTATTCTGCAATTATTTTTCAGCAATCATAAATTTTTAAATCACTAGATATTTTCAGAAAAGAAAAGTCAACAATCGCGGCTTAAACTGAAGAATACTTTTATTAGAATTTATAATTCGCTATTTTTAAGAAGTATTTTTTAAGCAATTAGCACATATTTAGTTTTAAGCTATAAATTTCACAATAACCACGATAGCTTTTTACTATAAAGAAACCCCAAAACATAGCATTTCGTTATCTAATTTTAACCTGGTAATAATTAAAATCTTAAGTTATGGCAAAAAACAATCACCAAAACAATCCAGATAATCATAAAGTTTGGGAAGTGAATGATTCTAGTAAATGTCCTTTTCTAGGCGGATCAAAAAAGTTTACAGCAGGTACGGGAACAACTAATAAAGATTGGTGGCCCAACCAGTTAAATCTAAGAATATTGAGTCAGCATTCTTCCAAAACCAATCCTATGAACGAGGATTTTAATTATGCTGATGAGTTTAAAAAACTAGACCTAAAAGCGGTAAAAAAGGATCTATTTGAATTGATGACCGATTCGCAGGATTGGTGGCCAGCCGATTTTGGACATTACGGTCCATTTTTTATTAGAATGGCATGGCATAGCGCAGGTACTTATCGTATTGCTGATGGTCGTGGTGGCGCAAGCTCAGGATCACAACGTTTTGCACCTTTAAATAGCTGGCCAGATAACGCGAATTTGGATAAAGCCAGACTCCTTTTATGGCCAATTAAACAGAAATATGGTAAGAAAATTAGTTGGGCAGATTTGATGATCCTTGCCGGAAACTGCGCTTTAGAATCCATGGGATTCGAAACTTTTGGTTTTGCGGGTGGTCGTGAAGATATTTGGGAACCCGAAGAAGATATTTATTGGGGATCTGAAGGTGAATGGCTAGGAAACAAAGAACGCTACGAAAACGGAAACACTTTGGAAAATCCGCTTGGCGCTTCGCATATGGGATTAATTTATGTAAATCCTGAAGGACCTAACGGAAATCCAGATCCACTGGGTGCCGCTAAAGATATTAGAGAAACTTTTGGCCGTATGGCAATGAACGACTACGAAACCGTAGCATTGATTGCTGGCGGACATAGCTTCGGAAAAACCCACGGTGCTGCTGATCCTGAAAAATATGTTGCTGAAGAACCTGCAGGAGCAACTATCGAAGAAATGAATTTGGGATGGAAAAATAGCTTTGGGACAGGAAATGCTGGCGACACCATCACAAGCGGACTAGAAGGTGCATGGACCACTACTCCTACAAAATGGAGTAATAATTTCTTCGAAAATCTATTTGGCTTTGAGTGGGAGCTTACTAAAAGCCCCGCCGGTGCCCACCAATGGAAACCAAAAGATAATGCTGGTGTAGATACTGTACCAGATGCACACGATCCTAATAAAAAGCACGCGCCTTTTATGCTTACAACAGATCTTGCGCTTAAAATGGATCCAGATTATGAAAAGATCTCACGACATTTTTACGAAAATCCAGATGAATTTGCGGATGCTTTTTCCAGAGCCTGGTTTAAATTAACGCATCGTGATATGGGGCCACTTTCAAGATATTTAGGGCCAGAAGTTCCGAAGGAGGAATTAATTTGGCAGGATCCTGTACCAGCGGTAGATCACGAACTGGTAAATGCTGAAGATGTAGCTATTCTAAAGGAAAAGATCTTAAACTCAGGATTATCGGTTTCAGAGCTTGTTTCTACCGCGTGGGCTTCAGCTTCAACTTTTAGAGGTTCAGACAAACGTGGTGGTGCCAATGGCGCAAGAATTCGTTTAGAGCCACAACGTAACTGGGAAGTTAACAACCCGGCACAACTTCAAAAGATCATCTCGAAATTAGAAGAAATTAAGGCCGATTTTAATAATTCTTCGGAAAGAAAAATCTCTTTAGCAGATCTTATCGTTCTTGCCGGAAATGCCGCAATCGAGAAAGCTGCTAAAGACGCAGGAAGTGATATAAAACTTGAATTTACTCCGGGACGTACCGATGCTACCGAAGAACAGACCGATGCTGATGCTTTTAATGCTTTAGAACCAGAATCTGATGGATTTAGAAATTACATTAGAGGAGGCGAAGATGTGAGCACTTCTGCAGAAACCATGTTAATCGACAGAGCGCAATTACTAACGCTTAATGTACCAGAACTTACCGTTCTTTTTGGCGGACTAAAAGTTTTAGACATTAACTACGATGGTTCTAAAAAAGGAGTTTTTACTGAAAAACCGGGTGTTTTAAGTAACGATTATTTTATGAACCTATTGGATATGAGTACAACGTGGAGTTCTACAAACGATGCACAAACCGAGTTTGTTGGAAAAGATCGAAAAACCGGAGATACAAAATGGACAGCCAGCCGTGCCGACTTAATTTTTGGTTCAAACTCTGAACTACGCGCACAAGCCGAAGTTTACGCCTGTGCTGATAGCCAAGAGAAATTCTTAAAGGATTTTGCTAAAGCTTGGACTAAAGTAATGAACTTAGATCGCTTTGATTTAAAATAATAATATCGATTTAAAATATCTAAAAGCAGCTTCTTGATGGAGCTGCTTTTTTTGCTTAACTTCACCTCAAATTTTTTGAGATAATACAAAATATGATAAAAAAGATCATAGATAAAATTGACAGGATTCTATATCCACTAAATCTAAATTTTGATAAATTAAAAATACTGGAATATAGAGAACTTGACATTTATGATTTAGACCAAACAATATATGAGGGCAAATCTATATATTGATCAAAAGTTACCATCTGAGCCACCCGATGGAGTAACTTATAATTTTGGGCCATCAGGATTCATGAAAATTGGCAGTGGATCAAATTGTTATGTTATACCTACAAGTGATAGAGGCATAAATAATTATTGTCATTGGAACTTTAACGAACTTCCGCTTCTATTTTTATGTTTTGAAGGCGTCGAAAATAAAATTGTTCTACCAGACAATATATTCTATGCTTCCAAAAGTTTCCAAAAAGATTGGATAGCAACTTTGAAAGAAATATACCCTAAAAAGAAACTAAAACGACTCACAAAAACTGGTATACCAAAAAATGCTTATATCCCAATCAATCACAATACCTCTACAAACGAATCACCTATAGGCAAAAGTCCTTATAAACTTTACCACAAAGGAAGAGCCACTCCATATTTGATCGACCGAATCGAAAATAAATATTTGGGCTATATACTTGAAAAATCGACATTAAATAAAAGTTTACCATGTATATATATAAATAGAAAATCTCGAAGACTAGTTAACGAATTAGAAATACAAGATTTCTTGAATAGCAAAGGCTTCAGTACCATCTCCCTAGAAGAATTTTCAATTTTTGATCAGGCATATATTTTTAATCAGGCAGAAACTATAATTGGATTTCATGGCGCAGGCCTTTCTAATTTACTGTTTTCGAACAAAAACTGCCATGTAATTGAGATTGTAGATAAAGACCACGTTTACCCGTGCTATAAAGATGGCACTCATATCCCTGGTCAAAAGGCCACAAAAACTTATTTTCATATGCTATGCAAAATGAAAAATATTAAATATGATGTACTAGAGACAAACCAATATAAACTTGAAAAAAAATTACTGGAAACAAAAACAAAAAACCCTCTAAATCAAAAAGATAAAGAGGGTCTTTGTACTCGGAGCGGGACTTGAACCCGCACGAACGTTGCTGTTCATTGGATTTTAAGTCCAACGTGTCTACCAATTCCACCATCCGAGCATAATGCTATATATACTGAGCGAAAAACGGGATTCGAACCCGCGACCTCCACCTTGGCAAGGTGGCGCTCTACCAACTGAGCTATTTTCGCGTATTTAAAAGAACTTTCGGTTTTACCGATGCGCAATTGTTTATTGCGGATGCAAATTTAGCACATTTCTTAAAACGACAAAGCTTTTTTTTACTTTTTTACGTTTTCAGCCTTCTTTTTTTGTTTAACCGAAAGCATTCGTTTTATCTCGTTTAATTTCATTAAAGCCTCTACCGGCGTAAGTGTATCAATATCAATACTTACCAATTCGTCACGCAGATCTTCCAGTAAAGGATCATCTAAATTAAAAAAACTGAGTTGCATCTCTTCTTCAGCAGATTTTTTTAAAACCTCGCTGCTTTCTTCCATTTTATGGGTTTGCTCCAGCTTTTGTAAAATCTTATTGGCACGATGCAACACCTGTTGTGGCATCCCTGCCATTTTCGCTACATGAATCCCGAAACTATGTTCGCTACCACCGGGAACCAGCTTCCGCAGAAAAAGAACATTATCTTTTAATTCTTTTACAGAGACATTATAATTCTTTATTCGGCTAAAGGTATCACACATTTCATTTAATTCGTGATAATGCGTTGCAAAAAGCGTTTTTGGACGCGATGGATGTTCATGCAAGTATTCACTAATGGCCCAGGCGATCGAAATCCCATCATAAGTACTGGTACCACGGCCAATCTCATCCAGAAGCACTAAACTTCTTTCAGAAATATTATTCAGGATATTCGCAGTTTCGTTCATTTCTACCATAAATGTAGATTCGCCCATCGAAATATTATCGCTGGCTCCTACCCTGGTAAAAATTTTATCTACTAAACCTATATTCGCTGCTTTTGCCGGCACAAAACTTCCCATCTGTGCCATGAGTACAATTAATGCAGTTTGTCGCAAAATAGCCGACTTACCACTCATGTTTGGCCCAGTGATCATAATCACCTGCTGATCTTCTCTATCCAGAAAAACGCTATTAGTCACGTAAGATTCGCCAATAGGTAATTGCTTTTCGATCACGGGATGGCGACCGTCTTCAATTTGTAATTCGAATCCTTCTTCCATTTCGGGCTTACAGTATTGTTCGATCTTGGCCTGCTGTGCGAATGAACACAAACAATCCAACTGCGCAATAAGCTGGGCGTTTTGCTGTACAGGCTGAATATAATCGTTCATCCAAAGCACCAATTTCGAAAATAGATTTTGCTCTAGTTGCAGTATTTTCTCTTCGGCACCTAAGATCTTCGCTTCATATTCTTTTAATTCTTCAGTAATATAACGCTCGGCGTTTACCAGCGTTTGTTTTCTAACCCACTCAGCCGGCACTTTATCTTTATGCGTGTTTCGCACTTCGATATAATAGCCGTACACATTGTTATTCCCGATCTTCAATGAAGTGATTCCGGTTGCAGCACTTTCCCGCTCCAACATATTATCGAGGTAATCTTTTCCCGAAAATGCGATATCACGAAGTTCGTCCAGTTCCTTATGAAATCCCCTGGCAATCACATTCCCTTTTTGCACCAACACAGGCGCTTCCTCGTTAATGCTTTCTTTTATTTTAGATCTAAGCAACTCACAGGCATGTAAATTATCGCCAATCACTTTTAAAGCTTCGTTCTCGCACCCTAAAGCTGTTTCCTTTACCGGAATAATGGCTTCTAAAGAATTTTTAAGCTGAATAACTTCTCGCGGTGAAACTTTACCCGTTGCTACTTTTGAAATTAAGCGTTCTAAATCGCTCATTTCTTTTACCTGCTCTTGGATCTTATATAAAACCTCGGGATGCTCTAAAAGATAACCTACAACCTCGTGGCGTTTTTTTATTTTTTCTGAATTCTTTAAAGGCAGCGCCAACCATCGTTTTAGTAATCGGCCTCCCATAGGCGAAATCGTCTTATCGATCACATCTAAAAGTGTCACCGCATTGGCGGCAGTGCTATGATATAATTCGAGATTTCTAATGGTGAATCGATCCATCCAAACATATTCTTCTTCTGCAATTCGATTTATCGCAGTGATATGCTGAAGTTTGTTATGCTGAGTTTCGGCCAGGTAATGAAGAATTGCTCCAGAAGCAATAATTCCTTCCTCTAAATGTGACACTCCAAAACCTTTTAAAGAGTTGGTCTTAAAATGCCCGTTTAAAGTTTCGCTGGCAAAATCGTTTTTAAACACCCAATCTTCCAGATAAAAAACATGGTAATCTTCACCAAAATCTGCCGCAAAATTCTTTTTATATTTCTTCTGAATTAAAACCTCGCTCGGGTTAAAGTTCTGAAGCAATTTATCAATATATTCCTGCGTGCCCTGCGCAGTTAAAAATTCACCCGTAGAAACATCCAAAAACGAAATTCCAAGATTTCTTTTTCCGTAGTGAATCGCACAAAGAAAATTATTCGATTTACTATTTAAAACCTCGTCGCTTAAGGCCACACCCGGAGTCACCAATTCGGTTACTCCACGCTTCACGATCTTTTTGGTCATTTTTGGATCTTCTAATTGATCGCAAATGGCCACACGTTGCCCTGCTTTTACTAGCTTAGGCAAATAGGTATTTAAAGAATGATGCGGAAAACCTGCAAGCTCGCTTCGCTCGCCGCCGTTATTTCTATTGGTTAGAACAATGTTTAAAGTTCTGGCAGCAACCACGGCATCTGCTCCAAAAGTCTCATAGAAATCCCCGACTCTAAACAATAACATTGCATCTGGATATTTAGCTTTTATCGCTAAATACTGCTTCATTAAAGGGGTCACTTTTGCTTCTTTTTTTGCTGCCAAACCAAGGAAATTTTAGAACCGCTAAAATACAGAAACCTCATTGCGATTAGAAAATTTGAGCTTAGCTTTTATTCACATTTTTTTGACAGCTAACAGCTAACAGCTAACAGCTAACAGCTAACAGCTAACAGCTAACAGCTAACAAAGTTTAGAGCTCTGAAGAGAAATGGAAATTCTATTAATAAGTTTTATGAACTACTTATTAATGTAGATCGTTTTGTTTCCTCATGGTGAAGTTATCCATATGAGAAACTGGATTAATTCAGCATCTCATCAGGATGAGATTCCGTGTCAAGCACGGAATGACGATCACTTAAAATTAGCTGAAAGCTGATTGCTATAAGCTTTTCTGCTAATTGTTCATTGTTAATTGACTTTTGAAACCAATTTTCCTGTCGAGCCGTTTTCGGAAGGAAATAATTCGTATTCAAAATCGGGATTTAAGCCTTTTTCTTTTCTGTGGGAAACATAAATAATTGCAGTGTCACTTTGCGCAGCGATTTGATTGATAAGATTGGTGATTTTTAAAGCACTTTTATCGTCTAATGCTGTAGAAGGTTCGTCCAGAATTAACAAGGGAGGATGTTTTATCATGGCACGAGCGATTAGAAGCATTCGTTTTTCAAGATTGGGCAAGTCATTAAATATTTTTTTAGCTTTTTCCTGAAATCCTAAAGTTTCCAGCCATTGTTTTGCTAAAGCTTTCTGTTTGTCGCTTGGTTTTTGATACAAACCAACGCTATCTACCAATCCAGAGATTACCATATCTTCAACCGTATTTCTACGATTAAACATTTCAGTTAAAGCAGGAGAAAAATAGCCAATCTTCTTCTTGATATCCCATACAGATTCACCGCTACCTTTTTTCTTTCCGAAGAGAAAAAGATCAACACCGTAGGCTTTGGGATTATCGCCGTAAACCATGCTCAAAATCGTGGTTTTTCCCGATCCGTTTGGGCCGGTAAGTTTCCAGAATTCACCACGCTTCACTTCCCAGCTGATATTCGTTAAAATTGGGCGATTCTCATAAGAAACATTAACCTCTTCCAGCTTGATAAGGCTTTCAGGAATATTTTCAAAAACTTTAGGAGCAGGCGGAATCGCTTTTACTTCAGCTAAAAACTGCTTCTTATTTTCGCTAAAATCGGCTTTATTTTTCAGGATAATTTTTCCGTTTGAATTAAAAGTGAGCACCTTATCGATAAACGCTAAAATATCTTCTTCTCTTCTAAAGATTTGCAGCATCGCAAAATCAGATTTTACTTCTGCTAATCTAGATTTAAAATTCGCTACAGATCGTACATCCAAACAATCGAAAGGATCGTCTAAAATAAGGTAATCCGGTTCTTTTTTCAGTAAAAATTCGAGTAAAGCTTTACGTTTTTCACCACTAGAGAAAGTCCGCAAACTACGATCCTGATCTTTTACTAAAACCGAATTTCCATGTTTCTGATCTTCCTTTATAAAACTTTGAAGCACAGCTTCAGAATGTTCTAATCCTTTTTTATGCTGAAATCCTTCAAATCCGGGTACTTTTTTATCCTTTTTTAGATCATCAATTAGCTGGGAAACCAACTTGTGATCCTCTGCATAAATTGCAATATGTGTCATAAATTAATTCAAATTCCGTAGCCAATCGGTTAATCGCTCACTCCAGCTTTCCAGGTAATAAACTCCGTTTGCCAGCGAAAATCCGTGACCACCTTTGGGGTAAATATGCATTTCTGTCTGCACTTTATTTTCTTGCAAAGCCTTGTACATTCTAAGACTATTTTCAACCGGCACCGTCTGGTCGTCACCGGTATGTAATATAAATGTTGTTGGCGTATTTTCTGTAACCTGCAGATCGTTAGAAAACTGCTTTTCTAATGCTGTAGTTGGATTTTTACCCAATAAATTATCGCGAGAGCCCTGGTGGGTAATTTCAGGATCCATGCTGATAACGGGATAGATCAGAATCATAAAATCCGGGCGAATTTCTTCGGAATCTATGTCGTCTATTGCTGAATAAAAAGCATCCTGAAAATGCGTTCCTAAAGTCGAAGCCAAATGCCCGCCAGCAGAAAAGCCCATCACGCCAACTTTATCTTTATCGATATTCCAATCTGAAGCATTTGCGCGCAGCATCCTAATACCACGTTGCGCATCCTGAAGCGGCGCTTTAAAATTTTCTTTTACTGAAGCTGAACCAGGCAACCTGTATTTTAAAACTCCGGCCGCAATTCCTTTTGAATTTAGATATTTTGCAATTTCAGTGCCTTCCCAATCATAAGCCAAACCGGCGTAACCACCACCGGGACAAACTAAAACTGCCTGTCCGTTCGCTGAAGCCTGCGGCGGAAGATAGATTTCTAAAGTAGGTTGCTGCACTTTCGAGATCCAGCTAATGGTATTCACATCGATCTCTTCCTTTTCGTCTGACTTTTGGTAATTGGGCATTTTCCCTTCCGGCCAAAGTGGTAAAGTTTTGATTTGTGCCGAAACAGATAAACTTAAAAACAGGACGAGAACACTAAAGCTTTTCATTAGAATTGAATTATTTAGCATAAATGTAATTAATTCTTGGGGGATAAGATGAGAATAATTGAAAAACGACTATCCGTGGTTAGTTTTCAGTAAAGAAAGAAACCGCCGGTTTCCCAATTCAAACCTTTAGGCATTATCTAACTTTTTTAGCAGAAACCTCACAGGTTTTCAAAACCTGTGAGGTTTGATTTTGATAAAACACCAAACTTTAGATTTTCTAACTTTTTATTGATATCCCGCTGCCTGAAGATTAAATAATTCGGCATATAATTTATCGTTTTTCATCAATTCTTCGTGGGTACCGATTTCTAGAACTGCGCCATTTTTTAGCACCATAATTCGATCTGCAATTCTTACCGTACTAAAGCGGTGTGAAATGATCACCGCAGTCTTGCCTTTAGTAAGATTTATAAAACGATCGAAAGCTTCGGTTTCTGCCCGTGCATCTAATGCTGAAGTTGGTTCATCTAAGATCAAAACTTCGGCATCTTTCATATACGCCCTAGCGATCGCGATCTTTTGCCATTGCCCGCCAGAAAGATCTTTTCCCTGCTTAAATCGTTTGCCTAATTGCTGATCCAGTCCTTTTGGAACATCATCGATTACCTGATTCGCCAGACTTTTCTCGGCTGCAGCATCTAATTTAAATTGATTGTCGATTTCACGAATATCGCCCATTGCAATATTCTCTCGAAGCGTTAATTCGAACTTTACAAAATCCTGAAAAATGACTCCAAAATATTGCTGGTATTGCGTTTTATCGTATCGCTTTACCGGAATATCTTCTAATAGAATTTCACCTTCAGTTGGTTCGTAGAAACGGAGTAACAATTTGATCAATGTTGTTTTTCCGGCGCCATTTTCTCCCACGAAAGCCAGTTTTTCACCGGCACGTAATTCAAAATTAATATTCCTTACTACCCATTTATCTGATTTTGGATATTTAAAACCAACATTTTTAAAACTGAATCCTTTTTTAATTTCCTTAGGAAGTGGTAAACCGTCTACTACGGTGTCTTCATATTTAAGGTCTAGAAACTCAAAGTAATCCTGAAGATAAAGTGCACTCTCTGTAATTGCTGTAAAACGAGTGAAAAATCCCTGCAATTTTGATCGTAAACGGTTAAATGAACCCGATAAAAAGGTAAGATCACCCAAACTAAACACGCCTAAAACCGTTCTGTAAACAATAAGTAAATAAGCTCCATAATAAGCCGAAGTCCCAATAACGTTAAAAACCGAACCCCATCCTGCACGTTTTTTGGCCAGTTTTTTATTCGCTAAATAATATTGGTCTGAAAGTGTCTTAAAACGATTTGCCAAATATCCCGAAAGTCCGAATAACTTAACCTCCTTTGCCGTAACGTCACTTGCCCCGGCATAACGTAAATAATCGAGTTCGCGGCGCTCTTGCGTCCAGCTTCTGGCTAAAGAATAACTGGTGCCACTAAACTTGATTTCATTTAGAATCGTCGGAACGATAGAAACTACGAGTAAAATGAGCAACCAGGGTTCAAAAACCACAACACCGGCAAGCAGGGAAATGATCACAATTAGATCTTCGCCCTGGGTAAGAATATTAGACATTAAACCAACTCTTCCGGTGGTCTGTCGTCGTGCTCTTTCCAGCTTATCGTAAAATTCAGAATCTTCTAATTGATCTAAATTCAGCTCGGCTGTTTTTTCAATAATTTTTACTGAAGTATCTATCGAATATTGATCACCAAGCAAAGCATCTGTCAGTGAAACTCCCCGACTCAAAAGATCTGATAAGATCGCCAAACCAAATTCAGCAGCAACAAAAATCCATAATCTGGAAAGATCTTTTACTTCAGCATCGATCTGTACCACAACCTCATCGATAATGATCTTTCCGATCCATAATAAAGCCAAAGGAATCACCGCACTTAAAATTCGGCTACCAATATTGGCGTAAAACAAAAATGGATTCACTTTTCGAATCTCTTTAAAGAATCGAGGTACGAATTTTAAAGAAGCAAAACTTTCTTTAAGATTGATCTTATTAGGTTCTAAGGACTTTTTTGGTCTTGGCAAATGAAATTGATTTTATTGCGTTCTTAAAAATGGTCTGTTAATTTACTAAAACCTTACTTTGGACTGAAAAGTAAAATACCTCTGGGGCATTATATTCTTTTGGCGATGCCAATAAAAAAGCCCCGAAAATGAATTCGGAGCTTTTATGATTTGAGGTTTTTCGAGAATTACTCTTCAGCAACCTGATCTAATAAAACCTCTATACCTTTTTCCAACTGTTGGTCGCGACCATCGCTAATCACGCCCGGCATATTTTTAACGATAATATCTGGTTCGGTTTGGTTATTTTCCATCCATTCTCCAGCTTTATTTTTAGCACTCACCGGAACAACTCCCCAGCGTGTACCATCGGCTAGGCCTTCCCAACCTGCAAAACTACAGGTTCCCGGTACCGGCATTCCAATCGTTGTACCAATATTTAGATCTGTATATCCACTTGCATAACAATGCCCATCTGAATACATACTTTCATTAAATAATGAAAGCGTAGGCTTCGTCCATCGAGAAGTTGGCTCGCCACCTACAACTTTAGCTTCAGTTTCGTAAGTGATAAACGGAGTTCCTGTAAAGAAAGCAGCAAGATCTGCAACCAGGTCTCCACCACCATTAAAACGCGTATCCACGATCACTCCTTCGGTTTCAAAATATTTTCCCATCATATCTTCATAGATCGAACGATAAGGTTCATCACTCATTCCCGGGATATGAACGTAACCGAGTTTTCCGTTGCTTTTTTCTTCAACTTCTTTTCGGTTGATTCTTACAAAACGGTTGTATAACAAACTTCGCTCCTGTCCTAAAGAAATAGGCTTCATAGTAATTTGTTTCGGCTCTTTCGCTTCAGGATCTTTAATCTCTAACAACACGAATTTATTAGCTTTATGATTTAGATATTTTGCAATATCCTGATCACTTTCGATCGTTTGGCCATCGATCGCTGTAATTATCATTCCCGGTTCGATATCGTAAGCGGCTTTATCTAATGGCCCGCTTTTAATAACCTCAGTAATTTTAATTCCGTCGCCTTCAAAATCGTAATCCATAAAAATTCCTAATGAAGCGGTTGCGTCGCCATCGTTGCTACGGTTACTGTAACGCGCTCCCGAATGCGAAACATTAAGCTCTCCCAACATTTCAGAAAGCATTTCAGCAAACTCATACGAATTTCCAATATGCGGAAGATATTTTTTATACTGAACATATAAAGAATCCCAATTTTTACCGTGGAATGTTGGCTCGTAGAAAATATTCTTTGTTCTTATATAAACATGATCGAACATTTTTTCACGCTCGGCATCTTCATCGTAATACATATCTCCGGCGATCTTAATTCCTTCAGATTTACCTTTATCTACATCGATCTTAGAGATATTTCCGCCGCTTAATAAATAAAGATTTTCCTGTTTTTTATCCCAAACTAAACTTCCTCCTCTGGAATTCAGTTTTACAGTCATTTTGGTTTCACCGGTTCGAAGATTGGTTTCCCAAAGGTTGTTTCTATCCTCAAAACTAGATAGGTAATATATCTTTTCTCCGTCTTTAGAAAGTACAGCATCGCTTAAACTGCTAGAGTGTGTGGTAAGACGTTTTTTACGTTCTTCCATGCCATCCCAATCGAACTTAAGTTCTTTTACTTCTTCGTCTTTCTTATCCTTCTTATCTTTTTTATCCTCTTTTTTGTCTTCGTCTTTATCAGCTTTCTGAGCTTCTTCAATAGCTTTCATTAGCTTATAATCTTCCTCAGACATATTGAATTTATCAAAAGCATCCTGCGTAAAGAACATCGAATACACGTCAGCTTCAGTTCTACCGCTGGTGGCGTAACTTTTTAGTCCGTTTCTATTACTAAACCAAAGCATTTGCTTCCCGTCGTTCACCCATTTTGGATTATAATCCTGGTAGCCACTTTCAGTTAAATTTTCACGTTTACTTCCATCTGCCGCAAGTAACAAAACTTCATTATTGCTCAGTAATTTCCCCCAGCTCATTAATAGCCACTTGCTATCTGGGCTCCAGGTAAAATCTTTATCGCCATCACGCATGGTAAACAGATCATCTGGAGTTAAAAGATCAACTTCTTTTCCTGAAGAAAGATCCTTTACTCTTAAAGTTCTTCTTCCTGAGATATACGCCAGCTTTTTACCATCTGGAGAATATTTTGGGATGTAACTATCGGTTTCAGCTTCGATAACCGGCTCTTCTTTAAGTAAGGTTGAAGCATAGAAAAATGGCTCCTCTTTTCTTACAATTTCGGTTTTATAGATACTCCATTTTCCATCGCGCTCACTAGAATACACTACAGACTTCCCATCTGGTGTAAAGGATACAAAACGTTCCTGGTTTGGTGTGTTGGTGATTCTTTTAGTTAAAGATCCATCTACCGATGTTACAAAAACTTCCCCGCGAGCTACAAAAGCAATTTCTTTGCCGTTTGGAGAAACTTCCATTTCCTGAACGCCATCTCTAATATTTATATAATTATCGCTATTGTCTAGAGATTGCGTTCTAATAGTTACATTCACTTTTTTAGGCTCGCCATCTTCTTTCATGGTGTATAATTCGCCATCGTAACCAAAGGCCAAAGTCCCATTTCCGTAGCTTAAGAAACGTACCGGAAAACCTTCAAAATCGGTTAATTGCTTAGATTCTCCAGGATTCCCTAAAGCTAATTTGTGAATATTAAAGTTGCCACTTTCTTCACTTAAATAGAATAAATTTTCTTCAGAATCATCAAAAATCGGCTGGCGATCTTCTCCTTTAAATGAAGTTATCATCGTGTGCTTATCGCTTTCAACATCGTATTTCCAAAGATCACGAGTTACTGAAGACACATGATGTTTACGCCATTCGTTCTCTCCTCCAACTTTATCGTGATACACCATTGTTTTTCCGTCTTTACTTACCTGAACATATTCTGCCGGAATCGTAAAAATCTGGTCTACACGTCCGCCGTCAACAGGAACACTATATAATTCTGGTTGGTAGCTGGTAGGAAACTGGCGATGTTCTGCTAAATCCTGGCGAACTGCACCAAAAATAACCGACTTACCATCTGCGGAAAAACTAAAAGGTTGCTCGTCGTTACTATGATAGGTTAACCGGGTTGCCGGGCCACCCAAAGCATCCATTACAAAAACATCAAAATTGCCGTAGCGATCTGAAGCAAATGCTAATTGCTTACCATCTTTGCTCCAAACCGGCATATAATCGTGCGCTTTATGGAATGTGATTTGTTTAGCATCGCCGCCACTCGCAGCAACCGTAAATAAATTGCCTTTATAAGTAAAAGCAATCGTTTCCCCATCTGGAGAAATAGATTGATATCGAATCCATTTTGGAGTGACCTGAGCAAAACTTTGGCCAATTCCCAAAAGAATCGCGAAAAGTGAAAAGAGAATTTTCTTCATGTTATGGATTGTTATTTTTGAAGTGATATTGATCTTCCAAAGATGCCAAAAAAAGCTGAGCTACGAAATAGCAGGCTCTGACAGGATTTATTGCTTTCTTCTTGTTTGTAATAAACTACCTCAGGGCACGCCCACAAGTCATTCACCAAAAAAAATTAATTTCGAGACAAGCCCCCGGAGTATTATACCCTTTGGCGGTGCCAATAAAAGCTTTATTTTTTGCTGAAATTCGATAAAATCGCCTCAAAATTTTTAAAAATTCGGTTTTCAGTTATTAATTCTGAAATTGTATCTGGAATGTTATGGGTGTTAAAGCCGACAAATATTTTTATTTTTGCGGCATGAAAAACAGAAAGATCAAAAACAGCGAGCTTAATCGTAAATCGGTTGAAGAATTTAAAGAAGCTAAAAAAACACCAATTATCGTTATTCTTGATAATATTAGAAGCCTGAATAACATTGGATCTGTATTTAGAACGGCCGATGCGTTTTTGATCGAGAAAGTTTATTTATGCGGAATTACCGCCAAACCGCCACACAAAGACATTCAGAAAACCGCACTTGGCGCTACCGAAACAGTTGTTTGGGAACATGTTGAAGACACGCTTGCATTAGTTGAAAAACTGAAAGAAGACAACTTAAAAGTATTTTCTATAGAACAGGCTGAAGGTGCCGTAATGCTTAATGACTTTAAACCTGAAATTGGCGAAAAAATCGCTGTAGTTTTTGGAAACGAAGTAAAAGGAGTGCAGCAACAAGTAGTTTCAGCAAGTGATGGTGTAATTGAAATTCCCCAAGCCGGAAGCAAACATTCTTTAAATATTTCGGTGAGTACAGGCGTGATCCTTTGGGATCTATATTCAAAACTAAAATCCGCAGATTATAACGCTGCTGGCGGGCATGGACATTAATTCAGTTAGCAGTCTCAGTTGGGAGTTTTGTTTAGATCGCCTTGCTTATAGAAGTTAGACCGCTTCGCTTTTAGATTTTAGACAAGAGAAAATAGACTAGAGACACAAAAATCGAAATTGTACATTGAAAACCTGGCCTACCGAAAATTGCTCATAAAATTGGAAGTGAGAGAAGCGTAAAATTTTAGGCTGTTTGAGCGTAGCGAGTTCCTAAAATTTAGCTTCCGAACGAACAATTTAGAGCAAAATTCGTAAGCCTAGACTTTTTTGTTTCTTTTTTCGGCAATGGAAAAAAGAAAAAGAATGAATCCCAATAAACTTATTTTTTCGTCATGTTGAACTTGATTCAGCATCTCATCTTGCATAATAAGATTCCGAGTCAAGCACGAAATGACAATAAACAAGCCGCTGCAAACTGTAAACTGTTAGCTGTAAACTAAAAACTTCTACTTTAACTCAATTCCCTTCAGCAATTTTAAATAATCTGCCCTGTTATTCACAAAATCCATTTCAGAAATATCAATTATCTGGACTTTCATGTTGGTTTGAGATTTGATAAAAGAGAGATAACTTTTATTAATGTTCATTAGATATTCAGGTTGAATATTTTGCTCGTATTCACGACCTCTTTTTTTGATATTCTGAAGTAATCTTTCTGTGTTTTGATAGAGATAAATGTACAGATCTGGTTTTACCAGTTCTTTATACATTAAATGAAACAACTTTTGATACAGCGAATATTCGTCTTCTTCCAGAGTGATTTTTGCAAAAATCAGTGATTTGAAAACATCGTAATCTGAAATCACAAAGTCTTTAAACAAATCGTATTGCGCTAAATCATCAGATAATTGCTGATAACGATCGGCCAAAAAAGACATTTCTAAAGAAAAAGCATAGCGTTCTTGGTCCTCATAGAATTTCGGTAAAAAAGGATTGTCTTTAAATCGTTCTAAAATAAGCTTCGCATTAAAATCCTGAGAAACCATAGTGGAGAAACTGGTTTTTCCGGCGCCAATATTCCCCTCTACCGCGATATAATTACAGGAGCTAAATTTATTTGTAATCTTTGGCGCTTTTAGCCTTGCATCGATTTTCGATAATTCAGCATCATCTTTTACTTCAAGTAATAATTGCTGAATTTTCTTTTTCAGTACTGGATGAATTTCACTCGAAGCAATATCATTCAAAGGTTGCAAAACAAAACGTCGATGCTGAATTTGTGGATGAGGCAGCGTTAAAATTTCAGTTTCGCATACTTTATCTTCAAACAATAAAACATCAAGATCTAATGTTCGATTTTGGTAATTTTTAGCTTCTGTTCTTTTTCTTCCAAAATGAGCTTCAATCGCTAATAACTTCCGCAGCACATCTTCCGCAGTAAAACGGGTAGAAACAGCAATACAGGCATTAAGAAAAGCATTTCCTGTAAAACCCCAGGCCGGAGTTTCATAAACCGAAGAAATTTGTTCGATCTCACCAATCTCTTCAAAGATCTTGTTAACGGCATTTTGTAAAATCTCAAAACGCTCTCCTTCATTGCTTCCCAGCGCTATATGTACTATCTTAGGGGATTTCAAACTGTAATTAAGAAAATTTTAATAAGGAATATGCTATAATTTCACAGCAAATTAAGCAAAACAAATGCACATACCCTTAATTTTGTGGGGAAGTATTTTAAAAAAAATTTGGCAAAACTCTACTTAAAAGATAAACTTACGGCGTATAGATTTTACCTGATTCTGGCCGCATTGTTCATTGCATCACTGGTAGTTTCTAATTTGATATTTCAGAAGTTTTTTAGCTGGGATTTTTTCGGCATTTATACTTTCGAAATTTCAGTGGGTATTTTGCCATATCCGGTTACGTTTTTAATTACCGATATTATTAGTGAGGTGTATGGAAAAAAGAAAGCCAATCAGGTGGTAACTGCCGGGATCTTTGCCTCGCTCTTTTCTTTATTGATCGTTTACGCTGCAGATGCTGTACCGGCTACAGATTGGTCGCCAATTGGAGACGAATTATTCAAAACTGTTTTTGGTGCAACCGCAATTGCTGTAATTGCTTCGATGCTGGCTTATTTGCTAGCACAATATATCGACATACAGCTTTTTCATTTTTGGAAAAAACTCACCAAAGGAAAACATCTTTGGATTAGAAATAACTTTTCGACCTTTCTATCCCAGTTTGTAGATACGTTTTCTGTACTGTTTTTGCTGTGTAGTTTTAATAAAATTGAATGGGATCGCTTTGGAGCGCTTTTGTTAAGCGGATTTTTGTTTAAAGTGATCGTTGCCATTTGCGACACTCCATTTTTATATGCGGCGGTATATGCAATGAGAAAGCGCTTTTGGCCGAAGGCGAAGAAATTGTCTTAGAAGAAGAAGACTAATTCGGGAATCATATCCTGAAAAATTACTACTACTTAACCTTAGTTACGATGAAAAAAGTATTTAAAATTATAGGAATCACACTGCTTGTAATTATAGTTTTACTAATTGCAGCGCCGTTTTTATTTTCGTCTCAAATAGAGAATTTCGTTAAAAAGACGATCAATAATAATGTAAACGCTAAAGTTGAATTTGCTGATATCGACCTTAGTTTGTTTAGAAGTTTCCCGGAAGCTACAGTAGTTTTAAGCGATGTGAGCGTAATTAATAATGCCCCTTTTGAAGGTGATACGCTTGCCGATGTTGAAGAAGTTACCCTACAAATGAGCATCAAAGAACTTTTTAAAGGTAGCGACGAGCCAAAACGCATTGATGAATTCAATGTTAATAATGCATATATCAATATTTTGGTGGATTCGTTGGGGAGAGCTAATTACGATATTGCAAAAGTAGATACGACTGCGACAACTACAACTCCTACAGATACTACCGGAGGTTTCAGTTTAGATCTTCAGCATTACGAGATCAATAATTCGCGATTAAATTATATCGATAAAGGTGCCAAAATGGCCTTAAAACTGGAAGAACTAAATCACCAGGGAACCGGAGATTTTTATTTAGATCAAACCGAATTAGATACCGATACTGAAGCGATCGTTTCTTTTGAGTTTGACAGTATTAATTATTTAAGCCGAAATAAAGTCGATCTTGATGCCGTGATCCAAATGGATCTGGAAAATATGAAATATACGTTCCTTGAAAACGAAGCGCATATTAATCAGTTGCCCTTAACTTTTGACGGATTTGTTCAGGTTGATGGTGACGATACGAATATAGATCTGACCTTTAAAACCCCATCGTCTGACTTTAAGAACTTTCTGGCTGTGATTCCTGAAATTTATGCCAAGAATATCGAAAATGTAGAAACCAATGGTGATTTTGTGGTCGATGGAATGATAAAAGGAACGGCGAACGAAACTTATATTCCGAAATTAGATATTAAAGTAACTTCAAATAACGCTTCTTTCAAATATCCAGATTTACCAAAAAGCGTTGAAGATATTAACCTTGATTTACGTGTTTTGAATGAAACCGGAATCGTAGAAGATACTTACCTTACTTTTAATAATGTAAAATTTAGAATCGACCAGGATCGTTTTGCAGCTAACGGAAGTGTAAAAAACCTACTGGGCAACATGCTTGTTGATCTTGATTTAGATGGAACGCTAAATTTAGCGAATCTCGATAAAGCTTATCCTTTGGATATGGATCTTGATCTAAACGGAATTTTAACCGTGGATGCTTCTACAAGTTTTGATATGAACAGTATCGAAAAAGAGCAATATCAAAACGTGAAAAGTAGCGGTACGGCCGCAATCAAAAACTTCAGTTATAAATCGCCTGAAATTCCGAATGAAATTAAAATTTCCAGTGCAAGAGTGAATTTGACTCAGGGAAATGTTTCTGTACCTGAACTGAATTTAACTACCGGACAAACCGATTTGCAAGCTACAGGATCTATTCAGAATTTAATGGGCTTCCTGTTTACTGATCAGGAATTAAAAGGTGACTTCAATGTAAAATCCAACACCTTTGCGGTAAACGATTTTATGGTGGCTCAAACTGAAGAAAAGCCGGTAGCAACTTCCGAAGAAAATACGTCTGAAACACCTAAAACTGAAAAAGTAGCAACGGGAGAAGAAGCAATAAAAATCCCATCTTTCTTAGATGTAGCACTTACTTTCAACGCGAATAATATTCTTTACGACAACCTGAAGCTTACAAATGCGAAAGGGAAACTGATTATTCGTGATGAAACCGCAACACTGCAAAATATCACGACAGATATTTTTAATGGAAATATCGCGCTAAATGGTAATGTTTCTACAAAAACGGAAACGCCAACTTTCGATATGTCGCTAGATCTAAATGCGATTAGTATTGCTGAATCTTTTAACGGATTAGAATTAATGCAGGGACTGGCGCCAATCGCCAACGCACTGCAGGGTAAAATCCAGACAAACTTAAATTTGAAAGGAAACCTTAATAATGATCTTACGCCAATTCTAACCAGTTTAGCTGGTGATGCTCTGGCACAAATCTTAACGGCTGATGTTAATCCAGAGAAAATGCCATTGTTGTCGAAATTGGACAGTCAGCTTAGTTTTATCGATCTAGATAACTTAGATCTAAACAATCTTAAAACGAAACTGTCTTTTGATAATGGAGCGGTGAATATTCAGCCATTCGATTTTAATATTAAGGATGTTATGGTTCAAATTTCGGGAAGTCATGGTTTTGATATGAATATGAATTATAAGTTGAATTTAGATGTTCCGGCGAAATATTTAGGAAATCAGGTAGGAAACACCTTAAGTCAGCTTAGCGGATCGACTTTACAAAACACGAAAGTCGAAATTCCTGTTGGATTGAGCGGAACTTTCCAAAGTCCGCAAATTAACCTGAATATGCAGCAGGCTATTAATAATTTAACCTCAAAGATTGTTGAAGAGCAGAAAAATAATCTGAAAGACAAAGGTAAAAATGCCTTAAACGACCTGATCAATAAACAACTGGGCAAAAACGACCAAAATCAGCCAACAGCTACAGATAGTACCGCGACTACATCGCCACAAACAAAGGCTGATTCAACAAAAACTCAGGAAAAGAAACTTGAAGACGCCGCCAAGTCTATTTTAGGAGGCTTGCTGAATAGGAATAAACAGAAGAAAGATACCGCGCAGTAAAAAGATAAAGTTGGCAGTGGGCAGTATCAGTTCGCAGATGTACAAAATTCAATAAACAACAATCAATTAGCATAAAAGCTTTTGGCTGTTAGCTACTACTGAAGGTGTATTAGACACAAATTTATATGAAAAAACCAATAATACTTTTATTCCTTATTTTTCATGGAACTAGTTTCTGTATTGGCCAGACTATTCAGGAAATCTTTAAATCATTCCCATCAACGTATATACCTGAAATGACGAATGAAGCAAAGGACTCATTATTGAAGAACGGCACCTATATTTTTCCAAAAGCTGAGGATTACATGGAAACTATGAAAGCTGACTACTGGACAGAAAATAATTATATTAGATTAGAATATTACTTCCCGGATGGCCCAAGCGGTTTTTTTATTATTGAATTGAAAAAATTCCAAAAGAATGATGGTACACCTTTCGTAGTGTATTCCAAATTTGGTGGTTCGCCTAAAGCATTTGACCAGCATGTTCTACTGACTTTTAGTTATGAAAATAATACCTTAGAACCAATTAAGGATCTAGGGCTACCAAAAACCATTGAAACAAAAGAGTTTTTGAAAGAGAAGATACTAGATAGCTTAGATGGAAAAAAGCTTAAAATGAATACGAGCTACAGCTTAAAAACAAAAGATAATAATTGTGTACAATACAACATTTATCCGGAAATATATCTATATCACGAATGGGTTAAAACAGAGAAATTCTCATATATATGGAACGGAGAAAGATTCGAACCTAAAGAAAATTAATTATCACATTAAGTAAGCAAAAATCGCAGGCCGAGATTAAATAATTTCAGCATAAATTTTAGTTTAAAATAAAGGTGTAATGACTACTGCTCGATCTGTTTTATCACTTTACAAGGATTCCCGGCAGCAAATACATCATTTGGAATATCTTTGGTAATAAAACTTCCCGCGCCTATTACTGCACGATCTCCAATTTTAATTCCGGGGCAAATCGTTACATTTCCACCAACCCAAACGTCTTCACCAATTTCTATGGCTTTAGAAAATTCGAGCAGCGAAGCACGCTCTTTTGTGTTTAATGGATGCGAAGCTGTATATATCTGCACATTAGAACCAAACATACTTCTGGAACCAATTTTCACTTCCATTCCGTCTAAAATAACGCAATTAAAATTGAAATAAACTCCGTTTCCGGTTTTAATATTATAGCCGTAATCGCAATAAAATGGCGGTTGGATAAACAATCCTTTTCCACCTTTAGGAATTAATTCCCTCAGGATAGATTTTAGTTTTGCAGGTTCATCTTCTGGGCAGGAATTATACTTTTTCATGAGCTCTCGAGCCTTTAGTCGCTCGTTAGTCAGTTCTTGATCTCCGGCGAAATACAGTTCACCGGCAAGCATTTTTTCCTTTTCAGATTTCATGATTTAAGCATTAACTTACCTGTATTTCTACCACAAAACCTTCGTGAGCTCTTACGTTAAAAACGGTTCCGTCCTCAAACAAAAGATATTGTCCTTTTATGCCTTTTAATTTCCCTTGGTAAAAAGGCGATTTTGTAAGATTTAAGGTCTTTATTTTCTTCGGAAATTGTTTTACCGGAAACTTAATTTCTGTCTCTTTTTGATCGGCTAAAAAGTAAGCTTTGGCTTCTTCAGGAATAAAATCTTTCAGTTTTTCGCGTTCTTCTTCAAGATTTAAATCCAAAATATCGTTGGTAAGCATCTTGCGCCAATTAGTTTTATCTGAAACATGATCCTTTAGCGCAACTTCAGTAATTCCGGCTAAATAACGATTAGGCAATTCAGCAATTTCGATCGCCTCGTGCGCACCCTGGTCGATCCATCTTGTAGGCACCTGTGTTTTACGGGTTACCCCAACCTTTACATTGCTGGAATTTGCTAAATACACGATATGAGGTTGCAGCTGCACGCTTTTCTCGAATTCGAGATCACGATCTTCCTGGTCTAAATGTGCTTTACTTAGTTCTGGCTTCATGATCCAGTCTCCTGCCTGTGGAATCGATCTAAAGCAGTCGTAGCAATATCCCTGGCGAAAGATCTTCTTTTGTTGCCCACAATTTAAACACTGAAAACGTAAAAAATTAAGACTAATATTTTTATCTAAAAGCTGATTAAGATTTAAAAAATCATTCTCAAAATCAAGGTAATATTCAACCTCGTCTAAAAGTTCCGTTTTCATTTTGGTAAGCACACCCTCGTATCTCATAGCTTTTTCATATATTTTTAACTGATGCGTTTTTGCAGGCTTCAAAGAATCGATTATTTTTAACCAACCAACCAAAAAGCTCTGCCAAGAGCTGATAAATATATAATAAATAAATGCCAATTCCATTAGTAAATTCCATTGCTTCCTGGTTCCTAAAGAAGCGTATCCATCAAATGGAATTATTTATAAAATATCCAAACGAGGTACAGGAAGAACTACTAAAAGAGCTTATTAATAAAGCTCGAAATACTGAAATTGGCAGAAAATTCAACTTTTCTGAAATAAAGAATTACCGGGATTTTGCTAGTCGGGTTCCGCTTCATTGTTACGAAAATTATTATGAAGCCATCGAGAGAAGTCGGCAGGGAGAAACCAATATTTTTTGGCCTACACCTATAAAATGGTTTGCAAAATCCAGCGGAACTACCAATGCTAAAAGTAAGTTTATCCCGGTTAGCGAAGATTCGCTGGAAGATTGCCATTATGCCGCTGGGAAAGACTTGCTTTGCATGTACTTAAATAACAATCCAGAGTCGCAGATGTTTACAGGAAAGAGTTTGCGACTTGGTGGAAGTAAAGAAATTTATCGCGAAAACGGAACTAGTTTTGGTGATCTCTCGGCCATCCTAATCGATAATATGCCTTTTTGGGCAGAATTTAGTAGTACGCCCAGTAACGAAGTTTCGCTAATGCACGATTGGGAAACTAAAATGGGCGCTATCGTACGGGAAACAGTTCAGGAAAATGTAACCAGTCTTGCCGGAGTACCTTCCTGGATGCTGGTTTTACTGAATAATGTTTTAGAGCATACCGGTAAAGAAAGCATTTTTGAAGTTTGGAGAAATATTGAGGTTTATTTTCATGGCGGAGTAAGCTTCGATCCTTATGCAGCGCAATACCAAAAGATTCTTCCCAATGAAGATTTTAGGTATTACGAGATCTATAATGCTTCGGAAGGTTTTTTTGCCTGCCAGGATCAAAACGATAACAAAGAAATGTTGTTGATGCTGGACTACGGAATTTTCTATGAGTTTATTCCTATGGATAACTACGGAAGTGAAGCCGAAAAAATTATTCCTTTATCTGAAGTTGAAATTGGTAAGAATTACGCCATCGTTATTACCACCAACGCCGGACTATGGCGCTATAAAGTGGGCGACACCGTAAGGTTTACCTCAACTAATCCATACCGAATAAAAGTTTCTGGCAGAACCAAACATCATATCAATGTTTTTGGAGAAGAACTTATTATTGAAAATGCTGAAACTGCGCTTAAAAAAGCATCGCTTACCAACAATTGCGAAATTGTAGATTATACGGCTGCTCCTGTTTTTATGGAAGGAAAAGAAAAAGGAGCGCACGAATGGATCATTGAATTTAAACATCCTCCAAAATCGATGGAAGAGTTTAATGCAGATCTAGATTTAGCGCTACAGCAGGTAAACAGTGACTACGAAGCAAAACGTTATTTGAATATGACGCTTAATGCGCCTAAAGTTCATGTAGCGCGAGAAAAATTATTTCACGACTGGTTAAAGAAAAACGGAAAACTCGGCGGCCAGCACAAGATCCCAAGACTATCGAATTCTAGGGATTATGTAGAGGAATTATTGGGAATGATGTAGATGAAGTAGTTTACGGTGTATAGTTCGCAGTACGCAATTTTACAAAGCTCAATTAACAATTATCATTCTGTGCCTTACACGGAATCTCATCCTTCTACAAGCTCTTCAACTATCCGATCGAGTCGAACTGATAAGTTAATTGAATGTCACTTCGAGTGGCAAATTTCGAAATGCAGTGGAGAAATTTGTTGTATCGAGAAGTTTTTTCAGTTGGCAGCACTTTTTCAAAATACAATAATCAATTAGCAATAATCAGAAGCTTTTAGTTATCAGCAATTAGCCTTTAGCTTTTAACTCATTTCAATCTATTGTCATTCCGTGCTTGACACGGAATCTCATCCCTCTAGCTCTTAAACTATTCAATCGACTCAAACTTATAAGTTAATTGTATGTCACTTCGAGTGGGAAATTTCGGAATGTAATGGAGAAATTTGTTGTATCGAGAAGTTCTTTTCAGTTGGCAGCACTTTTTCAAAATACATTAATCAAATGGCAATTATCAGAAGCTTTTAGCTCATAGCAATCAGCTTTCATCTTTTTTAAAAATATGCTCTTAAATTGTACAATCTTGATAATTATCTATCGCAAGTAAAGCACCTATACCCTTTGGCGGTGCCAATAAATAAACCTCACAGGTTTTGAAAACCTGTGAGGTTAGCTGTTTAAAAATGTCGAGAAGTCTCATTAACTTAATCCTCAAAACAAAAAAACCGGCATTCTGAAACTCAAAACGCCGGTTGGTTTTATATAAAATCGATATTAATCGAAATCTTTGGTCACTTTTTCAACCGCTGCGATCGTTTTATCAAGATCTTCATAACTCAACGCATCACTTATAAACCAGGTTTCAAAAGCACTTGGTGCAATATAAATTCCGTTTTCCAGCATTCCGTGGAAAAACTTATTAAATTTCCCGTTTTTAGCCGCTTCCGCAGAAGAAGCAAAATCGCTTACCGCATCTTCAGAAAAATGCACCGAAATCATTGAGCCCACACGATTTATTGTATGCTTTACGCCGTTTGCTTTCAATACCTTCTTCATTCCTTCATGAAGATATTCGGTTTTTTTATCGATACTTTTAAAAATTTCAGGATGCTCAGACAACTCGGTTAACATTGCTAATCCGGCTGCCATCGCCAACGGATTCCCACTTAAAGTTCCTGCCTGATAAACCGGCCCAACGGGTGCCAGATAATCCATAATTTCGTTTCGGGCAGCAAAAGCTCCAACAGGTAAACCTCCACCAATTACTTTCCCAAAACATACAATATCGGCATTGATTCCCAATCGTTCCTGAACACCTCCGGCAGCTAATCTAAAACCACTCATCACCTCATCGAAGATCAGTAAAATTCCGGTTTCATTACATAGTTCCCTTAAACCTTCCAAAAAACCTTCAGCAGGTGGAATACACCCCATATTTCCTGGCACAGGCTCTACGATAATACAGGCAATTTCATCTTTATTTTGATCTACGATCTGCTTTACACCATCTAAATCATTGTAAGCTGCAAGCAAGGTATCTTTTGCAGTTCCCTGGGTAACTCCCGGACTGTTTGGCGTTCCAAAAGTCATCGCTCCACTACCCGCCTGAATTAAAAACGAATCGCTATGCCCATGGTAACAACCGGCAAATTTGATGATCCTTTCTTTACCGGTAAATCCTCTGGCTAATCTTACCGCACTCATACAAGCCTCGGTACCCGAATTTACCATCCTGATCTTATCGATATTTGGCACCATTTTCACCGCTAATTCGGCGATTTTGGTTTCAATTTCTGTTGGCGTTCCAAAAGAGGTTCCTTTTTTGGCTCTTTCGATCACGGCATCTACCACAGGTTTATGCGCATGGCCAAGGATCATTGGTCCCCAGGAATTAATATAATCGATCAGTTTATTTCCGTCTTCATCATAAATATAAGCGCCCTCTGCTTTTTCTATAAAAATAGGATCTCCTCCTACGGCTTTAAAAGCTCTAACCGGTGAGTTTACTCCACCTGGAATTACTTTTTTCGCTTCAGCAAATAAGGCACTACTTCTTTGATAAATCATATTTTGCAATTTTTATCTTCTTTCTTTTACTAATAAGGTTTGGCCAATATCAATATTGGTTCCGCTTAAATTATTCAAGCGCTTAATCTCTTCAACCGTGGTGTTGTAGCGTTTGGAAATTGAATATAACGTATCTCCTTTTTTCACGATATAACTATCTCCTTTAGCTTCAAAAGTGGTCGTATAACTTGGTGAAGGACGCTCTAAAACATCGGCGTCATAGCGGTATAATTCGTAACGTTCTATAAGATCGATCAATTTTTGTGGATATCGGCGATCTGTAGCATAACCCGCCTGGCGTAATCCTCTTGCCCAGCCTTTATAATCATCTTCATCTAAATCGAAAAGTTCGGCATAGCGGCGACGTTCAGCTAAAAATAAAGAGTGATCTCTAAAAGAATATTTTGGATGTTTATATTTTCTAAAACATTCCTGGTTACGATCGTCGTCATGATAGATCTTAGCGCCTTTCCAATCGTGACATTTAATCCCAAAATGATTATTAGCCTGCTGCGCTAATCTTCCTTTTCCAGAACCAGATTCTAAAATTCCCTGCGCCAAAGTAATACTGGCCGGAACTTTATACAATCGCATTTCCTGTTGCGCAATAGGCGCATAATCTGCAATATAATTTTCTACGGTAAAATCGTAGGTTCTTACCGGCATCGTTTCAGAATCAACCACTTCAGCCGGAGTTTCTGTATTTCTATTTCCCTGATTGCGGTTATTAATTACCGCTTCATTTCTATCCTTTCGGTTTTTACGTGTAGTCACCTTTTTTTTACTTCCGCATGAAGCCATAAAAAGTGCAAAAACCATCAAAAGCAGATAAGGTTTTAACCTCATATTATTCAATTATTAAACTCATTTTCTTTTTCTCCAATCGGCGATTCATCCCCGCAATTCCTTGCAAACCGCCCGTATGGATCGCTAAAATACGGGAATTTTCAGGAACTTGATTTTTTTTGATCATCTCGAAAACTCCAAACATCATTTTGCCGGTGTAAACAGGATCAAGCTGAATCCCAAATTCGATTTTAAACTCATTTATAAAACTTACCAACTCTTCATTTATTTTAGCATAACCACCAAAATGCTCATCGCTAACGAGTGTCCAGTTTTTTTTATTGCTGAAACGACCAATTTCGTCTTTTAGAAAATCACCTTTTAATGCTGAAAATGCCAAAACCTTTTGATTTTCTTCTGAAGCATTTATTAATCCTGAAGCTGTGCCGCCAGTACCCGCTGCTACACAAATAAGATCAAAATTCTTATCTTTTTCGCTCAACATCTCTTCACAACCTTTTATAGCAAACACGTTAGTTCCACCTTCTGGCACCAAATAAAAATCTCCAAATGCAGCATACAGAGATTCGATAAAATCGGGATCATTTTTTCTTCGGAAATCTTCTCGCGACACAAAATGAAAATCCATTCCGCATGATGAAGCAAATTTCAAAGTAGGATTCGACTTTAGTGTTTGCTGAAGATCATTTACGAGTTCTTCTCCCCTAATCACTCCGATTGTAGGAATGTCATACAACTTTCCGGCCGCAGCTGTGGCGGCAATATGATTAGAAAATGCCCCACCAAAGGTCAAAATTCGTTGCTTTTGAAGCTTTTTTGCTTCCAGAACATTGTATTTAAGTTTTCTGAATTTATTCCCGGAAACTTCAGGATGCAGCAAATCTTCCCGTTTTAACCAGACTTCAATATTCTTCTCTTCAAACTTTTTTATAAAATCGTTCCTAGAAAAAACAGGTTCATTTTTATCGAATATCGACTCGATGTTTTCCGCAGCATTCATAATGCAAAGATGAGAAAGGCTAAAATCGCTGCAAAGAATTTAGCGATAATATTTTAGGAAAGAAAAAGCTTTTCTCGACCTTAAGTAGTCTTCATCTTTTTCGTGCGCGTATGCTTCAACCTCAAAACTGATATTTCGATAAGCGGTCATTGCGTTTTTATATTTTATCCATCTAAAGATAAATTCCGCAGCATAAAAAATATAGAAGAAAACCACCAAAAGCTCTAATTGCTGACGCAGGTGAATTTTTTCATGATTCAGCAACATCTCATCCTGCATATAATCTGCATCTTTCACAAAAATTACAGGCCAGATGGTAACGGCAATAAAATTCTTGCCTAAAATATGTTTATTCACCAAAATCATAATCTTCAATATAAGAATTGTAATTTTGTTTTTATGAGTTTTTCACGAAAAAGAATACCGCTAGAAGAAGGCGATTATTATTTAACACCAGAGGGTTATCGTTGTTTTACCGAGCAATATCATCTAAAGCGCGGCTATTGCTGTGAGAGTGGTTGCCGGCATTGCCCTTATGGCTATGATAAAAAGACCAATTCTCAATAATGAATAAAATAGTTAATTATTCGGTAGAACCATAGAAACAGCGTAGGTGAATTCGTTTAATTCGGCATGATATTTGAGATTATTAAACAGTCTAACAAGCGATTAGAATGCTTGTTTAGCATTTTATAAATAAAAAATATAACACCTATGAAAGTTCTAAAATTTACTCCTGTGTTGCTATTGCTGGCAATTTTTGTGACTTCGTGCAGTACCGTAAGAGTAGCTTCAGACTACGATCGCGAAGCAAACTTTAATTCGTACGGCTCTTTTGCATTCTTTAAACCAGGAATTGATAAAGCTGAAATTTCAGACCTTGATAAAAAACGGATTATGCGTGCGATTGAGGGAACGATGTCTCAAAAAGGATTTGAAAAATCACAAAGTCCAGATCTTTTAGTGAGTATTTTTACCAAAACCCACGAGAACATTAATATCTACCAAAATAATCCGGGTTGGGGTTATGGCTGGGGCTGGTCTCCTTGGTATTGGAATACAGGTTTCAACACAGTAAATAGAACTAGCGACGGTACTTTATATATTGATCTAATCGACGCAAAAACAAAAGAATTAGTATGGCAGGGAATGGGAACTGCTGCCCTTGCTGAAAAAGTTGATAAAAAACAGGAAAGAATCGACGAAATCGTTTCTAAAATTCTAGAAAAATACCCTCCAGGAACTGAAAAATAAGATTAATGAATCTTTAATAATCCTGAATCCATATTACATTAAGCCTCTCAATCGAGAGGCTTTTTTATTAGCATATTTTCTACATCTGAATTATTTTTTTATAAATTTCGTATATTTATTACCTTAAAATGGGATAAATTTATGCTTAATTCAATTGAGTCTAACGAAATATTAAATCGCTTACCGGCACATCTTCAGCAGTATATCAAACCACAAAACTACGAAGATTATACGCCTATCAATCAGGCGGTATGGCGCTATGTGATGCGTAAAAATGTTGAATATTTAAGCAAAGTTGCGCATAGATCTTATCTAGACGGCCTCAAACAAACCGGAATTTCTATAGATCATATCCCGAATATGTATGGCATGAACCGCATTTTAAAAGCTATTGGCTGGGCGGCTGTTGCGGTAGATGGTTTTATTCCCCCGGCTGCTTTTATGGAATTTCAGGCCTATAATGTTTTAGTGATCGCAAGCGATATTAGGCAGCTAGAAAATATTGAATACACTCCTGCTCCAGATATTATTCACGAAGGTGCCGGCCATGCCCCAATAATTGCAAATCCTGAATATGCTGAATATCTGCGACGATTTGGAGAAATTGGCTGTAAAGCGATATCCAGTTCTCATGATTATGAAGTGTATGAAGCCATTAGAAAACTTTCTATTTTAAAAGAAGCTGAAGGTACTCCGCCTGAAGAAATCACAAAAATTGAAAAACTTGTTGAAGATCTTCAGCAAAAAGAAGTAACCCCAAGTGAGATGTCTTTAATTAGAAATCTACATTGGTGGACGGTAGAATATGGTTTAATTGGTACTCCTGAAGATCCCAAGATATATGGTGCCGGTTTGTTATCCTCGATTGGAGAGAGTAAATCCTGCTTAACCGATAAGGTAAAAAAGATACCTTACTCGATTGAAGCTATGCACCAGGAATTCGATATTACCAAACCGCAACCTCAGCTTTACGTAACACCAGATTTTGCACATTTAAGTTTGGTTTTAGAGGAATTCGCTAATAAAATGGCATTGCGTAAAGGCGGTTTAAGCGGAATCAAAAAGCTAATTGATTCCAAAGGCTTAGGTACGATCGAATTTAGTACCGGTTTACAGGTTTCTGGGAATTTTGAAAATGTAATCGAGTTTGAAGGAAAACCTATTTACATTCAAACAAAAGGAAAAACAGCATTGGCTTACCGGGAGAAAGAACTGGTTGGTCATGGTACAAAATCGCATGCCGAAGGTTTTGGATCTCCCATCGGAAAATTAAAAGGTATCAATTTAGCGATCGAAGATATGAGTCCGCGTGACTTAAAAGCCTACAATATTTACGAAGCCGAAAATGTTAGCTTAGAGTTTGAAGGTGGCATTACAGTAAACGGAGAAATTATTACCGGAACGCGAAATCTTCAGGGAAAAATTACACTTATAAGTTTTAAGAACTGTAGCGTTAAATATTTTGACCAGGTTTTATTTAAACCCGAATGGGGACAATATGATATGGCTGTTGGTAAAGAAATAGTTTCGGCATTTGCCGGACCGGCAGATCATCATTCGTTCGATTTAATTACCCATAAAACAAGCTCCACCACTATAAAATCTCACAAAACTGCAAAACGAACAGAATTGGAAGATCTATATGAAGCGGTTCGCAATTTTAGGGAAGGAAAAAACACAAAATACAGCCTTCAGGCAGTTTCTGATATTCTGAAAAAAGATCATCAGGAAGATTGGTTATTAACTACTGAGATTTATGAACTGGCTTTAGAGCACGACCCGAAATTGGCCAAAATCAGCAAAGATTATTTAAAAAAACTTCAGCAAAAAAGATCGAATATCGCACATCTAATCGAAGACGGAATTTCGATGGCAGAAACAAAACTGGTTAGCGAAAAATAAAAGATCTAAGCAGTATTCTCACTATTTTGAAAGGAACATTTCAAAATTATCAAAAATGATCCTCGGTGAGAATTACAGCTTAATATCACTAAAATCTTTCTGAGAATTTACCGGCATGTCATTATATTCTAAGGTCCAGCCCATGCTATTGGTTAGAATATAAATTTTAGAAAGTTCGCTAATTAGGCGATTTTGAGCGTTAGACTTTATCGTTGATCCTTCTACTTTTTTCCTGATCGAAGCTGAAACTTTCTTTTTGATGGTATTATAATCTGAAGCTTCAAACTGGTTTAAATAATCCTGCGTAACATCATAGTATTGAATATCTGGATAAATATTTAATTCTTCCTTTGGGATACTCTTTATGATCACGCGTTTATTTTCTTCATCAATTTCGGTTTCTAATTCACTAAGATCATAACTAACGGTCACTTTCGCGTTCACCACGATCAATGCTTTTTTTCTTGCTGAAAAAACGTCGAGATAAAACTTTTTAGAATCTTTATACGACCAAACCTGAGAAAAATTACCTTCGGTAACCACTAATTTCCCCACATTTTTGATCTGCTCCTGGATAAGTTGCGAATTCTGCTCTAACTGTTCACGTTCTGTTTGGCGATTATCATAATATCGATAACCAAAAACAATTAGCAAAACAACTATAGCGCCTAAGAGGAACTTTTTCATTTTCTAGATATTAAAGATTCTAATAATTATTGTCTTTTCTACACAATTTCGGGTCTAAAAATAGAGACATAAGCATTAACTCAATGCGTCATTTTAGACAATAAAAATTTTAATCCAATTTGGACAATTTCAATAACTAAAGATAAGGATTTACAAATAGGAAAGTGTTATAAAAAACTTATGGACGGCCCCACCCGTCCATAAGATTAAAATTTCTAAAATCTACCCCAAACAAATTTTAGAAAAGAAAGTTTAATTAATCATTGTATTCTTAAGGCGAATACTTCAATCAATAAATTAGAATTAATTTACAATGTGAATTTACGATTATTTTACAATATTCAAAATAAATATTATACTTTTTTAATAGTAAGCGACAAATCAAGCTTCTAAAATGATAAATTCAGAATTTAATTGATGGGTTTTTATGCTGTACCTTTTCCATTCTCTGGCTTAGTTTATCAAGAAATTCGCGGTGTTTCGGGCTATCTTCATTAAAAGGACGATGATCTAAACCTTTTTGGATCGTACTTACTTCTTTCATCACAGAAAAAACTTCAGGATCGATCCAACTATCTTTAAATTTCTCCCAGATATAATCTATAGCAACTTCAGAAAGATGAATCATGTCTTTTCCGTAAAATCGATAATCTCGTAGCTCGTCCATCACAATTTCGTAACTCGGAAAATAAGCTGTTTTTTTATCGAATTTCAGCTTTATTTCTTTTCGATAGTCGTGTAAAGCATTAATGAGGTTTGCTTTACTTAATTGATTTTCTACAAAACCGTCTTTTAAATGTCGCACCGGCGAAATGGTAAAGATGATCTTACTATTTTTATTCAGCTTCCAGATGATATTGGAGATTTCAGCTATACTTTTTTTTATTTCTTCCGAAGAAAAAATCTTTTTGGTAAAATTAGATTGCGCGACCTTATGGCAATTAGCTACTAAACGCTCATCCTGATTCAAAACATAACCCCAGGCAGTTCCTAAGGTGATAATTACATGAGAACTTTCCTGTAAGAAAGACCGAGTGGTTTCCAGCGAATTATTTAACCGATTAATCATCAAAGATCGATCTGGATGACTCATTTGCGAATGCACATCGAAACAGGAATACAGATCATTTAGCTGAAAAACATCACGCTCTGAATACACGTAATTTTCATCGATTCTTCGGAATAAATTGCGCAAAGCGACAGGATGAAATATAATTCCGAAGGGATTTTGCAGCGCATTAAACTTAAAATACTGAAGTTTATCGCCTATATTTTCTACAAAACAGGAACCAAATAATGCAATATTAGCATTATAATCGATCTTTGGCGATTGATTTCTAACCGGGACAATTGTTCTGAAATCCATAGCAATAAAATAATAAAGGCGTATAGAGATCATTCTTCCATACGCCTATCCTTTTCATTAAAGAAAGATACTAAATTTCTTAGAATCCTGTTATTCGATATATTTTTTAGCTTTAGTTAAGGCCTCTGAAATTCCTGCAGGATTTTTACCACCTGCTGTTGCAAAAAATGGCTGGCCACCGCCACCTCCCTGGATATATTTACCCAGTTCGCGAACAATGGTTCCTGCATTTAAATCTTTAGTTCCTACCAAATCTTTAGAAATATAGCAAGAAAGTAAAGCTTTGCCTTTTTGCTCGGTTCCAAAAAGAAGGAATAAATTATCGATCTCTCCACCTAATTGAAAAGCAAGATCTTTAATTCCGCCGGCATCAAGATCTACTTCTTTAGCTAAAAACTGAATTCCGTTAATTTCCTGAATCTCATTTTTGATCTCAGATTTCAGGTTTTTAGCCTTGTCTTTTAGTAACGTTTCTACCTGCTTTTTAAGCTCGGCATTCTCGTCCTGCAATCCAGAAATCGCTTTTACAGGATCTTTAGCATTTTTAAGTAAGCCCTGAACTTCCATTAAAAGTTCGGTTTGCTTCGTAAAATATTCTTTTACCGCATCGCCGGTAATTGCTTCTATCCTACGAATTCCTGAAGCTACTGCACTTTCCCCGGTAATTTTAAAATACCAGATATCTGCCGTATTTTTTACATGCGTACCACCACAGAGCTCCATGGATTTCCCAAAACGAATCGCACGTACGCTATCTCCATATTTTTCACCAAACAAAGCAATTGCTCCCTGATCTAAAGCTTCCTGGTGTGCTATATTTCTTTGCTCTTCTAATTCTAAACTTTCCTTAATCCTATCATTTACAAACTCTTCTACTTGTTCTATTTCTTCTGAAGAAAGCTTGCTAAAATGACTAAAATCGAATCGCATATAATTTGGCTGCACCATAGAACCTTTTTGCTCTACGTGCGTTCCAAGAATTTGGCGCAATGCCTGGTGCAATAAATGCGTGGCAGTATGGTTTGCCGCAGTTTTTGCTCTTGCTGAAGCATCTACGACAGCAGTAAATTCTGCTGAAATATCCTGTGGTAATTTCTTTGCAAAGTGAATGATCTGGTTACTTTCTTTTTTAGTATCGATAATACTAATTTTCTCGTCTCCAGCTTTTAAATAACCTTTATCACCAACCTGGCCACCTCCTTCTGGATAAAAAGGAGTTTTGGTGAGCACGATCTGGTAAAGTGTTCCCTGCTTTTTGGTTTCTACTTTACGGTATTTGGCAATTTTAACCTGAGTTTCTAATTGATCGTAACCAACAAAAGCATTTTCGTCAACATCAGTGATCTCTTTCCAATCTCCGGATGTGACCTGCGTTGCTGCTCTGGAGCGTTCTTTTTGTTTTTTAAGTTCTGCCTCAAATTCAGCGATATTAAGACTATAGCCTTTTTCTTTTAAAATAAGTGCGGTAAGGTCGATAGGAAATCCAAAGGTATCATATAGCTCAAATGCTTTTACACCAGAGATCTCTTTATCTTTAGATTCGTTTACAATATTTTCCAACATTACCAATCCCTGCTCTAAAGTTCGAAGAAACGAAAGTTCTTCTTCCTTAATAACATTTTCGATAAGTTGTTGCTGCTTTACCAATTCTGGGAAAGCATCACCCATTTGCGTTTTTAGTCTTTCAACTAACTTATAAATAAAAGGCTCTTTAGTATCTAAAAAGGTAAAACCATAGCGAATCGCACGACGTAAAATTCTACGTATTACATAACCCGCACCATTGTTACTTGGTAATTGCCCATCTGCAATGCTAAAAGCAACCGCACGAACGTGATCTGCTATTACACGAATAGCGATGTTTGTTTCCTCTGATTTATCGTAAGTTGAATTTGTAATTTTTTCGATCTCGGCGATAAGCGGTGTAAAAACATCGGTATCATAATTAGACTGCTTGTCCTGCATTACCATACACAAGCGCTCGAAGCCCATCCCGGTATCGATATGTTTTGCCGGAAGTTCTTCTAAAGAACCATCTGCTTTCCGGTTAAATTGCATAAAAACCAGGTTCCATATTTCAACCACCTGCGGATGATCTGCATTCACTAGTTCTCTACCCGATTTTTTAGCTTTTTCTTCAGCTGAACGAATATCCACATGAATTTCTGAACAAGGACCACAAGGTCCCTGATCGCCCATTTCCCAAAAGTTATCCTTTTTGTTTCCGTAGATAATTCTTTGTTCAGGAACGATCTTTTTCCAAAGCTCTAAAGCTTCAGTATCTAAACCTACACCATCTTCCTCGCTTCCTTCAAAAACCGAAACATATAGACTCTCTTTATCGATCTTAAAAACTTCGGTTAATAATTCCCAGGACCAGTTTATGGCTTCTTCTTTAAAATAGTCTCCAAAACTCCAGTTCCCCAACATCTCGAACATGGTGTGGTGATAAGTATCGTGACCAACTTCTTCAAGATCGTTATGCTTACCACTTACTCGAAGACATTTTTGCGAATCTGTTACCCGGGTATTTTTTGGCACAGAATTCCCAAGAAAAAACTCTTTAAACTGCACCATCCCGGCATTGGTAAACATCAGGCTTGGATCGTCCTTAAGAACCATTGGTGCTGAAGGTACAATGCTATGTGATTTGGCTTTAAAAAATTCTAAAAAACTTTTACGAATTTCCTGAGATTTCATGTACTATATTTTCTTGTAAATATTATTAAATTATGCAGGCTATAAAACAATTGCTATCTTTGTTCGTTACCGTATAAACTTGCACGCTTTTTGTGCAGATTATGGCAACAAAAATACTATAAATTTAACTCATGTCGAAGGTTAAATATTATTACGATAGCGAGACGCTTTCTTACAAAAAGATCGAACGAAAAAAAGGTCGTCGATTTGGGATTGTCCTGCTTAGTATCTTTGGAAGTTTTCTTGCCGGTTTTCTTTTACTTTTAGTCTACCTGAATATTCCGCAGATCGAAACGCCCAAAGAAAAGGCACTTAAGCGAGAACTGCAAAATATGCAATTGCAATATGGCTTACTGAACAAAAAAATGGATCAAATCCAAAATGTTCTTGGAAACATCGAAGATCGAGATAACAACATTTACCGATTATATTTTGAAGCTAACCCAATTCCTGAAGAAACCCGTAAAGCCGGTTTTGGAGGGATAAACCGGTATAAGGATCTAGAAGGTTTTGATAACTCTAAACTAATCACAGAGACCACCAAGAGAATGGATGTTCTCACTAAACAATTGGTGGTACAATCTAAATCTCTAGATGAAATCGCAGAGTTAGCGAAAGAAAAAGAAGATCTTTTAGCCGCTATTCCTGCCATACAACCTGTAAAAAATGAAGATCTTACCAGGATCGCATCTGGTTATGGCTGGCGAACAGATCCTTTTACCAAAGTAAGAAAGTTTCACTTTGGGATGGATTTTACGGCTCCCAGGGGAACACCGGTTTACGCCAGTGGTGATGGCCGGGTAATTAGAGCTGATAATCGTAGTACCGGTTATGGAAATCATATAAGAATAGATCATGGCTATGGTTATACCAGCCTTTATGCTCACCTTTATAAATATAATGTTCGAAGAGGACAAAAAGTAAAAAGAGGTGATGTTATTGGTTTTGTAGGAAGTACAGGAAGATCTGAAGCTCCACATTTACATTATGAGATCTTTAAGGATGGTGAACATATAAATCCTATTAATTTTTACTACGGAAATCTTTCTCCTGAAGAATTTGACGAAGTGCTGAAAAAAGCACAACAAGAAAACCAATCTTTGGATTAATGCAAGTCGAGCTACCTGAAAAAAGATATTATAGCATTGGTGAAGTAGCCAGAGCATTTAAGGTGAATACTTCCCTAATTAGGTTTTGGGAAAAAGAATTTGATGTAATAAAGCCGAAGAAAAACGCTAAGGGAAACCGCAAATTCACTCCTGAAGACATCAAAAACCTGGAACTTATTTATCACCTGGTAAAAGAGCGTGGTTTTACTTTGGAAGGTGCTAAAACACATCTTAAAGAAGAAAAGCAAAAAACACTGAGCAATTTTGATATTGTTCGTAAATTAGAAAAAATTAAAACTAGCCTAATCAACATCAAAAATCAATTATAGAAAATGAAAAAATGGTTAATTCCTCTAATCGTATTAGTTGTTCTTGGAATCATTGTGTACAGCATGACAGCCGGAGTAAACAATACCGGAGTAGAACTTGAAGAAAAAGCAAAAGAAGCATGGTCTAACGTAGAAAGTTCTTACCAAAGAAGAAATGACCTTATTGGGAACCTGGTAAAAACCGTACAGGGCGCTGCAGATTTTGAACGTGGTACCTTAACCGATGTGATCGAAGCCCGTGCCAAAGCAACTTCTGTAAATGTAGATGCTTCTAATTTAAGTGCCTCTCAAATTCAACAATTTCAACAGGCACAAACAGGATTATCTTCAGCTTTATCCAAATTGCTGGTAAGTGTAGAACGTTATCCTGACATTAAAGCCAATCAAAATTTCTTACAATTACAGGCACAGATCGAAGGGACCGAAAATAGAATTAATGTTGCCAGAGATCGCTACAATGCTGCAGTAACAGATTTCAATACATTCATTAGAAAATTCCCAAACAATATTTTTGCAGGAATGTTTGGCTTTGAGCGTTTGGAAAGATATCAGGCCGATGCAGGTGCTGAAGAAGCTCCAGATGTAGAATTCGACTTTCAATAAAAACTCTTCAAAATAACCAATATGAGCCGCAAAGACTTTTCTCTAAAGACCGAAGATGAAAATGAAATCGTTGAGGCGATAAGAACTGCTGAAAAAAGCACTTCAGGAGAGATTCGCGTTCATCTTGAAAAAACAGCAGGATCTCAGGATATTTTTGAGCGAGCGATGGAAGTTTTCCATCAATTAAAAATGGACAACACCAAGGAAGAAAACGGGGTGTTGATTTATGTTGCTACAGAAGATCGAAACTTCGTTATCTATGGCGACAAAGGAATTAATGATAAAGTTGAGGACGACTTTTGGGAAAGCACAAAAGATGTAATCCTTAATCACTTTAAAAAAGGTGATTTTAAACAGGGACTTGTAGACGGTATTTTAATGGCCGGCGAGCAATTAAAGCGACATTTTCCCTGGCAGGAAGATGACGAGAATGAACTTTCAGATCAAATTTCAAGAGGATAAATGCTACAATTTAATAAAAAGCTTAGCCGCTTAACAAGCTGCATAGGTCTGCTATTTTTACTTATAAGTTTTGTTGGATATGCCCAAAGGGATATTCCGCCAAAACCTTCTAAGCAAACAGCAGTTTATGACGGTGCAGATCTTTTAACTACTTCAGAAGAACAACGACTTACCCAAAAACTGGTTAGCTACGCTGATACGACTTCTACACAAATCGTTATTGCAACCATAGAATCTTTGCAAGGCGAATATGCTGGGACTTACGCCACACATTGGGCAGAAGAATGGGGTATTGGAATGGACGGAAAGGATAACGGATTGTTTATTCTTGTTGCTGAAAAGGAACGAAAGATCCAAATCCAGACCGGTTATGGTTTAGAGCCTTATATGACTGATGCTTACACTTACCAGATCATTAATAATATAATTTTACCTGAATTTAAGGATGGTGACTATTATGCTGGTTTAGACAAAGGAACTACAGCAGTTTTCGAGGTTTTAGCGGGTACTTTTAAAGGAACACCACAACGAAGAGGTGGCTCTGGAAACTCAGCTAAACCTATTGCTATTTTTATTGTTGTATTCATCATCATAATCATTTCGCTTATTGGTAAAAGCCGTGGCGGCGGCAGAGGCGGCGGTCGTCGTGGTCGTAGCACACTTATGGATGCCATTATTTTAAGTTCTCTTGGTCGCGGTAGTTTTGGCGGAGGAGGATTTGGTGGCGGCTCTGGCGGTGGATTCGGCGGAGGCGGCGGATTTGGTGGAGGCTTCGGTGGAGGTGGCTTTGGCGGCGGTGGCGCCGGTGGAAGCTGGTAACTTTAGAAAAAAATATTCAGAATTATACAATCTTGATATTGTATAAAAATGACGGTCTTTTTTAAAGAATTTCGACTTGTAGCCTTTTCAGATTAAATGCCTAGCAAGCAAAAAGCTGCTCGATAAATTTTATATTTTCTCTTTAAGAAGTAAACTACCCCGGGGCAAGCCCTCGAGGCATTCGTTGGAAAAAAAATTTTAATTTCGAGGCAAGCCTCTTGGGTATTATACCCTTTGGCTGCGCCAATAAAATATATCCAAAAATACGTACAAAAAAGCCCAATCTTAGATCTAAGATTGGGCTTTTTTAAATGCTTTTATTTAACAGACTATCTTGGTGGGCCTCTTCTTCCTCCTCTACCCCCAAAGCTTTGTCCTCCAAAATTCTTCAGGTTATAAGTAAAGCTCAGCATTGCATATTGCTCAAGCACTAAATTATCAACGTCCTGGATGTAATCGCCACCTATTTGTCTTCTGGTATTGATCACCTGGTCTAATACATCATAAACCTTCAGCTTAATATTGGCTTTCTCGTTCCAAAATTGGTATCCTAAACTGGTGATCCACATGATGGAAGTATTATCAAATTCCGAAGAAACATTTCCGAATTTATTATAAGAAATATCGTTGCCAAAAACCACATTCTTAGGCCAGTAAGTGGTTACTTCAATGCCTGCGCGTTGATTAACAAACTCTTGATCGTTAAGCGTGTTTATACTGTAACTTGAATTATTGTATTCAATTCCAATGTTTGGATTTAATTCAATTACATCATCCATTGCATATGTAAATCTAACCCTAGGCTCAATGGTCACGTTTTCAGAATTAAATTTCTCTTCATTGGAAAAACCGACATTCTTATCGTAACGCCCATTTAGTGACAATCGATATCTAAATTCACTATTTTCGTTTTTCTTTTGCTTGTTGTAGAAAATCCCTAGGTTGGCAGACATCGCTCCATCGACATTGGTATAAGTTGTAGTCCTGGAGAAATCTGTTGTATCTGTGATCGTTCTGGCTACCACACTATTCTCTGTAAAGCTCATGTTAAAATAGCTAAATATTCCACTACGCTTAGAGAAATCGAAATTACGGTATCCCGCACGAATATTATGACTGTAAGAAGGTCTTAGATTAGGGTTACCCGTAACGATGTTATTTGGGTTAGTACGATCTACAACTGGTTGTAATTGCCTTAAAGAAGGTACATTTGCATCTGTAGAATAATCTATTGATAAACTTTTAGAACGCTCTACTTCATAACGCACACGCGCTCTTACATAAAGGTTGTTATAGGAATTGTTAAAAGAAGTTTCAGACAGGAAATTGTTATTTTCTAAAGTGGTATTTAAAAGACCAATATTGGTATCTACTCGCCATACATCACCTTCGTAATTAATCCCGGCATTTGGTCGATGCTGTCTACTTTTCACTTCAAAATCACTACTTAAAGTATCGTTGATCACGGTATAATTTCCGTTAGCATCTGCCTCGTAAACAAAGCGATCATTCTCATCGTTATTCGATGAAAAATTATACGCAAGATCTAAGAACAGGTCGTCTGATAAAACACTACGTTGCGATACGCCAAAGGAATAATTCTCACTATTGGAATCTTCATCTATAAATTGATCCTGAATTCTGGCAATTTCTTCCCCATCGCGATAATCAAAACTTTCAGAATAAAAATAATTATCGTTCTCCTGAGTATCATAAGAGTTTCGGAATTCTAATTGAAGATAAGCTCCGCGGCTTCCAAAACGCTTTACAAAATCGATATTATTACTAAAGCTATTGCTAAAAATATCTTCAGATTCAGATGTTAAAGAATTATTTACCAACTCCCCATCTTCATTTAATCGTTCTGATGAGCTTCCTCTTTCAGAAAAACCTGTATTAGCCGTAAATCTTGGCGAAATAGAAAGTTGCGTTAGTGTATCGAATTCTATTTCGAATCTTGCATTCGCACGGTGACTATCGTTTACGAGATCACTAAAGCTATTGGAGTTTACAAAGAATGTTTGATCTGGCAAGATATTTTGTCTTTGGATAGATGTTTCCTGCCTGGTATCATTTCTTCCGAAGAAATAATCGCCATTAAGTTCGTATTTATCGTTCCACTCGTTCGTATAATTTGCTCCGGCAGTTTCGGCTTTAGTGATTCCACCGCCTCCACCTCCGCCAAAAACAGAGCGTGCGCCAGATCCACCCATCATACCGTAAACCTCATCAAAACTAAAACCAGAGCTATTGATATTGTTAGAACTTGCAAGAATACTCAAACGCATATCATCTTTGTACATATTAGCAATACCGCTAAGCTCGTATCTATCGTTAGTACCGCCACCAGCAGTAGCTCTGGCAAAATATCCTTTATTCTTATCTTCTTTAAGGGTAATATTTATGGTTTTATTGTCTGGATCTCCAGCTTTTCCCGTAAATTCTTCAGATCTGGTTTTTTGATTAGAAACCTGGATCTTTTCAATAATTTCCTTCGGTAGGTTCTTGGTAGCGATCTGTGGATCGTCTCCAAAAAATTCTTTACCATTTACCTTTATGCTCGATACCGGTTTCCCATTGATAGTGATCGCACCATCTGAATCTACTTCTACACCTGGTAATTTTTCTAGTAATTCTTCAAGATTTGCATTTTGCCTGGTCTTAAAACTATCAGCATTAAACTCTAAGGTATCCTTTTTTAAAGTTAAAGGTGGTCTGGAAGCTACAACGGTTACTTCTCCTAATTGATTATCCTGAAGTTCTAACTTAAGCTCACCAACGTTTTGAGTTCCCTCTTTAATTTCTATCACTTTCCTAAACGGTTTGAAGCCGGCATAAGAAACTAAGAGATTTAAACGCTCTTCTTTAGATTTACCTGAAAGCATAAAGTTTCCTGAAGCTTCAGAAATAGTATAGGTCACTAAAGTACTATCTGAAGGCTTTTCTACATAAACGGTAGCAGATTGAAGTGGATTCCCTTCTGGATCCAAAACTTTCCCAGTCATTTCAAACTCCTGAGAAAAACTTATCGCGCTGATAAAAAGGAACGCGACAACAAGATAAAATTTCATTGATCGATGTTTTAAATTTTCGGTTTAGGTTTTAATTCTAATTATGTGGTGTGAGCTTCTATGATTTTAGACTGCACAAAACCAAAAACGTTTAATAAAACATCAAAAAAATCTAAAATTTAACTAAAAAAGGATTCTTAATATCTTCTAGATATTAAAAATCCTTTATCTATTTAAGAAGTATTTTTCTTTTATTTTTTTCTGAAATAAACCGCGATAGGCACCCCTTTAAAATCGAATTCTTCTCTAAGCTTGTTCTCTATATAACGTTTGTAAGGATCTCTTACATACTGCGGAAGATTACAGAAGAACGCGAATTGCGGCTGAGGCGTTGGTAACTGTGTACAAAACTTAATTTTCACGAACTTACCTTTGTACGCCGGTGGCGGATTATTTTCGATAATAGGAAGCATTATATCATTAAGTTCTCTTGTCTTCACCTTTTTGCTTCTGTTCTCATAAACCTTCACAGCGGTTTCTATTGCCTTGTAAATACGTTGTTTGTTTAGAACCGACATAAATATGATAGGCACATCTGTAAATGGTTCTATTTCCCTACGAATCATTTGCTCGTAAGTTTTCATGGTATTGGTTTCTTTTTCTACCAAATCCCATTTATTTACAAGGATCACAATTCCTTTACGGTTACGTTGTGCTAACCAAAAGATATTTTGTACCTGTCCATCAAAACCACGATTAGCATCTAAAACAAGTAAACAAACATCTGCATTTTCGATGGCTCTTACAGATCGCATTACAGAGTAAAACTCTAAATCTTCTTTTACCCTGGACTTTCTACGAATACCTGCAGTATCTACCAGGTTAAATTCAAATCCAAATCTATTGTATTTGGTATCGATAGAATCTCTGGTGGTTCCTGCAATATCTGTCACGATATAACGCTCTTCCCCAATTAATGCATTTATAAAAGATGATTTACCGGCATTAGGTCTTCCTACCACCGCAAATCTTGGTAACTCACTTTCTTCTTTATAAGTCTCTTCTGGTAAAGATTCGATAACAGCATCTAAAAGATCTCCCGTACCACTACCATTTGTGCTGGCAATAGGAAAATAATCTCCCAGACCTAAAGCATAGAACTCTACCGCATTCTCTAAACGCTTGTTATTGTCTACTTTGTTTACGGCAAGAAAAACTGGTTTGTTTACTTTTCGAAGTAATATGGCAACATCTTCATCCATTGGTGTAATACCAGATTCGACATCTACCATAAAAATTATAACATCGGCTTCGTCGATCGCCAGTTCTACCTGCTTATCGATTTCAGATTCAAAAACATCATCACTACCAATTACGTAACCACCAGTATCGATCAAAGAGAATTTACGACCATTCCAGTCTGATTTCCCATAATGACGATCACGGGTAACACCGCTTACAGAATCTACAATCGCCTCACGACGTTGGATTAAACGGTTAAAAAAAGTAGATTTCCCAACATTAGGCCTTCCTACGATAGCAACAATACCACTCATATCTAAAAATTATTGGCAAAGGTAGTATTTAACAACCGAACTTTAAACAATAATGTTTCAGGAATTTAAATAGGTATTTTATGCTATAGTCTCAAATTGTGCTCAGAAAGCACTTCAACTTATGCACCAGTAAACTACCTTGGGCAAGCCCTCGAGGCATTCGTTGGAAACAAATTTTCAATTTAGAGGAAAGCCTCGGGGTATTATAGCCTTTGGCGGTGCCAATAAAAACCAAGTTTAAAAAAGAGACTTAATTTATCGAATATCAGCTATATAAAATTAGTCCTTAGAATATCCAAAACGACGCAATTGCCGGTCGTTACTTCGCCAATTCTTATTCACTTTTACGTATAATTCTAAATGCACCTGTTTCCCAAAAAACTTTTCGAGATCTTTACGAGCTTCTACTCCCACCCGTTTTAATGCATTTCCTTTATGCCCAATAATAATTCCTTTTTGGGTATCGCGCTCTACCATGATGATACTTCGCATTCTTATAATATTTTCTTCCTCAAAAAACTCTTCAGTATCTATTTCTACGGAATAAGGAATCTCTTTTTTATAATGCATCAGTATCTTTTCACGAATAATTTCGTTCACGAAAAAACGCTCTGGCTTATCGGTAAGACTATCTTTAGGATAAAATGCAGGACTTTCTGGAAGTAATTCTACGATCCTACTAAAAACTTCAGAAACATTAAAACCTTCTAAAGCAGAGATTGGATAGATTTCAGCATTTGGCACTTTTTCCTTCCATAGACCAACCTGCTCTTCCAGTTGCTCCTGGTTAGATTTATCTATTTTATTCAGCAATAATAAAACAGGAATATCGGCATTGATGATCTTATTAAAAAATGACTCATCTTTTAATTCTCGTTCACCAATTTCTACCATATACACTAAAATATCGGCATCCTCGAAAGCAGATTTAACGAAATCCATCATCGATTCCTGTAGTTGGTATGCTGGCTTGATAATTCCCGGGGTATCACTTAAGATCACCTGAAAATCCTCACCGTTCACGATCCCTAAGATTCGATGTCGCGTGGTTTGTGCTTTAGAGGTTATGATCGATAAACGTTCCCCTACAAACGCATTCATTAACGTAGATTTCCCAACATTTGGGTTTCCTATAATATTTACAAAACCTGCCTTATGTGCCATACTGAATTTTTTACAAAGGTATTTTATTTAATTGCTGCATCCTAAAACCAAGGTATAATTTGAAAAAAACCTGAAAAGCAAGTTCTAAGATCATAAAATTTTGATGCGAATTACATAATTACCAGTATTTTATATTACGATACCATTAAAATTTGAAGGCTTTTAAGCGCTATCCTTTCTTATTAAATTTAATTCTATAATTTTGCGGCTTCTTAAATTTAAGCCTAAGGGTTTAAATATCAGGATTAAAACGCAAAACATTTAAAAATGAAACAAGTTTTCAATCTCTTTGATTTCTCCCAAAAAGTGAATTATAAAACCGAGATTCTGGCTGGGCTAACCGTAGCAATGACGATGATCCCAGAGTCTTTATCTTTCGCTATTCTTGCAGATTTCCCGCCATTGGTAGGGTTATACGCTGCATTTATTATGGGACTAATCACCGCTATCTTTGGTGGACGCCCAGGTTTGGTTTCTGGTGGTGCCGGTGCAACGGTGGTTGTTTTAATCGCTTTAATGAATTCGCATGGTTTAGAATATGTTTTTGCAGCAGTAGCCATGGCCGGAATAATTCAAATTGGGGTTGGTGTTTTTAGGCTTGGTAAGTTTATACGATTGGTGCCACAGCCCGTAATGTTTGGTTTTGTAAATGGTCTGGCCGTTATTATTTTTTCGGCACAATTGGAGCAATTTAAAGTAATGGTAAATGGTGAAGCCGAATGGTTAACCGGCAGCCCGCTTTTAATTATGCTTGCTCTTGTAGCTCTAACTATCGCAATTATTTTGGTTTTTCCAAAGATCACCAAAGCAGTACCGCCATCTTTAGTAGCGATATTGGTTGTTTTCGCGATCGTTTATTTCTTCGGAATTGACACTAAACAGGTTAAAGATATCGCTTCGGTAAGCGGAAGTTTACCTCCGTTTCATATTCCCCAAGTACCACTAACTTTAGAAACACTGAAGATCATTTTCCCATACGGACTTATAATGGCAGCGGTTGGATTAACTGAAGGTTTACTTACCCTAAACCTGGTAGACGAAATTACAGGAACCCGCGGCCGTAGTAATAAAGAATGTGTTGCACAGGGAACCGCAAATATTGCTAATGGATTTTTCTTTGGCATGGGTGGTTGCCCAATGTTGGCACAAACGCTGGTAAATTTATCATCTGGATCTCGCGCCAGACTTTCAGGAATTATCGCTGCAATTACTATTTTGGTGATTATTCTTGTTGGTGCCCCGGTAATCGAATTATTACCAATGGCTGCACTTACCGGCGTAATGATTATGGTAGCTTTTGGAACTTTTGAATGGGCAAGTTTTAAAACGCTTAATAAAATGCCTAAACACGATATTTTTGTGATGGTTGTGGTGACTTTAATCACCATTCTACTTCACAATCTTGCTCTTGCTGTACTTATTGGAGTGATTATCTCGGCATTGGTTTTTGCATGGGATAACGCAAAACGAATTCGTGCAAGAAAACGTATTGATGAAAATGGTGTAAAACACTATGAGATTTACGGACCACTTTTCTTTGGTTCTACCACCGCTTTTAATGAAAAATTCGATGTTTTAAACGATCCAGAAGAAGTGATCGTAGATTTTTCTGAAAGTAGAATCGTAGACATGTCTGGTATCGAAGCCGTGAATAAATTAACCGAGCGTTATGCAAAACAAGGCAAAAAACTACATTTAAGACATCTTAGCCAGGATTGCAGACAATTATTAAGCAATGCCGATGCTATTATTGAAGTAAATATTATAGAAGATCCTACGTACCGAGTAGTTACCGATAAGGTGCAATAGATTTCTCTTACTAAATAAAAAAAGGGCTTCAAAATATCGAAATTCGATAGTTTGAAGCCCTTTTTTTTCTGGATTGAAAACTCTCTATTCTGTTTCTTCAGATTCGTCTAAAGAACTGAAGGATTTAATCGCTTCGTTAGGTTCCATGATATTATATCCATCCCAGAATTCGGCATTATATTTTTTAAATTTCTTATAGTCGAAATTATTATTGGTTTCTAAAGATGCATACGCATCCTTACTTAAACTTTCGTCATCATAAATGATCCATTGTGATTTGGAAACATTACTGGCGATAATATCCATTTCCAGGTCTAATTCTTTAAGACGCTTGTTCCAGATCCAACTTCCTTTTTTAACCAGTAGAGTTAAAGGTCGATCTACACCAAAGGTATTGCCGGCACTTCTTTCGATGTATTTAGGATTGTATTTTCCGCTTTCATTTTTAGCAAAGATCATCTTCCCGCTATATACATCTTCTTTATTGCTCACCCCAAAAAGCTTGAATTTCTTTAAGGGTTTTACATTTTCGTAATCCAGGCGATATAGTCCAAAATCCTCGGTGCTTACAAACATTTTTCCTTTAAAATCGGCACCACGCTTTGGTTCAAAATTAATAACGTAAGCTATATCATTTCCAATTTGAGTATAACCTGCCACATCAAATTCGTATTTCCTTGATTTTTCAAAAACATCTAAAGTGAGATCTTCTTTCCAAAACATAGAATTTAAGTTATTACCAATTCGTCTTTGAAGTCCTTTTGTGATATTTTCGTAGCGTTTTATGCTGTCTTTTACTTTTTCTTCGGGTGTTTTTTCTTTGGGTTCGGCAGCTTCCATATCTTCAAGAAATTCTTCACTATCCATTTTTACGCCCAAAAGACCCGATTTTACTTTTACGTACGTGTCTTCTCCCAGATTGTCTTTAATAATTTGCTCTAAACGCTCGCCCAGTTCCTCAACACCTTCCTCGTTAGTTGGATTGTAGAGATTAGCTATTTTTATAGGCTGAATTTTTTGCTCTTCATAATTTCCGTAGAAATCACCAAGATATTCAGTATAACTATCTACATATCGCGGAATCTGGCTAAGCGCATTGTTCACAAATTTCTGGTCAATCTCTGGGATAGTGCTTTCTTCAACTTCCATATCTAAACGACTAATATTGTTGAAAAAAGAGCTTCTGTAAAAAAAGCGTTTCTTTGAAAGCTCGAAATTATAATTCGAGTCGATTTTAGCTAAAACCCGCTCTAATATTTCTTCGCCACTTAGATCTTTATCAGAAAGAAAAACCTCGGTTAAGGCTATAGATGACGGCTTAATAAACAGCGTATCCTTTAAAGCTGAAACAGAAATCTCGGTTTCCTCGTACCCAAGAGAAGATATTTTAATTTTTGTTTCTGCTGAAGTTCCTTCGGGAAGTACAAAAACTCCCTCGTCGTTAGTAACTACTCCTTTATTTTCTCCATACTGAATGGTTGCAAAAGGAATAATCTCTTTGGTCTGGGCATCGGCCAGCACGGCAGAAAATTCTAATTGCTGACTAAATACGCTAGACGAAATTAATAAAAGCGCCTTAATAATTAATGTTCGCATTTTGATCATGGTTTTAGTAAGTTAGATGAACTATCTAAATGAGGTTTACAGTAAACTACCTTAGAGCAAGCCCTTGAGGCATTTTTTTGAAAATCGCCATTGTATCGAGGCAAGCCTCAGAGCATTTAATCTCGATTATCGAGTAAAATACTGTTACACAAATTTAGAATTTTAATAGATGTTATAGATTGAGTTTCTTTATTTAACGCTCGATCATCAAAAAATATTATAAAATATCTAACATAGCTTTGCAATACACTCTTCAGAATAATTGTATTTTTAAGCAAAGAATGCCTAAAGGTCTAATCTATGCCAATTAACGTTCAGGGAGACAAGGAGTTTAATAATGTAACTTCTATTCAGAATAAAGCCCTACGCATCAATCTTAATGAAAATATCTACGGAACTTTTGCCGAAATTGGTGCCGGCCAGGAAACCGTAAGAAACTTCTTTAGAGCGCCAAATCCTACCGGTACGATCGCAAAAACGATGAGTGCCTACGATAAGGACTTTAGTGATGCAATTTATGGCGCAGAACCGGCTAAAAGATATGTTACCGAACCTCGCCTAAAAGCTATGATGGCTTACGAAACCGGACTTATTGAAAAACGGATCTCTCGCTTAAAGCATCCCAATAAACTCTTTTTTAGTTTTGCAAATACGGTTGCGACTATAGATTGGGCAAAAAAATATAAAGGTCATGGTTGGATAGGAATTAGATTTCAAACAGCGCCAAAGGAAGAATACAATGAAATTATTATGCATGTGCAGCTACACGAAAATAAGGCAGCACAACAGCAAATAAGTCTTGGGATCATGGGCGTAAACCTAATTTATGCCGCTTATTATCATCATGACGATCCAAAAACACTTTTAAAACATTTATATGATCATTTAAGCCCTGATAAAATTGAAATTGACACGATCAATTTTACAGGCCCAACTTTTAAAGATGTAGACAATCGCTTAATGAGTTTGCAGCTGGTTAGAAATGGCATGACCGATGCGGTGATGTTTGCTCCTTCCGGGAATAATGTGCTGCCGGCAAATGTATTGTATAAAAAGAATATTCTTACACTACGCGGAAGTTTTAGACCGGTGACCAACGTAAATATTAGCATGTACGAAAAATCATTGCAAATGTTTATGAAAGAACATGAAGTAGAACGAGCTGCTACGGAGGTTATCTTCGAAATGACACTCTTTAACCTGAAGGCTGAAGGTGATGAAATTGATGAGAAGGACTTTTTAAACCGCGCCGATCTTCTTTGCGCTTTGGGGCATACGGTAATGATCTCTAACTTTCAGCAATATTATAAAGTTGTAGATTATTTTGCTCAGTTTACTTCAGAGCAGATTGGGCTTACAATGGGCGTAACCACGCTAATTGATATTTTTGACGATAAATATTACAAAGAATTAAGCGGCGGCATTTTAGAGGCTTTCGGGATTCTTTTTGCCAGAAACGTGAATATTTACCTTTATCCGGCCAAAGACGAAGAAACGGGAGAAATTTTATCTACCAAAAACTTAAGGGTAAATAACAATACTCGTGGTTTATATAATTTCTTTAAACAGAACGATCGCATTATCGATATTACAGATTTTGAAGAGCAATCTTTAGACATCAACTCCAGAAAGATCCACGAAATGATCTTAGAAGGTAAAAGCGGCTGGGAAGAGATGCTCCCCGAAACTGTAACCAAGCTTATCAAAGAAAAGCAGATGTTTACTAAAAAATAGCTTTGTCTAAAATCATCGAATATCAAATTAAAATAAAATAGTCTTTGTATAGAGCCAAGCCTCGGAGCATTTAATCTTGATTATCGAGTAAACAAAAAAATCCCGGCAATGCCGAGATTTTTTATGATATGATTAAAGTTATTCTAGTTTTGATAGAATGACTCTCCTGGCCAGCTATCATTAGAATAATCTACATCTGGTAAGATCTTATCTGGATCGATCTCGATACTTTTTGGAGCTTTATCTGTTTCCACTAAATGGCTCCAGGTGTCACCACGCTGCCAGATCTCTACAGGAAGCGTAAGATCTTCTGAAGAACCATCCTGATAAGTGATCTTCAACTTAACCGGCATTGGCACTTCACCTTTATTTGCAAGATTGATAATGAAACCTTTTCCTTCTCTATTTCCACGGATACCTTCAATAGCAAGATCGATATTTCCTGTTCCGTAGAACCAGCTACCAAAGAACCATGATAGATTTTCGCCTGCTACATTTTCGATATGATTAAAGAAATCTTTTGGTTGAGGATGTTTGTATGCCCAGGTTTTGATGTAAGATTTAAATGCATTATCAAATCTTTCGTGACCTAAAACATATTCTCTTAGCATATACAATCCAACGGCTGGCTTGTAATAAGCCACCATTCCAAGATTTCTAAGATTCGCTACATCTGGATATGTATCGATTCCCTCATGAGTTTCAGACTTAAACCAACCTGTCATATTTCTGGTTTTGTTAAGGCTTGTTGGGTATTCCCCAAATTCCTGAGTACTGTAATAGTTAATAAAGGTATTAAAACCTTCATCCATCCATGCGTATCTTCTTTCGTTAGATCCTACGATCATTGGGAACCAGTTGTGACCAAATTCGTGATCTGTAACTCCCCAAAGTGAAGCTCCTTTACTTCTCCAACCACAAAAGTTAAGACCAGGATATTCCATTCCTCCAATTTCAGCAGCAACGTTAGTAGCTACCGGCCAAGGGAACTCAAACCATCTGTTAGAGTAATTCTCTATTGAATGTTTACTATATTCTGTAGATCTTCCCCATGCGTCATTACCTGCACTTTCTTTTGGATATACAGATTGTGCTAAGATATCTTTACCGCTTGGCAAATCGATCTTTGCAGCATCCCAAATGAATGCATTAGAAGAAGCAAATGCAATATCGTGAGAATTTTCCATTTCGAAATGCCATGTAAGTGTTCCTTCCTGTTTGGCTCTTAAAGACGCATCTTTAATTTCGTCTTCACCAACAATAGTTACAGTTTCGTCACTTTTTCTGGCTTTATCTAAACGCTCTCTCATTTTAGATGAAAGTACCTGACGCTCATTCACTAATTCACCAGAACCTACAACAATATGATCCCAAGGTGCAGTGATCTCGTAATCAAAATCACCATATTCTAAATAAAACTCTCCAGCACCAAGATATGGCTCAACATTCCAACCTTCGATATCATCGTAAACAGCTGTACGAGGATACCATTGCGCCATTGCGTAGATCGTACCATCTTCTACATCTAATCTTCCCATACGATCCATTCCTTTTACAGGAATTTTATAGGTAAAATTCATAGAAACTGTTGCACTACCACCATTTGCTTTTATTGGCTCTTCGAACCAAACCTGCATTCTGGTATCATTTATAATATGTTTTGAAGAAGTACTTCTTCCAGTTTTCGCCTGAAGATTAGAAATTTCGTAACCACCATCTACATCTCCATTATATCGATTGCCGCCAATTGGAGTAGTTAAAGTTCCGCGTGAATTTTCTGTAAAGCGGTTTTGCTCTAAATATAACCAGATAAAAGGTAATTCATCTGGACTGTTATTGGTATACGAAAGAGTGATTTTACCACTTAACGTATGTGCCTCGTCGTCTAAAGTTGCTTTAATTTCGTAATCGGCTTCATTTTGCCAGTAATCTGGTCCTGGAACTCCTGAAGCTGAACGGTAACGATTACCGGTACGATTCATAAATTCATCAAAATCCTGCTGATTGCTCCCTACTACTTCCTGAGCCTGAGACATAAAGCTAAAAGCTCCTGTGAAAGCTAAGGCGAGAACAGCCTTTGAAAAATATTTCATTTTTAAAATTTTTATTTAGTCGTCGCTAATTTAAAGAAAGTATTAAGAAAAATGTATTAAAACATCAAGGAAAATAGGGAAGTAAATCGATTAACTAATTATTGCTGAAATTCGATAATTTCAGGATAAATTTATTTTTAATAAAAATGAAAGGGATAATTATATTTTTGCACTTCGATCGTACATGATAATACTACCTGCAACCGAAACATTTAAACTTAAAGTCGACTTGAATTTCACTAAAAAATGAGATTTCTCTATAGCTTGTTTAGAAAGGCCGTGATCCTCGGCTCCTAAAAGATACACACAACGGCGAGGATGCTCAAAAGTTTCTAAATCCTGGGCCTTTTCATCTAATTCTACCCCAACTAACATAGCGCCTTTGGGTAAATGCGCATAAAAATCTTCAAAAGTCTCGTAATGAAAATACGGCATCGCTCCTACTGCTTTATGCGTATCACAAGCCTGCTTTGCATAGCGATTACCAATGGTAAAAATAAAACTTGCCCCCATATTTTGGGCAGAACGCCATAATACGCCTAAATTTTCAGGAGTTTTTCCATTCTGAATTCCAATCCCGAAGAAACCTTGTTCTAGATTATCCACTTTCATGGCCGCAAGGTATTATTTTAGATTTAAACCTGAAATTCTATAATTTCAGCATTAATTCTTCTAAAATCGATCTAGAAAAAAGTAACCGAAAATCATCGAATATTATTTCTTCTTTTCGAAACGGCTCAAAAAGTTTTTAATAAGCAATTGCATGCTTCCCAATTCTTCTACTGGCGTATTAAGCACTCTGGATAAAGAAAACGGAATTCGTTTTGCTTTCGATTTTAGGGCCTGCCCGGTTGTAGTTATGCTAACTTTAGTTTCTAGTGTATCTGGATCCTCATCCTGAAGCGTGATAAAAGATTTTTGCTGAAGTCCGTTTAGAATCGGCATCAAACTCTCCTTATTTAAATAAAGCTGTCTTCGAATTTGGCCAATATTCACTTCGTTATTCTCCCATAGCATCAACATCACCAAATATTCTGGATAACTTAACTGAAGTTTTGCCAAAACAGGCTGATAAAGTCTTGAAATAATTCGGGTAGAACCATAAACAGGGAAACAAAGCTGTTCGTTTAAGCTAAGGGTAGATTTAGTAGTCATTCTGCGCTATTTTAGAAGTTTTTGGATATCCTTTTCTATTTTTTCTGGTGAAGTTGTTGGGGCGTACCTTTTATAAGGCTCACCATTGGGAGCAATTAGAAATTTTGTAAAATTCCATTTAATTCTTTTGCCTAAAGTTCCTGGCAAAGACTGTTTAAGATATTTAAATATAGGATGAGTTCCACTACCGTTCACCTCTATTTTTTGAGTAAGCGGAAAAGTTACTCCGTGATTGAGCTTGCAGGTTTCTTCCATAGTTTCGTTAGATAACGGCTCTTGCCCTGCGAATTGATTACAAGGAAAACCAATAACTACTAAACCTTTACTTTTGTAATCCTGATAAAGTTTTTCCAGACCTTCGAACTGTGGGGTAAGTCCGCATTTTGTTGCGGTGTTCACAACCAAAATCGGTTGGTCCTTAAAATCTTTAAATTGAAGAGACTGCCCACCGGCAGTTTTTATATCGAAATCATAAATTTTCATAGCAAATATTTCCCATCTTTTTCAAACCCGAATTTCATCAATTCGTACAGTAAATTAAAAGAATCCTCATAAATAAACTTTATGAGGATATTATCTTTTCTTTACTTCAAATTTAAGTGAAAATCAGCGAATAAAACTCTTTTTCAACTAAGAAATAAATTAATTTAATTAACTGGTAATCAGAACCTAAAACAAATTAAAAGCAACCTGAATAGCACCATAATCCTGTACCGGGTTCCAACTAGCCGTAGCAGACACAGGAAGGGTGAATTTATCGAAAATATTAAGGTCTCTATTATAGATAAATCCTACGTTGGTTATGCCAGGTTCGTCTCCATAAAAATGAGCTTCCTGCGGTGCAAAAGACCATGATCCTCCAACCAATCCAGATAAAGACCAGTTGCTTTTATCTAAAATAACATAACTGGCTTCTACGTAATTTGAATATGCATTTCTTAATTGCCCTTCGTCATTTATAAAAGTATCCCTACCCTGCACAATGGTGCTCCAGGATAATTTTAATGGTACTTTTTGAAATTGATATGCTAACGTCACATCTATAAAATGTGAAGTTGCGCTACGATCATAATCAAAAATCTTAGCATCTGGAAAATCACTATAATTATTAATATCCCAAATGGCCAAAGACCATCCATTGTGCATAAAACTTACATAATAATCAAACTCGGTATAATCGCCATTGAAACCTCTACCACCCCAAACTCCGGCTTTAAAAAATCCGTTTTTAGAAGTATAATTAAGATCGACTGCCGTCATTGGTGCATCGGTAACATGTAAACCTTTCCAAAGGTGCATGTTTTTAAGCTGAAGATTAAAATGGAATAACTTAGAATCATCTTCCACCTCTTCTTCATTACGCTCTTCCACGATATTCTCTTCGCTAACCTGAGCATGAGAAACCTTACCCGCCAACAAAACTGCCAGCAGAAAAATAAAATTTATCTTTTTCATAGCATTATTTACCTAAAATTAAAAACAGTCCAGCTGCTATTGCTGCACCAATAATTGGCCCAACAATAGGAATCCATGCATATCCCCAACCGCTATCGATCTTTCCTTTAATAGGCAAAAGTGCATGAACAATTCGAGGTCCAAGATCACGAGCAGGATTAATTGCATATCCAGTTGTTCCTCCCAAAGAAAGTCCTACTCCCCAAACGATAAATGCAACAGGGATTGCTCCAATGGCTCCAAGTCCAACTTTTGTTGTAGATCCTCCAGTGCTTTCAAAAGAAGCATCGGCAAAATAAAATACCGAAATTACCAAAACAAAGGTTCCAAGAATCTCGCTCATTAAGTTCCTGAAGTTATTTGGGATTGCCGGGTCTGTACAAAAAACAGCTCTTTTCAAACCGCCTTCTTCTGTAGCATCAAAATGATCTTTATACATCACATATACGAAGAATGATCCTATCATTGCTCCTAAAAATTCACCGGCTAAATAAGTAGGTACATCTGCCCATGGAAATAATCCTCCAATAGCAAGACCAAGTGTAACGGCGGGGTTTAAATGTGCACCGCTATAAGGTCCTGCAATTACAACTCCGGCAAATACGGCAAGCCCCCAGGCTGTGGTAATACTAACCCAACCGCCGCCTTTACCTTTGGTTCCGTTTAAAATATCGTTGGCAACTACTCCACCTCCTAAAAGGATAAGTATAGCTGTTCCTAAAACTTCTGCAATAAATGGTGTCATATCTTATTACAAATTAAAGTTTAGTCCACTCTTCTAAAGCTTTTACAGCTTTATACCAACCTTTGATTCCATCTTGTACAGCATCCTGATTTTCTGTTGGCTGAAATTCTTTTTCTACCTGCCAGATCTCTTCGATCTCTTCCATACTATCCCAGTAACCAACAGCTAAACCAGCAAGGTAAGCTGCACCAAGCGCCGTAGTTTCTGTAATTTCTGGACGTACAGTTTGGGTATCTAAAACGTCACTTTGAAATTGCATAAGCATATCGTTCACTGAAGCCCCTCCATCTACACGAAGTTGCTTAATATCGATACCGCTATCTGCTTCCATAGCTTTAAGAATATCCATAGTTTGATATGCTATCGCTTCTAAAGAAGCTCTTGCTATGTGAGCGTCTGTTGTTCCACGGGTGATTCCGAACATGGTTCCCTGAGCTTTTTGATTCCAATGTGGCGCTCCTAAACCAGAAAATGCTGGAATAAAATAAACCCCATCTGTACTATCTACAGATCCGGCAAGATTTTCTACATCAGATGATCTTTTAATAATTCCTAAACCATCTCGAAGCCATTGCACAACCGCTCCAGCAATAAAGATCGAACCTTCTAAACAGTATTCTGTTTTCCCGTTGATTCTCCAGGCTACAGAAGTAAGTAAGTTATTTTCTGAAACGATTGGTTCTTCACCGATATTCATTAACATGAAACAACCAGTTCCATAGGTATTTTTAACCATCCCTTTTTTAGTACACATTTGTCCAAATAATGCAGCCATCTGGTCTCCAGCAATCCCAGCAATAGGAATTTTTGATGCAAAAACGGTGGTTTTGGTATGCCCGTAAACTTCGCTAGAATCTTTAACTTCTGGCAGCATACTTCTTGGCACATCGAAAATTTCTAATAATTCGTCGTCCCAATCCATGGTATTTATATTGAAGAACAACGTACGACACGCGTTGGTTACATCGGTTACGTGCAATTCTCCCTTAGTGAAATTCCAAATAAGCCAGGTATCGATGGTTCCCATAATAAGATCACCGGCTTCTGCTTTTTCTCTGGCTCCTTCAACATTATCCAGAATCCATTTCACTTTAGTTCCAGAGAAATAAGAATCGATAACGAGCCCAGTCTTTTTCTTAATTAGGTCTGCTTTTCCATTCTTTTTTAACTCATCACAATACTCTGAAGTTCTTTTATCCTGCCAAACAATTGCATTATAAACAGGATTTCCAGTATTCTTATCCCAAACTACAACGGTTTCGCGCTGATTTGTAATACCGATTCCAGCAATGTTTTTTCCGTTCATCCCATGCTTTGTTGTGGCTTCTGCAGCTACACCAGCCTGAGTTGACCAGATTTCGCTTGGGTCGTGTTCTACCCATCCCGGTTTTGGAAAATATTGCGTAAATTCCTTTTGAGCTACAGACACAATCGTACCTTTCTTATCGAAAAGGATTGCGCGAGAGCTGGTAGTACCCTGATCCAGGGCTAACATGTATTGATCCATAACTACTTTTATTTAATTTGGGCTCATTAAAAAATGAGTAATCCCAGGCTCCCGGGAAAAACCCGAGAGCTATCTTGATTAATAATTGGTTTCTATTTTTAGATTTTAGATAGTGTAGTGTGATGCTATCTCTTTAAAATCAGCTATTTGTTTTTCTACCCATACATCATCCTTTTCTAGTTCTTTAGCTAATATTTTAGCAACTTCTGGAGCACACTCGATAGCGGCTTTAGAATCCATAAATAACATTCTTACCCTTCTGGCCAGAACATCATCTACCGTTCTCGCTAGTTCGTGACGTGCTGCCCAAACAACTTCAGCTTTTAGAAAATCTAATCTAGGATGAAGCTTTTCTCCTAAAGATTGATCTTCTTTTATCAAATTTTGAATTTCTGGCTGATCACTTCCGTAGATATATAAGTGATTCGACAAATCTGGATTTTCCTTTGCCCCATGAATCTTAAGATCCACAGTTTTACACTCTTTTTTAGGTAATTTACCTAAGGCTATAGCTTTATCGACAGTATCCTGGGCCATCCTTCTAAAAGTAGTCCATTTACCTCCGGTGATCGTAATCAAACCGGTTTTGGACACTAAGACTTTATGACTTCTTGAAATCTCCTTAGATTTTTCTGAACCGCCTTTTGGCGCCGCAAGTGGTCTTAAACCTGCGTAAATACTTCTTACGTCATCTCTTGTTACTTGCTTTTCCAGGTAGTTATTGAAGGTTTTAAGAATAAATTCTATTTCTTCTTCTAGTGCTACCGGCTCGAGGCTATGCTCATCTAACTGTGTATCTGTCGTACCAACAATTACTTTATCATGCCATGGCACAGCAAATAAAACTCTTCCATCTTCAGTTTTTGGAATCATGATCGCATCATCTCCCGGAAGAAAAGATTTATCAAAAACCAAATGTACTCCCTGGCTAGGTTTTACCATGTTTCGAGCATCTGGATTTTCCATTCTTAAGATCTCATCGGTAAATACCCCGGTTGCATTGATCACCGCATCTCCAAAGAATTGATGGTTTTCGCCCGTTTCCATATCTTTTGCTGAAACCCCTTTGATCTGATTCTCGTCGATCACCAGATTATTTACTTTAAAATAATTAAGCACTGAAGCCCCTTGCTCTACGCAAGTTTGTGCAACGTTTACAGCAAGACGAGAGTCATCGAACTGACCATCTTTGTAAACAACACCGCCTTTTAATTTATCTCTACGAATCGTTTCTAGACGATTCATTGTTTCCTTTTTATTAATATGAAGTGATTTTCCTAAGCTTAATTTACCAGCAAGAAAATCATATACTTTAAGTCCTACCGTGTAAAACATCCCTTCATACCATCTATAATTAGGAATAATAAAACTCTGATTCTTTACTAGGTGAGGCGCATTTTTACTTAAAAGCCCTCTTTCATATAAAGCCTCTTTTACAAGATCTATATTTCCCTGGGCTAAATATCTTACTCCACCGTGAACAAGCTTTGTACTTCTACTCGAAGTTCCTTTAGCAAAATCTACCTGCTCTAACAATAAGGTTTTATAACCTCTGGTAACACTATCTAAAGCAACACCTAATCCTGTTGCTCCACCACCGATCACGATCACATCCCATTTTTCAACAGATTTAGCCGAATTGACCAATGATTTTCTTGAGTATATATTTTTAGCACCCATAATTTGGAATCTTCTAATTTTCAGCTAAAATAATAAAATTATCTCAAAACGAAACATTACGAAAGAAAATATTAGTTAAAGAAAATAAACGAAAGTGTTAATGAAAGCTCATGAAGCTATATATTCCCTTAAAATTTATATAATTATAGGTTTTATTTCACTTTCTTTCGTTTTAGAAAAACGCTTTAAAGCAGCTAATTTTATACATTTGTAAAGGCCATTATTTTAGTTATGAAAAGACACCAACTAATTTTAGACAAACTTAATCACGAGCAACACGTAGAAGTTTCAGAACTTTGCGAAGAGCTTAATGTTTCGGCAGTTACGATTAGAAAAGATCTAAAATTACTGGAAGACAAAGGTCTTTTGTTTAGAACCCATGGTGGTGCTTCTTTAGAAAATCCATACATCAATGACAGACCGGTAAACGAGAAAGAAAAAATCTCGGTAATGGAAAAATCTGATATTGCGAAAGAAGCAGCAAAATTGATAAAAGATAACGATTCTATCATGATCGCTTCTGGAACCACGGTTCAGCAATTAGCAAAATCTATAACTAATAAAGGAGCCCTAAACGTTATAACCTCATCTTTAAATGTTGCTTTAGAACTATTGAATCATCAAAATATACAGGTGATTCAACTTGGTGGTAATTTAAGACATACTTCTTCCTCGGTTACTGGGCATTATGCTGAACATATTTTAGAGCACATTTCTTGCAATCAATTATTTTTAGGAGTAGATGGTATCGATTTGGAATATGGCTGTACCACAACCAGTCTGGAAGAAGCCTTGTTGAATCAAAAAATGATGAAATCTTCGCAACGCACCATTATTTTAGCAGATTCTTCTAAATTCGGAAAAAAGAGTTTTGGCAGAATTTGCGCCATAGAACAAGTCGACCAGATCATTACCGATAATGGAATTTCTCCCAGCCTGGCTAAAAAAATAAGGGACCTGGGAATTAAATTTAGTATTATTTAGTCCAGGTTTTCACAGCTTACTCAAAATCAAGTATAAAGCTTCAGTTTTAGATTCTACCTTAATTTCCCCTCTTCAGTTTTAATTAAAAGCTAATATTACTTTAAAAACTTCAGGATGTAGATTTAAAACACTAATTTAAGGGCAAGATTACAGGTTTATCCTATTAATTTTTTCAGGATAAAATAATCTTGAAGGCCTAACCACCTTCATTAAAAACTAACCAATTATTACGACCCTTATGAAGCAGGAAGTACAGCTTTATTCTTTATTCACAGATTTCGACATTTCTCTATTCAAAGCAGGTAAACATTACAGAATTTATGAAAAACTAGGCTCACACATTATAGAAGTTAACGGTGTAATAGGTACTTATTTTGCAGTTTGGGCACCATCAGCTAAAGAAGTCTCTGTAATCGGAGATTTTAATTATTGGACAGAGCACGAACATAAACTCTCGGTTAGATGGGACAGTAGCGGTATCTGGGAAGGATTTATTCCCGGTGTTGGCAAAGGCTCCAGATATAAATACAAAATCACCAGTTGTATAGATAATATTAAGACTGAAAAAGCCGATCCTTACGCTCGTAAATGTGAGCATCCACCTGCCACTGCATCTATCGTTTGGGAAGACGATTACCCATGGAAAGATAGAAGATGGCTTAATAGCCGAAAAAATAAAAATACGCTGGATCAACCAATATCAGTTTATGAAGTTCATTTAGCCAGCTGGAAACGAAAATGGGAAGAAAACAGATCGCTTTCCTATATCGAAATGGCAGATGAGTTAGTTAATTATGTGAAAGAGATGGGCTATACCCATGTAGAATTTATGCCGGTAATGGAATATCCATACGATCCTTCCTGGGGTTACCAGGTAACCGGTTACTTTGCTCCAACTTCGCGCTTTGGAACTCCAGATGAATTCAAGTTTCTGGTTGATGCTTTTCATCGTAAAAACATCGCTGTAATCATGGATTGGGTTCCTTCGCATTTTCCTGAAGACGATCATGGTTTAGGGCGTTTTGATGGTTCTCACTTATACGAACATCCCGATCGTCGAAAAGGATATCACCCAGATTGGAAAAGTCTTATTTTTAATTATGGACGTAACGAAGTACGTTCATTTTTAATTAGCAATGCAATTTTTTGGTTAGACCAATATCATATTGATGGCCTACGAGTAGATGCTGTAGCTTCGATGATCTACCTGGACTATTCTAGGGAAGAAGGAGAATGGGAACCTAATATTTTCGGCGGAAATGAAAACCTTGAAGCTATTTCTTTCCTGAAGGATCTGAATATGGAAGTCTATCAAAGCTATGAAGGTGTGCAAACCATTGCTGAAGAATCTACAGCCTATTCAGGTGTTTCTAAACCTATTTATTTAGGCGGACTAGGCTTCGGTATGAAATGGATGATGGGCTGGATGCACGATACCTTAGAATATTTTAAAAAGGATAGTATTTATCGCCAATATCACCAAAACGAAATAAGCTTTAGTCTTACCTATGCATTTAGCGAAAACTTCACATTACCATTAAGTCATGATGAAGTAGTTTACGGTAAAAATTCACTTTTAGGCCGAATGCCAGGAGATGAGTGGCAACGCTTTGCTAACCTAAGATTAATGTATGGTTATATGTATTCGCACCCCGGAAATAATTTACTTTTTATGGGAGGCGAAATTGGGCAATATAACGAATGGAATTATAACTCAAGTTTAGACTGGAGTCTATTGGAATATCCAATTCATAAAGGTTTAAATACACTTGTAATAGACCTCAACAAAGTCTATAAAAAATATCCGGCTTTATACGAAAAGCAATTTAGCCCAGAAGGTTTTGAATGGATCTCGTACGATGATAGCCAAAATTCAGTATTATGCTATCTGCGAAAAGGAAAGGAAGAAAAAGATGATCTTATCATCATCTGTAATTTTACTCCTACCGTTTTAAACGATTATCGCATAGGAGTCCCAAAACCAGGAAAATTAAAAGAGATCCTCAACACAGATAATTCTAAATACGAAGGTTCTGGTGTAAAAAATAAACCTTTAAATATCGAAAACCAGGCATTTCACGGGAAAGATTATTCTGCAGTAATTACAGTACCTCCCCTGGCTAGTGTTTTTTTCAGCATAGAATAAATCCCTAAATGTTTTTAATACCTAGAATATGATTACAAATACAGAATTAGAAAAGAAAGGAAACCTATTCCCCTCTAAATTGGTTTCTTATGAGCAAAACGGAGATTCTATTTGTTTTACTTCTGAAAATGGCGTACAACTTATAATCACTGTAGTGCGAGACAGCATGCTTAGGTTTAGGTATGCTACAGATGGAATTTTTGAAAATGATTTTTCTTACGCCATAGATGAAGATCAATCTCATGGCTACTCGGTTTTAGACCTTACTGAAGACGAAGAATTTATTTGGATAACCACAGAACAAATAAAATGTCGCATAAATAGAGTTGACATGAGAACTGCAATGTTCGATCTTGAAGATCAATTGATCCTTCAGGACGAACTTGGATTTCACTGGGAAGAAAGTTTTGAGTTTGGTGGTAACTACGTAAAAATGAGTAAGAACTCTATGGATGGCGAGAATTTTTACGGTCTTGGCGATAAACCCACTACTTTCAATTTAAAAGGAAAGCGATTAAGTAACTGGAATACAGATCAATATGCTTTTGGGAAAGATCTACCAGAATTATATAAAACAATCCCATTTTATATCGGCCTGCATAGTGCAAAAGCTTACGGGATCTTCTTCGACAACACCTTTAAAACGCATTTTGATTTTTGCCACGAACGCAGGCACATTACCAGTTTTTGGGCAGACGGAGGCGAGATGAATTACTATTTTATCTACGGTCCAAAGATTGCCGAGGTTGTTACAAAATACACCAATCTTACCGGGAGACCAGAATTACCGCCGATGTGGGCATTAGGTTACCATCAAAGTAAATGGAGTTATTATCCAGAAGCTAAAGTAAAAGAACTTGCTGCCGGATTTAGAGACAATAAATTTCCTTGTGATGCTTTGTATCTGGACATTGATTATATGGATGGCTTTAGATGTTTTACCTGGAATAAAGATTATTTTCCAGAGCCTAAAAGAATGGTAGAAGAACTGGAAGATGACGGATTCAAAACCGTAGCAATCATCGACCCGGGAATTAAAATTGATGAGAAATACGAGATTTTTGCAGACGGATTAGAGAAAGATTATTTCTGTAAACGTGCAGATGGGCCTTATATGCGCGGAAAAGTATGGCCTGGAAACTGCGTTTTCCCAGACTTTACAAATCCTGAAGTTAGAGAATGGTGGGCAGATCATTATAAAACCTTAATTGCTGAAACCGGTATTAAAGGCGTTTGGAATGATATGAACGAACCTGCTGTTATGGAAGTACCGGGAAAAACATTTCCTTTAGATGTAAGACACGATTACGACGGGAATCGATGTAGCCACCGTAAAGCACATAATATCTATGGAATGCAGATGGCCCGTGCTACTTACGAAGGAGTAAAAAAATATATTTTCCCAAAACGTCCTTTCACGATTACCAGGGCCAGTTACTCGGGTGGGCAGCGATTTAGTTCTACCTGGACGGGTGATAACCTTGCCAGCTGGGAACATTTATGGTTGGCCAATACTCAAATTCAGCGTTTGGGGATGAGTGGCTTTAGCTTTGCCGGTACCGATATTGGTGGATTTGCAGATCAGCCAACAGGCGAATTATTTACCAGGTGGATTCAGCTTGGTGTATTTCATCCATTTTGCCGCGTGCATTCTTCTGGAGATCATGGAGAGCAGGAACCATGGTATTTTGGTGAAGAAGTGCTAGATATTACACGTAAGTTCGTAGAGTTGCGTTATCAATTGCTTCCCTATTTATACACTGCATTTTATCAATATTGTGAAGATAATGTACCTATTCTTAAACCATTGGTTTATTTCGATCAGGAAGATGTACAAACACATTATCGTGCAGATGAATTTATCTTCGGAAATCACTTTTTGGTTTGTCCAATCCAGGAACCAAATGTACAGGGACGCCGAATGTATATTCCACGCGGGCGATGGTATAATTTCTGGAATGATGCCGTTATTGAAGGTGGAAAAGAACTTTGGGTAGACGCTGCTTTGGATAGCATGCCTATTTTCGTAAAAGAAGGAGCCATTATTCCTAAGTATCCCGTGCAGCAATATGTAGACGAGCTAGAGATCGAAGAACTAAGTTTAGATGTTTACTATAAAAATGGAAAACAAAATTCGGTTTACTACGAAGACGATCATGATGGATATGATTATAAAATGGGACTTTTTAACCTAAGATCATTTAAACTTACGGGTAAATCTAAAGAGATCATTGTTCAGCAGCACGTTGCCGGCACTTACGAATCGAATCTAAAAACAATGAAAGTTACTTTTCATGGATTGCCTTTCGAAATTAAATCGGCTAGCGTAAATAATGAGGATGTAAGCCTGGAAAGTATTGGTTACGATAAAGAAAGTAACACAATTATCTTACAGGAAAACTTTACAGATCTGCGTCTAATTAGCGAATAGCATAAACTTGGGCTGTTAAACAAGCAGGTCCTGAAAAAATTCAGAAAAAAAGAAAAAGAAAACGGATTGGCTTGACCTAGTCCCCACCAATCCGTTTTCTTCTAATGTAAATTAAACTCTCCTTTTTTAGGGCAAAAAAGTGTCTCCTCGTTACTTCTCTATCAAATAATGATGTTGCAAATCATAGGGTGTTTGGCTCATCAATTCAATAAAAAAGATTTGTTTGTTTTGGTACTTATTTTGGGTAAATTCTTCAATCGATCTACTACATAAACAAAGCGCATTCGCTGCGGTAACTCTACCATTTTTTCTTGCTTCTTTCTCGATGTAGGCTTTTACTATTTTATGCTGATAGACAGATCCCGGTTTCCTTTCTGGATCTTTAGCTCTAGCATAAGTTCCCTGCATATTTTCAGCTTCGCAACAGCTTACAAACTGCTTGTTGCTGTAGACCTCGATAGTCACCTCTATCATTTCTCCGTTTGTATTTTCTACTGTTACGTTCATTTTGTGCTTATTTATACCCTAAAATTACTATCAAAAAGCTGCAAAATGAGAAGATTTCGATGTAGTCCTTTTTATCTATCGACCAATGGTAAGGGTTAAAAGTTGGATTGAATGATTTATAGATGGCCTTTTGCTAAGAATTGTTATTTTTACGATTAAATTTTTACAAAATGTCCAAAGGCTTTATCGCAGAAGGCGAAAACTATATTCAGGAAGAAAACTTTATTGAAGCAGTTACCATAGATTGTGTGGTATTTGGATTTAATGAAGGAAAAATGGAAGTTCTTCTGGTAAAGCATGCTGAAGGAATTAGTAAAGACAAATGGGGATTACCCGGGGGATGGATAACCGAAAAAGAATCTATAGATAATTCAGCTAAAAGAGTTTTAAGAGATCTTACCGGATTAGACAATATCTTTTTGGAGCAATTACAGGCCTTTGGTGAACCTAATCGTTTCCCTACCAGCCGTGTGATCACTATTGGATATTATGCACTGGTTAAAAGTGAAGATTATGAAATTGCCGCCGGTTTTACTGCTTCTGAAGCTAAATGGTTTTTAGTTGAAGAACTGCCAGATCTTATTTATGATCATAAATTTATCTTCGAAGCTGCCCAGGAAAAACTTCGAAATCGTGTAAGACAGGCGCCGATTGGTTTCAACTTACTTCCTGAAAAATTTACGCTACTTCAGTTAATGCATCTTTACGAAGAAATTCTAGATGTAAAAATGGACAAACCTAACTTCCGTAGAAAATTTTTAAAGATGAAACTCCTTGTTGATATTGGCGAAAAACAAAAGGATGTTTCGCATCGTGCTGCCAAGCTTTATAGTTTTGATGAAGAAGTTTATCAAAAACTGACTAAGAAAGGTTTTACGTTTGAGTTTTAAAAGCTCCGAGTGAATTTCTACTTAATTTCTAATTTTTCAGAAATCTTCTTCTTATAAATTTCGAGTTCTTTTAGGAAAGTCTCTTCGGCATCAATCGAATCATCTTCAAATCGGTTATGTCCTAAACTAATCTGATCGATCAATTTTCTATTCCGGAAGATATAAATTCCATCAAACCCACCATCAAATTTATTTTTATCCATTTGATGAGACTTGGTATCGTAGCCGAAATATTTAGCGCAATCCCGCACCAACACAAGTTCTTCATTTTCTAAATAGAATGAATAATATTGTATTCCGTAGGAAAGAAATAGTGTAACCGTAATTTTTCTTATTTCGTTGTTAGCAGCATCGTAAAAACCAATTAACTCACCTCCACCATCTAAAGATCCTTCAATAAAATCTTCATTTTCTAAAATGATAGATTGCAAAGAATCCTTATTATCTAAAGCTTTTTCCAGTTCCTTTACATCTGGATATCTTTCAAGGAGGTTTTGAGCATTTAGAGAAAGTCCTATAAAAAGAAATGGAAGTATCACAAATCCCTTCATAAGCGCCTGGTTAGTCAGGAATTTTAGTGACTTCCATAGCGGCTTCGCCGGTAAGACTTAAATAAACATACAGGTCTTGTGGTGCAAATTCGAAATGTGAAATATTAAGCTGATCTAATTGAGCATCGACCAATAAACCTTCCGCCGGTTCGTTATTTTCTTTAAGCTTTGAGTTGATCTTGGTTAATTCCTGCTGTAATTTTTCTGATAGGTTTTGCTTCGATTTTTGTAATACTTTCTTCTGAAGAAATTTATTTAGAATAATCTGAACGATCTTATTCATCAGTTTATTCTGGTTTTCACCAACTGCTTCATAATCTTCCAAAGAAAATTGATTGGTCACTGGATCAAAATTGAACTTAAGATGAATTTTAAGCTCTAATTCTTTATTTTTAAATAGAAATGTTTTGGCTTTTAAACGTAAACCAAGCGTGATATCATAATCTACTTCAGGATTTTTCTCTAGCCATACAAATTTCACTTCGGCATACTCAGCAATGCTATTTTCTTCTTCATCTTCTTCCTGCATCTTCTCTTCGATCACCTTTTCTAAAACAGCATAAGGTAATTTTACAGGAATATTCAGAATTAATCCTTTTTGGTAATCTTCAATCATAGTTTGCGGGCTTTCTTTTAAAGGTATAAAAGAAAAAGCGCCGCAAATCTAATATTAGGTTAAAATTGATTCAAAATTCAACTAAACCCAGCTTCTAGCGAATCTAAGTAACTAAGAATACATCGCCGGTTTGCGATACAATTTATCGCGAAGCCAAAAAGAAACACGTACTAAAAGAATTAGCGCTGGCACTTCTATTAGGGGACCAACGATACCAACAAAAGCCTGACCAGAATTTAATCCAAAAACAGCAATGGCTACGGCTATGGCAAGCTCGAAGTTATTCCCGGCCGCCGTAAAAGAAATGGCAGCGTTTTCGTCGTATTTTGCCCCCGCCCATCTACTGGCAATAAATCCAATCAAGAACATTAATGCGAAATAGATCATCAATGGAATAGCGATTAGCACTACATCTTTAGGAATTTCTACAATTAAATTTCCTTTTAAGCTAAACATCACCACAATGGTAAAAAGCAATGCAATTAAGGTGATTTTGGATATTTTAGGGATAAATTTTTCTGAATACCATTTTTCACCTTTCAACTTCACTAAAACTAAACGACTAACAATGCCCATTAAAAACGGAACTCCTAAATAGATTGCAACGCTTTCTGCTATCGTCGCTACAGAAATATTAACGATACTTCCTTCGTAACCAAAATACGGCGGAAGCTTTGTGATGAATAACCAAGCATAAAAAGAATAGCCAAAAACCTGAAAAATACTGTTTAAAGCCACTAATCCCGCTCCATATTCCTTACTTCCATCGGCAAGATCATTCCACACCAAAACCATCGCAATGCAGCGTGCCAGCCCGATTAAAATTAAACCGGTCATATACTCAGGATGATCGCCTAAAAATAAAATTGCCAGCGAAAACATCAAAATTGGGCCTATAATCCAGTTTAAAAGTATAGAAATACTAAGGATCTTTACATTTCTAAATACCTTAGGTAGCATTTTATAATCTACTTTCGCCAAAGGTGGATACATCATTAAAATTAGCCCAACAGCTATAAGAATATTGGTAGAACCAGCACTATAGGAATTAATCGCTTCTGGCACCGCCGGGATAAAATAACCAAGCCCAACACCTACCGCCATGGCAATAAAGATCCAAAGGGTAAGATAACTATCCAGAAAACTAAGTTTCTTTTTCATAATTCTTTATTTTGAAAGTTCTTTGGCTTTTGTAAATACGTACAATAGATCTGTTGCGATCTCTTTGCTCTTTTCCTGATATTTCTCCAACTCTTCTGGCGTACCATCGCTTACTTTAGGATCTTCGAAAGTAAAAGGGATTCTAGCATCGGCTCCCGGCACAAAAGGACAGGCTTCATTGGCCTGAGAACACGTCATTACCGCTGCGAAGTTTTTCTGCGGATTAAAACCATGATCATAAACTTTCGAAAAACTAATGATCGGCAAGGCATCTTCAGCAAATTTTAAATAGCAAACCGGATTTTTATCTTCTGAAAGTTTCTCTACGGAAAAACCTACACTTTGAAAGGCTTTTAATACTGAAGGATATACCGCCGTAGCTTCTGTTCCACCAGAATAAGAACGCACATCTTTTAACCCTAAATATTCAGCAATGGTTTGTGCCCAGATTTGTGAAAAATGACTTCTTCTTGAATTGTGCGTACAGATAAAATTGAGGTTTACAGGATCCTTCTTTTGAATTTTTTCAGCAATAAAAGAAACAAATCCGTCTAAAGCATTTTTACGTTCTTCACTAATTTTATTGATATCTAAAGCATCAATAAATTCTTGGATAGCATTATACATTTTGAGGTATATTTTCGATTAGCAACAACCAGATCCAGACTTACAAGCAGTAGCTACAGCAGCTGTTTCCGTGAGATCTTTTAAACTTCTTTTTGGCTTTTCTGAAGCGGTTTCTGGAATTCCGCATTGATCCTGGGCAAGACATGTGGTAAATTTATTGACTAGCAAAAATCGCTCGCCATTAAATTCAAGATCATATTTACCTATAGTATTTTCCTGGTATTCAACTTCAATTTCTGAATTTTCATCTAAATGCAGTACATTTTCTGAAAGTTCGATGATCGAAAGTAATTTCTCTGGATGCAAGCGATGATCGTAGTCATTTGCTTCCCATAACTGAAAGCTCGCTTTGGCTTCGTCTCTAAGCGTACCGCCACAGTCTATAAATTTCTTTTCTACACGACCAATTTCGGTAACATGAAAATGAGAGGGCACTAAGTTGCCATCTGGCAATTCAAATTCGATAGTCGTTTTTTCCTTTAATATCTTCTTTATTTCTGCTAATTTCATAAGTCTGAATTTTAATTATCGTAATATTACGATTAAACTTCATTGCAATATTACGATAATTAAGTAGACTTTTAAAAGTGGAGCTTAAATTTTTTATTTAAATATGTTCTTCAGGGAAATAGCAATCGTGAAGCATCTTGTAAACATCGGGATGTTTACGCTTTAATCGCTTAGGATTTTCGAAAAAATATTCACTGGCTGTGGCGAGAAATTCGGCTTCGTTCGTACCGCCATAATTTCGAATATCAGATTTATTTCTATTAATAGCTTCCATTTCTTCGTGTACCATTTTTAGCCACGGAATGGTGTAAGCTTGTTTTAATAATCGCTCGGGGACACCATCTGTTACACCATCTACTTTATCAATTAAATGAACAAATTCATGAATCCCGGTATTTAAACGATCATTGTAATTCTTAAAACCACCATGTAAAGCACGACGGGAAAGGATCATTTGATGCTCGAATCTCCCAGTTCCCACCAATCCCATCACAATTTTATCTTCTCCGCTATTTTCAAAAACTAGATTTTTATTGAAATGATCTGGATACAAGATCACTGTGCTTAAGTTAGAATAATGCCAGTTCTTAAAACCAAAAACAGGGATCACCGCACTTGATGCAACTAAAATTTTATCTAAATCTTCTAATTTAAACGAAACGCTCTCGATATAAACTTCACTTAAGAAGATCATGATTCGCTGCTGAAATCTATTTTGTTCCGAAGTAGATAATTCGGCATAAAACTCAACGTGATCTAATAACAATTGATGCCAGTTTGCAGGAAATGCTGCTATTTTCTTTTTCTTCTTGTGGGTAATCCTGTAAATAATAAAGGCTGCAACGATCACCACTACCAGAATGGCTTGAAAAAGTTTATCCATTTAGAATATGCGTTTCAAAAAATTCAGCTTAAAAATACCTAAAATCGATTCTAATTTTAAGCTTAAACTTCTAAATGTTTCTTCCGGTAATTACTGGGCGTCATCCCGTAGAGGTCCTTAAACTTTGTAGAAAATTTTGAAGTACTCGAGAATCCCACAGCATAGGCAACCTCAGCAATATTTGTACGTTTAGAAACCAACAATGTTGCTGCTTGCTTTAACCTGATATTTGTGATCAATTCTCCCGCAGACTGATTGGTGAGTTGTTTTAATTTTCTGTATAAATGCACGCGACTAATCCCTAATTCTCCCGCGATCATTTCTACATTAAGATCTGGGTTATTGGTATTATCGTTTACCAACTGCATAAATTTCTCTAACAAAGCTTCATCGCCAGATTTAATATCTACTTTTTTGATTTTATCTTCCTGAAGTTGATTTCCTGCATACGTATTCTTTAACAGCGTCCTGTTCTTTATAAGGTTTTTAGCCGTTTTTCTAAGAATCTCGATATTGAAGGGTTTATTGATATACGCATCTACACCAATATCCAGGCCTTCAATATTGGTTTCTTTATCGGTTTTTCCTGTAAGTAAAATAACAGGCACATGATTAATGTAGATATTCTTTTTGATTTTTCGGGTAAAAGTGATTCCATCCATTTCGGGCATCATCACATCACTAATAATAAGATCTGGCGGATTTTTAGCCACTTCTGGGAAAGCAACTTTTGCATTCGGGAAGGTATGCACATTGTAAGTTTCCTTAAATTCGCCAGCAATATAATTCCTTATCTCATCATCATCATCGACGATAAAAACGGTAGGAATATTTTTTTCTGTAGCGTCTTCTTCAAATTCTTCAGAAGAGGAATTCAATAAATTCACTTTAGTCTCATTTGTGAATTCTGTAGGCAATTCTAAGACTATATCCTTTTCATCTAAATGATCTTTTCCTAAAGGCGCCGTGATCACGAACTTACAGCCAGGCTGATCTTTATTGTTTTCGGCTTTTACCGTGCCGTGATGAAGTTCTGCAATAGATTTAGTTAAATGAAGCCCTATACCGGTTCCTTCGAACTGGCGGTGTTCTTTACTCGAAATTCGATAAAATCGATTGAAAATATTTTCAATATCGCTTTCTTTAATTCCTACACCATTGTCTTTAATCACAATGCTAAACTTCTTCCAGTTTTCGCTGGCTTCGATATCGATTTCTATATTGCCGCCCTGTGGCGTAAATTTTATCGCGTTAGAGATCACATTTTGAATGATCTTATCAAAGTGACGCGGATCGATATATGCATACAACTCTTCTTCACGATGCCTTACTTCAAAATGAATACGCCTGCTTTCTACCTGATCGTCAAAAAGGGAAACTATTTTTTTAATAAAGCTTATGATCTCTGTTTTTCTAAATTTAAGCTCAATTTTTCCCTGGTCGATCTTTCTAGCGTTAATTAACTGGTTTAGCAAATGAAGCATACGCTCTGAGTTACGCTCCATGATCTTATAAAGTCTTTGACGCTCGGGTTGAGAATCGTTTTTGATCAACTTATTCAGAGGGTTCATGATAAGCGTGATTGGCGTTTTAAGATCGTGAGAAATGTTGGTTAGAAACTGTAATTTCGCCTCGTTCATCTCTTCAGCCTGCAAATGCGCTTCTAATTTCTTCTTTGTACTTTGTCTTTGCCTAATGATCTGGATGATCACGTAGGTAATAAACATAAACAGAAACACGTAGGCCAGTTTAGCCCAACTAGATAGATACCATGGCGCATGAATTACAATGATGAGTGATCTCGCACCGGTATATTCATCAATATCCTTCGCCTTTACTCTAAAATTATAAGTACCGGGATCAAGATCGTTAAAAGTTACGGTGTTCATTCCCGGTCGTAATTTTATCCAGTTTTCAGAATTTAAAGAATAGGCATAAGTGATCCATTCCTGGTGTTTAAAAGAAAAAGAGGAGAATTCGATACTAAAATCATTATCAAAATGAGCCAATTCTATCGTATCTGCTTCTATGATTGGCTTGTTGATTATCGAATATGAACCAGATTTCATACCTTTTTTTACGGGTTCGTCCTGCAGATAAAATTCTGTTATCCTAAGATCGATATTACTTCCTGTAGCTTCTATTTCTGAAGGTTGAAAAAATGTAATTCCGTTAGTATTTCCAAAATATAACTTTCCATCCTTATCTGAAAATGAAGCATTTTTATTGAATTCATTTCCCTGAAGTCCATCCCTGAAATAGTAATTTTTAAATTGCTTAGTTTCCCTTTCGAACTTAGCGATCCCATGGTTTGTACTAATCCATAAATTATTCTCCATGTCGGGTTCGATAGCACAGATCACATTACTGGGTAAACCATCTGAAGTATTGTAAACTCTTGTGATTGTATCGTTTTTGGGTTTAAAATATAAACCTTCTGAAGTGCCTATCCACAAGTTAAGTTCTTCATCTTCGTAAAGATTATAAATGATCTTATTTCCAAGGATATGATCTTCCCCGCTTTCATTTAGAAAAGTATTCTTGTTAAGATCTAAAGCCGACAAACCATCATAGGTCCCAATATATAGTTTATTGGTCTTGGAGAATAATAAACAGTTGATCCACTTATTATTTATATCTTCTAAACCGTCCTTTTTTTCTATTCGATTATAATTACTGAAGCTTTTAGTAGTTATATCGTATTTAAAGAGTCCGTAACCAAGTGAGCCAATCCAAACGTCTTTTTTATCATCTTCAGCAAAGGCATAAATTCGTTCTACACGATTACCTTTTTCGTCTTTTAATTCAGTACTAAAATCTAATTCGTTTTTAGTTCTATTCAACTTTGCCAAACCTTGAAGGTATGTTCCTACCCAAAGTGTATTATTGGCATCCTGAAACAAGCTCATCACACTGGCCGAGCCCTGCCCCGTATTAGCGGTTATATGAGATTTTTGTCTTGTATTTGTACTAATCCCATAAAGTCCGTCACCATCGGTGCCCACCCAAAGTGTTTCTTCGTTATCTTTTACAAGGGAAACAATGCTGTTAGATCCAATAATATTATTTTTTACAGACTGGTAACCTATATATTCAAAATTATGCGCTCGATCTGGCACCAGCAAAACACCCTTCTGGTAAATACCTAACCAAAAATTATTGGCCTTATCCTGAATTATAGAATGAATCTTTGTTTTCGTAAAATCGAAATTAGCGATACTAAAGTCATTTTCTCTTAGTTTATTATTTGCAGGATCGTACACCCAAAGCCCCTTACCATCGGTTCCTACCATAACTTCATTCTGGTTGCTTATCTGCAAAGATTTTACCGGCAAGTTTTGGGAATCTTCAATAAAAGAGAATTCGTCTAATTCACGATCATAACTAAACAACCCCTTACTTAAGCTACCAACATATAAATCTTCGCTTTCGCTTTCAGCAATAGTAGATATTGAAGCATCTACATCAGAATTTATAAAATATGCTGTTACCTGATTCTCTGCATCGATCTTATAAAGTCCCAAGTTTTGGCTGGAAACCCATAAATTCCCTTTTGTATCTTCAAAAAGATCTTCGAAATACTTTTCGGGCAGCGTACTTACAATTTGCCGGGCAACTAATTTATCTTCATTTCTTTCTAATTTCACTATACCCTGACCTGAAGTACTAAACAGAATCTCACCTGTTTTTCGTTCTAAAATTGAAATTACATGAGATGGATATAAGTAATTATTTCCCACGTATATAGGAATATCATGAAATTCCTCGGTTGCATAGTCGTAGTATTGCAAGCCATTAAAAAAACCGAAATACAATCTCCCACTACTATCCTGGTATATCGACTTTACATAATTATTTTTAAGAGAAGTAGAATCGTTCTTGTTTTGTTTGTAGACTGAAAACTTAGCACCATCATATTTATTTAAACCATCCTCTGTTGCAATCCAAACAAAACCTTTATCGTCTTGATAGATTTGGTTAATTAAACTGCTGGAAAGATCGGCATCGGTAGAAAACAATTTCCCAACCTGTGCATAACTAAGACTTTGCGCTATGAGAAAAAGAAACAACCCAAATACATACTTGTAGTATCGGAAATTATCTTTGGCCGTTTTATTCATTAATCTCGTATTTCAATTAGCAGAGAAGTTTGATTCTTTTTCAAGGTAAAAAACCATCTAAAAACTCTTATAGTTTTATTGACTACAAATTAGTATATTTTAATGATTTTTCAATATAAAACCCAAAATAAAAATATTTATCAAATAATCACTTCTTAATATTGATAAAACATACTTATTGAAGTTTTATTTTAAAATACACACTTTACTTTTCAAGCTATTTTATAGTATTGAAGAAACAGATTGATAATAGAAGACAACCGGACTATTTTTTCAAACAAATTTTAAACTTTTGAATGGAATCAGAATAAATTTTAATAGTCCGAGTTGTCTGGAGGAAACTATTGTGCAGCTAAATCAATTAAATTTTTCACCACTGGCTTTGGTTGGTTTTGCCTGTCGAATAACAGAGGGTAATCTGTTCTTCCCGCCACAGGCCAGTCATTTTTCCAGGAATTCCCGTCGTTTACACCCCAAAATGTTATTCTAGAAATCTTATCCTTATGTTTTAAAAACAGCTTAAAAAAGCTCAAATATCGATCTGTAAATTGTTGTTCTACATTCTTAGGTAATTGTTCTGGAAAAGGATTCATTTCATCTTCATATTCGAAGTTATCTGAAATATTTGCTCCGGCATCGCCCCAAGGCGAAGGCAACACACTAAGATCTAATTCTGATATAGCGACTTCACCTAACTGGCCAAAAGCTTCTATGCTTTTTTCGAACTCAGAAATTTCAGGATAATTTAAGCCAATATGACCTTGCATACCTATACCGTGAATAGGCACGTTATTATCCTTAAGGTCTGTAACCATTCTTACTACACCGGCTCTTTTTTTAGGATTTGCCATGGAGTAATCGTTATAATATAATTTTGCATCTGGATCTGCCTGATGCGCGAACTTAAAGGCTAATTTTATATAATCCTCGCCTATAATTTTATAAAATTTACTTTCGCGAAGGCTCCCATCATCCAGAATAGCTTCATTAACTACATCCCAGGATTTTATTTTCCCTTTATATCTTTCTACAAGTGTAAAAATGTGCTCTTTCATTCTGGAGATCAACTCCTCTCTACTCACGTCTTCTCCATTTTCATCTACAAAAAACCATTTGGGAGTTTGTGAGTGCCAAACCAGGGTGTGCCCATGGATCGCCATATTATTTTCTTCTCCAAAATCAACGAATTGATCTGTAATTTCGAAATTGAATTTTGCATCATCAGATCGAATTCGGCCACTTTTCATACAGTTTTCAGCAACGATCGAGTTAAAATGAGATTTTACCACATTTGTCTCGTCTAAATTTTTACCGGTGATCTGGCTGGTATTTAATGCTGTTCCTATTAAAAATTGATCTTTAAAGGCCTCCTTTAAAGAAACAACTTCAGTATTTGCTTCAGGTTCCTTATTTGTTCTAAAACTGTAAATAACGAAACCTACGCATACCAAAAGAATAGCTGAGGCAATTATTCTTTTAATCATAATATCTATTAATCTTTGTGGGTGTTTTTAATGTTTGATTTGAAATTGATCATTAGATTAAAAAGTTCTCCCGTAAACACTAAGTTCATTCAGCAAAAGTTACACTGCCACCTCAACAATAATACTGCGACGCATTGTTGATGCAGCTTTAAAGTGCTACAGGAGAACTACTAAGTAAAAATCACAAGTATCTAAAATTCAATTTATGCCGCAGTATTTCTTACATATCGCTTAAGGCTTCGGCAAAGCTTTTATAAGCAGGTTTTCTGTTTAGATTGATATCCCATAATCCCTGGTACTCTCCTGCAAGCCAACTTGCATTTTCTGGGCTATCGCTTATTCCCCAAACTGTAATCCCATAGCGTTGTTCTTTAGGTACATTTGCGAGATAAGATTCTACTACGAACCTGTACATATCGGCTTGTTGTTCCAACACCTCTGGTGTAGGCTCGTCTGCATTTGTTCTTACATCTAGCTCAGAAACCTTTACCAGTTTCCCTGAAGCTGCGAGCAACCTAAACATTTCAGCAATTTTCTCTCTATCAGAATCTATACTAATATGCATTTGAGTTCCTATACCATCTACCTGAGCTCCCTGACTTTCGATATATTCTACATATTCGATAATCCCCTTACACTTATCCAGGTTATATTCCAGATTGTAATCGTTAATAAAAAGGAGATCCTCTGGTTCGCCATATTGTCTTGCTAAATTGAAGGCTTTAACTGCATAATCTTTACCCAGGTAATCCTGCCAGTAAAATTCGTCATCCTGAACATTAGAGTCTCTTGCCTCGCTTTTTAACTCGTAAGGATTACCATCGTCCATTGGTTCATTTACCACATCCCAGGCATCGACATAAGGTGTTGCGGTAACAACAGTAGAAATATATCGTTCTAATTCTTCTTCTATAATTGCAGATTTCGTAGCATCGTCTCTTACTAATATTGTCGTTGAACCGCCACCACCGGCTGCATTGGTTAAACTTACATTATCAAGATAAACGGTTCCTGCAAATTCACCATAACTAAAGATTAATCTTCCTCTATCGTCAGCATTTACAGTTGTTTGTACTTCTACCCTTTTCCACTCTGTACCCACGTTAACCTGCCCAAAACCGTCTGAGCTATAATTTGGGCTTTGCAATTCTGGTCTTATAATACCTTCAGCATCACCTTTTACCCAAAAACTAAGAATATAGGTTTCTCCACTTTCCAAAGGTTCAGGAAAATTATAGACTGTTTGTACAGACCAATATCCTGATGTTATCGAAGGATTGGTTACAAAAAATGCCTTCCCTTCGTTACCAAAGCCTAAGCCGTCTTCTGTAAGTCCTCTGGTAGATCCATTACCCCAGCCTCCCCAGCCGGTACCACTTTCGAAGTTTCCATTAGCGACTAAATTGTTTTGCATAGGTTCTCCCTCTAGATCATAAACATAAAGATTGGTAATATCTATCATGTAATTTACACCTGGCTGAGCTCCAAAATTGAAATTAAGACTGAAAGAATCTGACTCAAAATCACTGATTCTGAAACGTATTTCTTTCCATGCAAAATCTGTTTGAAAAGTTTCTGTAGCCTCGCCATCATTATTATAATCTATAAGTGGCATATTTTCATTTAATCCATCAAAACTTATACTTACTTCCCCGGGCATATCAGACTTTATAAAAAAGATCACCTCATATTCATGATCTGTCATTACAGGGATATCTGGAGTACTAAACTGGAAATCTTCAGCATGGGCTGAACCAGAAGGCACAGCAAATTGTATCGCATTCGTTTCGTCCCCTATTCCTTCATTTTCTGCAATCGTAATATTTTCTTCCGCAGTATTAGAAGTATAACCCGTAAAACTACCATCCATTAAACCAGATTTATCGAGATCGTTAGGAATAGATGGAGACTCTATCACCAAAGGTTCTAAAAGACTATTTAAGTAGCTTGCATTTTGATTAGCATGCCAGGTTAAAGTATGTCCATAAATACTGGTTCCTGCCTGCTCTGCAGTTGTTATAAGTTCATTAACCTGTGTTAGATCTATATCTCCGTTAGCACGAACTATAGCTCCATGCTTCATACCGTAGTGCAAGGTCAACTCATCAAAATTTCTGTTGATCAACCGGTGCATCACCCCTTTGTTATTATATTCTGAAATTGAAACTGCTCCGCCTAATTTAAAATCTGCATTAGAAGTACTATTTATATAACTTTTCAAAGAGGCGTATTCGTTTATTTCCTGTTGCGCATCCCAACCTTCTGGTTTTTCAACTTCGAACTCTAATGGATCTGGATCTGCACAAGAACTAATTATCGACAACAATCCACCAAAAACAAGTAAGCGATTTAAATATTTCATAATCAATATCTTTATATTATTCTAATACTGGTGAGAAAGTTTCCATTGTCACACCTCGATCTCTTAATACTAATGTATCCTGAGTACTCACCGTAATTTCCTCTAGATTCACCTGATAGTCCAGATATAATGCATTTCTATCTTTACCTCCCCAACTATTTTCTTCTCCATCTTTTACAAACTGGCCACTTCCTGAAGCGGTATAATCCTCTGAAGCTGCACTAACAGTACAATTGCCGGAATCATCAAAACTTAAGATCAGTGTGCAGTTCACTGCATAACCCTCACTGTTTTGAAAAACAAGATCTAAAGAAACATCTTCTAAAGCTGTAGTGGTTAGAGAAGTAACCTCATCATCTACCACGTATTCTTCTCTTCTTACTACGGTATCATCTAAATCCTCGTTACCAGGTGTTCCTTCGATAACATCTACACCTCTGCGCAGATAATTACCATGCCAGGGATTTACATATTTTACTGCATAAAGAATAAAATCTTTAGGCACCACATCCCAATCTTCTGCAACCGGTTTTCTTGCTCCGGCCATAAGTGGCACTCCAGATAAAATAGAGTCGGCACTCATAACATTTGTCATTTCCAATGGTATCACATAATTTCTACCAATAGCCTGCTCGTCTTCAAAAAAGGCATCTGTTAATTGAAATTCTACACCTCCAATCAATTCTCCTTTTGGGATCATGATTTGATCTGCAGCAAGCGTATAATAGCTCTGTGGCATTGCCTGCACAGGGCTCCCATTTTCTTCAAACAAAAGTCCATCTACCAAAGAATTATTAACCTGAACGTCTATTAAAACATCCTGAGGATTATTGTAAGTACCACCTGTTGTAGCCATAATTACAGCTTTACCTTCATTATCCAGCGTAGTATCAAAAATATCCTCTCCCAAAGTGATAGTTCTTATGGGATACTGATAAGCAAAATACACGGTTTGAAATTCGTAATCTGGAAACTCCCAACTATCATTCTCACAAGAAGTAAGCCCGGCAAGAACTAATAATGCGATTATATATATTCTATTTTTCATCTTCTATCTTTTTATATTCAATAATTACCAGCCTTGATTTTGAAGCAAAGCATCATACTTTAGAACCTCGCTAAATGGTATAGGCCCATATCGCATATATTCTTCGTAGACTCTATTTTCTACATTTATCGTTTCATGGTTACCATTTTGTATACTAACCCCACGCGCCTGCTCATTTAGATCTTCATCCCAACGACGTAGGTCCCAAAAACGCAAGCCTTCAAAACATAATTCCAGGCGTCTTTCATTACGTATTAATTCTCGCATTGCGTCCTGATCTGTCCCTGCTATTGCTAAATATTCATCGGGCTGAGTTATTCCTGCTCTTTCTCTAATGGCCTGAATTACATCGTAGGCTGAAAATCCAAAGCTACCAGTTCCCTGTGGACCCCAGGCCTCATTTGCTGCCTCTGCATAGATTAAGTATAATTCTGTATAACGTAACCTTGATCTATAATGCTGTTGCGTATTGTTGATCACCGGATCCAGATTAACATCCTGTCTTAGTAGTTTTCTTAAATAATATCCTGTCCTTGTAGAAGTTTCTACTGCATTCAATGCGTCGTTAGTAGTCCCATCTGCAGCTGTGATTATTGTTTCATTATTTGCACCAGCCGTGCTTCCATTAACCAATACATAATGATCTAGTCTTGGATCCCTGTTAGCGTATGGATTCTCTGCATCAAAACCACTGGCAGGATCATCGATTGGATATCCGTTAGCCATTGGAAAAGAATTTACAAGGTTTTGCGTAGGATTAATTCTACCATCACCAAATAAGGTTGGTGGAAAATTTTGTTGCTCTAAGGTGCTGGTTTCAGTTACATCTGTACGCCAGATAATTTCAGGTGGATTATCACCTCCTCCTATAGAACTAATTTGAGCTGTATTTTTGTACCAGGTATGTCCATCTGGTGCGATTCCGCCTACACCACCATTCGATGCTAAAACATCACCGGCATAATTTGCTACATCCTGCCATGTTGTTGTATTTCCACTGGCATAAGCAGGGCTAGCTGCTAATAACGCTGCTTTAGCTTGAAAAGACTTTGCGATTCTGGCCGTCATTCTTTGTTTTGCATACTCTCCAAAAACACGGTTATAATCTGCCAAATCTGAATATCCAGCTGGTAAATTATCTAATGTTTCGTAATCTAATGGTAGTAATTCTTCAGCCATTGCAACATCTGAATATAATTGTTGCATACAAGCCTCGAAAGTTGCTCTAGGCTGATTAAAATCTGAATCGGTTTGTTCTGGCTCTAATACAATTGGCACGCCTAAAAGTTCACCATTTACCCAACCTGAGTGTTGTCTTAGTAAGTAATACATATATAATGCTCTAAGACCGTAAGCTTCTCCTTTAAGTCGATCATTAAACATCGCACTAATATCTTCGTCCGAAGCCCAGGTCACTTTATCTGCTTCAGCTAAAAAAATATTTAAATATTGAATCGCAGCACGTGCATTTCTCCATTGATCGAAAGGGTTATTTTGAGCCGTCCATTGGCCTGTAGCTATCTCTCTGTATTGATTATCTATATCGTTACTAACTGCATCGTCTGTAGCGACATCACTAAAAGAGTAATTATTATTAGGTAATCTTGTATATCCATTAAGTAATATACCCTGCGCATATTCTGCTTCAGCATACATATCCTCAAGACTTCTGTTGTTTTCTATCGCTGGCTCTAAAAGATCATCACAGCTTGTCATAGAAACGACTATAAATAAAAGAAGTAGTATTTTACTTTTCATTTCCGTCCTTTTTTTAATTTTTAAAATATTGCTTTAATCCCCAGATTATAGAATCTATTTTGTGGCGCACCTCCAACGCTTAATTCCAAAATTTCACGCTCTGGCGAAACTGTTAAAAGGTTTGTCCCACCTACATACACACCAATCTCTTGCACAAAAGATCTATTAAACATGGCTTTAGGCAGATTATAAGATATCTGTACTTTGGCCAGATCAAAACGATCTGTAGAATACATCCAGAAATCTGAACTTCTAAAGTTGTTATTACTTGTAGTAGTTGTTAATCTTGGATAGGTAGCAGTTTCGCTGGTTTCTGGTGTCCAACGATCTCTAACTACTTCAGAGTACTTATCTTCTCCATCTACCCAGAAATATGAGTTATTTCGCATGGCATGAGCACCAAATCTTCCCATTCCTAAAGCAAAAAAGCTAAAGTTTTTCCACTCGGCCGTAAAATTTATTCCTAATGTGAACGGGGCTCCAAACCAACCGGCTTTTCCTAAATACACTACATCCTGGTTATCTACAAGTCCGTCTCCGTTTTGATCGATATATTTGATATCTCCTGGCTGCACTTCTCCAAAACTTGGTGTGGCAGAATTCTCGATTTCTTCTTCATTCATAAAGAAACCATCGTTTTCTAATCCCCAAATACCATCTAAAGAAGTTCCCTGGCGATTTTGATAAGCATCCTCATATCTTTCAGCTCTTTTTGAAGCTTTGGTATCATAATATGTTCCTACGAATCCCAAAGTAGTTTCAACTTCACCTATTTTTTGATTCCAATCAACTCTAAAATCAAAACCAATTCGTTCATCTTCATTATAATTTACAAAAGGAATAAAAGATGAGTTTGGCCAACCTGTGGTAAAATAATTGGGGTACAATATCGAATTTTGCACAATATTTCCAGAAATTCTATTCGCAAAGAACGATCCCTGCACATAAAATAAATTATTGAGTAAGGAGGCTTCTAAACCAAAGTTTATCTCTTCTCTTTTCGCAAAAGTAAGATCGTAATTTTGCCCTCTTCTAGAATCTGTAGATCTACTTAAAGCTCCGTCACGCCAGTTAAACCAGGCCCCATCAGTTTGTGTATAGATACTTTCGTAAAGGTAATATTGATCTATATCCATATCTGTATTTAAAATACCTGCAGAAGCCGTTAATTTTAGATCATCAAATACGCTTGAATTCTTTAAGAAATTTTCTTCAGACAACCTCCATCCTAGAGTTAATGTTGGAGAAAAAGCCTGTCTATTGCCTTCCGGTAGCTTAGCTGAATGAACAACTGCCCCACTAAAATCTGCATAGTATTTATCCAAATAGCTATACCCTAAATGAAGCCCAAGGTTTGCATTACTTGTTCTGTGATATTCTTCTGAAACAGATTGCTGAAAACCATTTGCTAACAGAATAGCAGAAATATTATGATCTTCTATCTTAGTCTCATAATTAAACTGTCCTGAAAATGAAATGGTTTGTCGATACCAACTATCACTGATATTTTGAACTCCAGATCTTGCATCCTGACCATATTGCGTTAAACCGGCAATTAAACTCTCACCGTTATAATTGGTCCAACTTGGCTGATAAACAGCATACTCATTATTATATGATTGGTTGTAGGAGGTAGAATAATCTACCCCAAAGCTAGAATGAAAACTTAAACCTTCTAACAAATTAGTAAGATCTGCACCAATACCAGTATTGAATTGAAATTGTCTACTGGTATAATTATTACTGCCACCTGCGTATATCGCAGCAAATGGATTAGTTTGATCTAATTGCGTTCCACCCAGTAGATATTGGTTGTCAATTAAGAAACTGCTATTATTTACATATTGCATGGAATTCTCATCAGATTCTTCGATCATTCCAATCGGAATTAAAGGAGAAAATCTATTAGGTCTTAATCTGGCAGCATCGCCCCAATAATTTGCATTAACACCTCTACCATTGTAATACACAGCAGAAGCTCCTACGGTTGCATATAAATAATCTGTTATATCGATATCTACATTACCTCTAATATTAAATCTTTGATTGCTATTTTTGGAAGCTTCACCAAAGTCTAATAAAGAACCTGCCGTGTAAAAACCTAAATTAGTATAGTATTGAGCAGTTTCATTTCCTCCTGAAATTTGCGCTGTAGCGTCATAACGATTATAACTTTCCTGCAAGTAATCTGACGAGTAATAGTTTACGTCAGGATAACGATAAGGGTTATTACCAGTTGCATGGTTATATATGGTTTCTTCATCATATAGCTCACTTAAGCCATCATTAGCTCGCGCTTCGTTATACAGGGTCATATATTCAGCAGAGCCTAAATATTTTGGAAAGCTCTTTGGCGTATAAAGACCAGCATTCATTCTCACTTCGATCTTTTGCTTCTGGATCTTACCTCTCTTGGTAGTAATTTGAACCACACCTTTCGCAGCTCTACTTCCGTAAAGAGCAACCGCTGCTACTCCCTTCAGAAAACTAATTTGATCGATCTCTGTTGGCAATATACTCCCGGCATCTCTGGGCACCCCATCTATCAAGATTAGATATTCGTTCATTCCCCAGATATTTCCATGAAAACCATTCGCTAGAGCCGTCATATTTTCTAGTGAAGATGTATTGTAACTTTTCTCCATTAATTGTTCAACATCTATCGTTGTAACTCCGCTAATAAGATTACGTTTTTCTACTTTTCGAAAAGCTACATTTACATCTTTATAAGCTTCAATTGGTTCTAAGCTTATATTCTCTATATCTTCTTTTACTATAATTAATCTAGGCTGATATTGATTAGCCTGAATCGTTATTTCTGAAAAAAGAGGAACTGATACTTCAAAAACTCCCAAAGAATCGGTTAAAGTAGTACTAGATGATGTTATGATTGTTGCCCCAGCAATTGGATCTCCACTCTTACCTCGAACGGTGGCCTCTACATCTATTTCTTCAGATGTTTGAGAGAACCCCAAGTATGGTAAAAAGAGGAACAGGGCACTAAAAACTATTTTAAATTGAATATTATTCATTCTCTCTCTGTTTAATATTGAATAAGAAGGGACTACCATCCTGGATTTTGATTTAATTCCATGTACATGTTAACATCCACGTTTTTAAGTGGTAGCCAGTAATGCTTGCTACTATAATTTCTCTCCAGGATCACTTCTTCTCTTAGGTTAAGTACCCTGTTTTGAGAAGGATCATCTGTATTTAATTCACCTGCTCGGTCAAATTCTACAGAGGTTTTTAATGTATATGGACTTTCTGCCAGTAACAACCAGCGTCTTAGGTCATTAAAACGATGTCTTTCAAACGAGAGTTCTACAGCACGTTCACGTCTTATTTCACTCATAAAGTCATCGATATTTCCTAGAAATTTGCTAGCTACATTCCCCACACCTGCTCTATCTCTCACAAAGTTTACTGCATCTACAGCGGTTCTATTGTAATTAGAAACCTGCCCTGTAGGTGATTGATAGGCCTGCGCAGCAGCTTCAGCATACATTAAATACACATCAGCAAGACGCATATATGGTAAGTGAATATTTAAATTATTACCATAACCATAACCCTCGTCGTATTTATTGGCCGTCATTGGTATAAACTTATAAAGCATATATCCCGTTCTACTACCTGTACGTTCATTACGATAGCTTCCTCCTGTAAAAAGATTAGCATATCTGTTATACTCCTCACCGTCTGGCATAGAACCTTGTACGGTTCTTACCCCATCGTACACAATATCATTGTAAAATCTTGGATCTCTGTCTCTCCAAGGATATTCAGGATCATAACCTGATTCTGGATCAGCTTCAGTAATATTTTCTATAGGCAATCCATTTGCCATTCCGTAGAAATCTACATAGTTGGCGGTTGGTAAAAATTTCACATCACCATCAACCAAAATTGGTGCAGGCTGGTACTGTTTTGCCGTACCATAAGTAGATCCATGCGCTCCATAATATGGTCCTCGGAAAATCGCCTCTGTACTTCCAGGCATTTGCCAGTTCTGCCCGGTGGTATAAAAATTAAGGTAATAATCTTCAAAAGGTACAAGAGAATAATCTGCCTGTCCTGATTCACATAGGCTAAGTAACTCTCCAAAAGCTTCTGCAGCCCTTTGAGCATAAGATGTATTATAACTGGTACTACCTGTAGATTCCTGATTCATTAATGGACTTGCTGCCCATAAATAATTTTTACCTAAATAGCCCAACGCCATGATCTTATTAATTCTAAGCTGATTTTTACCTAAGGTCGCTCTACCGGCATCGGTTTCGTCCCAGTCTACAGGAAGTAAATTTGCTGCTTCCTGGAAATCCTGCCCAGCAAGATCTGCTGCTTCGTGATAACTAAGTCTTGGTAATTGAAGTGGCTCATCACTTGGTAAAACTTCATTTATATAAGGCAGCCCTCCAAAATACTGTATGATCTGAAAATGAAACCAACCTCTAAAGAACAATAATTGCCCGCGTATGAGATCCTTTTCTTCCTGTGTAGCATCTGTAAGTTTATCAAGATTAGCCAAACCAATATTTGCTTTTCTAATCCCGTACCAACCAAGAGTCCACATATCTTTACTCATACGGTCATCGTTGGTAGAAGCATCGTTTCTATTCATCCAACCGGCATCCCAACCATCGAATTCGTGTTGCCATGCCCAAAAGTTACCATTCTCGAACTTCACCAGAATATGAAAGTCACGAGCTGTCGATTGAATTTCGTCGTCTCCCCAATTCCAAGAATTCGTCCAGTATGCATTGGTAAAATCTGGAATACAGTGATATAATTCTTCAGTATAGCCCTGGAAATTCGTAAAGTTTTTAAAAGCCTCTTCTTCAGAAACTATAGATTCTGCTTCCCGGTCTAGATAATCTTCACAAGATGTGATAAAAACCAGTGCACAAATAGCTAAACTTAGTTTTATAGTATTTTTGAAATAAATTTTCATAACAGCTCGTTTTAAAAAGTAATGTTCAATCCTAAATTAAATCGCTTTACAGTTGGATAAGCACCTTGGGATGCCCAACCGGTTCCGGCAAAATTAGACTCCCTATCATCTGGCATATCTGTCCATAAAAACAGGTTGTTACCGCTTAAGAATAATCTTAAGTTTTTAACCCCTAACCTCTCTGCTAAACTAGAAGTCGAATCGAACGTGTACGCGATCTCTGCATTTTTAAGTCTTAGATAAGATCCATCGTACATATACCTATTGGCTACATTGTAACTACTAGGAGTTGTAAGCCATCTTGGTACCGGAGAATCTGCATTCATGTTATTTTTAGACCAGTAACTTCCTTCTTCGTAAACCACATGGTTTTGAGATGAAAGACTTCCTAATACCACCTGGCGTGTTACGTTTTCTACACCATAGAATTGTACATAACTACTAAAGCCCTTCCAATCGAAACCTACCGTAGTATTATAGGTTCTTTGTGGTGATCCTGTAAATCCATACGGTATATTATCATAATTATCGATCACACCATCACCGTTAAAATCTACCAGGTGATAATTTCCTGGTAATTTTTGATTGTCATTTGTGTTGTGGATTGTACTACCGTATAACTGATCCCAGTTGTTATAGAATCCAGGAGTCACATAAGAATATGCCTGTCCAATCTGAAATCCTGCGTTTTTTTGATATGCAGGTAGTAAAGATGGATCATCTGCATTGATCACTTCATTTTGCGCTAATGTCATATTTACATTAGACCATAATCTTAATCCGTTTTCGAATCTGTAGTTTAAGTTTACATCAAACTCGAAACCTTCATTTTTCACTTCTCCAAGGTTCGCAACAGGAGCTTCTGTACCGTAATAAGACGGTATAGCTCTACTATTTCCGTTAATAAGAATATCTGTTCTTTCATCTCTAAAGTAATCGAAGCTACCTTCAACAAAACCATTAAAAAATCCAAAATCGATACCTATATTCGCTTTTTTAACTCGCTCCCAAGAGACTTCTGGATTTCCAACAGATTGCTCGTTAAACCAAGTGTAAGGACTTTGCTCTGCTGCCTCACCGGTAACACCCATTCTAGATTGACCTCCATACCCCCATTGTGTCATGTATAGAAAGCGACCGTTTACATTATCATCTCCTATTTCACCATAATTAGCTCTAAGTTTTAAAAGGTCAAGCCAGGAAACTTTTTCTAAGAGTCGTTCTCTCGACAATATCCAGCCTAAACCACCAGAGGAGAAAAATGCGAATCTATTTTCTGGACTAAATTTCTCTGATCCATTATACGCACCATTGTACTCCAGGGTATATTTATTATCGAATGTATAAGTTGTTCTAAACACCCAGTCTTCGCGGAATCTAGGAATTTCACTACCTGTGGCATTTTCATTTCTATTCATTAATCCCATCACAGCCAAATCGTGTTTACCACCAAAGTTTTTAGCATACTTTAACTGGAATTGATAGAATAACTTTCTATAGGAAGACCAATCTCTTACGGCTCCAGGACTTGTTGTCCATTCTACACCTTCCTGAAAATCGAAACGACTGTTTGGATTATAACTTTGCTGAAATAAAACGGTTCCCGTTGCTGGATCTATCCATTTTTCCTGGGTATCGTTATATTGATCGTTAATTCCCCGATCGGCTTCTACAAAAGTGTTATCTAAAGCAATGGTTCCATTAAAATTTAAACCATCCAAAATAAAATCAAGATCCTGATCTAGAGTGAAATTTGTGGTAAGTCTTGTAGTTGTTATATACTGAATACCACTTATCGCTAAGGTTCTAACCGAGTTAGAGGCCGCTCCTTCGTTAGGTGCATAATATCCCCATGCCCCGTCTGCATATCTTGGAAGAAAGGCATCTGGCGCAGTAGAATATGCAGCTAACCATCTTGTATATTCGTTCGCAGTAGACCACGGACTTTTTCTAACTCCGTGCGATCCTGCAAGATTTACCTGAAATAATGTAGATGGTGTTATCTGAAAATCCAGATTTCCCCTAACATTTAAACGATTAAAGGCATATCCAGGATCATAACCTCTACCATTATCATAATCTCTCATTAGATCTCCTTCACGAAGAAAATCTGCCGTAGTAAAATATTTTACAAAATCTGTACCTCCACTAACGTTTACGTTTGCATTGTAAGACATTGCATACTCTCTAAATAAAGTATTTGCCCAATCGACGTTTGGATAACGCTCTCTCTCTTCAAGATTTGCAGGATTACGGTATTTATCGATAATATCTAAAGGCAGATAATCGTTCCAAGCATTGGGGTTTAAAGCCAGTTCATTTTCTATAGCTTCGTTCTTAACACGTAAAGCATCGTAAGCATCGTACTTACCTGGTAATTTAGAAGGCACTTTCACAATAGTGTTTACTCTAGCTCTAATAATAGCTTTACCTTTTTCCCCTCTTTTCGTCGTGATAAGAATCACCCCGTTCGCTCCACGAACACCATAAACCGCTGTTGCTGATGCATCCTTTAACACCGAAATAGATTCTACAGATCCTATTGCCACACTAGACATTGGTCGCTCTACACCATCTACTAAAATAAGCGGCCCAGCATTATTCCAGGTACTCTGTCCCCTAATAAGGATTCTAGGATCTTCCTGTCCCGGCATCCCAGTACTCGCGCTGGTGACCACACCGGGAACATTCCCTGTAAGTGCAGACCCAATGTTGGTTACCCCACCTGTTCTTTCCAACGTTTCACCATCTACAGCGGCAATCGAGGCAACTACACTTTCTTTCTTTTGTTGACCGTAACCTACGATAACAACCTCTTGCAAGGCATCCTGATCTGGATCCATTACAAGATTAATTTCTGTACGACCACCGATTTTACGTTCTACAGTTTTGTAACCTATAAAACTAAAGACCAGAGTTGCATCTCCCGGTGCAGTGATAGTATAATTTCCATCCATATCTGTTACCGCACCAAGGTTCGGTACTTCCTTCACAAAAACATTAACTCCGGGAATACCTAAATTATCCTCTGAAGATGTTATGGTACCGCTGATACTTATTTGATCAACTTCCTCGGTTTCTGCACCGTAAACCGAAGTATTTAGAAGAAAATTAATCAACAGCCCAATAACAAACAGCTTTGTTAGATATGGGTGATCAAGTAATTTTATTTTCATATTTAGCTTGTTTTAATTCGATTTAAGCGATATAAAATCAATTTAATTCGCATAGTTCCTTTTCTTCGATAACGTTGTAGTAACTGAATTAAGAAAAAGAGAAATCAGATATCTCTTAGAAAATTCTTGCTGAAACGATAATGTTGTAAAATAATCTTTCACTCCTTTTTTGCTTTAAGTTTTAAATTTGCTCGATCCCAAAACCTTATTTAAAAATGAATGCGAAATACTCTAAAACGAAAGAGATTTAAGCTTAATTGAGGAAATTTTAATTTTAAGCGTAATTATTACACTATTATCAATTTTAACCCTCGATTAAATTCCTTTTTTTAGGTTTTGTTAACAGAATCAAATATATCTGTTAATTTGCTTTAACAAACCAAAGCATGTTACAAATACTTTACGCTATGTTACATTTGATATTCAACGATAAAGATCGAAAAAGGAAGAAGTAGCAAATAGACAGTAAAACCTTATAAAACAGATAATTAAATGGTTTTAATGTATTTGTTACATGTATTTTTTAAAATTGAAGAATAACTGAAGAAGAACGAACTCAAATTTATTCTATAAAAAGATTTTGGTATAGAATACAGGCTAAGAGTCCTAATAATAGCATATAAAAATTCATCATTTATATATTTTAAACACTTAAAAAGGCAGGGAATAAAAAATCACTGCAAATCTATGCTTTAAGTAGAACTAAAACCTAAGGTTCATTTCGAAGAAACTATTAAATTCAATTTTTTGTATGGGAATTTTATAGAAGAAGAAAACCTATAATTCTTTACAATATCAAACTGAAAAATGTCTTACTAAAAGTTGTAAAATAAAAAAGCCAGCATTTCTGCTGGCTTTTTCTTAGTAGCGGGAACTGGACTCGAACCAGTGACCTTCGGGTTATGAGCCCGACGAGCTACCTACTGCTCTATCCCGCGATATATATTGTATAATATCTTATTTCAGTATGTCTTGATATCGCTTATTGCGTTATCGGGATGCAAATATACGACGCTTTTTCACTTCTCCAAAACTTTTTTCAGAAAAATATTCAGTCTTTATAATGAATATCAAAATTGGATATTTTGAAGAAACATTTTTATACAAATTCGCTTCAGTCAAATCACTTAGGATCAATTCATTTCAAAATAAACATCCAGAAGATTCTGAAATTTCACCTTATTTGGGTTATCGAAAAAAATTTCAATTTTCTTTACAATCTTGAATAATGAGATGCGATAAATTTTCCGCAGCAAAAAAAAGAACTAAAAAGTATCGAAAATCAAAAAATCTTGCTATTGTTCTATACTATCTGCGGCAAACTCAATTAGTTCGCCATCCTGAAAAGCTACTCTAAATTCTATTGGATTACAACAATTCTCACAATCTTCGATATAAGTCTGTTGTCGTACAGAAGGATCTAAAAGTACTGAGATCTCTTCCCAGCAATACGGACATTGAAAAAAGTGTTCAAACATATCAAAACTCAATATTCAGCAATTGCCCGGTTAATTGCAGCAATTGCAATTCGGCTAATTTTGCATCGTATTTAGCTAAATTAAGACTCGTTTTGGCATCCAACAAATTAATTTGCGCCTGTCTAAACTCGATCGAAGATATTTGTCCTAATCGATATTGTTCTTCAGAACGATTAAAATTATCCTGGTTGGTAAGTACATTTTCTTCCTGAACGCGATAGATATAAAGCTTATTTTCGTAATCTCCCAATGCATTAGCGATATCACGTTCTACTTCTAACTCTATCTGTTTTTTCTGAAGTTTTTGATTTTCCTTACTAATTTTTGCATTCTGAATAGCGACACTGGTTTGCCCACCATCAAATAGATCCCAGGATAAATTTAAACCGGCTGAGAGTCCATCTGTAGTTGTGATAGAACCCGGAAAAAAGGCTGTAGCAGCACTAATATTTCTATTCCACCCATAAGAACCAGTAAGTCCAACTGTTGGTAAATATCCAGATTTACTTACTTTAATATCATAATCACTAATAATAATATTGCTTTGCGCCTGAAGCAAGCTTACGTTATTGTAAGCAGATTGCTCTAAGAACGACTCGATTTGCAACTCTGGTATAAAATTGACCAATGTATCTACCTGAAATTGGCGATTATTGATATCCCTGTTTAAAATCACATTCAAATCTCTTTTTGTGTTTTGTAATTGCTGGCGGGTTTCGATAATATTAATACTATCGGTATTCACATCTACTCGAGCATTTAAAACTACAAGATTGTTGGACTGCCCATACTCAAATTGATATTCGGCTCTTTTTACACGTTCCTGAGAAATTTGAAGCGTTTCTTCTAAAACCTCCATGTTTTCGCTTAATCTTGCTACTTCATAATACACCGTTAAAAGCTGAAGGATCGTATTCTCTATAGTTTCCCTGGCTTCTAGCTGCGAAAGATTATACTGTTCTTTTAAGCTTTTATAATTATAAAATCGGCCTAAACCATCAAAAAGCGTATAATCCAGGTTTATCGAAGTGCTATAAGATTCTCCCTCGATACCACGCTGATCTACATCATCTCCTTCTTCTGGTTCGGTTAGTCGATCATTTAGATCGTAATTATATCCTCCAACAGCTCTTACACTTGGTAAATAACCCGAGTTTAAAATACTCTGATTATTTTCTGCAATTTCAACATTATTATTGGCCATTTTTATACCGAAATTACTTTCTAAGGCCCTGGCAATAACCTCGTCCTTGGTAAGCAAGCTATCCTGTATACTTTCTTGCGCGTTCACTGAAAAACATAGCAACCCGAAGAAAAAGATCGTAAAATGTATAATCTTAGTATTCATCTCTATTTTTTTCAGATTCGTGTAATTCTTTAATTGTTCGCTCTACAGATTCTCGTTCTACCCTATTTCCAGTGGCCAGCCATTTGCTTTCCACTTTTATACTATTGGTGATCGATAGTAGTAATGGTAATAAAAATAGCGTTAATAAGGTAGCAATTGCAATCCCGTAACTTATTGAAATTGCCATTGGCTTTAAGAATTGCGCCTGTCTGCTCTTTTCTAAAAGTAATGGTGCCATCCCGGCAATCGTGGTTAAAGACGTTAAAAAGATGGCTCTAAAACGCGATTTCCCTGCTTCGTAGATTGCTTCTTTGAATTTTAAACCATCCCGTAAATTTCCATTGTATTTCCCTATAAGAACGAGCCCATCGTTCACCATAATTCCCACCAGGGCAATAATTCCTAATGCTGAAAGCATATTGATAGGAAAATCGTGAACCCAATGCCCCCAGGCAACACCAATTACACTGAATGGAATCATTAACATTAATAAGAATGGCTGACTGTAACTTCTGAAGGTAAAAGCTATAGTTGCATAAATCAGGAATAAAATAACCGGTAAAACGGCACTTGCTGAACTTACCAGTTTTCCCGCTTCACGATTTTGACCTTCGTAAGACACACTTAAACTTGGATATTTCGCCAATAGATCTGGCATTACATTTTCCTGAATATCGGTAAGAATATCTGTAGAACTTCCGTTAGGATCTTCCATATCTGCGCTTACACGAATTTCTCGCATTCCATCAAGGTGGCTAATAGATTCGGTTCCACGAATAATTTCATAATTAGCGATCTCATCGAAAGGAACACGATTTCCTGATGGTGTTACGATACGCATATCATCAAGATCATTTATCGAGGATCGGTTTTCAAGATCGTAACGCACCCAAACGCGAATCTCATCCTGCCCACGCTGAAAACGCTGTGCCTGCGTCCCAAAGAAACCATTTCTTACCTGTCGCATTACTTCGGCAAGATCTAAGCCTAAAGCGTAGGCGTTATTCTTAAGATTGATATTAATTTCTTTAATTCCCTTAGGATCGCTATCGTTCACATCTTTAAGCAGCGGATTATTTTCAAAAATCGCTTTAAGATCTTTTTTTGCAGCCTCTAGTTCTTCAAGATTATTCCCCAGTAATGAAACCGAAACAGGATCGCCACCAAAATTTCCTCCAGAACCAAAGGTTAAGGTTTCTACACCATAAACAGGACCAACTTCATCTCTAATAGCATTGGTGATTTCTGGAGCCCCAAAATCACGCTCCTCACCCGGCAATAAGTTAACCTGTACAGAAGCTTTATTATTTCCCGGTCCTACTCTTTTTATCGTATTTTCTATTACAGAAAGGTTTCCAGTTTGTCGCTCTGTAAAATCCTCATTAACCTTCCAGGCTGCATTTTCAACCATTGTAATGATAGAATCTGTTCGTTCAGGATTAACACCTTCAGGCATTAAAAGATCTATCGAAATTCTATCACTCGCTACACTTGGAAATAAAGTTATTCTAATAATACCACCCCCAATTGCTCCAAAAGTCAAAATTAAAACCGCCAAAAGAATCCCGATACTTAAAATCTGCTGTCTAAGAATAAAATCTAAAATTGGTGCGTATAGTTTATCTCGCAGATAGATCATCACACGATCACCAACCTTATTTACATTTCGCATCTTCTCAAAAAATCTGCCTATGGCTGACTTTGGTTTTGGTGCATTACGCTTTAAAGCTTTTGAGTGCGCAATGTGCGCAGGTAAAATAATTAGTGCTTCTACTAACGAAACCACCAGCGTTAGCATCACTACGGTAGATACTTCGCCAAAAAATTCGCCGATCCGGCTATCCAGAAAAAGAAAACTCGCAAAAGCTAATATTGTAGTAATTATTGCTGAAATAATTGGAGGTACAACTTCGATCGTTCCATCTAAAGCCGCTTTGATAGGGTTTTTACCCATCTCGAAGTGCTGATAGATATTTTCTGAAATTACAATACCATCGTCCACCAGGATCCCGATCACAATGATCATCCCAAATAGAGAAAGTACGTTTATGGTTACCCCGAATTGTTCAGCAAAAATGAACATCCCTAAAAATGCAACCGGTAAACCAAATGCTACCCAAAAAGCAAGTCGTGTATTTAAGAAAAGTGATAAAAAGAAAAGTACCAATACAATTCCCATCACTCCATTTTCTACTAAAAGCTGGGTTCTTTGCTGTAATCGAATAGAAGAATCAAAAATAACATCCAGTTGCACATTACTGCTTCTTCGATTATAATCTTCAATATACTCGTTAACCTGTTCTGCCGCAGCCAAAAGATCTTCAGAATTGGTGTTACTTATCGTAATATTCACACTCTGATTTCCATTGAAAAAAGATGCATTGGGTGTTTCTGAAAATTGATCTGAAACCCTGGCAACATCAGAAAGTCTTATGATTTCACCACTAGTGGTAGATTTTAAAACAAGATCCTGAAGATCTTCAGCATAATAAGAACGATTATTAGCTCTAATTAGATAATCCTCACTGCTGGTTTTAATAGTTCCCCCGGTGGTTAAAATATTAGCTCCAGAAACAGCCTGGGCTACTTCTTCAAATGTAAGATTGTATGCTAGAAGGTCATTTTCTCTAACGGCGATTTCAATTTCTTCTTCAGGAAAACCATCAATTTCGATCTGAGAAATACCGTCCATCATTCGCAGATCATTTTCTATCTGCTCACTGATTCTTTTTAAAGTTACCAGCGGAATTTTCTCTCCACTAATGGCAAACCTAATGGTAGGACGTATAGATTCTTCTTTTGCAACGATTAAAGGTTCCATTCCGGTAGGAAAAGTGGGAACGCGATCTACCGCATTTTTCACTTCGGTAAGCATCACGTCTATATTCTCGTCGCGCTCGATCTCTACCGTGATCGATCCACCGCTCTCACGTGCAACGGAGGTAACCCGTTCTATCCCATCTAAACCTTTTAAATTATCCTCTATTTTAAGAATAATTCCTTCTTCGATCTCCTCTGGTGCAGATCCTGGATAAGTGACATTTATATTGATCATTCGGCTTTCCTCTAGTGGAAAAAACGATGATTTTAGTGTAAAGGCTCCAATCGCTCCAAATAGAAGGAAGGCGATAATTACGATATTTACCGCAACTTCGTACTTTATAAAGTAACCAATAAGTTTTCTCACAGCTATTCTGTTTTTGCGGTGTCTTCTATTTCTTCAGCATTTACTAACTGCCCGGCATAAGCTCCCGGCACAGATGCTGCAAGCATTTTTGTACCGTCTTCTAAACCTTTTACAACAACAGTTTCTGTACTAAAATATACCGGCTCTACACGAACCAAGTCTAAAACGCTATCTTTTACCACGTACACTTTAGAACGCTCTACTAATAATTCCCTCGGAATTTCAAGTGCATTTGGTTCTTCCTTGGCATCGAGCATTGCTTCTAAATACATCCCTTCCTGGATGTTTTGCCCTTCAACGCGAATAAACACCTGGATGGTTTGTGTTTCAAGATTTACCCTTCCGTTAATTCGGCTTACAGTACCAGTGTATTCTTGAGTTCTATCTAAATTCTGAAGTTTTACTTCTTTACCAATCGCTAATAGATCACTAAACTTTTTGGCAATGGAAACCTGAAGCTCATAAACCGATGGATCTATAAATTCACCCAGTTTTTGTCCAGATCTAATAAGTGTTCCTTCTTTTACTAAAGCTTCGGTTAAAATACCATTGAAAGGCGCAACATGCGTATATTTGCGCAAACGCTCTTCCAGATTTTTAATATTATAATAAGACGATACGATACCTCGACCACTTATAAAGTACTTTTCTTTATCATTTTCGATCTCAGGAAGATCAGGAACAGATTTATTAATGCCGAAATTGTTTAAATAATCCTGCCATTTTTCGAAGACTTCAGGATAATCCAAACGTAAATCTGGCATTATCGCTGTGATACTGTTATAAAGATCACTTTTAGCCGATTGTACGCTGGCGGCATATTCCGCAGAATCGATATTCAATAAAACCTGACCTCTTTTATATTCCTGCCCGGGCAAGAAATTATGACTACTACTTCTAAATATCCCCTGAACTTCTGAGTAAAGTTCGAGTTTTCTTAAAGCAGAAACATTTCCATTAGCGGGAATACTAATAGGAACAGTGTCGTTTTTTACTGTTTTTACAAATACGTTTTTTACAACCTTTTGAATTTTGGGATCCTCTTTTACGTTACTATCGATGATCCACTTCGCTGCAAATACGGCTCCAACGATAAGTAGGAGTCCAAGAACTGAAAGAATTATTTTGCGTTTATCCATAATTATTTAATTGGACTCTTAAAACCCGTTAAAGTTTAATTGAATATCTTAATTTTTTAAGAAACTAGCTAATACCCTCTATTTCCAGCTGTACACCCTCCCATTCCTTCATTAAGGATTTTAAGTGCTTCTTCTTATCGTTGTAACTATCCAGAAAGTTTGGCTGGGCAATAGTCTTTTCGTAATTAGTTGCTAATTCGTGATCTTTCTTTTTAAGATCCTTTTCAATTTTAGTGATTTTAGACTCTATTTTACTCAACCTGTTATTTAGCCCTTTTAATTTTTTCTGGTCTTCGTAAGATTGCTTTTCTGTAGTTTCTTTTTTTACCGTAGCTTTTGGAGTTTTATCTCTTTTCTCCACCGCACGCATATCTTCAAGTTTACGCTGCTCTAAATAATAATCGATATCGCCTAAATACTCTTTTATCTTTTTATTTCTGAATTCGTAAACGGTACTTGTTAAGCCCTGAAGAAAATCCCTGTCGTGAGAAACAATGATTAAGGTTCCTTCAAAGTTCTTACAGGCTTCTTTTAAAACATTTTTAGATTTAATATCCAGGTGGTTGGTAGGCTCATCCATTACCAGCACATTAAAAGGCTGTAGCAACATTTTACAAAGCGCCAACCTGTTACGTTCCCCTCCAGATAAAACTTTCACTTTTTTTTCTACATCGTCCCCACGGAATAAGAACGATCCCAGCATGTCACGAACTTTTGATCTATTGCTCTCGTTTGCAGCATCGACCATGGTGTCGTAAATACTTTTTTCTCCGTCTAAATAATCGGCCTGATTTTGTGCAAAATAACCCAGCTGAACGTTATGCCCTAATTTTAGATTTCCGGAGTGAGAAATTTCATCGATTATAATTTTCGCCAAGGTTGTTTTTCCCTGACCGTTTTGTCCAACAAAAGCGATCTTACTTCCACGCTCGATAAGTAAATTAATATCATCTAAAACCTGGTGTTCACCGTACGCCTTACCCACATGCTCGGCTTCTACAACCACTTTCCCAGGCTGAACAGAAACCGGAAAACTAATATTCATCACCGCATTATCATCTTCATCTACTTCGATACGATTAACCTTATCCAGCTTTTTTATTAATGACTGTGCCATCGAAGCTTTAGAAGCTTTTGCTCTAAATTTTTCGATAAGCTTCTCTGTCTGCTCAATCTCTTTTTGCTGATTTTTCTGAGCAGCCAGTTGCTGTTCTCGGAGTTCACCTCTTAGCTCTAAATATTTAGAATATGGCTTTTTATAGTCGTAAATTCGGCCTAAGGAAATTTCTATTGTTCGGTTGGTTACATTATCCAAAAACATTTTATCGTGAGAAACTAAGATCACACAACCGGGATAAGAATTAAGGAAACTTTCTAACCAAATGATACTTTCAATATCAAGGTGGTTAGTAGGCTCATCGAGCAATAAAATATCGTTATTCTGAAGTAAAAGCTTTGCTAGTTCTATTCGCATTCGCCATCCTCCAGAAAAAGTATCGGTAAGCTTTTCGAAATCTTTTCTTTTAAAACCAAGACCAAGCAAAACTTTCTCTGTTTCTCCTTCGTAATTATAACCACCAATAATTTCATATTGATGGGTAACATCGGTAAGCTCCTGAATTAACTCTGTATAAGAATCGCTCTCGTAATCTGTACGCGTTGCTAATTGATGATTAATTTCATTCATTTTAGCCTCCAGGCGTTTAATTTCTTCAAAAGCCTGATAAGCTTCATCTAAAACAGTACGACCCTGTACAAAATCGATATCCTGCTTAAGAAAACCAATTCTTAGATCTTTATCCTTGGCAATCTGTCCGCTATCATATTCCTGATCTCCAGAAATAATTTTTAACATTGTAGATTTCCCGGCTCCATTTTTACCAATAAGACCTATACGGTCACCGGAACCTAAACGAAAACTAATTTCCTGAAATAAATATTCTCCTTGAAAAGAGACTGAAAGATTATGTATGTTGAGCATTATTGTAACTAAAGTATCTTATGATTCGTGCAAAGATGACTAAATTTGTAATGCAAAAAAAATATTATGAAATTCTTAAAAGGCACTAAGTTGTATAGCATATTCACCGGCACCTGTCCTGTATGCCAGGAAGAAAGCATGTACAAAGAGAAAAACCCTTTTAAACTAAGCAAGGTGTACGAAATGCACGAGCATTGTTCACATTGCGGGACTAAGTACAAAATAGAGCCTTCTTTCTTTTATGGAGCTATGTATGTTAGTTATGCGGTTGGAGTTGCGTTTGCTGTTGCTTCCTTTATCATTGCACATTATTTTTTGGGCGGCGGATTATTAACTTCCTTCTTCGCTATCGTTGGGACGTTAATTATCTTTATGCCTATAATCATGCGCCTTTCGAGAAATATATGGATTAATTTTTTCCTGAATTACGATAAGGACGCTGTTGCGAAGGCAAAACGGCAAAATCAGGATCTATAAAATTTCTTCTGAAAACGCCGAATATCAACCTCTGGCGGTAACGGAATTTCATCTTCTATAAAATTAAGCAGCTTTTCTGAAATCAAAGGAGCTATTAAAACACCACGGCTTCCAAAACCATTACAGATAAACAATCGTTGATGCTCTGGATGATTTCCTGCCAACGGACGACGATCTGATGTCGCTGGGCGTATCCCGGCAACCTGATCTACAATTTCGTATTTGCAATTGATCATTTTATCAAGATCCATCTTCAATTTTTCTTTTGCTGCTAAGGTGGGGGCCTGAGTTTTATCCTGATGATTATAAGTCGCCCCAACCTTGTATAAATCATTTCCTAACGGAAGGATGAAAATCGATGATTTTACAGCCTGTTTTAACTGAAGTTCTTCCGATCTAATCACTAGATACTCACCTTTATTCCCTCGCAACGGCAAATAATTGAAATAAGGATTATTTACAACTCCAAAACCCTCACAAAAAATAATATTTCTGGCTTCCAGCCCATCATAAGAAACGCCCTTCCCACTAATTTTCAGTTTAGAATAATCGAAGCGTTGATTTTTTAATATTTGATGTTTTTCAAGGTATTCTCTATAGGTTCTAACAAGTAATTCAGTATCCAAAGCTCCAGTTTTCTCTACTTTCCCAAATGAAAAATCTCCGGGAATAGCATTATTTACCTGCCGTATAAGTTGTGTATTTAAAAATGGAGATAATCTGAAATTATCGGCAGCCTCAAACCAGTTATTCTGTTCTTCAATCGAATGAAATCTACGGTAAATATTGAATGGTTTTAAAAGCTTTTCATCAAGCTCCTCTTCCAATTTTTGATAAAATGGAATGGAATAATTTATCTGTTTATCGGCTTCCCAAGCAAGCGTAAATCGCTTTAAAATAACCGGATTATAAATTCCGCCAGCAACTTTTGTTGAAGTTTGAGAATTATCTTCAAAAACAACAAAACTGCGCCCTCGTTTTTGCAACTGACTTGAAATTGCGATTCCGCTAAGTCCTAAACCAACAACTATATAATCCAGCATAATTTATGTTTAAAAACTACAAATTAAGAATAAAAAAAGCGCCTCTAAAAGGCGCTTTTCAATTATTTATAAAGAATTATCTCTTAATAATTCCACATATCCTGTTCAAAATTTCTAATCTGCTCCTTAATACGTTCAGATTCCAATAATTGTAGAAAGCTATTATCAACAATATAATCATTGATTTGGCGATCGCCCTGCACATTATCTTCTTTGAAGATCACAGCATTAAATCGTCTCGCATTTAAGAGTTGATCAAAAGAAATGGTCGTATTATTACCAATATAAGCTTTTGCATCATAAAGTACTTCTCTGGCATCTGGATACCAAACCCAGAAAAGATCTACTAATTCATTCCCAAGTTCAGAATCATCAATAAAGTTAACATCTGGAGCTCTAGGTGCAATTCCTAAAATTCTATATTTCAGTTCGGCCTGTCTTTTATCAAAGTACCAAATACCACGAATCTTATATTCCTGAATATCTGCAGCTCCAAGATCTCTACGATCTATAAACTGTTCTTCAACTTCCTGACCGGCATTATACTGTTCGATACCGTAATCTGTTGTATCAACTTTAGAAATTGTTGCCTGAATATCTTTTAATGTCCTTTTTTCAGTAAAATAAGAATCCGCATAAATATTTTCGATCTTACCATCTTTAATAGCTCTAATCAAAACATCATACAAGGATCTTCTATTTGCTGAAATATTTAAAGTATCAACGGGATAATACAAAGGAAAATTCACTCGTTCATCTAAATCGATGATCTCCCAGGTACCTTTAGACCACAGTACATCACGATCATCTACATAACCATACTCTAAAGGGCCTCCATCAACATTTTCTGCGATTTCCGCATTACGTGACTTCCCAATATCTTCAGGTTTTTCAGCATTTAAAATATTAGCTGTTTGTGCTACGCCAGAAAAACTAACAAGCCAAAACAAACTATATATTATATATTTCCCTTTCATAATATTCTACTTTTCTTAATTCGTAAGTTCTATAAAAACCGGAGCTATCTTCTTAAGCTTATAACCACTATTAGTAGTTAGAGTAGCGTCAATATCAAAGATTTGTACAGTTTCTCCTCTACCAGCTCTACGCAATGCAGCCTTAGCAGCATTATCTAACCTATTACCTCTAACAGTAACCGTTGGTTGTCCAGAAACTTTAAAGCTAAATCCTGTTACTCTTAACCCAATATCGAAGTCGAAATCTGGTAGCTCAGCTCCTACCTCAGAACCTTCTAAACTGTTTCTCTGCATTTTTACTGAACCAGTTTCTCTTCGTATTGATCCAACCGGACTTGGAATATCTTTAATTCTGAATGTTGAACTAGAAGGGTAACTTTTCCCGTCAATTGTTCCCGTGACATTGATCTTAACTTCTCTTTGCTGAAGTGAAGTTACATCCATTACATAACTACTTCCAGAAGTTCTTGATAAACCAGGTGCATTTGCCTGAACATTATTATCTGGAACACCAGCCATTGAAATGGTCAATGGGTTTTTTACTCCACGATAAAGAACATTCATTTTATCTGCAGAAATTGTTGCTGAATTTGGTTTTGGGATTACAGCAAACTTTTGGTTTACAGGAACCTCTATAGGATCCTCTTCTCCTTCATTAAACACAAGTTGACCAGTAATTGTGTGATCCCCTGCATTTCCTGCCGGAACGTTTAGCACAACTCTACCACCCTGAAGGGAATAATCATCTTCAGAAAGTGTTCTCCCGTCTAATTTTAATTCAATTTTATTAGGCTTTGTAGTTTCATCACTTCTCCCAAGAACAATAGCTCCGTTAAAAGTTTCACCCTGATAATAAGCTGATTTTTCAGCTTGCAAGATCGTGGTATAATTACTCATAGAAACTTCCTCTTGTAACTGTCCAGCTAACATGGCTGATAGAACATCATTCTCAGTAGTTTTAACATCAGATTGCAATTGAGTTAACTGAGTGATTGAAGCTATTAGTGGAAAGCCTTCAAAGTTATAAGTTAGCCATGGTTTTTTTGTTCCTTCACTATCTTCTACCTCATCGGTATTGAACTTACGAGCAATTTCATTATTTAAAGAACTAAACTCTTCTCCTAAAATATTGATAATACTTTCACGATAAGTGTTTATCTTATCTACAAATTCCTGACCTTCAGGACTAATTTTACCTCCTTTAAAGAACTTCTCGTCTAAAACATCTGTTTTATCCATCGCTTGATAATCCTTTGGATCATCTAATTCTCCGGTTAAATCATTTTTCACCCCAGCAATATAAGTATCTAATTCCTGAGATAATTGATTTATAGTTTCTGCTTTTTGAGCCAACTCAGCATACTTTTCAGCTTGCTCGTTTGCTTTGGTTTGTAAACCTTGCATTGCTGCAACATTTCTTTGCTCGGTAGTGGCGTTAGATTCCTCTAACCTTTCATTCATCGAACCAAAGGCTACAAGAACCTCCTTAGACATATTAAGCGCCATCATCGCGATGAACACTAAATACATCAGGTTGATCATCTTCTGTCTAGGGCTTTGTTTTCCTGATGCCATTTATTTATTTTCTAATTAGTTTATTAATATAAAGTATCAAAAAAATTAAGCTCTTCTTTGTACATTCATAGCAGTAAGCATACCACCATAAACTCCATTTAAAGAAGCTAAGTTTTCAGTTAGAGAATCCATCTCAGCTTTAAGCTTGCCAGCATTTTCAGCCACAGCCTTATTAACTTCAGCTTGCTTAGATGCAGATTCTACCTGAACTTTATATATACTATTTAGAGTTTCCATTTGAGTTGCAGCAGTTGTTAATTCCTGGCTATATTTTTTCTGTGATGCCATGGCATCTACAGTTGGCGCTATACCTTTGGCAGCACCTTCAAAGTTCCTTATACTATCTCCAAGACTACTCATTAACGAAGCATCTACTTTTGCATCGCGTAACATTTCATCTAGTTTCTTAGAAAGCATTCCCTGTGCATCTTTAGTCTCTTCGATCACTGTTTCTTTTTTTCTTGGGGATGTGATCGCTGCACTTCCCTGTGCTAATTCTGGATAAACAAGGGACCAATCGTATCCTTCGTCCACAGGTTCAAAAGCAGATACAAGGAAAACAAATGCTTCAGTTACAAGACCAGCTATCAACATCTCGTTACCAAAAGGCCAGTGCATAATTTTAAAAAGCGCTCCAATGATAACTACGGCTGCACCAATACCGTATACCATATTCATAATTTTCGCTCTAGTTTTTGATTGTGCCATAATAAATAATGATTAAGTTTTTTAGATTGTTATTTAGGGGGTTGTTGGTTATTCTAATTTGAAGGCGTTTGTTGGTTAAGTGGCACGTCGTTACCTAGATAATCCTGCACTGTTCTAAAACCAATATAACTTCTTGCTGAATCTGCATACTCGTAGTCTCTCGATGACACCTGTAAGAAGTAAGCCACATCTTTCCAAGATCCACCTCTTACTACTTTTCTAGGATCCTCATAATCATCTACGGTAGGATTCATAGAAGACATATAATCATAAGATGAAGCATCGTAAGAAGAGTTAACCCATTCTGCCACGTTACCAGCCATATTATATAATCCATATCCGTTAGGATCAAAAGATTTTGCTTCAACAGTATATAAAGCTTGGTCTGCAGCATAATCACCTCTTAAAGGCTTGAAGTTAGCCATAAAACATCCACGATCATTTTTAGTATAAGGACCTCCCCATGGGTAAGTTCCTCCTTCTAAACCTCCACGTGCGGCATACTCCCATTCTGCTTCAGTAGGTAATCTGTAATGAGGAACATTATTATCTCCTCTGGATTTACGAAAGTCGTTATTGTATTTTGTTCTCCATTGTGAAAAAGCTCTGGCTTGTTTCCAGTTAACTCCCACTACAGGATAATCATCAAAAGCACTATGCCAAAAATAATCGTTATGCATAGGCTCATTGTAAGAATAATTAAAATCTTTGATCCAAACTGCAGTATCTGGATATACCTCAACAACTTCAGTTTTTACATAATCACGACGTTCACCTGTTCCTCTCGCTGCAGCCTGAACATCCATCCAGCTATACTTAAATTTTAGTTGCTTTACATCTATCGTTCTGGTTCCGTTAAAAGCATCTTCCTGCGGAATGTATAATTGATCCATTACTCGAGCATAGGCTACATCTGGATAATCTTCAGTATCCCACTCAATATCTATATCTTTATTTAATTTACGGTTTTCATAGGCATCCATTTCTCCTCCTGTACCATAAGTCTCTAGCATATATTGCTGATACGGAGTAAGATCTGATTCATCTGCATCTGCAAAAGCATACTCTCCAATACCATCTGCACCTGGAGTAGCTCCTTCAAGCTCTGCTTCCATTGCAAGCATAACGCGCACAACTGAATCTTTGACGTAATTTACAAATTGGCGGTATTCAGAATTCGTAATTTCGGTTTCGTCCATGTAAAATGAGTTGACTGTAACCGTCTTTGGCGGAGCATTTAGTTGTCCTGCTATATCATCATCAGACTTCCCCATAATAAACGATCCTCCCGGGACCAACACCATCCCAAAAGGTTCTTCAGGGTTCCATCTTTTTCCTTCCGCACCTACAAGTTGCCCTCTGTCATTACTTCCACAACTGTAGATTAAAGCAAGAACAGCAACCAGCGAAACAATTTTCTTCATAATACTTTTTAGGTTAAGACATCTCAATTTAAGGCAGTAAACCTATCTAATTATTTTCTAAAAAACAATAGTTTTAAGAAAATTACAATATATATAGGCTTGGCCAAAGTCTATTAAACTTCGTTTTTTCTTTTTGCTTTATACCATCTTTCTGGAATAACCTGATTGCAGGCTTCCAAATAATCTTCTTCACTACATGGTAATAACGTGCTTCTTTTTAATTTAGTATTAGCATCTGCTACGTACGGAATTTCGATCCACCACCGACCGCTAACCGGACTTTTAAAAAACACTAGTACATCATCATCAATTGGCACCTGATATTTAATAAATTCCTGTTTTGCCGCTAAAGTATTCTCGTTATTCCTGTAGTTAACACCTTCAGCAAAATACCAGATCATCTGCGCTAACAACATATTAGACAATTCTCCTAAAGATGAATTATATTCAAAAACTCCAAAAGAACTTACCTTATCACTTAAGCCGGCATATCTAGAAATTGCACAGATCTCTTTACCATTAAATCCATTTGGCGATCTAAAAAATGTAGTTCCCAGAGATCCAGAATCCACACAATTTAAATCTACACTAACTAAATTGGCCGCTCTCATTATGGGTTCGATAAGTGAAATATCATTACTAATTTCACCCAGACGATAAGCATCAAAAAATAATCTATCCATCAACTCTATTTCATCCTGAGAATTAAAATAGGTTTGATATCCAATATTAGAATAATTGAATAAATTGTAAGGTTCGTTTACTATGATCTTAGAAACATAAGATTTATTAGAGATTACCTGTTCTGCATCTCCAAGATCAAATCTTGCATCTACATTTACAAGGTTCACCATTTCGTCTAAGGTATCGTAGGCACGGTACTGTGCATAAATAAGGTCCTGTGAACCACCGAGTAAAACCGGAATAACATCCATTTTCACTAATTCGGCTACCGTTTTTTCTACAGCAAAATAGGTATCCTTTACACTATCTCCCTGCTGGATATCTCCAAGATCTGCAATATTCACATGCCAATTCCCCGGGAACAAACTATAAAAAGCCTTTCTTATTCCGTCGAAATTCAAAAGTTCGTCTTCATAAGATTCAGCTAAACGATTTTCCCGAATTCCAACTATAGCGATCTGAACATCAGTTAGATCTGGCAAGCCGTTTAAAACCGAATTAAATTTTGCTTTTGCACCAATACTATGCTGACTCAAAGCTTCAGCATAACTTATCAACTCATCACTTACAGGACTTAAAAAATCCAATTCCATTCAGTTATTTTTTGGAAGTTTTCTTCGTTGTTTTCTTAGTCGTTTTTTTAGCAGTTGTCTTCTTTTTAGTAGTCTTTTTAGCCGCTTTTTTCTTTGGCGCTTTTTTAGCTATGATCTCTTTTGCTTCCTCTAAAGTAATCTTAGTAGCATCTACTGTTTTAGGCATTTCAACTTTTGTCTTACCTTTTATAACATTAGATCTACCCCACCTGGCCTTCTCGACTCTAATTCCTTCTTCTTCCCAATTGCTAATGATCTTCTCGCGCTCCTTACGCTTCTTATCTTCGATAAGTTCTACAATATCCTCATCAGACAAATTATCGAAATCGTATTTTTTATTCACATTAATAAAAATACCATTCCATTTTAAGTAAGGACCAAAACGACCGACTCCTTTTTGAACAGGCATATCCTCATATTCATAAATAGGAGCATCTGCTTTCTCTTTTTCTTTGATAAGCTCCATAGCGCGATCAAAATCAACACTCATTGGATCTTCCCCTTTTTCTAAAGAGACATATTTTTTACCGAATTTCACATAAGGTCCATAACGGCCATTATTTACCTCTACTTTTTCTCCTTTATATTCACCTAATTCCTTCGGAAGTTGAAAAAGATCCATCGCCTCTTCATAAGTAATACTATCTAAGGTTTGATCTGGACCTAAACTTGCAAATTTTGGCTTTTCATCGTCTTCTACAGATCCTATCTGAACCATTGGTCCAAATTTCCCTAAACGCACACTTACCGGCTTTCCAGTTTCAGGATCTTCTCCTAGGATTCGCTCTCCAACTTCACGATCTGCGTTCTTTGCAACATCCTGGACATGGGGATGAAAATCGGTATAAAAATCCTTCATCATTTTTGTCCATTCTTCATTTCCTTCAGCAATATCATCAAAGCTTTGCTCTACTTTTGCTGTGAAATTGTAATCAAGAATATTAGAAAAATGATTCACTAAAAAATCATTTACTACCTTTCCTACTGCAGTGGGTACTAATTTTCCTTTATCACTCCCTACGGTTTCGCTTAATTTCTTTTCTGAAATTTTCCCGTTCTCAAGGATAAATTGAGTGTATTCACGTTCTGTTCCATCAACAGAACCTTTTTCTATATAATTTCTATTCTGAATAGTTGAAATCGTAGGCGCATAAGTAGATGGTCTACCTATCCCTAACTCTTCTAACTTTTTAACTAAAGATGCTTCAGTATAGCGATAAGGCGGTCTCGTAAAACGTTCAGTAGCATTTATAAAAATATTCTGAAGCTCTTCATTCACCTTCATATCTGGCAGCATTCCGCTTTGCTCTTCAGAATCTTCGTCGTCACTTCCCTCTAAATAAACCTTTAAAAAACCTTCGAATTTCAATACTTCACCATTAGCGGTAAAAAGTTTATCGTGTTTATTCGCTTCGATCTTTACATTGGTTCGCTCCAATTGCGCCTCAGACATTTGTGAAGCAATAGCTCGTTTCCAGATCAATTCGTATAAACGCTGTTCATCACGATCTGCTTTAACGCTGTGACTCGCAAAATTAGTTGGACGAATTGCTTCGTGAGCTTCCTGCGCTCCTTTAGTTTTACCCCTAAATTGTCTTGATTTAGCGTATTCTTCTCCGTATGCTTTAAGGATCTCACGCTTCGCTCCTTTTCTTGCATCATCAGATAGGTTTACACTATCTGTTCTCATATAAGTAATATGACCGGCTTCGTAAAGACGTTGCGCCAAAGTCATCGTTTTACTTACAGAAAAATATAATTTTCTTGAGGCTTCCTGTTGTAATGTAGAAGTTGTAAAGGGTGGCGCCGGTGATTTTTTCGCAGGCTTTTTTGTAAGATCTGCAACTTTAAAATCGGCTCCTAAATTATCATTTAAGAAAGCTTCTGCTTCTTCTTTAGTATCAAAATTCTTAGGAAGTTTAGCTCTAAAAGTTTTACCTTCAGCATTAGCAAATTCAGCATCGATTCTATAGGAAGCTTCCGGAGTAAAATCTTCGATCTCACGCTCACGTTCCACAATTAATCTTACTGAAACACTTTGCACCCTTCCGGCAGAAAGTCCTCCTTTTACTTTACGCCATAAAACGGGCGAAAGTTCATAACCTACTAATCGATCTAAAACCCTTCTTGCCTGCTGCGCATTTACAAGATTATAGTTTATACCTCTTGGGTTTTCGATCGCATTTAAAATGGCAGATTTTGTGATTTCGTGAAAAACAATTCTCTTGGTGCGATCATTCTTAAGCTTCAATTCTTCGGCCAGGTGCCAGGCGATAGCTTCCCCTTCACGATCCTCATCACTTGCGAGCCAGATCATTTCAGCATCCTTCGCTAAGCCTTTAAGCTTTCTTACTACATCTTTCTTGTCTTTAGAGACGATATATTTAGGAGAAAAATCTCCTTCTGTATCTACTCCTAACTCTTTGGTAGGTAGGTCTGCTATATGCCCAAAGCTTGAAGCCACCTTATAATCTTTCCCCAAAAACTTTTCAATCGTTTTTGCTTTGGCAGGAGACTCCACGATCACTAAATTTTTTGCCATAGTTTACATTTTTGTAAGTGCAAAAGTATATCAATTTTTTTTTAACCTAATAAATGATTTATTAAATAGGTTTTAAATTAGAAGTATTATAAGCTATTGAGCCTTATTTTGAAAGTATTTTACACAAAAATCACATGCCCGCAACGAGGCGGGCATGCAAAAATAAACCAAACATAAATAACAATCGTAATTAAGAAACTTAATAGATTGATTTTATTATCTTTATACCAAATTACAACTAGTGTTTACCCCGATCGGTAACAGTCATCATTAGGCAGAATTATTTCATAGGTGTTATATTCTTTATTGACTTTGTTAGCATTGATCGGGGGTTTCACTCTTTTCCCCTTTTTCAAAATCTTTCTCCCTTCTCAATTTTTCCTAAAAAATTTTAATCATTTAATACCAAAAAGCCAGGCCTTTTTTATTGGTTTTCATCTTTTAGATGTCCGATTTTATAAAAGGTTGCGTAAAAATTTTAAAAAATTTTACTGCCACTTTGTCACAAGAACCTTAAAACGTATCTTTGCCACCTAATTACCTTAGCTTAGTAAAGCATTATGGAGAAGATTATTGATGAAAAGCAACAGGGGAACTCCCTGGTAATGGAGCCAAAGACAGAAAATAAGCGTAAGCTTTTTATAGAATCTTATGGTTGCCAGATGAATTTTAGTGATAGTGAAATTGTAGCTTCTATTCTTTCTAAAGAAGGTTACAACACTACCCAGCAATTAGAAGAAGCTGATCTTGTTTTGGTAAATACCTGCTCGATTAGAGAGAAAGCCGAACAAACGGTAAGAAAACGTCTTGAAAAATATAACGCCGTAAAACGTACAAACCCAAACATGAAAGTTGGGGTTTTAGGCTGCATGGCAGAGCGACTAAAAAGTAAATTTCTTGAAGAGGAAAAAATCGTAGACCTGGTCGTAGGACCAGATGCTTATAAAGATCTTCCTAATCTTATCAATGAAGTTGAAGAAGGAAGAAATGCTGTAAATGTAATTCTTTCTAAAGAAGAAACTTATGGTGATATTTCGCCGGTGCGTTTACAAACAAACGGAGTTTCTGCTTTTGTATCGATCACCCGTGGATGTGATAACATGTGTACTTTTTGCGTGGTCCCTTTTACTCGTGGTAGAGAGCGTAGCCGTGACCCGCAAAGTATTATCGAAGAAGTTAATGATCTTGCAACTAAAGAATATAAAGAAATCACTTTATTAGGGCAAAATGTAGATAGTTATCTATGGTATGGTGGCGGACTTAAAAAAGATTTTAAGGATGCGACGCCAATGCAAAAAGCTACGGCTACTAATTTTGCTGCACTTCTAAAAATGGTTGCTGAAGCACAGCCAAAAATGAGAATTCGTTTTTCTACTTCCAATCCACAGGATATGACCTTAGATGTTATAGAAGTAATGGCCGCTCACCGCAACATTTGCAATTACATTCATTTACCAGTACAAAGTGGTAGTGATAAAATGCTTAAAAAGATGAATCGTCTTCACACCCGTGAAGAATATTTCAGTCTTATCGATAATATCAAAAAAATCATCCCAGATTGTGGAATTTCGCATGATATTATTACCGGCTTTCCTACCGAGACCGAAGAAGATCACCAGGATACTATTTCTTTAATGAAATATGTAAAATACGATTTCGGATTTATGTTTGCTTATTCTGAACGACCCGGAACCATGGCTGCAAGAAAATTTGAAGATGATATACCTGAAGAAACTAAAAAAAGACGGCTATCTGAAATTGTTGCTCTTCAGCAGGAACATAGTAAATATAGAACTGAGCAATTCTTAGGAAAAACCGTTGAAGTTCTTATCGAAAAAGCTTCTAAGAAATCTGATGCACATTGGAGTGGTAGAAATACTCAAAACACCGTAGTAGTTTTCCCTAAAGAGAACTACAAAGTTGGTGATTTTGTAAATGTAAAAGTTAACGATTGCACCAGTGCGACACTAATTGGTGAAGCTGTTGGATATAGTGAGAATAATTGAATCTAAAATTTAAGGTTTCAAATTTAACAACAAATCAATAACACTAAATAGCACACACCTTAAATGGAATCAGTACAGGCTATAAAACAACGTTTTGGTATTATAGGCGACGACCCAAAACTAAATAGAGCGATAGAAAAAGCCATCCAGGTTTCTCCTACAGATATTTCGGTACTAGTAACCGGGGAAAGTGGTGTTGGTAAAGAAAGTATCCCTAAAATAGTGCACTCGCTATCGCATCGTAAACATGGTAAATATATTGCTGTAAACTGCGGAGCTATTCCTGAAGGAACTATAGATAGTGAACTTTTTGGTCACGAAAAAGGAGCATTTACAGGCGCTACCCAAACAAGAAGCGGTTATTTTGAAGTTGCCGATGGCGGTACCATATTTTTAGATGAAGTTGGTGAATTGCCACTCCCAACCCAGGTAAGACTTTTGCGTGTTTTGGAAAACGGAGAATTTATCAAAGTAGGTTCTTCTAAAGTTCAAAAAACAAATGTTCGTATCGTTGCCGCGACCAACATAAACATGTTCGAGTCGATCAAAAAAGAAAAATTTAGAGAAGATCTTTATTATCGCCTAAGCACGGTAGAAATTCATTTACCACCACTTCGCGAACGTAAAGGCGATATCCATCTATTATTTAGAAAATTTGCTTCAGATTTTGCTTTAAAATATAAAATGCCAACCATCAGATTAGAAGATGACGCCGTACTTTTAATGCAAAAATATCACTGGGGTGGGAATATTCGTCAGCTTCGAAATATTGCTGAACAAATTTCAGTTCTAGAGCAGGATCGTTCAATTAATGGTAAAGAGCTTAAAGAATATTTGCCAGATATGGGCAGCAATTTGCCGGCGGTAATTTCAGATAAGAAAAAGGATAGCGACTTCAGTAATGAAAGAGAGATCCTTTATAAGGTTCTTTTTGACATGAAAAATGACCTTAACGATCTTAAAAAACTTACCTTAAAATTAATGCAGGAAGGCAATTCTAAGGAAGTTCGTGATGAAAATGAAGGGCTTATTCAAAAGATCTACGGTAATGGAGACGAGGACACTGAAGATTTTAATGTAGAGGATCTGGATAGCGATAATCTTGAAGTACTTCAAATACCGCAACAAAGTAGCAGAAGTGAATATGAATCTCCAGAGCCAGAAAATCTGTCTGAAAAAGACAAATATCACTTTGCTGAAGAGATCGAAGAAGAGGAAACCCTGTCACTTCAGGATAAAGAGTTAGAACTGATCAAAAAATCGCTAGAGCGCCATAACGGAAAACGTAAAGCTGCGGCTGAAGAATTAGGGATTAGCGAAAGAACACTTTATCGTAAGATCAAGCAATACAATTTATAATTACTGAATTTCGTTCTAAAAACAGCGAAATTTACGATCTATACCTATGAAGAAATTAGGACTTATTTTATCGATTTTTAGTGTTTTAACGCTAGTTTCCTGCGGTATTTATTCTTTTACCGGGGTATCCCAAGGTGATGAAGAAACATTTCAGGTAAATAATTTCCAGAACACTGCAAATTTAATAGAACCGGGAATCGAAAGAACCTTTAAGCTTAACTTACAGGATCTTATCCAAAGCCAAACAAATCTTACCTTAACTAATAATAACGGCGATTTGATATTTGAAGGGGAAATTATCGATTATTACATCGCCCCAATGACGGCGACTGCGCAAAACACAGCGGCACAAAACAGGCTAACAATTGCGGTTCAAGTAAGATTTTATAACACGCTAGATCCTGAAAAAAATTTCGACAGGCGTTTTTCTTTCTATTATGATTATCCGGCTGGTCAACAGTTAATTGGCTCTACCTTAGATACAGCAATAGAACAAATTTACGACAGGATAACACAGGATATCTTTAATGCAGCTTTAACCGACTGGTAAAATTAGCTATGGATTTAAAGAATTTCACATATTTATTAGAACATCCCGAGGAGGTTTCCCCACAGGAAACTCGTGCTTTGGAAGATATTCTTATCAATGCTCCTTACTTTCAGGCGGCACGTGCAATTCGATTAAAAGGCCTTAAAGATGCAGATAGCCCATCTTATAATTCGGCTTTACGAAAAACTGCGGCTTTTACTACCGACCGTGAAATCCTTTTTGAATACATAAGCTCTATCGATTTTAACCAAAATCGCATAGCGCATCAAATTAAAAAACAGGAGGAAAAACTTAACAATCTTGAGGTTTACGAACCAATAGAAGTTTTAGGCAAAAAAAGTATGGCGATTGATGAAGCTATACAAATGAAGCAGGACGAATCTGACAAGGTGATGGATCCTGAGCTTTTTGAGCGTTCAAAAAACAAGAAAAGCGAAGAAGAGTTACCAGAAGAACAACTAAAAATTGGCAAACCACTACAATTTAATAATGCAGAATCACATAGCTTTTCAGAATGGCTTAGATTAACTTCTGCCAAACCTCTTGAGCAGCAAAAACAAGCTAAAAAAGAAGAAGACGCCCCAGAAAATATTCAGAAGAAATTCGACATTATCGACCGTTTTATTTCTAAGAATCCAAAAATAAAACCGGCTAAATCTTCACCAAAAGCAACTGCTCCAGATCTCTCTAGCCCGGCACCCGAAGCCTTAATGACAGAGACTTTAGCACGGGTTTACCTAGAACAAAAAAACTACAAAAAAGCCATTCAGGCATATAAAATTTTAATTTTGAAAAATCCCGAAAAAAGTGGTTTCTTTGCAGACCAAATTCGGGCAATCGAAAAATTACAGGAAAATAATACAGATAAAGAATGAGCACATTCACAATTTTTTTAGTTTTAATAGTTATCGTAGCATTTTTGCTAGTGGTAGTTATCATGGTGCAAAATCCTAAAGGAGGCGGTTTATCATCTTCTATTGGTGGCGGCGGTCAACAAATTGGTGGTGTACAAAAGACAAACGATTTTTTAGACAAAAGTACATGGACATTAGCAACCGTTCTATTAGTACTTATCCTAATAAGTAATGTTTCTATTATGGATGGCAGCAGCGGTTTTGGAGATTCTAAGATCTTTGATGAGAACGAAGTAGAAAATGCTTTACCAGAAGCAGATCCTGCACCAGCACAGCAAAACGAGCAAACTCTAACTGCTCCAGCTACAGATAGTGCTCAGTAAAAAATAAACCCATTTTTATAATAAAATGCCAGCTTGTCACAAAGCTGGCATTTTTTATTTATTAATGTCAGCTTTTTTTGAGTGGCATAATTTTCGAAATATTCAGAATCGAGTATTTAAAAATTAATTAATCAAAATAAATTTAAAGAAAATGGGACTAAACATTAAACCGCTTTCAGACAGAGTTCTTATCGAGCCTGTAGCAGCTGAGACTAAAACAGCTTCAGGTATCTACATTCCAGAGACTGCAAAAGAAAAACCTCAAAGAGGTAAAGTTGTGGCAGTAGGTAAAGGAACCAAAGATCATGATATGACTGTTAGTGTTGGTGATATGGTTCTTTATGGCAAATATGCCGGTACCGAACTTAAATTAGAAGGTACAGATTATCTTATCATGAGAGAAGACGATATCCTAGCGATCGTATAATTTCTTTCTCAAATTCAATCGTAATTAAAATTAACCAATTTTTAGCTGAATTTTTCGGCTACTAAAATTTATAATAAAATGGCAAAAGATATAAAATTTGACATCGAAGCACGTGACGGTATTAAGCGCGGTGTAGATGCTCTTGCAAATGCAGTAAAAGTAACTTTAGGACCAAAAGGTCGTAACGTAATTATTAGTAAATCCTTTGGTGCTCCAACAGTAACAAAAGATGGTGTTTCTGTAGCTAAAGAAATCGAATTAGATGACGAGCTAGAGAACATGGGAGCGCAAATGGTAAAAGAAGTAGCTTCTAAAACTAACGATCTTGCGGGTGACGGTACTACAACTGCTACTGTTTTAGCGCAGGCTATCGTAAAAGAAGGACTTAAAAACGTTGCTGCTGGTGCAAACCCAATGGATCTTAAAAGAGGGATCGATAAAGCAGTAGAAGCTTTAACTAAGAACTTATCTGAGCAAACTCAGGAAGTTGGAGATTCTTCAGAAAAAATTAAGCAGGTAGCTTCTATTTCAGCAAACAATGATGACCTAATTGGTGAATTGATCGCTGAAGCTTTTGGAAAAGTTGGTAAAGAAGGAGTTATTACTGTAGAAGAAGCTAAAGGAACAGATACTTATGTAGATGTTGTAGAAGGTATGCAATTCGACAGAGGATATCTTTCTCCTTACTTTGTAACGAACAGTGAGAAAATGACCGCTGATCTTGAGAATCCTTATATTCTTCTTTTCGATAAGAAGATCTCTACTATGAAGGATCTTATGCCAGTTTTAGAGCCGGTAGCTCAATCTGGAAAGCCACTTCTGATTATTGCTGAAGATGTAGACGGTGAAGCACTTGCAACTTTAGTAGTAAACAAATTAAGAGGTTCTTTAAAAATTGCTGCTGTAAAAGCGCCAGGATTTGGTGATCGTAGAAAAGCAATGTTAGAAGATATCGCAATTCTTACTGGTGGTACTGTAATTTCTGAAGAAAGAGGTTTCTCTTTAGAAAATGCAACTATCGATATGCTAGGTACTGCAGAGAAAGTAGCTATCGATAAAGACAACACAACGATCGTAAATGGATCTGGTGACGATAACGCAATTAAAGAGCGCGTTAACCAAATTAAAGCTCAGATCGAAACTACAACTTCAGATTACGACAAAGAAAAACTACAAGAGCGTCTTGCTAAATTAGCAGGTGGTGTTGCAGTTCTTTACGTTGGTGCAGCTTCAGAAGTTGAAATGAAAGAAAAGAAAGACCGTGTAGATGATGCACTTCATGCAACTCGTGCAGCTGTGGAAGAAGGAATCGTTGCCGGTGGTGGTGTAGCTTTAGTAAGAGCAAAAGCTGTTCTTGACGCTATCGCTACAGAAAATGCAGATGAGGCTACAGGTATCCAAATCGTAGCTCGTGCTATCGAATCTCCACTAAGAACGATCGTTTCTAACGCAGGTGGCGAAGGTTCTGTTGTGATCAACAAAGTATTAGAAGGTGATAAAGATTACGGATACGATGCGAAAACAGATACTTATGTAGATATGATGAAAGCTGGTATCATCGATCCTAAGAAAGTGACTCGTGTTGCTTTAGAGAACGCAGCTTCTGTATCTGGAATGATCTTAACTACAGAATGTGCTTTGATCGATATCAAAGAAGATAATGCTGGTGGCGGAATGCCTCCACAAGGAATGGGTAGTGGAATGCCAGGAATGATGTAATCACATCACAAACCCAATAATTTTAAAAGCTGTCTTATTCATTTAAGGCAGCTTTTTTTATGCTGAATTTTTAAGATGGAAATTCCATTTTAGAAAATAAAAATCAGAAATCTACAAAACAGCTATTCATTGTTAAGTATCAAGATATTCTGCGAGTGTTAGAATAAAAATTGATTTTGAAAATACTATCTCGAAAAGACAGATTTCTGCTAATTACTGAAAAGACCTATTTTAATTTTGATATAACTCGCCTACTGAAATTCACGAGTTTCATAACGAAGAAATTAGCAAATTTTAAGACCTTCTTTGCTTAGTGTAGAAATGCACCTAATAGCCCGGCCTTAAAATCACTCCAATCCATAATTATCTGAAAAACAACGATTGCCAGAATAATTAGAACTGCTGTTCTTAATTTAGCCTCTGGTTTTCCTTTCTGCTCAGTATTCATATAAAAAACGTTTGGATTAGCTAAATTATAAAAAAATATTAAAATGCACCAAGAATTCGGCGACCATGATAGGCCCGCGCACCGATACTTTTATGTATTTCGTCTAAATTTTTATTTGTAACCCGGCCGGCCGGCATGATTTCCAGTTTATTACCGGAAACAGCAATCATATTTTTTAAAGTTGAAATTCCTTCTTTTGCTGTCGCTTTTCCACCTGAACTTAAAATTGTAGAAATTCCATCGATTTTCGATAATTCTTCAGTAGCTTTTAAAATATCTGGTGTTTCATCAATGGCTTTATGGATTACTACTTTTAATGGTTTAGAAAGTGCTACCAAAGTTGAAATTCGTTCTAAATCCAAAGTGTTATCTTCTTTTAGGATTCCAAAAACAACTCCTTCTACTCCAATTGCTTTACAAAATGAGATATCCTGCTTCATTACTTCAAATTCGGCTTCAGAATATACAAAATCGCCTCCACGAGGACGAATCATCACGCGAAACGGAATCTTCAATTGTGCTTTTGCCTTTTCAATAACATTTCTTTCAGGAGTAATTCCATCTTGCGACAAGTCTGCGCACAGCTCTACTCGGTCTGCGCCAAGTGTTTCAGCTTTTAAGGCTTCTTCTAAAGATTCCACACAGGCTTCTTTGACGAAATTTGTCATTTTACAAGGTAAATTTTAAGGTGGCTAACACCTGCGATGGCCGTAATCGATAACTACTTTGCACGTAATAATACTCGTTATTATACGCATTAATAAAGGTATCTGTATTTAAAATATTTCGCCAGCTAATGTTAAGATCCATTTTAGGTTTCTCAAAAGTAAACTGATAGCCTAGGTTCACAAAATAATTGGTGCCATTTTCAGATAAAGAATTGCCATAATATTCGCCTCCCGCACTTAGGTATTGGTTGTCCTTTGGATAAAAATAAAGATCGAGCGTATGTTGATGAGTTTCTATTGTTTGAAAATCTCCATCTTCGAAACCTGAAGTATAAGTAGTATAATTACCCGAATAATTCGCAATTAACCAACTGGAAATTTCAGCATCTAGGCTTCCCCGAAAATTTAAACTTCTTGTGTTTACTTCGGCCAGCGTATTATTTAAAAGCTGCTGACGTTTTGATAAATTATAAGAAGTATTCAATTTAAGCGTTGTTTTCATTTTCCTAAAATACTTACTTCCACCAGCTCTAAAACTATGATTATCGGAGTTATTATCTAAAGCTACAGCTTCTAAAATTGTTGTCCCATTTTCACCAATATTAGAACTGTACAGCAAATTATTTTCAGAATAATTATAAGAATAAGATGCGCTTAAGAATAACTGTTTTAAGGGATTTCGATACCCCAGCCCGGCATTATAAATTTGTCTTGTTTCTTCGGAAATTGGGGCGTTATACCTATTTAGATTTCGATATCCATTTAATAAAAAGCCATAATATAATTGCTGAAGTTCTCCAAAATCATACCTTAAGGCTGCTGAAGCATTTGCATCCCAATAAGCAGAAAGTTTTTTATTCATAGAAAAATAAGGTTCAAAAATCAGCCGATCCAACTCCCTGGTTTCTTCAAAATTATCATCATCTAAACGAAAACTTTTAAACTCTAACGGCGTACTTAAACTCAAATTCCAGGTTTCATCTTTACTTTTAAATCTGAAAGAATTTTTAAAATAGACTGAAGATTCTACAAATTCGGTTCTGTTTTTAAAATCAGCATCCAAAACCTCTTCTCCATCTTCCAGAAAAATATCGGTATCTAATTGCTGATTCTGGATAGAAAATCCAAATTTTGGTGCTATGGTAAATTTCCCTAACGCTTTGGTAAAGCCGGCCGAATTATCGGTGTATATTTTTCTGGTTGAAACTAATTGCTGAAGCTGTTCATAAGGCTCACCATCGTTAAAAATGGCTTCAAACTGTCCCGGCTTTACTAAAAGATCCTGATTATTTTCAGCAAAACCTGTATTTGAAGTAAAAGTGATCAATTGCTTTCCTACAGTTCTAAGCAGGCCCAAATCGTTTTTAATTCCGAAGAAAGGATTGCCCATCTGCTGCATTATTCGTGTATCAGGACGATCTATTAAACCGCGTTTAGCATTCCAGGATCCATTAAAGGCTAATTGATCTTTAAAATAATTTTTATCAGCATTATTCTCTAAAGTAAGCTCTCCTTCCAACTTACTTATAAAAATATCGTTATTCGTATTTTCGATGACATCGATCGTATCTGTAGGAGTAAAATAGCGTGTTTGGGTACTACCATCCTGTTGCTGATAATCATTAAGGTAAGAAATATTCAATTTTAGATCTAAATCTTTTTTAATACGCTGTAAAATATTTCCCGAAAGTAAATGAACATTATTATCCAGCCAACGCTCGGAAGAAAATGGAGGTAGCGACACATTTTGTATCGAAACCCAATTTTCTTTATCAATATCAAAATTATTTCCATAGAAGTTCTGTGAAAAATTAAGAACTTCACCAGAGGCATCTACGCCAGTATTGTTACTTTGGTAGGTAACTATTGCCTGCCTTTTCTTAGTAAATACCATGGGCGTTACTCTAGCTTGCCATAGCAAAGGCGCCGCACCGATCCCAGCGGTTGCTGTTCCGCTAAACGTGATATCTTTTTTGAGCTTTATATTGATCGAAGCTCTTTCTGAAAACTCTAAACTATCCAAAACCTTTACCGGCTGATGGTTTTCTAGAATTTCGATTTTAGAAACCGCATCGGCCGAAAGGTTATTATTGGCCAGATTGTAACGCCCTTCCAACATATCTAAACCTTCAATATAATATTTCTGGATTGGCTCATCTTTGTAATAAATCCCCCCATTTGGTCGAATTTCGATTCCTGGAATTTTCTTTAGCACATCTGCAATTACCCGGTCATTTTTACCTTTAAAAGCAGCTACAGAAAAACTGAGCGTATCACCGCGTTGCTGTAAAATTTCAGATTTTACGATTACTTCTTTTAGAGCCTCAGAAGAAGGCGAAAGTTCCACTACTAATTGTTGCGCTTTATTGAGAATAGTTTTTTCGAATGTAGCAAAACCAATGTAAGAAACTTTTAAAAATAAGGATTCACTCTCACTTTTCACGGTTACCTTAAATTTTCCATCGGCGTCTGAAATTCCATAAGCAAGAATCGAAGAAACCGAATCTTTACTGATCATTACCGTTGCGCCACTAAGCTTTTTACTTTTATCGTCTAAAACCTGTCCCGTAATCTCAGTTTGAGAATAGCCTGCAAAAAGAACGAATATTGATAGAATTATGAAGAGGATTTTTTCCATGCTATTCCAGTTCTATGGGATTATTTTCTTTTTCAAGCATTTTCGTAAAAGCCTCGATGTATTTCTTATGAACTTCTGGCGAAATAGTAATATTTGGATCATTTACATAAGTAAAAGGATCTTTGAGATAACGAAGGTTAGTTGCTTTTAATTCGGCCGGACTTGTTTTTATAATCTGATTAAATTTTAATTGAAAATCCTGTTTTGGAGATAGCTTTTTTAAACCGACAAATTCAAAATTCCATTCACTTTCAACGTCTAAAATCTCTAAAATTAATCCCGGCAAACCATTAAATTTATAAGGTCCGTCTGAGATTGGAACCTCTGGAGTAAACCATGCCACATAATCTCTCCCTGCAAAGCTTGTAATGGCTTTTTGGATTTTATATCCCTTTATTTCTTTGGTTTCTGTTTCTATTTGCCAATTGAAGAGATTCTTATCCTGTCCAAAATAAAATCGATCTGCAGCGATTGTATGAATATAAAATAACCTATCGTTTTTTATTTCTTTTAAAATTTGATAATGAAAATTGGTTAAGGCATTTTTGGATGTACTGCCAGAGTTTCCCTTTACTTTTATTTGATCTGCAAAATTTTGAGCCCTACTTATATAATATGAATAATCTTTTCCCAGATAAAGCATCATATATTCACTTTCGGGCTTAACAAGAGTAGAATCTAATTTAAAAGACAACTTATAAATTACTTCATAATCGAATTTTTCTTTTATAGTTCCCTGTGCTGAAATCCTAAAAGAGAAAAATATTAATAGGAATAACAACTTTAGTTTCATGATGAATTTCGATTGATGATAGTTTTGCTACGGAAGCTCAATTGGATTATTTCGTCGTTTATATTTTTTGGTTAGTTCCTTTCTTTGTTTAGCTTCATCTTCTTCGCTCCAACCAAATCTAATTCCTGCCTTCTGCATTGTACCAATAGGATCACGATTATAATCGTCTCGAACCTGGTCGAGTTCTTTTTGAGAAACTGTTTTATAGTCATCCAAATTCAATATTTTACTTACTGGTTTCTCTAATTCCTGAAAACTTGTTAAGCTAAAATGATATTGATTTTGCACATCTGAAATTTCTAAAATAAGTCCCGGCAAACCAGCAAATTTGTATGGCCCATCTGAAAATGGAAGCTCTGGCGCGAACCAGGCTTCGTAATTTCTACCTGAAAAAGCACCTGTAGCTTTTTGAACCTTAAAGCCAATTATTTCTTTAGTTTCTGATTGAATTTCCCAATCGATCTGATTTAGATCCTGCTTATATTTAAAACTGTATTGAAAAACCTTTTCAGCTAAAACAAGTTCACTATTCTCGTAATCTTTAAAGATCGTGTATTTAAAATCGGTCATTTGATTATACTGGTCCATTCTTAAAACTTCAGGATTGGGCATATTCTCTAAAGAATCTTTAATCGCCTGGCCTAAACTGGAATATTGTGAATGCCCATCACCTAAATAAAGGACACCAACTTCAGACTTTATAGAATTTTCATCAGTAGAATCTTCCTGATACTCGAGCTGATAGGTAGCCTTATAATTGAACTTTGCCTGTAATTGTTCTTGTGCTGAATTCTTAAAAGAAAAGAAGAGCAATATTAGAGCTATTTTGAATCTCATAATCATTTTCGATTTATAAATTTATTTTGGTTGAAGTTCAATTGGATTATTTTGCTTTTTATGTCTCTTCTGGAATTTCCTTCTGGCTTCTTCTTCCTGCCCATCTTTCCAATGAATAGTTACACCGCCGTTGGTCATTGCAGTAAGTGGATCTCTTTTATAATCACCACGAACCTGATCGAGATCTCCCTGAGAAACTTCTTTATAATCATCTAAATTCAATGTTTTAGACACTATTTTTTTTAATTCCTGAAATTCCATTATGCTAAAACGATAATGATTTTTAGTGTCTGAAATCTCCAAAATAAGTCCCGGCAAACCTCCAAATTTATAGGGACCGTCTAAAAATGGCAGCTCTGGCGCAAACCAGGCTTCGTAATTTCTGCCGGCAAAAGAGCCTGAAGCTTTTTGAACTTTATATCCTAAGATTTCTTTGGTTTCTGACTGAATTTCCCAGTCGATGGGATTTAAAGTCTGTTTATATTTTAGTTGATCTTTAAAAATCTTTTCGGCTAAAATAAGCTCGTTATCATTGTAATTTTTGAAGATCTTATAATGAAAATCGGTATCTGGAGTTAGACTTCTTATTCGATAAAATTCAGCCATACTTTTATTTGAAGGATCTAAAGTTGCGGTTAAAGAATCTTCAACAGCCTTACCAAGACTTGAATATCTAGACACCCCTTCTCCTAAATAAAGTACAACAGTTTCAGATTTCATTGAATTTTGATCGGTAGAATCTTCCTGATAATCCAATTGATATGTTGCTTTATAATTATATTCTTCTCCGTGTTTTTCTTGTGCTGAAATTTTCAAAGAAAAGATGATAACTAAAAGAAAAAGCTTTAGTTTCATGATGTTTTGATTGATGATGACGACTATTTATTCCTGAAGTTCGATAGGATTATTTCGCCTCTCGTATTTCTCGCTTAACATTTTTCTAGTTTCAATTTCATGCTCCTTTTTACTAAAAGCGATTTTTAGACCTGCATTTCTCATGGCAGCAATGGGATCACGGTTATTATCGTCTCTAAATTGGTCAAGTTCTTCCTGAGAAACCAATTTATAATTATCCAAATTCGATGTTTTGGTTACCGGTTTTTCGAATTCCTGAAATTCAGTTAAGCTAAAATGGTAATCATCTTTAAGATCTGAAATCTCTAAAATAAGTCCAGGCAAACCATTAAACTTATAAGGTCCATCTAAAAATGGAAGCTCTGGCGCAAACCAGGCTTCGTAATTTCTACCGGCAAAAGAGCCTGTTGCCTTCTGAACGGTGAAACCTAAAATTTCTTTGTTTTCTGGTTGAATCTCCCAGTCGATCGTTTTCAGATCCTGTTTGTATTTAAATTTATACTTATCTGCTGTAATTTTTTCAGTTAAAATAAGCTGGTTCTCTTTATAGTTTTTGTAAATCATATAATGAAACTCAGATCCTTCACTACCTCCTATAGAATCTTCTATAGCTGTACCTAAACTAGAATATCGCGAATGTCCATCGCTTAAATAAAGCACAAAACTTTCAGATAATATCGAATTTTCATCGGTAGAATCTTCCTGATATTCGAGATTGTAAGTCGCTTTATAGGAATATTGAAAATCGGTTTTCTGAGCATAGAATAGCACAGAAAAGCACAAGAAAAAAGGCATCAGGATAGATTTCATAAAAGAAATTTTATCTAAGATGCCTTAAAAAAACTTACGAAGCAAGAAATCAACTAGTTTTTTAGTAATAAAACTAGAAAACCAAGCTATTTCACCGGAATCACCATTCGATCTGTATTCCAGCCTTCTATCGAAATTTGAAGATCTTTCACTTCATTTTCTGGCGCTTCCAAAATGATTTCCTTGCTTGCTCCAGGTACTATAGAGAAATAATTTTCGTCATAAAAAGTTGGTAAAATTCGTTCTCCATTCTCTGCATTTTCTAAAGAGATTCGGTTAAAAAATGATACCGTATTATTTTTAGGATTGGTAATTTTCAGTTTAAATTTATTTTCAGCTATTTTTTCAACCTCAGCTTTAAGTGCAGTTTTTTCTAATTTCTGTAATCCAGAATATGTGCCGGTACTGTCTGGAATCCAATAGAAATTCTCATCTAAAACCTCCTGATGCTGATTCTTAAGATCTAATTTTAAAAACAAACCTTCTTCAGCAGCTAATGTATCGATCTGCTTTTTTAACGATAATATCTTTTTTGTGCTTGATGCTTCGATATAAGCAAATACCTGGGTTACCGGTTTTTCATTACCATCCATATCGTACAGTTTTATGCCTAACATAAGATCGTACTGGGCTTCAAAACCATTATTTACCAAATGTACATCGCCGGTTGTAGCATTATACATAAAGTGTAAAGGCTTACTACCTTCACGTAACCCAAACAAACAGGCGTTGGGATCTAAATAATAATCGTACATCTGCCCACGCAAAGCAGTCCACGGATTTTGGGTTTTCCAGATGATCGAACCCGTGTACCAATCCCACATATGCGAACTAAAACCTTCCATCAAACCGCGATACTGGTTGTAATTTACCAATTGGGCTTTTTTGGCAAAATCGGCCATATTTTCTGGCGTACCATAAGCTTCTAAAGAATTGCCATAATCGATGTATTTGTGATACGTCCAAACAGGATCTTTCACGGCTTCTGTTCCTTCATATTCTACCGGAACGGTATAATTTTCTTCCGGAAGAAAACGCTTTAAACTTACCTCATCTCCTACTCCTACAGATCCAACTTCAGAATTAAAAGGCCAGGTACGCTCGTTCCAAAAAGTCGAAATATCCTGAATTCCGTAAGGGCCGTCACCATTTCCGCCTTTAAAATTATAAGACATGTCATCTGAATTTGAGTAATCGATAAACCAACGTGTACCATCTAATTCCGGTAGAATTTCATCTTTTATGGCATACAAAATATCCTGTGGCGGTGTGATCTCGTTCCCACCGCACCAGATAGCAAGTGAAGGATAATTACGCAGCATTTTTACCGCATCTGCAGCAGATTCGATAAACAATTCGTGATCGTCTGGATATTGTCTGCGCGTCCATTGATCGTCTTTTTTCATAGGATCTACCCATCTACCATTACAGTCACCAGACATCCAAAAATCCTGAATCACCAGCATCCCATATTTATCACAGGCTTCGTAAAATTCTGGTCTTTCTGGTAAAGCACCACCCCAAATTCTAATAAGATTTAAATTCATATCACGGTGAAAACGAATCTCGGCATCATAACGCTCTTTAGTAAAACGAAGCATCGCGTCTGAGATGATCCAGTTTCCTCCCTTTATAAAAATAGGCTGCCCGTTAACGAATATCTGCTTACTACGTGTGTGCGAATTCCATTCGGTTTGGATTTCACGGATTCCTACTTTAAGCGTTTCTTTATCTGAAGTTTTATTTTTTATGCTGAATTCAACTTCGGCATCGTATAAATTTTGCTCGCCATAACCAGAAGGCCACCAAAGTTTAGGATCTTCAATTTCGAACTCTGGAAGTTCTACCAGCATTTCAGTATTAGCTGCCAGACTTACCTCCTTTTCGATGTTTTTATCTGCAATTTTAAAAGACAGTGTTCCTTCAACTGTTTTTGAAGTTGGATTTTCAACTTCCGCAGTAAAAGAAATTTTTGCTGGCTCCTGCTTTTCTCCCGGAAGTCGTTTTCCAGGCACTTTGGTCACCACATGCGGATTTTTAAGATTTACCGCACCGGTTTTTTCAATAATCACCTTATCCCAAATCCCCGTATTTCGATCGCGAATTGGCTGAATCCAATCCCAACCGGCAACGTATTGATGCGCCACACCACGGGCGATCGTTCCATCACCTCCCTGGCCGCCGTTAGGATTCCCAACATGCGGTGCAGGATATACGATCACTGCAAGGCGATTTTGGCCATTTTTAGCAAGAAATTTTGTGATATTAAAACGCTTCCTAAGAAACATCCCTTTGTATTCTTCCTGGTTGACTTTCTCGCCATTTAAAAAAAAATCTACACTGTAATTTATTCCTCGGAAATTAAGCCAAACCTGCTCGTCCTTCTTAGCTTTCTCTTCGAAATCCTTTACAAACCAATAGGTGTAAAAATCGCGACCAACATCATAGATATCCGGAATTTCTTCATTGTTCATCCCGTAAAATGGGTCGGGAATTTCACCATTATTAAGTTGCGTGGTAAGCACCGTCCCGGGAACTGTGGCCTTTTTCCAGTTTTCTACGGAAAAAGATGTATTTGAAATTTCTTCTCCGGTTGATTCTACATCGCCAATGGAAAGGGTTTTCCAACCTGAATTGAGTTCGTAATTTTGCTGAGCATATCCAAAAATGCTAATCAGGCTAAAAGCAATAAAAAGGAAAGTAAATTTATTTCGCATAAAAATGAGAGTTTTAGAACTTTCAAATTGCTTAATAAATCCAATATCTTAAACTTTTTTCGACAAACAACGAGACACAAAAGCTATACGATTCACAATTTTTTAAGAAAACCATTTCGTATAATGCAAAGTATAAATTACTGTAACTCGATGGGATTATTCTTTTTGGCTAACTTTTCCTGCTGCTTTTTCAGATAATCCTTTTTATCATCACCTACAATTTTAATACTTACGGTTTTGCCACCCGCGCCCACATAATTATTTATATAACTAATTGGGTCTTTTTCATAAGTTGACACTAAATCCAGAAGTTCTTTTTTCTTCACTTCTTTAAATCCTTTAGGAACAATCTGATATTCTAAAGGATCAACTAATTCTTCAAAACCTTTGAATTCAAAGATGTATTCATCTTCTGTATCCCGGATCTCTACGATCAAACCAGGTAAACCGGCAAATTTATATGGCCCATCTGAAAGCGGAATTTCAGGAGTAAACCAGGCAATATAATCTCTACCGGCAAAACTTGTTGTTGCTTTTTGCACCTGATATCCTGAAATTTCTTTGGCTTCAGCCTGTATCTCCCATTGTATTTTATCGATATCCTGCGAGTAATACAATTTATCGTCCATCAGTTTAATTCCGTATCCCAGCTTATTTTCAGATTTATTTTTAAAGATCTTATACTTAAAATCGGTTTTAGCAGCTTTTATTCTACTTTTCCACCTTTCAGATCCAATATCTGCAACACTCACATTTACAGACATAGAATCTTTTAGTGCTGCTCCTCTACTTAAAAAAAGGGAGGACTCGTTATTGGCAAAAAGCCACATGATTTCAGATTTACTGGATTCCAGATCTGTAGAATCTAGTTTATAGGTAAGCTTATAGCTCACCCGATAATTGAGTTCGTTTTGTGCCCGAAGCTGAAAAAAATTGAATACTAAAACGCCTAAAATGAAGATGATCTTATTGCTCATAATGATAGTTGATTGATTTTTCCTTTGCAATATCTAATATAAAACCGATGCATACAAGAAATAAACTATTTTTTTAGTAATAAAACTAATTTAATAGTAATTAATAGGCATACTGACTTCTGCAGAAAATATTTATCTTCCCGTCGATAATAAACTATCTCGGGGCAAGCCCTCGAGGCATTATCCGTTGGAAAATAATTTTTAATTTCGAGGCAAGCCTTTGGGTATTATAACCTTTGGCGGTGCCAATAAATCATAAATGAACAGTAGTCTTAAACGCATAATCCTAATTGCAGGTCCGTTAATTTTTGCAATATTTCAGCTTTTACAGCCACCAGAAGGAATGTCACCAGAAGCTTTTGATGTTTTAGCCGTAACGATCTGGATGGCGATTTGGTGGGTTACCGAAATTATCCCAATTGCCGCTACTGCTTTACTACCCATCGTATTTTTTCCTTTAAGCGGCGCTTTAGATATTGGTCTAACCACAGCATCTTACGGTCACAAATATGTTTTTCTTTATATGGGAGGATTTATTATCGCTGTAGCTATCGAAAAATGGAATTTACACCGTCGTATCGCACTTAATATTATCAATTTAATCGGCACCAATATTAAATTGATCATTTTGGGCTTTATGGTAGCCACCGCATTTTTATCGATGTGGATCTCTAACACCGCAACATCGGTAATGATGCTTCCTATTGGGACGGCCATTATCTTGCAGCTAAAAGACAATCCTAAAACTAGCGAAGATGAAAATAAAGTCTTCGGAAAAGCATTAATGTTGGCAATTGCGTACAGCGCTTCTATTGGCGGAATAGGCACTTTAATTGGTACACCGCCTAACCTTGTTTTTGCCGGAATTGTTGAAGAATTATACGGAATTGAAATTAGCTTCTTGAAATGGGCACTTTTAGGAATGCCAATTTCAATTTTAATGTTGATCTTCTGCTGGAAGTATATTACAAGTTTTGCTTTCAGTTTTAAACAGACTGAATTTCCCGGCGGAAAAACAGAAATTAAAAGATTACTGGACGAACTAGGAAAAATAAGTATTCAGGAAAAACGAGTATTGATCGTATTTGTATTAACCGCACTTTGCTGGATCACTCGTTCCTTCTTTCTGCAGGAATTCTTACCCAATATCGATGACACCATTATTGCGATGACGGCAGGAATCTCTTTATTCTTGATTCCTTCTGGAAAAAACAAAGAGAAACAAAAACGCCTATTAAGCTGGGAAGAAGCGGTGAAGATTCCCTGGGGAATTATATTACTTTTTGGTGGTGGTATGGCCTTGGCAAAAGCTTTTAACGATACCGGTTTAGCTAACTGGATTGGTGAACAGTTAGTGAATCTGGAAAATTTACCACTATTTTTATTGATTTTGATCTTAGTTGCCTCTGTAAACTTTTTAACGGAAGTTACTTCTAACCTGGCAACCACGGCCATGTTATTACCAATATTGGCTCCTATGGCGCTGGCTTTAAATCTGCATCCTTACTTGCTCATGGTAAGCGCAACATTAGCCGCCAGCTGTGCATTTATGCTTCCGGTTGCGACACCTCCAAATGCCGTGGTGTTTGGATCTGGCTATCTAAAGATCGCAGATATGATGAAAACCGGCTTTTGGCTAAATTTACTATCGATTATAGTCATTAGCCTGGTTATTTATTTTGTTTTGCCTATGCTTTGGGACTTCGATCCTTTCAGCGTTCCAAAGATATTTAAGTGATCAATTAGATCGTTTCAACCTAAAATATTTTATCTTTTTTCGATCGTAGGTATAGGTGATATGAATTTCGCCGTTTTCAGCCTGAATTATTGCCGGGTAGCTAAACTCGCCTTCTTCCTCATTTTCGAGTTTTAAAACGTCTTGCCAATGCTCGGCATCTTCAGAATATGCTAAATTCAGTTTACTTCTACCATCCCACCAGTCGTCTCCACTAGCCATAGGATTATAAACCATTAGAAATCCGCCGTTTTTTAGACGTACAGCATCGATTCCTGAATTTGGGTTTGCAAGTTCTGAAGCACTAAAATCACTCCAGGTTTCTCCATGATCTTTGCTGAAACTTTCTAAAACAACATCTTGATCACTTCTGAAAAAAGCTTTTAAATCGCCATTTGTAAGCTGAACAATTGTAGGCTGAATTACTTTATATTCTGAATCCTGATTCACCTTAACTTTGCGCCAGGTTCTACCAAGATCGTCTGAAATTTCTATGTGAGCATGCCAAATTTCACCATCCTGAAGTTCTACACTAGACGGACTTACAATTCGGCCATTTTCTAACTGAATTGGCTTGTTTTTTATTGGTCCTAAAATACCTTCTGGCAATAATTTTTTATCGCTCCAGGTTTCGCCATTATTTGTTGAAGTTTTATAAGCGCCCCACCAGGTTGAAGGTGAAGGTCCAATTTTGTAAAATAAAAAGAGTTTATTTTCAGTATTAAACAGTACAGGATTCCATGTTGGGTAACTTAGCGTATCATTTTGAAAACCGGTGGCAACTTTCTTAGGAGAAGACCAACCATTCTTGTTTTTTTTACTAGTATAAATGCTAACATCTGGATGTCTTTCGTGCGTACCACCAAACCAGGCGGCAATTAGATCGCCATTATCTAATTCTTCGATCGTAGAAGCATGCGCATTGGGAAAATTAGCTTCAGCATAAATAAATCCAGAGTCTAAAACTTCAAATTTCACCTTTTGCTGAGCAATTAATTTCAAACTAAAAAATACGGCTAAAACAACGAATTTGGCTTTCATATGTTCTGAAAATTTTAATTCTCCAATGAAATGAAGATTATTGGTAAATCATGTGTTAACAAGAAGCACTACAATAGAAGGACGAAAATTAATTTAATCTCGATTATCGAGTAAAAAAAGGGAAGAGGTAAACTACTCCTCTCCCCTCGCAATGTATGAAACAAACTTACACTTACTTGAAATTCTATATTTAATACTTCCCATAAAACTATTAGGAGTATTGAACTAACTTTTTTAAAAAGGAAGGAGGATGGCGGTCCTCCTTCCGTTGTCAAACAAACTATTCACTTTTATGTGAACATAACATGAAGACTTATTGAGACAAGCTGTCCAAAATCGGCCTTTCCAAACCTGAAATTCTTGATTTTGGGTCTTCATTCAGCTGCTCTAAAATTGTAATCGTATTTCCTTTTTCTTTTAACCAGCTCCCCGGTAAATAGAGGGTTTGCTGTGGACCAACTTTCCAGTAACGACCAAGATTGTGGCCATTTACAAAAACGATTCCTTTGCCCCATTTTTGCATATCAAGAAATGTATCTCCTATAGTATCCAGATCAAATTCCCCAGAATACAATACTGGTAAACCTTCTTTAACTTCGGTTGATTCCTCTAGATTAGGTGCAGCATCAAAAGGTGCTTTATACATTTCCCAACCACCAGATATTTCGTAATCGTTAATGCTTACCGCACTAATAATTCCTTTAGTATTTTCGGTAATTTTAGCTCCGTAATTTATACGTCCCATATTCTCTACAAGAATCTCTAAAGTCCCATTAAACGGAATTTTAATATCCATCTCGTATTGGTTGTAAATACGATTTAGCTTTCCTACGTACTTACCATTTACATATACGGTAGCATAATCACGCAAACCTGGTATTTGTAATTTTCCGTTTATAGGCTGCGTAAACTTTTTACGATATAAAACATATCCAAATCCCTGGTCTAGTTCCTCAAAACTCATAGGAGCATCGGCTATAACGGGCTTAGATGATTTAATATATTTGAGCACGTTTTGCTTTTTATCCAACGTAATTTCTGGGATAGCTATTACCGGAATTTGAGCCGGAATTTCAGGAATATCATATTCTACATATTCCTTCATTAATTTTCTTATCGCCATATATTTTGGCGTTGCCCATCCAGCTTCAGAAATTGGTGCATCATAATCATAACTTGTGATATCCGGTTGGATATCGTGATCGTCGTTATAGTTTGCACCACTGGTAAAGCCAAAATTAGTACCGCCGTGAACCATATAAATATTAAAATCTACATCGTTCTTAAGATATACTTCAGTTTGTTTAGCAATCGCATCTGCACTAATTCTTGTAAAAGGCTCTGCCCAATGGTCTAACCACCCGGGATAAAATTCGGCTACCATATAAGGGCCTTCCCCATTATGATATTCGTTTACTGCTTTTTTAAGATTGGCAATATTATTTTCGCCATTCGCGGTGGGCAATGCACCTTCTACAGCACCACCGTTAAACAACCATGTTCCATCTGAAGTGAAAAACGGCCCGTCTAAACCAGAATCCTTCAGCATTTCAAAGATCTTTTGTTTGTAGGCTTTGTGGTCTTCTGCTGAAATATCCTCTCGTTGCGAAACAAAAGAACCAAATTCATTTTCAGCCTGAACCATAATTAAATTCCCACCTTTACTTGCTTGAAGCGGTTTTACCTGCGCTGCAAGCTCGTTGATATACGAGCGACAAGAATCTAAAAACGCTTCGTTATTTTGACGAATCTTAAGATCTGGATTCTTTTGAAGCCACCACGGGTAACCTCCAAATTCCCACTCGGCACACGCGTAAGGCCCCGGACGAAGAATTACAAAAAGTCCTTCTTCTTCAGCCAGTTTTATAAATTCTGTTAGGTTTTTATTATCTGATTTCCAATCCCATTTTCCCGGAGCGGTATTATGATAGTTCCAGAAAACATAAGTGTTTACAGCATTTAAACCTAAAGCTTTCATCATTTGTAAGCGATGGCGCCAGTATTCTTTTGGGATCCTGGCATAATGCATCTCTCCTGCATAAATATGAATTGACTCTCCTTTATATTTAAAATCGCCATCTTCAATCTTAAAAACCTCATCTTGCGCCTGCACAGTAAAGCTGAAAAGACATACAAGAAGAACGAGTTTTGATAAAATACGCATCGATCTTAATAAATTTCAAGATTAGTAATTACCGGGCTGGCTTTTGCCGCCTTGAACTCTACTTTTAGAGCTGTGGTTTCTACAGAAGGAACTTCAAGTATTCTTTTGTATCCAATCGTAGTGCCTTCAGCAATTTCTTCCCATTCACCATCAATCATTGCTGCAATATGAAACTTTTCTACACGTTGTCCTAATGCTATATTTTCCTGTAGTAATACAAAATTAACCGTTTTAGCAGAATCAAATTCTAATTCGATAGAAGATTCAATAACTCCTTCATCGGTTACCCAAAACGAATCAGCATTTCCATCAATTAAATTCGCCGCAGCATAGTCTTCAGACTCTCCTCTAAAATTACTAGCCGAGATTTGAACATTTTCAGCTAAATTTTCAGCAAAAACACTATCGATAATTTTTCGCATTCCAAGTAAAGAAGCTACATCATTTTCATGAAACTGCCCTCTTTGATCTGGCGGAACATTAAGCAACAAAGTAGATCCTCTACCCACAGATTGCATATAAGTTGTAAATAATTCTTCTGGAGACATCACTAAAGAATCCTCTTCTTTATGGTAAAACCAACCCGGGCGAATAGATGTATTTACCTCAGCCGGGATCCAATCTGTACCATCTTTAGATCCTGTTTGTAAAACATCGCCAATACCTGGTTTCCCGGCATAAAGCGTATCTGGTGTAATTGTGTTCCAGTTTGTTGATCCACCAACACCGTCTTCGTTTCCTACCCAACGCAAGTCTGGACCGGCATCACTAAAAAACAGCACCGCAGGTTGCATTTCTTCGACCATCGCCAAAGTTGTTGGCCAATCATAATAGTTTTGTTTATCGATTCTTCGCTCTTCGTTAGCGCCGCCGTAGTAACCGTCACCACCATTAGCTCCATCAAACCACATCTCGAAAATATCTCCGTAATTAGTAAAAACTTCTTTTAACTGATTTCGGTAATATTCTACATAAGATGCCTCTCCATAATCTTCACGATTACGATCCCACGGAGAAAGATAAATCCCAAATTTTAATCCGTGTGCTCTGGCAGATTCTGCTACTTCTTTCACCAAATCTCCTTTTCCATCTTTGTAGGGAGAATTTGCAATATCATGCTCGGTATAATCTGAAGGGAAAAGTGCAAAACCATCATGATGTTTTGCCGTTAAAATCACTCCTTTAAAACCTGCTTTTTGCAAAGTTTCCATCCATTGATCTACATCAATAGCTGTTGGATTAAAAATTTCTGGCGATTCGTCACCAAATCCCCATTCTTTACCTGTAAATGTATTAGTGGTAAAATGAATGAACGCATTCATCTCCATATCATGCCAGGCAAGTTGCTCTTTTGTTGGCGTTGGTCCTACAGCCTGTGGTGCTTTAACTTCCTGCTTTTCGTTACAGGCAAATAAGAGGCTGGCAATACCAATCCCGGCAATGGTTTTGTTTAAATTTCGGATCATTTATGTATTTAATTTTCTATTGAAAATGCTATTCCTGAAATATTCTTTTTTGAACGGATTTCCTTTGGAAGGCTAATCTCTACTTTACCATCTTTAATTTTAAAATCTACTTTTTTACCGGTTTCCAGTAACTTGATCTTAGCGTTTTCTGAAGGTAAATTTTTGCTGAAGCTTATCTTTTTTGGTAATTCTTCACCATCTTCGAACATTGCTATTGCAAATAATTTGTCTTCATTTTCTGTAAAGTAAACATTTCCGTCCTGGTAATCGTCGATAGCATGAGTATCATAGATCGCTTCACCATTTTTCTCTAACCAATCACCTATTTCAGCTAATTGATCGATAACATCTAATGGTAAAGTTCCATCTGGTTTTGGTCCTATTCCTAAAAGCATATTCCCTCCTTTAGAAACAATATCCACAAGTGTATTAAGTACTTTGGTTGTCGATTTATAAGGATCATTTGGCACATATCCCCAGTTATTTCCTAAAGGTAAATTACTCTCCCATGGATTATCTAATTTGGTTTCTGGCACTCTACGCTCTGGCGTTTGGTAATTCTCGTAAGGACCATGTACTGTACGATCTGCAAAAATTATCCCTGGTTGTTTTTCCCTTGCCATTTCAGCAATCTTAGGCATATCGATCTCCTGACTAAAATCTGGAATTGGTGCTCCCCAGGATCTTACCTCGTCGGTAACGGTTTCTCTTGGTCTAACCCAACCTCCATCTAACCAAAGAATATCGATCTCACCATAACCGGTCATTAATTCTTCGATCTGGTTGTAAGCAAATTCTTTAAATTTATTCCATCTCCAATCGTACTTTTCGATATCGTAGTTCACGTTTCTATCTGGAGTCGCATATTTATCCCACCAGAAATATTGAGAATGCCAATCGGGCTTAGAATAATAAGCACCGATCATAAAATCTTTTTTTCTAAAAGCATCAAAAATATGCTTTGTAACATCTGCTTTTGGATTATTTTGGAAAGGACCACTTGTGATCTTATAATCTGTTTGTTTTGTATCGAACATATTAAAACCATCGTGATGCTTTGTGGTAAATACAACATACTTCATCCCTGCAGATTCAGCTGCATCTGCCCAGCTATCTGGATCAAAATTTACCGGATTAAAGATTTTATCTAAATTCCAGTACCATTTTTTATAGTCATTATAGGCGATCGTGCTATCTCTTTCGATCCAATCTTCTGAAACCAAATTCCAGCTTTCCATGATACCCGGCACTGAATAAAGCCCCCAATGAATAAGCATACCGAATTTAAGATCTCCCCATTCATCTAGCTTTTCTATAACCTGAGGATCGGTTGGTGCTTCATAGGTTTCAGAACGGCCATGCACGCCGTGTTCATCTTCTTCTTGCGTTTGGGCCTGGAATGTGTTTGCCGCACACACTAAGGCTACCAACAGTAGGGATTTTATTTTATTCATTTTAAACATTTTAGCTAGTTTATTTGTTTAGTGTAATTGTTTTAGAAATTTCGAATGTTGTTTCCAGTTTAATATCTTCAGAAGAAGCACCAATCATTAATTTAAATTCACCGGCTTCTACTTTTTGGATCATTTCAGCATCAAAAAGTGATAATTCCTTCGGAAGCAATTCAAATTGAATACTTTTGGTTTCTCCTGCTTTTAAAGAAACACGCTCAAAACCGCGTAGTTGTTTTATAGGGCTAAGCACGCTGCTCACCATGTCGCGAATATAAAGCTGAACAACTTCATCACCATCTATATCGCTAATGTTAGATACTTTTAAGCTAATATTTATTTTAGTGTTTTGACCTTTTCCTGAAGTGTTCAATTGTAAATCTGAATATTCAAATTCAGAATAACTTAAACCATAACCAAATGGAAATAATGGTTTTGCATCACTTTCTACATAATCTCTCCTAACCGGGAACCAGTAATTATAATATACCGGAATTTGCCCTAAGGATTTTGGTACAGAAACCGGTAATCTACCCGCAGGATTAAAATCTCCAAAAAGAACATCGGCGATCGCGTTACCACCTTCTTGCCCGGGATACCAGGCATCTAAAATAGCTGGTACATTTTCTGAAGGCCAGTTTAGCAATAATGGGCGACCTTTAATTAACACCAAAACAGTTGGTGTTCCTGTGGCCACAACGGCTTGAAGTAGTTCCATCTGTTTCCCCATTAAATTAAGGGTAGAACGATCGAATCCTTCGCCACTTTCCATATCTCCCAAAATTTCATCTTCTTTTGAGGAAACAGTAGCAGCACCGGTTTCAAGATATTCAGTTTTAAAATCTCTGGCACTGGAACCACCTAACACAACGATGGCAACTTCAGCAGTTTTTGCAGCTTCTACAGCAGCCGGAATATCGGTTTGCGTAGTATCACGAACAGCTGTTCCTTTTACATAATCTATTGTTGCGTTTGGTAATTTATTCTGAATGCCTTCTAAAGCGGTAACGATATTATCTTCAGATTGCGGGCCAGTGTAATCTCCTAACTGATTGTATTGCATATCTGCATTCGAACCAATTACAGCGATACGCTTTAAATCTTTACTTAGTGGAAGAAGATTATCTTCGTTTTTAAGCATCGTTACAGATTGGCGAGCAACTTCTCTGGCTAATTCAATATGTTCTGTATTCCTTACTAGCTTTTCAGCTTCTTTTTCGCTGGTAAAAGGATCTTCAAAAAGCCCTAATTTGAACTTTACAGCAAGAATTCTTTTTACAGCTTCATCGATTCTTTCTTCAGAAACTTTACCTGCTTTTACGGCATCTAATAAAGCATCATCGAAGCCATTTCCTCCTAAATCTACATCTACACCGGCATTCATGGCTATAGCAGCAGCATCTTCTTCAGTATCTACAATATGATGATCTCCCAAAAGACCTTCGATACTTGCTAAGTCTGAGATCACAAAACCATAAAAGCCCCACTTTTCACGAAGTGTATTTGTTAATAGACTTTTATGCGCTGTACTGGGTACTCCATCAATAGAACTATAAGCAGTCATCACCGATAAAATACCACTATCTACTGCTTCTTTAACCGGATACATATAATTTTGAAATAGATCGCGTTCTCCAATATGAACTGCAGCACCATTATGCCCGCCTTCTGATACTCCGTAAGCAGCAAAATGCTTTAATGTGGCAGCAACATGTTTTTTTGTTTTTAAATCACTTTCGTTATCTCCCTGAAAACCCTTTACAATAGATTTTCCCATCTGAGCGATAAGGTAAGAATCTTCACCAAAGGTTTCTTCTACTCGAGACCACCTTGGCTCTCTGGCGATATCTATAATAGGACCATAAGCGGTGTTCGCTCCCTGCGCTCTAATTTCTTCAGCAATAACTTCAGCCATTTTTTTGATCAGATCAGGATTCCAGGTACTAGCCTGACCTATCGCAGTTGGGAATACTGTAGTCCCTACTGCCATATGCCCGTGCATAGCTTCTTCTTCAAGTAATAATGGAATTCCTAAACGACTATTTTCAATAGCATATTTTTGTATTGCATTGGTAATCTTTGCTGCTTCTTTAGGGTGTAAGCCAGTTTCTAAAGTTTTTTGAGTCCATGGGTCTGCTCTTAAAACTCCCCATAAACCACCAATATGTCTATTTCTTATTTCTTCTTTGTAAAGTTCGCTTAAGCTTGCCTTACTTCCTGCCTCTTTAGTATACATCTTCCAACCAAGCGGTGTGGTAAGCTGTCCTATCTTTTCATCGAGGTTCATTAAAGAAATTAAGTTCTCTACTCTCTCATCCACACTTAACTCACTATTTTTGTAAGGAGCGTTTTTAAAATCCTGAGCATTCAGGAAACTTGAAATTAGTAAAAAACAAAGGCAAATCTTTTTCATCAATTTTAAATTTTAAAAGGAAAACTGGTTGGTTATTCACCAACCAGTTTTCACCTAACTAAACAGAAACAATCGAAACGGTTGTTTTATTTTTAGAAGTTGCTCGCTCCGGTATCCCACCAAACTCTGGTACCTCCATTATCTGGACCACCAAGAAGTTCAACACCGGTTTGTACTCCTTCATTGTGTATATTGTATTCTTCCGAAGGGAAAGGTGTTCTTCTAACAAATTCTTCGGTATCAATCAAACCACCACTATAGTTCACCACAACAGGTATTAACCTTGGATATCCTGTTCTTCTAAATTCAGACCAGGCTTCCTGACCGTTAGGGAACAAAGAAATCCATTTTTGGGTGATAATTTTTTCCAATTTAAGCTCGTTAGAAGCAGCATCATCCCAGGCGATAGTTACATCACTGGACCCAGAAAAACTGTTTTCAGGATTTTTAGGATCTGTATAATCTGCAAAAGTACTGGTAGCATCAGCTAGATAATCACTAGCGCCAGCAGTATTAAATTCATCGAAACTAAGTTGCACACCCTGAGCATAGAAATCTTCAGCTGAACCTCCCATATTCCAGCCTCTTAAAGCTCCTTCTGCTCTTAAGAAAGCAACTTCTGAGGCGGTCATGATCTTAACATCTGTAGCTGAACTAAACATAGTTCCGATAGCTGAAAAATTTACATAGGTATTCTTAGATGAAATCTCAATACCCTGTCTAATTCCCTTAAACTCTCCGGCTACATCTTCATCTGTCGCTGGTTGAAAATATACAGGTAAACGGGGATCTTCATAGCCTCCTAAAATAGACTCCATAGTAGCAGACATTCTTGTATCTTGCCAACTATTGCTGAACATCCATAGAGGGTGCATATTTCCTAAAAGAGACATTCTTAAATTGTCTTCATTACTCTCCATTACTCCATAAGGATTAGCGATTGCCTTTTCTGCCTCTTGTTGTGCAAGACTAGGATCAACTTTTACAATCCTCATGGCCAATCGCAATCTTAATGAATTAGCAGCTCTAATCCACTGAGATACATTACCGCCAAAACTTGAATTATCAAATTGTACAAAATCTTCACTATCTGCATAGTCAGCTAATGTTGATACTGCTTGATCTAATTCAGCAAAAAATTGAGTATAAACCTGCTCCTGGCTATCATAAGGAACGAAATTAGTAGAAGAACCGTATTGACTGTACATTATAGGACCATAATTATCGGTGACTTTATGCATTGCAAATACTTTATGAATAAGTCCCCAGGCATAAAAATCTGGATAATTTTCGTCTACATTATTTATTTCGAACCTACCCATGTAGGCCATAATGTTGTTATATTTAAGACTCATCTGCCTATCATACCAGGTAAAGTTGTAAGTAACATTATTCCTGTTTGATACGAAAGGTGTAGGTGGAACCAAGAACTGAGAGAAAGCATCTCCCGTCAAGTTTTCTTCTACTTGAAGCCCGGCATCAATTGTTCTTATGTATGGTTGCATTGAATTAACAAAACCACCTATGTTATTCCCATCCTGTTCTAAAGATTCGTCTGTAATCCCATAAGGATCTGTATTGAATTCATCAAAGTCATCAGTACAGTTCGTTAGCACAAGAGAAGTTGTTGCGACTAATATTGTATTTAAAATTCTTTTCATCTTTTTTCTTTAATTAGAAGTTAGCAGATAGATTTAAACCAAAGTTTCTCGTAATCGGTGGACCAAAGTTTGTCACCGCTTGAGTTCCATTACCTGTACTAATCGCAAAGTCTGGATCTGTTGGCGCTTCGTTGTAAAAGAAGAATAGATTATTTCCTACTAAACTAACATTTAGGTTTTTAACAAAGCTATCTTCTTCAAAACCGAAATTATAACCTAATGTAAATTGTCTAAGTCTAATATTCGTAGCATCGTATACATAACGCTCTTTTATACCATTTCTACCTCCTACACCACTAAAGTAGTCTCTTGCATCAACGACACCACTAAATGGCGTACCGTCATTTAAAACTCCGTCAACTTGAACACCTCCTGCGTCTCTGGCAGCAGCCGTTGTTTCTGTAGCGCCCAATGCATCTAAGTAAGCTTCTGTTTGTGAGACAAACTTTCCTCCAAATCGAGAATCAATTAAAAAGCTCAAATTAATCTTTTTAAAGCTTATAGAATTATTCCAACCGAGCATAAAATCTGGGTTAGCGTTACCAACTAATTTCATTCCATCAGTACTAGTTGCGTTAACAGGAACACCATCTTCCGAAACTATAATATTACCACTATCGTCTCTTAAGTAAGCGTTTACATAAATATCACCCAATGAACCTCCTTGGACAATAAATGTCTCGTAACCTTCACCACCACCTCCAACAATTCTATTTCTCTGGCCATTATAGGTTTCATTCAGGTCTATAATCTCATTGTCATTATGTGTGAAATTAAAGTTTGTATTCCATGTAAAATCTTCAGTTTCGAACACATCTGCTCCAAGGGTAATTTCTACTCCATAATTTCGAACGTGTCCAGCATTTACATAATAAACCTGATATGGTGTACCTAGAATAGCATCCATAGGTAAAAATTGATCTCTTGTGTCTATTTGGTAGTAAGTCGCACTAAAATTAATTCGACTATCTAAAAACCTAAAATCTGCACCGAACTCCCAACTGTCTTGCATTTCAGGATTCAACTCGGTAAATGGCAATTCCATATTTATACCCACTTGGGAATAAGCTGCAGTATTGATAGGGTTTGTTCTAAATGCAGGAACTTCGTTGGCAACCTGAGCAAAAGAAGCTCTTAATTTCGCAAATGATATAAACTCCGGTAATTCGAATGCTTCACTTGGCAGAAATGTTAGTCCTGCTGAAGGATATAAATACGAAGAATTTTCTGTAAATGATAACGTTGAAGCCCAATCGTTTCTAGCAGACAGGTCTAAGAATAACATATCTTTATACCCCAAAGATGCATTAGCGAAAGCAGATTGCTTAATCAATCTTGAATTTACTCGCTGAGCACCTGAAAATGCTTGCAATCCAGTAATATTTTGAATATTAAAGATATTAGGAGCATACAATCCGAAAGTTTGACTATCTACTGAAATCCCTTCTCCTATAATTCGTTTTTGGTAAGCCCCACCTAAGACACCATGAAAATCCCAATCTTCACCAAATTGCTGATCGTAAGTTAAGATCATGTCGGCATATGCTTGCCAGCTTTCCACATTTTCATAAACATAACGACCATTATCGCTTATTACCACAGGACTACTTCCTGCCATCGCTTTTTGCTCGTAAATTTGACGAGTAAAGTCATAACTACCACGACCACTTAAAGTCAATGCATCAGAAATAGTATATTCTATAGAAGCATTTCCAATAAAACGTTTTGTTCTTTCAACGTTAGGCGTATTGTTTAATATCCAATAGGGATTCATATTTGCTTCACTGTTACCTAAGATTGGCCAGTTTTGCGTCATAATATTTCTTTGAGGATCCAATACCTGATAGTTATTAGCATATTCATCAAAATCCAAACCTCTAGGAAAAGTATAAAGCCCTAATAATGGATTAAAATAATATCCATTCAACATTTTATTATCAACCTTTTGATCTGTCAACAACACATTAGAGGTAACTTTAAGCTTATCATCGAAAAATTTCGAAGTCTGTTTAAAAGTTAGGTTATTTTTATTAAACTCGTTTGTTGGCATCGTTCCGGTAGCATAGGTATTTGCATAAGAAAAATATGTCGTTGTCCTGTTATTTCCTCCACTTAAAGATATTGCATTTTGAAGCGTAATCCCGGTATCGAAAAAGTCGTCCACATGATTTTCGTAGTCTCCTGGGGCTCCCCAGCTTGAATCTGCACCAGGCTCATCTGTTGCTCCATATCTAAATTGAAGATCTGGATAGTCATAAACGCTTTCAAACTTAGTTGTAGAACTAATATTGATTCTTGTTTTACCCTCTTCTCCCTGTTTAGTATTGATTAGAATTACACCATTTGCTCCCTGGCTACCGTATAGTGCAGCAGCGTTAGCACCTCTAAGAACTGTAATACTTTCGATATCTTCTGGATTAATATTAGACAATCCATCACCACTATCGCGACCTCCATAAAAACCACTGGCATCTGAAGTTTGGTAGTTGGCCATAGGTATACCATCGATAACAAATAACGGCTGATTTGATGAAGTAATGTTTGATGCACCTCTTAGCTGAATTTTAGTCGAACTACCAGCACCTGCAGTACCCTGCCTAATTTCAACCCCAGCAACTTTACCATTTAGTCCCTGAGCAAAATTAACGTTCTTACCCTGAGTAACTTCATCAGAGCCTAGGGTTTGCGCAGCATAGGTAAGTGCCTTCGATTCTCTTTTAATACCTAGCGCAGTTACAACAACTTCATCTAAAGCTTCAGTATCTGTTGCCATTTCCACGTTAATATCTCCGCCGGTTACAGGAATTTCCTGCGTAACGTATCCAATCATAGACAAGACCAATGTAGCATCATCGCCCACATCTAAAGAAAAATTACCATCAAAATCTGTAGAAGTACCATTTGATGTTCCTTTTTCCATAACAGTAACCCCTGGTAAAGGCATTCCTGTTTCTGCCTCTGTAATGGTCCCACTTACTGTTTGCGATTGCGCAACAGCAATTTGATTAAGCCCCATCACAAGCAGAAACGAAAAAATAATTTTTTTAAACATACTTGTATTTAATTTTAGTTAGTACCGTAATCAGTAGTGTGCGACTACTAATTTTATCTTAAATGTTATAAATAAGTTAAGTTTTCTAAAATAAAATCGACGGACAACTACTATGAATAGACCAACAACTTAATAATAAATTTAAGTTTTAAATAAAGTTTATATATAATTTTAAATAAAGTTTAAACACTAATTGAACATTTTTATTTTTTTATTGAATTTTACGTATTACTTAATCGATTAACCTATATTTTAAATATATGCTATCGATTTAAAGAAAACGATTGAGAGCAATAATACTCTGGAAATCGTTAATTTTTTAAGAAATAAAAAACCAGAATGCGTCATTACATTCTGGCTTTACAACTAAAACAAATCGAATTTATTTAACTAACAAGTATTATCTATTCCAAACGAACTCTCCATTCTTTATCGACCAGTCATTACCAAAAAATCCACTAAATTTTACACCTTCCAAACCTTCTTTAGACATCGTTTCATCAAATACCATTACATCCGGAAAAAAAGTTCCATTTTCAAGATAATCATTAGCATAAGCAGCATGCATACCTTCCATACCCGTAGCACTAACTACTCCTATATTTGTTGCAGCATTATCTTTATTTGGATAAATAAAATAAGTACCATATTGAGACCCTTTCAAATTTTCGTCCCCAATTTCTATCCTACCATTAGATACCTGTATTGGTGAATCTTTAAGTAACTTCTTCCAAGCCGCGTTATTAGAGCTGTTTCCATAGAGAATAATATTTTTGCCTTCAAAATCATCCAATTTGAAGTTGATATCTTTTACTAATTCTATATTCCCATTTGCTCGATACCAAAATTTTTCAGCATCAAACTTGGCGCGGTTATAATACCACTCATTTTCTTCATCGCTTCCTTTACTGGCAAAAACAAGAACCATATTATTTCTAAAAGCGTCTTTAAAACCACCATATCTAAGCGGACTTTTTTCTGAAGCTGCCGGTTGATCAATAATTTGCCATTTCCCTTCAGCTTTTGAAAGGAATATTTTATCAGAAGAAACTAATTCAAGCGGCTGCTTGTCTATAGAAACTTTGGTTAGATTCTCATGTGCCATCGCTTCTAGATCTACTAATAATATCTTGACGTTTGTAGTTGTTATTTCAAAGCCATTTTCATTTCTATCAAATTGGAAATTACTAATCTCAAATGGTTGTTCTTGCTGAAGAATACTAACAAAATGAGAACCTTTAGATACTCCTGGTGAAGCTGTTGTAAAGTTAATATTGTTGATTTCGTGATCCTTTTTTATTTTTCGTCTATTAAAGAAATAAAAGATAGGAGGCCAGTCTACACTTTCATCTCCAAACCAGTGCTCTCCTCCTGGATACTCATAATAAGCAAAATCATTATGAAATTTACCTAATCGCTCACGCATATCTTGCGCTAAAAAGGTAGGAACTACATTATCTGAATCTCCATGAAGGATATAGACACCATAATGCAGGTAATTTTCTTTTAATTTTAAAGTTCTGCTAGTGTTTCCGGCACGTCTAATCATAGCATCCATTTGCACCTTATTGCCGCTACCTAATATTGGATTTAATTTTTGCTCAAAATCGGCTAAACTCATACCAAATCTTGTTTGTGTCATTTCATCATCAAGATTTCTGGTAAAACTATGTCTATATTCCAAAAGATCTGGATAACCAGCAGCTGGTGCTATCGCTGCAAACTTATCTGGATAAGTTGCTCCCAAATACCAGGTTCCATGACCTCCCATAGAATGACCTGTTAAATAAGTATGCTGTGCATTGGTTTTGTATAAATCTGAAGCATGTTTTAAGACTTCTAATGCATCTAATCTGCCCCAATCTTCCCAGGCAAAACCAAATGGCCTTCTGTTTGTTGGCGCAACTACATGTCCCCAGTCTTTTTGTTTATATGCATTGGCCTGGTTTACGGCTTCTACAGAAGCTCCGTGAACAGACAAAAATAAAGCTTGATCTTCTTTATTTTTAGTTAGTGATGGTGCTATACTGTAATATTGAACACTATGATCTATATCACTTAAAAAAGTATTTTTATGATGTTTATAAACCGACTTTACATCTAGACTAATTCTCGCTGTATCAATTATTCTATTATTCTTAGCTTTTAAATAAAGTGTGGCAGTTACAGATTCTCCTTCTTTTAAATCTTTAGGATTCGGAATAAGAAAAGGTACTTTTCGTACATATTTTGGAGCTACAGCCGGTATTTTGATGACTTCGGAATTTCCATTCAATTTAACTTCAATAGAAGCATTCCTAAAAAATTCATCTTCAGTATTAATAATTCGTATTGCACCCCAAAGTGATTCACTACCTTCAGCTATTAAATCTGGCAAGGTAAGATCTCTTATGGTAAATTCTACTGGTTTAAACGTCTCTAATAATCGAGCTCTTATCCTTGGAAATCTTCCTCCTGAAAGTAAAAATGTATTTTTGCCATTCTTTAAGGTTATAGGAATCAAATTCCAACCAAAATCGTAATGATCGCCTTCGTGCGGCAATCCATTTATCAAAGCTTTAGTATGCCCAGAAGCTTCAAAAAGAACCGTTTTTTCTTCTTCTGAAGTATATTCCAGGTACAAATAACCATTACGTCTCAAAAAAGGATCATTAAATTCACCATTCTCAGCAATAGTTATTTTTTCCCATTTAACAGATTTTTCCTGAAAGCTATCATAAACCTCTTTACCTTCTGAAATTCCGGAGTTAGAAGCATTATTTAAAAAATCTGCAAAAACAGGATCATATTCTACAGAAGCATTACTAAAAGGAACTCCTGTAGTTTTTAAAATTAATCCTTCTTTAAATAAATGAATCACCTCTCCTTCACTTACATCGTTTACTTTCTCTTTACCAAAATATTCAACAATATTTCCTTCCCTTTGTTGGGCAGAAACTTTAGTAGTTGTTATAACTAAGCAGGCAATAAATAATATTCTAAAAAATGTCATTGTGTAAATTGAAAAAGAGGTGATTAAAGTTTTAATTTTTTATTATTCTACATCCCACCAAAGTCTGGTACCACCGGTATCAGGACCTCCAAGTAGATTGATCGCTTCATTAACTGCTTCTCCGTTAGAGGAGATTTCGTTAGTTACATAAATCACACGTTTCATTAACGATGTTCCTACTCCGGTATCTGGATTATCGGTATATAGAAGTGGATAGATGACTTGCTCATCTGTTCTTCTCAAATCTGCCCAGGTTTCCCAAGATTCAGGGAATAAAGCAAGATATTTTTGTACTGCAATTTGCGTGCGCTGCTCTGCTTCATTTGCAGACCAGCTTACCGGTAGATCTACAGGTGTATCATACAAATCTAAATCAGGATACAACTCTGTGATTACAGGTACAACTGGAGTTGAATTTCCTGCGATGTAAGAGTCTATTGCTGCAGAATCAGTAACATCCCACTGGTTCATTGATAAACGGATTCCGTTCTCGTAAAAGCTCTCTGCATCTCCATTCATGTTCCAGCCGTTCAATGCTCCCTCTGCTCTGTTCAAGTAACATTCAGCAGCCATTAAAATTTCGATAGGTTTAGTTTCTCTGTAATCGTTACCTAAAACATCATCATTAAATGCTGAAAATTCAGTAGTCCCAAACTGGTCATTTAAGCCTCCTGCAGGTTGACCTCTAAACTCTCCATCTTCAGTTGGCTCAAACCAAACTTCCATTCTCGGATCGTCGTATCCTTTTAAGATACTTTCCATAGAAGCCGTCATAAAATACCCCCAACTATTAACAATCATATTTAGATTATTAGGAGTTATATCACTTACCGCAAAGAATGCACTCTCATCATTACTTTCCATAACTCCATTTGCTACTGCTAACTCTGCTTGTGTTTGTGCTCTTTGGGGATCTACATCAGATATTCTTAGTGCAAGTCTTAAGCGCAAGCTATTTCCAAAAATTCTCCAGTTCTCGATATCTCCATTATAGATACGGTCTGAAGTTTGAAAAAGTCCGGCTGTAGACTCGGAAGTTGAACTCAACACAGCGTCTGCCTCATCAAGTAACACAAAAAAATCATCATAAATCGCACTTTGAGGATCATAGGCTACACTTTCTGCTCCAGACCCTGCTTCTGAATAAGGGATAGGACCGTAATGATCTGTCATTTGATTGTACATAAAAACTTTCCAAATCTTAAGTATAGCTTGAGCTTCATCATCCCCTTCTGCTGCTTCCATAGCATTTTGCAGTGCTGGTACTGCAACAGTATAAAATCTTAACCATCCTCGCGACTCGTATCCACCAAAAGCATTTCTCTCGGTACTAAAACCAGTATTCATATACTGTACAAATGTTGAGGAAATGATTCCTGTTGCAATCCCCCAAGTTCCCTGGTCATCTACACCAGGAGAAGAATAAGATCCATTGTGAATCCCTGCATACTGTGCCGAAGCAAATGCAGGTCCCGCAAGACTTGCATCAAGCTGATCTGTTGTAAGTGTATTATCGTTTGTATTGATCTCATCAAAATCATCTGTACATCCAATAGCCAATCCAACTAAAAGCGATACAGCTGCTGTTTTAATATTTAAGTATTTTTTCATTTTACTTTTTTTTTTAAAATCCAAATTTCACACTAACTCCGTAATCTCTTGTCGAAGGGATGTTAAAAGACTCTATCCCTTGAAGGTTACCAGTTCCTGCTCCTTGCTCAGGATCAAAATACTCTGCTTCATTAAGAATAAAGAATAGATTACGCCCTACTAAAGAAAAGTTCACACTTTTAAAAGGAGAATTCTCCAGTAAACGTTTTGGCATTGCATAACCTAAAACCAATTCTCTTAAACGAATGTTTGTCGCATCAAAAATAAACGGCTCCGCCACTGGAGTACGCTGCCCGATTGCTGTCCAATATTGTTCTGCAGTAATATTAGTTGTGTTTTGTGAGAATGTACCATCGCCATTATCTACAACACCATCAACTACAAAACCATTTTCACGACCTGCAAGAGTCATTTCATTTACCCCTAAACCTGCTTGTCTTGCCTGAGTATACGAAATAACATCACCGCCTATACGCATATCAATCAAGAAGCTTAAAGAGAAATCTTTATATCTAAAATCATTTTTAAGACCACCGGTCCAGTCTGGATTAAAGTTTCCACCGTAAACATCAAAACTGTTAGTTGCTAAAGGAATACCTGCTTCATTAACAATTACCTCTCCTTCGTCATTTCTTTGGAATCCTTGTACATATAAGTCCCCATATTGACCACCTACAACAACTTTACTCCTAACTAAACGTCCCTGACCAAGAACAAGCTCCTCTCTTCCTTCAAAAATTGAAACAATCTCTGAATCATAAGAAGCATAGTTTGCTAAAATATCCCAAGAGAAATTTTCAGTTTCAACAGGAGTTGCAGTAAGAGAAAGTTCTATACCACTATTTTGTACTTCTCCTCCATTTACGATTGCATTTGAATATCCTGAAGATTCTGGAGTATTAATGCTGAATATTTGATTCTTGGTATTGGTTTTAAAATATGTAAAGTCTACGCCTAATCTATTGCTAAGGAAACGTACATCTGCACCAAATTCAACTGAATTTGAGATCTCTGGCTTTAGGTTAGGATTAGCTGCTGTAGTTTGCGCATAAAGCATACCACCGTTACCTCCAATATATGAAAGCTGTGGACTTAATTGGTAAGGATCTGTATCATTACCTACCTCTGCGTAAGAAGCCCTAACTTTTGCATAAGTAAAGAATTCTGGCAATTCTACCATTTCTGAGACAATACCAGAAATACCTATTGAAGGATAAAAGAATGAACGATTTGCTTCTGGTAATGTTGAAGACCAGTCGTTTCTTGCTGTAACATCTAAGAATAACTTACTTTGATATCCTAGTTGTGCAAAACCGTAAACCGAGTTAATTTGCTTTTCTCTTTTTGTAGAAGTAGAACTTATTGTCTCTACGTTGGCTAAAGCAAAGAAGTTACGTAAACTAAGTACACCTCCTGAATTTAAAGAAGTATTGCTTTGCTTAAGCATATTGGCTCCTAAATTCATATTTAAGCTGAAGTCACCAAAAGTATTATCATATGATAGAAGTGCATCACTGTTAAGCTCTCGTACGGTCTCATAATATTCATTATATGCCCCAAGATCATTGTTAAATGCATTAGTTGCATATCTATTTCTAAAAGTTTTATTACTCATATCATCAATACCAGTTCGCACTTGTAAACTCAAATGATCTGTGAATTGATACTTTAAAGATGCCATACCAATAAAACGATTTCTTCTATCTGTTCTATCATCATTCCTTAAAGCTGACCAATAAGGGTTACCACCCGGAGCACCAACTTCATCTCTAAAATAATTAGTTTGTAATTGTCCTTCAGCGTCGAGATATTCAAAATCTTCATATTGGCTGTGCGCAATACTTCGCGGCAGTAGATAGGCTGAAGTACCTATAGATTCTTCACCTGTTCTTAATAGGTTATCGATGTCTTGAACAATATAATTTGTTTTAACATCCACAGACAACCTATCTGTTAACTGACTATTTAAACGCAAATTAGCATTATGTCTATCAAGTTTGTTACCCTCTACGATACCTTCTGCAGTGGTATTTGTATAAGAAAAGTATGCTTGTGTTTTATTCGCTCCTGTAGTAATAGACAAAGTATTTGCTAGATTATAGCCTGTTTGAAAAAAGTCAATTACATTATCCGGCTGCGGTGCGTATGCATAGGTTGCGGGTCCTTCATAATCCGGATTTCTTACCAGTTGCCAAGCTTCTACCTGACTTCCATCTAACCTTCCACCCCAGCTTGAACTTGAGTTAGGAACATATTCGCCATTAGTACCCTGCCCATATTCATTTTGTAGATTTAATAAATTATAAGCCGATGAAGCCATGAAGTTCGAAGAAACAGTAATACTGGTACCCTGCGCTCCATTTCCTGATTTAGTAGTAATTACAATTACACCATTACTCGCTCGTGTTCCGTAAAGTGCCGCAGCAGATGGACCTTTTAAAACACTAATGTTTGCAATATCATCGGGATTAATATTTGATATACCGTCAGGCTGTGTTGTTCCACCAGTATCAATGTCTGAATTACGATTACCAGAACCATTACTAATAGGCACACCATCTACTACGTACAAAGGTTGGTTATTACCAGTTAAAGATCTATTCCCTCTTAACGTAATTCTAGAAGAACTACCTACACCATTTGAGGTTGTAGAGAAGTTAAGCCCGGCAACTTTACCAGATAACGAGTTTGAAACGTTAAGCGAACGTGCTTCTGAAAGTTCATCTACCTCGACATTCTGGGCTGAATAGGTTATCGCTTTCTTTTCTCTTTTAATACCTAATGCAGTTACAACAACTTCTTCTAAAGCTTCAGTATCTGTTGCCATTTCTGCATTGACTTCCCCACTAGTAACAGGGATCTCCTGAGTAACATATCCAATCATAGAAAGGATTAGTGTAGCATCATCGCCCACATTTAAAGAAAAATTACCATCAAAATCTGTAGAAGTTCCATTTGATGTTCCTTTTTCCATAACAGTAACCCCCGGTAAAGGCATTCCTGTTTCTGCTTCTGTAATGGTTCCGCTAACTGTTTGCGATTGCGCAAAAGCCATTTGAGTGAGCCCCAAAACAAGCAAAAACGAAAAAATAATTTTTTTAATCATACTTGTAATTAATTTTAATTAGTGCATAATCTAGCAATGATATATTGCTAATTTTAAGTTAATAGATTAATTAAAATTTTTAACGAAATAGATAACAAACAATATTTATTTATTTGAAATTACATTATTCAAACCTAAATATCGTTTTCGATTAGAGTTAAAAATATAATTTGCAACTAATTTAAAACAATAAATAAAAAAATAACATTATTTATTAAAGAAACTTTATTTTTTTAGGAAAGTTATCTTTTGTTAAATTTAACAAAAGCCTTTTTATAGACGAACCGTCGATTTGAACCTCTATCTCTCCTGAAGCAGTATTATTTTCAATTATCAGCTCCCCATTCTCATAAAAATCTTTATTAAGGTGTAGCGTAATTTTATCGAAAGTTGGAGTTACGAAGGTGTAAACGGGTTCAGCGGGAGTTATTGGGTAAATTCCCATCATCGAATATATAATCCAGGCACTCATAGTTCCTGTATCATCATTTCCTGGGATTCCGTCTGGAGAATTTTTATAATAAGTTTTAATCAATTCATGAATTTTTTCTGAAGCCTTGTATTCTTTCCCCGGAATAAAATTATAAAGATAGCCGTAGGCGAAATCTGGCTCGTTAGCCATGTCGAACTGATCTTTTTCAAAAAGTTCATCTAACCGAGCTTCAAATTGGTTATTTCCACCCATTAATTTTTTTAACCCGTCTACGTCATGTGGCACCATAAACAAGTATTGCCATGCATTCCCTTCGATATAACCAGGATTATGGGCAAAATTAGCTCCGGCTAATGGATCAAATTCAGCGAACCAACTTCCATCACTATTTTTTGGCTGAATAAATTTGGTCTCTGGATTATACAATTTCTTATACGACATCGAGCGTTTTAAAAACTGCTTATAATCTTTCTTTTTACCCAACTCTTTGGCTAACTGCGCAATCGCATAATCTGCAATATTATATTCCTGAGTGGTAGACACAGGCCCTTCAACCTCACCATCTACTCCTAGATAACCATTATCGATATATTCTTTTAAACCTGGTCGCAACGGATTATCGGTGGTATCTAATGCACTTTTCAGCATCGCTTCATAGGCTTTTTCAACATCAAAATCGGTTAAACCACGTAAATAGGTATCGGCTAAAACTACCGCCGCAGGATCTCCAACCATCGTAAAAGTCTCGGTTGAATTTAGCTCCCACTTTGGCAACCATCCATTTTCGTCATACATCTCTAACATCGATCTCACCATATTCAGCTGCTCTTCTGGAAACAACAAACTCATTAGCTGATGATAATTACGATAGGTATCCCATAATGAAAAAGTGGTGTAACGAGTTCCTTCAGTCTTTCCAATTTTCCCTGTAGCGATTTCCGGATATTCACCGTTGATATCGTTTAAAGTATTTGGATGTATTTGTGTATGATACAAAGCGGTATAAAAAATCGTTTTCTCATCGTTTGTTCCACCTTCAACTTCAGCAACCTGCAATTTCTTTTTCCAGGCATTTTTTGTTTCCGCCAACACTTCTTCAAAAGTGGAATCTCCAACTTCTTTTGCTAAATTTTCACGAGCATTTTCAATACTTACATAAGACACCCCAATTTGAACTTCTACTTCTTGTGGTTCTTTAAAATCGTATGTCATATACGCACCAATGCTATCGCCAACAACCTCTCTGGTAAATCCTTTTTTAATTCGGGTTTTCCCATTATATCCCATCCACTGGGATTCTAAACCTTCGTATTTATAAGGTGTTTTCCAAACGCCAAAATCATCGGCTGGTTTAGAGAATTTTGCCACAAAATATACTGGATAAGCAGCTTCTGCATTATTGTAACAAAAACTTCCTACCATTCGCATTCCTTCGATCTCATCTGGCCCAACCACATGCACCATAGCACCCTGCTCGTTGGTTAAGCCTAAACCTAAATTCAGTAATACATTCGATTTTCCTGCCGGAAACGAATACCTGCTTACTCCTGCTCTCGTGCTTGCTGTGGCCTCAGCTTTTACATTGTATTTATCTAGCTGTGCCGAATAATATCCTGCTTCAGCGGTTTCTTCAGAATAAGTTGTTCCGTACTCTATATGATCTGTTTCTAATTCTCCCGTAGTTGGCATGGTAATGATCACGCCAAGTTCCGGGCAACCAACACCACTCATATTTACATGACTAAAACCGGTTAAAAACTGATTTTCGTGAACGTATGGATTCGATAACCACTGACTATCTTTCTCTAACGGATTTAGATCTATTCTCCCGGCAACGTTGAACGGCGATACACTTGCCATACCTCTTGGCGCAATTGCACCGGGATTTGTAGCCCCATAATTTGAAGTTCCTATAAAAGGATTCACATAAGGAAGCGGATCGAATCCTGTTTGTGCCGAAGCTATCTGAACACCAATTAATACAACTACTACTGAAAGAATATTTCTTACTAAAAACATCGAATTTTATATTTTAAAAAAAGTATTTCACTGCTCATTTCTTTTGTCACCCTGAACCTGCCCGTCCAACGGGCGGGTTCAGGGTCTCACATAGAAACTTCAACTACAATTTCTGTGAGATTCCGGATCAGGTCCGGAATGACGTAGAGTCGCAAAGAAAACTATATTATTTTACCTGAATTTCATCTAAAAACAACCACGCACCGCCTCCATTAGGAGTTTTTGCTAATGGTTCTATACTTACTCTTACAAACTGAATATTTTCCTGAGTCTCAAATTTCAACTCAAAATTCTCGATTTTCGCCCCGGGATTGGTTTGATAGTCTCTTTCTAAGGAAGCTACTTCTTCAAAGGTTTTTCCATCTTTAGAAACTTCCACTTTTAAGTGCTGCGGAAAATAAATCCCGGTTCCCTGTTCCTCTAAACTTCCTACAACCACTTCATTTACCGTCGTTGTTTCTTCCAAATCGATAGTTACAATCGCAGGATTTCCTATCCATCCCTGCCAGCGGCCATCTTTAAAATACTTACTCCCTTTTAAAACATTTACAAGCGCTGTTTCGCCTGTAGAAGCATAACTTTTATTAAAAGGATATTTGTAAGTCACCGGTTTTCCAACAGCTTTGTGAAATTGAAAAGTTTTATCCATTACCGGCCCCATAACTTTAGAATTACTAAAAACAGCAGCTTTAATTTTAGTATCGGTATCTACTTTTATTTCGCTTTCGTAAAGACTGGATTCGGCAGTAAGTTCTTCTTCGTTTAGGGCATACCTAATTTCAGTATTTGGAAACTCAGATTTTAATTTGATTGTAATTTCTCCGGTTCCCAGATCAATATCAGATTCTGGCTGAATTGCATAAGCACTTTTCGCATAATTAATACCCATCACCTCAAAACGCTCCATCATTCTGCGTATTCTTACTGAAAAACCTTCCCAGTCTAGTTGTTCTTCAGGACTCCAAACCACTTCAGCCAAAGCCGCTAATCTTGGAAATAACATATATTCAGAATGTTCTTCTGTAGGCACATATTCTGCCCAAAGATTGGCCTGCCCACCAAGCACATGTTTTTTCTGCTCGGCACTCATCGAATCTAAAACTGGTCTAAATTCATAAACTCGCTCTAGCGGAGTGAATGCGTTAAAAGCCACCGGCTCGTGATCTGGGCTTCCCTGGTAATAATCGAAATACAAATGACTGGTTGGCGTCATGATCACATCGTGACCTTCTTTTGATGCTTCCCATCCTCCTTCAAAACCACGCCAGCTCATTACCGTTGCTTCTTCTGGTAAACCACCTTCTAAGATCTCGTCCCAACCAATCAGCGTTCTGTTGTTTTCATTTAAAAATTTCTCGATACGCTTCATAAAATAGCTTTGTAGCTCATCTGCATCTGCAAGACCTTCTTCTTTAATTCGGCGTTGGCAGTCGGGACAGGTTTTCCAATTGGTTTTAGTTGCTTCGTCACCACCAACATGAATATATTCTCCCGGAAACAATTCCATCACCTCGGTAAGCACTTCTTCTAAAAACTCGAAAGTCGATTCTTTCCCGGCACAATAAATATCTGTAATTGGCCAAACTCCGCCTGAAGGAACCGCAATTGGTTCTCCCGTGCATGATAACCATGGATAAGCCGCGATCGCACTCATCACATGCGCGGGCATTTCGATCTCTGGGATTACGCGTATTCCTTTTTCCTGAGCGTAAGCCACAATTTCTTTAATATCTTCCTGAGTATAAAATCCGCCAAAAGTTGCTTCGGCATCAGGATCATTTTTGGTTCTCGCGTTCCAGTGGCTATCTTCCTGGTCGACTCTAAATCCGCCGACTTCAGTTAATTTTGGATATTTTTTGATCTCAATTCTCCAGCCCTGATCGTCCACTAAATGAAAATGAAACGTATTCAGTTTTAAAAACGCTAGTCTATCGATATGTTTCTTGATGTAATCTTTTCCGAAGAAATGACGTGAAACATCCAGCATATTCCCGCGATAAGAATATTGCGGCGCATCGCTAATTTCAACATTAGGGATATACCAGTCGATATTCGATACTTTCGAGCCACTTTCTATTTCCTTCGGAAGTAATTGACGAATCGTTTCTAATCCATATACAAATCCCAGTTTAGAATTTGCCTCTAAAATCACGTTTTCTGAAGTTACTTTAAGTTGGTAAGCCTCTTTAGCGATTTCTGAATTGATTTTTAGCTGAATACTATTTTCTGAAGTTGCTTCTGCTGAAGTTTCCAACTCAAATCCGGCAGCTTTTTTAAAAAGATCGTTCAAAATTGAAGAAACTGAGGCTAAACTATCCTGCGGAATGACAATTTTGGTGCTTTTGGTCACTTCGAAGCTTCCGTTATTAAGTTTTAGTGACTTTGGCTGAGGAATTAGCACTAAGTCATCTTTAGCATATGAAGGATTTTCTTTCTGTGCACAACCAATTGTGGCCAGCGCTATAAAAAGAAGTAAAATTTTAACCAATTTCATATCATCTTGATTTAAAGTATATTTTATTTATAAATGATCGTACTAAACCAAACTTTCCGTCAGTCATGCTTGATTCAGAGTGACATTTACTTTTTGTTTTGAAATCAATATATCTTATTAGGCTGCGGAGTTTCTAAAACACTGTCTACAGGTTCGCTGCTCATTTCGAATAACAATTCGCCTCCATCAACAATTTCTTTATGAGTGATGTACGCACGATCCAGCTCTTTTCCGTTCAATTTCACCTTTGCAACAAACTGATTTTCTTCAGCGAAATTCGATGTTTTTATACTGAATTTTTTACCGCCCGGCAGATTAATTTCAGCAGATTCAAATAAAGGAGCGCCCAACATATAAGTTCCCTGCGCCGCATTTACAGGGTAAAATCCCATCGAACTAAAAATATACCAGGAAGACATTTGTCCACAATCTTCATTTCCGCAGTGTCCGTTTGGTTCATTTTTATATTGCTCGGTTAGAATTTGCCGAACCAGTTTTTGTGTTTCAGAAGGTTTTCCCAGGTAATCGTACAAATACGCCACGTGATGACTTGGCTCATTTCCATGCGCATATTGCCCGATCATTCCCGTACTAAAAATTGGCAATTTATCGTCTGCAGCCGGATTAAAACTAAACATCGAATCCAATTTTTGCGTAAAACGCTCTTCGCCTCCGGTAGTTTTTATTAAACCCGGAATATCCTGCGGCACAAACCAGTAATATTGCCACGCATTGCTTTCACTAAAATAATCGGAGTATTCCTTGCTATTAAATCCAGCGATAAATTCACCATTTTCGTCTTTTGCTCTAAAGAAACTGGTTTTAGAATCATAGGTATTTTTCCAGTAGCCAGAGCGTTCTAAGAAATATTGATAATCGTCTTCTTTCCCAAGATCTTTAGCAAACATAGCTATACACCAATCGTCGTAAGCATATTCTAAAGTTTTAGAAACGCTCCAATCGCCTTCCTTTTCTTCAGCCGGCACATAGCCTTTTTCAGCAAAAACATCGATTTTACGTGTGCTGGTCATGGCACTGGCTTTACAGGCTTCGTAAGCTAGTTCAGCATCAAAATCAAAACCTTTAAAATAAGCATCTACGATCACGGGAACCGAGTGATAGCCCAGCATCATATTAGTTTCGTTCCCCTGCATCGACCACACCGGCAGCAAACCGGTTTCCTGGTAATGCGCCAACATCGATTTTATAAAATCTGGCACTCTTTCCTGCTGAATGATCGTATAAAGCGGATGCGCCGCTCTAAAGGTATCCCAAAGCGAAAAGGTATCGTAACGATTAAAACCCTTTGCATTTTCGATGCTATCATTCGCGCCTTTGTAATTTCCGTTAGGATCACTTAATAAAGTTGGCGCCAACATTGATTGATACATCATCGTATAGAATATTGATTTTTGATCGTTATTTGATGTTTCTATTTTTATCTTCTGAAGTTCTTTTTCCCAGGTTTCATTGGCCTCTTGACGGTAATTGTCAAAGTTAAAGTCGAGTGCTTCCTTCTCTAAACTTGCGTAAGCGCCTTCAATATTTGCTGAAGAAACTCCGGTTTTAACCACTATTTGCTCTTCTGAAGTGGTCTCGTAATTCAGGATGATTTTGGTATTTTCAGCAGTGATTTCTTTTGCTGAAATTTTCGCTCCGTTTTCTAAAATTTCAAAATTCTGAAAGGCTTTAGAAAACTTCATCACAAAATATACACGCTGATCTTTTGCCCATCCTGTGGATTTTCGATAACCTTCGATAACCGAATCATTTACTACTTTAAGATGAGTTTCTGTAGCGCGATCCCAGTTTAAAGCATAACCAAGGTCGACATGAATTTGTGATAAAGAATCCTCTGGAAAAGTAAATCGCTGAATCCCGGTTCTTGGTGTAGCGGTAAGTTCAGCTTTAATGTCGTAATCTAAAAGTTGCACCGAATAATATCCCGGTGAGGCTTCTTCCTGTTCGTGATTAAACTTTGAAAATGGCTTATGATTATTTTCCGGAATACGTTCTGAAAACTTACTATTGGTTGGCATCACCAAAATATCATAAAGATCGCCGGCACCCGTACCTGTTAAGTGCATATGTGAAAAACCGGTAATGATCGAATCCTGATAAAAATATCCGGCGATACGATCCCAGCCGCCAACACCAATATCCGGACTTAACTGCACCATTCCGTATGGAGTGGTCGCACCGGGATAAGTATTTCCCGGCCCATCTGTCCCGATAAACGGATTTACAAATTGCGTAAGTGGCTCTTCTGATGTTTTACCGACTTTAGTTTCCTCTGTTTTACAGGAAAAAATCGTCATTAAAACAGCGATTCCTAAGAATTTTAATTTCATTTTTTTAAGCGATTAGCCTATATTTTAAGCAGTAAGCTGACAGCTTTTAGCCATCAGCTTCTAATTTCCCTTACTTAAGTAAGTTTTCTGAAAGTGTAAAGCTACAAACCGAGAAACCTCAGCTTATAGCTTATTAATTTGTTTAATAAAAGCAAGTAGCTAAAATTCAAAATTCAGCATTCAAAACTTAAAATGATAAGTCCTGGTTCTTGCTTCCTATCTCTTCTCTAGTCTAGTTTCTATAATCTAAATTCTAACATATAACAGCGAAGCGATCTAAAATCTAACTTCTCAATTCTAATTATTCTTCACTTGCTGCTTTAACCGCTGCCAGTTTTTCTGGAGTAAATGCATTTCCGTCAAAGAAAGAAACACCTTTTGCTCCGTTTGCTTTTGCCTGGTTGATGGCTTCGGTCACTTCCTCAGGAGACATTTCAGGAATATAGATTCCGGTATGTAATTCGGTATTCTTAGCTTCCAGATCCTGTACACCTTGTTTTGTAGCAAAACCAATCCAATCTATTTCTTCGTTATAGAAATTGTTGTAGATCATTGGCAGCACATAGTCGATATCCCATTTATCCCAACGCTGGCGAACCATATGATCTGCCATTTCTGGATAAGGGAATACTGCCGCGCTAAGCTCTTTGTTATTTTCGTGAACGATTTTATAAGCATCGTTTACCAGATCTCTTATTCTGTTTAAACGGAATTGTTTCCACTCCATATCGATCTGAGGATCGTCTGTATCTCTAGGATCTTTGTGATGCATCTCTTTAAACTTAGCTATACAAACATCACAATAACAGAAATCATATTCTGGCATTTCCGTAGTTTGATCCAAATCATACTTAGGTAGCAAAGCAATCGGAAGGAAGATATCCGGGAACCTTATATAATCTAAATGTACCGTTTCTACATCTTCTACTTTTGCCAGTCCTTCTACCAAACTTAAAATATGGTTTCGTGATTCTTCTTTGGTTGGGCATAACCACTGGTAATAATCTACATAAGGGCGATTATCATAACAAGATTCACCATTACGGCTTACCTGGTACCAATCTGGATGTTGTAAAGCAACTTCGTCCCCCGGGCGATTTACTGCCATGATCCAGGCATGAACTTCTAAACCTTCAGCTTTGGCAAGTGGCGTTAAACGAGAAAGTAATTCTGGATCTGTATCAGTATTAATTAAAACTGCATCCAATCCATTCTCTTTATATTTTTTGAATTCTTCAGTATAAGATTCATCTGTTCTGCTGGCATCTGCGGTGATCCATGTCCAGTATTTAAAATCTGAATCTTCAGTAGTTGTTTCTGCAGTTTCCGCGTTAGCTTCCGCAGTATTTGCTTTCGCCTTTTGCATATTATCTAAACACGAAATGGTCGAGAAAGCGACCAATATCGAAAACAATAAAAATCTAAATTTCATAGGATTAAGGTTTGTTGAAATCGCCCAATCTGAGCGGTAATTATTTGGTTAATTGAATAAAGGATCCATCTTCTTTAATTAGGTATTTTTCTCCTGAAAAAGGACTTTCTACACTAATATTATATCCTGAAGAATGGACTTCTATTTTCGGATTTAATTCTTTATTTAAAACTGAAACAGGCGAATCCTGAAGTTTACCTACAGTATTTGCCCATTTTTGATGTTTTGAGTAATAATTTTTTTGTGCTCTGTACAACGAATACATCGCCCAGCGAATATGCTCGTCTTCAGGGATCTGGAATTCGATATTTTCTGAAGCTTTTTTGTCGCTAAAAAACACATATCCCCAATGCTCTGGCTCGTGCATATTAATTACACCCTGTGGTGACCAAACCCAGTTATATTCTGGCAGATATTGGCCATTTTCACCTTTCTTTCTTGAATAGCGACCATCTCTAAGATCGTGATCCCAGTTTACACGAGAAAAATTAACACGCCAAAAGTCATTCTTCGGAATTTTACCATTTGCACTCGCTTCGGTTAAAGCATCCCAGGGCATGGCAATTTCTACTTCCCAATATTGATCTTTATCTGAAGCATCGTTTAAAGTACCTTCAATATTTACGGCAGATTTAATTCTGTTAATATCCCAATGATCGATCGCCGGCCCGCCTTCGCGATATGCCTCGATAAGCATTAAATCCCAAACAGTATTTAAAGCATTTACTTCAAACTCCATGTATTTTTGGGTATCACCATCAGGATCTATAAAAACTTCAAAATCGTTATTATAGAAAATCACCGTATCACGCTGCTTTAAAGTTCCCCAAATATGTGGCTCTTCTAATTTGGCGTAGATATAAAAATACTGGTCGTCCCAAAGCATTTTTGCATTGGTTTTATACTTTGGGACCTTATCACCTTCAATATCTATAAAATCGGCTGTCCATTTAGCCTCTTTCCAGCTTGCTTCATCTGCTTTACCGTCTATAACAATTTCTTCTGAAGTTTTATAGGACACGTAAGAACGTGGCGGCTCTTGCGCAAAAGCATTTATACAAAAAAGAGATCCAAAAATGGCTAAAATCGATTTCATTTTATAAGCTGTTATTTTTTACAAAGTCTACTACTTCGCTAATTTTACCATAAGCAACGCCTGTGCAGGTATCTGCTGCCCCGTAATACAAAGCTAACTTATCCTCTTCATGAGAATGCAAGGTAGCGCAAGGAAAAACTACATTTGGCACATCCCCTGTCATTTCGTAAAGTTCAGCTGGAGCTAATAAATAAGGCTGCGAACGGTATTTTACTTTATTTGGTTCGTTTTCATCTAAAATGGCTGCACCAACCGAATATCTAAATCCGTTACAGGTAGCGATAACACCGTGATAGAATAACAACCAACCTTCATCTGTTAAGATCGGCACCGGGCCAGCGCCGATCTTTGTGCATTGCCATGCACTTTGTTCAAACGGAGCAACTTTCATAACACAACGATGTTCGCCCCAGTATTTCATATCTGGGCTGTAGCTAATGTAAATATCACCAAATGGCGTATGTCCATTATCACTAGGGCGGCTTAACATTGCATATTTACCGTTGATCTTTGTAGGGAACAAAACTCCGTTTCTGTTAAAGGGCAAAAAAGCGTTTTCACACTGAAAAAATTCTTTAAAATCGAAAGTGTAAGCGATACCAATTGTAGGGCCGTGGTAACCATTACACCAAGTAATCCAATAACGATCTTCGATAAAGGTAACACGAGGATCGTATTTATAATCTGAATCGATCATTTGGGTATTTCCTGCCTGCATTTCGATAGGCTCGTGGTTAATATCCCAATTGATACCATCTTTACTAAAGCCTGCAAAAATATTCATTTGCACAGCTTTGTTATCACATCTAAAAACCCCGGCAAATCCATCTTCAAAAGGCACAACAGCACTATTAAAAATACTATTTGAAGTAGGGATAGCATATCGATCGATAATAGGGTTTTCGCTATGTCTCCAAAGTACATCGTTACAATTCTCAGGTTTATCCTGCCAAGGTATATTCTTCATCATCTGCTTTATTTTGCTCGAATCTTCGAGATTTCTATTATTTTCTTCCTGATGTCTTATCAGGATACTTTTACTTCTTAATTAAATTTCTTCTTCGCTGGTCTCCAGATTTTTCACTTTATCCAGCCAGGTAAACTTCAGTATTAAACTGGTTAATACAAAAACGGCTACAGCCATCCAGGTTTTACTATAATCTCTCACCACCAAAAATATTGGCAATAAGATCATACTCGATTGCCAGATGATCCCAATTATACAATTGAACATATCCAGCCAAAATTCGTTGTTTTTCTCTATTTTTTCTTCGGAATAGTGATCTCTAACCGGCTTCCACCAACCCCAGGGATGTACATTAGTATAAAATGAATTTAAGGTCGCCATATCTGTAGGCTTAGTTAAGAAAGTTCCTAACAAAGAACCTAATAGCGAGAAGCCAAGAATTATTGGAAATAAATAGATCGCTGGAATTTCTGAAAGGTCATGCAGTAAAGTTCCTGCTTCTAAGTTCGCTTTATTTTGATCTAAGAAAAACTGAAGCGTTGCGATAATCAAACCTGCTAACATTCCCCAAAAATATCCCCAGCCATTAAAACGCCACCAAACCCATTTTAAAAAGTTTGCGGCAACGTAACCACCATAAAGTGCACTGGTGATCCAAAGCGTAATCGAGTTTATAGAATCTGCAAAAAAGCCCATAATAACTCCTAGGGTAACTACACCAAAAGATGCAATATGACTCGCTTTTACATAATGCCTGTCTGAAGCTACCGGTTTAAAGTATTTCTTATAAATATCATTTACTATATATGCTGGCCCTGCGTTAACAAAAGCAGAGAATGTAGACATGAACGCCGCTAATAATCCTGCAAGCAACAATCCTTTGATCCCAACCGGAACATGATTATTGATCACTTTTGGTAAAACAACTTCCAGGTCGTTACCGGTTACTGCTCCAGTTCCTACCATTTGTGGCGCGATAAATACCAGCCCGATCAAAACGATACCACCTATTAAAAGATAACGCGGAATAAATAAAACCAGGTTTGTAAAACCACTCATATATGCTGCATCTTTTACATTTCTGGTAGAAAGAATTCGCTGCATATCGTAACCCGGTGTTGGCCCTGCTACACTCGAAAAGAAACCTTTAAAAAGCGTCATCCCAATAAAAGCACCAAACATTTTATAACCCTGTGTATCTATAAGTCGGTTAAATTCTTCGTAATCCCCAGACCAAAACCCGGTAAGTTCATTTCCGAAGAAAACATTTTTCCACTCATCAGGAATCAATTGATTCACCTCTGTATCTGTAAATGCATAAAACGTATACCCGGCAACTAAAATTCCGGCAACAACCATAATTAGATATTGCAAAACTTCAGTAGTAACTACAGAGAACATTCCTCCTTTTATGGTATAGATCGTTGTAAAAAAGATGATCAATAACGCATAAGTTTGTTCTGAAGTTAGCAAGGTAGTTTCAGCAATAGAGAGACTCATATCCCAAGGAAGGATCACGGTCATAAATTTCCCGGCACCTTCAAAAAAATAGGCAATAAAACCTATCGAAGCGACTACAGCAAAAATGGCTACGATCAAATGCGAAGCTCTTCCTGCTTTATCGTCACCAAATCGGGTTAAAATCCACTCAGATCCCGTCATTACTTTAGATCGCCTAATCCAAACCGCCAGGAACATCATTACAAAAACCTGGTTCCAGATAGGCCACATCCACATAAACATGAAACTTTTCACCCCGTATAAGAACAGGATTCCTACCATCCAGGCGGTACCGGAAACATCGAACATCCCAGAACCATTACTTAATCCCAGATAATACCATTTTATAGTTTTTCCTCCTAAAAAGTAAGAATCTAAACCTTTGCTGGCTTTTTTAGAGACCCAAACACCTACTCCCAATGTTAGCAGGATATAAAGGACAATTATAATTACATCTACTATATGCATTAATTCTGTTTATTTTTTGGCTACACCCCAGTTTTTATTCGGTTCGCTTCCCATTACAAATTCTAAAGTTCCACCAGCAAGGATCTGCTCGTGAGAAATTGTGGTAGTATTAAATTCTTCTCCGTTAAGTTTAGCCGATTGGATATAAAAATTTTCTGGAGAAACATTTTTAGCTGTGATCACAAACGTGCCACCATCTTTAAGATTGATCGTTGATCTTTCGAAAATTGGTGTTCCAATTTCGTAGACCGCACTAGCTGGACTAAAAGGATATAATCCCATAGAACTTAAAACGTACCATGCAGACATTTGCCCGGCATCTTCGTTACCTGAAAGTCCGTTTGGAGTGGTATTGTATTGTGTATTTAAGATCTCGTGAACATAATATTGAGTTCTCCACGGTTTACCTGCTTTATTGAATAAATAAGCGATATGATGACTTGGCTCGTTACCATGAGCATATTGCCCAATTAATCCTGAAATATCCGCGGAAGTATGCTCTCCCGTAATTTCTGAACTTTCGTTAAAAAGCTGCTCTAATTTTTCAGTAAATGGCTCGGCTCCACCATGAAGTTCAATTAAACCTTCTGGATCGTGAAGTACGAACCAGCTGTGCTGCCAGGCATTACCTTCAGTATAATCTGTATTTACACGGTGCTGCGAATGCTTAGGATCAAATGGTAAATGCCATTCTCCTTTAGCAGACTTTCCTCGCATAAATCCGGTTTCAGGATCAAAAAGTTTTTTATAAGATTCTGCTCTTTCAGAGAAATACTCATAATCTTCCTGCTTATCTAAAGCTTTGGCCATTTGCGCCACACACCAGTCGTTATAAGCATATTCTAAAGTGCTGGTCACAGATTCGTTTCCTAGATCGAACGGAATATAACCATGCTCTTTTAGTTCTTTAAGTCCGCGTTGATCTTGCATCATTGTAGATTTTAGAGCTTCAAAAGCACGCTCTGGATCGAAACCTTCGATTCCTTTAAAATAAGCTTCAACAATAACGGGAACCGAGTGGTAACCGGTCATGGTATTAGTCTCGTTTCCATAAAGCGTCCAAACCGGTAAAGTTCCGCTTTCATCATAATACGCCAACATAGAGTTGATGATATCTGAAACTTTTTCTGGCTCAGTAATCGTTAGTAAAGGATTTTCTGCTCTAAAGGTATCCCAAAGTGAAAGTGTAGAATAAGTTGTTCCTTCAGCACTGGAAATACTATCGTTCTGTAATCGAAATTCGCCATTTTTGTCACTAAATGTTACCGGCGATAATTTGGTGTGATAAAGTGCAGTGTAGAACATTTCCTTTAAAGAATCTACCGGAGTCTCTACGATAATATCTGAAAGTGCTGCGTTCCAGGTTTCTTTAGATTCGGCTTTAATCTCTTCAAAATCGAAATTAGCATCGCTATCAAGGTTCTCTTTAGCATTTTCTAAGCTTACTGAAGATAAAGCTACTGCAACCTGAAGATTTTTATCTGCTGTATCGAAGAATAGTTGCGCTGAAGTTTTCTTTCCTTCAACTTCAGATGCTTCAGAAAGTTTAGCTTCAGCATACATTTCAGAATTAATTATCGGCTTAGAAAATTTAGCTACGAAAAATACTTTTTGATTTTTTGCCCAACCTGTGCTGTGACGATATCCAGTAATGGTAGTTTCGTCTTCAATTTTTATTGAAGTCTCTGTTGGCTCGTCCCAGTTAATTGCAAACCCAAGATCGATCACTACAGATTGTTCTTCTCCTTCTCCATAAGTATAATTATGGTATCCAGTTCTTAACGATGAAATAAGTTCTACATTAATATCGAAATCTTCTAAAAACAACTGGTAGTAACCAGGTTTAGAAGTTTCGTTATCGTGAGAATATTTAGAAAGATAAGGAATATCGTTTCGTTCTTTTACCGTTGTTGTAAGGTCGATCTTTTTATTTACCGGCATAAAAAGAAGATCGGCAAGATCTCCAATCCCTGTTCCCGATAAATGTAAATGACTAAAACCTGCGACTAAAGAATCTGAATAATGATAGCCAGAGCACCAATCCCATCCACTTGTTCCGTTATCTGGACTTACCTGTACCATCCCAAATGGCCGGCTGGCTCCCGGAAATGTGTGACCATGTCCTCCGGTGCCTATAAATGGATTTACAATACCAACTAAATTTTCATTTTTTGACGTTTTTTTTAGATTTTCTTCTGCCTCATTTTTACAGGAAATTAAGAGTAGAAAAGAGGCGGTTAGTGTGCAAAATCGTTTTATCACAACTTTAGTTTTTTCGGATTAATCGTTGAGTTACCCCAACTTCTAAGCTAAATATTTATATATTCATCAATTATTAAAAAGATATTAGACCAATGACATATCTGAACGGACAAACAACGAAATAGTTAAGAAAAATATAAAAATTGGCTGACACAAAATCCATAAAAAACCTGTTTAGGCTTTCTAAATTTTCTGATTATGAAATAAAGAGCGTACATCATCTCATATTTTGGAGTACCTACTTTATGTTCAACACTTTAAGATGGGGAAGCTACTACGAAGATTATGCGCTTTCTATAAAAGGAAATCTACTAGGATTCCCTATCCATATGTTTTTGTGTTATTTCACCATCTATTTCTTAATTCCCACGTTCATTTATAAACGCAAGTTCATACTTTTTACTATCACGCTAATAGCTACAATTTTTTGTATGGTAATCATCAAATTTGAGCTTACCTACTTTTTAATTAGCAATAACGTATGGCCAGAAGGGCCAGAAACACATTCGCTCACGGCCAATTATGTAATCCAAATGATGCTGGGAGAGCTGTATGTTATTTCTTTTGTGACTGCCATAAAGATCACTATCGATTATATTTCTACTAACCAAAAAGCAGCAAAACTAGAGCAGTCTAAATTAGAAACCGAACTTCGATTCTTACGATCCCAGATCTCTCCGCATTTCTTTTTTAATACTTTAAATAACATTTATGCGTTAACTCTGGAAAAATCGAATAAAGCTCCAGATGTGGTTCTCAAACTCTCAGAGCTTATGCGCTACCTGCTTTATGAAACAAAAAATAAAAGACAAAGCCTAGAAAAAGAAATTTTGTGTATCCAGAACTATCTAGACCTGGAACGCATTAGGTACGGAGATAATCTTGATGTAAAAATGGAAATCTCTGGAGACATTCAGGGTAAAGAACTTTCTCCCATGTTATTGATTCCTTTTGTAGAAAATGCATTTAAACATGGGGTTAATGAAAATATTGGTAATGTTTTTATTAAGATCATACTGAAAATCGAAGAGGATTTTCTTTATTTTGAAGTCGCGAACACTATTTCTCAAAAAAGGAAGAAGAAACTCCCAAAACAACTTAAACCTAGCGGAGGAATAGGCATAGCAAACGTGAAGAAGCGTTTGGAACTTGGGTACACCAAGGAAGAATACAAGCTTGAAATTGGTCAAAATAACGGTCAATTTTTAATTCAATTAAAACTGAAACTAAAATGAGTCTTTCCTGTATCATAATTGATGATGAACCTTTAGCAATAAAGGTGATAAAAAACTATGTGAAACAGATCAAAGAGCTTTCCCTACAAGCTACATTTACAAATGCTGTAGACAGCATGAATTTTATAAAAGAGAACGAAGTAGATTTACTTTTTCTAGATGTAAATATGCCGCTTTTGGATGGATATAGCTTTTTGGAAAGCCTGCCACACAAGCCAAATGTAATTATCACAACAGCACATGCAGAGTATGCTGTAAAAGGCTATGAATTAGAAATACTGGATTTTTTAATAAAACCCATCCCATTCCCTCGATTTTTAAAAGCAGTAAATAAAGCTTTAAAACTGAAAAACGAGAGTCAAAATTTAACAAAATCGAATACTGAAACGCTAGAACATATTTTTGTAAAGGTCGATAAAAAACGCATGCATAAGATCTACCTAAAGGATATTCTAGTGATCGAAAGTTTAAAAGACTATATAAAGATCATCACCGCTACAGATAAACATATCGTTCATCAAACCTTAAGCAGTTTTACTGAAAGTTTACCACAGGATCGATTTATAAGAATACACCGTTCGTACACGATAGCAATTCCAAAAGTTGAAGCTATAGAAGGAAACAGTTTAGAAATTGGCGGAAGTCGCTATACGATTGGTAGAAGTTACATTAATGAAGCCAAAGAGGCGATCTTAAAAAATGGAGATCGGGATTAATCTAGATCTTGTTTAGAACCCGACTTTAAAAAGTACTTGGGACTTACCCCATATTTCTCTTTAAAGATCTTAGAAAAATAGCTTCGGTTATTTAAGCCTATGGCCACCACGATTTCAGAAATATTCTTATCGGTGCTCATCAACATTTGCTTAGCTGCTTCTAGTTTTCTATGCTGAATATATTTATTTACCGTAAGATCGTAAACATGCTTAAAACCTTCCTGTAATTTATTTACGTTGGTACCGGCTTCTTTCGCTAAAGCTTCAACGGTAAGATTAGAAGCCAGATCCCCTTCAATTCGTCTTGCTACATAATTTACTTTTTCGATATCAGATTTTCTAAGGATCTGTGGTAATTTATCTTCAGCTTCATCATCCTGATATTGGGCAATTTGCACCACCAACATTTCAAAAGCTTTTCCTTCAAGAAAGATAGAACGTAAAAATCCGGTAAATTCTTTAGTGGCGATCTCATCCATAAGATCAGCCGATTTGATACTGTAATTTCCCTGATAGAAAAATTCTTTTTCAGAAACCTGATCTTTAAAGATCTCTTTTAGCTCTGGCTCTATATCCTGAAACTGATAATTATCTCGATGCGAAAAAATAGAGCGTATAATCTCTAAACTAGAGACATGGGTTGCTACATTTTTTTTAAAACTAAGCACATGCCCCCTGTAACCACTACTGGACACAATGATATTTTGAAAACTATCTATCTTGACTACATTCTCTGAATTTTCAAAACAATGATCTACACTTCCCTGAGAACAAAAAATAAACTTTAAAGGATGAACACTATTTAAGGTAAAATGAATATTAATATCCTCGTAGAACTTACAATTATAAGTAATAATACCAATCCCAGAATCAAAACTGCATCCTCTAATATAACCTTCTCCCAATTCTGACGGAATTTCGAGCATAAGTTCACCTGCTCCATTTTTTACAGGTGCATCTATACATTTTGAAATATCGCCTATTATGTCATTAACCGGTAAAGTATTAACGTCTATTCTCATAAATCTGCAGCTCTTTTAAAAACAAGCAGCCCGTGTTTTGATGGTTAGTTTTCTATTTGTAAACGCTTAAATAAGCGTTACAACAGGTAAAATTAATATTTGAAGACAATTATTCTTAGCGTTTGTTAAAGTTGTGTGTTATCAACTATTAGTTATGTGAAAAACGTTATTCATCGCCATATGTCAATAATACCGGCACATAAGCCGTCATCTTGACGAAATCTATTCTAATGATGTTCGATTTGTATTCTTGTCTCCGCTCTAATATAGTTAAAATTAATCCAACATTAACAGTTTTAGTGCAGCTTTCATTAACTTTTACTTAACGGTTTACCATATTTCTGCTTATCAAAGCATCAAATTTTATTGAATTCTGAATAAATTTTCAAGACCTGTGTTTTATAATTTCCCATTGCACTTTACTGTTAATCTTGATATCGAGTTGCTCTTTTTAATGATGAGAATGCATAAATTGTATCTTTACGCAAACTAGCTCGAGGCAAGCCCTCGACGCACTCGTTGGAAACAAATTTTTAATTTCGAGGCAGGCCTTGGGGCATTAAACCCTTTGGCGGTGCCAATAAAAACTATTTTATGTCTAAATCTTATTATGATCCGGCCGACTTAAGGAAATTTGGTGAAATTACAGAATGGAGCGAAGAGCTTGGGAAAAAGTTTTTTGATTACTACGGAAAAGTTTTTGAAGAAGGAGCACTTTCTGCCCGTGAAAAATCACTTATCGCTTTGGCTGTTTCGCATGTGGTAAAATGCCCCTATTGCATCGATGCCTATACCAAAGATGGCTTACAACGCGGCATTACAAAAGAAGAAATGATGGAAGCCGTTCATGCCGGTGCTGCCATAGAAAGTGGCGCGACTCTTGTGCATGGTGTACAAATGATGAATAAATACAAAAAGCTTAGCATGTAAACCAAAGCTAATCTTTTCGTCTAAACCAGCGTACAACATTTTTATATGTCTCTAAAATCCCTAAAAGCAAGAGAAGACGATCTATCCAGCCCGCAACGACAACTGGAACTATTAAGTGAAGGAATTTTTGAAGAAGGAGAGCTTCCAACTTTTAAAGATAAAATTGCAGAAAGTGGTCATTTTCCGCTTAAACCCAAAAAACTGGAAATATTGCAACTAAACCTTGGTTATATGTGTAACCAGGTTTGTTCGCATTGCCATGTAGATGCCGGGCCAGATCGTAAAGAAGTAATGACGAAAGAAACCATGCAGCAATGCCTGGAAGTCATTAAAAATACCGGAGCGCATACTTTAGATCTTACCGGCGGTGCGCCAGAAATGAATCCCAATTTTAGATGGTTTGTAGAAGAAGCTTCTAAAGCAGGGATCAAAGATTTTATCGCAAGATCTAATCTTACCATCATTTTAGCGAATAAAAAATATCACGATTTACCCGATTTCTTCAAGAAACATAATGTTCATGTGGTTTCTTCTCTTCCTTTTTACAAGCGGGAGAAAACAGACAAACAACGCGGAAACGGAGTTTTCGATAAATCGATAAAAGCGCTTCAGCTTTTAAATGAAGTGGGTTATGCACAACCGGGCAGCGATCTCAAATTAGATCTGGTTTATAATCCATCAGGTGCATTTTTACCTACCAACCAGGCAGCGATGGAAAATGATTTCAAGAAAGCGCTAAAAGAAGATTTCAATATCGATTTTAATAGCCTTTTTGCGATTACGAATCTTCCGATAAGCCGATTTTTGGAATATCTAATTGCTTCAGAAAATTACGAAGATTATATGTATTCTTTGGTAGATGCTTACAATCCCGCTGCAGTCGAAAATGTAATGTGTACCAATACGATTTCGATTAGCTGGGATGGATGGCTTTATGATTGTGATTTTAACCAAATGTTAGATCTAAAGGTGAATTCTAAAGTAAAACACATTAGCGAGTACAACGAAGATTTGCTAAATGATCGAAATATCATTATTTCGCAGCATTGTTACGGTTGTACCGCCGGTGCGGGAAGTAGTTGCCAGGGATCCACGATCTAATTTTTTTGAATTAATTAAAGAAATATCTCCTGAATTTCTCTGATGTAATTTAATCCTGAAATTGTATAAAATCGGCTTCTTTTTCTTGGCAAAACGAGCAAGTTCAATTTCTAAAAATTAAGCTGAATATATACAATCTCGGCCTTTATAAATTTCACAAAAAATTAGTCGAGATTTTCATATAATCATAGTATATTGCTAGGAATGCAATACATCTGAAGGCTTTGTAAAAAGCATTAAAAATCAGCTTTTCAGATACAAAATATGATTTTTTGAGAGAGACAAATACTTCAAAAAACTTACTTTTAATTTTTACTCGTAATCCCAAATTTGGCAAAGTAAAAACCAGACTTGCCAAAGATGTTGGAGATCAGGCTGCACTAGATATTTATAAATTTTTGCTGGCGCATACGGCAAAGATTTGCGCTCCGCTAAACACTGATAAAACGGTATATTATTCCGAAGAAATAAAAGAAAATGATCTATGGGATAATGCTATTTTTAAGAAGAAAAAACAAAAAGGAGAAGATCTGGGCGAGCGAATGAAAAATGCTTTTGCTGAAGGTTTTAAAGCGGGTTACTCGAAAATCGTCATTATAGGATCTGATCTTTATGATATTAAAACCGAAGATTTAGAGCAGGCTTTTAAAATGCTGAACGAAAATGAAGTAGTGATTGGCCCGGCTGAAGATGGCGGCTATTATTTATTGGGAATAACCCAACTTCAGGAAAATCTCTTTCAAAATAAAAACTGGGGAACCTCAACGGTACTTCAGGATACATTAAACAATCTTACAAAATCAAATTATAAATTATTAGAAAAGCGGAATGATGTAGATCTGTATTCAGACATTAAAGATCATCCTGCTTTTATTCCATTTTTTACAGAACGACCATGACCATGACAGACGCAATTCAGGAATCAACCGATTATCTAAAATCTAAAGGATTTGAGGCTCCAGAAATCGGAATTATTTTAGGAACCGGACTAGGAAAACTTGTAGACGAAATAGATATCGAACACGAAGCCAGTTATAATCACATTCCATATTTTCCAACCGCTACGGTAGAGTTTCATAAAGGAAAATTGATCTTCGGAAGCCTTGAAGGCAAAAAGGTAGTGGTGATGCAGGGACGTTTTCATCTTTACGAAGGTTATACATTACAGGACGTCACTTACCCGGTGAGAGTAATGAAAAGACTGGGAATAAACAGATTATTGGTTTCTAACGCGGCAGGATCTATAAATCTGGATTACAAAAAAGGAGAGTTAATGTTAATCGACGATCATCTTAATTTTCAGGGAGGATCGCCATTAGCTTTTAAAGGCGTAGCGCAACTTGGGGAACGATTTGTGGATATGGCGCAACCTTACGATCCAGACATGAATGCCGAATTAGAAAAGATCGCAAAAACAAACAATATCAACCTACATAAAGGAGTATACGCTTCAGTTTTAGGGCCACAATTAGAAACCAGAGCTGAATATCGCTTTCTTAAGATCGCCGGAGCAGATGCTGTGGGAATGAGTACGGTTCCAGAAATTATTGTAGCGAATCACTTAAACATTCCGGTTTCGGCAGTTTCAGTAATTACCGATGAAGGAAATCCAGACGATTTGAAACCGGTAGATATTAGTGAAATCATTGCCATGGCTGAAAAAGCCGAACCTCAAATGATCGTTCTTTTTAGAGAACTTATCAAAACGCTTTAGTACAAATGAGCAGTTATTTAGAAACCACAAAAAACGTTTATAAAGATGCAGCACTTACTCCAGATGTTGGGCTTTGCTGCACAACAAATCCTATTTGGGAACTGCCGGGATTAAAGATCCCAAAGATCATGCAGGAAATGAATTATGGCTGTGGAAGCACTGTTCATGCACGTGATCTTTCTAACAATCCGCGTATTTTATATGTTGGTGTTGGCGGCGGAATGGAATTATTACAATTCGCTTATTTCTCAAGACAAAAAAATGGCGTAATTGGGATCGATACCGTAGATGAAATGTTGGAAGCCTCAAGAAAAAACTTCAAAATTGCTGAAGAACAAAACGAGTGGTTCAACTCAGATTTTGTGGATTTGAAAAATGGCGATGCGCTTCATCTTCCGGTAGAAGATAATTCGGTTGATGTTGCTGCTCAAAATTGCCTGTTCAATATTTTTAAAGCTGAAGATCTTAAAAAAGCGATCGAAGAAATGTACCGTGTTTTAAAACCACATGGCAAACTGGTGATGAGCGATCCTACCTGCGAGCAGGAAATGAATAACGAGCTTAGAAATGACGAGCGATTAAGAGCATTATGCCTTAGCGGAAGTTTACCAATTAAAGATTACGTAAAAGCTTTAACCGATGTTGGCTTTGGAACCATAGAAATTAGAGCCAGAAAACCATACCGTATTCTGGATCCAAAACATTATCCAACCAACGAATTGATTTATATTGAATCTATAGAAGTTGCCGCCATTAAAGATCCCATGCCAGAAGATGGACCTTGTATCTTTACAGGAAAAGCAGCAATCTATTATGGAGAAGACGATCATTTTGATGATAAAGAAGGTCATATTCTTCTAAAAAATCAGCCTTTAGCGATTTGCGATAAGACCGCAAAAGCTTTAAAAGATCTAGGCCGAGACGATATTTTTATTAGCGAATCTACCTTCCATTATGATGGTGGCGGTTGTTGCTAAACACCAAATTTAAACTGAAAAATGCGCAGCATGAAAAATTTCAACCTACTTAAACGAATATTGATAATGGCCATTTTCCCTATTGGTTTAAGCAGCTGCGCGTTATTTTCAGCGGCTGGATTTTCCAGTAAGGGTTTACCCCATACACGGGTAAAAGGCGAGTTAATTTCAACGATTTCTAATACTTCTACCAATATTGATCATTCTACCTGGCATAATTTGCTTCAAAAATATGTAGATGAAAGAGGACTGGTAAACTATGAAGGCCTGAAAAAAGACCGAAAAGCATTCGATAAGTACATCAAAATGCTTTCAGAAAACAAACCAGATCAATCCTGGTCTGTTCAGGAACAATTAGCTTATTACATTAATACTTACAATGCCAATACTGTAAAGATCGTTCTGGATAATTATCCTTTAAAAACCATTCAGAATGTCGATGGTGCAACCACAAAAGAATTTGTTAGCATGGGTACAAAGCAAATTTCTTTGGGCGCTTTAGAAAACAGTATTTTAAGAAGAATGAACGAACCCCGAGTTAATTTTGCAATTTGTAAAGCGGCAATTTCCAGCCCAAGATTATTAAACGAAGCCTACACCGCCGGAGCTATCAATGAGCAATTAGAATTTGCAACCCGATCTTTTATAAATTCATCTAAGAATCTTATAAAACCAGAATCAGCCCATCTTTCTAGAATTTTTGACTGGTATAGTGGCGATTTTACCAACGGTAGTATCACTATTGGTGAATACATAAATCGCTATAGCGAGGTAAAAATGAAGAATTGGAATAATATTTCTTTTAGAGATTACAACTGGAACTTAAACAAGCAATCCTAACCAACGAATATCGTTAATTCACATACTTGCCGTAATTCACTTTTACGGTTTTTTCGGCCAGTTTATTTTGTGGAGTGAAACGGTCATTTTGTTTTCCGCCGGCACGCTCGTGATCGTGATGCCATTTCCAAAGAAATCCGCCGGCAAACCAATTCTCTTGCCAAAATTCATCATAAATTACCTGTAAAGCCTTTGCTTGCAATTCTTCATTTAGATTTTCAGGAAGCTGATCACCTCTTCTCCTTGTAGAAGCCTGCCAGGGTTCTTTTGTGGCAAAATCGACATTTCTATAACCATATTCAGTAAATAATATCTGCTTTTTATATGTTGAAGATAATTGCTGAAGCATTTTTTTATGTGATTTCCAACCGGCGATCAATTCGGCTTCTGTTGGATCTTTTGATTCACTTACCGGGAAATAAGCATCTACGCCAATAAAATCGAGTTCGTCCCAAAGTTCAAACTGATCTACTTTATCCCAGTTTTCAGCATAAGTGATTTTTCCGGAATAAACTTTGCGCACTTCTGCGATCATCTTTTGCCAAAATTCAGGTCTTTTTTCAGTAAAATTATAAAGCTCGGTTCCTATGCAAAAAAGTGAAATTTGCTCTTTTTCGGCCAGTTCAGCATACAATAAAATATATTCCAGATAGCTATTTTCGAAAGTTTGCCAGTGTTCTTCTGAAGTCATATTAAGATCCCCGGTAAATTCGCCATGCCAGATCCAAATTTGAGGTTTTAGCATGATTTTTATTCCATTTTCCTGAAGTACCTGGATATTTTGCTGAACACCATCTACACGTTCTCCCCACCATTGCCGCTCGTGATTAAAATGCAACTCGGGACTATTTAAATCCTGAAGAAATGCAAAAGGCATTAAGGCCACGGTATTCGCATTTACGTTTTTAAGCGGAAGAATATGCTCGATTTTTAACGAATCTCGGGAAGCAACTAAACTTGATCCGTTATATTTTAGTTTAGGGAAATCTGGCTGGCAGCTGTAATGAAAAAGAGTAACCGCGATAATTAACCAAAAATTAAATTTCATTGAATCCAACCTGTTTTTTTGAGCCTAAATTAAAGAAAATCAGCATCTGTCTAAAAAATTAAATAAACATACTCAATTTTAAAATTGCTTTTCGACATTATAAGTTAAGATACTTCTTTATTTTCGACTAACTTTTAAATTGCACTTCGAATTGAAATCATAAAGCAATATCTGCAAAAGTATGGAGCACATCGTTATTCTTGGTAACGGAATTTCTGGAATTACCGCTGCACGGCATATCCGCAAGCGATCGGATAAAAAGATCACGGTAATTTCTGCGGAAAGTGATTACTTTTTTTCTCGTACTGCGCTGATGTATGTTTACATGGGCCACATGAAGTGGGATCACCTGAAACCTTATGAAGACTGGTTTTGGGAGAAAAACCGAATCAATCTAAAAACCGGCTGGGTACAGCAAATCGATTTTAGCGAAAAAACGCTTCATTTTAAAAATGGCGACAGACTTAATTACGACAAACTGGTATTGGCTACAGGATCGACCCCCAATAAATTCGGGTGGGAAGGTGAAGATTTAGACGGAGTGCAGGGATTGGTATCAAAACAGGATTTAGAATTACTCGAAAAAAACACGAAAAACTGTAAAAAAGCAGTCATTATTGGTGGCGGATTAATTGGCGTAGAACTTGCCGAAATGCTTCGCACCAGGAATATCGAGGTAACGATGCTGGTTCGAGAAAAAGCTTTCTGGCATTCAGTACTGCCTTTTGATGATGCGAATATGATTTCTGAACATATTAAATCTCATGGCGTTGACTTACGAACAGCAACTGAACTCGATAAAATAATTCCGGATGAAAACGGGAAAGTCAGTTCTATAATCACCAAAACTGGTGAACAAATTGATTGCCAGCTCGTCGGACTTTGTGCCGGTGTACACCCAAATATTGAATTTTTAAGAACATCTGAATTAGCGATAAATAGAGGAATTTTAGTAAATCACTACCTAGAAACCAATATTCCAGATGTTTATGCTATTGGCGATTGTGCTGAGCAAAAGAAGGTAATTGGCCAACGAAAACCCGTAGAAGCCGTTTGGTATACCGGCCGCATGATGGGCGAAACTCTAGCACTAACGCTTACCGGAGAACGATCTCGATATAACCCGGGGAATTGGTTTAATTCGGCTAAATTCTTTGATATCGAATATCAAACCTATGGTTGGGTTTGGCCTGTCCCTAAAGAAAATGAGCAGCATTTTCACTGGCAGCATGAAGAAGGTACCAAAGCCATAACGATAAGTTTCGACAAAAACACGAAGCTTTTCTTAGGAATAAATAGCTTCGGAATCAGAATGCGACACGAAGTTTTAGATCGTTGGCTTACCGAAAATCGAGAGATAACTTACGTATTTGCTAATCTAAAACAAGCTAATTTTGATCCTGAATTTTATACTCGGCATGAGGCAGCAATATTTGAAGGCTTTAAGAAAAATCTCCAAAACGCATAAACTACATGAGTAACATCGAACATAATATGTCTATCACCGGGGATGCTCCAAAAAGTATTTCCACTACTCAAAAAATAGCAAGCGCTGTCGGCCTTACCGGTCTATTGATTTTGGTGCTTGCCATCGCAAATTTCAACTTTCCGAATAAAAGTTTATTTCTAAGTTTATCGCTAGGACTGATTACACTGGGAACGGTAATTTTTTCTATCGACGCCTATTGGGGAAAGCATGCAGGAATCAAAAACGATGGCGTTTGGTTTAAATCCCTAAGTGGCAAAGGTTTTTGGGCCTGGATTCTTGGGATTAGTCTAACCTTATTTTATGTAGTTTTATATTGGTTTCCGCAGTATTTGGGATTAAACAGCGAAGGTACGAATAGAGGAATTATCGCCTTATTCGATCCTTTAAGTAAATTTATTAATGGCGGTCCCGCCAGCCAATGGTTCGTTTACGGAACTTTGTATACGGTTGCGATCTGTATATTCGGATTCAAATTTATCCTGAAATATCGCCATAATCGCTACGAGATCATTAGAACCTGTTCAGTGATGTTTTTTCAGTTAGGTTTTGCGTTTTTAATTCCTGAAATTCTTGCCCGACTCAACAAACCTTATTTTGCACCGGCAACAATTTGGCCTCTCAACTACGATCTTTTTGCCGGCTATCGATTAGATTCATTTTTATCTACCGGGAATTTAGGTGTGGCCATGCTTATTTTTGGTATCATTTCGATCTTTGTGATCACTCCTATCCTTACTTACAAATACGGAAAAAGATGGTATTGCAGCTGGGTTTGTGGTTGTGGTGGTCTCGCCGAAACTGCCGGTGATCCTTTTAGACAACTTTCAGATAAATCTCAAAAAGCCTGGAAGATCGAACGTTGGGTAATTCACAGTGTATTGGTTTTTGTTACCGTAATGACCATCGCCGTAGTCTATTCCTATCTTGGTGAAAATTCAGATCGATTTTGGTTAACGAAAGATGTTTTTCTTTGGGGAAGCGCAGGATTTCTTACGCTGATTTTTGCCCTGATCATGATCTTTAAACGCGACCAGATCCAAAAGGATGCGAAATATGGAGCGATTGGATATTTGGTGGTGATATTAGCGATTATTGGCATTAATTATTTTAGCGGAAACTGGAATATCTTTTTCTTCCCTGCCTACAAGCTTCGGGAATGGTATGGTTTCTTGATTGGCGCAGCGTTCTCTGGAGTAATTGGTGTTGGCTTTTACCCGATTTTTGGAAGTCGCGTGTGGTGCCGTTATGGTTGCCCAATGGCGGCAATTCTTGGGATGCAACAAAAATTGTTTTCAAAATTTAGAATTACGACAAATGGCGGACAATGCATTAGCTGCGGAAATTGCTCGGCTTACTGTGAAATGGGAATCGATGTAAGAGCCTACGCTCAAAAAGGACAAAATATTGTACGCTCTAGTTGTGTGGGCTGCGGAATCTGTTCAGCGGTTTGTCCTCGTGGGGTTTTAAAATTGGAAAATGGCAGCACCAAAGGCAGAATTAATGAAAATGAGGTTTTACTTGGGAACGATGTAGATCTTTTGGATCTTTTAAATCAGAAATCTCAATAAAAAGACGTGATAAACCTCACAGGTTTTAAAAACCTGTGAGGTTTCGAAATTGATTAAAAAGCCTAAAGAATTTGGAGAAAAATTCAATCATAAAAGTTATTATCCCTGCCTATAACGAAGCAAATTCGATTGCAAAAGTTATTGCTGAAATCCCCAATATCGTTGATGAAGTTATTGTGGTAAGCAACAATTCGACTGATGATACCGAGAAAAATGCTTCAACTGCCGGGGCGACCGTTCTTCAGGAAAAACGCAAAGGTTATGGGTATGCCTGTTTAAAAGGAATGAATCATATCGCTAATCAACCTCAAAAACCTGAAATCATTGTATTTCTGGATGGCGATTACAGCGATTATCCTTCAGAATTAACGAATATCATTGCGCCCATTCAGCAAAAAAATATCGATATGGTGATTGGTGCCCGGGTTAAAAAATGGCGAGAAGATGGCTCGATGACGCTTCCGCAGATCTTTGGAAACTGGCTTGCCACCACTTTAATGCGTTTATTTTTCGGCGCAAAATTTACCGATCTTGGTCCTTTTAGAGCGATAAAATACGAGAAACTGCTTCAGCTAAATATGCAAGATAAAACTTATGGCTGGACGGTAGAAATGCAACTTAAAGCCATAAAACAGGATTTTACGTATGTAGAAGTGCCCGTGCATTACAAAAACAGGATTGGTGTCTCTAAAGTTTCTGGAACGCTAAAAGGCGCTATCTTTGCAGGCGTAAAGATTTTGGGGTGGATTTTTAAGTATAGCTTTAAATAGATTAGAAAATAGATTGGATTTAGCGATTATCATAATATACACACTGGCGTTGCTGGTGATCTTCTTTTACAGTATTTCAGAATTACAATTATTGCTGAATTACTTAAAAGCGAAGAAAAGTGTCGATAATGCTGAAAAGTTCGATCTAAATAATCCTGCTGAAATCCCCAAAGTAACCATACAATTACCGCTGTACAACGAAATGTATGTGGTAGAACGATTGCTGTGGAATATCGCGAAGATCGATTACCCTAAAGACAAACTTGAAATCCAGGTTTTGGACGATTCTACCGACGAATCGGTTTTAAAAACCACTGAAATTATTGCTGAAATTCGGCAAAACGGAATTGACATTCAGCATATCCAACGTGAAAACCGAAGCGGATTTAAAGCTGGCGCACTAAAAGAAGGATTAAAAATCGCCAAAGGAGAATTTATCGCCATTTTTGATTCCGATTTTATGCCGAATCCAGATTGGTTGCAACACACGGTTCCTTATTTTAAGGATTCTGAAATTGGCGTGGTGCAAACGCGTTGGGCGCATCTAAATCGGGATTATTCGCTGCTAACAAAAATTCAGGCTTTTGCTTTAGATTTTCATTTTATATTAGAACAGACCGGCAGAAATTTTGGTAGGCACTTCATTAATTTTAATGGAACGGCCGGGATTTGGCGCAAGGAATGTATTCTGGATGCCGGCAATTGGAGCGGCGACACACTTACCGAAGATTTAGATCTAAGTTATCGCGCTCAGCTTAAAAAATGGAAATTCAAATATTTGGAAGATGTTGAAACTCCGGCTGAACTTCCTGTAGTGATCAGTGCAGCGCGTTCGCAGCAATTTCGATGGAACAAAGGTGCAGCTGAAAATTTCAGGAAAAATTATCTAAGATTGGTTAAAGATCCTAATGTTTCTTTGGGCACAAAATTTCACGGATTTTTCCATTTGCTAAATTCCAGTATGTTTTTGATCGTGTTGTTACTGGGAATTTTAAGTGTTCCCGTTTTATACATTAAAAATAACAATCCTGCATTTAGCTGGTATTTTAATGTGCTTGCCGGGTTTGGAATTAGCACGATCATTTTCTTTTTCTGTTATTATATTCCCTACAGCAAAATCTACGGAAAAGGGATCAAATCTTTTTTTAGTTTTATCGGAATGTTCATCACTTTTTTTGCGGTGGCAATGGGGTTTTCTGTACATAATTCTTTAGCGGTTTTAGAAGGCCATTTTGGAAGAAAATCGGAGTTTATTCGCACGCCAAAATTCAACGTGAATACACTTAAAGACTCCTGGAAAGGCAATAAATATTTATCCAACAAATTTTCTGCGAACATACTTATCGAAGCTTTGCTTTGCCTCTACTTTGCCTTTGCATTGTACAGCGCTTTTGCGCTAAATGACTTCGGATTAATTGTTTTCCACCTTATGCTTTTTGGCGGATTTGGTTTTGTGGCTTTTAAGAGCATGTTTTCGAAGGGTTAGATTTTAGACCGCTGCGCTGCGAGATATTAGAATATAGACTAGAGACTGGTAGAATCTAAATACATCGGGAAGTTTATCTCAATTCGTTTTTTTTGTCATTCCGGACTTGATCCGGAATCTCATCTTTTACTGAAAAAACATAACATTGTAATAAAACCCTGAGCCTGAATGCAGGAAGGGCAGGTTCAGTGTGACCACTTCTCTTGAGAATATATTAAGGACAGACTTATTAGCTTTTCTATAACTACATCTACAGAGAAAAGCTGAAATTATATTCTTACCCCTATTTTTAAACCACCCCAATCTTCAGGATTACCCGATTTGAACTCACGAGTCATGGAAGTTTGATAATATTCCAAATAGAAGAAACCAGATTTAATTACCAAGCCATAATAATATTGAGCTGTAAAACGATCTACATCATTTGCTGAAATAGTGTAAGGGCTGTTTCTATTAAATACACCTCCTTGCAACAATGAATTATATCCAACAAGATTGGTTATCCCACGAGCAAATAAATAAACCTGAAAATTACTGCTACGAGAATTTCGTATTAGTGGCGAATTCACCAAGCCCAAAGTTGCACTAGCTCCCACATTAAAGTCTGTAAACATTGTACCTAACCTCACCCTTGATTCACCATAAAAAGAAAAATAATTACTAAGCTTAATAAGTAATTTTTCAACACCAATACTATAATTTAATATTACATCATCTTTTATTTGATTATCCCAACCTCGTGGCCTCCAATTTCCGGTAGCTTCATGTATCCAGATTTGTCCAGCACCTCCCAGCGATGAAGGCCCAATAATTCCTAACCAGAATGAAGATTTAAGTCGTAAACCTTTACTCTTCCAATCGCTAACCTTCATCGACTTCAAAGCCAATGCAGATGCATATGGCCTATCTCCGTATCTTATCTCTTCATCACTTATGACATCTGGAGTAAAAGCCGAATGTTCTACAACCAATCCAAATTTATCTTCTGTATCTTCAGTTTTTAAGAAAAGATGATTTATTGGATTCTTTTTTAGCCACGGATTGAAAAACTCAAAACTTAAACCCTGAGTATAATCATCATCGGAGTACATGAAAAAATCATTGTCATAATTTAGCCTGAAATAACGCTTGCCTTCGAAATCGTGGATAACGCCATTAGAATTGATGGCCTGGCCAAATAATACAATTGGCAACATCACTAAAAATATACTCCAAAAATAATGCAACCTAAATTTTTGAGGATTTTTTATCAAGGTCAGAGAGTTTGAGAATTTTTAAAAATATAAAATTATAATTTATTATTATGTTATCTCATAATTCCGAAAAAAGATATCTCTATCCATTTCATTTGTACGGATAGTCTACTATAATTTTCTCTATTTTCGTAATCTCACTTAAAATCTCCGGCTGTTTTGCTCCAATTCCTGAAATTCCATAAAATTCCGTTGCTTTTATTTTTAACGGCGGCTGTTTTTTACTGGAGTTTTGTTTACGATTTAGATCGTGCTGATTTCCCGAAAATGCTTATGCTATATGCGGGTTTGTTTTTTCTAAGCTTTAAAATCATTCAGCTTTTAAAAACACGATTTTGGCTTTTGGCAGGTGCAGCATTGATTTTCAGGCTTATCTTTTTAATTGCTTTGCCCGATCTTTCTCAGGATTTTTATCGCTTTATATGGGACGGTAGATTATTAGCCAACGGAATTAATCCATATCTATCGACTCCGGATCTTTTAATGAAATCAGCACATTTTGGCAATATTTCTCAGGCTCAGGAATTAGTAAACGGCATGGGTGCTTTAAGTGCTTCTAATTACACAAATTATCCGCCTATAAATCAGCTGATCTTTGCTGTTGCAGGTAAGCTTTCAGAAAACAGTATACTATTTTCGGTGACCATTTTCAGAGTTTTTATTCTTTTAGCTGAAATCGGAATTCTTTTCTTCGGAAGAAAACTTTTAAAGAAACTTAATTTACCCGAACACTATATTTTCTGGTTTATACTGAATCCTTTTGTGATTATCGAATGCTTCGGGAATCTACATTTTGAAAGTGTGATGGGCTTTTTTATTCTGCTGAGTTTTTATTTTCTATGGAAACGAAAATGGATAATTTCAGCTATAATTTTAGGAATATCGATTTCAGTAAAGTTGCTTCCGCTTATGTTCTTGCCGCTTTTCCTGAAGTTTTTCAGCAGTAAAAAAAATGATTCAGAAAATATCGAAAATCGACATTCAACCACTCAGTTTTCAGAAAAAATAACCGATCTAAAATCGATAAAATGGGCAAAACTCATTGGTTTTTATGCTATTGTATTGCTTACTGTAGTTTTAAGCTTTCTTCCATTTTACAATTCGGCTTTTCTGAGTAACTTTTCTGAAAGTGTCGGACTTTGGTTTCAGAAATTTGAGTTCAATGCCAGTATTTACTACATCGTTCGCTGGATTGGCTTCCAAATTAAAGGTTACAACATTATTGCAGATGCAGGTAAAGTTCTTCCTGTTGTAACTTTTATCATTATCCTTACGATTAGTATTTTCAGAAAAAATAATAGCTTAAAATCGCTAATTTCGGGTTGTGTTTTTGCACTTGCTTTTTACTTTTTGCTTTCCACAACCGTGCATCCATGGTATATCGTAACTCCGCTTTTACTTTCAGTATTTACGAAATATCGATTTCCTATCATTTGGTCTTTTATGGCAATTTTGAGCTATAGTGCCTACGGAAATGCAGAATTTCATGAAAATTTATGGCTGGTGGCTTTAGAATATATAGTCGTAATTAGCTTTGCGATCACTGAAGTTTTCTTTCCGAAGAAATTAAGCTTTAGCCTGCTTTCTTGATTTTTGAATCAAAAACAAGTTTCTAACATATACGATTCCGCCAAAAAAATGTGCCGATAATAACACGGGATCTGTTCTAAAACAGGCATATGTAAATATAATTGCAGACCCGGTTAAGCTCATGATCCAGAACCCCCATGGCAAACTGCTTTTATCATGCTGCTCTGAATACCACCATTGATAGACAAATCTACCGGTATAAATAATTTGTCCAACAGTCCCCAGTATCACCAACCATATCGCAATATTATCTCCGGTAAACAGCCTTCCCCAATCGAGATCGCTGAAAAACACTAAATAAGCTGCTATAACTATTGGCGATAAAATAACCGCAAGCTTAAATATAATTTTTGAAGGTTTCCATTTTCCCTGTAGCTGTAAATTTCGAAAATAGATATAATAAATAAGCGCCTGGCCGATCATTATCGATAGATCTTTCCGTAAATAACCGTAAACAAAGAACAGTATGGCACCCAGTAAACTTAATTGCCAGAATAGGGTTGGAGTTTGTACTTTATTTTTTTTCTCTGAAAGTATCCATTGATTTATAAGGCGAGCAGAGAAGCATAACTGCGCTAAAAATCCAATACCATAAACTACCCACATATTCATACTTCAGGATTAAAATAAAAAAGCTGTCCAAAATACGCCAAAATCGACTAGAGGACAGCTTTACTCTTTTGTAAATCTTTGTTAATACTTTTGTCTACAAAACTAAACAGCTTACATATCTAACAAATAGGCAAAAATAAGTGGCGCTACAATAGTCGCATCACTTTCGATTATATGTTTAGGTGTATCGATATCTAATTTTCCCCAGGTAATCTTTTCATTAGGCACCGCACCAGAATACGACCCGTAACTTGTGGTAGAATCTGAAATCTGGCAAAAATAACTCCAAAACGGCGTATCAGTTCTTTCAAGATCCTGATACAACATAGGCACCACACAAATTGGGAAATCGCCGGCAATACCACCACCTATCTGGAAGAAACCAATTCCGTTTTTAGAATTTTCGGTATACCAATCTGCAAGGAAGGTCATATACTCGATTCCAGATTTCATTGTGGTTGCTTTTAATTCGCCTTTAATCACATAAGAAGCAAAAATATTTCCAAGCGTAGAGTCTTCCCATCCTGGCACTACGATAGGTAAGTTTTTCTCTGCCGCAGCATACATCCACGAATCTTTAAGATCGATCTCGTAATATTCTTCTAATACTCCTGAAAGTAACAATTTATACAAATATTCATGCGGAAGGTAACGTTCTCCCTTATCATCTGCATCTTTCCAGATTTTATAAATATGCTCCTGAATTCTTCTAAAAGCTTCTTCTTCTGGAATACAGGTATCTGTTACCCGGTTTAAACCACCTTCTAAAAGCTCCCATTCTTCTTTAGGCGTAAGATCACGATAATTAGGAACACGCTTGTAATGTGAATGCGCCACAAGGTTCATCACGTCTTCTTCCAGGTTTGCACCGGTACAGGAAATGATCTGTACTTTATCCTGGCGAATCATTTCGGCAAAGATTTTTCCAAGCTCGGCAGTACTCATTGCTCCGGCAAGAGAAACTAACATTTTGCTGCCGCCTTCTAACTGCTTTTCGTAATCTTTAGCAGCATCTACAAGCGCTGCGGAGTTAAAGTGTAAATAATATTTTTCTATGAATTGCGAAATCGCTCCTTTATTCATCGTCGTCTTCTTCGTTATAATTTTGATATTTGAACTTGTAGCTTAGCATTTTGTAATAAAGTTTTGCTGCCAAAAAGTCTGAAGATTTCTCATCTTCTTTTGGGCAAAGCTCTACAATATCAAAACCTACTACATTCTTTTTCTTGAACATTAATTTTAGAAACTCTAAGGTTTCGTACCAAAACAAGCCTCCAGGCTCTGGAGTTCCAGTAGATGGTAAAATGGAAGGATCAAAAGCATCCAAATCGATCGTAATAAATACGTTAGGCGTCATCTGGCCAATGGCATCGTCCATCCAGTCTTCGTAAAGATCGTGACCAAAATACACCTGATTTTCGTCCATATGCTCTGTTTCAGAAATATCCATAGAGCGGATTCCTACCTGAATTAGGTTGGTCTTTTTACTTGCTTCGTGCATTGCACAGGCATGATTACATTTAGAACCTTCATATTCTGGTCGTAAATCAGCATGTGCATCAAGCTGAACCACCGTTAAATCGGCAAAGCTTTCGCTAAAAGCTTTAATACTACCAATAGAAATGCTATGCTCCCCTCCAAACAAGGTCACAAATTTATCCTGTGCGATATAGTTTTTGGTCGTTTTATAGACCGCTTCTACCATTTTTTCTGGTGAAGAATCTTCGGTAACAGCTGGTGCTAAATACACGCCTTTTTTATAAACTTCAGATCTGGTTTCGATATCATAAAGCTCCATATTTTCTGAAGCTTCTAAAAATGCATCTGGTCCTTTATCTGCTCCCTTTTGCCAGGTACTCGTCCCATCATAAGGAACGGGAATTAATACCACTTTTGCCTCGTCGATACGAGCATATTTATCTGGTATCCCGGCATAATTCTTTTTACTCATTTTAATCTAATTGGTTTAATAAGAAATAGTTGATTGTATTAAAGATAAAAATTTTAATGATCATAATTAGTCATAACCTAAAATATCCAACATATCCTCTGCCTTTTGCTGCTCTTTAAATAATTTGGTTACAATTTTACCATTCTCATCTTTATCGATAAGCAAATGTTTTGGCTGCGGAATTAAACAATGTTGTAATCCTCCAAAACCTCCTATGGTTTGTTGATAAGCTCCTGTATTAAAGAAGCCGATATATAAAGGTTTATCTTTTTTAAACTTAGGCAAATAAATAGCATTGGTATGCTGTTCACTATTGTAATAATCGTCGCTATCACAAGTTAATCCTCCTAAAAGAACACGCTCGTATTCATCATTCCAACGGTTTATCGCCAACATCACAAATTTCTTACTGATCGCCCAGGTATCTGGCAAAGTGGTTATGAAAGAGGAATTGATCATATTCCATTTCTCACGATCGTTTTGCTGTTTTTGATACAGGATCTCATAGATCGCTCCACCGCTTTCTCCAACTGTAAAGCTTCCAAATTCAGTAAAGATATTAGGAACATCAACATCGGCCTCTTCACAGGCTAGTTTGATCTGATTGATTATTTCTTCAACCATATATTGATAATCATAATCAAAGGCCAAGGAGTTCTTTATAGGAAATCCTCCACCAATGTTCAAACTATCCAGCGTTGGGCAAATTCGCTTCAGATTAATATAAACCTTAAGACATTTGTTTAATTCGTTCCAGTAATAAGCCGTATCACGAATCCCGGTATTGATAAAAAAGTGAAGCATTTTAAGATTCACTTTATCATTATCTTTTATTGACTGATTATAAAACGGAACAATATTTTTATACCCAATACCTAATCTTGAAGTATAAAACTCGAATTTTGGTTCCTCTTCTGAAGCAATTCTAATCCCAACTTCAAAATCATCATTTATTCGATCTTCGAGTAAACTTAATTCTTCATAATTATCAATGATCGGGATACAGTTCTTATGCCCGTTATTGATCAATCGGCCAATATTCGCAACATATTGATCGCGTTTAAAACCATTACAGATCACATACGCATCGTCCTTTAGTTTGCCAGAAGCCTTTAGCTTTTCTACAATATTGATATCGAAAGCTGAAGAAGTCTCGATATGAATATCATTTTTAAGCGCCTCGTTCATCACATACTGAAAATGCGAACTTTTAGTACAATAACAATAATTGTAAGTTCCTTTGTAATCGAGGTTTTTCATGGCCGTGTTAAACCAGCCCTTGGCGCGATTAATGTTTTCTGAAATTTTTGGCAGATATGTAAATTTTAATGGTGCACCGTATTTTTTTACCAGCTCCATTAAATCTATATCATGAAATTGAAGCTCACTACCCTCTAATTTAAATTCTTCCTGAGGAAAGTAGTAAGTCTGATCGATTAAATCCCTGTACTTGGTATTCAATTTTATAAAAGTAGATTGGTTAAAAATTAAAAATTAGACATTAAATCAACGGTCTGAAAATTCAGATTGATAAAATATTGTTAAGAAAATAATTCGAATAAATTACAAATAGGCTAGAATAACTTCTAAACCCAACAACCGACTGACTTAGCGGCAAACTGAAGAAATAAATGTTTTTCAATCTAAAAACACTAAAAAATAAAGCAATTAATCAAAATTTTTATCGCCGAATGGCCATTGCAAAATTGCTACCACCCGTAACGAAACAGGTGGTAAATGTAAATAAAAAAGTAATTGAAAATTTCAAAAAAATCGACTACAAATTTCCAAGGTTAATCACCTCTTGTTTGGTAAGTGTTCTAAACCTTCCTCGTGGCAGGTCTTTCTTGGTTAAGCCTCCATAAACCACACGATCCAGATTCAATATTTCGTATCCTAAACTCTTAAATATCTTTTGTACAATATGAGATCTTGTACTGGTAATTTCCATACCAACTTCAGATTTAGGGCGATCTTTCACATAGCTAATATCTGTGGTATTAACTTTTTTACCTTCGATAAAAACTCCTTCTCTAATCTTTTCCAGATCACCTTGTGATAATGCGTGATCTAATTTTATATGATAAATCTGGCGAATTCCGTTTTTAGGATTAGCCAGTTTTTTAGCTAATGCGCCATCATTCGTAAAAACAAGCAATCCTGTGGTTTGAGTATCTAATTTCCCGATAGGATCTAATTTAGACTTAGATGCTTTTGCCATAATATCCATTACGGTTAAACCACCTTTATGTACACTTCCGGTCACAAAAACACCTTTAGATTTATTCAGCACAAAATATTCTGGCTTATCTGGAGTGATGCTACGACCATCAAATTTCACCTCATCTGTTAACTGTACTTTATATCCCATCTCTGTAACAACTTCACCGTTTACAGAAACATTACCAGAAGCAATATAAATATCGGCATCTCTACGCGAGCAAATACCAGCATTAGCAATGTATTTATTTAAACGCATCCCGTCTTCACGCTTTTCTAAAGCCGTGTTCTTAGGTTTTATAGGCGCGTTGCCTCGAGCATACGATTTCTTACGACCACTGCCGCCCTGTCTTCCACTAAACTTTTTTCCTGAAGAATTATCCCTTCTGCTCATATCGCTAATTTTTTGCAAAGATACTGGTTCGTATCGGTGTTAAAAAATGATTATTAAAAGATTTTGATTTATTTTGAAGTCAACTTACTAAAATCTAGTAGTTTGCTTTTAGAACACTCTATTTAAAAGCGTGTCTGGATCGATAAGTAAGATACTAAAAACCCCAGCTACAATGATAAACTTCAGGATATTGTGTAGTATCAGATATTGCCATTTTGCCTTGCTAAAATATAGTATCAGCATAAATAAAATTAGCAGTAAAAAGCTGGCATAGAAGTAATAATCCATATAACCAACATCAAATTTTTGCGTAAGCAGCAGGTTTGGAAGTATCGATATTATAAATAGTATCCCTAAAAAAAGCTTACTCCACTTCTCGCCATAAACCACCGGAATGGTGTGATAATTTAAAGCAAGATCACCTTTAATATTTTCCAGATCTTTTACCAGTTCTCGCATCGCGATCATTAAAAACAGGAAGGCAGCATGGATAAAAATCACGGTTTCGGTATTACGATAATATACAAATACCGCAAAAAAAGGAACGATCGCTATGATCGATGCCACCAAATTTCCTACGAACAATATTTTCTTCAGTCGGTGCGAATAAAACCAAATAGCAAAAATATACAGCGAGAAAAAGACAACGGTTTTAAAAGAAACATAGCTGGCAAAAAATACCGCAAACATATTCAGAATAAAGTATACTGAAAGTTTTGTTCTTTGCCCCACAATCCTGTCTAACATCGTTTTTTTAGGCCTATTGATCAGATCTTTTTCACTATCATAAAAGTTATTTATAATATATCCTGAAGCAATTACGGTTGCTGTGCTAAGAATTAAAAAAAAGAGATTATCATCAAAAAACACTTCTCGTAGCGGAAGATCTGGAGCCAAAATAAAAGCTGATGCCAGATATTGCGCGATAACGATCATAAGAATATTATAACCGCGCACCACAGAAAAGAGGCTTAGCATCTTAAGCAAGAAACGCTTATTCATTAGCGAAGCCATAGGCTGTAAATTTTCAGGTAAACTTAGAAGTTGTAAACTACTTCCAGATTGTAATCTTTTAAGGACTTTCTGGCCTTCTCGATATCCTCAGTAAAACCAAGAATGTAGCCACCGCCACCAGAACCACAAAGCTTAAGGTAATAATCGTTAGTTTCGATACCATTTTTCCAAAGCTTATGGAACTTGGCCGGGATCATTGGCTTAAAGTTATCTAAAACTACGTGAGAAAGACTTTTTACGTTCTTAAAAAGCGACTTTACATCTCCTTTTAGAAAATCGTCTACACAGGCATCGGTATGTTTTACAAATTGATTTTTAAGCATTTTTCTAAACGGCTCCTGTTTCATATTCTCCATAAATATAGAGATCATAGGCGCTGTTTCTCCCGTAGAACCACTATCTAATAAAAATACCGCACCGGTACCATTTTCGGTTTGTGAAGGGATTCCTGCCGGCTCGATATTATCTTTAGAGTTGATTAAGATAGGAATGCTTAAATAGCTATTTAAAGGATCTAAACCAGAAGATTCTCCATGAAAAAAGCTCTCCATTTTACCGAATATCTTCTTCAATTTCAATAATTTATCCCTGGTAAGATTTTCCAGCACCGTAATCTTATCGGTTGCATATTTGTCGTAGATCGCTGCTACTAAAGCACCGCTACTACCAACACCATATCCCTGCGGGATGCTAGAATCAAAATACATTCCCTTTTCAATATCTGCTTCTAAACTTGCAATATCGAATTGTACCAGCTCTGGATGTTCTTTTTGAAGTGTATTCAAGTAATTCGCAAATCGTCTTAAGTGCTCGTTAGACTCTTTTGCCTTTGCTGTAGGCTCTTCTGAAACCTTTAAAGCACCGTTGTAAAAATTGTAAGGGATCGATAATCCTTTGGAATCTTTTATGATTCCGTATTCCCCAAACAATAAAATTTTAGAATAAAATAAAGGTCCCTTCATATAAATTAGCCTTTTAGCATTCAGAAATTGAAAATCTGAATCACAGCCGTTTACGTAAATCTACAACTTTTTTGATCCCTGTCCAATCTCATCGCAAATATAGTGTCCATTTTCACAATAGACAACTAACTCGTTCTTAACAAATTCCAAAATCTCTTCCTTATTTTTAGAAGGATATAACATATGCACATTTGCACCGGCATCTAAAGTGAAACAAACCGGAATATTGCTTTCTTCACGCTTTTCCCAAATTTTATTGATAATTGCCAGGGTATTGGGTTTCATTAACAAAAAATACGGGTCGCTACTCATCATCATTCCATGCAGCGTGAGTGCTTCACGTTCTACGATCTTAATAAATTGCTCTAAATCGCCCTTCTCGAAAATAGGAATCAATGCATTTAGGTGATCATGCGCTTGCTTAAACCTAGCTTCAGCAAAAGGGTGACCATGCATTAAATTATGACCTACTGTACTACTTACTTTCTTTTTGCCTTTATCTACCAGTAAAATAGTATCCTGAAAATCTTTAAAAACATCGGCAATTTTAAACGGATATTCTATACCGTATTCATCGCTGCTTAAAAGAATTTCTTTATGCTTCCCCCAAACCACAAGATCGCCTTTTACACTTCTACAAGCGCTACCGCTACCTAATCTTGCTAAAAATGATGCTTTTTTGTAAAAATAATCTTCAGTAATCTTAGGAAACAACTCCTTTTCGAGGCTCATTACACAAAGTGCCAAGGCACTCATACCACTAGCCGAAGAAGCGATCCCACTACTGTGCGGAAATGAATTCTCTGAAACCACTTCAAACTTAAATTGCTTCAAATAAGCACAATAAGGTAAAATTCGTTTAAAAAAAGCTGCAATCTTGGGTTTAAAACTTTCTTTCTTAACGCCTTCGAAGATCACATCGAACTCGATTTCTTCGGAATTTTGATTATCCTCAGAAACTTTAACATAGTTCAATGTAGTGGTGGTTTTGCAGTTTTTTAGCGTAAAACTTACTGAAGGATTCGCCGGAATTTGATTATCTTTTTTTCCCCAGTATTTCACTAATGCTATATTACTTGGGGCTTCCCAGCTTACCGATCCACTTTCTGCAGTAGTTTTCAAATCTGCTGCAACAAACTCCTTATCAGGCATTTTTTTATAAATTTTCAGCAAATATATGCTTTTAAATTTTTCCGGATAAAGGACTTAAAATTCATTTTTTTTGCTATTTTTAGGTTCAAACCTAGCCTAATTTATGAACTCTAAGCTGCTCATTCGCAGCGTAACAGCAACCGCGGTTTGTCTTGTTTTTGGATTTTTGGGAATCATCGCCCTTCAAAACGGACTCGACTCCTGGTATGCTACGTTGCAAAAACCATGGTTTACACCGCCAGAATTTTTATTTGGCCCGGTGTGGACGATCATGTATATCCTTATCGGGATATCAGCAGGTATGGTTTGGAGTAAAGGCTTTTATCACAAATGGGTTAAAACAGCCCTTTACCATTTTGGCTTCATTTTACTGCTCAACGCGTTTTGGTTTCTATTTTTCTTTGGACTTCACGAACCAATGATCGCACTAATAGCGATAAGCGCTGTGTTTATCTTTCTTCTTATTACCATTAAATGGTTTAAGATCGTAAATGTAATTTCAGCCTATCTTCTTATTCCTTATGCGGTTTGGGTGCTTTATCTTATTGCTTTTACCTTCGAGTTTTGGCGAATTAACTAATCCCAGCAATCGCTTTTGCCGCTATAAATCCACCCGTCCAGGCATTCTGAAAATTAAAACCTCCGGTAATCGCATCAATATTCAAGACTTCTCCTGCTAAATATAGATTTTCATATTTTTTACTGCGGAAGGTTTTAAAATCGATTTCCTTTAGGTCTACGCCACCTGCCGTTACAAATTCATCCTTAAAGGTACTTTTTCCATTTACGCTGAATTCTCCTTTACAAAGCTGAAGTGCTAATTGATCAAGTTGCTTTTTTGAAATATTTGCCCAAACCTCATCTTCTGGAATTCCTGAAGCTTTTACCAATTTAATCCAAAGACGCTTTGGAAGTTCAAATTGGGCATATTTTACCACCTTTTGCTTTGCTGAAGAATCTTTGAGTAAGATTAACTCTTCGTTGATTGATTCAATATTATAACCTGGCACCCAATTCACCAATATCGAAAATTGATAATTACAATCGTTTAGATCTCGTGCTCCCCAAGCTGAAAGTTTTAATATTCCCGGGCCACTCATCCCCCAATGCGTAATAAGCAGCGCACCTTCGCTTTCTAATCCTGAATTTGGGATCTTTACTTCAGCAAAAGTAGAAATACCCGCTAAATCTTTAATTCTTGGATCTTTAATATTGAAAGTGAATAAAGACGGAACTGCATCGACCATTTTATGGCCCAAATCCTTCAAAATATCCCACATTTTGGGATTACTCCCGGTAGCAATTACCAGTTGATCACAACCAAAATTGGTTTTTGTACTTTCTACAACCCAAGATTCGTTATTTTTTTGAATGTTTTTTACTGCCTGCCCGGTAAGCACTTCAATCCCTAAACGCCTGGTTTCAGAAAGAAAACAATCGATTATCGTCTCAGAAGTATTAGTTACAGGAAACATTCTTCCGTCGTCCTCAGTTTTTAATTCTACTCCGCGATCAGCAAACCAACCTATGGTATCACCCGTCATAAAACTATGAAACGGGCCAAGTAATTCTTTTTCTCCCCGCGGATAATTAAGACTTAGATCTTTCGGAATAAATTCGGCATGAGTAACATTACAGCGCCCACCACCCGAAATTTTAACTTTAGACAATACATTTTTACCACGCTCTAAAATGGCGACTTTTAATTTGGGATTAAAAGTCGCCACATTTATCGCGGTAAAGAAACCGGCTGCTCCACCTCCTACGATCAACACATCATAATGCGCCATAACTTCTTTAAAATCTATATTTTTTAATTATAATCTATCTGGGAAATCTGTAAAAATACCATCGACACCAAGCGTTTTCATTTTCTTGATCTTCTCTGGCTTATTTACGGTCCAAACATTAACCTTTATATTATTTCTATGGCAATCTGCGATATAATCTCTAGTCACTAATTTATAATATGGATGAATTGCAACCGCCTTTAAATGTCTTGCCTGTAAGAAAGCGATACTTAGATCGTCGTCTGTTAGCACCGCAACCGGAATTTCTGGATTAAGGCTTCTAAGACTCATTAATTCGTTAAAATTAAAGCTAGAAATAAGGATTTTTGATCCCGGATATTTTTGAAGACATTTTAAAACCGGCTCGGCCGTACCGTCACCTTTCAATTCTATATTTAAGATCACTTTATCCTGAACAAGATCCAGTACTTCTTCTAAAGTCGGAATTCGATATCCTTCTTTAGTTCTTAAAGATTTAATTTCGGTAAGACTTTTATCGCCTACCATCCCGATTGCAGAGGTTGTCGTTTCTAATTCTTCATCGTGTATTACGACCAGTTCCCCCGTTTTACACAGATGCACATCGATCTCGATCATATCTACTCTTAGCAATAATGCTTTTTTGATACTCTCTAGCGTGTTTTCTGCCACGTGACCTTTCGCCCCACGATGCCCAATTTTTAAAGTTGCCATTTGTTTAGTCTGTTGTTAGTTAGTTTGATTCAAATAATTCTTAGTCCAAAAAATTAAAATCGGCATCTCTTTAGAAATGCTTAGGACAACTTAACATTTTTTTTGCGCTCACCATGATTAAATTGACTCGATTTCAAACCACTAAAATGCAAATTTTATGAATGAACCAAAAACCTTTCCGCAACAAGATCAAAAACAACCGGGTGATCAACACAAAATGAATCCCCAACCAATGATCATTAGAGACGATTATAAAGGTAGTGAAAAGTTGAAAGGCAAAAACGCATTAATTACCGGTGGAGACAGTGGTATTGGGCAAAGCGTAGCAGTTCACTTTGCACGTGAAGGCGCAAATATTGCTATTATTTACCTTGAAGAAGATGAGGATGCGCTAGAGACAAAAAAACTTATAGAGGCCGAAGGACAAAATTGTTTTTTACTAGAGGGTGACATTAAAAACCCAGAATTTTGTAAAAAAGCAGTAAATCATGTCGTTACAGAATTTGGCAGTCTCGATATTTTGATCAATAATGCCGCAGTTCAATTCCCAAAAGATGAAATTAAGGAGATTAGTATAGATCAACTTAAAGAAACTTTTGAAACGAATATTTACCCTTATTTCTATATCTTGAAAGAAGCCTTAGATCATCTAAAAGAAAATGCAAGCATTGTAAATACTACATCTGTAACTTCTTATCGTGGTAGTTCTCATTTATTGGATTATGCCAGCAGTAAAGGTGCAATTACAAGCTTTACAAGAAGTTTATCGTCGATGCTGGTTTCTAAAGGAATCAGAGTAAACGCAGTTGCACCAGGCCCAATCTGGACACCACTAATCCCTGCTACTTTTGACGATGTTACTGAATTTGGGCAAAAAGTGCCGATGGGACGCGCGGGACAACCGGGAGAAGTCGCGCCAGCTTATGTTTTCCTAGCCAGTGAAGATAGTAGCTATATTACCGGGCAAACAATTCATGTAAATGGTGGTGAATTAATTGGCGGATAAATTAACGAAATACAGAAAATAAAAAATATGGAAAAATGGTTTGAAGCGTCAGAAACTAGTTTAGTCGCAATCACCTTAAGCGCTATAGGAATTTTTATCTTAGTCATCTTATATACAAGAATCGCAGGAAAACGAAGTTTTTCTAAGATGTCTAGTTTTGATTTTGCGATGACCATTGCAAGTGGGAGCATCTTGGCTTCAACCATTGTATTAAAAAATGTAAGTTTAGTTCAGGGTGCCATAGCACTACTTGTTGTCTATATTTTACAGCTGGTCACTGCTTATTTAAGAAGATATCCGGCTTTTCAAAAAATAACTGATAACGATCCTATTCTGCTAATGAAAGACGGAGAGATTTATTACGATAATTTGAAGAAGGCCCGGGTAACCGAATCTGATCTTCGCGGAAAACTTAGAGAAGCGAATGTGATCCAACTTTCTGAAGTAAGGGCCGTTGTTTTTGAAACCACAGGTGATGTGTCTGTACTACATTCCGCAGACAAAAAATTAGAAGATTGGATAATTAAAGATGTTAATCGAAAATAGTAATTTGCGCAGGTAATTTTTACGTAACAGGCTAGAATAATCTTTTACTCTAAAAAATGTACCAGCCAAAGAAATATATAAAGGATGATCCTGAATTCATCTTTCAATTCATACAACATCATCCTTTTGCAACGATGGTAAGTAAGTCGCAGCATTTTATTGCTACGCATATTCCGGTTTTGGTTGAAGGCAGTGCCGAAAACTTCAGATTATATGCTCATATTGCTAATCATAACGAGCAATTAGAAACCTTAAAAGACGATGCTGAAGTTTTACTGATTTTTAGTGGCGCACAAGGCTATATAAGTTCTTCCTGGTATGCCGAAAAAGACATTAGCACCTGGGATTATTCAGCCGTACATATAAATGCTCACATAAAACTTCAAACTAAAGAAGAATTAGAAAGCTCTTTAAAAAAACTGGTAAATACTTTCGAAAATCGACAAAAATCGCCTTTGTTTTATGATGAAATTCCGCAGCAAATGCTTTTGGATCACTTGCCGCTAATCACCGGGTTTTGGGCTAAGCCTTTTAAAATACAAGGAATCGCAAAATTACACCAGGGCTATAAAAAAGAAGATATAGCATCTTCTATAGATCATTTAGAAAAAGGTGATTCACAGCAAAAATCACTTGCTAAGGATATCAAGGAAGAGAATAATTTGTAAATGTACTTTTTATAAACTAATTCTTACATATTCAGCAAGAGCACAGTTCTCAAGATAAAAACTTAAAAAAGGTTCATATTAAATGAAGTGATTTTTTCGAGAAATTACACATTCTTTTTTCGATACCGCATATTTAGCATTTCTATAGCCAGAGAAAAGAAAACTGAAAAATAGATATAGCCTTTAGGTACATGATAATGCAAGGCTTCTACAATAAGCATCACTCCAATTAAAATTAAAAAACTTAAAGCCAGGATCTGGATCGTAGGGTGTTTATTTACAAAATCACTTACCGCTTTGGCAAAGATCATCATTACCAAAATAGAAATAATTACAGCGATGATCATTAAAGTAACCTGAGTAGTTAATCCTACTGCGGTTAAGATCGAATCGAAAGAGAAAATAATATCTAGCATAACGATTTGAGAAATGGCAAGGCTAAAGGATTTTACCTTAATTGCTTTTTCGGCTTCATGCTGTCCTTCTACTTTATGATGAATTTCCAACGTACTTTTTACTAAAAGAAAAATACCCCCGGCTAAAAGGATAATATCGCGCCAACTAAGCTCAAAATCCCAAAAACATAATACTGGTTTTGTTAACCCAATGATCCAGGTAATTCCTAAAAGTAACAGTACTCTTGTCAGCATCGCAAGTGCGAGACCTCCAACTCTTGCTTTCTTTTGCTGTTCTTTTGGTAATTTTCCTGCTACAAGCGAGATGAATATTATATTATCGATACCCAAAACAATTTCCATAAATGTTAGCGTGAACAAAGCTACCCAGGTATCTGCCTGAAGAAATATTTCCATGTAAAATATTGGTTAGTGAGATGAAATTAAATAATAAACTGATTCCTAATAGATAAAAAAAGATTAAAATTCGGTTTAAAAAGAATTAGTTTTTGATGTTAAATGCTGAAGAGAAAAGGACCTGAAATGATTGAATTTCAAAAAATAAAAAGTGAATTCTTCAGAACAGAAGGCTTAATCTGGGATTAATCTTCAGTTAATACGGCTAGAAAAAATCTTATCTATTTTTATCGAAATTCAATCCTAACCGAATAACCTAATGAAAAGAAGATCTTTGATAAAAGGACTTGGTGCGGCTGTAATAGCTCCTTCCCTTTCATTTACTGGTCCCAAAAAAATTAAAGAACCACTTCTAAGAGTAGCACATATAACCGATGTTCATCTTAAAGATGATCTAGATGCGCCTAAGAAATTTGAGCGTTGCCTACATCACATTCAGCAACATTCACCAAAAGTGGATCTTATTCTTAATGGCGGAGATATCGTTTTTGACATGAACAAAGAAAAACTTAGCAATATAGATGCCCAGTGGAAACTGATGGAATCGATGATGACGAGTGAAAATAATATTCCAGTTAAATATTGCTTAGGAAATCATGATGTTTGGTGGAACGAAGGTTCTAAAGATGACGTATTCTACGGAAAAAAATATTCTTTAGATCGTTTAGAGTTAGAGAAACCCTATTATAGCTTTTCACAAAACGGCTGGAAATTCATCATTCTAGACAGCACCCATCAGGATATCGACGACACCTGGTATATTGGTAAACTTGGTGACAAGCAGATGGAATGGCTTAGTTCAGAATTAAAAAATACCCCTGAAAAAACACCAATATTGATAATGTCTCACATTCCAATATTAACTTCGGTTTTAATGATTCAGGATAATGTGGTAAACCGTTGGGAATTTTTTGGAGGTGATATGCATACCGATTGTGCCCAGTTAACAAATTTATTTTATCAATACCCTAATGTAAAACTTTGCCTTAGTGGGCATATTCATATGCGTGATAAAGTGGTGTATAATGATGTCACTTATATTTGCGATGGAGCAGTTAGTGGCGCCTGGTGGAATGGTATTCGTCGCCAAACCAAACCGGGTTACGGTTTGATCGATCTATATGCAGATGGCAGCTTTAGCGAGAGCTACATCAATTATTAAAAAGCGAATAGTATAAAATAAAAAGCTCCTTTAAAAGGAGCTTTTTGTTATCTATCACCAGCGGTTGCGGCTAAATAGCCAATTCCTTGCAGTACATCTTCTTTTTCTTCAAGATCTGTGATCTTCAAGGTCTTGTTGCTGATGTCGTATTTTTGGTCGAATATTAAAAATGCTTTCTCTAGGAACAAAGCGATATAAAACTTTGATGGCCTGTGGAGACGAGCCGAGTTTATATTGATCCCATTTTTATCGATATAGATAAAACGTTTAGAAAAAGGTTTCCAATTTGAAGAAACTTTGATTTCTACATCAGAATCCTTTAAACGCTTTAAAAATTCGGATACAACATTCTCATTATAATGTTGATCTAAAAAGCTTTTTAAATCATTATAAAAATGAGAACTATTAATAATCTGATTGGAGCGAGATACCATATTGTGCACCTTTAAATGCGCCCCGGTGTAGGTTAATTTCATAGCTATTCTTGGTTAGTTTAGTAAGTTCAAAATTAAACAGTTAAGATTAAAGTCTATGAAATTTAACATTAAAAATTTATCAATAAATTGATAATTATAGATTTACCATAAATTCAATATTTAAATTAAGTATTAGATAAAAAAGGCTCCTTAGATTAAGGAGCCTTTAATTAAATTGTAGGTAGTTCTTTGCGAATTTGTTCCCAAAACTCTGGATTAAAGAGATAAGCCGCTCCTACAACACCAACTTTTTCTGCTTCAGTAACAATTCTTATCTTGATTTTAAGTCCTTCAGAATCAATACAATTTTCAAGTTTATCTAGAAAGTAAACTGAAGCTTTTGCAATATTTCCTCCTATAAACAAAACATCAGTATCAAATGCTTTTAAGTGCGGAACTAAAAATTCACACAAATTATCTGCAAAATCAGCAAAAACCTGTTTCATATTTTCAGGATCCCTATCAATCAATTCTTTCACTCCGCAACCAGAAGTATTCTTATCGGTTAGGTCACTATAATGTTTAATAAGCCATCGCGTAGAGAAATAATCGTCTGCAATTCCATCTTTAAACTCTTTATCCCAAAGACAGCCATTCTCTGGCACTCCTTTTCCTTTAATTAAAGGAACTTTGTTTTGTAGAAAAGTAGCTCCAAAACCAGTTCCCAAAGTTATAGCTATGGTATTATCTTTATTTAAGTTTTCTAAAAGATCGCTACCTAAACCAAAAGAAGAAGCATCATTTAAAAACCGAAGCTTAATTTCTTCATTTTGGATCTCTCTGGCAAGACCATCGATTACCGAGACATTATAAAGACTCTCGTATTTATCGTTTCTTTCGTATTTACCAATCCCTTTAGCATAATCAAAAGGCCCAGGAATAGCAATACCAACGCCCAAAATATTATTACTACTAACCGCCTTTATAGAGTTATTTAAACAGGAAGCCCATTGTTTAAAAATAACGTCTTTTGGCGATTTGTTGTCAATTTTTTGGTTGTAATAGCTATTCTCTATTACAGAAAAAGAATCTAAGTCTATGGCTGCACTGGTGATATGGGTACCACCAATATCTGCGCCTATGGCTATATTCATTAAATCTCGATTTTCGAATTACTTTTCATCACCATTTAATGGAAACTTGCACTCCCCTAGGATCATTCTCGAACTGTAAAAGCAGTGTCTTACTGTCTTTATCGAATTCCTGATTTGTATTTGGTGATCTATCTAATGGTTTGTTATTTATCAAAACCGATTTTGGTTGCTGCGGAAGTAAAATTCTCATACTATTATTTGTATCGAGCGGACTCTTACTCACAAAAGAATAGGACTTAGCACTTATTGCTTCATCATAAATTCTACTTGCCGAGGCTAAAACCTGTGGTTTATTTTTATCTTCTACACTATTAATATTGTATAAATAACTTTGTTCTCCCGGTTTTGTAATCTTTTCTGAAAGAACCGGCAACTCTGGATCGAACAAATCGATATAACTTCCTTTAGTAACTACTGGTTCTTTAGAAACGCTTTCATCTAAAGTTGCAATAAGCTCGTAGGCACCTCTCACCAGTTCAAAATTATTTTTATACTGAAGTTTCTGCCCATTATTCACTTCGGCATAAGCGGTATTAATGGTATTTAAAAAAGCTTCATCACCACTTTCTTTCATCACAAAATCCTTTGGATTCTGCTTAATAAAATAGACTTTACCTTTTCCCGCCTCATAAACCTGATTTTCCTCTGGATACTCAATATTCAGTAGATCGGTTAAATGTTCTATTGGTTTTTTATAATTAAAATCTCCAGTATTCCACCATTCTTCTACATTTTGATATGGATCATTATCTGCTGCCGCATAAATTAAGACCCCACCATTTTTAACCCATTTAGCTAGATTTTGGTGTTCTTCAGGATTATTAGGTTTCATATTAGAATAACTAAGTATCAACACTTTTTTATCCTGAAGACTTGGCTTATAACCTAGATTCTCTAAATGAACTGTTCTTACCGGAATTCCTCTCTTCAGCAACGGAAAAGTTTGTCCGTAAAAATTGGAAAAATTAGGATCTTCGTAGCCATCGTGATTTGGAAAGGTTTGAAACATCAATGAGTTACTCATCGCTACTGCGATCCCCTGGTCTCCACTAACCTTATTTTCTGAAACCTGAATATCATTTAAGGTATTCACCATAATCTGCATTTGGGTAGAATATGGCTTAGGAATAAGGATTTTCTTATCTGTTCCGGCAACGCTATACGGTCGAGTATAAATGCGCTCTGGCCAAGGCATCACTTCGTAATTCGCGTTGCCCGGGTATAGAAGTTTTGCTACAAATGTTGCCTGATAGTTCTTTTTATAGTCTTCCCAACTTTGGTTACGATCCTCGATAGGATCTGTTAGAAAGAAAATTTTTCGATTGGTTGGCGCCGTCATCGAAACCATAGAACCATACTCTAAAAATGCATTTTCGAAAGTTCGCTCTTTTAGGTTTCCGTTAAAATAATTTGGGGTTCGAGAAGTTCCCGTCCATACCTGCGCAATATATCCATCGATCCCTTCTAAAGATGCAAGGCTAGCCTCTGGACTCACAATATTCCAAGCCGAATAATTAATCAAAGAATGTGTAGGAATATAAACTTTTACATTAAGCCCTTTTTCTTTTCCGTAGGACTTTGCATATTTTGAAACCTCATCGATAGCATTATAATAAAGCTGATATTTTAATTTATTAGATAACCATGTGCTTTCTGGCGATTGATGCTGTGGTTGCCAGGCAAACCCATAGTGATCTTCCCATTCTTTTTTAAATTGAGAACTATAACCGGCTCTTGTCCAAAACTCTGGTTCTTCCAGGTAAATAGAACTTATACCTGCATCGATCACTTTCTCTATAATTGCCGTTTTCATGTAATTTAAAAACGATTTGTTAGGCACTATGTAAGGAACATTTTCACCATGCCAAATGGTATCACCGCTTTGTTCTACCTGTCCTTCATTAAGATGTGATTTTCCGTCCCAGTTACCTAAAAAATAATCCTGATAAGAACCCCAGGCGATACCGGTCATAAAATGCGTAGTATAACCTTTTTCTCTCCAGGATTTTACTCTATTTAAAAATGAAGATGAAGAATCGTGATCTGAAGGATTTCCATTTACACCATATACAATAGCAATATCACTACGTACATCTATTTGTGGCATCCAGCCGGTACTGGTTTGGAAAGCTGTCTTTGCTTTTGTTTTAGCACTATCAGTTGATTGTGCTGTAGTAATCGAAGTAAAAAAAACAGAACTACATAATAATCCTATTTTCAAAAATTTTGAGTGCATTCTCATTGATTAGAAATAATTAATAATTGTCTTTAAACTTCGATCGTTTCTGTTTTAAAATTCTGTAGTTAGTACTTCTTCCATGTATAGATAAAAGAAGTTCTCGAATATAATAAAACGTTTTAGCAAAATAAAGCATTTTCGACGAATAATTGAAATCTTATGTCTAACAACCATTACTACACTATAAATGGACAAGGTTTACCTATAAACCAAGCTGTTAATGCTTCATAAAGAAGATTACATAATATTCACCACTTTCTATCTCACAAGGCATTTTACACACTAAAAAACCGAAAAAACTGAATTATTTTCAACGTTAAAGTTAATAAAGTATAAACTAATGATAATTTTAAGTTAAAAATAACATATAAGAATATCTAGCTTAGCCATTATTCCTCAACAACTAAAAATTAATATATGCTTCAAGAAACCAATTCTCACCCACTCCCCTTAATGTTTAAGCAGAAAATTCATATTCTTTTTTTGATGCTTTTTATATCGGGAGCAAACCTGTTTGCTCAAAATCAAATCACAGGTAAAATTATTGACAACAATGGTATGCCATTACTAGGCGCTACAGTTGCTGTTAGAGGAACTAATAATGGAACACAATCTGATATGGATGGAAATTTCACGCTCCAGGTTGCGAATCCACAAGATGCTATTTTGGTTATTTCTTACGTAGGTTTTTCTACAAAAGAAGTACCTATTAACGGAAAAAACTCTATTGAAATAACATTAGAAGAAGATTCTGAAGCTCTTAGCGAAGTAGTCGTAACTGCTTTAGGTATTAAAAGTGAAAAAAGGGCGTTAGGTTACGCTACTGCAGAAGTTGATGGTGATAATTTAAGCAACGTAAAAGCAACTAATAATTTTGTAAATGCCTTGAGTGGAAAAGTCGCTGGGGTACAAATTTCCAGTTCTTCTAGTCAACCAGGTAGTGGTGCACGTATCGTAATTAGAGGTGGCTCTTCGATTACAGGTAATAATCAACCACTTCTGGTAGTTAACGGTGTACCATTCGATGCTGCTAACGGAAGTAGTTCTTCTGGACTTGCTGATATCGACCCAAACTCGATAGAAAGCTTAAGTGTTTTAAAAGGTGCTGCAGCATCTGCACTTTATGGTAGCGAAGCCGCAAACGGTGTCATATTGGTAACTACAAAATCGGGAACATTCAATATGAAGCCGGTTATTACATTAAGTAGCTCTGTGAGTTTTGATGACATTTATGAGATTCCTCTCCAGGATCAATGGTCACAAGGATATTGGGAAAATGATGATTGGGTCTATATAGACGGTAATTCTTCTTTTACCTCTACCAGCTTTGGACCAAGGATTTCAGAAGTTCCAGGCGCCGAACTATATGACCGATGGGATATTTTTGAAACCGGAATCACTAATGAAAACAGCCTTAGCATCACTGGTGGTGGCGATAAAGCTTCCTATTATGTTAGCTACAGCAATCTAATTAACAATGGTATTCTATCCCCACTTGAATTTAGAAGAAATTCTATAAACGCAAATACCTCATTTAAATTCACTCCTAAACTTACCGTTTCATCAAACATTCTTTATACGACTCAAAAGAACGAACGACTTTTTGAAGACAGCTCTAACAGCTCCTTTATGAATACTTTAATGTCCACACCAAACACCTGGAATCCCTACCCTATATATGCGGAAGATGGAAGTCTAAGATCTTATAGAGGCGGTTCCAGAGATCCATACACATGGGTTTTGGATAATGTTGGCGCTAACAACGAAAGAGATCGTTTTGCAGGTACATTCATCATCGAGTATGAAGTCCTGGATAATTTAAAATTTAGATCTGTAACGGGTATTAGTACTACAAGTGCACATTCAGACTCCTTTTACAATCTTGGTGGTTACGCATCTGTACAGGGGAGCTATAGCTCTTCAGAGAGATTTAGTCGTGATATCGAATCTACAGAAACAATCACCTACGACAATGATTTTGGTGATTTTGAAGTAAATGCTATGATTGGTCATAACATTCAGGAAAATAAATGGCGAGGTAACTATTTTAATGGAAACGGACTAATTCTTCCAAACATCTATAATTCTGCCAATGTAAGCGGATATTCTGCTTATGATGACCGCGGAATGTTTAGATCTTACTCGTTTTTTGGGCAGGCTATGATTGGCTATAAAAAAATGCTGTATTACACCGTAACTGGAAGAAACGACTGGGCGTCTAGTTTAGCAGATAGCTTCTTCTACCCTAGCCACAGTTTAGGTCTTGTGTTTACAGAACTTTTCCCAAAAAATGACATTTTAAATTTCGGAAAACTAAGAGCCAGTTATGCAAAAGTAGGCTCGCCTGCCGGCGCCTATGCAAGAAACAATCCTTTGGTTTCTGCCGGTGGAGACGGTGTAATGTGGCCGTTTAACGGGCAACAAAGCTATCTTTCTTCTGCGCGGATTCCCAACCCCAACCTTACCAACGAGTTTAAGAGTGAAGTAGAGCTTGGTTTAGAACTTAGAACACTTAAAAGCCGTTTAAATTTCGATATTGCCTATTACCACAACTGGAGTGAAAACCAGATTTTATCTGAACAATTTTTAGCCTCTACAGGATACACTTATGGCTCAGTAAATATAGGAGGAATTACCCACAAAGGAGTTGAAGTTGGTATAAATGCCACTCCAATCCAATCTGAATTTTTCAATTGGGATCTTAGTCTAAACTGGTCTAAAGATAATTCTAATGTAGATCGTTTGGGTACTAACAACGAACCTATTAGTGTAGGCTCATATGGCTATGCCATTGTAGACCAACCTTACCCGGTAATTTTTGGATTAGGATTTCTAAGAGACGATCAAGGCAGATTAGTTTTAGATGACACGCCTGGCTTAAGCTACGGAAGACCTTTAGCTGATAATAGAGGAAACCAAATCCTAGGACAAACCGCACCAGAGTGGATTAGTAGTTTAAGAAACACATTTAACTATAAAAACCTCTCTTTAATGTTTCAATTTGATATGAGTAGAGGTGGAAATCTTTACAGTCTTAACGATCATTATCTAACGTATTATGGTATGGCAGAGCATCAGAATGATCGGCCAGATAATAATATGACCACTTTCGATGGAGTAATGGGACATTATGATTCGGCTACCGGAGAAGTAGTAGTAACAAGCGAAACACCAGAACCAACCAGATACGATCTTTATTATCAAACTGTAGCACAATCGGTCTTAGAAGATAATATAATGCCTAAAGATTATATCAAGCTTAGGGAAGTACAGCTTGCTTATAATTTACCAAATAAAATTGTAGCTAGTGCTGGTTTGCAAGACGTGCAGATTGCGTTCTCCGGAAGAAATTTATGGAGAAGCTTTCACGATGATTTTGAAGGTCCCGATCCAGAAATAAACACAGATGGTATCACTAACGGAAATGGATATCTAAGTTACAGCTTACCTACTACAAAAACATATTCTATAACATTAACTGCAAAATTTTAAAATGAGAATTATGAAGACGATAAAGCAATTATATACGATTCGATTTTTAATAATTTTTAGCACTTTTTTTATAAGTGGGTGCGAATCATGGACAGATATAGATACCGATCCAGATAGTATTACTGCTGGACCAGCTATCACTGAAGATATTATGCTTATTGGAGTTGAGTCCGAATGGGTTGCAATGGCCAACGAGAAATTCGAAACCTGGTATGGCTATCCTACCTGGCTATCATGGTTTGCTATTGAAGGTTCTAATGCGATCGTAAACGTAGATCCCAGTTTTGGAAACGAGGTTTGGAACTCTTACTCTTACTCCTTAAAACATGCAGTAGAATTATATGATTTTGCTGAAGAAAATGGAAACACTCACTACCAGGGAATCGCTGGGGTAATTGCCGCACATCACTGGTTTTATATTGCAGATGTTTACGACCAGGCTCCTTTAGAGCAGGCAATGACAGGTTTAGAAAACCAACAGCCAGAATTGGCTACACAGGACGAATTATACGCTCATGCTAATGCGCTTTTAGATGAAGCTATCGATCTTTTTCAAAACACAGATGGCGGTGAACTTTTACCAGGAACTGACGATTATATGCTTAATGGTGATATTGATAGCTGGACGCGTTTTGCCTATTCCTTAAAAGCAAGACAAGCCATGAGAAGAATTTATGCACCAGGTATAGATCAGAATACACAAATCACTCAAATTCTATCTTATTTAGAAAATGGGATGTCCTCTAACGATGACAATGTGATGTGGAGACATCTTGAAGATCTGGCAAACGCAAATCCGTTATATAATTACATGACCAGAGCTTATAGTGGTGGACGCGGACTCACACCCGGAAACTTTCTTATCGATATGATGAACGATTTTGAAGATCCCAGAAGACCTATCATGTTCACCAATGCTGAAGCAGATCCAGATGGATATATGGGGCATTATGCCGGTTCAGCGGTACAAGCAGGAAATAGGCCAAGCCATTATAGGTTCGAATATCTTTCAATGTCTTATCCAGATCATATAATGCTTTATTCTGAATCTAAATTTTTAGAAGCTGAAGCTTATGCGTTTAGAGGCGAATGGGATTTAGCTGAAGTCGCCATGAAAGAAGGAAACCGCGCAGATATGGAATATATGGAAGTTCCCGATGCTGAAATCACAAGCTACAACACACAGGCTTCTTTAGATATGCCTACAAATCTTGAAGATGCACAGCAATTAATTATTCAGCAAAAATATTTATCGAACATCTTTAGAACAGGAGAAACTTACTTTGATTATGTAAGAACCGGTTATCCAGAATTCGATTTCGAATACATGATCCAAAACGCAAATGCCAACAACACTTTTGCAAGAAGGTTTCCTTATCCATTAAATGAAATCGAAAGAAACCCAAATGTAACCGCCGTTGGCCAGCCAGATTGGTTTAACGAGGGAACCACCTGGGATAATAAAAACTAATTAAAAATTGCTAAATCTTATATAATGCTCAAATTCGATAAAATGAAAGGCTTTTTTTCAGCCATAATTCTCTCTAGTCTGGCACTGTGCTCTATAGATGCACAGTCTCAGGACGACAGTTTTATTCCCTGCCAGGTAATGCCTATGCTAATTACCAATCACGAGGCAGATATGGGCGATTTGGTACGCTATTATTCTCCTTCAAATAGTTTTAGATGGGGAAGAATTTCAGATTCTGGAGGTTCTCAGGAAAGACGGGACCGTATTGTTGAGCTTAAAGAAAAATATCTTGCAGAATTATCTAAAATCGACTTTGAAGAACTTCCGCAGGAATGTAAAGTAGATTACATTTTATTTAAGCGCGATCTAAACAACGATATTAATGAAGCAAAACAGCATGATGAAACTTATGCTGAAGTTAAAAGCTGGTTTCCGTTTTCAGATAACATCTACAAATACCTAAAATTAAGACGAAGAGGCTACCAACTAAAAGCTAAAGAAGTGGCCAAAAACTGGAACACTTCAGCAAAACAAATAGACTCTTTACTACCTATTTTAAAAGAAGATCAATCATTCAATAAAGATCAGGTTCAGGAAGCTATTTTAGCAGTAGAAGACATTAAAAATTCCGCTGCCAGTGTTTTCTCATTTTATAACGATTACGACCCAATTTTTACGTGGTGGGTTCCCAGCACTTATAAAGCTTTGGATTCTAGCCTGGCGAAATATAAAATTGCTTTTGAGGCTAAATTGGAAAATAAAAGGCCTGTTGATGAAAGCGGAATTATTGGTTATCCCGCCGGAAGAGAAGAACTGGTAAAACAGTTAAAATACGAGATGATTCCGTACACTCCTGAAGAGCTTATTGAAATTGCCAATAAAGAGTTTGCCTGGTGCGATAAAGAACTTTTAAAAGCTGCTGAAGAGATGGGCTTTGGTAAAGACTGGAAAGCAGCACAGGAAAAAGTAAAAAATGCTTATGTAGAACCAGGACTTCAGCCAGAAGCGATGTTAGATCTCTATAACGAATCTGTTGAGTTCCTAAAAGAAAATGACCTTATAAGCGTTCCTCCATTAGCTGAAGAAACCTGGGGAATGCAAATGATGTCTCCAGAAAGACAACTGGTAAACCCATTCTTTACCGGTGGCACAAACATTACCATCTCCTACCCTACCAGCGGAATGACATACGAACAAAAAATGATGAGTATGCGTGGTAATAACCCACATTTCTCTAAAGCTACCGTGCATCACGAATTAATTGCTGGTCACAACTTAGAAGGTTTTATGAATAGCCGCTATAGAACGTATCGCAATTATCGCACACCATTTTGGACAGAGGGCTGGTCGCTTTACTGGGAATTATTACTGTGGGACGAAGGTTTTCCTAGCAGCCCAGAAGATCGTATAGGAATGTTGTTTTGGCACATGCATCGTTGCGCACGTATTATTTTCTCTCTAAACTATCATTTAGGAGAATGGACGCCACAGGAATGTATCGATTTCTTAGTAGATCGTGTAGGTTTTGAACGTGCTAATGCTGAAGGTGAAGTAAGACGATCTTTTATTGGAAGCTACCCACCTCTTTATCAATTAGCCTATTTAACCGGAGGAAGACAATTTTATGCACTTCGCGAAGAACTGGTAAAAACTGGTAAAATGACCGATAAGGAATTCCACGATAAAATAATGCAACTTAACTCTATGCCAATAGAGATGATAAGAGCAATTCTAACCGATCAAGATTTAAAAGAAAATTTCAAAACATCCTGGAAGTTCTATGATTCTATCGATTAGTTTAAAAATTAAAATTGTTTGATGACCAACCCGGGATATTGTTTACTCACATAGGTAATATTTCGGGTTATTTTTTACCAAGAAAGCTAAGTATCAAAATAGATTAGTTTCAGCTCTATTATTTCTCTCTTCATTGTCTTGGAGCTCGATCTACATTTTTGCCTAATTCCCGTAAAACTGCAACCAAAGCAGGCAAGAAAACCGAGCCATGGTTTTCGTTAGAAAATTCGGCTGAATAAACTTTCACCTCATTTTTATTCAAAAATTGGATGAGATTTCGTGCATTTTCAGCATTATGTTTAGCGCCATTTTGAAATGCAATATAATATTCGAGATTTGCTCTATTTTTTATTGCTGAAATAGCATTCGACAAGGTTCTTGCCACTTCGCCATCACTATACCATAAACTAGGATCGATCGCAATGATCTTATTGAATGTTGAAGCATCTGCACTTTGCATCAAAGCAAAATAGCCGCCAAAGGAATGACCAAGCAGGCTAAAATTGTCTTTTTCTACGGAATGATTTTTGGCTAAAAACTGAAATAGCTCGTCATTCATAAAATTGAAGAACTCTTTTGCATGTCCCGAATTTTCCACGGAATACCTTGACGTTTTTTCGCCCTTTTGATCAACTTTTGAAATACTGAAGGTCATATTTCTAGAGCGCTCCTGCATAGTTGGATTAGGAATCCCTACGATAATTGAAGCTAAAAACTTACCGTATTTTTCACGATTTTCGATTAGATCTAGCGTAAGATCGAAGTACATTTCAGCATCCAGCACAACTAAAACAGGATATTTCTTAGTGTTATTGTAATCTTCAGGAAGATGTATCCAAACTTCTCTTTCAGCATTTAAAGCGGTACTGAAAATGTGTGATTTATGATAGGTTTTATGCTCCTGGGCATTTATTTCCGTAGAAAAGAAAAAATACAGAATAAAAAGAAGGCTAATTTTATATAATCTCATCACTATAAAAAAAGAGGTTTCTCGAAAAACTTGAGAAACCCCTAATCTAATTAATTCAACTTAAATAATTACTCGTTAGATAATCTTCCAATCGCGCTGATGCTTACCGCTTCAACCTCTTTCCCGGCGCTCATTGTCGCATTATCTGCATTTAGGATATATAATTGAGGATTTCCGTTGGTTTCAATTGGGAACACCACTTCGTTAGCGGCTGCATCTATAAATGGCTCTCCTATTCCTGCAATTTCAGAAGGTACTCCAGCTTCAACCCAATCAAATGTTTGATCTTCTACATTTACTACCGCAAATCTATTTCTAGATACATTTGGAGTCGCACTAGCTTCTCCCTGTTCAGAAAACATTCTTAACACAAAAGTATTTTCGCCAACATAATAAGTTCTATAAAGGTTATAGCCTCCTGAAGCTTCTGTAATATTGAAGAAATAATCCTGGTCGAATTCCGTTGTACCATCATTAATTCTTAAAACTCCAGATGGAACTTCACCATCGGTATCGATCGCTGAAGAAAATACATAAACATCACCATTTTCTACTGGCTCTATTCCCGTTTCTCCTTGTGATCTTTGTTGCCCGGCAACTACTCCGGTTCTTCCAGAATCTTCAATTCTCTCCTGCAATTCTAAATCCTGATTAAAAACAGCGATAAAGGTATGATCGTTAAAATCACTATTGAATGCACTATCGCTGCCATCTTCACCAGCTTTAATCGTTCTGTACCCAACTAAAACCTGATTGTTATATTCAGCAATATCTGTAATATATGCATATTCGCCATTATCGGCTAAAGCTTCTGTATCTATAGAAAATGGGCCGCTTACTGCCTGGGTTTCTCCGTTAATCTTGTAAAATGTAGCCACTGGTTCTTCATAATTTCTAGAAGAAAATTGTACAAACATTTCATCTCCAACAATCCCTCTACTTTGGATAGAAACCTGAAGATCTATTTCGTTACGCCCTTCCAGTTCACCTTCCTGGTTTAAAATAAAAGATTGAGTTGTCCCTGGATCACCCTGCCTGTAAACAAAAGAGTAGGCTGCCAGTTCGTTGTAGAAATACCAGGATGGCGTTCCTACCACCTGAAGACCATCTCCTACGATAGAAACCTGCCCTTGTGAAATATCGTCTGTAGTTAGTAAATAAGAGTTTTCTTCTGACGTTGCTGCAATAACATATTGCTCTGGTGAACCTGTTCCTACACCATCACCTCCAGAAGTATCTGGAGTATCATCGTCACTACAAGAAGTAAGTCCTAAAGTTGCTGCAATAGCTAAAGAAAAGTAAAATTTCTTACGTAAAATCATATTCATCATCATTGGTATAATTAAAATTTATCAATAAAATATCGAAGCTTAACTGCAAAGCTTCTTCCTGGTTTTTGTAGACTGTAGTTATCGTATAAGTTCTCATCCAGAATATTTCGGCATTCCAGAGAGATATTATACTTCCCACCTTTTAAACTATAGTTTAGGTAGATGTCGTGAGCAAACTGTGTTGGAATATTAATATTGGTTGCACTATTCCCATATCCGGAATAATCATAGCTAAATTCGTGGATGTATAGCATATTATAGTTTACACTAAAACGATCCTGTGATTTCCACATATCATCAAAGAAGAACGAGAAACCAGCATTTCCAAATAAATAGGGCTGATTGGGAATTCGCTGATCGTAGCTTAAATTCGTGGAACCATTATTTCTATATTCTAATGTATTTCTTTGATCCTGGTAGGTGAAACTGGCATTTGCACTAAATAAGTTTCCATACGTATAAAGTGCTTCAAAATCGATCCCTCGGTTTTCTACACTTGCCTCGTTGATTGAAGCTGCAGCACCTTCAGAATTTACCTGCCTTCTTATAAAATCTTCAGTATCTCTGTAAATAAAACTTGCATCTAGATTTAGGGTGTGATCTTTCGCCAGGATCCAGTTGTAATTAGCGCCAATATTTATGTTATCACTACTTTCTGGCCTTAGATTTGGATTTCCTAATTCAAAGCTGCTACCAGATCCAAAGAGTTCTCTTCCGGTAGGTAATCGAACAGCATTTTCGTAAGAAGCTTTAAACTGCAGACTTTCTGTTATAAAATAGGAAGAGGCGATTCCGTAACCATACGTATCTGTAAATCTTGAATAATTTTCGTACTCATCATTTCCTTCTGGAGCAGCATATTGATTCACCGTATTGCTATAATATTTACCAAAAACAGATGTACTCCACGCATCGTTTGGCTGAAATTTATATCCAACACCTAACACATTTTTAAAGTTCTCACTAGGATAATCGTCTGCCGGGGATGGCTCGGCCAGGTCTGTTCCTTTTCTGGAAAAAGCACTAAAGACATTATTTACCGTAAAAGCATGTTTATCATTGAACTTATAGGTTGCATTTGCGTTCACAGAGCCATTTCTGTTTTTAAAAAACCGCCGTGAATACTGGTATTCTCCAAGTGCATCCTTTTCTACATATTCTCCCAGCCAGTTGTAATCACGATTGGCTGCATCGATATAAGACGATTCTCCAAAATTGTAATTTGCCTTAAGCGAAACATTTAGATTCTTTGTAAAAAGGTCTTTTTTACGATAGGTAAGAGAAGGCATTAAAGTTTCAGCTGTCTCATAGATTTGCCCAAATGCAACATTCATATAGGCAGGATGCTGAACTTCATTATATTCATCGCCATAAGTAAAGCCAAGTAGTAATTGATCTGCATACGATTTATTCACCACTCCTACTTTTCCCATTAACGTATAGTTGCGGTACATATCATGAAATCTTCTAACATTTTGGCGTTCTCCTGAAAACTGGTAACTACCTTCTCCTTCTAATTCTACGATACCGGCATCTACTTTGTAATCGTTATCTGAATAATTTTGAAAAGCAGTTAAACGTGCTGTAAATCCAGAATCTGAAGTATAGGCCGTATTCAAAAAGCTTTTATGAGTATTAAAAGATCCATAAGAATAAGAAGCATCCAGAAAGTTCTGTTTTCCATCTTCGGTCACGATATTTATAGCTCCTCCTAATGCATCAGATCCAAAGTTGATAGGAACTACTCCTTTATATACTTCAATTCTTTTAGCCAGATTAATCGGAATGTTATTCATACTAAAAGCTGAATTAAATCCTTCCATAGGCACGCCATCGATAAACATTTTAACGTGTCTTCCTGTAAATCCATTCAGCATTAGATTTGCATTAGATCCTAAACCTCCAGACCTTCGCACCCTTACACCAGAGACTCTTTCTAAAGCCTGCGAAATATCTAAAGTTGTATTATGTAAACCTTCAGCATTTAAAGCCACAACATTATAGGAAGATTCCTGAATTTCCTTAAGAGCAGATTTCCCAATTAAGCTAACATCACTAAGCGTCATATCTGGATCTATAGGTAAAACAAAATCAATCCTTTTACGCTCTGCAGGCTCTAAACTAACATCCTTTATGGTTTTAATATACCCCATTGCAGAAGCGGCAAATTTATAGTCACCAGCATCTACGCTGATACTATACTTTCCATTTTCATCTGCTCTGGTATAAATTGTTGTCCCATTTATATAAAGATAGGTTTCTGGAATAGGCTGATTTTCTTCTGAAGTTATAATACCGTATATCTCTGCCTGCTGGGCTGTAGCAGTCAAAGAATTTATAAGTACGCAAACGAAGCAATAAAAAGTTAATTTTTTCACGAGGGAATTTAATATTCTATATTTGCACTATATTTATTTAAACTTAGTCTAAATATTGATTGCAAAAGTATAGGTTGACCCCATACCCAGATTACGGTATTGGAAATAAAAATATCGCTAAACGTATAATGGAAATTAATTCAGTAATCCTCGAAGAAAATTGCTCGATGTTTAAAGAAAACACCGGTAAGTATAATTCTAAAGATATTATTTCCAAGCGCATTAAAAAGATTAAAAAAGATGCTTTTAATGCCGAGTCTACACTAAAACTTTCCAAATTTATTAGTGTTATTTACACCAATTTCGACCTCAAGAAAAAGGTGACCGATAAGTTTTCGATTACCGGAGATACCATCATGATAAGCTGTGTATATAAAGGTGATTCTACAGTTTTAAGCAAACGCAGTAAAAATCTGGAGTTGGGACAGGTATTTCTTACCTATTCCCCAGAAAGCACGCAATACATTAAAATGCCGGCTTCGAAGACCCGGTACGTTTGTATCTTATTGCAAACCGATTACTACTTAAATCTATTGAAGAATGAAAAATGGATCAAGAATGATTCATTCTACAAAAATGTTGGTTTAAAAAAGCAAATATCACTTGGACAATTTAGCTTACCAGTAGGTTTTCAGCTTCAACAGATCGTTAAAGATTTACTGGCATGTAACTGGCATTCCAATACCGATCTACAATTAGATTTTTTTGATTTAAAGCTAAAAGAACTTTTTCTTCAGCTACATCATCAAAATACCGGTGCAGATCATGACACTAATTACACCGTAAGTAGAACAAGTATGGAGAAACTCAAGAAAGCTAGAGCTTTTTTAATGGCGAATTACAAAAACCCACCTACGATAAAAGCGCTTTCAAGAATCATCTTACTTAATGAGATGGAATTAAAAAAAGGTTTTAAAGAAGTCTTCGGAAAGACAATACGTGCTTATATCATCGAATTAAGAATGAACAGTGCTTCCCAACTTATTAAAGATCATTCTGTAAACGAGGCTGCTGGGATATTGGGCTATAAAAGTGTTCCCCATTTTATTAAAAGTTTCAAAAAGTATTATGGGGTAACGCCAAAACAATTCTAAACTTATAACAGGTAAGATTGCATAAAAAAAGCCTCTCATTTCTGAGAGGCTTTTTACCTGTGCGGGCGGAGAGACTCGAACTCTCACACCTCGCGGCACTAGATCCTAAGTCTAGCGTGTCTACCAATTCCACCACGCCCGCAGGTTCAATAAAGTGCTCATCCTTTCGGTAAGCGGATGCAAATATAAACAAATCTTTCAATACACAAACAAGCTTTCAGAAAAAATTTTTGAAATTATTATCTTTGAGAAATTTCAAAATCTAAACCAATGGACAACGTTAAATCTTATGTTGAAGAGCATAAAGATAGATTTGTCTCAGAACTTGTTGATTTACTTAAAATTCCGTCGATAAGTGCCGATTCAAAATTTAAAAATGAAATGATCACCACTGCCCAGGCAGTGAAAACAGAATTAGAAAAAGCTGGTTGTGATTTAGTCGAAATTTGTGATACCCCAGGACATCCCGTTGTATACGGCGAAAAAATTATCGATAAAAACCTACCTACGGTACTGGTTTATGGACATTATGATGTGCAACCACCAGATCCTTTAGATCTTTGGAATTCCCCACCCTTCGAACCTGTTATTAAAGAAACTGAACTTCATCCAGACGGCGCTATTTTTGCCCGTGGTGCCTGCGACGATAAAGGCCAGATGTATATGCATGTAAAAGCATTGGAATATATGACCAAAACCAATCAGCTTCCATGCAACGTAAAATTTATGATTGAAGGGGAAGAAGAAGTAGGAAGCGAACATTTAGGATGGTTTATCGAAAATAATCTGGAAAAGCTTAAAAATGATGTGATCTTAATTTCAGATACCGGTATGATTGCCAAAGATGTACCGAGTATCACCACAGGATTAAGAGGATTATCATATATGGAAGTTGAAGTTACAGGACCTAACCGTGATCTTCACTCTGGGCTTTATGGCGGTACAGTAGGAAATCCTATCAATATTTTGACTAAGATGATTGCGTCTCTTACCGATGAGAATAATCATATCACCATTCCGGGATTTTATGATAATGTAGAAGAACTTTCTGCGGAAGAAAGAGCTAAAATGGCTGAAGCGCCTTACAATGAAGAAGAGTATAAAAAGAAACTAGACATTAATGATGTTTATGGTGAAGCAGGATTCTCTACGCTAGAACGTGGCTCTATTCGACCGACTTTAGATGTAAACGGAATCTGGGGCGGTTACATTGGTGAAGGTGCTAAAACAGTTTTACCATCTAAAGCCTTTGCTAAAATATCGATGCGTTTGGTGCCAAATCAGGATTGGAAAGAGATTTCTGAACTTTTCAAAAAACATTTCGAAAGTTTAGCACCAAAAGCTGTGACTGTAAAGGTGAACACGCATCATGGTGGTTACGCTTATGTAACGCCAATCGATAATGACGCCTACAAAGCTGCAAGTAAAGCTTACGAGAAAACCTTCGGAAAAACACCAATTCCACAACGTAGCGGTGGTAGTATTCCTATCGTTTCTCTTTTCGAAAAAGCTTTAAAAAGTAAAATTATTTTGATGGGCTTTGGGCAGGATACCGATGCCATCCATTCACCAAACGAACATTTTGGAATTTGGAATTATCTAAAAGGTATTGAAACCATTCCATATTTCTATAAAAATTTCGCTGACTCACAGAAATAAGTTTCGGTATTAGTCAGCTGTTTTTACAGAAGCTCTTATCGATATTTAAAACTAAACCTCACAGGTTTTAAAACCTGTGAGGTTTCTTGTTTTATAGAATTTGAATTTGAAGAAATAGATTTCTCGACTTCACTTTGTTTCGCCTTTCTGTCGGCTAGGCAAGCTCGAATTAATCGTTAGCGAAATTTACAGAAAACTGAAAGCTAACTGCTACATGATAATTGTTTATTGAATTTTGCCAATTGTCTACTGAGACTGCTTACTGAAATCAGATTTCTCGATACAATTTAATTTCGCTTCACTTCTTTAAAATCACTCGAAATGACAACATCTTAAGTTATAAATAGATTCTGCCATAGTGGCCACTTTGAAATTAGCTTCTCAATACTCAATTCTGACGACTAACAGCAACACGATCTAACATCTAATTTCCCAAATCTAACAGTGCAGCGGTCTAAATTTTCTCGATCAAATCTCCACGAACGGGTGAGTAATTTTCGATATATTTTCGGTCTACTTTTAAGCGTTTAAAATAAGATTTTAAGCCTTTCGCACTATTCATTCTTAATTCATCCTGAATATGCATATGCAAATGTGGCTCGCTGGAATTTCCTGAATTTCCGCATAAAGCCAATAGTTCCCCTTCTTCAACCTTATCGCCTTCCGCCACTTTAATCGAATGCTTTTTTAAATGTGCCAGCCATAAAAACTCGCCATCTTTCAGCTTGATTACAATGGTATTTCCGGTCACAAAATCCGGATTCATTTTTCCAGGAATATTATCATAAATTCCGTCCACCACCATCACCACTTCTCCGGCAGCAGGAGCTAAAATTTCCTTCCCAAATGCATAATATTGCTCGTTGGTGCTACCCTCGCCTTCATGCGTTTTAAGATCGTCGTTGATCTTTAGAAAATCGAAAGCGCCAGTTTGTGCAGGATGCTCTACATGATAATTATCTTCTTTCTTGTCACCACCCCAAACCACGTACCATTCACCTTCAAAAGGAAGATTGAGCATCGTGTCGGCTTCAGCAAGATTGGTATCTTTTCCGTAGGGCGTAAACTTAAAACCGATAATCTCTTTATTTTCTGAAAGCGCCAGGCTAAACATAAAAGCACCAGCATCAAATTCCGTAGCATAAATCGTATATGGCGGATTAAATGTTAGAAACTCTGAATCGATAATATTTCCTGCGGAAGTCTTTAAATTTCTAAAAAACTCTTCGGTTTTATCTAGGCTAAATGCGCCTTGCATTTCTACGGAATAGCTATCAAAAATCGATTTATATTCTCCTGAATTATATGCTGAAATTACAGATTCTTTTACCTTTTCATAATCGTTTTGATTTTGCCCAAAACTTAACTGAAAACCAAGAACGAAAAATAAGAATAGAATACTTTTATTCATTTTTTACTTCTTTTATGTAGTTATTTACCAAATCTTCCATTAAGGTTAAAGTCACCGTTCCCTGCGATAAAATTACCCTGTGAAATTCACGAATATTGAAATCTGTTTTTAAAGCTTCTTCTGCTTTTTTACGCAATTCCTTGATTTTAAGCTCGCCCATTTTATAGGATAGCGCCTGTCCCGGCCACGAGATATAACGATCGATCTCGGTATTAATTTCATGCAAAGAAAGTGCGGTATTTTTAGTCAAAAAATCCACCGCTTTTTCGCGACTCCATCCTTTAGCGTGCATTCCGGTATCTACCACTAATCTACAGGCTCGCCATTGCTCGTAGGTTAGCTGCCCAAATTTCTCGAACGGATTGGTGTAAATTCCCATTTCTTCACCTAAACTTTCCGCGTATAAACCCCAGCCTTCACCATAAGCCGAAAGATAAAATCCACGGCGAAATGGCGGAATGCTATCTCCTAATTCAGCATTTAAAGAAATTTGTAAATGGTGCCCCGGCACGGCTTCATGAAGTGCTAAAGCGGGCAATGCATATTTTGGCCTGCTTTCTAATTTATAGGTGTTAATCCAAAAATATCCAGGTTCGGTTGGAGAAGATGCTCCTTTATATCTTCCTGCCGTATATTTTGGCGCAATAGCGCTTGGCACTGGGGCTACGCCATAAGGTTTCCTTGGTAACACTTTAAAAAATCGAGGCAATTGCGCATCGATCCTTTTTGTAATATCCCGACCTTCTTTTAATAATTCTTCTCCTGTTTCTGCATAAAATTGATCGTCTGTTCGTAGAAAATCGATAAATTCATCAAAGCTTCCTTCAAATTTTACTTCTTCAATAATTGCTTTCATTTCAGCATTAATTCGCGCCACTTCTTTCAGTCCAATTTCATGAACCTCATCTGCGGTAAGATCTAATGTGGTGTAATAATGAATTCTATTTTGATAATATTCACGACCGTTTGGAATTTCAGAAACACCTATACTTTTTCGGGTTTTTGGAAAATATTCGGTTTCAAAAAATTTCTTGATTCGCTTAAACTGCGGAATCACATTTTCTTCCACAGCGATTTTAGCGACTTTCAATACCGAATCTTTTTGCGTCTGCGTTAAGTTGCTAGGCAAATCCTGAAAAGGACTATAATAAAAGCTGTCTTTATAATCGTCTACGATCTGATCGTTATAAGTAGCCTCGTAACCATCGAAGATCACCAAAGGCTGCGTGATTCCTAATTCCAATCCTTCTCGCAACAATGCTAAATTTTGATCTACATACTGCGGAATCGCATTTAGCTTTTTTAAATACCTCTTCACCTGCTCATAATTATTCAATCGCCCAACATGATAAGGCAAACTCACATGAAATCCCGCATCTGAAAGCAGCGGATTCAAATAAGCTTTATATTGATATTGATCAACACGTTCCTGAAGCTTAAACTTCATCAATTCAGCCGTAATTTTTTCAGTTTGCGAGAGAGTAGATTTATCGATTTTGGATAATTTATCAAGGAGATTTTGGGCAAAATAGGCTTCAGATTTATAGAGTTCTTCTGTATGTAATCCTAAAGGATATTCAGCATAATCGTAAGCGCGATGTTCGCTTTCAGCTTTAAGAATGCTATCCAGTTGGACTGACGGATTTTGAGCAAAAAAAATACTCGTAAAAAATAAACAAAATGAGCAAAGAAGTGATTGTAATTTCATTAACCAGGGGTTTTACAAGGCCTAAGATAATGATTATAGGGAAATGATTTATTAGTTGACAGTTCAGGGTTGACAGTTATCAGAGATGAACTAGCTTTCAGCTTTTAGCGATCAGCTTAAATTAATGTCATTCCATGCTTGCCACAGAATCTCATCCCCTAAATATGCTTTTAGACTATCGATCGAGTCCAACTGATAAGTTAATTGAATGTCACTTCGAGTGACAAATTTCGTAATGTAATGGAGGAATTTGTTGTATCGAGAAGTCGATATCAGGTTGCAATTTACAGAGACATCTTAAAAATAAAATTGGACCATGAATTCAAAATTATCGCTCTAACTCTTGAATCTCTTATCTATTTTCTATGTTCTAAGATCTAATTTGTAAGAGCGAAGCGGTCTAAATCAAACTGCTAAGTGAGACTGCATACTGCGACTGTAAACTGAAACCTAATTCCCTCTCATTCTCTCTAATAAACCTTTCATCATTTTAGAAGCATCGCCGTAATCTTTTTCAACTTCGGTCGCGATAAGTTCTCCGTCTTTGACTTCGAGTTTATAGCTAAAAACAAATCGAGAATCATTTCCTGTTGGATCGATCGTACCAAAACGAAGATCATTAAAATAGAGTTCTCCTTCTTTTTCGGTAATCGTGTACCAGCCTTTCGAGATCTTAACCAATCGCTCGAAATTTGGATAATTTTCCAGATCTCCCAGCAAATCGTAATTTTTAGGATAGCGCCTAAATTCTATGGGCATATCGTCTAAAATCGAATAAGTTCCCACTAAATAAGATTTGTCTGTCGCCACGTTAGCCGTCCAAAGAATAGTGTTAAACGGACTAGGTTTTGTTTCGATCTCGTAATAAGACAAATTTTGTTCTTCTAAGGCATTTTCAAATTCAGAAAATGTATAGATCTTCAGCGGAATCGTAATGCAAAAAAGGTAAAAACAGCTTAATTGTAATCCCATATAATTCAGCTTTCTTCGGCCTATAGAATCTTTCGGCCTAAAAGCAGCCAATGCTACAAAAAATAAAAATGGGAGCGTATAAAAAGGATCGATCACAAAGATCGTTTTAAACGCCAACCTTATATCTGCCGGCCAAAAAAGTTGCGTTCCCCAGGTGGTAAACATATCTAGAAGCGGATGCGTAAATAAACCCCAAAACATCAATTTAGACCAGCCTTTCCAATCAACATCTACTTTACGTTCGATCTTAGAAATAAGCCAACCAAAAATGGGTGCAAAGATCAAAGCAAAGAAAATAGAATGTGTAAAACCACGGTGCATCTCATTAGCGGTGATCGTATCTGTAAAATTACGAGCAATCACATCCAAATCTGGAATCGTACCGGCAATTGCCCCATAAAGCATGGCTTTGTTACCAACTTTTTTACCTAAAACCACTTCGCCTACCGAAGCTCCTAAAACAATCTGGGTTAATGAATCCATTTAAACTTTCTTTCTACTATTCGTCTACAATCTCCATTTTTCGCAATAAAAACGAAGCATTCATATTTTGGCAAATCCCATCTTTAAAGCGATAATCAAAATGAAGTTCATCATTAATGATTTCTGCATCAAAATAGTGGTTTTTCACCTGGGGTAATTCTGCGGTAATTTCACAAAGGCTTAGATCGTGGGTGGCGATAATTCCTGTAGAATGTGATCGTACTAGTTTTCGAACAAACTTTTTAGAACCATTGGCCTTATCGGTACTGTTTGTTCCTTTTAAAATTTCATCTAAAATTATAAAATATCGGTCTTCTTGAATACGATTTACGATATATTTAAGTCGTTTTAGTTCAGAAAAGAAATAAGATTCATCATCGTTAAGCGAATCGCTGGTTCGCATACTGGTAATTAATTTAATAGGCGTGTACTCACAATTTTCAGCACAAACCGGCAAACCAATGTTGCTCATCACGATTTGCAAAGAAACCGTTCTTAAGAATGTACTTTTCCCGGCCATATTTGCCCCGGTCACAATAAAAAATTCTTTGTTGTCGATATAAAAATCATTAGCCACTCGCTTTTCCGGATGCAAAAGCGGATGCGCTAATTGGGTTGCTAATATTCCTTTTTCTTCGGAATTTATCTTCGGAAATGTATAATCTGGATGATTAAAACTGAAGTTTCCCAACGAATTATAAGCATCGGTAAGTTCGATCACTTCAAACCACTTTTCCACCTGAAGTCCGTATTTAGCGATCCAGTTTTCCAATTTTAAAGATTGCCGCAAATCCCAAAGCAAAAAGCCATTCCCAAAGATCCCGAATAACATATTATTTCGTTGATCTAAGGCATCGATGGCTTTAGAAAATTCCCTGAAGATCTGTGAAGCTTTCTTACTTTCTGTCCTAATCGCCTGCTTTTTGTCTTGCATTATTGCTGAAGAAAATGCTTCGTTTTCTAACATTCCCAGCAATTGGTGATATTGGTGAAAAGTATCCTGAATTTTAGAAACGCTTCCCGAAAGTAAATTGATCTTTTTCAGGTAAATTCCCGTGATCAAAATACCAACGATTAACCATAATATTAGCTGAAATTCACTTACAAAACCAAGCGCATATCCAACAATTACAGCAATCGACAATACCGAAAATACCGGCGAAAGCCATTTTATAAACTTCGGAACAAAACTTTTGTATTCTTTAAACCAGTTAACGATAGTGGTAGAAGATTCGATTGTTTTTACCAAACTTGCGGTAGCGCTAAACTCCTGGCGCCATTTGGCTTTTTCGGCCAGTTCTTTTACCGCTTCCTGTTTCTGCGGAATATCTTCAATCTCATTTGCCAGCAGCACACTCACAAGCTTTTTTGTTCCCTCATAAAGTGCCGTTCTATTTAAATACTGAAAAAAGGAACCTCTTCCGAAGAGATCAATATCCTGCGCATATTCATGATTAGGAACTTCAAACTCACTACCATCTGGCAGATCCTGAAATCGTCGCGATTGCATGACATCAATTTCGGTTTGATTCAGTTTAATGATCGCTTTTTGCTTATCGCTTTTGTATTTAAGATCGCTATGCCGCGAAACCAGAAAAACGAAAAGTGCGATCCCGCCAATGATCGAAGAAATAATTACCTGTGTATTTCCCCAGAAAAAATAAATTAGAAAACAAATAATTAAGAAAACAAACAGGCGTAATAAGCTGGACGCCAATAATTGTTTAGAAAGTTTGTCTGCCGCTTTTTGATGAATTTCAATCTGTTTTTTATAAAAATCGATGTGTTTTGCCATTATAATTGGTCGAATTCTCGTTGTTGTTTTTTCGTTAAGCTATTAACGATTAGATGATAAGAATGGTCTGTAAGTTCAAAAATTAATTCGGTAGGGATTTCACCATCCAGAATCATCGTATTCCAGTGTTGTTTATTCATGTGATAACCGGGAATGATCTTCCCGTCGTATTCTTCGCGAAGCTCTAAAGCTTTTTCCGGCTCACATTTAAGATTTACACGAAGTGGGACAGCATCTAAAGACACCAAAGCAAACATTTTACCCATCACTTTAAAAACAAGTGTTTCAGGATCAAAAGGTAAATGCTCGGTCACCGCTTTTTTATCCAAACAATAATTTCTGAAAGTATCTATATCCATATTGTTGAATTTCAGACTTAATTTTTTTCGATCTTTTGTTGTTCGTTTTCATCTAAAATCAATGCCGAATAATCTAGTTTCCAGCCAATGGTTTGGACGATATTTTCCATAAGTAATACCGTATTTAACGCCTCTTTTTTAGCCTGTTCGAACAATGGTGATTCCGGAATTTTATCTACAATATGCTTTTTTGCGTCACGATTAATTTCAGTTAAATCTGAAGTTGTAAAAGGATTAGCCCAGCCTTCGCGCTTATCGTAATATTTAAAATCGGTTTCGATGGTAAGCAATTCGGGTTCAGGAAAATTAGTAAGAATGATTTGCTTTTTCTCGTTATCACTTTCCATCTTGATCTTACTAAGATCGAAACCCACATGCGCTTTCGCGTTAATCAAAATAATTGCCTTCTTTTTCCCAAAGATCAGGCTTATATATTTTTCCTTTAGATTTTCGTAATGATAGATTTCAGAAAAATCACCTTCTACCGTAATAAATTTGCAAACGCTTCTAATCTTTTCCATTAAAACGACAGATTGCTCTTTGGTTTTCACCTTAGAACGATCCTTATTGAATGCTGTAAAAATAAAGTACGACGCAATGGCGCCTGCCGCCAGCCCGATAAAAAGAAATTCCATAGTCTACTTTCCGATTTCTCCCAAATGAGTGAATTTAAAACCTTTTTCGTATTTGAGTCCGTATCCTAAAATACGATCAAAAGCCGAATGAGAAAACAAAATTACACCTATTAATTGTAAAACCTGAAAATGCAGATGAATCCCCACTAGCCAAAACAAGATCGCCAATCCCTGGTGATGAAACAAATTGTACAAAAATGCCCCTACTTTATTATTGAAAACATAACCAATCGCACCAATATCTGGCGCCAAAAATAAACCGATAAACCACCACCAGGAAAAGTCTAAAAAATAGAAAGCGAAAATGCCCAATCCCAGTTTGGCAAGTTCTTCGAGTTTAAGTGTTGTTTTCATTGATCACTGAATTTTATATAAAACAGGTTTTGATGGCGAGGCATCATTTTCAAAGGAAGCGATCTGCAAATTCAGAAAATATTCACCGTCTAGCACATGATTCGGCACATAAATAAGTTCTGAAATTGTTGCGTCAAAACGTGTATTTTTAGGATAATTCCAAAAAGCTTTATGTGCCAGTAATTTTCCTTCGTCTTTCTCTTTATCTACCGATGGCAGATCGATCAGCAAATGTTTTACATTCAATTGCCTGATAAACAGCATAGCTTCTTCAGATAAATATGGCCAATTGGTATGCGAATATTTTTTGCTTCGCTTTTCGATATAATTTGGCAGTGTTCTTACCACTAAAGCTTCCGGGCAAGAATCGCCGATTTGCTCTTTTAATAATGCTGCGGAAATTACCTGATCTTCACCTTGAACTTCCGGACTTACAGAAATAAGTTTCGACTTAAAAAAGAAGTTTTTTAAAGTTTGATTTACGCTGAAAAACTCTTTGCTGATATGCCCAACACATTCGGTATGCGTGCCATGCCCATGAGGATTAAACTGAATATTATTAAAATTCACCGAAGCTCCTTCTGAAACTTTTCCTACAAAATCGCCATCTTTAAATGGCGTTATCTTTGGCGAATCTAAATACCAAGCAACAGGATTTTTATCGTCCCCGCGTAAACTCATCGATATATCGATAGGTTTCGAAAAATCGATCGTAAAACTTTCTTCTTTATACTGAATTTGTGCAAGCATAATTTGTTTAGTTCTGGAGAGTAAAATTAGAGATTATTTATGGTTATAGCAGTTTTTGTAGAGCATTGAGTGTTAGTTTTCCGCAGAAAAATTTTAAAACTCAGTTTTCAAAATAAATCTTAATCCTTGCCAGTTGTTCCTCTCGTCTTATCTCTCTTATCTATTTTCTATATTCTCCATTCTAATATCAATCAGCGCAGCGATCTAAGCCTTAATCGATATAAAACAAATCGGCTGCAATGCCGTCACTTAAAAACGTTCCTTTTTCAGTAATATGCATTACATTATTTTCAATTTTCAAAAGCTCTTTTTGAAATAATACAACCGACTGTTCCTTTAGATATTTTACATATTTTTCACCAAATTTGGTTTCAATTTCTTTCAAATCTACACCGAAATGCGTTCGCAATCGCGTCATGATATATTCGTTATAACAATCTGTGGTGCTTAACTCTTCAATTTCGAGAGGTAGTTCCGATTTCTCGATGGCTTTTATGTAAAGCGTATTGTTGCCGATATTCCATTTTCGGGAATTTCCATCGTAAGAATGTGCAGAAGGTCCTATTCCCAAATAGGGTTTACCTAACCAATAAGCCGTATTGTTTTGGGAAAAATAGCCCGGTTTCCCATAATTTGAAAATTCGTAATGTTCAAAACCTGCATTTTTCAATGTTGTCCTTAGAATCTCGAAATGTTGCGCAGCAGCCGCATCATCTACCGGTTTTACTTTTCCTTTTTCGATAAATTTCTGCAAAGCTGTGTTTGGCTCGACCGTTAATGCATAGCTAGAAATATGCGGGATATCCAAATCAAGTAATATCTGGATATTCTCTTGCCAACGCTCGTTATTCATTCCAGGGATGCCATAAATTAAATCGACCGAAATATTATCGAATTTCGATCTGGCCAACTTGATAGATTGTAGAGCTTCTTCAGCATTATGAGCACGGTTCATTAATTTTAGATCTTCTTCAAAAAATGACTGCACGCCAATGCTTAGTCGGTTAATTTTTGAATTCGCCAGCTCGTTTATTTTCTCTTCAGCAAGATCATCTGGATTTGCTTCTAAAGTAATTTCAGGGTTTTCAGCAATATTGAATTCCGCATAAATCGTTTTAAAAATCGCATTTAATTCCTGTAAATTCAGCAAACTTGGTGTGCCACCACCAAAATATATGGTTTGGATCGGCTCATCAGGCAGCTCATTTTTCCGAAGTATTAATTCCTTTTGCAATGCGCTAACGAGCTCACTTTTTTTCTTCAATGAGGTCGAAAAATGAAAATCGCAGTAGTGACACGCCTGCTTGCAAAATGGGATATGGATGTAGATTCCGCTCACTTAGTTCAATTATCAATTAGCAATGATCAATAAACAAGAATTATTAATTATTTAGCCTTGTTTTCTTTAAAATCGAATACAATATTCGGGATATTTCGTCGCAATCTTTATGTAGACTTTCAAAATTCTCTAATTGCAAATATTCTGAATCTTTTAAAAGTGACAGCCAATATTTTGTCTCTAAACTTTCTTTGTAAGCAATCGATATTTTAGCCGAAAAATCAGCATTGGATATCGCACCATTCGCTTCGGCAACATTTGCTCCAATTGAAGTGCCCGATCTCAATAACTGTTTAGAAAGTATAAACTCTCTTTTGTCTGCCATTAATTTCTTGGCAACCAAAACAATTTTCAATGCAAAATCATAAGATTTCTTCTTCAAAGGATTATTCTTAAAATCTTTCATGATTTTGCTTATTGTTAACTGATAATTGCTTATTGCTTTTTGACTTTCCCCGGGTTTTGTTTAATAAACGCGTCCCAACCGGTGTAACTTTTACCGATATTAGGTTGCCCGGAATTGTAAAAGTGACAAACCGCAGCGGCGAGACCATCAGTAGAATCCAGGTTTTTGGGCAAAGTTTTTAACTTCAGCATACTTTGCAGCATTTTCGCAACCTGCTCTTTACTGGCATTTCCGTTTCCGGTGATCGCCATTTTAATCTTTTTAGGAAGATATTCAGTAATTGGGATCTCGCGTGAAAGTCCGGCAGCCATTGCCACTCCCTGTGCTCTTCCCAGCTTCAGCATCGATTGCACGTTTTTACCAAAAAAAGGCGCTTCAATCGCAATTTCGTCTGGATGAAAAGTATCAATAAGCTCGATCGTACGCTCAAAGATCAATTTCAGTTTCACATAATGATCATCATACTTTTTTAGTTGAAGTTCGTTCAGCTGCAAAAACTCCATCTTCTTATTTTTCACTTTTATCAATCCAAAACCCATAATCGTAGTTCCCGGGTCGATTCCTAAAATGATCTTTTCGCTCAAATTCGTGATTTTTTGACAAGGAAATTAAAGTATTCCTCTTTTGCAAAGCTACGGAAATCTATCTTTGCGATAAATTGCCACAGGATTTCTGAAACTTCAGTAATTCTGAAAAAATCGAACCCATTTTATGCTAATATTCGTTGTTTTAATCGCCATTTCTTACGCCGCACTAATGATCGCTTTCAAAAAAGGCTGGGGCAGATTAAAAGAGCCGCTTTACGACTACGAAACGCCGGAAAATAGCTTTTCGATTGTGATTCCGTTTAGAAATGAAGCCGAAAACCTACCAGAATTACTCGAAAGTTTGTCTTTGCTGAATTATCCTTTAGAACTTTTTGAAATTTTACTGGTAAATGACGAATCTAAAGATGATTCTGAAAAAATTATTGCTGAATTTATCGAAAATCAACCTCAACTTACCCTGAAGCTTTTACAGAACAATCGAAGTTCTAATTCCCCAAAAAAAGATGCGATAAAAACAGCGATTGAAATTGCCCAATCTGACTATATTCTTACCACCGATGCCGATTGTAAAGTACCGCAATACTGGCTGCAAAGTTTTAATACTGAAATTATAAAAAACAATCCGGCAATGATCGCTGCGCCGGTGACTATTGAGGTTGAAAACCCAAAATTCAGCACCGCTTTTGAAGCGCTTGACTTTTTGAGTTTGCAAATTTCTGGTGCTGGAGCATTCGGACTTAATAAAGCTTTTATGGCCAACGGCGCTAATCTTTGTTATAAAAAGGAAGCTTTTATTAACCAAAATGGATTTGATGGAAATGATAATATCGCCAGTGGTGACGATGTATTTTTGCTGCAAAAATTTATTCAGCAAGGATTAAAAGTGAGTTTTCTTAAAGATAAGTTGGCTGTGGTAACCACAAAACCGCTGAATAATCTTAAAAAACTGGTACAGCAACGAATTCGCTGGGCATCAAAAACCCCAGCTTACAGCAGTATTTTTGCAAAACTTACCGGACTTATCGTTTTTGTAATGAATCTCGCTTTTAGTTTGAGTCTGCTTTTGGGACTATTCAAGCTGTTTCCATTTCCTTATTTTATGATCATCTTTTTAGTGAAATTTAATTTAGATTTTGTGCTGCTTTATAATGCCTGTCAGTTTTTTAACCAGGAATCCCTAATGCGACATTATATGGTCAGCAGTGTTTTGCATCCGTTTTTTTCGATTTATGTGGCTTTTCTATCTCTCTTCGGTGGTTACCAATGGAAAGGGAGAAGTTTTTAGTAGTTAGCAGACAGCTTTTAGCTATTATCCTTCTGCAATATTATGGTTTTTGTTGTTTTCTCCATCAGTTGGCAGTCTCAGTTAGCAGTAGAGTTCTATTCGCAATGATTGTCATTTCGAGTGATTTTAATGGAGTGAAGCGAAATTAAAATTGTATCGAGAAATCTAATTTTCATTGCAGTAAACAGTCTCAGTAGGCAGTTGGCAAAATTCAATTAACAATTAGCAATTAGCTCTCAGCCTTCAGCAATATAAAGGTTTTAGTTATCTCCATCAGTTGGCAGTCTCAGTTAGCAGTAGAGTTCTATTCGCAATAATTGTCATTTCAAGTGATTTTAATGGAGTAAAGCGAAATTAAAATTGTATCGAGAAATCTAATTTTCATTGCAGTAAACAGTCTCAGTAGGCAGTTGGCAAAATTCAATTAACAATTAGCAATTAGCTCTCAGCCTTCAGCAATATAAATGTTTTAGCTATCTCCATCAGTTGGCAGTTTCAGTGAGCAGTAAAGTTCTATTCGCAATGATTGTTATTTCGAGTGATTTTAATGAAGCGCAGCGAAATTAAAATTGTATCGAGAAATCTGTTCCCAGTAAGCAGTCTTAGTGGGCAGTTGGCAAAGTTCAATAAAAATTATCAATTAACAGGTAGCCTTTAGCTATTAGCAAATTTCATTATAAATTAGGTCTAAAGAGATGACGGAATCTCATTCAAAATTCAGCATGTAAAATTCAAAATGAGTATCCTGATTCTTCAATCTTGACTTTAGCATCTAAAAGCGAAGCGTCTCAATACTCAATTCTAAATACTAAAAGCGTAGCGGTCTAACTTCTAACATCTAACAGCGCAGCGATCTTAAATCTATTCCCTATCTTTAACCAAAACCAATCTTATGAATTTTTATATCCTAACTTATCATCTTGTAGATTCGTATTTAGAAGAACGTGGTAAATACCGCGAAGAACATTTAGGTATGGCGAAAAAAGGACAGGAAGCTGGAGAAATTGTTATGGCGGGAGCGCTGGACAATCCTGCTGATAAAGCTGTTTTTATCTTTAAATCTGAATCTGAAGAAACCGCTAAAAATTTCGCCGAGAATGATCCTTATTATAAAAACGGACTCATAAAAGAATATTCGGTTAGAAAATGGAATGTGGTGATCGGCAATTAGTAGTGAGTAGTGAAATTTCAGATTGAAAATTTAAACTGCAAAAATGTTTTTTTACTGAATGCTATAATTACTCTGCTTTAATTACAATTGGCATTTTAAAAGCGGTAGAAACTGGGATTCCGCGTTTGCTGGCTGGATAGATCTTAGGTAAAGAATCGATACTTTCTCTTAGCCAGTTTTCAATTTTTGGCAATTGATTGGTCACCGTACTATCTATTGCAGAAATCGAATCGATCTCTGGTTTCCCTGTTTTAGTGACTTCAAGATAAATATAGATGGTATCGTCGATACTTTTACTTACCACCGGCTGTTGCTGTTCCAGATAAGCGTAAACGTTTTTGGCGACTGCAGTTTCAAAACATTTTTTGGCAGCAACCAATTCGGTTTCCTGCTGGCATTCTTCAAAAGCCGGATATTCATCGACTTCTTTCCAGTTAAGGGATTTTGATTCCTGTTCTAAAACTTCTTCAGAAGATATTTTTTTTGTTTCAAAATTACAGGAAAACAGCATCAAAATTAAAACCGAAAAAAAGCTACCTCGAATCACACCTTTTACGTAGGTATGGTTAGTAACTTTTTGTAGCGAGAAAGGCGTTTTTATAACCTCATATCTACTGTTGAGTAAACTTCTTTTCATTAATCTTCGGCTTCTGGCATCAAAAATAATCAAATTGCGCTTAACCCCAAGATTAGATGATTTTTATACTATTTTTTCTGTTCAGAAATATTGCTGGTATCTGCTTCAGCTAAAGAATCCTTCAATTGATCTTTTTCATTTTCTTCGGAAATTTTTTCAGCAGCTAAATGTTTTTTTTCTTTAAGATCACTTATTCGGGTTTTAGTGAGATACAGCATTTCTCTCGCTAAGTAATGAGGATCTTCGCTATAATATTTATCCCAAAAAGCCTGATAATAATTTATCCTTGTATCGATATCCCGAAAATAATTATCGCCGGCAACCGCACGCTCATACAAAGCCCTGATATGATCGGGATTTTCCTTTAAGGTCTTCTGGAAATAATCAAAAGCTTTTTTATAGTCTTCAAGATACTTATAGGTAAGTGCTAAACTAAAATATTCTCCATCCAAAGGCTGATCCTTAATCTCGATAGCCATTAATAAATGCGCTTCAGACTGCTTAAAATCTTGCGTGTTGGCGTACAATTTTCCCAATAAAAAATGGGTTGAAGAATTTCCCGGCTCGTAAACTAAAGCCATTTTATATTGTTCTATCGCCTTATCTTTTTTACCGTCTTTATAATAAGCGTAAGCCAATTTGGTATGAATAAATTCATTCCCTTGTCCTAGCTTAATGATCTTTTCGTAATGCGGAATCGCTTCGTAAAAAACCGCCATCGCCGAATATGTTTGTGCTGTGATAGAAAGTAGCGAGACGTTATTTTCGTTTTTGCCTAATCCCATCGCAGTATAGGCTAAGGCTTGCTGATAGTCGTTATTTCGAAGACTTTCTTTAGACAATTTATACAACGCATTTTGGTGAAATTGGTCATATTTATGCGTTTTTTTAAATAGCTCGAAGGCCAGACTATCTTTTGCCATTCGTTCGTTCGCCAAACCTCTGGAATAATAAAATTGTGCGTTTTCAGGATAACGTAAGCTTAGTTTTTTGTAAAGACTGTCAGCTTCCTTTAATCTATTCAGGTTCAAAAGTGTTTCCCCATAATTTAAAGCCGTTATTACCCGGCTAGAATCCAAATCCAGGATCTTTTTATAGGTTTTTAAAGCCTTTTTATCTTCACTATTCGCCTTGTAATATTTAGCCAGATCTGTTAATATTTTTACTGAAGAAGTATCTTCTTTCTCCATCAACAAAACCGCCTCGTCGTATTTCCCAACAGCATACAAACTATCGGCAATTTTGGTGTTGGATTGTGCATAAATCGAAAGACTGATAAAGGCAAAAAGAATTGTACTAGTAAATCGCATAATTATACTTTTAGATAAAACGGAAGCACCTGCTTTCGTTTTTCGTATTCTGAAACTAAATTTTCTCGTAATTATTTCTAATATCAACTTGCGCCGACATGCTTTTTAGCCCGAGAATCAGTACAACAAAAAGAAAGCCTCTCATTACACCTCTGCATTTAATGTAATTGGCAGCGAGTAAATCACATTTACTTTTTCAGAATTATGTTCTCCCGGGATTAACTGCGGAAGTGCTTCTACGGCCTTTACCGCTGCGGCTTCTACAACTTCACGGTTATTGCCTGCTAAAATCGCTCTGGCTCTTGCTGCTTCAACTTTTCCTGAAGAATTAATTCTGAATTGCACCACAACTCTAATAGCACTATCAAAATCACCTTTTATCCCCTCATTAAACCTGTTATTTACAAACTCATTAATTTTTTCTGAAGTACAGTTTTTTTGCTCTGCTTCAGATAGCTCTTCACAACCCTTAAAAAGCGGAACTTGATCGACCACCGCAAAAGGAAAATCTACGGGCTGATTTTCGCTATTTCCAGCCATTATTTCAACATTCGCTGTGTTCTCTGCGGAAGTAGCGCTTGCTTCAGAAACCTTATTCTGAATCGTATTTGCTGAAACATTCGCTACAAAAACCAACATGGCGAACGTTAACGGAATGGCAAATAAATATTGAAGTTTAGCCAAAGATCGGCTTTGTTTTTTCTGTATCATTTTAATGCGTTTTTTTAATGATGAATTATTTAAAAACTGACTCGAAAATATAAGATCCTCACTACCAAAACTGGCATTGAGTAAATGCTGAAAATAGTTAGATTTTGAGGTCTTTTTTACCGACTCGGTATCGGCAAGATACTCGTGGATCATCGCAATTTTAGATTGATACACATATACCAGCGGATTAAACCAAAAAAAGACCTTGAAAATCTCGAAAATCAACAAATCTAGGCTATGTAATTGTTTGGCGTGTACTTTTTCGTGTACCAGGATTTGATCCCGCTCTAATGCTGAAAGTTCGCTTCCCAAAAAAATAGTTTTAAAAAAGGTAAAAGCAGCTTTAGTTTGCGGTAGCTCTATAATTCTAAATTGATCTTCAGTTCTTTTAAGGTTTTGTGTAAAAAGTGACTTCAATTTAAACAATTTCAGGCTTAAAAAGATTGCGCTTATCACAACACCAATCACATAAGTTACCACCCACCAGTTTATAAAAATTTGCTTCGAAATTATCGAATTTCGGCTGGCTTCTTTTGTAGTTTCAGGTGCGGTAATATCTAAAATCTGTTGCGCCCTAAAAGCGCTTAGCCTTTCTGGTGAAACCACATCATAAAAAAGATCGAATTTCAGTAAAGGTAAAATTAGCGACAAACTAAAAGAAAGCAGTAAATACCAGCGATTATAAGCAAAAAAAGTAGTTCGTTTTAAACTAATCTCGTACACCAGCCAAAATAGGAACTGGAACACAATTACCTGAATACTGTACTGCAACATCTTTTAATCTTTAAGTAAAATACCTTGGGGTAAACCCACAAGGCATTCGTTAGGAATAAATTTTTAAATGAAAACTGCCCAGAAATGGGCAGTTCCCTAAGTCTTTTCAATCAATACTTAACCGTTCTTAAAAGAAATTGGTAATGAATACACAACACCTACAGCTTCTCCACCTTGCTTTCCTGGCGTCATTTGCGGGATAGTATTTACCACTCTCTTAGCCTCTTCTTCTAATTCTGGTGCTGGACCTCTGGCTCTAATATTACGAATGCTTCCGGTTTCATCGATCTTAAACTGAACGATTACTCTGGCAATAACCCCTTCTTCCAAAAGATCCTCTCCTATTTGAGTATTAAATTCTTTCTGAACATGTTTCATAATCTTTTCTGAAGTACAATCCTTACGCTCTTCGTTGGTTTTTAATTCTTCGCAACCAGCAAAGGCAGGAACTTCTTCAATAACAGCAAACGGAACATCTGCCCCATCAGATGAAACTCCGTAACCTTGTACCTCTATTACTTTTTTATCTTCAAACCTACTAGATCCCAACATTTTACCTTCAATTTCCTGCAAACTATTTACCAATTGAAGTTTTTGATCTGAAGTTAAATTGTCCCTGCTTTCGATCTTAGAAATTAAATTTTCGATATCATTGCTTGGATCTTGCGAAGCAACCTCTCGATCATCTGAGCAGGAAACATAAACAAGCATCATCGCCAATACCGGCACCACCAGTAAAAACTTGAATTTTGCGATGGTTTTAGATTTGTTTTTTTGTAACATAATTATTCGTTTTTTGATTAAAGATTTATTAAAAAATTGATTGGTGAATGAGAGATTTTGGGTTTCAAAAGCACTGTTAAGTAACTGATTGAAGTAATGTTTTTTAGAAGTTCTTTTTACCACTTCTTCATCGGCGATAAACTCGTGTAATAAGGCTATTCGATTCTGAAAAATATAAACTAACGGATTAAACCAAAAAAGCACTTTTAAGATCTCGAAAAACAATAAATCCAGGCTGTGTTTTTGCGAAACATGAATAAGCTCGTGTTCTAAGATTTGCTCGCGTTCTTCTGCTGAAATTTCACTTCCCAGGAAAACAGTTTTCAAAAATGTAAACGCCATTCTGGAATTTGGAATTTCAACGATTTTAAAGTCTTTTTTATCTTCAGCTTTAAACCTAAATAACTTCCCTATAACTCGCCATCTTTTTAGGAATAACAGCAAGCTCGAAAAACTACCCAAAGCATAGGCTACCAGCCACCAATTAACTGCGGTTGTCTTTTCGGCTACAATATGCACCGTAGGTAATTGTTCAACTTGCGGCTGGTTACTACCTATAAAGACTTCGGGTAATTTTATGGTATTATTAATTGCCATGACGGCAGATGCAGGTACAACTTCAGATAAAATAGTAAAACTGGCAAAAGGGAGTATTAAAGAAAGCACCGGGGTTAACAAAAGATACCAACGGTTCGCCGTAAAAAAGGTTTCCTTTTTAAGAAACAATTCGTACACCAGCAAAAATGCCAGCTGAAAAACTATAATTTGAATAATGTACCTTATCATAATTTTTTATTTTTAGAATCTCTTGAAAGAATTTCCAAATCAGAAAACTCTTTATTTCTGAAAATCAAGGAACTTTTAGAATTATTTATCCCCTTTATTAATTTCTTTTAAAATGGCTTCTAAATCTTTAGTATCCATTTCGTTCTTTTTCATGAAAAAAGAAACCATACTTTTAAAAGACCCATTAAAGTAATTGTTAATTAGCTTCATCATACTCTGGTCACTGTAGGTTTCTTTCGCAACTATAGGAAAGTAGATGTATCCTTTTCCCTTTTTGCGATGATCTACAAATTCTTTGTTTTCCAAAATTCTTACAATTGTAGAAACGGTATTATAAGCCGGTTTTGGCTCTGGCATCTCTTCGATAATCGTCGCGACGTTCGCTTCCTTTAATTGCCAGAGAATTTGCATGATCTCTTCTTCTGCTTTTGTTAATTGCTTCATTTTTTATTTTTTAATAGGGTCTTTAATTTCATAAATCTTGAGTATTCGAAGGTCTTTATAGTAACATTAATAGCAATTCCAAAAAACCTTTTTATACTCATTTGATGAAACTGATAGTATTGATTGATGATGCTAATATAAACTAATCATTTAGTTTAAACTAATCTGTTAGTTCAAAAATTTAAACTTTAACATTTCATGATGCTTATTGATTCCTGAAACTTCATGTAATCTATTGATTTATAAACTTTTTATAAAATTGCTCAAAATAATCATAAGGGTAAGCTTCAGCTTTGAGAATTTCTATAACTTTTGGTTTAACCAATCGACTAATCATAACACTTCATGGAAAATGCTTATCAAAAAGCGATAGCCCAAATAGAAAAAGAATTCAATACTAGTAGCAAAAATGGGCTTTCAGGAGATCAGGCCAAAGATAAACTTCAAGAATACGGCCCTAATAAATTAAAGGAAAGTAAACAGAAGAGCCTTTGGGCAATACTAATCGCCCAAATTGCCAATCCAGTGATCTATTTACTTACCGCAGCAGCGGTTTTGGCTTTTGTTTTTGGTGATATTGCTGAAGGTATCGCTATTTTAGTTGTACTAGTGGCAAACACCATTATTGGTTTTTGGATGGAATATCAGGCGCAAAAATCTATGGAAGCTATTAAAGAAATGGATAAAACTGAAGCCATGGTTTTGCGTGACGGGAAGGATAAAACTATTGATGCTGAAGAAATTGTACCCGGAGACATCCTTATTGTAAAGGCAGGTGTTTTAATTCCGGCAGATGCTCGTGTTTTTGAAGCAACCGAACTTAAAGTTGACGAATCCCCATTAACTGGAGAATCTGTTCCTGTTTCTAAAAACCCTGAAGATATCGAGGGAGAAAAACAAATTGGTGATCGTAACAATATATTACACAAAGGAACTGCCGTTACCGGCGGAACCGGAAAAGCAATTGTTTTTGCTACAGGAATGGATACCGAAATGGGAAATATTTCGGCAATGGTAAACGAACAGGAAGACGATGAAACACCTCTAAATAAAAAATTACATAGTTTAACCCATAATCTTATCTGGGTTATTTTAGGAATGGCGGCTGCATTTTTCTTATTTGGGTGGATCGCCGGCAAAGATATTTATCAATTAATTCAGACTTCAATTGCCTGGGCAATTGCGGCCATACCAGAAGGGCTTCCTATTGTAGCAAGTATCGCTTTAGCCAGAGGAATGTATCGACTTTCCAAAAAGAATGTATTGGTTAAAAAACTGGCAGCGGTAGAAACTCTAGGTGAAACTACCGTCATTTTTACCGACAAAACAGGAACGCTTACTAAAAACGAACTTACTGTTAAAGGTTTTCTATATCCTAAATCGGATTATAAAAAAGTCGACTGGAACAACAGTGAAAAACCGGTTATTAAAGGGATCGAAAAATCAGATAGCCAACAAAACTTTAAGCAACTATTTAAAATTTCGGTTTTAGCAAATGATGCCAACCTTAAGGATAATGACGATGAAAACGATGCCCAGGGTGATCCTTTAGAAATCGCTTTATTAAATTTTACTAAACAATTTGATAAAGGCTTTTATACTGAAAATAAGGATTTAGAACGAGAAGGTCACATTCCATTTGATTCAGACATCATGCTAATGGGAGCGGTGTATAATCAGGAAAATGGCCATTATATTGCCGGAAAAGGATCTACAGATGCCATTTTAGAACGTTGTGATACTATTTTGATCGACGGGGCAATTGAAGATTTTAGTGATTCAGAAAAAGAGAAATGGAAAAAAAGTAATAATGAATTAGCCGAAGATGGATTGCGGGTATTAGCTTTTGCTTACAAAGAGGTTGATAATTTCTCTAATAATGAAGAAAATAATTTTCTCCAAGGATTAACCTTTGCCGGTTTAATTGCCTTTATCGATCCACCAAGAAAAGAAGTCGCAGATGCTATTGAAACTTGCCGTAACGCAGGTATAAAAGTGGTTATGGTTACGGGAGACCACCCCGGCACGTCTAAGAATGTTGGAAAAACAGTAAAAATTTTGGATGACGAAAAAGATTATGATTCGGTTGTACTTCATGGAAAAAACTTAAATAAAGACCTGGAAGAAGACAATAATGAAAAGCTGGTTAACACGCCTATTTTCTCTAGAGTAGACCCAGAACAAAAATTAAGCTTAATCTCACATTACCAGGATCAGGGAGAAATTGTTGGGATGACAGGTGATGGTGTAAACGATGCTCCTGCCCTTAAAAAAGCAGATATTGGTATCGCTATGGGAAAACGTGGTACGCAGGTAGCCCAGGAAGTTTCAGATGTGGTATTACAGGACGATCAATTCCAGTCGATCGTAAAAGCCATAGAGCAAGGCCGTATTATCTTCGGAAATATTCGCCGTTTTGTTCTTTATCAGCTTTCCTATCATTTTGCTGAAATCATCATCATCGCGCTAATGAGTTTCACCTTATTTATTTTACCAATTTTACCGCTTCAGCTTTTATTCCTGAATTTACTTTCAGATGTCTTCCCTGCTTTAGCGCTAGGTATTGGCGAGGGGAATCCACATATTATGAAAGATCCGCCAAAGGATCCCAAAGAACCAATTATTACCAGGAAAAACTGGTGGCAAATTGGAATTTATGGTTTTATTATTGCTGCTTCTGTAAGTGGAGCTTATCTATATGCTCATTTTGTTTGGGAGACTTCCGAAGAAATTAATAATAATATTGCCTTTTTCAGTCTGGCTTTTGCTCAGTTTCTACATGTATTTAATATGCGAGAAGGCGATGAACCTCTGTTGAATAATCAAGTTACCAAGAACAAATATGTGTGGATGGCGCTTGCATTTTGCATAGCGGGAACTCTCGCGGGATATTTTATACCAGCATTAAAAGAGATTTTTCAGTTTCAGGATCTGGATATCAGGACTTGGATTCTAATTGTCATTGCCGGTGTATTACCTTCAGTAATCATTCAATTCATAAAACTGGTAAAAAAAGATTTCTAAGTGAAATTGATTTCACCCTTATTTAAATTCAACTTTAATAGAAAACTAACATAAATAGCTTCTAAAAGTTCTATCTTGAAACGACAAATTTTAGCATCACAATAATTAACTATGAAAACTTTACAAGACCCGAAGCAATTAGATCCGGCGATAGAAAACCTTGAAGAATTACAATCGAAATTCAGCAAAAACAAACCGCTTATTTTTTTAGATTTTGATGGCACCCTGGCTCCAATCGTAGAGAATCATGAAGATGCGGGGATGGACGATGAAACTCGAAAGATTGTAAAGAAACTCTCCCAAAAATATGCTATTGCTGTGGTAAGTGGTCGTGGTTTAAGTGATGTTAGGGAAAAAGTTGGGCTTACAGATATTTATTATGCCGGTAGCCATGGTTTTGAAATTGCCGGACCTAATAATTTTGAAAAAGACAATGAAGAAGCTGAAAAAATGCTTCCGGTTTTTAACGAAATTGAGGAAAAACTTCAGCAAAAACTAAAAGTGATTGATGGCGTAAGGTTTGAGCGTAAAAAGTTTACGCTGGCCATTCATTATCGCCAGGTGGCTGAAGAAAAGGTTTCAGAGTTTCATAAAATCATAGAAAATGAAGTCGAAAACTATCCAAAACTGCACAAAGGCGATGGTAAAAAAGTAGTTGAAATAAAACCGAATATCGACTGGCATAAAGGAAAAGCGGTTAATTTTCTTCGGAAGGAATTGAGCGAAGAAGAAAATCCATTTTCAATTTATTTGGGAGATGATACTACAGATGAAGATGCCTTTAGAGAAATGGAAAACGGAATTGGAATCCTGGTTGGGGAACACGCCAACGATTCGTATGCCGATTATCGCGTAGAAAATATTGAAGAAGTAAAACAATTTTTAAATGCATTACTTTAAAAGAGTGATCAACTTTTAGAAAAAAAGATATTCAAATTATACAAAATCAATCCTAGTTTTAGCATGACGATACTCCTTATTAGCCTCGCGGTTATTTGTTTAGTAATTGGAATTATTGGCAGCGTATTGCCTGTTTTACCAGGCGTGCCTATAAGCTGGCTGGGATTATTGTTTTTTTATATTATTCCGGGTATCGAAATTGATTATTGGTTTTTAGGAATTACACTTGTTGTTGCTATTGCGATCTATGCCTTGCAAATAATGATCCCCGCCATGGGAACTAAAAAATACGGTGGCAGTAAAGCAGGAATGATTGGCACTACCATTGGTTTGATCGTAGGGATTTTTGCGCCTATTCCTTTTGCTATCCTAATTGGCCCTTTTATAGGTGCTTTTATTGGAGAGATCGTAAACAAATCTGATTCTAAAACAGCGTTGCGTGCAGCTTATGGTAGTTTTATAGGATTTTTGGCTTCTACTTTTATGGAATTTATGGTAGCGCTTATTTTCTTTATCCTATTCTTATATAAAGGATGGAGTTATCGTGATTTTATTTTCAGCTATTAGTCTAGATATATCGCGGGATAGAAACATTAAATTTAGTTCCGGTTTCTTCTTTAGAATCTATATCCATTTGCCCACCCATCTCGAGTACTAAGTGTCTCACTAATTTTAAACCAAGACCATAAGATTGTTCTCCTACAAGTCCTTCTTTTGCCTGCAAACTTGCATTCATAATATCTTCGACAGCCTCTTGCTTAAGAAAAGTTGTTTTATCCTCTACTAACACACTTAACTTAGCCATATCTGAAGCTCCGCTATTCTTTAAACCAATAAACACTTTAACTTCTGAACCTTCGGCTGCATAATTGATCGCATTAGAGACTAGATTTCCAGAAATTTGAGTGATCTTTTGTCTTGAAAATTTTAGTTGTTGATTACCCGGTAATAATTCGATATTTAAGTCTATGTTTTTAGACGTTGCCAGCCCGCCATACAGTGCCAGTAATTTTGCTTTCAATTCACTAATGGTGATGCTTGCTTTTGCATACTCGAGAAACTCGGAATTATTTTTCTCTAAAATATCACTTATAATATCCAAAAGCTCTGTACTACTTTGTCCAGAAAGGTTAAGATATTGTTTTAATACTGAAACGTCCTCTTCGTCCTCGGCCAATTTACTTAAACCAAGAACACCACTCACCGGCCCTCGAAGATCATAACCCAATTCTCGTTGTGCTGCGTGCATATCATGAAAACGGCGATTTACTTCAGCCATTTTCTTCATTCCTTCCAGTTTTTCAACGATTTCAGCTCCGATCAGTTTTAAAGCTTTTTGCTGATCTTTATCCAAACTATGCCCAACCTCATCGATTATACAAAGCGCTCCAATTGCATTCCCTTCAGAAGTTCTTAAAGGCACGCCAAAATAATAACCATATTTATCGTCTAGGGGCACATTAAATTGATCGCTATCCCTAAAATTCTCGACTTCTAAAGAGTCTTTTTCACCAATAGTATATTGACAAACTGAATTTTCTCGACGCATTACAACGGGATCCATTCCGTTTGCCGCAATAGACCATTGCCAGTAAGAATCTAAAATATTCACTAAAGAAAGTTCGGCTCCGGTGATACTGGAGGCAAGTTCCGTTAAATTTTTAAACATTTCCTGTAGGCTCTGGTAGTCCAGGTCTAGTTGAGAAACTTCGAGAATTCTTTTAAACTCGGCTTCAGAAGAATCATTAGGTGCATTCATACATTTGGTCGAAAAACGTAGTAAAATACATATTTTCAATCAGATAGGCAACTTTTATATTTTCAGAAGAAATCATTCAATTAATCACAAAAGAGAGGAGAAAAAATACGTCAAAATTTCAAAATTGGACAAAATGAAAGTTTATGTTAATTCAGCAAAATTAAGCTAAGCCCATTATTAACAAAGGTTTATACGCTCATATTTAAAAACACAGATCCTATTCTATAATTTTACAACTAAAACCAAAAAGACTTTTATTATGAAAAAGAATGTAATTAAATTATCTGTTTTAGCTATTGGGCTTACAGGTATGATAAGCCTATCGTCATGTAAGAATACAGAATCTGATAACGATGCTCCACTGGCCGATAATAATGATATGGAAGTAGAGCAGGATGATAATACTGATAATTCTTATCCATCAAACCCTACTGCAGAATATCTTGCTTATGTAGATCGATCTACCGTAGAGCCTGGGGAAAATCTTTACACAAAAGAGGCTATAAATAAATTAGCTGCTGCTGTTGAAGATAAATCACAAGATCTAAAGGCGACCCCAAATGATAGCTTAACTGCAATAGTTCCTGAAATGAGCGATAATGCTGAAGCTGACACTACGATCACTACAGAAAATCTTTATTCTAAAGGACATGTAATTGTAGGCGTATTGGAAAACCTTCAAAAGCAAAATTTCCCAAATTTATCTGATGATGTTGAGGAGCTTAAAGAAAGCTGGAAAGAACTGGAAGAAGCTAAAAAAACTGATTATAGTGAAATGGCTGTAAATTCTTTCTTTAATAAAGCAGCAGATCTACTTGAAGAAATGGACTCTAACACGCCAGATGGAACAATGTCTGCTAGTTATACCGGCGATTCTACTCAATATAGTACAAAAGGTGACACCTTAAAGGTAGAGGATCAATAAAATTGAGCTTAAAAATAATCAATATCAGGTCGTCTTTTGGCGACCTTTTTTATTAGGCAAAACTTAGCAACCAATCCAAAATATAGGGAGCTAACAAAGCGGTAATAATTCCGTTAAAACACATAGCCAAACCGCTGAAAGTTCCTGCGGAAGCACTAATTTCAAAAGCTCTGGCAGTGCCAATCCCGTGTGCTGAAGTTCCTAATGCCGTGCCAACGGCCTTTTTATTTTTAACACCCATTTTCTTAAGTACGATCGGTCCAAAAGCATTCCCTAAGATTCCGGTGATGATCACGATCCCAGCAGTGATTTCTGGAATACCTTCAGTAATCTTAGTAATTTCTATGGCAATTGGCGTTGTCACCGATTTTGCAGCTAAGGACCGACTAATAATTTCAGGAGCATTAAAAAGCACCAGGATTATTATTACTGAAATTATACCTACGATCCCACCAATGATTACAGAAATAAGAAAAACCTTCAGATCACGTTTTACTTCCTCTAGTTTTTCATATAAAAACACACCCAAAGCCACGACAGATGGACCTAGAAAAAAACTGATGTATTTTGCGCCGTTATTATAAGTTTCAAAATCAATATTAAAATTAAGCAAGACAGCAACTATTAAAATCACCGAAACCAATACCCGATTAAAAATAACTAGATCTAATTTCTCCTTTAATTTCCCTGAAAGAAAATAGACAAGTAAAGTTAGCGTTACGCCAAAGATAGGAAGCGCTAAAAATTCTTTCATTTCTTATCTAATTTCTGGTAGATCGCCCCGGTTGCATAAAGTGATAACAACGTACTTAAGATCACAGCTACCGAAACCGGAATCCAATATTCTGCAATAAGATTTGCATAGACCATTAGACCTACACCGTAGGGTATAAAAAAAACAACCAGATACTTCACCAAAAAATCTGAAGCTGGTTTTACATCTTCTAGTTTAATCATTTTAAAAAATAATGCCAGGAAGATAAGTAGCATCCCAATGATATTTCCCGCAATGGGAATATTGAAAAAATAATGAATTAATTCACCTAAAAAAAGAAAGCAAAAAATGTAGATTAAGGATTTAAGCATCACTCATAAAGATTATCTACATCTGCATGATGTAATTCTACAAGAAAATCGGCTATTTTAGTACTTACCGCTTCTACGAACTTTTTACCCTTTTCGGCTGTTGCCTTTTTAGGATTTCCTACTCCGGTATCTTTCGTCACTTTTGTCCACTGTCGCTGGCTAGTGACCCAACCCTCTTTTAATCCTTTAATTTTAAATTTCTTAGCAGTACCATCGCCAGCTTCTTCAAGTGGCAACACAAGTTCTGGAGCCAAATGCATTACCACAGCTGTTTCTAATTCGCCAGCATGATCTCCAGGATCATCAAAAAAAGGAGTCGCATCCAAAACCTGAAACCAGTTTAACGAACAGGTAAAAATATCTGGAAACTCTAAACTAAGCTCCCGTATCATCTGTTTAAAATTATTACCGCCATGAGAATTAAAAATAACCAGCTTTCGTATTCCGCAATTATCTAAAACCTGCGCCACATCTTTTAATATGGCATATTGTGTAGAAGGATTCAAATTCATGCAAAATGGAATATCCAATTGCCCTGTATTCACTCCGAATGGAATTGTAGGCAGCAACAAAACTTTAGCACCCTTATCCCAAGCTTTTCTACAGGTTTCCTTGGCCACACCCTCTGCTTCGATATTATCTGTTGCGTATGGCAAATGATAATTATGTGCTTCAGTAGCGCCCCAAGGTAAGATAGCTATTTCGTAATGTTCATCTTTTACATTTTTCCAGTTCGTTTCAGCAAGGATATAGGGTTTCATGATTTTATAGACTTCTAATTAAATATGAATTTACGATATATATTTTCAAATAAATAATTAGAAAAGGAGGATTTTTTTATATAATACTTAAGTTTACAAACTGTAAAGGCAATTACAAAACAAACCATGTTCGATTTTATAATTATTGGGGCAGCCCAGGCTGGCCTTGCAATGGCGTATTACCTAAAAGAAGCTGGTTATCATTTTCTTATTCTTGATAAGGAGGAGGAAATTGGTGCTTCATGGCTTAACCGTTGGGATTCCCTAAAATTATTTACTCCAACAGAATTTAACCATTTACCCGGTATGGATTTCCCGGCCGAAAAAGGTCATTATCCTTCTAAAACCGAAGTTGCCAATTACTTCAAAGTTTATGCTGAAAAGTTCGAATTTCCGCTACAGTTAAATACGCTGGTGACTTCAGTAAAAAAAGAGAAGTCCTGCTTTTTTATTGAAACTGAAAATCAGCATTTCCAGGCGAAAAATGTGATTGTAGCTACAGGGCCTTTTCACATTCCTTACACTCCCCCTTTCTACAAAAAAATAAGTCCTGAAATCTTCCAAATTCACAGTAATTATTATAAAAGTCCGGCGCAATTAAAAGAAGGAAACACACTTGTTGTTGGTGCTGGGGATTCTGGATTTCAGATTCTCGATGAAATTTCAGCATTGGGGCAAAAAACCTATTTTTCAGGAGCTACAGATGTAAAAGTGCTTCCGCAGGAATTTTTAGGAAAAACTTTATGGTGGTGGTTTACTAAAACAGGATTTTTAAGTTTTAGTAAAGATTCCTGGATCGGGAAAAGAATCAACAAAAACAGGCAACCTATTATTGGCACCGATGTAAAAGAGATCTTATCGCGAAACAATGTTGAAGCTGTTGGTAAAACTATCGATGCTGAAGACCATATTATTTCTACTGAAAAAAAAGACATTACCGATATCGCTAATATCGTTTGGGCTACCGGCTACCGACCTAATTTTAACTGGATCGACGGATTAGAACTTACAAAAGACGGATATCCAAAACACAAACGCGGAGTGAGCAACACCAAAGGACTATATTTTATAGGCCTCCCTTGGCTACATACTCGTGGATCTGCAACTTTGGGAGGCATAAAAAATGATGCGAAATATTTATTTCATTTTATCGAAAATCAAGCTTCGTGACGCTTGTAATTTTCGGTTGGTAATACTAAAAATGGAATTTTCACATTGTAAGCAACTTCGTGAACTAAAGAGCTAAACAGCAGCTTTTCGATAAATGTGTGCTTGTTTTTAACCATCACCAGCATTTCCACAGGATTTTGTTTTTGATATTCCTGTAACGCATCCATCACGCTATCTCGATTTATACGGCCAAAAATATAGCCGTAATCATCAAAATATTTTTGAAGTGCTTCTTTAGATCTTTCCTGACTTTCATCCAGGTCTTTACCAAAACTAACGTTTAGAATATGGATTTTCGCTTCAAACTGCTCAACGATATTTTTTAAGAACCATAAATCGTATTCAGAAAAGTCTAATTTAAGATCATTTGGAAACAAGATATTTTTCGGTTCTTTATAAGTAGCTCCTGCAGGAATTGCCAGCAAAGGACATTTGGCCACTTTAATGGCATGTACAGTGTTGGTTCCAAAAATAAGTTCGCTGCCTCCCTGTGCACCTTCGGTTCCCATTATAATTAAATCTATAGACTGTTCAGATACACGATCTTTAATTTCTTCGTGCAACATTTTAAAAGTAGAAACCAATTCGAATTCGTGATATTTATTTGGAAACTCCTCTTCGATCTTCTTTAAAAATCGAGATAAATTTTTGATCGAATTCTCTTTATAAACTCCATATAAACTACTGTAAATTATAAAATCGGCATTGTAGAGCGTATTTAGCAGAATAAACTTAGTTCTAGAATTTTTAAATAACTGCAATGCATACTTAATCGCATTATAAGAATTATCTGAAAAATCGGTTGGTAAAAGCACAGTTCTCATGACTAATAATTTTATGTCTAATTTACGAATATTGGTTCTACCTAACTATGATTTTGATCATATAAACAAGCCTTTAGAGGACTAAAAAAACTTCAAATCTGGGTTTAAAATATTTATAATTAACAGGGTATTGGCAACATGCCATAGATTAATAATTAACTTTTGCATTAAATCGACCTCATTTTAATGGAAAGAGAAGCAATAGATACTAAGAATAATCATAATCCTTTTAAACTCTCACCAAAGGGCTGGTGGAAAGTCGTGAAACAGGTGAAAAACGAAATTTCTGCAGATAAGGTAAGCATTGTATCTGCAGGTGTTGCTTTTTATGCTTTTTTAGCCACCTTCCCGGCAATTATGGCATTGATCTCTTTATATGGATTAACCACAGATCCACAGGAAATTCAGCGACAAATAAATGAGCTTTCGGCTATGATGCCTCAACAGGCCTTCGAAATTTTACAGCAACGAATTGATGTTTTTCTAGAAACACATGGCGATAAGCTTGGTTGGGGAACTTTATTTGGAATCCTGTTTAGTATTTGGAGTGCAAACAAAGGAACTAACGGCCTATTAACCGGAGTGGATATTGCTTACGACACAAAAGAAGATCATAATATTTTTAAGCAATACTTAATGGCTTCAATATTTACCATTGGTGGACTTGCTATGCTAATCTTAAGTATGATCTTAATTGTAGGCTTCCCTGCATTAGTTCATAAAATTGGATTACCAACTTATATTGAAGATTTGATTAGCTGGTCCCGCTGGTTATTATTAGCCTTTTTAGTGAGCATTTTTTTATGTTTGGTTTACAAGTTTGCTCCTGCTCGTGACAAACCGAAAACAAGGTGGGTTATTCCCGGTGCTTTATTTTCAACTTTTGTTTGGTTAGCTGCCTCTTACGGATTTTCTTTCTATGTAAGTAACTTCGGAAATTATGGCGAAGTTTATGGCTCAATTTCAGCAGTTGTGGTGCTATTGCTTTGGCTTTACATCACTTGCTTCATTATTTTATTGGGTGCTGAAATTAATACTGAAATTGTGGATCATTTAATTGATAAAGAATTGAATAATGACAATAATTCAACACAAAAAGCAAAATGACACACTTTTATAAACAATATTGTTAAAATTATAAGCTAAAAAATAATAATTTATTAAATTACATGGTATTCTTTCCTAATTTAATGATTATGAACAATGATGCTTTTAAAGAGACGAATATCGAATATTGTGTAGCCAATTTTGTGTTTGCAAATAATCTTACTTACCAAAAGAATAAACAAGGCAAATTGTTTACCGACCAAAAGCTGGATTGTAAAAATTTTAAAGCAAAATTCTTAAAATTAAAAAAGTCTAAAGTGCCAAAACATTCAATTTCGGCTAATCCTATCATTTTTACCTGCGGATTTAAAATGATAAAAAACACTTCATACATTCTAAATTAAATTATAATAATTTTCATGTTCAACTTTATCGCTCTATCTTTAAACAAAAGTTGAGTTATGAAAATTGCTGAAAAATTTAATCTATCTGAGAGACAGGTAGATCGCGTTATTGCCATGGCCTGGGAAGATCGCACTACTTTTGAAGCTATCGAATATCAATTTGGGCTTACAGAGAAAGATGTGATCAAATTTATGCAAGAACAAATGCATCCCAGGAACTGGAGAAAATGGCGTGCAAGAGTTCAGGGCAGAAAGACAAAGCATCAAAAGCTAAGAAACTTTGAGTCTGGCAGATTTAAAAGTAGCCGCCAACGACAGATCACGGGAAACAGAATTTCGAAAAAGAAATATTAATCGCCATGGCACCTGAAAAAGAATACAATTTAACGTCGTTGGATATTTATCTTAGCGGCAACAGGAAACCCTTAGATAACTTGAAAAGCTTACAGCTGCACCCGCTTTGCAGCATGGATATTTTTGCCGATTATTCAGATAAACTAAGAGAGAATGCTAGGCGCCAAACCGAATTGGAATCTCTTGAGGTCTTTGCTAAAAAATATAATTGGGACACTCCGCTAAATTTTATGCTGCATCAGGATTACGAAGCTTTAATATTAACCAAAAGAGACCAAACGATCTTATGGACCAATAAAGGTTTCAGTCATATGACAGGTTACCCGGCAAATTATGCTAAAGGTAAAAAGCCAAAATTTTTGCAAGGCGAAAACACTTCCGTAGTAAGAAAAAGGAAGATTAAAGATCAGGTAATTGCTGAAGGTAATATTTCTGAAATTTTAGCAAACTATCGTAAAAATGGAGAGGAATATTTATGTAAGATCGATATTTACCCAATTAAAAATAAAGCCGAACAGGTAACTCATTTTTTAGCTCTGGAAAAAGAAGTTTATGACTATTGAAGAAAGAATCGAAAAGTCTACGACCAGCCTTTTTAAAGCTGTTTTCCCTAATACTACAAATCATTACGATACACTTTTCGGTGGTACTGCCATGCAAATGATGGACGAAGTTGCTTTTATTACCGCCACAAGATTTAGCCGGCAACGTATGGTAACCGTTAGTAGTGATCGTATCGATTTTAAAAAGCCGATCCCGGCTGGGACTTTTGTAGAATTAATTGGTAAAGTAACTAAAGTTGGAAATTCTAGTTTAAAAGTTAGTGTAGAAATTTTTATTGAAGAAATGTACTCTAATCATCGTGAACAGGCGGTACAAGGTGAATTTACTTTTGTGGCGATCGATGATGATAAAAAACCCGTAAACCTAAATATCTAGAAAAAGAAAAAGCCATGAACGATCATGGCTTTAGTTTTGGGCAAAAAAGGATTACTATTCTGTATAAAAATAAACAGCTGAAGCACCAGATAAACTATTATTAATTTGTGGGGATCTATTTCCACTAGACGTACTGGCTTCAGAAAATGCAAGAACTCTACCTCCTCCATTTGCTACTTCAGCAATAAATACAGCATCATAATTAGCGTCATAAACAACATTTACAGGATTTCCTAGGTTGGTATTACCACCTTCTACACGCATTTGATCACTAACAGAGATCATGCCGCCATCCATAGTTGCATTAAATTTACTATCAAAATTCGTGATTACGTGAAAAGCGCCATCAGCATCAGATCCTGCATCTCCAATATCGGTCATCACCATAGTTCCTCCATCATAATCTAAACCATGTGTTCTAACGATACCCTCTACTTCTACAGTTTTAGATGCTGAAGCTTCCATATCTGTCATATAATTTGAAGAAAAATTGGTAAATACAGCCAACATATTAGTCGTGTCTACCACAGCATAAAGATCATTCCCTACAAACTCTATTCCCCAAACTTTAAAATCAACTGTTACTATATTTCTTAGTTCGAAACCAGAAGAAGTTTTGGTATAAACAAAGAATCTACCATCTGGAGTAGTATCGTCGCCATCGACATCTGCATTATCTGCAACTACATATATATTTCCGTTCACTGCAACATCACGCGGACTTTCAAGATCTGAAGAACTAGAAAGATCAAGATCGATATTAAGATCTATCCCGGTTTGTAAACCGCCGATACCAGCATAACTTTCTAAACTTGTCGAAGAACGGGAAACTATGGTAAACGAATCATCCCCACCGTCGTAATAAATCCCTTCAGCATCATCAGAAGAAGTTTCATAACTGGTGGTTTCTCCATTATTAATATCATAACGTGTTACACTTCCATCGTGACTTGTTGCATAAAGATGTGCTGTACCAGATGGCATTACAGGATTTCTATCCATATTATCATCATCGCTGCAGGAAATCATCATCGCTCCTGCTGCCAGCATAAAAAATGGTCTAATAAACTTTTTCATATTAATTGAGGTTTTTTGTTGTGTAAACATTTACGCAAAAATGCCTCAAATAGTTTCCGTATAATTCTTAAGGAAATGTTATAAAGAGTATATACCTCTGATTAATAGTGATTTAAAAATTAAATCAATTCTACTTTTAACTTTGATTTATAAAAACATTAAGAGTGCTTTACCTGAGATTCGAATAAAAAATTGCGTCATTCATACTGGAAAAAGGAAGTTTAAATCGATGTTAATGAATTGGAAGATTATATGATAGTAAAAGACAAAGTCGCTTTAATTACTGGAGCAAGTAGTGGTATAGGAAAAGCCATCGCAAAAAAATTATCAGAAGAACAATGCAAAATAATTCTGGCAAGTAGAAATGTAGAAAAGCTGAAGGAAATCCAGCAAGAACTAAAATCTGAAAGCATCGTGATCGAAATGGATGTTAGCCAGACCGAAAGTGTTGCCAAAGGTTTTAAAAAAGCGATTGCCAAATTTAATACCATCGATATTCTGGTGAATTCTGCCGGAGTTATGCCTTTAACTTATTTAAAAAATCGTCATTTAGACGAATGGCTTCAAACCATCGAAGTAAATGTAAAAGGAACTTTGCGCTGTATACATGGCGTCCTTCCTTATATGAAGAAAAACGAAGGTGGTCATATTATAAATATTTCCTCTGTAGATGGTAAAGAAGTTTACAAAGGTGGTGCAATTTATGGCGCTTCGAAATCGGCCATTATCACATTATCTAAAGCCATGCGAATGGAACTTTCTCCAGATTATAATATTCGCGTAACCTGTATAGAACCGGGAACAGTAGATACTAGTTTAAGAAATACGATTACAGACGAAGAATTATTAAATGATAAAGATTACGACGATGAATCTGAACCAAAATTAGAAGCTAACAATATTGCAGATGCCGTTCTTTACGCGCTCTCCCAACCCGATAGTGTAAACGTGAACGAACTGCTTATAAAACCCACTGGAAAATCTTAAAAAATTAATTCTGAAACCTATAAAACTGGCACAGAACTCAAATATTAACTAAAACGAAAACTATAATTCTATGAAAAATCAATTAAAAAAAACCGGAAAATGGGCTGTAGGATATCTTGCTGCTAAAGCAGGGAAAAAAGTCGTTGCAAAAAGTGGCGCTGTAGGACTTGGAATTGGTGCTGCTGCCGGTCTTGGCTATCTGGGGTATAAATTATTCAGAAAGAAAAAAGAAGAAAATGATATTAGCGAGAATTATCACGAAATAAAAGGAGAAAAGAAAATTGTAGTATAAAATATACAATATTAGCATTCGTCATTGTCATTTATTCTACAATGATATCAAAGAAAAAAAGCCGGAAATTCCGGCTTTTTTTATGTTTACTTTTTAAGCAATGATCGTATATTTATACAGTGATTTTAATTTATATCCATAAATTAGAGATCATAAATACTATTTTTAACCGAGTGGACACTCGTAAGAATTCAAGCTTCAAAAAGAATAATTTACAAGTAATAATGAAAAAAATAATACTCTTTTTCGCAGGATTAAGTTTTTTAACTTCCTGTAAAAATACTGCTGAAAACAAAGAAACACAGGAAGGTAATCTTATTGTTTCTACGGAAAACGGAAAAATCGAAGGCTTTTTAAATGAAGACCAATCGGTTCGAAAATACTTTGGAGTTCCTTTTGCGCAACCACCAGTTGGGGATTTACGATGGAAAGCGCCACAAGATGCTAAAAACTGGAGCGATACTCTAGCAACAAAAGAATTCAAAAATAAACCAGTTCAGGCGAATGTTTTTGGGGATATGAAATCTCGTTCTAACGGGATGAGCGAGGATTGTTTATATCTAAATGTGTGGACACCAAAAGAAACTTCAGAAGAAAAACTGCCGGTTCTTGTTTATTTTTACGGAGGCGGATTTGTAGCTGGTGATGCATCAGAGCCTCGCTATGATGGTGAAACCATGGCTAAAAAAGGAATGGTTGTGGTCACCGTAAATTATAGATTGAACATCTTTGGTTTTATGGCACACCCAGAACTTAGCGAAGAAGCACCTTATAATGCTTCAGGAAATTATGGATTGTTAGATCAACAAAAATCACTGGAATGGGTTCAGGCCAATATTGCAGCTTTTGGAGGCGATCCTAAAAAAGTAACCATTGCAGGGGAGTCTGCCGGATCGATTTCGGTAAGTGCTCAAATGGCTTCGCCTCTGTCTAAAGATCTAATGAATGGCGCGATTGGCGAAAGTGGTGCTTCTATTCATCCAACTCTTGCTCCTATTTCTTTGGAAGAAGCTGAAAAAACCGGAATCGATTTTGCTGAACAAATTGGAGCAAGCTCACTAGCTGATCTTAGAGCGATGAGTACCGACTCTATTTTTATGCTGTACCAAAATGCTGGAAGATTTGGATTTCCTACGGTTATTGATAATTACTTTTTACCAAAATCGCTTCCAGAAATATTTGAAGCCAAAGAACAGGCACAAGTTCCTTTACTTGTAGGCTGGAATTCTGCTGAAATTCCAGGAATGGGTGTGATGCAGGGATTAGAAAACACTCCTGAAAATTTCATCAAAAAAGTAAAAGAGATCTATCCTGAAGATCACGAAGAAGTCCTTAAACTTTATCCGCATAATACTTCAGAAGAAGTAAAATATTCAGCAACAAAACTTGCTTCAGATCGCTTTATCGTTTATAGTACCTGGAAGTGGTTCGATCTTCATCGTAAAAATTCAGATGCTCCTGTTTATCGTTATTTATACAGCAAATTAAGACCTGAATTAAAAGATCAATCTAAACAACCGGGACTTGCCGGCGGAACTCAGGAAAAAGACGAAAATACTCCTGAAGCACCCAAAGCGATTGGCGCACCACATGCCGCAGAGATCGAATACTTTATGGGGAATCTGGATCGCATAGAAGATTATGCATGGACAGATGATGATTATAAAGTTTCAGAAACGATTCAGGAATATCTGGCGAATTTCGTTAAAACCGGTAACCCAAATACCGAATCTTTACCAGAATGGCCAAAAGCTGAAGCTAATGATCAAACTCCACCTGTAATGATCTTAGATACCGAATCTAAAGCTGAAAATGCTGAAGATGATAAACGATTTTTATTTTTAGATAAGGATTACACAAAGTAATCGCCAAATATCTGCTTTTATAAAAAAGAAAGCCCTCTAAAATTAGAGGGCTTTTTTGATCCTTGTAAACTATCTAAAGGCCAGCCAATGAAAACTTTGTTTGAAAATAAACTTTAATTCGAGCTAAACTTCGAAGCATTAAATTTCGATGACCGAGTTAATTTTGGCGTCTATCTCGCATCCTGCCACGCATTTGTTCACGGCGCTCTTCCTGCATTTTAGTATATTTATTAAACTGATCTTCCGTAAGTAATTCTTTAAGATCTTCGTCTCTCTTTTCAGAAAGTTTTCTCATTTGCTCAAAACGCTTGCTGCGATCATCACCAGAGTTTCGAAGGTTTTTCAAGCCTTCCATAAAATTCTTATTGATTTCCTTATAATCTGGGATTTGTTCTTCACTTAAAGCTAAGGCAGCAATCTCTTCTTCCTGCATTTTCTTTAAGACATCTTCAGATATTCTTCCCTGAGCAAATATTTGAGCTCCAAAAAGAAGAAATAAACCTAAAATTAATTTTTTCATGATTTAAACTGGTATTAAGTTACTACAAGCATTTGACTCTTAAATAATTAATTAGTTTAAACCATAAATCTTAAAATTATAAGATTTCAAGAATAATTATTTAGAACATTTATCACATAAACCTTTCACCACAAGATTAGCATCTGTAGCCTTAAATCCTTTAGGAAGACTAATATTCGGAATTGTTTGATCTGTTAAACATTGGGTTTCCCCACATTTAGAACAGTGAAAATGAAGATGCAGTTTATCACTCACATTATTCTCTCCTGCAGTTTCTAAAGCAAACTTGGCCGTTCCGCTGCCATCTTCTATTTTATGGACTAAGCCTTTTTCTTCAAATAGTTTTAAACTTCTAAAAAGCGTAGTGCGCTCTGTTTGTCCAAAAGCAGCTTCAATATCATTTAAACTCATCGCCAAAGATTCTTTTGCCATAAATTTATAAACCAATAATCGCACGGCGGTTGGGCGAATTCCCTTAGCTTTCAAAATAGCTTCAATTTCTTCCATAATACTTTCAACCTTGCTTTTGGATCTCTATTCAGAAATATAAATTTAAGCTTTATTGCATAGTTTCTTAGTATTTCGGCAGAAAGTCTTCAGGATTTATCTCCTACTACATTTATAACTTAAGTCAACTATCTTGGAGCAAGCCGGTGAGGCATTTTTTTAAAATCGTCTTTGTATCGAGGCAGGTTTCGGAACATTTAATCTCGATTATCAAGTAAAAAATATAAGTCAAAAATCGATAAAATCGAGATGTATTTTTATTCCTTTCAAAAAGTGCTAAAGCCAACTTAAAGTTTTTATAAATTCTGAAGTGAATAGCGCTTGTCACTGTGTAAAGGCTTTATAATTCTTTACCTTTAAAAGAAAACCTATCCATGAAATTTTTCATTAATAAACCCGATAACGTTGTAAACGAATCTATAGAAGGATTGCTTACAGATCCTAATCTTACCAAACTAGACAGTTTTCCTGAAGTTAGGGTAGTTACCCGAAAAGAGATCGATAGATCTAAAGTTGCCATCATCTCTGGAGGAGGATCTGGTCACGAGCCTATGCACGCTGGTTTTGTTGCCAAGGGCATGCTTACCGCTGCCGTTTGTGGCGATATTTTTGCTTCACCATCTGTAGATGCTGTTTTAGCAGCCATTCTCGCGGTAGACAGCGAAAAAGGCTGTTTACTGGTTATAAAAAATTATACAGGAGACCGATTGAATTTCGGGCTAGCAGCCGAGCAGGCAAGGGCGCTTGGTCATAAAGTTGAAACCGTGATTGTTGGTGACGATATTGCCTTAGGCGAAGATACTCAGCAGCGTGGTCTTGCCGGAACTTTACTAGTTCATAAAGTTGCCGGACAATTAGCGGAAGAAGGAAAATCTTTAGATGAAGTGACTAAAGCGGCAAAAAAAGTAGCTGAAAGTGCTATCTCGATCGGACTATCACTTACTGAAGGACAAAAATTCAATAATCCTGAAGAGTCGAGATTAGATAAAACCGAAGCCGAATTAGGTTTGGGTATTCACGGCGAACCTGGTGTGGATGTGATAAAGATGGACCAAGCCGATACTTTAGTTCAAAAAGCGGTAGATAAATTGAAGGAATATCTTCCGGAGGACAGTGAAAAATATGTGCTGCTATTTAACAATTTGGGCAGTGTGACTCCGCTTGAAATGAATTTACTGGTGCATAGTTTCGATAAAACCGATATTTCTGAAAAAGTGAAATACCTGGTTGGACCAACCGCAATGACCACTTCTTTAAATATGAATGGTTTTTCGATCACCCTTTTAAAGTTAGATGAAGAAATCAAAAACGCACTTTTAGAAAAAACCGAAACTCCAGAATGGCGAATTAGAGCCTATGCGAAACCCAGTAGTATTAAAAGTCCGGATTTACCTAAAACCATGCAATTTGAGCCTTCAGAAAACAAAAAGCATCAAAAAGTTGTAGAAAGCATTGCAAATTACCTTATCGAAATGGAAAAAGAAATGAACGATCTGGACGAGAAAGTTGGTGACGGCGATGCAGGATCTACTTTTGCTGCTGCAGGTAAAAAGTTTAAAAAGATTTCTTCAGAATTACCATATGCTTCGTTACCTGAATTATTTACTACCGTTGGGCGTGTGTTAGCACGAGAAAGCGGAGGTTCTAGCGGAGTATTGTTGTCGATGCTCTTTACTAAAGCCGGAAGCAACCTTAAAAATGATGACAATATTGGAAAAGCTTTGCTAAACGGATTAGAAAAAATGAAATCTTACGGTGGCGCTGAAAAGGGCGATCGTACCATGATCGATGCTATGCAACCTGCTTTTGAAGCTTTAAGCGATAAAAAGTCTACGAAAGAAGCTGCTGAAGCTGCCAGAAAAGGAGCCGATGAAACCGCTAATATCACCAATACCAGTGCAGGACGCAGTTCTTATTTATCTGAATCTAGCCTTGAAGGAATTCCAGATCCCGGCGCCGAAATGGTCGCTAGAGTATTCGAAAAACTTGTTGATATTGTATAAAAAATCCGTAAACTACCTAGATTATATCCTTTATAGATGCCAATTAAAAAATCCGTTAGAACATCTAACGGATTTTTTAATTCCTATTTACTGCCAGCCTCCGCCAAGACTACGATATAATTCAACATTAGCAATGAGTAACTGGTTTTTGATATTTATTAAATTTAGCTCACTTTCTAGCGCGTCGCTTTGTGCACTAATTACTTCCAGGTAGTTGGCGTAACCACCCCTAAAAAGCATCCCGGCATCTTTTAAACCTTTTTGGGTAACCTCGATACGCTCTTGTGCAATTGCATATTCCTCTTTTAATTTCTCCATTTTCGCCAAAGAATTAGAAACATCTGCAATCGCTGTGATAAGATCATCTTTAAAATCTAGCTGAGCGATTTCTTTTTGCGATAAAGCGATATTGTAATTTGTTTTTAGCTTTCTATTATTAAATATTGGCTGAAAAATAGCTCCGTTTAATAACGCAAAACCAGAACTTACAGGGTCTAAAAATTCTTCTAACCGAAACGAATTTAAACCTGCCGAAGCTCCAATACTTAAGGAAGGATATCGCAGCGCATTTGCAACACCGGCATCTGCATTAGCTGTGATAAGTTCATATTCGGCCATGGCGACATCCGGGCGATTTTTTATCAATTCTAAAGGTACACCAGAAGTATATCTTTTCTGAAATTCAATTTCTTCAAAATCAGTATCAATTTCTATGGATCTTGGTGATCTTCCAAGCAAGCGATTAAGCTTATTTTCCATAATCACATATTGACGCTCTAACTGCGGAATTAAAGTTTTTGCCTTTAATTTCTGAGATTTTGTTTGCTGAATCGCTAAAGATGTAGATTCTCCCGCATCGTACTGCAATTGTACAATATTTAAAGTACTATCGCTTAAGGCAAAGTTCTTCTCTGCAACTTCTATCTGTGATTTTAGCATCACCAGATTAAAATACGTTGCTGCTACTTCTGAAATTAGCGAAGTTTGCACCGCTTTTTTGAACTCTTTACTTTTCATAAACTGAGCCCTGGCGGCTTCCTTTTGCCAACGTAACTTTCCCCAAACATCAAGCTCCCAGTTTGCCTGTAAAGCAGCAGAATATTCTAGACGCTCTGTGTAAAAGCTTGTTGGAGGGTTTTCGCCATGATTTCTTCTTGCCCTGTTAGAACCGTAATTATTATAATTTTCAGAATAATATTCTCTACGATAATCGGCCGGCCTCGCATTAACAGAAGGAAGAAAATTAGCTTTAGATTGCGCAAGTTCTTCAATCCCAATTTCCATGTTTTTCATGGCTTTTTGCAAATCAATATTATTTACCAAAGCCGTATCAATAAGCTTCTGCAAAGTCTTATCTGTTATATAATCCTTCCACGGAATTTCAGACATTGGAATCGTATCGTTATTCACTTCGTTAGAGTTAAGTGAATCTACAGATAACGTTTCATCCTCTTCTTCACCTGTATAGAATTCAGAAGAAACATCATCTCCAAAATCTGGACGTGCGTATTCTTCTCCTACTTTACAACTTACCACGCAGATCATTGCAAAAATCCCTAAAGCAGATTTCAGATATCTCGCTGAAAATTTTGTTCTATTATTTGATTTTATGCTTGAAAGAAAACTCGTTCTCATCTTCAATTTTTTAGTTGATTTTGGTTTACTCGGCATAACGATCCAGATTCATTTTATCATGAAGCACCTGAAATACATACGCCAGAACAGGAATTATAAAAATACCAAGCACGATTCCGCTAATCATTCCTCCGGCAGTACCAATACTTACAGAATGATTACCCTGCGCTGAAGATCCTTCAGCGAACATTAAAGGAACTAAACCAACTGTAAATGCCAGAGAGGTCATGATAATTGGTCTTATTCTTAATGCGCTCGCCTCGATCACAGCATCGAAAGCGGTAAAACCAGCTCGCCTTTTTTGCGCTACAAATTCTACGATCAAAATAGAATTCTTAGCCAGTAAACCTATAAGCATAATAATACCTATCTGCACATAAATATTATTGTCTATACCTGCAATATTAATGGCTGTAAATACACCAAATATACCTACCGGTAAGGAAAGCATCACCGCTAGGGGCAATAGGAAACTTTCATATTGCGAAGCCAGGATAAAATATACCAGTAGAATAATAATTATAAATACGATGATCGTATCTCCACCCGAGTTCTTTTCTTCTAAACTCATACTGGTCCACTCGTAACTTAAGGTTCCTGGAAGTTTTTCAGCAGTAAGAGCTTCGATCATATTCATTACATCACCGGTACTATAACCTTGCGCTGGTGTTACGTTAATTTTCGCTGCGTTGTAAAGGTTGTAGCGGTTTACTACCTCTGGACCATAAGTTTGCCTAAGTTTTACGATCGTATTCACCGGCACCATATCTCCTTTGTCGTTCTTAACAAAAATACTATTAAAGGATTCTGGCGATTCCCTAAACTGAATATCAGATTGCATGTATACACCATATTGCCTGCTGAATCTATTAAAATCACCGGGCTGAACTCTACCAAAATAAGATTGAATGGTAAACATCATATCTTTTACGCTCACTCCCATATTTTTCGCTTTCTCGTAATCGATATCCAAACGATACTGCGGAAAATTAGGATTGAACGAAGTAAAAGCATTTTCTACTTCTTTTTGATTGTTCAGGGTATTTATGAATTCGTTTACGATTTGACCAAATTCACCCAAATCGCCATCTGCTCTATCCTGAAGCATAAATTGCACCCCATCGAAGTTACCAAACCCCTGTATGGTTGGCCTTGGATACATATTAAAATCGGTTTCAGGAATTTCATCTAATTTGGACAATAAGTCTTTGATCACGGGCTGAATATCCTGAATTTCACCACGATCTTCGGCTGCTTTTAATTGCACATAGGCTAAACCAGAAGAAGGACTATTAGCATTATCTACCACATTAAACCCTGAAACAGTGTTTACTCCTTTTACCGCTGGTTGTAACTGTAAGATAGAATCGGCTTTTCTTAGCGCCACATTGGTACGGTGAAGTGAAGAACCTTCGGGCATTTTCATAGATAAGATCAAAAAGTTATCATCCTCGGTAGGAATAAAACCACTTGGTGTAAACTTCGATAAAAATACGGTGAGCCCAATAATTACTGCTAAAGCACCCAGACCAACCCATTTTCTGTTCAGGATCCAACGAACCGCATTTAAATATTTTTGAGTAAAACGATCGAAGAAATTATCGAATTTCCTAAATCCTTTTCTACGTAACACTTTAGCCCTTCTAAACTGCCTGTAATTAGAAACAGCTTTGGTGATTCCTCGCTTATCTTTTTTTGTTTCCTTTTTTCCGAAGAAAACTTTACTAAGTACCGGCGTTAATGTAAGCGCGTTAATTGCTGAAATTAATACCGCAAAAATAATCGTGTACGCAAATTCCTGATAAAAAACTCCTACCGGACCACTTAAAAAACCTACCGGTAAAAACACCGCTGCAATTACAACCGTTATCGAGATGATAGCTCCGGTAATCTCGTCCATTGCAGAACTTACCGCTTCTTTAACCGGCATTTTGTGATGCGTCATTTTTTCGTGTATGGCTTCCATAACCACGATCGCGTCATCTACCACAATACCAATAGCAAGTACCAGTGAGAACATACTTAATACGTTCATTGAAGCACCAATGATATTTAAAAAGAAGAAGGTACCTAAAAGTGATGCCGGGATAGAAATAGCCGTAATAAGTGTAGCTCTAAAATCCTGCAAAAAGATAAACACGACTAAGAACACCAGAATAAAAGCTTCCACAAGCGTATGCTCTACCTGGCTCATCGATTCTTCGATCTGGTTTCTTACACTATAAGTGATCTCGTAATGAACATCTTCTGGAAACAGTTTTGATTGTGCTTCTAAGATTTCTCGAATTCGGCCATCGATTTCCATCGCATTCGCCCCATTTTGCTGTACGATATCTATGGTTACAGATGGTTTTCCGTTCAAACGGTTTTCACTGGTATAGTTAGAAGCACCAAACTCCACTCTTGCGATATCTCTTAAATGTAATGCCGTTTCATCTTTAGTTTTAATCACGAGATTTTCATAATCTTCTGGCTGATTAAAACGACCATCATGCTTCATAATGATCTCAAAAAGTTCTTCTGAATTTTCACCAAATTTCCCAGGAGCAGCTTCGAAGTTTTGATCCTTAATTTGATTATAAACGTCTCGTGGTGTGAGTTTATAGGAAGCCATTTTTTGCGGATTTAACCAAATTCGCATGGCATAATCACGTTGTCTTAGAATTGAAGCTTCAGCAAGACCGTCGACACGTTTTAGTTCTCTACGGATATTAATTCTCGTAAACGCATTTAAGAACGTCTCATCATAAGTAGGATCATCACTATAAATATTAATAGTCATGATACTACCTTTCATCCTTTTAGTAACAGATATCCCAGCTTCTGAAACTTCTGGCGGAATCATGGAGGTAATCGTAGAAATTCGGTTTTGAATATCTACAGCAGCCAGATCTGGATCTGTACCTGGCTTAAAATAAACAGTTACACGCCCTCTACCGGAATTGGTTGCCGTAGAGTTGGCATAAGACATATTTTCTGTTCCATTAATCGCCTCCTCGATAGGTAATAAAACAGATTTTGCAACAGTCTCTGCATTCCCTCCCGGGTAATACACCTGTACACTAACACTAGGCGGAGCAATTTCTGGAAAACGTTCTACTGGTAAAGATGTGATACTTGCGGCTCCGGCAATAAGCAATATGATGGTAATGACCAGTGTAAGGACTGGCCTTTTTACTATTTTCTTAAACATGTAATTTTTTTTGGTTGTGGATTTCTGAAGCCTGGTCTATTCCTGAATCTGGGATAGCAAACGCCCTCTTTCGATAGGTTTTACTTTAATTCCGTTAGCCAGTTTATCGAGACCAGAAAGCACTATGCGATCATTAGGAGATAAACTTTTAGAGCTTACGATGTAATTATCGCCAGATCTTCCTTCAGTAATAATCTCTTTTCGTTGCGCTATATTATTTTCATCCAGCGTAAAAACGAATTTCTTATCCTGAATAAAAGTGGTAGCACTTTGAGGAACTAATATCGCTTTAGGATAAATCTCTTCCATTAAAATTTTACCCGTATTCCCCGATCTTAATAAAGTATCTGGATTTTGGAATCTAGCTCTTAATGTAATAGAACCCGTAGTACGATCGATTTGTCCTGAATTAGCATCGATTCGACCTGAATGTTCATAAACTGAACCATCAGCTAATACAAGTTTCACCTTATTATTCATTTTATTAGAAAGCGTATCGTTCTTGGCTCTCTCGTAATACAAATAATCTGATTCACTCATTGAAAAATAAACGTAAATATCATCTACTTTGGATAATACGGTAAGTGGCTTTTCATCTGTTTGCTTTACAACGTTTCCTGGAGATTTAGGAATCCGTCCCATAAATCCGCTTACTGGCGCTTTTATAGTTGTGAAATTAAGATTTATTCTCATGTTGGCAGCCTGAGCCTGCGCTCTTTCTAAAGAAGATAAAGCCACCTGATAATCGGCTTCTACAGATTTCTTTCTAACTTCAGAAATTACTTCATTATCGATTAAAGGTTGCAAACGCTCTAGATCACTTTTTGCTTTTTCTACTTTGGCTTTCTCTAATTTCACATTTGCCATTGCATTTTTATAATCCTCCATATAAGGCTGACTATTCACTTTAAATAATGGCTGTCCTTTTTCAACAAAATCACCTTCATCTACATAAATCTCTTCTAGGATTCCGTCAACCTGAGGACGAATTTCGATAGTTTCGACTCCTTCTATAGAACCAATATATTCGAAACCTTTTGAGGCATTTTGTTCCTTAAGTGAAACAACCGGTAAAGGAAGACCTTCGTCCACTTTTTCTTCTTCTTTACAAGACGAAAGGCTTAAAAGCATACATGAGATGAACAACATTGCAAACCTGTTCAACACTGAAAATTTATATTTCTTATCCATAAGTACAGAATATTTCTGCATCAGATAGAGCAATTTACATACCTCTTAACTTCAAACGTTTTCGCAGTTAATTCTTTAACAATTATTGTGAAATTATGTGGTATTCCACACCTGTGTTCACCACACATTATGTTGATTACCTCCACAAAGTTTAAGGTTGCGGGAGCAATTAATTCTTCACAAAGCTTAATAAGCTACGTTGTGCAATATGTGGCTTTCGTTTCCAGAAACTATAATGAAGGGGAAAACATCTAATCCCTATTCTAGCCAAAGTTTTATATCGCTCTAGACTAAAAGCCTTCTCAAAGCTACCAGGATAACCAATTAGATCTATAAAATAATTCTTACTTCCGTTAGTTATTAGTATATCTAGAATGCAGCCAGCAACGGGATATCCACATTCGATTTTTTTGAAGTCTTTTTTTTCTAAAAAGCTCACTACTTCTCTCTGAAAACTATCATGCTCTTCTATTCTGGATGATTCGTGATCAAAATTTTTTATAAAATTCAAATATTCGAAAAGCAAGGAATTTTGATTAAGCTTTGAAAGTTCCACCGAGGTCACTATTGCCTGATAAGATCTAGCTCTGGTAATGGCTACATTAAAAACTTCGGGTTTATTTAAATGAATAAAAGCAGAATGATGAGATTCATTACAAACACAAAATGAAAGAAATATAATTTCACGTTCAGATCCCTGGAAGTTATAAGGAGTGTCGCAAAAAAGCTTATATTTTTTTATTTCATTGATATCAAAAGTATCTCTGATGAGGTTTTTTATATAGATAACTTGAGAATTGAAGGGAGATATAATGCCAAGCGATGGTTTTTTATCTGAACCTTTATATTTCGTAACAATAGCTTTTAATCTCTCTATTATAAATTCTGCTTCACGCGTATTAACTCCTCTCTCATTTCGAGTTCCATCAACTTCAAAATAATCTAACTGGTTTTCATTGATGTGATCTGGCGTAGATTTTAAAACCTCTAATTGACCATTATAAAATTTCTGATTACTAAATTCTACTAAAGAGGGAGTAGATCTAAAATGCTCCCTTAAAAAAGTAATTTGATGTTGATCCTGAATCTTGGAAAGATATAAATCTAAAATACTTCTATTTCGATAATCTAAAGAGGCATCTTCAGGAAGATTGTATTGTTGCTGTAATTCTATTTGTTGAGCTCTAGAAACAAAAGAGTAATGCCTTAATTGATTTGGATCACCTATAATTACAGCTCGTTTTGCTCTGAAAATTGCAGGTAAAGCTGAGGCAATATCGCATTGCGTGGCCTCATCGATTAATACTAGATCAAATAAGTTTTCTTCTAATGGAAGTATAGAATTTAGATCTGAAAGATTTGCCAGCCAAACGGGAAATACTTTCAGGACACTACTTTGATCAATATCTTCTAAAATTCTTTTATAGACTGAAAAACTTGAAGAATCCAGAGCGTCATAAAATTTAGAAATATCTTTTCTATAATGTATCGAGCTTTTTGTAATATTACTAGCGATCTTATGCCTAGAGAAGACACTTATCTCTTTCTCTAGATCATTGAAAACAGTATTCATTTTATCGAATGTAGGAAGTAATTTCTCTCCCTTATACGAAATCTTACTCAAGTAAAATTTCTCCCATTTTTGCCATAAATTCAGATCATCATTAAATGAAAGATTGGATAATCTAAGCTCCTGTTCTATTAATTCTTCAAATTCAGATTCTAATCTTTCAAGTTGTCGAATTAGATAGTCAAACTTTTCAAGATTAACACCTCTCTTTCTACCAGAAACTCCGCTTAGATATTTCCTGATCTTTGACTTTAAGCTGACTTTATAATTAAAACCTGAGGTATGAATAAGATAATCTTTAAGTTTAAAATCATCTTCCAACATTTCTCTAATCACCTCTACAGCTTGTTTAGTTTTAGATACAACTAAAACAGAATTATTATTCATTAGTGCATCAACAACTATAGAATTTATGGTATAACTCTTTCCTGTACCAGGAGGCCCTATTATTACAGAATTTGAAAATTTATTCGCATTTTTAAGTGCTACATATTGCTCACTATTTAACCGATTCTTATAAATACTTTGATAGCTACCTAAAAGATCTCTTTTATCGTTTAGCAATTTTTCCAAATTCTCACTAAACCTCTCGTGCTTCGCCATCTTTTCCAAATCGTTTAAGATCCTTAATGATGCTTCAGACTTTTCAACTAAGGCTGTGCCTGCGGCCGGAACAATCTTATAAATATTATCATTAAAGTTCTCTTTGCTAAGGTATTTTCTAATTTTAGCAGCATTCCAGACCGTAGGAAATAGCAAAAGATCTTCGGTATCCAGATTTAGTGTGCTTCGATCTAGGAAACTTTTAATTCCTATTAAATTACCTGCTTCAAGCCGACGAGTAAGCTCTTTTAAAAAATCACCTTTATCAACCTCATCATCTTGCAACTCTAATAATTGCAACGCATATCTGTTAATCTCGTAATTACTTCGATCTATTCTTAAAAAACTAAGACCTTCATTAATTTCCAATTCCGCAGGAAACAGAAAAAGTGGAGCACATATACGATTATCTTTTGCTATAGGGTTGTTCGCTTTTCCAAGAATAAAATAACAACCATAAAACAGTTGCTTTTCTAGATTATAAAGCTCTAATTCTTTATTTATTTCACCATATTTTTTGTTTGGATAAGGAATTATAGGTAATTCCTTATGAAGTAATTCTTCTTTATCATTGGCAAACCATTTGTAAGGATATTTGCTGGATAAAATATTCTGAAGAATAAATTCCTTATTATCCAACTTAAAGCATTCTTTAAAATAGGAATAAAAATCCTTTGGTATATACTTCACCCTAATCTTTGTATTGAATTATCAAGTTTAAATTTACAAATCTTTATATGAGTTTTTAGCATACCAATAATTTATATCCTTAAAACAAAAAAGCCTCTTCCCGAATAAACGGAAAAAAGCTTCTCATTGGAAACCTTCAGACTAAATTAATAGCTAAAAAAGGTTTACCTACAAGTTCCAATTTCTTGGAACAAACAACACAACTAAGTCTTAAGATTCATCAAAATCCAGATAAATTTCTTTTGAATCTCTAGCGGCTTAAACCACTTATATTTTTGATCTCCCAATATAAAGGAAGTAAACTTCGATATTTGATCCCTTAAAAAAGTTCAACGGTGAGCATTGAAAAAAAGGGCTGGCAAACTTACAACCTAATTTTAAATTATACAAATCATTAATAATATCTACCCTAAATATACTTAATCAAGATCTATTTACGTTTTGGTAAAGAACCTCAGGACAGGTCCATGAGGGATTTTGAAAATCAACTCTAATTCGAGGCAAGCCTCGGAATTTATAATCTCGATTATCTTATAAAAAAGACTGCAATTAATGATCGTTGAAAGTTATACTTTAGGGATTCTGGAACAGGATAAATTAGTCCAGCTTTTAAAAGTGCTGGCATTTCAGTTTTCTGAATATGAAATACATCCATTTCAACTAGAAGATGAGATTTTAATCGTCGTTTCTTCAAAAACAGCCATAGACAAGCATTTTATGACCAGCGTTAAGCGCGAAGGCTTCAATTGCGAATTATTAATGGCTTCGTGATGAAAAAATCGAAAATAGACAGCAATTTTGACAAGTTTTGACAAGTTTTGACAAGAAAGTCTACAAGTGATTTCTTCCGCAGAAAAACAAAAATCCAGAAAAAATTCTATCGCAAGAGCTTTCAAGAATCAGGTATAAATTCAGCCATTCTTTTAAAATATACTGCCGCAATATTGATATTGGCGATTTTAAGCAATGGTTTTTATATCGCTAATCACCCTGAAAAAGAAATTGCTTCACTGATCCATATTGAAAATCGGGGAAATCAACTTAAATTGATCTTTTTACCCGATAGTAGTGAGATTCGACTTGGACCAGGGTCTACGATAAGCTATTCGAAAAATTACATTCAAAAACGTCTAATTTCGTTATAAGGAGGCCTCGCCACCATCCAAAACATTCAAAATGAAACATATTTTTATCTGTTTTCTTTTTATTCACAGCCTAGGCTTTAGTGCACAAATGGCTATAAATATTGAAAAAGGCAGCAATATAAATACCCTTAAAAAGCAAATTGAACAGCAAACTAATTATAAATTGGCTTATGCTGAAGAAATGAGCTCTAAACTAAATGTTACTACTGAAATTAACTACGACAACATAAGTGTCACAGATCTTATTGAAAAACTAAACACTAAATTACCGCATGATTTCAAAATACTAGGTAATAATATTACGGTAAAACCCGGTGAACTGAAATCCCAAAATCTTCAGGCAAATTATACATTATCAGGAACTGTTTTCGATGAAGAAAACACTCCTCTTTTGGGAGCAAGTATTACTATTCCTAAACTTCAAAAAGGAACGACCACAGATGCAAATGGAGAGTTTTCGATACAACTTCCGCAGGGAAAACATGAAGTAAATATTAGCTTTTTAGGCTATAACAAGATCACCGAAATTGTAAATCTCAATAAGGACATTAAATGGACTCTACAAATGGAACCGGGCGGAGAAACGCTGGAAGAAGTAGTGATCGAGCAAACAAATAAAGCGGTGAATATTAAAAAACCGCAAATGAGTATGAATAGCCTTAGCATGAACGAAATCAAACAGATTCCGGTTGCTTTGGGTGAACCAGATCCTTTAAAATCTTTGCTTACGCTTCCCGGAGTGACCAATGCAGGAGAAGGCTCTTCTGGATTTAATGTTCGTGGTGGCGCAGCAGATCAAAATTTAATTTTATTAGATAACGTTCCTATTTATAGCGATTCTCATCTTTTCGGTTTTTTCTCGGTTTTTAATGCTGATGCTGTTAACTCGCTGGATCTTTATAAAGGCGGAATTCCATCAAAATATGGCGGCAGAGTTTCTTCGGTTTTAGACATTACTCAGAATAACGGAGATTATAAAGATTTTAAATTTGAAGGTGGAATTGGATTAATCTCGAGCAAACTAAAAGTTGAAGGTCCTCTTAAAGAAGATAAAGCCTCGTTTATGCTGGCCGGAAGAACTTCTTATGCTCATCTTTTTTTACAACTGGCCGATAACGAAAACTCGGCACAATTTTATGACCTGAATGCAAAACTGAATTATAAACTAAATGAAAATAATAGTCTTCATTTTTCAGGTTATTTTGGTAATGATGTTTTTGATATTAGCGATAGTTTTTCAAGCACGTATGGTAACACCATGGGAAAATTAAATTGGAAACATCGCTTCGGTAAAAATATAAACACAGATCTATCGATTTTCTATAGCGACTATCAATTCCAACTCAACTTAAACACACTTAGTTTTAGCTGGGACAGTGGGATAGAAAGCTACGGACTAAAATATGCCTGGCAACATTATATTTCAGATGATATTCAGCTTAATTATGGTGTCGATGCCACTTACTACGATTTTAACCCGGGAATTCTTATTCCAAACAATAGCGAATCTACCTTAAATTATAGAGAGCTAGATCGCAAATATGCTCTAGAACCTTCAGCCTTCCTAGATGTAAATCAAAAAATTGGAGATCAATTAGAAGTGCGATACGGACTTCGATACAGTGCGTTTTATAGATACGGACCGCAAAATGTAAGTATTTACGAAAATAGCCCTGTAGATTATAATGCAGATTATAACATCTATCAGGAAGCAACACCGGTTGGAACTCAATTTTATGATTCGGGAGAATTGATATCAGATTTTAATAATTTTGAACCACGTGCTGCACTATCTTTTATTCTGAATGAAGAATCTTCATTAAAAGCCAGTTATAATAGAATGGCGCAATATTTACATATCGTTTCTAACAGCCAGTCGCCAACTCCGGTGAACATTTGGACACCCAGCGGACCTTTTATAGAACCTCAGATCTTAGATCAATATGCTTTAGGTTACTTCAGAAATTTTGATAATAATACGTACAGTTTAGAAACCGAAGCCTTTTATAAAGACATCGATAATAGAATCGATTATGTAGACGGTGCAAATCTAATAGCGAACAACGATATCGAACAGGTGTTACTTAATGGGCAGGCAAGAGCTTATGGCTTAGAAGTTCTCTTCAGAAAAAATAAAGGTGATCTTAGCGGATGGATTTCTTATACTCTTTCTCGCGCAGAACAACGAACCGCAGGAAGAACTCCGCAAGAACCGGGAATTGCCAATGGAAACTGGTATTTATCGCCTTATGACAAACTGCATAATCTAAGTGTTACGGGAAATTACGAGTACAGCAAAAAATGGTCTTTTAGTGCTAATTTTGCCTTGCAATCTGGCCAACCGGTAACTTACCCAAATGGGTATTATGAAATAGGTGGCATCCCTGTCCCCAACTATTCGTTACGAAACGAAAATCGCTTACCGCTTTATCATCATTTAGATATTGCAGCTACGCTCACTCCAAAACCTAAAAAAAAGAAAGGCTGGCAGAGCAATTGGGTATTTAGTATTTACAACCTTTATAACAGGAGAAATGCAGCGTCTATACGCTTCACAACAAACGATGACACCGGAATAAATGAAGCCCGAAGATTATCGATTTTCGGCATTTTACCTAGTGTTTCTTATAATTTTAAGTTTTAATTCTATGAACTCTATATATTCAAAAAACAAGCTTTTCACTCTTCTTTTTTTGCTTCTAGCTATAAGCCTTTCCTCCTGTGAAGATGTTATAGATGTTGATCTTGAACAAGGTGAACCACGATTGGTTGTAGATGCTGAAATTATCTGGCTTGCAGGTACCGCTGGTGAAGTTCAGAATATTTATCTGTCACGGCTTACCGATTATTACAATACTGAAACGACCAAAGTTTCTGGTGCCACAGTTACGATCACTAATGAAGATGGCGAAGAATTTTATTTTACTGAAACCGAAATCCCCGGCACGTATAATTGCGCTAATTTTGAACCTGAAATTAATAAAGAATTCACCCTAGCAGTTATCGTAGATGGCGAAGAATATGCCGCAACCGAAACTTTGATCGCTTCTCCTGAAGTGACCAGGATCGAACAATACGAAGATGGTGGCTTTTTAGGAGAAGATAAAGAAATACGTTTTTATTTTGAGGATCCTGAAGATGAAACTAATTTTTATCTGGCCGACTTTCAAAGCGATGTGCTAAACTTCCCCGAATACGATCTTTCCAGCGATGATTTCTTTAACGGAAACGAAATGTACCAGAATTTCTCTAACGAAGATCTAGAACCAGGCAGCGAGATAGACATCACATTTCGTGCAATTTCAGAACAGTTTCATGATTATATGGAACTAATTCTGGAAAGTGCTGTTGCCAATCCTTTTGGTACTCCGCCAGCAAATGTTCGTGGCAATCTTGTTAACCAAACAAATGAAGATAATTTTGCGTTCGGATATTTCAGTTTATCGCAAGGAGTTCGATTTAGATATACGATACAATAGTCAGATTGTTTAAAATTTAGGCCTTAGTTATTTTAGATAATCCCAATACCGTAGGTATTTTTAATCTCGGTCATCACAAAAGTGCTGTGCGTACTTCCTATGCTTTTTACGCCACCCAACTTATTAAAAACAAAATCCTGGTAATGCTTCATATTTCGAGCATAAACCTTTAGTAAGAAATCAAAATCCCCCGAAATATTATAACATTCTACGATTTCGTCGATCTCCATAATATCGTTAACAAATTGATTCCCGATATTCCTGTCGTGTTTTTTCAGTTTAATATTGCAAAAAACGATAAATCCCTGATGCAATTTTTCAGCATCTAAAATGGCGATGTATTTTTTAATATATCCGTTTTTTTCTAATCGCTTTAAGCGCTCAAATACAGGAGAAGCAGAAAGATTTACCTGCTTCGCCAGCTCTTTTACGGTAAAATTCGAGTTCTCGTGCAGTATTTTTAAGAGCTTAAGATCTACCTCATCTAAGTTTTCCATAGGATATTATTCTTTTCAGGAATTAAAACATCTACTTCAAAAGTACAATATTCTTTACAGATTGTATTTTACAGTCACTATAACCGAATATTAGTTTCAGTTTAGATAAAACAACCATAATATATAATTTTGACCATAATAAAAACCTAACAATAATTTATTATGTGTAATCATTTAACCAGTAACAAAACTGATGCTGTAGGCAGCTTTTTACGTCCCGAAGTTTTAAAAAATGCAAGAGAGCAATTCGCGAAAAACGAAATAACAGCAATAGAATTAAAAAAGATCGAAGATCAGGAGATCATCAAATTGATCGAAAATCAAAAAGAAGCAGGACTTTCCGCTTTAACTGATGGAGAATTTAGACGTAGCTACTGGCATCTGGATTTTTTCTGGGGATTCCACGGTATCGAACACTTTTTGAAAGATCAGGGATATTTATTTCAGGGAGAAGAAACCAGGAAAGATTCGGCTCGATTATCTGGAAAATTAGAATTTAATCCTGAACACCCGGTTTTTGAAAGTTTTTTATTTCTGAAAAAACACTGTGGAGAATATCATACCGCCAGGCAAAGTATCCCTGCTCCTGCGCAATTATTTGCCGAGCTGGTGCGAGGTGATAATGAGAAATACGTGAAAAAGTTCTATCCCGACAGAGAAGAATTATTTAAAGATATTGCGGAAGCTTACCACAAAACCATTCTTAAATTATACGATCTGGGCTGCCGAGACTTAAAGATCGACGATTGCACCTGGGCAATGCTTTGTGATGCCGATTTTTGGAAGACGATGGCCGGTGAAGGTTTTGATCGAGAAGAACTTAAAGAAACCTATCTAAAATTAAACAATCTTGCCTTAGAAAATCTACCAGAAGATCTTCGATTATCAACCCATGTTTGTAGAGGGAATTATCATTCTACCTGGGCTGCTTCAGGTGGATACGAGCCTGTGGCAGATACGCTTTTTGCCAAAGAAAATGTAGAAAACTTCTATTTAGAATTTGATGATGATCGCTCTGGAGGTTTTGAGCCTTTACGTTTTATTCCGAAGCATAAAAAAGTGGTCTTGGGCTTACTTACCAGTAAAAATGCAACTTTAGAAAATAAAGAAGTGATTATAAATCGAATAAAAGAAGCAGCAAATTATGTCGAATTAGATCGCTTAAGTTTGAGTCCGCAATGTGGTTTTGCTTCAACCGAAGAAGGAAATATTCTTACCGAAGAAGACCAGTGGAAAAAAATTAAATTAATCAACGAGATCAGTCACGAAGTTTGGAATTAAGACTTCAGAAGTATTAAAATAAGATTGCCTCGTTATATTTTCTAGCGAGGCTATTTAATTCAGTAGAAAATAAAGAATATCGCTACTAAACTAAATGTTAGTGTTAGCTTTTGTAATTATTGTAGACCACTATAGTAAAGAAGAAAATTAAATAACTATATGAGTTTAATAGACGATCTAAAATGGCGATACGCCACTAAAAAGATGAATGGGGAGAAAGTTCCTCAGGAAAAAATAGATTACATTTTAGAGGCCACAAGGCTTTCACCATCTTCATCTGGATTACAGCCTTACAAGGTTTTTGTTATTACGGATAAAGCATTATTAGAAAAAATAAAAGATATCGCCTGGAATCAAGCCCAGGTTGTAGATTGTTCACATCTTTTAGTGTTCGCTGCCTGGGACAGCTATAGTGACGAGCGAGTTACAGAAGTCTTTAACTACACGATGGAACAAAGAGCACTTCCTCATAGCACCATGGACGATTACAAAGCGAACATCCTTAGCCTTTATGCACCACTAGGGCAAGAATGGCAGGCACATCATACTTCTAAGCAAAGTTATATTGCTTTGGCGATGGCAATGGCTGCTGCAGCAGAACAAAAAGTAGATGCTACACCAATGGAAGGCTTTTTAAACGATAAACTGGATGAACTTCTACAATTAGAAGGTACAGGATACAAAAGTACTTTATTACTTCCGTTGGGTTATCGTGAAGACCAAAATGACTGGTTGGTTAATATGAAAAAAGTAAGAACGCCTAAAGAAGATTTTATTACTGAAATAAGCTTAGAAGATCTTAATTCTACTGAAGCTTAAAACAGCGCCAAAAAATAACGAATTTTAAGTTGAAGATCCTATCGTTTTATGATGGGATCTTTTTTTGTTTTATAGAAAAAACTGGCCCTAAATTATCTAAATTCAGGACATAAAAAAAGCCTTTCATTTCTGAAAGGCTTTTTGCAATCTTGCGGTCTGGACGAGACTCGAACCAAACATATAAATCATTGATTATAAACATTTTAAATAAATTAATATTTATACATACACCGAATTCAGCACCTTTTAACAAACTTTAACGTTTATTCATGTGAATTTTAGTTCATAATGTACACTTCGTCCACCTCCTTGTGGTTTCAAAATCCCTTTAGAAGCCATATCCTGTAAATCTCGTGTGGCCGTAGCTTTTGAAGTTTTAGTTAGTGATATATATTTTTTCGCTGTCATTCCTCCTTCAAAACCATCAACACCTTTATCAAACATTTTTAAGATCACTTTTAACTGGCGATCATTTAAATTTGCCCGATGCTGATCCAGAAATTTTGCTTTTTTAAAATAAATCGAATAACCGCTTTAGCATTTCTCTGGGCGTTCAAAATAATCTCACATAAATAATGCACTTACCAGAAAAGTTGGACATTTTTTTAATCTTTAAGTTGATAAAATTCTTGCTCCATTTCATAAGGTGTTTTATTTCCTAAAAAAGAGCACAATCGTTTCCTGTTATACCATATTTCTATATATTCGAAAATAGCGATTATAGCCTGTTCTATAGTTTTAAAAGCATATTGTATCCCTCTGTCTGAATGAAAAATCAACTTCTTGTTTATCCTGCGCTTACTTACTGCCATTTTCCAAGCGGGTATGATAGTTTGGTTTGAATGTAAGTGATATCGCTAACCCAACCTTTATTTAGCCTACAAGGAAAATTAGCAATGATTTTATTTTACCGATAATAAAAAGAGAGGAACCTGAACTTCAATATAAAGATACCAAAGACGCTTTGCATCATTATAATGCGGGCTTAAAACGAATGGCCAAATTATGTGACATCGAAGAAAAGTTAATTTCCTATGTTTCAAGACATAGTTTTGCTACTCATGCTTTATTAAAAAATGTTCCACTAACGGCAATTTCATCTATGCTGGGCCATTCAAAATTTAATACAACTCAGAAATATTTAAAGTCTTAATCTACAAATATTTTAGATCAGTATCAGGAGGAAATGAACAAGGCCTTTTCATAATTGGGTTGAAAATATACTATCATTAAATGAAATTTTAATAGAAGTTAATAAATTTAAGTTTTACTAAATTGAATAAAAATTTTCATGCATAAATTTGTACTATTTTCATTGGTTTTAATTTCTCTAGCCTCATGTAATAAAACCAATAAAGACAAATATTATCCTGCAAGTTCTAGCAATTTTCAATATAAAGGACGTATTGAGAAACTAAGCGATTCTACTATTACATTAATTGGTTCAGCCTCTAATGTACACTTTGCTGTTGAAGGCGATAGCTGTCAACTCTTTTTCAGTGGTGTTAACCAAAGTGATTATATTAGTTTAGAATTGAATAGTAAGTATGTTGGTCGATTTAATATTAAAAATTCTCCAATCCAAATTGGTCTGAAAGATTCTTTAAACGACATAAAAGTTTATAAAGCAACCGAAGCATCTACAGGAGATATTTTTTTTAATGGTGTAAAAGCTGAAAAAATCTCAAAAGCAATTCCTAAAACACGAAAGAAAATTGAATTCATAGGGAATTCTATAACGTGTGGCATGGGAGCGGATATGGATTCAATAGACTGCGGATCTGAAAACTGGTTTGATCAACACAATTCTTATTTAGCATATGGGCCAAGAATAGCGAGAATTTTGGATGTAGATTTCGAATTAAGTTGTGTATCTGGGATGGGCATGTATCGAAACTGGAATGATGAAGATCAACCTGTAATGCCAGATGTATATGATTTTAAAAATTTAAGTGATGACGGAGAAAGAAGAGCAAAACCGGAACATTCACCAGATATCATAAGTGTAGCATTAGGTACTAATGATTTATCCAAAGGAGATGGAATCAAAGAAAGATCTGAATTTAATCATAAAAAGTTTGAGCGTAACTACATCAAATTTTTAAACCATCTTCATAAAATATACCCGCAGGCTAAGTTTACACTTTTGACAAGCCCAATGGTAGATCCCGAATCCAAAGAAGGTAAGAAATTACTGGAATCGTTACGTTCTATTAAATCAAAACTTAATGATGAACTATCCATTGAAATTTTTGAATTTAAACTTATGACACCCGAGGGTTGTGACTACCATCCTTCATCACAAGATCATAAGATCCTTGCTCAACAATTAGTTCCATTTTTTAAAAATATTCTAAGTTCTAAATCATGAAAAAAATTTTAATTCTCTTACTAATAGGCTTAGTGAGTATGGATTCCTTTGGCAATATTGAACTGCCCTCCATATTTTCAGATAATATGGTTTTACAAAGAAATAGTAAAATTAAGATTTGGGGCTGGGGAAATCCAGGAGAGAAAATTAATATCGTTGCGTCCTGGAATAAAAATGATACAATTTCTACCAAAGTAGATCGACATTCAAATTGGAGCGTTGAAATTAAAACTAATGATAATAAAAATCCGCAGCGATTAGACTTGTATGGTTATAATCACATAAAGGTCGAAAATATATTATTTGGAGAGGTCTGGTTGGCTTCTGGACAGTCAAATATGGAATGGAATGCTGCTGGTATTACTAAGGGTGAGGAAGCAATTGAAAATGCTACGAATAAAAAAATAAGATTTTTTCAAATTCCAAAACGTTCTTCCAAATTTCCACAGCAGGAATTAACTGCTAATTGGAGGATTAATAGTCCCGAAACGATGCAAGAGTTTAGTGCAATTGCTTATTTTTTTGCTAACAAACTTTCAAAAGATTTGGGAGACATACCTATAGGAATAATCGGTTCGTACTGGGGTGGAACACCTGCAGAAATATGGATTCCGAAAAATAAATTTGAGAAAGACTCCATTCTTCAAAAGGCTGTTGCTAAATTACCCAAGGAACCATGGGGGCCTAATGAGCCTGCTTATGCATTTAATGCTATGATTCATCCTATTACAAATTATAAGATAGCAGGTGTAGTTTGGTACCAGGGAGAAAGTAATACCTCAAATGCAGAATATTATCAAAATACATTTAAGGAATTAATTAATTCCTGGAGAGAAGTTTTTAATACTAATTTTCCATTTTATTATGCTCAAATAGCGCCCTATGATTATGGGCAAGATAATTTTAACGGGGTAATAGTTAGAGAGGCTCAGCGAAAATCACTAAATATTTCGAATACTGGAATGGTTTTTACCGGTGATGTAGGAAACCCAAAAGATATCCATCCAAGAAATAAGAAACCCGTAGGAGAAAGGTTTGCTAATCTAGCATTGAACCTACACTATAATAAAATAGATAAAGAATATTATGGGCCACTTTTTACACAATCATATTCAAAAAGTGATAGTTTAATTGTCGAGTTCTCCCATGCTAAAGAACTACATTTTATAAATAATCAATCATTATTCGAAGTTGCCGGACAAGATAGTATTTTTTATCCTGCTGAAGCAGTTATAAAGAACACGAAGGTTATACTTAGTTCTAATAAAGTTAATAATCCCTTATGGGTTAGATATGCATGGAAAAATGACGCCGAACCAAACTTAATGAATGAAGAAAATCTGCCAGCTTCTGGATTTTTGGAAAAAATAGAAGAATCTAAATAAGTTAATTTAAATTACTATTATATTTTTCAATTAGTTGAATAGTAGTTTTATCTCCAGCATAAACTGAATTTAAGCCTTGGGGTTCTTGTGGAGGGTCTGCAGTGAAATCATCTCCTTCTCTCCACTTTTCAGGATTATTTGATTGCTTTGCATATCCTGCAAATCCCCAAAAATTTACTTCGCCCATTAAACCATCCGACTGAGCACTTTCTAAAAGCTGTTGAAAAATTGATTCGTAAAATTCATCACGGTAACCTGTATTTGATTTAAGTTTAAGACTTTCAGAGTTTCTAGGGAAACCAAATTCAGAAATCACGATGGGTTTATTTAATTCTTTTGCTACATCAATATGCTCTTTTATATATGATCTTGCATTCGAAATTGATTCATTTAATGATTTTGTTTCATCAGATACCTTATACCATCCCCAATTTTTAGGCCACATATGAGCCGTTAAATAATCTATGTTAGGGTTTACATGTAATACTTTATACGTATCAATATTCTGCAAATAACTCGCTTTGCCTTCGGCTCCTGTAGAAATTAAAATTTTTGGTGCTAATGAATCTAACACTCTAACTGTTTTATCTAAAAATGATTTGAATGGAACTTTGTCGGATTCTGAAAAAATTCTGGGTTCATTCGCTACCTGCCAGGACATTATCGTTTTATCACTAGAATATTTTTCGCCATTATAATTATTTTTTCTTCCCAATATAAATGCTATATGCTTATAAAATGAATCCAAGCATGGCTGACATGTGTGGAATTGCTCTGTATAATTCATATATTCTTCCCAGGTATATTTCTCTAAAAAAGGATTCGGAACCTTCCCATATCCATTCCAATTCAAATAGGTGGACATACCGCCGGACCAGATTCAATTATTGTTTAAATATAATACAGCATACATTTTTCTTTTGCGCATTTCATTTAGCAAAAAATCTAAACCATCCAGAAGATCCTCATTATATTTCCCTTGTTCATATTGAAGCGCAGGCTTCACCTGAAAATCTTCTTTACCTCCCTCTGCACCAACTAATATTCTCAAATTATCGATCCCAAGGCTATCCATTAGATCGAGTTCTTTTATCAATCGGGTTCTATTTCCTAACTTTTCTGATGCTATTATAGGTCCGTACCAGTAATTTGCACCTATATAGTAATATGGTTCATTTCCTTTTTTAAAATGACCGTCTACAATACTGATACGCTTAACTCCATTACAAGAAAATAAAGTACCTATCAAAATTAATATAAATGCTTTCTTCATACTAAATATTATAACATCTGAATTAGTTTAACCAGAGCCCGCGAGTTATGATATGGACACTTCCACATACCAATTTTATTTTCAGATTCATAAGGTTTACCTTCTTTATTAATTCTAAAAAACCATTCTCCATATCTCTTATCAATAATATAAGTTTTTACAAAATCCCAAATATCTATTAAAGCATCATGGTATGATTGTTTAGCTTCTATTTTGGAAACAAAGGCAAGTCCAAGCATTGCTTCTACCTGAGGCCACCAATGACGATCTTCATCAACAACCCCCTCCTTTTTTTCATTTATAATACCAAATGACTTTACGTAGGCTTCTTTTAAAAAGATATCACTTATTTGTATTGCCAAAGATTCCACTTTCTGAAGCAAACTTTTATCTTCCACAATGTGAGCTGCTTCTATTAATAACCATGCGGCCTCAATATCATGTCCATATGAAATAATATCCGTTTGGTTATTCCAGTGATCATCAAAAAATAGATAAAAATGTTTAGTACTTGAATTTAGGAATTTTTCTAAATGTAAATGAATCAAGTTATCTAATGCATTCTTAACTTTAAAGTTTCCTGATACAGCATATAATGATGTATAAGCTTCTAACAAATGCAAATGAGTATTCATTGTTTTTGAAGCATTGAGATCCTTTTCACTCAATCGCATATCCTCAATAGTATCCCAGTCATTTCTAAATGCTTCAAAGTATCCTCCGTTATTTAGGTCCTTAGCCCTATCTTCTATCAAATCAAAAACCTCAAGTGCCCAATTAAGTACATTTTGATCACCTGTGAGTTTATAGTATTCTGATAAAGCATAGATCAAAAAAGCTTGTGCATAGATTTGTTTTCTGGAATTGGTTACCTCTCCTTTAAAATTTAAGCTCCAAAAAACTCCACCATAACGATCATCCTTAAAATTTGCTTTCAAATACTGGTAAGCTCTATCCGCCTCTGCTTTGCAAGAAAATGAACTATCAAAATTTTCTACAAATGAAAATGTCCATAACAGTCTTGTATTGAGAATAATCCCTTTATCCTGATTTATTCTAATATTGTTATCATGATCTCTGGCTCCTATAAAACCTCCATTGACCTCATCCAGACTATTAGATTTCCAATAAGAAACAATATTTAGAAGTTCTATTCGAAATTCTTTTTTTAGAGTTTCTTTATTAGAGATCATAAACGGAATTTCTATTTATCAAATCTATAATAGACTTTACAGATGCTGCTGAAGTATATTGGTCCTGGGGTGTGTTTTTTACATAGTCTACAAGCTTATCTACAGTGCTTGTAGCTACATGAGATCTAGTATCTGAAGAGGCATAATATATATAAACGGTATTATCTTCATCTTTTATCCATCCATTAGCAAATAATACATTTGGAACATCTCCGACAGTTTCCTTATAGTTGGGTGCCATGAAATAACCCGCGGGCTGATAGATAACTTTTGAAATATCTTCCAAAGATGTCATAAACATATAAAGTGTATACCTTAAGCCTCCTGCAGTATTTCTTACCCCGTGAGCGAGATGTAGCCAACCCTCTTTGGTTTTAATGGGAGCAGGTCCAAGACCATTTTTCATTTCATAAATGGTATGATATACTTTTTGATTAATTATACCTTCATCTTCTAAAACTGGATTAGTAATATCTGAAATATACCCCAGACCAATACCTCCGCCTTTTCCAACTTCAATAAAACCATCTTGAGGTCGAGTATATAAGGCATATTTCCCATTAACAAATTCTGGGTGCATTACTACATTTCTTTGCTGTCCAGAATCCGATATTAAGTCCGGCAGACGCTCCCAGTTCATCAGATCTTTTGTTCTAACGATACCCGCATTAGCTATAGCTGCCGTTGTATCATCAATACGAGATTTATCTTTTCTCTCCGTACAAAAAATACCGTAAATCCAACCATCCTGATGCTTGGTTAAGCGCATATCATAAACATTTGTATCAGGCTCACCGTATGCAGGGAGTTCAATTGGTTTTTTCCAAAACTCGAATTGATCAATTCCGTTAGGGCTCTCGGCGATAGCAAAAAAAGATTTTCTATCGTTCCCCTCTACTCTTACTGCTAAAACATAGCTTTCATTCCATTTAATTGCCCCAGGATTGAAGGCAGCATTAATACCTATTCTCTCCAAGCCTTTTGGATTTGTTTCAGGGTTTAAGTCAAACCTCCATTCTATAGGCGCATGCTCACCAGTGACTACAGGATTTTTATATCTCTGATAAATACCATTAGAATATTCTAATGCTTTATTCTGCTTTTTTATGAGGCTAACATGACTTTCGATCAACTTTTCAAAATTGGGGATCGTTTTCATAAAGATTAATTTTTAATGTATTGGTTTTATTCATTATCAGAGCGATATTTAATATCTTCTTTTTTTATTCTGTCCCACCAAGAAAATTTGAGAATAACTACTGATATGATTAGGACACCTGTTGTAATCATAAGTAATGAAGTTTCCCTCAGAATTATATATAAAGGGATAACCACTAAAAGTGTTTGTGCCAGTGTACCAAGAACAACATTAAACATATCCCATTTAAAATTTTTATTTTCCTCGAAAGCATGTTGTTCAATACTTAGCTTTTTTGCAATTGGCGACCAAAATCCCCAAGGTTTAGTCTTTTTATAAAATTTTTGTAAAACTTGCTCGTTTGTAGGGGGTGCACTATACGTTCCAATAATACTTCCTGCGAGCGAAATCAATAAAATTACGGGGAAATAATATAGATCTAATGTATCAAGAAAAACAGGAAAAATTAAAGCTGGAATAATCCCTGAAAGCATTCCCCAAAAATAGCCTTCGCCATTAAACCTCCACCAATGCCATTTAAGAACATTGGAAATCACATAACTACCAAATAATGCAGATACAATCCATTGAAGGATGGAGTTGACATCCTGGACAAAAAAACCAAGTATTATACTTATTACAACCACTACAATCCCACTTCCATAATTCATTTTTTTTATTGTCTTCGAAGAGGCATCAGGCTCATAATGTTTTAGATAAATATCGTTTACCAAATATGCCTGAGCTGCATTTAGTGTTCCGGCAAAAGTGGACATGAAAGCAGCTAGTAAGCCTGCTAATAAAAGACCCAATAAACCTACAGGCACAAATTGCTCTATTGCAGCAGGAAGTATTTTTTCAAAATCCAAAACTCCCGCAGTTTTTAAATCTAGTTTATCGTAGAATAACAGAGCTAATACTGAAAATCCCCCAACCATCAAATACCTGGTTGGAATTAGGGCTCCTAAAGAAAAAGCACTCATTTTTGCTGCTTCAAGAGGAGATTTAGTAGACAGAATTTTTTGCATATCGTAATTTGGAGCTGGCCCGGCAATACTTGAGAGTATCCCTTTAAAGACCATAAGCATAAAAAATATCCCAAACATGGTATAGCCATCTTCTTCTATTTTTGTATTTACTTCAGCTATAATATTAGACCAATCCATATGTAACTCCCAGTTAAAAAAGGGATTCATCCAACCTTCAGGAACATCCATTGTATTTGTTCCATATGCTTGCCAGGCAATAACTGCAATAGCAATGGAAGAAATAGTCATTATACCATATTGTAATACATCGGTCCAAACTATACCCGACATACCTCCTAAAACAGAATAAAAAACTGCAAAAAGTGTAAATATTATACCATAGAAGTGAGGAATATATGCAACTGGAATATCGAATGGAATATATACCGAAACTACTTCCCAGGGAATAAAAATCTCTACAAACTTTCCTAAACCAATAAATCCATAGGCAAGAAAACCAAGGCAACTTAAAATAGCGAAGATTACGATTATAGTATGCGACCTTCTTCCTCCTTTTCCATTGTCAAACCGAAATAATATCCATTCGGCTCCAGTTGTTACATTAGACCTTCTTAACCACATTGAAAGATAAACCATTAAAAAAACCTGATTGAATACTGGCCACAACCACGGGATCCATATACTTTTGAAACCATATACAAAAGTCAAAGTAACAAGCCACATAGTTCCAGAGATATCGAACATCCCAGAAGCATTTGATAGCCCCAACATATACCATGGAAGACTTTTACCTCCCATTAAATAATCATCCTTACTTTTTTGAGCCCTTTTTCTTAGAGCTAAACCTATTAGAATAGTTCCTACTAAATAGGCCAAAATTATAAGGATATCAATAGTTTGTAACATTTTATAATTTTTTGGATCGGAGATCAGGAAGCATTAATACTTGCGATTTATTCACAAAAGTTTTAAAATCTTCGGAAGAATTTTCATTAGGGAAAGTAGCAAAATAGTGATCTTTTCTTGCGTTTCTCCATACCAGAACCCATGAAATCCCACTATCTTCCAATACTGGATATAAAATTTCGGTCCACCAGCGTGAATCCTTTCCCATATTTACATTCCCAGTTTCTGTTAATGCAAAAGGTTTATTGGATTTTTCCCCCTTGGCTCTTAATATTGATAAATTATCCTCTACAGATTTTATAAAATTTTGATTCCCATTATGGTTATAGATATCGACTCCTAAAACATCAACATAATCATCTCCCGGATAGAAGTCTTCAAAATCCTTTATATCATTCATTGTATTTGGAGAAAAAGAAGTAAGAATATTATTAACTCCATGCTGTCTTAATCGCTCTATGGTATATTGCCACAACTTCACATAATCTTCGTTAGTACAATTTCCTCTACCCCACCAGAACCAGGAACCATTCATCTCATGGAAAGGTCTGAAAATAACCGAAATACTTTGGTTATTTTCATCTTTAAGAGATTTAAAAAACCTGCTAAGACGCTCTATCCATAGGTTGAATTTTGCATTTATTTTCTTATCATATAAAATTTTATGAACTGCAGGTGTGGTATCCCACGAGCTACCCTGACTTACAGGATTATCTGCATGCCAGCTAAAACTAATAATACCTCCGAGTTGATCTACTTCGATGGTTTGCTGTTTTATTAAAGCAAATGAAACCGTGTCTAAATTATATATCCCCCCATGCTCAAGATGACCTAGATCAAATCCTATCATAGCAGGTAATTCTCCTGAGACCTTCTTTATATCGCTATTTAAAGTATTCGATCCATCATTTAAGTACCAATTGACACCATAAGCAGTACCATCCTGCTGGCCAAAAGCGAATCCGGTATCCGCTATATTTACTAAACGCTTCTGTAATGTACTATTCGATTTATATTTCTTTCCCTCCATTACTTTTATAGGACGTGAAAGACTACAAGACAAAGAAAGCATACTAAATATTATCACTACTTTGACAAAATCCTTCATATATATATTTAATATTATATAAGAACATATGTAATATTTGTTATATTTTACATATATTACATTTACACTCCTATTTCTAAGAATTTTTATTCTTTTAAAGCATATTATTAATAATTCTCAAATTTAAACGGGAATACAATCTTATAATAATAGGATTTTATCAAATAATAATTGAATTTTTTCTTTTTATAAAACTCTTTAAAATGGCGCATCCTACCATACATCGTGAAATCACTCCTTTGGCACCGGAAGATAGTTTTTTGGTATTTGACAGAATTAAGGATGATTTTGATTTTCCAATTCATTTTCATCCTGAATATGAATTGAATTTCCTAGCTAACGGAAAAGGAGTTCGTCGTATTGTCGGTGATTCAATGGAACAAATTGAAAATATAGAATTAGTTCTTGTGGGCCCTAATCTTCAACATGGATGGGAGTTATTTGAATGTACAAACACTGATATTCACGAGATAACATTACAATTTCATAACGATCTTTTTGATTCCAAACTACTCGACAGAAGAATTATGAAACCTATAAAAGATATGTTTGATCGTTCTACAAATGGAATTCTTTTCTCAGAAAAAATTTCACGGGAAATTGCTCCCAGGATTATGCAGTTGTCAAAAATAGATAGTATTGACTATTTTTTAGAACTCATTTCAATTTTACATGACCTTGCTAATTCAAGAAACCAACGTTTATTATCCACATACACCTCTGACTTCAAAAACTTTGAGAATAGTGACAAGCTCAAAACGATTTATGAATATATTCAACTAAACTATCAAAATAAAATCAGTCTTAGTGAAGTTGCTCAATTAGTTAATATGAGTCAAGTATCATTTAATCGGTTTATAAAAAAAAGAACAGGTAAAACACTTGTTGAATATGTAAATGACACGCGCATAGGATATGCGGCAAGATGGCTAATCGAAAAAGATCTTAGTATAGCTGAAATTGCTTTCAAATGTGGTTTTAATAACATCGCTAATTTCAATAGGGTTTTCAAAAAAAGTAAGAACTGTACTCCAAGTAAATATCGAGAAGAATTTAGCGGAATAAAAAGGGTACTTTAAAAAATTGACTAGTTCATTAAAGTTGATAAAAGACTAAGCGTTTTGATAGTTATTAAACTAATCTTATTCTTAATAACTCTGCATTTTTTTCTTAAAGTATCTCCCTTGCCGGCTTGGGGTAAAATTCCTGTCTTTATACATTCTGGGAGCCCAATCCATATCAAATACCCAAATTACATAAGAGATATTACGCTTATCTGCATAATTAGAAATTGCATCGCCATAGCTTTCATCGCTAATAACAGGAACATGAGCCCCGGGCGAAGATTCGTCACAAAAACCAATTTCAGTTAAAATTACCGGATACTTTTCTTTTACAAATCCCCAATCTTCGGTCCATTTTGGGTCCCATGGTTTTTCACGTTTTTGCGGGTAAGGATGGGCTACATAGCCTATATTTTCTGCCTCTATTGGCTGTTCTTTTACCGGGCCAAGGTCGTATGCCCAGTTAAATCCTGCGACAAGTGGAATCCCTTCTCCTCCGTTAGCTCTAATAATGGTGATAATTTCTTCCATTATAGACTTCCATTCTTTCCATTTTAAGGTTCCAAACCGTTGGTTATAAACTGTAGGCTCGTTAAACAACTCGTAAAATGCAACACTGGGGCGGTCACCGTAACGTACGGCCATCAATTTCCAAAAAGCAAAAGTTTCTGGCAAAGTGGTGTAATACATATCGTCCAGATAAAGTTGATTTTTAAGATTTCCTATACTATGCCAATCTAAAATAACATACATACTATATTTTTCAGCCCATTCAATTCCTTTATCCAAAAGCTTCAGGTATTCTTTTTCACCACGTTCCCTCCAGGCTTCAGGATGAATAGGAAACCTTACAATTGTAGCTCCCCAATCTTTTATTTCCTTAAAATAATTTTCATTCCACAGATCGTCTTTCTCTAATTTATCGGGATCACTGGTATTGACTCCGCGAAAAACCATAATCTCTCCCTCTTCATTTACAAACTCATTTTGATTAACCGAAAGCCTGTCCATAGGCTTTTGAGCATAGATAGCTGCACTTATTAGAACCAGCAATAGACTTAAATCTAACTTGAATTTCATTTTATTAAGATTTAGGGGTTAACTTAAGCATCAATACATCATGTACCCCAATAGAGGTTTGCAAATTTTTACTGGTATCTCCTACCTCTTCGTGCTTAAAAAGATCTCTAAGCTGATAAGTGGTATTCTCGACTTGCAGACTTCTCTGGCTTAGGTCGTCAGAAAGCTGATGTCTTCTCCAATCAAAATCGATGTCTACAGGAGTATCATTTCTGTTTACGAAGGTTATCGCCCATTTTTCATTTTTTAAAGGTTTTGCCCAAATTTCAACATTATTTTCGTTGTTAAAACGAAAAGCAGGTATCGCAAGGGGATCTTTATTAACCGCAATCACTTCTTTATTGGTTAAAGTTTTAAGGGTTTCTTTGGAAACCTCCCTAAGATCATTTCCCATCATTAAAGGAGAATTCAAAATATTCCACATAGCAAAATGGCTGCGATCTTCAGCATCGGTCATTCCATTTCCTACCTCCATCATATCATAATCATTCCAATGACCCGGCCCGGCCGCTTGTCTAATCTTTTCCTTATTTCTTAGCTCGATAACTTTCCATATTCCAAAAGAGGCCCAGGACCCATGTCCCACTTCGCAATCCCAACAGTTGATAATATCCCCCGTAATACGCCACATGTGCCCAACATCACCTGCCCATTCCCAGGGTTGATAGGTACCCCATTCACAAATACTAAATAACACTGGTTTGCCGGCTTCATAAAGGGCATCTCTCATGGTAACGTAGGATTCACGCGCATTTAAATTCCCGGTATCACACCAATCGTATTTCAAAAAATCCACCCCCCAGGAAGCATATAATCTGGCATCCTGATACTGGTGTCCCCTACTACCGGGGTAACCCGCACAGGTATTTCCACCTGCACAATTATACAAACCGAATTTTAATCCTTGAGAATGCACATAATCTACCAAGGCCTTCATGCCATTAGGAAATTTTTTGGGATCGGCAACAAGGTTGCCATTACTATCACGTTCTCTAGACATCCATCCATCGTCTAAAACTATATATTCGTAGCCTGCATCTTTAAGCCCTAATTCTACAAATTTATCGGCAATATTTCTAACCAGTTGCTCATCGATATCAGTTTCGAAAGTGTTCCAGCTGTTCCAACCCATGGGCGGTGTTTGGGCTAGATCTTCAAATTTTTGTGCCCCTGCTGTAACACTGATACTTATCATTAAGAGTATCGCTAATAATCTTTTTAATTTCATTGTTTATTATTTGTAAAGCTATAATGATGAGTTATTTCTATCCGGTAAAAGAACTCAACAATAAATTTTTCATTTACGGCAAAGACATAACGAAATTTCAACAAATTCCATTTTGTTTTTTAAAACTTAAAATAGTGTTTATTAACTTAAAACCTATTCTTTTCTTTGATCTGGCAACGAAACTTTAATCGGAAATTGGGAAACGCGTGTATTTAAATAATACTACTCAAAATTCTTTAACTGATCCCTGCAATTAATTAAAGCCCGGAAGTTGTGATAAGTCGTTTTCCAGATATGACCTTTTAAATCGTCTTTCGTTTCTGGTCTTGTATCCAGTCCCCATTCATACCAACCGCCATAACGATCGTCCATTATATATTTATTAGTATAATCCCATAACTTCTCAAAATAGCCATAATAGTTCATAGGGTCATCGGGATATTTTTGAGCCATCAATAACAGTGTATTTAAACCTTCAGCCTGCGCCCACCAGTTTTTATCCAAGTTAACCACTTCGAGCGAATCACTGCTTTCAAAATAATACCCCCCATCATAGAATCCACCTTTTTCTATATCCCATCCATTTCTTAACGAATGATCGACCATCTTTTTCCCGGTAGTCCAGGTTTTTTCTAAATCATCCCTTTTTAAAACTTTAGAGGCTTCCAATAGTAGATAGGCGGTTTCCACATCATGCCCAAAAGACACATGGTCCAGGTAGTAATGCTGGGCAATATACTCCCTGCTGTTCTTTTTAAAACTTACAGGCGTCCAGTCTGGTTCAAAAAACAGGTTCATATAATGATCCTTGTTGATTATAGTATCCCTAATCAATAAAAAAAGTTCTGTTAACCGCTCTTTTAATAAAGGATTAGGGGAAACCTTATAAAGTTCCGTAAAAGCTTCTAATAAATGAATAGAGCTATTTTGGTCCTTATACCCTACATCTGAAGTCGACGGATTTTTTTCGCTACGTTCAATAGGCATGCCCTCCCGTTCCATATGCTGAAAATATCCCTTATACTTTGGGTCATGACTATGTTTTTCTAACCATTGAAATGTTTTTTGAGCCAGTTGTAGCGCTTCAATATTCCCTGAGGCTTCGTAATAAGCGGCTAGGGCATAAATTGCAAAAGCATTACCGTAAGCCGTTTTGGCCTCATTAGGTTGAGGTATAGGATTTCCTTCTCTAGAAACAAGATTATAAAATCCTCCAAATTCTTTATCCCACATCTTGGTTTTTAAAAATTGAAAACCATGTTCAGCATAATTCAGATACTTTTCTTTACCATGATCCGCATACGCCTTCGAATTAACCCATACCTGCCTTGATTGGGTCACAATCATTTTATCGTGGTGTTTCCCAATATTAAAATTATAGGTGATATCACTATAATAACCTCCATAATCCCTATCGAGTGCCAATGGATACCATTTATCTATAAGCTCTTGCCTCGCAGAACGATCGAACTTGTGTACCATTTTCTTAGAAATTTGTTGGGCATTAACACTAATTACACAAACTAACCACAACATGATCAATAATATTTTTCTACTCATCAGGATACTTTTGTTGTGATAAAGATAAAATAACTAACAAATATTAAATAGTATTGAAAAAATACTATGATATATTGATGAAATAGTATTAAGATGAGCTCTATTCAGACTTTAGTTTTATAAAAAATATCAAAAATGAAGTATTTTATTTACTCTTTCCTTTTTTTGGCTTCCTTTACGGCTATATCACAGACAGATAGTTTGGGTTTCCATCTTAATAATCTGGAATATTTGGAAAAAAATGGGGCTAACGTAATGTTGGCTCACGATTTTTACCCGGAAAGCCATCAGGGTGGTGTTGGTATTATTCAAAATGGTCTCCGCGTGGCTACCAACGGCGATTTAAGATTACAGCCAACTCCTGGCCAATGGCAACCGGTACCAAAAGTAGGAACCAGAGAGATAGACCAAAAAACTGAAACGATCAGTGTACGTATGCAGTACCCGGATTCTTCAAAAAATAGGAAAGGTTTTAATCCTATTATCTATCCTGATTTAGAATTTTCCTATACTTTAAAAGTGAAACCCGCCGGTAAAGAATCTTTTAAAATCGTCGTTGATCTGGATCGTCCATTGCCGAAAGAATGGGTTGGAAAAGTGGGAATGAATATCGAATTATTTCCAGGGAATCTTTTTGGTAAAAGTTATTATGCCGATAATGAATTTGGAATATTTAACAGGCAGGCAAACGGGCCTGGCCATACCACTAAAAAAGGAGAATACCGGTTAAAGCCCATCGCTGAAGCGAAAACGATAAGTATTGCCCCCGAAACCCCGAACCTAAACCTGATAATAGAAAATCTTGGTGGCTCCAAACTGCAATTATTGGATGGTCGGGCAGAGCATAACAATGGGTGGTTTATCATCCGATCTTTGGTTCCCGCAAATAAAACAAAGAATGCCATAGAGTGGCTTGTTACTCCTAAAACAGAAAAAAGTTATACTTACGATCCTGTGGTTCAGGTATCCCAGGTAGGCTATCATTCAAACCAGCAAAAAATAGCGGTAATCGAAACCGATAAAAAAGCGAAGGCAGAAAGTATTGATTTATACCGGGTCATGCAAAACGGCAAATCAAAATTAATCAAACAAGAAACTCCACAAATATGGGGTGATTTTCTAAGATATCGATATTATCAATTTGATTTTTCAGAGATACAGGAAGCGGGGATCTACCTAATAAAATATAAGGATTTTAAAACCTCTCCCTTCCAGATATCCAAAACTATTTATGAGAGGGATGTTTGGCAGCCTACCTTAGAATATTTTCTTCCAGAACAAATGTGCCATATGAGGGTAAACGACCGTTATAAAGTGTGGCACGGTCGCTGCCATCTGGACGATGCCAGGATGGCGCCCATCGATACCAACCATTTTGATGGTTATCTACAGGGGCCTGAAACCTTAACCAGTTATAATCCTGGTGAACACGTACCAAATCTTAATCACGGAGGCTGGCATGATGCGGGAGATTACGATTTACGTATCGAATCCCAGTCACAAACCGTTCAGGGACTTGCCAGAATTTATGAATTATTCGATATTCAATACGATAATACCACCATCGATCAAAAAACTCAAACCGTTGAAATTCTAAGGCCAGATGGCAAAGCAGACCTACTGCAACAAATAGAACACGGTTTATTATCGATAATGGGAGGATACCAGTCGTTGGGCAGATTTTACCGAGGGATCATCGTTCCTACCAAAAGGCAATATGTATTGCTGGGAGATCCCGTAAACCATAGTGATAATGAGGTGTATGACTACCGTACATTACCAGATATTCCCATGGGACAAAAAGGAGCTCCAGACGATCGTTGGGTTTTCACCGAAAAAAATAAGGAACGTTCGCTACAGGCTGCTGCCGCACTGGCCACTTCAGGCCGGGTAATGAAGAACTATAACGATACTTTAGCCAGGCAGGCTTTAACGATCGCAAAAGAAGAATGGGAACGCAATGCTAGCAACCCTGGTATTGGCACTATCGAATTGGCTACAGAGTTATACCATTCTACCAAGTACAAAAAATTTCTGGATTATATCATACAACATAAAAGTTTTATCCAGCAAAACTTTCAGGAAACCGGATGGATTGTTTTATCGATTTACTCCATGATTCCGGACAGGAACTTTAAGGAGTTTTTGAAGACAAACTCCCTTTCGTTTTTAGAGACTGTAAAAGAACAGGGAAGCAAAACACCATATGGAGTTCCGTACGAACCAGATATATGGGGCGCCGGTTGGGGAATCCAAAATTTTGGCATGAAACAGTATTTTTTTCATGCCGCTTTCCCTCAAGAATTTCCCAGTTCGTACCTACTTAATGCATTAAATTTTATTCTGGGAGCTCATCCGGGCGTTAATACATCTTCATTTACATCTGGAGTAGGATCCAGATCCATTACCCAGGCTTACGGTCCTAATCGTGGTGAACATTCTTATGTGCCGGGAGGAATCGGATCGGGAACTGCTCTTATACGGCCAGACTTCCCAGAACTACTGGAATGGCCGTATTTATGGCAGCAAACCGAATATGTACTAGGTGGAGGTACTACAGATTACTTGTTCCTGGTTATTGCCGCAAATCACTTATTAAAAGAGTAATTCAAAAAAATTAATGATGATAAACCCATATTATTTTCTAATGACTGCAATATTATTTACCACTTATAGCTACGCGCAGCAACCGGTAAATAAAGATGCAAGTATAGAAGCGCAAAAATTACTATCCTTTATCTATAACCTTGATCAAAACATACTTTCAGGACAACATAGTTATAACGAAGAACCCGATCATTTTTACAATATCGCCGAAAATATCTCTGGCAAATATCCCGCGGTTTGGGGAACCGATCTTTACTGGAACCGGGAAAATAATCCTGGGGAACGAATAGTTAGAGAAGCTAAGAAAAAACACAAAGAAGGTGCAATTATAACCTTGATGTGGCATGTTGGTCGACCTATAGACGAGGCTCCATATGGATGGAGCAGTAGTGTGCAAAATGACTTTTCACAGGAACAATGGAAGGCGCTTATTACCGATGGAACCGCCATAAATAAGCGATGGAAAGCGCAGGTAGATACGATCGCCAAAACATTGAATAAATTGCAAAAAGCGAATATTCCGGTACTATGGCGACCTTATCACGAAATGAATGGTGTGTGGTTTTGGTGGGGAAACCAACCGGGAAAAAATGGATATCAAAAACTATGGAAAATGCTCTACCATCGTCTAACCACAGTGCACAAAATTAATAACTTAATCTGGGTGTGGAATGCAAATGGTCCCAGGGATATTCCTTACGACGAAGCTTATGCTTACAAAGACTTTTACCCTGGAAAAGAATTTGTTGACATACTGGCTACCGATGTTTATCACTATGATTATGAGCAAAAAGATTACGAAAGCCTCTTAAAACTCGCTGATGGAAAGCCTATCGCATTGGGAGAAGTAGGGCAATTGCCGAAAACAAATATTCTAGAAAGACAACCAAAATGGTCTTGGTTTATGGTCTGGTCTGACTGGATAGAAACGGCGAATACCAACGAAAGGGTACAAAATGTCTTTGATTTTCATAAAACGATTAATAGAAATGAAATATCCTTAAAATTTTAAATTCCTATCAATTAAAATGCTGCTTTAAATTGAAAAAATATAACAATATCAAGGCCTCTTACCACATGATTTTAGAAATTATAGGGTTGATCTTTTGGGTTATTGATATCAACATTCCGATAAACTTTATTAAAACTTTACTATTTAAGCTTCAGAAAAGATAAAAAACACACAATCAGAAGTCAATACTATATAATTGTGAAACTAAAGGCAAATTCCAGATACATTAAATTGGTTTTCTCTAGGATTATTTTTCATAAAAATTATGATTAGTAAAAAAAGACCTCTAATAATTACTATCAATTTTAGTTCAATGGATTAAAATATATTGAATTAAGGGCGAAATCGGAAGTTTTCAAATACTATTTATAACCAAGTGGCGAAACTAAAAAGTCATTTGCGGAAGATTAGCATAGGAGATTAAAGCTTTTCGGTATTGGATTCATAAATAATATTCTTCTTCATTTTCCCCTGATACTTATAAATTTTGAGATATTCCAGTTTAACGAATAAAGAAGGCCAGTAATAAACTTACCGGCCTTTTAAAACAGTGATATTTCAACAACTTATATTATTATATTAAACCTATGTCATCTATGTAAATCACTACAGGGGCGTTACCGCTAATCTCTTGCACAACTATTTCATTGATAGTACCCGATGGTGATCCCAGCTCTTCAAAAGGAACGGTAATATTCGTCCATTCTCCCTGGGTAAGCGATATCACATAAGGTGCATCATAATTACTATTGATAACCAACTGAACATTTTGTCCGCCGGAAGTTGTATAAATAGACATCTTTATAGCCTGGTAATCGCTAACCGATAGTTCCCCGGTACCATTACCTATTTGGAAACCAGAATAAGCACCGGTGTAGGTTCTTTTAATAGCAAAGTCACCCCTACGTACCTGTTCGGTATTTTCAAAGTCTTGGGTACCGTCCCAGCCGCCTATCCACCAGCTATTGTCCAGAGAATCATCATAAATAAGATATTTGAATCCAAATGTTTGAGTGGCCCGGGTAATCCCTCCTTCGGTCTCCACGAATATAGGGGCTTGCACCACGCCTTCAGGCACTCTTACTTTAATTTCTGTAGTTGTAGAAGAAACCACTTCCGCAGGAATATCTCCAAACCGCACTTCAATTAAATCGTCAAACACCTCTCCCTCTATGGTAACAATATCTCCTGCTCCGCCGGCTAAAGGATTAAAGCCTGTAATGCTTGGGGGCGGTGCACCTATAGGAAATTCATAAGTAACAGAATTATCACTGGTTTGTAAAACAAGGTTATTATTCTCTCCTCTAAAAGGTGTGCCGTCTGCTATGGTTACAAAAATTACCTGATCAGTAACTAAAGTGGGGTTAAAATAGGTATCGGTCTCATTAAAATAAATTTTTCTTAAATCACTAAAACCTTCCCCTCTAATGATATACATATTATTAGCATACCCAGTATTTACCAGAGAGTCGTTTTCAGCAAAACTGATACTTTCCACTATTAATTCTGAAGATCCGTTACTATCATCCTCATTATCGCAAGAAGTAAACATTAATCCGGCAACAAAGACCAGTATGGTTACTTTATATAATATTTTTATATGTTTCATAATAAAATTATTTTAATCAAAATTATAAGGTACGGGATCCTGTCCCAACTTGGGATTTAAAATAAGTTCTGAAGAAGGATAAGGAAGTATAAAATCTGTCGGTCTAGGATCTGCATATTCTGGATTATCCTCATCTCCGCGGTTTTGTGCCGCAACAATCTCAACTGCTTTCTGAGGAGAAATCCTGCCAAGATCAAACCAGTAGTCTCCTTCAAAAGCAAGTTCGATCCTTCGCTCGTGCAATAAATCGTCAAAAGTGAAAGAATTTACCGGCTGCAAGCCCGCCCTTTCTCTTATTGTATTATAAGATTCCAAGGCTGCCGGGTCAGCCGTACTTTGAGCTCCCGCCAATATGGCTTCGGCATGTATTAAAAACAGCTCGCCGTAACGCATGATATAAGTGTTGTTAGGACTTCCTCCGTTACCATCGGTTATCCCATTTTTACCTACTACATATTTTTTGATACCCGCCCCGGCATTTTGTGGATCAATATCATCGGGAACTGTAAAATCCGGACCGTTAGCAGATGGCAAATCAGGATAATAATCACCGGGAAGCATCACCGTTTGTTTACGCCTTAAATCCCCCGGCTCGAAAGCATCGAGCAAATCCTGAGAAGGTGCAAAAGTACCACCATAAGTCGAATTATTAATTATGGAGGAATAAGCAAACATCGTATTTAGGTAATTCCCAGTAAAGTAGTTACCCAAAGTCCATTGCCAAGCGACAATAGATTCTTCGTTATTATTATTTGCTATTTTATAGAGATCACCGAAGGACTGATTAGGCAGTTGTTCACCACCAAATAATTTGAACTCTCCACTATTGATTACCTGTTCTGCCATCGCCCTGGCCTCATCATACTTTTCCTGGTACAATAGTACCTTTGCTAGCAAGGCCCTGGCAGAACCTTTCGAAACATGACCATTGGCCTCGTAATTACTACCTCTGGTTTTGGCATACAAATTCTCGATAGCATAATTAAGATCGGATTCTATAAAACGATAGATATCTTCTTCAGGATTTGTATTTAGTTGAGGTTCATTTACATGTGCGGCATTATTTTCTATAATAGGAACTGCCCTCCATAGGCGTACCAAATAAAAATAAGAAAGGGCCCTCATAAAATGTGCTTCGCCAAGGGTATTGTTTAACACCTCCTCGTTTACTTCGTTCCCCACCCGCGAAGGTAACAAGTTAATAAGGGAATTGGATTGCGCCACGGTGGCGAAACAAGATTTCCAGGCATCTGTTAAAACAGGATCTGTAGAAGTAATATTCAACAACCTTAATCCATTCACATCACTAGAGTAGGTAAAAGCATTACCGCCACCCACTTCAGCAATCGCATACAGGGTTTTGTTATGAAGAAAAAACCATGTTTTCCCATATAAGGCATTGGTACTGGCTTCGACCTGCTCGTTAGTGCTATAAAATTCGTCTAAACTATAGGTGTCTTCAGGCGGTCTTTCTAGGAATTCATCAGAACAGGAAGAAAATCCCATTAAAATTATTGCTAATAGTATGCTATAATTACTATAAAACTTTTTCATATTCTCATTATTAAAATTCAACATTTACCCCAAGGGTTATGGTTCGCGGTGTTGGATACCTTCCATTGTCTACTCCGTTAAGCAACGCATCCTGGTTAAAGGCACCAACTTCTGGATCGTACCCGCTATAATCTGTAAACGTCAGCAGGTTTTGTGCACTAGTGTAGATCCTTAATTTAGACAGGTAAAATTTGTTTACGACTTCAGTGGGTAGTGTATACCCGAAAGTAAGATTCTGAATACGTAAGTAGGTACCGTCCTCGACATACCGGTCGGACACCCTGATGTTAGGATGGCCTAGCGAACCTACAGGTCTTGGAAGTTCGCCATCTATATTATCCGGACTCCAGAAATCTATAGCTTCAGCAAGTTGATTTTGATACAGGTTGGTATTTAAGGTTGTTGCTCTACGCGTAAGATTTAAGATTTCGTTACCTACCGTTCCCTGTAAGAAAACGGAAAGTTCGAATCCCATATAATTAAATTTATTGGTGAAACCGTATGTGAAATCCGGGTTAGGGTTTCCTATAAAAGTTAAATCAGAATCATCTATAAAACCGTCCCCGTTTTGATCTACGTATTCAATATCCCCTAGCTGTGAAGTTTGGGCAGAGGTACCAAAAAACGTCTGCGGCGCCTGGGCTAGCTCCTCCTCTGTCCTAATAATCCGCCTGGTTTCCAACCCATAAAACTGGCCGATAGGTCTTCCCGAAGTCGTATTAGTTACTATCCCAGTAGTATAATCGTTAAAAGCTACGGATTTTTGAATACTTGCACCGCTATACACTGAAACAACTTCGTTATTATATTTAGATAATACTAGAGAAGAATTCCAGCTGAAATCTCCGAAATTTTTATTATATTTTACGGTAACATCAATCCCTTTGTTCTCCATCTCTCCAATATTGATATAAGGAGCAGCCACACCGCCTTCGTAACCCTGACCGCCAGTTAAATATAGTGGCAGTGGCGCCTGGTAAAGAAAGTTTTCTGAAGTTTTATTATATACCTCGACAGTAGTTGACAAACTATTCTCAAAAAGAGAGAAATCCAGCCCGATGTTTGTTTGTTTGGATGTTTCCCATTGCAGATCGGGATTATCTATATTACTAACGAGGAAGCCTTGTCCTAATCCGGTAGGTACGGCGTTAATTGTGGAACCGTAAAGATAGTTTCCTATCTGCTGATTACCGGTTTCCCCATAGCCTACTTTAATCCTAAGATTATTTAAGTGTTCATTGATATTCTCCATAAAATCTTCATTTGAAATATTCCAGGACCCCGATACAGCTGGGAAATATCCCCATTTATTTTCTTTCGCAAATTTGGAAGAACCATCTGCCCTAAACGAAGCAGTAAGACTATACTTATTATTAAAGTCATAAATAAGTCTGGTAAAATAGGAATATAGTGCCTGGCTTCCTTTATATTGATCCTGATAAATAAATTCATCGGGGTCGGACACGCTTAGCTCCGGTAGATTATTGCTTACAAAACCAGCACCCTGAACGCTTAAACCTTTCCAGTGTGCATCGTTCGCTTCCTGTCCTAAAAGCAAGGTAACATTATGCTTATCGAAACTTCTAGAATAGGTAAGCAAGTTTTTCACATTCAAGGAATAGGAATCCTGGTTACGCACATCTAGAGTTGCCCGATCGTTGATAGCACTTCCCCACTGGTAGGTTGGATTAAATTGTTTGTTATTATTAAAACTAGCATTACCACCTAATTCGAATCTGTACTTAAGGCCTTTGAACAAGTTTATTTCAGCAAATACATTTCCATAAAAATTTTTCGTATCCAATTGATTGGTCCTTAAAAGTGCTGAGGCTACTGGGTTAATAAAAGACCCCAGATTACCATCTTCCGGTGGACCTGCATAAGAGCCGTCCAGGTTTCTCACCGCAACGTCTGGTGTGCTTAATAAAGAAGTGCTAATAATACCGTTTTGCTGACCGTTTAAGGTAATATCCTGGTCAGTAAAACCGCTATTGATATTTACCCCCACTTTTAACCAGTCTTTTAATTTTGCGTCCAAATTGGTTAAAAAGGTATATCGTTTAAAAGCCGAACCAATTACAGTTCCTTCCTGATTGGTGTATCCTCCTGAAATATAGTAATTCACATTTTCCTTTCCCCCACCAAAAGATACCTGATAATTTTCAAACATCGCAGTCTGATAAATTTCATCCTGCCAGTTAGTACCATCACCTAACAATTGTGGCCTGGCAAATTCTATACGTGGGCTTATGCCATAAGTTTCGGCAAGATCATTCTGTAAAACAGCATATTCTCGCAGATTCATGACATCTAAAAACTTGCTTTGCTCTTGAAAAGAAACATATGAATCTAAGGTTAGACGACCTTTCCCACTTTTCCCAGATTTTGTAGTGATAATAACCACCCCGTTAGCGCCTCTGGAACCATAGATTGCAGTAGCAGAAGCATCCTTTAGTATATCTATAGATTCAATATCATTAGGATTAATTGATGAAAGAGGACTAACAGCAACATTACCCGCATTACTAAAATTACCTCCAGCTACAGGACGTCCACTGGTACTTTGATTAGTAGCATCCCCAGAAATAGGCACACCGTCGATTACGTACAGTGGCTCATTAGTTCCCGAAAGAGAAGAAGTTCCTCTAATCTTTACAGATACCGCACTACCGGGTTGCCCTGAATTATTAGTAACGGTTACACCTGCTGCTTTCCCTTGTAACATTTGATCTACAGAAACCTGGGAAAGATTTTGAATATCCTCTGCTTTTACCGAAGATACCGAAGAGTTCACATTACTTAATTTCTGAACCCCATAACCAATAACAACCACCTCTTCCAGGCTCTCCTGATTTTCCGATAATCTAACATTCACTTCCTTCTTATCGAGTACTAACACCTCTTTAGTTTCAAAACCTAAAAAACTGAAAACCAGAACGGTTTGATCCTGTACATCAATAGTATAATTTCCATTAAAATCTGTGGTCACTCCATTTGATGTATTTTTTTCAATCACATTTACGCCCATTAGTACGGTTCCATCAGCATCGGTAACCGTTCCGGACACTGTCTTCTGAGCCGTACCTACCAGACTTAAGAGCATGCAACCAATAATGCAAAAATGTTTAGAATTATAATGCTCAAATCTTTTAATTATTAGTAAAAGTCTACTCATATTACGATAACGTTTTAGTTGATGAATTCTTTAAATAAAGAGAAATTATTAAATAATTAACAATGACAAGGTAACTTGAATGCGTATTTAAAAATAATACTATTTACTCAATTAATAGTAAGATTTTATCAGTACTAAATTTCCTCAAAATGAAATAAACAAGTAACTAAATGATTCTATAAGGGGGAAAATTGAATATTTTGCGATGGCAATATGGAATACATTTTATAACAAGCTGCCACTTTGTTAGAAGTTCATACAATTTCGTAATTACAAAGGTTTCGATAAATCGAAACCTTTGTAGAATACTAAAAATGATATGACTAGAACGAACTCCATTCAAATAGTCTTAATATCCGGGATTTTGTTCTAAATTAGGGTTAGCATCAACTTGTTCCTGAGGAATTGGTAAAATATCTTTTCCGTTAGGAATGCTCACTCCGAAATGTTCTGAAATGTATCTAATATGTTCACCAGATCGTCTTAAAAGCCACCATAAAGAAAATTCTCCACCTAATTCATGCCTATATTCTTCAAGAATTATATCTAACATATTCCCAGAAGGTAAATTATTTAAGCCCGCACGATTTCTAACTTGCATTAAGTATTGTTCAGCTGCAGCATCATTTCCTACCCGATGATTAGCCTCAGCAAGACTTAAGAGCACTTGTCCATATCTTAGAAGGATCAGGTTTTGATCGCTAAAAATGTTACCAACATAAGCATCAATTAACGGGTTCCTCCAGAACTTTACTTCATAATAGCCGCTTCGACCTTCTTGTATCCATGGATTTTCCACGGTACCACAAGTATTGATACCTCCGTAATTTGCCTGAATATTTGGATATTCTGATATATTAATATCAGGGTCTGGATGTTCCTCTCCAGGGCCAATAAGTGTAGCAAGCTTTCTGGAATCTCCTTCTTCAAACGAATTATAATATTGTTCCGTAGGAACAGTATATCCTCCATAAGTTTGGATTTCTATAGGCATTGTAAACCATTGAAAATTATTCATATTATCATCATTACCACCCCAATTAGCCGCGCCGCTAGGAGAGTACATCTGAATTTCAAAGATAGACTCAACTCCATTTCTATTTTCATAATCATGAATATCTAGATAATTACTTTCTAAAGTATAACGTCCTTCTAAATTTTCGTAGGCACTAATTGCACTATTATAATCGTTTAGCCACATATAAGCATTACCCAGATAAGCATAGGCGGCTCCTCTGGTAACCCTCCCTGTATTTTCTGCATTATACGACCATGGCAAATATTGAATAGCCATCTGTAAATCTTGAACGACATGCTCAAATATCTCATTCTGGCTACTACGAGGGGTATATAAGCTTTCTTCAGAAGTGGTCGTAATATCAGTTACGAGAGGAACTCCTCCAAAATTCGATGCTAACATTGAGTAATAAATTCCTCGAAGCGCATAACTTTCCCCTATAAGTCGATTTCCATATTCTTCTTCAATATTTCCGGATTCAATCATATTTTCAATATTATAGATAGCATTATTAGCATCAACGATGCCGCCATACATTTTTATCCATAACTGGTTTATACCATCAAAATCCGTAGGCACCTCGTAGGTATTGAAAAAGGTATCACTCCCGATATTATAAAAATCAAGTGTTGAATATGTATTTGGATAATTCAGACCCTTAATAGTTGCTTCTACCATATCCATTTGCATGGCATCATATATAGATGTAACGGTTGCGGCTGCAGTCGTAGGATCGGAATACACTATTTCGGAAGTCAGACCATCGTATTGTTCATCAATCAGATAATCATCCGAGCAAGATATAAAGGCTGCTGACAAGCTTAAAGTGATTATTTTAATCTTATTTATTTTACCTAGCTTTTTCATTTTTCTAATTTTAGAATTGTAAGTTTAACCCAAGAGTTATTGTTGGAGAATTAGGATATGACCCAAAATCGATCCCTCTTGTTTGCACACCTCCGTTTCCATCTATATCTGTTGCTGTTCCTATCTCAGGATCCAGGCCACTATAACTGGTCAGCGTTATAAGGTTTTGTCCACTGATATATAAATTAGCACGAGAAGCACTGAAGCGTTCTAAAATAGATAGCGGTAAGTTATATCCCAGTTTAATGTTTCTTAGCTTTAAGAACGAACCGTCTTCAACAAAATAATCTGATATTCTTCCGTTTCGGTTAGTATCCTCAATAACTGCCCTGGCATAAGTATTAGATGGATTCGTTGGTGTCCAACGATTATTATAGTATTCCTGGCTAACATTCGTATATACAGAATTATATCCGTAGGCTCCCAGACTTTCATTCTGACTTTTGATAAAATTTAAAATATCATTTCCATAGCTTCCATATATTGCCAATTGAAAATCAAAATTTTTATAGGCTGCATTAAAATTTAAGCCTCCATATAAATCCGGAATAGGACTTCCGATAATCTCTCTGTCCTCAGCAGTGATTTCTCCATCCCCATTGATATCTTCAAATCTTCGGTCTCCGGGTGCGATGGGATTTAAACCATATGCAGGTTGATATTCTCCATCAGGTGCTCCAGCATTAAGCTGATCTATCTCTTCTTGAGATTGAAATATCCCATTTGCCCGATATCCATAAAATGCTCCTACATTTCCTCCCACATAGGATCGGGTAAACCCTGACCAACTGGTATTAAAGCTTGGTGTAAAATTTGAAGGGTACGTTACAAACTCCTGATTACCTAAATCTGTTATCTCATTTTCTATAACACTTATGTTTCCTGACAGATCCCAGGTAAAATCTCCCTCGGACTTACGATAGCCCAAAAGAACTTCAATACCTTTATTTTCAACATTTCCGGCATTAACGGCCATTGTCGTAAATCCGTTTTGAGCTGGAATTGTCTGATCCAGTAAGAAATCTTTAGCTGACTTATTAAAATAATCAATTGTTCCGTAAAATTTTGAGTCAAAAAGCTCAAAATCCAAACCTATATTTGTTTGTATCTGAGATTCCCAGGTTAAATCCGGGTTCGCAAGACTCGCTAATGACAATCCAGTTACGGGGGATCCGCCAAAAACATAACCTGAATTTTCCTGCGTAGCCCCTGAAGTATAGGTAGCCATATACCGGAAAGCTTCAATACCTTGACTATTACCAGTTTCCCCCCAGCTACCACGTAATTTTAATAAGTCAAATACGGAATTATCCATAAAGCTCTCCTGATCTAAATTCCATGCACCTGCCACAGAAGGGAATACTCCATATAAATTATCTGATGCAAATTTATTACCAACACCATCTCTTCGTACAGTAGCCGTAAAGGAATACTTTTGATCAAATACATAATTTAAGCGTGCAAAAGTACTTGCGAAGGTTGCGGTACCATTAGTTCCGGAATAATTAATTATTTCATTGGCTGATGAAAGGTCACGTATGCTATTATTTAGAAATCCTTGCCCGGTGGTTGCAATATTTTCATAAAGCTCTTTTTGAGCTGAAGAACCTAAAAGAATATCTAAACTATGCTTATCAAATACTCTTTTGTAATTTAGTAAAAGCTCACCTATATATTGATTGGTTTTAGACTGATTTACGGAATAGGAAGCATTTGCATTTTGATCATTCGCACTACGGAAATAGGTAGGCACGAAGCTACTCCCGCTATAACCATTATTACGATAGCCAAATTTCCCTGTAATTTTGAATCCGTCCAGAAATTCATAATCCAGAGCCATATTAGTTAATAAAGTAGTGCTATTATTATCATTATCATATAATAAAGCATTTGCAATGACATTAGTACTACTTGAAATCAACTGACTATCCGTAAAAACGCCATAGTTTCCATTATCGTCATATGGTGCAGCTATACCACTATTATTCAAATAAGGAACATTATCAAATATTCTGGCGAAACCATAGAAACCTGCCGCTAAATTATTATATGTTTCAGCGTAAGCATATTTAATACTTCCTCTGAACTTAAGTCCTTCTGCTATTTTATAGTCGGTATTTAATCCAATATTATAACGCTTGTACTTTGCTGAAACTACAATACCGTCATCATTTACCATTCCAAGGCTAAATGCAGTTTTGGATCTATCGCTACCTCCTCTAATACTTATATTATGAACATTTTTCACACCAGTGTCAAATGCATAATCCTGCCAGTTTACAGTTCTTAAATTAGACGGATTATTCCATTCCTCAAGAGTGTTCACACCCTGATCTTGACCAGTTTCCATAGCAAACCTGGCAAAGGTTGGGGCATCTAACATGTCAATTTGCTGTGGTACCGTTTGAATACTTACAAAATTATCTAATGAGACTACTACTTTTTCCGAAACCCCACTTTTAGTTTTTATAATAACAACTCCAGCATTAGCGCGCACCCCATAAATAGCAGCAGCAGATGCATCTTTTAAAACAGAGATACTTTCAATATCATTAGGGTTTAAAAAGGAAATATCCTGAGTTGGAAATCCATCAACAACATATAATGGATCATTACTTCCAAATGATGCAACTCCTCTTATATTGATACTCATTGCTGAGCCGGGGCTACCCGAATTTTGGGTTACCTGAACCCCAGACAATTTACCCTGAATAGCCTGATTTACATCGGTAGCAGGAAAGGTTTCCATATCTTCACTAGACATTGTGCTTACAGCTCCGGTCAAATCTCTTTTGGTGGCTGTTCCATAGGCTACAAGTACAACCTCATCTAAATTGTTGGCTCCATCTTGAAGAACTACATCAATAGTAGTTTGTTCCCCTACTAAAAATGATTGTTGCTCCATTCCGATAAAACTGAAAACCAGATAATCCTCAGGATATACCCCTTCAATTTGATAGTTACCGTCAAAATCGGTTACAACACCGTTATCTGTTCCTTGCAGAATTACATTAACACTTGGCAAAGGCATGCCATTGGCATCTGTGACGGTTCCCGTAATAGTCTTTTGACCAAATACTCCGAAACTGAGCAACAAGAAAAAAAGATACAAACTTTCTCTTATTTGATTCATAAAATATAGTTTTTACTGATACATTGTTTTATTTAAAAGCCACTACAACCTTTTCGATGCAGAATATAAATTATTGGGAATAGAGGCACTTAAATATTATCAAGATCAAATTTATACCGAGTTTCTTCAAAGAATTAATATTATTTTGTCAAATCATTATCAAAAAATAAAATTGAATGATAAATCATCGAATTATTTTACGTCAGCTTTATTTTTTATTCGATTTTAGTATTATCACTAATCCTTTTTATTATGAAATCCATCTTCTGTAACTGTTTTGTGTTACTATTCTTATCTATTTTTCTTAGCGGATGCACACGAGAGAACAATCCAGATACTTCTAATATTCTACCACTTAATGGAAATTGGCAATTTTCTTTAGACACTGCGCAAGTGGGAGTTCAAAAAGAATGGTTTTTGAAAACGCTGAATGATAAGATTGAATTACCTGGCACAACGGATCTAAGGAAAAAAGGAATAATCAATAAGGATACAACAACTTTACACTTAAACAGACCTAACAAATATGAAGGAGCTGCGTGGTATCGCAGAAAAATAAATATTCCTGCAAATTTTAAAGGCAAGCATGTAGAATTATTCCTGGAAAGAACTAAGGTCTCAAAAATTTGGATTGACAGCTTATACATTGGAAAATCCCATCTTTTGCAATCACCTCAAAAATTTGATATTACCAACTATGCTGCCCCAGGGGAGCATTATATAACTATTATGGTGAATAACGATTTAGATTTGACACCATATGGGAATGTTCACATCTACTCTGATGATACACAAACCAATTGGAATGGAATACTAGGAGATATGCACCTGGAAGCCTTTAATAATTTGAGAATTAATTCTATAAAAATACATCCGGATATACAGGCAAAAAGGATTACTGTTGATTTAGAAATAAACAATGATACTGATTATAAAGATTTTGACATCATTCTGAAGTTGAATAAAAAAGGGAAAACTCAGAGAGATGAAATTTCTTCAAAGCGATATAAGATTAAAGATCAATCCAAAATTCAATTAACATTTGAATTTAAAAATGATATAAAACTTTGGGATGAATTCGATCAACCATTATATGAACTTGAGGCCACCGTATATAAGGATAGCATCAAAAGTACTATTATTGAAGAATTTGGAATGCGTGAGTTTCAAGCAAAGGGAAGAAAATTTACTATCAATGGTCTTACCACATTTCTAAGAGGGAAGCACGAAGCGGCAGTATTTCCTATTACGGGTTATCCTCCGATGACTACTGAAGAATGGAAACGAATTTATGGAATTGCAAAATCATATGGCATTAACCATTACCGTTTTCATACTTATTGTCCTCCAGAAGCAGCCTTCAAAGCAGCTGACAAATTAGGTATTTATCTTCAGGTAGAGCTTCCTTTTTGGGGGGGTATGGATTCCGATTCCATCGCAAAAATGCAATTCGAAGAAGGTATAGCAATGTTAGATGAATACGGCAATCATCCTTCTTTTGTTTTATTTTCTCCTGGAAATGAAATTTGGAGTGGTCATGACCGGGTTGCTGAGTATATAAAAAAACTTAAAGCTTATGACAATCGTCCTCTTTATACCATGGGTTCCAATAATAATATTGGGTATTTAAAGCCTGGAGATTATGTAGATTTTTTCGTTGGATCCAGAACACCTTCAGCAAGTGATAGTATAGAAACACATACGCGTTTAACCCATGCTTATGCCGATAGTCATGAGGGAGGTATTCTGAACACAAAATATCCTTCAACCACCAGAACCTTCGATGATGCTGTATTGAGACTTTCAATTCCTGTAATAAGCCATGAAATTGGACAATACCAAATTTATCCGGACTACGAAGAAATTCATAAATATACCGGAGTATTGAAACCATGGAACTTGATATCATTTCAAAAAAATCTAGAGAAATCCGGCATGGCAGAAATGGACAGTATTTTCCAAAAAGCCTCAGGGGCATGGGCTGCACTTTGTTATAAAGCAGAAATGGAAGCTGCTCTTAGAACAGATAGCCTTGCAGGATTTCAGTTGTTGGATCTACAGGATTTCCCTGGGCAAGGTACCGCATTGGTAGGTGTTTTAGATGCATTTATGGATAGTAAAAATGTAATTTCAAAAGAAAAATGGAAACAATCTTGTAGTGACATCACACTTCTTGCTGAATTTTCTAAGTATTGCTGGACCACCGATGAAAAATTTCAAGCAGACATTATTGTATCAAATTATGGCAAAAGCTCAATAAATGAACCTTTACAATGGAGTATCACTTCAAAAGGTAATGACACTATTGCAGAAGGCCAATTCCAACCAAAAGAATCATCACAGGGGGGCAATACTTATATCGGTACTATTCGAGCAGATTTAAACCTATCCGAAAATGCAGGTAAGCTTAATTTACATTTAGAACTCAATAATTCTCTTAGCGCTAATGATTATCCAATATGGGTTTATAAGCCTAAGTCGCCAGTCGTTGCTAAAGAAGTTTTAGTCAAGCATAATTTAGATAATGAGTTATTCGATCGACTTAATGCCGGTGGAAAAGTGCTATTATTTCCAGATTCAGAAAACATAAAAAACAATAGTTTTCCAGGTCATTTCCCACCTGAATTCTGGAACTATGGAATGTTTAAATCCATAAGTGAAAATGTAAATAAGCCAGTATCACCAGGAACCCTGGGACTATTAATAGATTCACAACATCCAATCTTTGAAAGATTCCCTACCGATAATCATACAAACTGGCAATGGTTTTCAATTATAAAAGCGAGCAGTGCAATGATTATTGATCAACTACCCCATGAGCTCAAACCGATAGTTCAGGTAATTGATAATCTTGAACGCAATCATAAACTAGGGATGATATACGAATTGAAAATAGGCAAAGGAAAGTTATTAATATGCACCTCTCAACTTTCCAAAATTTTTGATCAACCAGAGGCAGTTGAACTTTATAACTCAATCATTAAATATATGGAGTCCGACAATTTCAATCCAAAGGTTGGTATTTCAAACACGGAACTTGAAAATTTTTTCTAAAAAAGTAATACTAGGAAATCATCCTTTGCTTTCGGAATATCATTATAATATTTCTGAATTTAAAATCACTTTTACTAATGGGAAAAACAATTATTCATTATCGCAACAAAAAATATTCGGCAGAATTAGAAAAAGGGGAGACATTTAAAAATTAATTTCAACAATAAATATTAAGTATATGAGATTTCAAAACATACGATGCACATTGGCTTTAATCGCTTTATTACTATCGCTAAAATCTGTTTCTCAAGAATTTTCAATTAGTTCTCCTAACAAGGAAACAGAGGTTAAAATAAATATAGCTGAAAACATATCCTTTTCTGTATATAAAAATACAAAACTCATACTTCCCCAGGCAACGATCTCGATTGATGTGAATAGTAATACATTAGGGAGCAATCCTATAATTAAAAAAACAAAAAACAATAGTGTACACAACAATATTCAGGTACCTATTCCATTAAAGTCAAAAAATATCATAGAGAATTTCAACGAACTTAATCTTTATTTCAAACAAGATTTTTATTTGAGTTTTAGAGTCTATAATGAGGGTTTTGCGTATCGCTTCAACACTACATTTAAAAATGACATTACCATTGATAATGAACAGTTAGATTTAAAATTCCCAAAATCCACAACGTCCCTTTTCCCATATGAAAAATCAACCTATTCTCACTATGAACAAACATTTACCCAGGTCGCGATCGACACTTTGGAGAAAGGAAAATTTGGAGCAATGCCTATACTATTTAAGGCAGATGAAATGAATATTTTAATTTCAGAAGCCGATTTGTATGATTACCCCAATCTTTTCTTAGAAAGTGATGGAAATGGAAATTTAAAAGCAAAGTTTCCTAAAGCTGTAGCCAAAACTGAACCTGTCGAGGGTAGTTCAGGTGATCGAAACCTTGTAATAACAGAGGAGTTTCCATATATTGCTAAAACAAAAGGAACCCGCAGCTTGCCCTGGAGAGTATTTATAGCCTCTGCTAGAGATAAAGATCTAATCGAACAAGATCTTGTTTATTTGTTATCCAGACCGTCCGAGTTAAAGAATATTGATTGGGTTAAACCAGGTAAGATCGCATGGGATTGGTATAATGCAAATAATTTATACGATGTAAACTTTAAAGCTGGATTAAATACAGAAACCTATAAATATTACATTGATTTTGCCGCTGATTATGGTTTAGAATATGTGATTCTTGATGAGGGTTGGACAAAATCTACCACTGAAATTTTAGAATTTAATCCGGAAATAAATGTTAAGGAACTTATAGCTTACGGTAAAAAGAAAAATGTAGGAATAATTTTATGGTGCCTGTGGAAACCACTCGATGCTAATATGGAGCAAATTCTTGATACCTATGCCGATTGGGGGGCTGTAGGAATTAAAACAGATTTTATGCAAAGAGCAGATCAGGAAATGGTTAATTCCTATGAGAAAATTGCAAAAGAATGCGCCAAGCGTAAACTTTTGGTTGATTTTCATGGGGCTTACAAGCCTTCTGGACTTAGAAGAGCTTATCCTAATGTTATTAGTTATGAAGGTGTTCACGGAAATGAAAATAACAAATGGATTGATGATGTTACCCCTACACATAATTTAATTTTACCTTTTACCAGAAATGCCATAGGTCCTATGGATTATACGCCAGGAGCTATGAGAAATGCTCAACTTAAAAATCACGCTGTTATTTTTGATCGTCCAATGAGTATGGGGACAAGAGCACATCAGGCAGCAATGTATGTAATTTATGAAAGTGGCCTACAAATGCTTTGTGATAGTCCCTCATCCTATTTAAAAGATAAAAAAACGGTAGAGGTTATCTCTAAAATTCCTACAGTTTGGGATAAGACTAAAGTGATTGAAGCAAAGATTGGAGAATACTTAACCATAGTAAGAAACAATGGTAAAAATTGGTATTTAGGATCTATGACAGATTGGTCTGAACATGAATTAGATCTTAAATTAGATTTTCTAACTGATGGAGCTAACTATGAAGCAACAATCTTGAAGGATGGTTTAAATGCAAATCATTATGCAGAAGATTATGAGGTTGAAAAAATTCGTGTAGATAGGACTTCGAATCTCCACCTAAATCTGGCTAAAGGTGGTGGAGTTTTAATAATCTTCAAGCAGGTATAATAAACTCAATGATAATATATAATAGTTTATAGTATTAAATTTTAAAGGGAGAACAAATTAAATTGCTCTCCCTTTTTATTTATAAATTCAATCTAAAATGCTTATGCCAATAAATTTTATTCATGGAATAGTTATCCAAAACAAAATTTACCTCAGAGTTTGTTAAGGTTTAAATTTAGCTCATAGTGAACACTCCGTCCTCCTCCTTGTGGTTTCAAAATTCCTTTAGAAGCCATATCCTGTAAATCTCGGGTGGCGGTGGCTTTTGAAGTTTTGGTTAATGATATATATTTCTTTGCGGTCATTCCTCCTTCAAAACCTTCAACACCTTTATCAAACATTTTTAAGATCACTTTTAACTGACGATCATTTAAATTCTCCCGATGTTGATCCAGAAATTTTGCTTTCTTTAAAATAAATCGAATAACTGCTTTAGCGTTTTTCTGGGCGGTCAAAATAGTATTACAGAAGTAAACAATCCAATCCGTAATATTCAGGGAACGTTGAGCCATTTTTAAGGCTTGGTAATACGCTGCTTTATTTTGTTCGATTGCAGTGGATATACTTAATACTAATACTCTACCTAAAGATTCAGAAAGACATTTATCAGCTATGGCTCTACCTATACGTCCATTTCCATCTTCAAAAGGATGTATCGTTTCAAAATACAAATGAGCAATAGCTGTTTTGATCAATGAACTTCGAATATCATTATTTTCAATATCAAATTTCTTGTACCACTGTATGAACTGTTTCATCTCCATAGGAACACGATGAGATGGAGGAGCTTCGTAATGAATTTCTTCTCTACCGTATCTCCCTGATACTATAAGCATGGGTTCCTCTCCAGACCGATAAGTCCCAGCCTGAATATACCTGGATCTGGTAAATAACATCGCTTGCCATCCCTTAATTAATCGCTCGCTTAGAGGTTCGGAAAAGTTTTCTCTTACCTCCACCATCAATTCTGCAATCCCCCTGGCATTGATATCTCTAATAGTAGCACCATTTCCAATACCTAATCGATTTTTGATCGATGACATTACATCCTGACGACTGTAATATTCCCCTTCAATCGCTGAAGTTTTAATGGCCTCATCGATCATAAATTGTATAATCGCATCTTGTCTAAAGTCAGAAGGCAGGCTATCTATAATCCCTTTAACTTCACCCGTCTCTGAGGCAAATTCAATAACAATATCATTGATTGCTTTTGATTTATAGTCAAAATAAGGCCAATTTTCAAGTTGCCAGTTATACATATGAGCCAGATAAATACATTATTCAAATCAAATATATGACTTTTTTGAGCCGAATAAAATTATTATTCGGCTCATTCGTGATTACAGTAACGGATTCTAACTAAGTTAACACGGAATACATTTTTTATTCTATTCTATATTCAGCATTGTTTATCGATATAGTTATTAACAATTGACCGATTTAAATATTTCAAAACATTAAATCTGATCAATTTGATTCAAATAAAATTTAAGTTGAAATATAATTTGATATGACTTAAATCTAATTGAAAGCATTTTAGTGTAATTGCCTAAATCATAGCCCACTGTGAATAACTACAGACGTATCAGTCGCTATTTATTTGCGTTTAATACTACTTTTATCGATAGAATTCTACTATAGATTACAAGACGTCTTGTTCATTATTAATTTCTAAATCAAATACCAATGGACAAGTTTAAATTAGAAGAAAAACTCGACAGGATTGAAAATCTTCTTTTGGGTGTAAAGAAAGTACTGACCTTTGATGAGACCTGTGATTATACAGGAATCTCTAAAAACTACCTGTATAAACTTACCGCCTCTGGTGCTATTCCACATAGTAAGCCTAATGGAAAGCGCATCTTTTTTGATATCCATAAGCTTAATTCCTGGCTTCTTCAAAATGAACGGGTGACCAAAGAAGATCTTAATACTCCCATAGTTGACCAGCTGCTGGATCAGTAAGCACATTCTTTTCATTTTTTAACCTGCTGTATTCTCAGCACAAATTCATCTATTATGAAAAGTATACCATATTTAAGGGTAGGGACTTCGTATTATAAAAAAGTCAAAGCACCTACCATTGCCGGACACTTCAATGAGCTTTTGCTGCCCTGGAGTGTGGAGACCATTCGACAGGATCATGGGAAATCATACCTGAGTAAAATTGCAAAATATGATGGTTTTACCTGTATTCCCGATCACCTGAATTTTAAACCGGTCTATCATAATTTCTACAATATTTATTCCCCGTTAAGTAATATTCCAATACAAGGGGAATTAGGTTTTAGCCTGAATTTTGTCCAACATATTTTTGGGGAGCATTTTGAATTGGGATTGGACTATCTGCAACTATTATATACCAAACCGGTGCAAACCTTACCGATCCTTTGTTTGGTTTCTAAAGAACGTTCCACCGGGAAAAGTACCTTTTTGAAATGGCTGAAAAGCATTTTTGAAAATAATATGACCTATCTGACCAATGATAGTTTTAGTAGTCAGTTTAATGCGGATTGGGCGAATAAGCTACTAGTCTGTATTGATGAAGTGCTTTTCAACAAAGAAGAATTGACCGAGCGCATCAAATACCTGAGTACCACCAACATTAATAAGTTGGAGGCTAAAGGGAAGGATAAACGGGAAGTGGAATTCTTTGGAAAGTTTATCCTATGCAGTAATAATGAGGATAACTTTATCAAGATTGATGGAAATGAAACCCGGTTCTGGGTGCTTAAAGTGCCTAAAATTACAGCTGAAGAAACGGATTATCTCTATCATCTTAACCGGGAAGTTCCGGCCTTTCTTCATTTTTTAAAACACCGTCAATTGCATTCCAAACATCTCACTAGGATGTGGTTTCATCATTCTCAGTTAAAAACGCCAGCCTTAAAAAAATTGCTTGCCAATAATCGTAACCGGGTAGAAAAAGAACTGGCCACCATTTTACTAATGGGTATGGATCACTTTAATATCGATGACATTCAACTCTGCCCGATTGATGCATTACAACTACTGAATCGGACACGGATTAAAACGGATCTTACCCAGCTTAGACGACTGCTAAAGAATTCCTGGAAATTAGAGAATCAAAAGAATACATTTTGCTATCAAAGATTGGTATGGTGGGGGGATGGATCGATAGAACAGCAGGAAGCGAAAGGACGTTATTTTAACATTTCAAGGTCGTTTCTGACCGAGAATTTTGATGAATTGATGAACGGGGAAGGTTAAGCCCTGTATTTATAGGGGTTTAGTAGCTCATCATTTATTCATCAAATGTTCATCAAAAATAAAAGTGATGAATAAAAGCCTGCTATTGAAAATAAAAATGATGAATTGATGAATTTTTGATGACAGCTTCAGCTCAATGTCTATAAGGGCTTAGGAGGGGTTCTCATCAATTCATCAAAAAAATCCAGAAAATAGAACGCTTATGAAAATAAAGAAAATATGCTGTGAAGATGCTCGTAATTTAGACATCGTACACGTACTCGCTAAATTAGGTCATTATCCCAGCAAAACAACGGTGAAAGAAGCCTGGTTTCTGAGTCCCCTGCGGTCAGAAACACAGGCCTCTTTCCATGTCTCTTATCGTAATAATAGATGGTACGACTTCGGATTGGGAAAAGGTGGAAATTGCCTGGATCTGATTATTGCATTGAAACAATGTTCCATTACTGAAGCTTTACAATTTCTGGCCAATGATCAGCAGCTATCATTTACAGATATTAAAAAACCTTCTTTGTCTTTTCATAAGCAGATTTCTAAAAAGGAAAAGGAGGGTATTAATATACTTTGTGTTCAGGAACTATCAAATTTTCAATTACTCCGTTATGCTAAAAAACGTGGTATCCCGAGAGAACTGATTCGTGAATTGACCAGTGAAGTACATTTTGAATTACATGGAAAACCGTATTATGCCATTGGTCTACAAAATAGACGGGGAGGCTATGAGCTTCGGAATGCTTTTTATAAAGCTTCAAGTTCTCCGAAATCCTATAGCTATTTTCAACAAGATGGAAATGGGCTGATCATTACCGAAGGTTTATTTGATTACCTGTCTTTAGCGCTATTGGATCCTGAACTATTCTTTACCCATGATCATATCATACTCAACTCCCTATCCTTTATTCAGGAAATTATCAAAGGCTTTGATGGTTATAATGATCCGATCTTATTATGCCTGGATCATGACCCTGCCGGAGATCGTATGACTTCGTATTTACTAGAACATTTTGCTCAGGCCATAGACCTGAGATATCGATTTTACCCACATAAAGATCTTAACGAAAAACTCTGCCATGTTCGACGAGAAAATACCCTTTGAAAATGAAAAGAAATCTTCCTATTCCTTAAGCTTTGAAAAGCTAAAAAAAAGGGAAGGCAAAACGAGGATTTCCAATGATGGGGACACGGGTTCCCATCCAACGGAAAATTCTAATATAGATCCTAATTCAAGATGTGTGTCTGTGGACACAATCTTGATTGCTCCCCATGGTCGCAATGAAAAAAAAGAGATGTTTAAGGGGAAGACCTCCTTAATCAAATTCAGGTGTACTTTGTACCAGAAAAAACTACTGAACATCAAGGCTAAAAGATCGGGATTAAGTCTGAGTGAATTTTGTCGAAAATCTGCGATGGATCTGCCCATCAATGAGCGGATGAGCGATGATCATATTGCTATCTACAAGGACCTGGTGAAATTTCATAACAACTTTAAGTCGATTGGGAATATGTTCCGAAAACGGGATCCCAGGTTATCTACTGAAGTTTATAAACTGGCCGAGGCGATGAAGCAACATATTAAAAAACTGGATCTATGATTGGTAAAGGAAAATCCATTAGTCATACCCAAGCTTCCATGAAGTATGGATGGAACCAGGAAAAGGAGCCAGAGATTGTCTACGCTCAAAATATCGTGGGAGATTCTCCGCAGGAAATTAGCCGCGAGTTTGAACAGATCCAAAAGCTGAATGAGCATTGTGAACGTAATACGCTTTCCTTTGTCCTGAGTCCTACCATAGAAGATGGACGCACACTGGATCAGCAGAAACTCGGAGAACTGACCAAAGACTTTATGCGGGAGATGAAACTGGGCGAGCGACAGGCAATTGCTTTTGTGCATCAGGATAAAGAGCATAAACATGTGCATCTGTATGTGAACCGGATTGATTTTGATGGTCGAGCCTATAAGGATAATTTTATTGGTAAACGTAGTCAGCATGCTGCCGAGCGGGTAGCTCATGAACATCAACTGACCACCGTTCGTGAGGTACAGCTCATACGAGAGATTAATCTTACCGATATCCGTTTGGAAATCAAACGTCGGCATGAGCTGACCATGAAACAGTTCAAACCGGAAACGTATAAAGCATACATGCGAGGGATGGAAACCAATGGCGTAAAAGCCATTCCATTTATCAATAAGCAACAAAAACTACAGGGCTTTCGGTTTGAATTTGATGGACACAGCCTCAAAGGGAGCGCCGTTCACCGCTCCATGAGTATGTCCAATATTGGGAAGCAAATGGCACGGGAACATGGCCTCGAAAAATTTAAAGAACTCAATAAAGCAATTAGCCTGACGAAAAGCCCTGAACCGGTGCAAATCAGCTTAAAACTATTGAAAGAAATCACGAAAAAAGTAATTAAAAAGTCTATATCCAAAGGCATGGATATCGGATATTAAACCTCTTGAATTATGGCAAGAATTGATGAACTATCGGAATTGTTATGCTCCGAGCTGGCAAGCTTTGAGCAGCATATGAAACGACTGGAAGAAATTCACTCACAAGGGATCCACCTGGATACTGAAGACCTAATACGACGACTTTCAAGTCTGGAAGATACCCTGGATTTTGAAAAGAACGAATATGAGCGGATTTCTACGGAATTAGCCAATACCATTAAAGAAGCAAAGATCTACCCGAAATGGGCGCTGGTTGTCTTCTTTGTGTCTTTGAGTTTGAATATTATTGGTATAGCCTTTTTGGTATTTAGCTAAGTATCTTATTTAATAATGGATACTAAAAATCCATACAGCTTTAGGACTAAATATAGGCAAGTTAGCTATAAATCACTGACAATGAATAATTAGTTATCTTTATAGTAGCACCCCTCCGTTAATAATACTTTATTAGGTATGGAACTCGCATTCCTTCTTATTATTTTCATGGTCTTTTTCGTAGGCTCTGACTTTGTCATGAATGTGGTAATTCCTAGAATGAAAGGGAATTTTGGGGAACGCAGAGTTGCCGCTAAACTTCGAAGGCTTCGTAAAAGAGATTATATTGTCTTAAACAATATCCTTATACCATCTGGCCAGGGCAGTTCCCAAATTGACCATATCGTAATTTGTTCTTCGGGTGTTTTTGTAATCGAAACGAAACATTATAAAGGTTGGATTCATGGACATCAAAAATCTGAAAATTGGAGCCAGACCATTTTCAAGCATCATACAAGGTTTAAAAATCCAATTCGACAAAATTGGACTCATATATTTGCTTTAAGAAAAATTCATCCGAACTTCCAGAAACTAAAGTACTATCCTATTGTTGTTTTTTCAGGACGTGCCCGGTTAAAGAATGTGACTTCGGAACTGCCTGTATTGTACCTGTGGCAACTCGTACGATACATTAGAACAGAAAATCACCAGAACCGATTATCACCAAGCCAAATGCTATGGATTGCAGAAACCATTAAGTCCACAAAATTTAAAAAGAAGAAAGGATCGAAAAAACCATAACCGCTACGTTAAATGGCGCATTAACCTGTGAATCCTGCACTAAAAACGCAATATTAAAACTATTGAATTTTAAGAATGGTATTTAAAATATTTAGGTTCTTATATTTGCAATGAAGCGCGGGAAAATCTCAAGCTTCGTTCAATAAAGCCGATGTTCCTATGTCGGCTTTATTCGTTATTAGCATCACTCTCCATTCCTTTAGCAACAACCTGCATATCTTTTGCAATCTTTTCATCAAGAACTTTTGCATAAATCTGAGTAGTTTTTAAAGATTTATGTCCTAACATTTTCCCAACAGACTCGATTGGCACCCCTTTAGAAAGCGTTACCGTGGTTGCAAAGGTATGTCTAGCCAAATGAGTGGTTAAATTCTTTTTTATTCTACATAGGTCTGCTATTTCCTTAAGATAGGCATTCGACTTTTGATTAGACATTACCGGCAGTACATTGTCACTAAATTTAACTCTTGGATGATCTTTATACTTAACCAAAATGTTCTCCGGGATTTGTAATAGAGGAATACTACTTAAAGAATTTGTTTTCTTCCTTTTAGTCTTTATCCATCGTTGATCACCGTTAGAAACGATATCATCCTCAGATAGTTTCTCTATATCTGCAAAAGCAAGACCTGTATAACAGGAAAAAACGAACATATCCCTTACCAAATCTAATCGAGTGATATCAAAATCTTTTTCGGACAACCTTTTTAATTCCTCATCATTTAAATAATCCCTATCTGAAGTTTTCCAGGTCCCTTTCCAATGGAAAAAAGGATCACTACTAATCCATTCATTTGCTAACGCGATCCTAATAATCTTTTTAAAATTTACAATGTATTTAATAGAAGTATTATGCCCACATTCCTTTTGAGATTTTAAGAAGTGTTCGAAACCACTAATAAATGAATAGTCAACCTCTTTAATTGGCATATCCTTTACTTTAAATTTAAACTCGAGGTAATCTTCAATATGCTTTATGCAGGCTTTATAACGCTGTAAAGTTCCTTTTGTGTAGCCTTTACCAATGAGCCCTTCCATTTGGTCATTATGCTCATTAAAAACTTCCACAAGCTTGTACTCCCTCTCCTCTTTCCCCAGATAAATATTCCTTATAATTTTAGAGGAAATATTCTTATGCTCCCTAACTAAACGATCATGGATATCGTATAACCTAGTACGTATGTCATCGAGGTATCTTTTAATGATCCTTGCTTCTCCAGAATTACCTCGAGTACTATTTGTACGGGAATTCCATTTACTCACTTCTATTTTTCTGGAAGTAGTAAAATCTGATCGATTACCATTATACGTGATTCGAACATAAATAATAGCTTCATTCGTATGTTTTGAAGTGGTCTTTTTTGGATAAAAAATAATAGATAGTGAATTATTCATCGGTGCTGGTATTAAAATATGCACCTCAAGGTAGTAAAAGAAAGTGTTAAAGAAAAGCTGCAAGCCTTTTATTAACAGTGCATTAGGAGTTTCGAGGTGCATATAAATCGACGAAAAAATATGCACCGAATTAAGCACCAAACACTTAGGTTAATATGCGTTAAAATGATAGTTAGGACAATAAAAAAAGCCTCTAAATCATTGATTTAAAGGCCTTTTGCTTTTATTTAGTATCCTAAAAGCGGTCTGGACGAGACTCGAACTCGCGACCCCCTGCGTGACAGGCAGGTATTCTAACCAACTGAACTACCAGACCGTTGCGTTATTGCGAGGGCAAATATACTGCAGTTTTTCAATCGCACAAACTTTTTTTCGCATTTTTTTAATCTTTTTTTTCTTTCGCTAAGCAAGCTTTTGTCTTTCAACAAAATAGGACTGTAAAATTTTATTGAAATTTTTATTGATATCTACGGGAACGTAACTAATGCGGTACTTCGCACATTCTAATTTTAAATTTTCGAAGTAATCTTCGATCGCTTTTTTATAATTTTCCTGAATATTTTCTGAATACAAATCGATTTCATCACCGGTTTCTACATCAAAAAATCGCTTTGGTGTATTCTCAAAACTAAAACCCAACTCCTTTTCGCTATCTAAAACATGAAATAAAACCACTTCATGCTTATTATATTTTAAATGCCGAAGCGCTTCAAAAAGTTCAGCTTCTTCTTTGTCACTTTGAAACATATCTGTAAAAAGAAACACTAAAGAACGTCTTTTTAATTTCTCGGCGATTTGATGAAGATAGGTGTAGGTTTGTGTTCCGTGTTTGGCTCCTTCAGAATTTACTGCTTTTTCCAGATTATTCAGCAATAAATGATGGTGGCGCTCTCCTGCTCTTTCTGGTGCGTAAAATTCAAATTCGTCACTATACACACTTAAACCAACCGCATCGCGCTGGCGCTTCAATATGTTCATGATACAGGCAGAAGCTAAAGCCGAAAAACCGATTTTATTCAGTTTAGAGAGACTTTGTTTCTTTAGTGAAGGATAATGCATCGAAGCCGAATTATCGATGATTAAATGGCATCTTAAATTAGTTTCTTCTTCGTAGCGTTTGGTATACAACTTATCGGTCTTTGCGTAAAGCTTCCAGTCGATATGCTTGGTACTTTCGCCCTGATTGTAAATTTTATGCTCGGCAAACTCCGCAGAGAAACCGTGAAACGGACTCTTATGCATTCCTGAAATATAACCTTCCACGATTTGCCTGGCTAAGATTTCCAAATTTAAAAAACCTTCAGTTTGATGTACCTGTTGTTGTAATTTCAAAATCGAAATATTTGTTGCTGGAATATACGAAAACAAGTTGATAGAAAAAGCTGTTAGCTTGTAGCTTTCAGCGTTCAGCTAAATTTAGTTGACAGTTGACAGTTTGCAACTGAAAATAGTCAAAAATCTTTTTGTCATTTCGAGCGTAACGCAGTGAAGTCGAGAAATCTATTGAAGCTAGAGATCTCTCCGCTTCGCCTGCCTACCGGCGAGGCAGGGTCGAGAGGACAATTACCAAAAGTGATATTCCACATTCAAAATTCAAAAGAAAAAAATGCTAATTCTTGGTTCTTGATTATCTTTTCTCCTGTCTAATCTCCAAATTCTAAAAACGTTCAGCGTTAAGCGTTAATGATTTACGGAAAAACTGTCAGCTTTCAGCTAAAAACAGTCAAATATCTTTTTGTCATTTCGAGCGTAACGAATTGAAGTCGAGAAATCTATTGAAGCTGGAGATCTCTCCGCTTTGCCTGCCTTCCGGCGAGGCAAGGTCGAGATGACAATTTACAAAAAGTGATATTTCGCATTCAAAATAATTTCGGATTCCTAATTCTTGATGCTATTTTCACTAATCTAAATTCTAACAGCGAAGCGGTCTAACTTCTAATATCTCACAGCGCAGCGATCTCAATTCTCAATACTAACTTTTAAAACACAAAAAAGCCCGGTAAAAACCGGGCTCAATATTATTTAAAATCGATGTGACTTACATCTAATTATAAAAGCTCATTTAAAGCATCAGCATAAGTGTTTTTAGGAGCAACACCAACCTGGCGACCTACAACTTCTCCGTTTTGGAAAATAAGTACCGTAGGAATATTTCTAACTCCGTATTTTGCAGCAAATTCCTGGTTTGCATCAACATCAAGCTTTCCAACAACTGCTTTTCCTTCGTACTCACCGCTAAGTTCTTCGATTACCGGTCCTACCATTCTACAAGGTCCACACCATGCTGCCCAAAAGTCTACCATTACTGGTTTATCACTTTTTAATACTGTTTCTTCAAAGTTTGCGTCTGTTATTTCAATAGCCATAATCGTTATTTTTCTAGTAATTTAAAATCAATACGTAAAAGTAGTCATTTATTTTTGGAAACCTTACATCCCAAATATTAGATTTCGTTATACGCTGATTGTCAATAATTATCTGGCGGGCTCTTTCCTTTCGATTACATCTTCAGGAAAGACCGGGCTTTACGCGCTACACGGTAGCTTGCTGCAATCCCTGCCCGATTTTGTACAACTTAGGAACTAATTTTATTAATCCCGATTGTACTCTTCAGACAAAACCATGAAATTTTAATCTAAAACAGGCTATCAATTCAATTTATAGACGACCTGCTGTTGTTCCAGATTTTCTAACAATTCAGGACAAATTTTTACTTTTTGGCGTTTACTAGGCATATGCAATTTCAATTGTTCTTTCATCTCGTAAACCACAAAATTGAGTTTATGATCGCCGCGATAAGTCCTAAAAATGTCTCTTAAAACATCGATTTTCTCTTCTTTAAGATCATTAATATCTAACTGAATCGTAAGTTTCTTCGCATACGTATCCATAATATCATGGAGTAGCTGGAAACTATTAAACTGAATTCTTGGCTCTCCTTTTTTACCGGTGTCCTTATTGGTCCAGCCTTCTTTAATAAAAGCTTTAATATGCACAAATGAATTTGGTACCAGGAAATGCCTGTTCTTAAGATATTCTTCACCAAACATTCTAAATTCGTAAGATTCGTTATAATCTTCAACGGTAAACATCGCCCAGCCTTTACCCATTTTAGAGGTTCTATGCTGCACATCGCTAATTACACCACCAAACGAGATTTCGCGATTCACTACTTTTTCAAGTTCTCTAAAATCTGATAAACTTCCGTTACAGAAATACTGAATCTCTTTCTTAAAATCATCTAGCGGATGCCCCGAAATATAAATTCCCACCACTTCTTTTTCACGCCGTAATTTCTCCATCGTCCCCCATTCTTCACAAGGCGGCACACTCGGCTCCGGAATTTGAACTTCGCTGGCTTCACCAAATAAACTTACCTGAGAAGAGTTTTCATTCTCCTGAAATTTAGCCGCAAACTTCACCACTTTCTCCAGGAAACTCATTCCGTCTCCTTCATCATGAAAATATTGCGCTCGGTGGGTTTCTTTAAAACAATCAAATCCGCCGGCCAAAGCCAGGTTCTCGAAAGCTTTTTTATTCGCAGCTCTAAGATCGATTCTTTTAGCCATATCAAATATTGAACGATAATGACCATTTTCACCTTTTCGGTTTTCTACGATCGTAGCTACCGCACCGGCTCCAACTCCTTTAATCGCTCCCATCCCAAATCTTACCGCATTATCTTTATTTACAGAGAATTTATAATAAGATTCGTTAACGTCTGGCCCAAGTACATTAAGCTTCATTCGCTTACATTCTTCCATAAAGAAGGTCACCTGCTTAATATCGTTCATATTGTTCGATAAAACCGCCGCCATATATTCCGCAGGATAATGGGCTTTTAAATAGGCAGTTTGGTAGGCGATCCAGGCGTAACAGGTAGAGTGCGATTTGTTAAATGCATACGAAGCAAATGCTTCCCAGTCTTTCCAAATCTTCTCTAAAACATCTGTAGGATGACCTTTAGCTTCTCCGCCACCAATAAATTTTGGTTTCAACTGCGCCAAAAGTGCCACTAACTTTTTACCCATCGCTTTACGAAGCATATCGGCTTCACCTTTAGAAAAACCTGCCAATTTTTGTGAAAGTAACATCACCTGCTCCTGGTAAACTGTAATCCCGTAGGTTTCTTTAAGATACTCTTCCATGTCTGGAAGGTCATAGCTTATCTCTTCGTCACCGTGTTTTCTGGCAATGAAACTCGGGATATATTCCATAGGCCCTGGACGATACAATGCGTTCATCGCAATTAAATCGTCAAAAACCGTTGGTTTTAGCGCCTGCATGTGTTTCTGCATCCCGGGAGATTCATACTGGAATATCCCTACCGTTTCTCCTCGTTGGAAAAGTTTATAAGTTTCTTCGTCATCTAACGGAAATTCATCGGGAACCAGATCTATACCATGTTTCCCTTTAACGATCTTTATCGTATCCTTGATTAGGGTTAAAGTTTTTAACCCCAGGAAGTCCATTTTTAGCAGTCCTGCACTTTCTACAACCGAGTTATCGAACTGCGTAACATATAAATCTGAATCCTTTGCTACGGAAACCGGAACATAATTGGTAATATCACTTGGCGTAATAATTACTCCACAGGCATGAATCCCTGTGTTTCTTACCGATCCTTCTAAAACTCGTGCCTGATTTACAGTTTGTGCTTCAAGATCATCTCCTTCAGAAATATTTAAAAGCTCATTTATACTGTCGACTTCTTCACTTCGGAATTTAGACTTCAAGGCCTTTTCATCCATTCCGAAGATCTTCCCTAGCTTGGTATTCGGAATCAATTTTGCAATTCTATCAGCATCACTTAGCGGAAGATCCAAAACCCTGGCCGTATCCCGAATTGAAGATTTTGCCGCCATGGTTCCGTAGGTAATAATCTGCGCTACCTGATTGGCTCCATATTTCCCAATTACGTAATCCATAACCCGACTACGACCTTCATCATCAAAGTCGATATCAATATCGGGCATACTTACACGATCTGGATTTAAGAAACGCTCAAAAAGCAGATCGTACTTAATTGGGTCGATATTGGTAATTCCTAAACAATACGCCACCGCACTACCAGCAGCCGATCCACGACCCGGCCCAACCGACACATCAAGATTTCGTGCTTCGCGAATAAAATCCTCTACAATAAGGAAATACCCGGGATATCCGGTATTTTCGATTACCGAAAGCTCAAAGTCCAGTCGCTCTTTAATATCTGGAGTTATTTCACCATAGCGCTCTTCAGCTCCTTTAAAAGTAATGTGCTTTAAATAGGCATTTTCACCTCGCTTACCACCATCTACTTTATCTTCTTCAACCAAAAACTCTTCAGGAATGGTAAACGCCGGAAGTAATACATCTCGAGCTAGCTCGAAAGGCTCTATTTTATCTACAATTTCTTTAATATTGGATATCGCTTCAGGCAGATCTTTAAAGAGATTTTTCATCTCTTCAGCAGTCTTAAAGTAATATTCCTGATTTGGTAAACCGTAACGATATCCACGACCACGACCAATTGGCGTTGCCTGCTTTTCACCATCTTTTACACATAGTAAAATATCGTGCGCATTAGCGTCGTCTTTTTTCCAATAATAGGTGTTATTGGTCGCGATTAATTTTATTTCATGCTTTTTGGAAAACTCAATTAAAACCTGATTTACGCGGTTTTCGTCTTCTTGATCATGGCGCATGATCTCTATATAAAGATCTTCACCAAATTCTTCTTTCCACCAAAGCAAAGCTTCTTCTGCCTGCTTTTCCCCAACGTTCAAAATCTTACTCGGCACCTCACCATATAGGTTACCGGTAAGCACGATCACATCTTCCTTATATTGTTTTACAACCTCTTTATCGATACGAGGCACATAATAAAATCCATCGGTATATGCTTTAGAAGACATTTTGGCCAAATTGTGATAACCTTTTTTATTCTTCGCCAGCATCACTACCTGGTAACCGTTATCTTTTCTGGATTTATCGGTATGATTTTCACATACAAAAAACTCACACCCAATGATCGCTTTTAATTCCTTAGCTTCAGCCGGCTCGCCGTTGGCTTCGGCTTCTTCATTTTTAGCCTTAATACCTTTATTATAAGCGCCAACTTCCTTCACAAAGTGAAACGCTCCCATCATATTGGCATGATCGGTAAGTGCAACCGCCGGCATGTTCTGCTCACCGGCCGCATTAACAAGATCTGGAATACTTATGGTTGACTGTAAAACCGAAAACTGGGAATGGTTATGAAGATGTGCAAAAGGAACCTCGTCTAATTTTTCTAGGTTCTCTTCAATTTCTTCCGTAGTGATCTCATCTGTTGGCTGTAATTTCTCCAGCCTTTTTCTGATTTCTTCGGAAGCTTTTTTAAGATTGATATGCTTTAAACCAATTGGCTGAAACGGCTCTGGATTGGCCTCAACATAATCTTCAAAATAACCTGGAGCAGCATTTAATTCTTCCGCAGAATAGGTTCTTTTTCTAACCAATTCCAGGAAGCAACGGGTTGTCGCCTCAACATCGGCAGTTGCATTATGCGCTTCTCCAAATGGCTCATCAAAAAGATATTCGTGTAATTCGGTTAGCGTTGGTAGTTTGAATTTACCACCACGACCACCGGGGATTCTACACATTTCAGCCGTTGTTTCTGTACAGGTATCCAAGACAGGAAGTTCCAGTAACTGGCTATCCATCCCGGCACGATGCAACTCGGCTCCCATAATGTTAACGTCAAAACCAAGATTTTGCCCAACGATGAATTTGGTTTCCCCCAATGCTTCATTGAACTTCTCTAGCATTTCTTCTAAGGAAATTCCTTCTTCCCTGGCCAGATCTGTTGAAATACCGTGTACACGCTCAGCATCATAAGGAATATCAAAACCTTCCGGCTTTACCAAATAATCCTGATGCTCTATAAGATTTCCCAGCTCATCATGCAACTGCCATGCGATCTGTATACATCGCGGCCAGTTATCAGAATCGGTTAAAGGCGCATCCCAACGCTTTGGCAATCCGGTAGTTTCGGTATCAAAAATTAAATACATCGGCTCTTAGTTTTGTACCCTGTAATGAAGAAAAAGGGCAATTCAGCAACATCTTATCTTGCAAAACTAAGCAATATTTAAGCTGAGAAAAAGTCTAATTTTCATCAGTTATTAACCATAAAAAAAGCCTCACGGCAATCAGGACTACGTCCCTTTCCGTGAGGCTCGATACGAACATTAAAACTACTACTTCAATCAAACATCTATTCGCATCTTAATTTATTTTCTTTTTCAAGGCAATTTTTTAATTAGTCGTACTGATGTTCTAAAGTTTTCACCTTATTTAGTGAAGCCACGATAGAATTCTTTTGTTTTACCAAAATATTTTGTGTCGAAGGTGGAATATTGGTATCCTGAATGATTTTCTCGTATTCTTCTACAGCAATTTTCTCTCCTCTTATTGCTTCTTCTAAAACCGATTCTTCTTTATTTCCAGACAAAGCCGTTTTTAAATTCATCCATGTTCTGTGAGCATCTGCCGCAAGACTACTTCCTTTTTCAGGATTCTCACCAAAGTTGCGAATCTCAGATTTCAATTCGTGACCAAAATCGTAGCGCTCTTTGGCTCTTTCAGAAAAAAATGCTTTTAATTCTGTATTTTTAATATTTTCGGCAGCGAATTTATATCCTTTTTCTGCGTCGTAATTCTTTTCTAAAAGCTCATTTAACTTTTCTGATACTTCTTCTGAATATTTCATTTCTTTTTCTTTTTGATTCATAGCGAGTATAAAATTACAATCCATTTACCGTCGCAACAACCTATTTAACAGGGTTTAGCACTAATTAACTGCTTTTAACTTATATCCTATAATTCAACATTTTTATTACCAATTTATTAATATCGATATCAACTAATTTCTAATTTAAACGCGGTATAATATTTTTTAGCCAACATCTTGTAAATTAGAAAAATGTAGTATCTTTGCAGCCTCATTAATAACAGGGGTCGGGAACCCCATAAATTAATTTTTATGCCTGTAAAAATCAGATTACAAAGACACGGTAAAAAAGGAAAACCTTTTTATTGGATCGTAGCCGCAGATGCTCGTTCTAAAAGAGATGGTAAATTCTTAGACAAATTAGGAATCTACAATCCAAACACTAATCCTGCTACTATCGAGCTAGATGTAGACGGTGCAGTAAAATGGTTACAGAATGGTGCACAGCCAACAGATACTGCTCGTGCTATTCTTTCTTACAAAGGTGCTTTATTAAAGAAACACCTTGCCGTTGGAGTTAAAAAAGGCGCTTTAACCGAAGAAGAAGCTGAGAAGAAATTCCAAGCTTGGCTAGAGGAAAAAGAAGGCAAGATTAACGACAAAAAAGAAAATCTTTCTAAAGCAGAACAAGAAGCAAAAGATAAAGCTTTAGCTGCTGAAAAAGAAGTAAACGCTAAACGTGAAGCTGCCGCTGCAGAAGCTGCTGCTGTTACTGAAGAAGGCGAGCCAGAAGCTGATGTTGAAAAAGAAGTAGACGATGCAACTGCAGAAGAAGCTAAAACTGAAGAAAAACAAGACTAATTTCTTATCTAACGATGAATAAAGAGGAGTGTTTCTACTTAGGAAAGATCGTTAGCAAATTTAGCTTTAAAGGGGAAGTCCTTATCAAACTAGATACAGACGAACCTGAATTGTACACAGAAATGGAATCAGTTTTTGTTGAATATAACAACAATCTGGTTCCATTTTTCTTTGAAAAGACCTCTTTACACAAAAGCACTTTATTACGTGCAAAGATAGAAGATATCGATACTGAAGATGATGCTGAAGACATGATTGGATGCGAACTTTATCTTCCGCTTACTTTCTTACCTGAACTGGATGAGGACCAGTTTTACTACCACGAAATCATTGGCTTTAAAGTTATCGACGCTACTCATGGCGATATAGGCGAAATTACCTCTATAAACGATAGCACTGCCCAGGCCCTGTTCGAGATCAAAAAAGATAAAAAAGAAATTCTTGTTCCTATGAATGATGAATTTATCCAGAAGATCGACAAGCCAAACAAAACCATTCACCTTATTACTCCTGAAGGACTTATTGACCTGTATTTGGGTTAGAATTTATACCGCTTTGCTCTTAGATGTAGATGTTAGATTTTAGAAAATAGACTGTTTGATAATGGGTAAATGTGCTGATTTAAAAGCAACAAGTATTCAAGAATTATGATCTGAAATGTCGGATTTTGAATACTCAAAGTTGTATTCTGAATTCCCATTTAAAAAATCATTGTCACTTCGAGTGGTTTCGAGGCACGAGAAATTGTATCGAGAAGTACTTTGTAGTTAGAATTAGAGCGCTTCGCTGCTAAATTATAGAATATAGACTATCTAAAAATGCGATAATTTGAAAATGCATAAATACGCAGATTTAAAAAACAAAAAGGAGTCAAGAATCATGACTTAAAATATTGAATTTTGAAATCTTACTTCTAAGGAAAAACAATAATAATTTAGATTTCTCGACTTCACTTCGTTGCGCTCGAAATGACAAAAAGATATTTGACTGTTTTCTCGTTAACTATTTTCAGCTGAAGGCTATAAGCTAACAGCTTTTTCTGTAAATATAAACCGTCAACTCTATTTAATTGATAGCTCAAACCCAAAATGGGCTTTTTTCATTTAAATTTTCTAAAGATTTTTAATTCAACTTAGCCTCAACCTCTGTTCATTTTTTCTTGATAAAAAACGAACCAAAAAATCAAGAATCCTTTAGAGGAAATTTTCCCGAGAACAAACTCGGGAAACCAGTTAAAAACGGCGCTTCATGCTTTTTGCTTTGCAAAGCACTTCCACTTGTTTTCAACTTATTTTTTAAAGGATTCGATTTTTATAAAGCCTTCGGCTTTTAAATTCTATCGATACTCCAACAGAAAAAAGAAAACCTCACAGTCCCAATAGCTATACAGGACCGTGAGGTTTATATATATTTTGGCTAACAGCTGAAAGCTATAAGCTGTTAACTGTAAATCATCCTACAATATTTACAATCTTACCTGGTACAACGATCACTTTTTTAGGTGTTCTTCTGTCCAATTGTTTCTGAGTACGCTCGTCTGCCATTACCGTTTTCTCGATCTCATCTTTACTCATATCCATTGGTAATTCCATCGTGAAGCGCATTTTACCGTTAAATGAAATTGGATAATTTTTAGTGCTCTCTACTAAAAATTTCTCTTCAAACTCTGGATAAGAAGCAGTCGAAATTGATTCTGAATGCCCTAACTTACTCCATAATTCTTCAGCAATATGTGGCGCATAAGGTGCGATTAGAACCGCTAAAAGCTCTAAAACTTCACGACTATTACATTTTTGCGCATTCAGTTCGTTTACACAGATCATAAACGTAGAAACCGAAGTATTAAAGCTGAAATTCTCGATATCTTCAGTGACTTTTTTGATGGTTTTGTGCAATGTTTTTAAAGAATCTGCAGAAGCTTTTTCCTCTGAAACCTCAAATTGGTCGTTTTTGATATATAATTTCCAAAGCTTTTTAAGGAAACTATGCACTCCGGTAATTCCTGCCGTATTCCAAGGTTTTGCCTGATCTATTGGCCCAAGGAACATCTCGTACATTCTTAAAGTATCAGCCCCAAAGTCTTCACAAATATCATCTGGATTAACCACATTATATTTGGATTTCGACATTTTTTCAACCTCTCTACCTACAACATAAGCGCCGCCTTCTTCAGTAATAAATTCGGCATCCTTAAATTCTGGTCTCCAGTTTTTAAAAGCTTCAACATCTAATTCATCCGAAGAATTTACAAACGCTACAGGAGCATGAATCGGCTGCACCGATTCACCGTCAATAAGGCTTTTAGAAACAAATTTATTCTCACCTTCAAGTCTATACACAAATGCACTGGTCCCAAGGATCATTCCCTGGTTGATCAACTTTTTAAAAGGTTCTTCTACTTTTAAATGTCCGCGATCTTTTAAGAATTTGGTCCAGAATCTGGAATATAGTAAATGCCCGGTGGCATGTTCACTTCCTCCAATGTATAGATCTACATTTTCCCAATAATCTAATGCCTCTTCAGAAGCAAAAACATCACCATTACCAGCATCCATATAACGGAATAAATACCAGCTACTGCCAGCCCAACCCGGCATGGTGTTTAGCTCTAAAGGAAATACGGTTTCATCATCAATCTTATCATTACTCACCACTTTATTCGCAGCAGTATCCCAGGCCCAATCGGTCGCGTTGCCTAATGGCGGCTCACCAGTTTCGGTTGGGAGATATTTTTCAACTTCAGGTAGATGCAAAGGCAAATGTTCTAAATCTATCATTTGCGGCAGACCGTTTACGTAATAAACCGGGAAAGGTTCTCCCCAATAACGCTGACGAGAAAATACCGCATCTCTTAATCGATAGTTGGTTTTGCCGTAACCTGCGCCTATTTCTTCTAATTTAAGAATCGCTTTTTGTAGCGCCTCTTTATATTCTAACCCGTTTAAGAAATCTGAATTTGCGATTACCGTTCCTTCTTTTCCGCTATGGGCTTCTTCAGAAATATCGGCGTTTTCAAAAATATCTTTAATCGGGATTTCAAAATGCTTGGCAAAATCATAATCACGTTGATCACCACATGGCACAGCCATTACCGCACCGGTTCCGTAGCCTGCCAACACATAATCTCCAATCCAAATTGGCACTGGTTCTTTAGTAAACGGATGCTCGGCATAAGCCCCAGTAAATGCTCCAGAAATCGTTTTTACATCTGCCATTCGCTCACGTTCACTACGTTTTGCGGTCGCTTCGATATAAGCCTCTACTTCTTCTTTTTGAGCATCTGTTGTAATCTCTTTTACCAGCTCATGTTCTGGCGCAAGGGTCATAAAAGTTACCCCGAAAATCGTATCCGGACGGGTGGTAAATACACCGACTTTATGATCTGTTCCCTGAATTTTAAAATCTACATGCGCCCCAACAGATTTCCCGATCCAGTTACGCTGACTTTCCTTTAAACTTTCTGTCCAATCGATGTCCTCTAATCCTTTAAGCAAACGCTCTGCAAATGCAGAAATTCGCATGCTCCACTGGGTCATCTTTTTACGAATTACCGGATAGCCACCACGCTCTGAAACTCCGTTTACGATCTCGTCATTCGCCAATACTGTTCCCAGTTGTGGGCACCAGTTTACTTCAGTTTCAGCAAGATAAGTCAGCCTGTATTTTAGTAAAATTCGTTGTTTTTCTTCTGAAGAAAATTTGTTCCAAACTTCAGCTGAAAAATCTTCTACATCATCATCACAAGCCGCTTTAATTCTTGTATTCCCTTCCGCAGCAAAGATTTCTTGTAATTCAGAAACAGGTCGGCTTTTATCAGCTTCCAGATCGTACCAGGATTCAAAAAGCTGAATAAAGATCCACTGCGTCCATTTGTAATACTCAGGATTACTGGTACGCACTTCTCTACTCCAATCGAAACTAAACCCAATTTTATCTAATTGCTCACGATATCTTGCAATATTGTCTTTGGTTGTGATCGCAGGATGCTGCCCGGTTTGAATCGCATATTGCTCTGCTGGAAGCCCAAAACTATCATAACCCTGCGGATGCAAGACATTAAAACCTTTATGGCGTTTGTAGCGCGCATAAATATCACTGGCGATATAACCCAGCGGATGCCCAACGTGCAAGCCGGCTCCCGATGGATAAGGAAACATATCCAAGACGTAATATTTTGGCTTATCTGAGGAATTTGATGCTTTAAAAGTTTGGTTTTCTGCCCAATACTTTTGCCATTTGGCTTCAATTTCGTTGAAGTTGTAGTTCATTTTTGTTTATTTCTGAATGTCCTAAACGGACTTTATTTTTATCAGAATTCTACTTGATTTGAATTCCGTAATTATCAATAGTTAACAATGGCTGCAAATTTACAATTTTAAACTAGTCGCAGCAATTAAGTATGGAAATAGGTTTAGCTGGATAGTTGACAGTTTACGGTTGAAGGTTAACAGCTGTTCGTATTAATAATTAGAGAATCTTGATGAGATGCTGAATCAAGTTCAGCATGACAGGGAGATTCAGCATTCTATATTTATAATCATGATTCTTTAAGCTTGTTTCCTTCTTATCTCAAAAGTTTATTTTCTCAAGTCTAAACTCTAGCAGCGCAGCGATCTAAATTCTGAATTCTAACTCCTTCTGGCTTCCTTTTCCATTGGCAATAGTGCACGATAAATAAATTCGTTTACCGGAGTGTCAACACCTAGTTTTTTCCCCTGCTCTACAATATACCCATTAAAATTTCCTAATTCTGAAGGGCGACCTGCCATGATATCTCTTTGTGTGGAAGCAGTAGCCGTTATTCCCTGGTTACCGATAAACTGATACAATTGCGCTACATCTTCATCATTAAAATCTACCCCTTTTGCCTGGGCAATCGCCTGAATTTCGAGTCCGGTTTTCTTTAAAATACCCTGCAAATAATCGTCCTCCCACATTTTACCAATACTCACTCTGGTTAAGCCTCCCAAACCGCTAACGGTAGCAATAAAACTGAATTTCTTCCAAATCGCTTTATGAACATCATCTGGAACAATTCCCTTAAAGCCAGAATTGTTGAAAATTTCCTTCAATTTTAAAACCCGCTTAGATTTTTCATTATCTAGCTCGCCAAAAATGATTTCAGGATCAAATTGGAAGTGATTGATCACTCCCGGGGCTTCTTTTTTACTATAAATTCGGCAAAAACCAGCTAAAACATTCTTTTTAGGCAATACTTCCTGAAGCTTTTCCATATTATCGGCGCCATTTTGCAGTGGCAACACCATAGTTTCTTCAGTAATGATCGATTTTAGATGTTTCGCGGCATCTTTTATTTGCCAGGATTTTAACCCAAAAATCACCAAATCTGGAGATTCAATTTCACTAATATCGTCGGTTGCTTTTGCAGGCTTTATGGTAAAATCACCATTTACACTTTTAACTATTAGTCCGTTTTCCCTTATAGCCTTTAAACTTTCGTTCCTGGCAATAAAAGTAACATCGTGACCCGCCTGTGCAAGCCTACCGCCAAAGTAACCGCCTACTCCGCCGGTGCCGTATACAAGAATTTTCATAGTTTCAATTTTCTTTTTCTAAAATTCGAGTTTCAACTCAAAAATTTAATAGCATTTTCACACAAAATGAATCTTATTCTTCCAAATTTACGCTTATCAGAATAATTAATAAAGTTTGGACGTTAAGAAAGTCTTGAAACCGTTTACTTTATTATTTTTACAAAAAATTGGTAGCTGTTTATGAGCACATCTTTTGAAAGATATCAAAAGCGACGTTTAATTTCATCCTATTTCTCTGTAGTACTAAGTATCGCATTGGTACTTTTTCTATTGGGAATGCTGGGATTATTAGTTTTAAACACCAAGAAAGTAGCAGATCATTTTAAAGAGCAAATCGCCCTTACGGTGTATTTTAACGATGATGCTAAAGATGAGGCCATGCAGAATCTTACTAAAAGTTTAGATACCGCTTCGTACACACGATCGGCAACTTTTGTATCAAAGGAAGAGGCTGCAGAACAAACCAAGGAAGCTATTGGCGAAGATTTTATGGAGTTTTTGGATTATAATCCGCTTCAGAATTCGATCGATGTTTATATGATTGCCGATTTTGTTTCTTCTGAAAAAGTAGAAGAAATTGCTACAAAACTTTCAGAAAATAGTGCCGTAGACGAAGTTGCTTACGATAAGCCATTAATTTCTTTGCTGAATAACAATCTTAAAAAGATAAGTTTCTGGGTATTAATTGTTAGTGCTTTATTCACTTTTATAGCAGTCTTACTTATTAATAGCTCTATTAGATTATCGGTTTACTCGAAGCGTTTTACAATAAAAACTATGCAAATGGTTGGTGCTACCAAAGGATTTATTCGCCGCCCGTTTATTTGGAATAGCGTAAAACTGGGAATTATCGGCGCCATTGTAGCACTTATAGGAATGGCTGCAGTGATTTATTATCTAAACAATAGTTTTGCTGAACTAAACCTGCTAGCCGATAAAAAACTTATATTAGCCTTATTTGGTGGTGTTTTTTTAACCGGAATCGTAATCACCTGGTTAAGCACATTTTTTGCAACCACCAGATTCTTGAATTTAAAAACAGACGAGCTTTATTACTAAAGCTAAAAATATAAAACATGAACAATAAAGACGAGATCCAACAACAAGACAAAAATTTTGTATTTGGTAAAAAGAATTACAAATTCATGTTTATTGGTCTGGCGGTAATCGCTTTAGGATTTATCTTGATGGCAGGCGGCGGTAGCGAAGATCCTAACGAGTTTAACGAAGCTGTTTATAACTTTCAGCGTATTCGCCTTGCCCCAACCATCGTTTTGATTGGTTTTGGGATTCAGGTATTCGCCATTTTAGTAAACCCAAACAAAAAATAGAATTTGGATACTTTAGACGCCATTATCCTGGGAATTATTCAGGGATTAACTGAATTTTTACCCGTTTCTTCCAGTGGACATTTAGAATTAGGAAAAGCTATTTTAGGAGACAGCAGTTTGCCTGAAGAGTCTATGATGTTTACGGTTGTTCTTCATTTTGCAACGGCTTTAAGTACGATCGTTGTTTTTAGAAAAGACATATTCGATATTTTTAAAGGACTTTTTCAGTTTAAATGGAACGAGGAAACGCAGTTTTCAGCGAAGATCATTATCTCTATGATTCCTGCTGCGCTTATTGGTGTTTTCTTTGAAGATTATTTAGAAGAACTTTTTGGCGGAAGTGTTGTTTTTGTTGGCTTCATGCTGGTAATTACTGCACTTTTACTTTGGCTTGCAGACAAAGCAAAAGATACGGGGAAACCGGTAAGTTTTATGAATGCTTTCGTGATTGGTGTTTCACAGGCGATCGCCATGTTACCGGGAATTTCACGTAGTGGTTCTACCATATCTACTTCTGTTCTTTTAGGGAATGATAAAACTAAAGCAGCGCGTTTTTCATTTTTAATGGTGGTGCCGTTGATTTTCGGTAAGATCGCTAAAGATTTAATGGATGGAAATATCACCGAAGAATCTGTTGGTGGCTCACATCTTATTATAGGTTTTGTTGCCGCATTTTTATCCGGACTTGTGGCCTGCACCTGGATGATCTCTTTGGTTAAAAAGAGTAAACTTTCTTATTTCTCTATTTACTGTTTTATCGTAGGAATCATCGCCATTGGCTTTGGTTATTTTGCATAACTCATTCTGAATTTATTGCTGAAGATCTAAGTAGAAAATTCAACAAAAACTGAAATTATTACCTACGATTCTAAATTTGTATTTAAGTTTGAAGCTTTAAACAGATTTTGTATTTATGGATCATCCTATTATCTCTGCGGAAGAATTTAAAACCGGCCAAATCTTACTTTTTGATAAGCCACTAAACTGGACGTCTTTTCAGCTGGTTAATAAAGTACGATGGATGATTCGCAAAAGCTGTAATATTAAAAAGATAAAAGTTGGCCATGCCGGAACTTTAGATCCATTAGCAACCGGACTTTTAATTATTTGCACCGGAAAATTCACCAAAAGAATTCCGGAGCTACAAGGGCAAATTAAAGAATATACCGGCACTTTTCAACTAGGAGCAACAACGCCTTCTTACGATCTGGAAACCGAAGTAGACGAAACTTTCCCTACAGATCATATTTCAGAAGAAAATATAGCAGAAACGACCAAAAGCTTTATTGGCGATATTGAACAATATCCACCGGTTTTTTCAGCATTAAAAAAAGACGGAAAACGACTTTATGAATATGCACGAAAAGGAGAAAAAGTTGAGATCACACCAAGAACGATTAGCATTGAAGAATTTGAAACCGATGCTTCAGATTTTCCTAATATCAACTTCAGGGTAGTTTGCAGTAAAGGAACATACATAAGAAGCCTTGCTCACGATTTTGGTAAAAAACTTGAGAGTGGCGCGCATCTTTCAGCATTAAAAAGAACTAAAATTGGCGATTTTAATATCGAAAATAGTTTAAATCTTGATGACTTTGATAAGCAATTGCCAGGTCCAATTTCAGGTTCTTAGAAGCGTTTTCCAATCGTGATCCCAACACGTGGATAAACTTCAGCAGCTTTTTGATCCCCAAATAATCTACCAGCACCAGCATAGATCTCACCGATATAGTTATTACGAGTTAAAAGCTTAAAACCAACAGCCGCACCCAATCCAAAATTGGTCGTTTTTTCGTCGTAAATAGTATGTTCTTCAATGATCATATCATCTTCGTAATAAAAATCATAGCTAACATAATAATCATGGTAAGTAGCAACGGCGGTATTGGCTTCAATAAAAAAGCCTGCATTTTTCTTTTTCCCGAAAAACAATCGGTAATAAGGACTAAAAATAAAACGCAAAGCCATATCCTCTTCGCTATCCAAAGCTATAGCCAGGGAAGCCCCAACACTGCTATTATCCTCTAAAAAGTATTCGTAAGTAATTTCTGGAACTCCGGAGACAGACATGGCCAAATTTAGCTTTAATTCCTGATTAGTGTCGTCGAATTCCTGATCTTCCTGCGCACTAATGATCGATGATACACTAAGAAAACTTAGTAATAGTAAGATTTTTTTCATTATTTGATTGATGTGATTTTAAGATACATCTACGAATATATCAAAATAAACAACTAATCTATGATTTATTTACTAACATTACTTAAAATATAGCAATTTATTCTATTATCAACTCACTTTACTCAAAATGTAAGTTTTAATAAGCCGATAAAGTCTTAACTAACTCATGGGAATATAAATTCTAAAAAATGCTAACTTTCCTCCAAAATAGAGAATAGCGATCTACGTTTATACTACATGCAGTTTATAGAAAAACATAAAGCTTTATTATTAACCATTTTGGTCTTTCTAATATTGATTTTGGTGCTTTTCAACTGGCATTTGGGTAGTAGTGCCAGAAAAAATCAGGAATTTCTGGTAGATCTTGACTCTTTTACTGGGTCTTTAAAACAAAAACAGGAAGAGCCACAACCTGAAGAAAAACCTGAACCTACCGACTCAAAAACGCAAACGCACCGGGCTTTTGATCAAAATAACGAGGCAAGAGAAGCGAATTTCGATAAACAGCTAAATGATATTTTCGAGAGAAATTCGGCTTCACAAACCGAAACTTCAGAGAATAGCGAGACCTCCTCTTCCGGAAATTATGCCGCAGGAAGATCTGGTAAAAAAACACAAAAAAGATCTGATGGAAATAATACAAACACCAAAACCTCAACACAATCTGGAAATTTAAGAGACAGTTCTATTTCTTTTAATCTTAGGGGAAGAACAGCGGTAGACATTCCTAATCCTATTTATACTTGTAGTGTTCCTGGAAAGATCGTGATCAATATTAAGGTGAATGAAAACGGTCGTGTAACGGCTACTTCGTTTAATGAAGCAAGTTCTTCTACAGATAATAAATGTTTGGTTGAAAATGCTTTAATTTATGCTTCTGAAGCTATCTTTAGCGAATTATCGGGAAGAGATAATCAACCAGGAACGATTACCTATCAATTCAAACCTTAAAAAATGACTGAAAAACATAGATGTGGCTGGTGTCTGGGTGATCCTTTATATGAGACTTATCATGATGAAGAATGGGGCGTACCGGTGCACGACGAGCAAAAGTTATTTGAGTTTTTAATCCTGGAAACCTTTCAGGCAGGTTTAAGCTGGATCACGATCTTACGCAAACGAGAAAACTTTAGGGAAGCTTTCGATGATTTTGACTATAAAAAAGTTGCTAAATATTCCGAAGAAAAAATTCAGGAATTATTGCTGAATCCGGGCATCATCAGGAACAAATTAAAAGTAAGGAGTGCCGTTACCAACGCACAGCTTTTTATGAAAATTCAGGAGGAATTTGGCAGTTTCGATAAATACATTTGGAGTTTTGTAGATCACAAACCTATACAAAATAAGGTTGAGAACTATAAAAATGCTCCTGCTACTACTGAAGTTAGTGATAAGTTAAGCAAAGACCTCAAAAAACGCGGATTCAAATTTGTTGGTTCTACGGTTGTTTATGCGCATATGCAGGCCACCGGAATGGTTAACGATCATGAAGTTTCTTGCTTTCGATACGAGGAAGTAAAAAAGCTTTCTTAGTCGCCTAACGATGTTCCTCTAAAATTCTATACTGAATATCTACTAGCGTTAACACCGGAATCTCACCAGACCCGGCTTGCAGATCTCCTTCATCGTAAGTTCTTAGTTCTGAAAATTCTTGCGTACAACTACTATTAGCACTTAAATAATTACAGGGATTTTCACCGTTATAACGCTGAGTGGTCACACTAAAATCTTCCACACCTTCCTGCCCAATATAAATCTGTGGATAACCCTCTACATCAAAATCTGACTCGTTATAGAAAGTCATTCGGTATTCCATTAAAGTAGTCATCGCTTCAGTATCGATTTCATAATTAAAGTAGTCTACTTCCACAAAAATTTCAGCAGGTGTTAATACTTCTGGTTCGTCGTCATCGATGTTTGAAGAACATGCGCTTAAAATAGCTAAACCGAATAAGAGGAATATTTTTTTCATCTGATTTTTGATTGATGAAGGAAATTTAATCAAAAAATCCTTAGCTACTTCAGAAATTTCAAAAACTCATTTCTGGAAATTTCTTCAGCTCCCAAACTTTCTAAATGATCTGTATGGACCTGGCAGTCTATAAGTTCTACTCCTTTCTCCTGAAGTTTCCTCACCAAACTTATAAAACCATATTTAGAAGCATTGCTTACTCTCGCAAACATACTTTCGCCACAAAAAACCTTCTTATTTTTTAAGTAAATACCATACAATCCGCCAACGATCTTACCATCCTGCCACACCTCTACAGACTGTGCGATTCCTTTTTTATGCAAACCCGTGTAAGCCTGTTTCATCTCTGGTGTGATCCAGGTTCCTAATTGACCTTTTCGTTTTATTGCAGCGCAATTTTCTATAACGGTTTCAAAAGCTTCGTTATAAGTCACTTTAAAAGCTTCTTTCTTAAGCAATTGTTTCATGCTTTTCGAAACTTTTAATTTCTGCGGAAATAATACCATTCTTGGATCTGGGCACCACCATAAAATCGGTTGGGATTCGTCATACCAGGGGAAAATTCCTTTAGAGTACGCTTCCATTAACCGGCTTTGTGTTAGAGAGCCGCCAACAGCCAGTAAACCTTCTTCTGAAGTGTATGCGATATCGGGAAAGGGTTCAAAAGGTTTGAGAATCTGCAAAACTGAGGTAATTTTTTCTATTCAGAAATGTACAAAAAGAAAAAAGCTTAGCACGTTAATCGCGTACTAAGCTTTTCGTAAAAATATGTCTCAATTTCTAGAAAGGAAGATCGTCGTAATCTTCATCTTTAAAATCTTGTGCTGGCTCAAATTGATCTGCCGGTGGCGGTACATTTTGGCCTCCTGGCTGTGATGGCTGTAAGTTTTCGATTCTCCAACCCTGGATAGAGTTAAAGTATTTGGTTTCTCCCTGCGGACTCACCCATTCTCTACCACGAAGATTAATGCCAACTTTTACCGGCTGCCCAACCTGATAACTATTTAATAGATCTGTTTTATCCTGAACAAACTCGATCATTAAATGTTGTGGATATTGCTCCTCTGTAGTTACAACTAATTCTCTCTTTCTAAATCCGTTATTACCAAAAGTTTTGGTATCTCCAATTAATTTAATCTTTCCTTGTACTTCCATCTTCGTTTAATAATTTGCTAGTAATAATTTCCACGCTTCTATCACTTTCCCTTTATCCAGCAATAACTGCGCCTGTTTATGAATTGCTTCTGTTTCTTTCGCTGCAATGATTTCGGTAAACAAATCATCTTCAGAAACATATAATTTCGCTTCTTCTAATGTTGGTAATTCTTCTACATTACCCAACTTACCAAGATCATTTCCTGTTAAGATACTACTTTCTCTAATTTCCTGCGGAATTGCATCTACACCAATTCCTAAATTAGTGATAGGTTTTGGCACTTCAAACATGCCGTCTTTAGCCCTGGTGTACCAGTTTCCACCCATTCGTGCAACCTGATCGATCTTTATTTGGTCGATATAGCCATCTTCATCCAGTATCTCTTCTTTTATGTGAGTTTTTAAAACTTCACAAACTACAAGATTTCCTGCGCCACCTTCCTGCCCAAGCTCGATGATCTCGTTGACCTTACATTCAAATTGAACCGGAGATTCTGCCACCCTAAATGGCCTCACCAGATCTGATTTCTGCATTGTGAGCCCAGATTTCTCAAACTCATTCACGCCTTCAGCATAATCTGTACTGCTTAAAGACATTTGCTGCACCATATTGTAATCTACAATATTGATCACGCACTCTTCAACCACTTTAAGGTTTAAGAATGTATGTTTAAGGCTTCCATCCTTTCCTCTTCTTACTGGCGAAAACACCAAAATTGGCGGATTGGCACTAAACACATTAAAAAAACTGAAAGGTGCCAGATTTGGCCCTCCTTCAGCATCTAAAGTGCTCGCAAAAGCGATGGGTCTTGGCCCAACTGCCCCGCTTAAATACCTGTAAAGAGCGCCAGATGGCGATTCCTTAGAATCTATACTTAACATGCATCGATTTTTCACAAAGGTAACAATTAGGTTAAGGAATATAAAGCATGCCTACACAATAATATTCACATTAAAACGCTTATATTTAACCGCTTTTAAAATGGAGGGGAACTCTTTATGAATTTTAGTGACGAACGAAAGTTTAACCGTTGGTTTATCATATTTGCTGGATTGGCCGTTATTATTTTAGTTTTATGGAATACCACCATATTTTTTAACCGGCTAAAAGACGAGGAACGTACCAAGATGAGCATTTGGGCTGAAGCGCTTTTAGAGTTAGATCGCGCCGATAGCAACCAGAATTTGAGTCCGCTTATACTAAATGTTTTAAACAGTAATACAAGTATACCTACCATACAAACCGACGAAGAAGGAAATATTGTATCCTCGCATTTTATCGACCCCGATAAAATAGACACACAAGAAAAAGCCGAAAATTATCTTAACGATCTAAGAGCAGAAAATGAGCCTATCATAATGCATTTAGACAGATTTAGAACGCACAAAGTTTACTATGGCAATTCTCCTGTTTTAAACAGTTTAAAATATTATCCGCTTGGGTTGGTAACTATTGGTTTCTTAATTATTGGTGTCATTTATTTCTTTTATACTACGACCAAAAATAGCGAGCAAAACAAGCTTTGGGCAGGGATGGCGAAAGAAACAGCGCACCAGATAGGTACTCCATTAAGTTCTTTAATTGGCTGGACAGAGATCTTAAAGCAGGAGAAAGTAAACGAAACCTATGTTACCGAAATGGAAAAAGACATAGAGCGTTTACAAACGATAACCGAGCGTTTCTCCAAAATAGGATCTGCTCCACTTTTAGAAGAAACAGATCTTGTAGAACAAACACGCCAAAGCTACCAGTATTTACAATCCAGAAGCTCTAAACTTATCGAGTTTCAGCTTCAGGTACCAAGAGAGAAAATCATTGTTAATCTAAATACCCAACTTTTTAGCTGGACGATAGAAAACCTGGTAAAGAACGGCATCGACGCAATGCGAGGTAAGGGAAAAATTACCATCGAAATTAAACAAAATGAGAAACAGGTTTTCGTTTATGTTCACGATACCGGGAAAGGTATTGACAAAAGCCGATTCAAAATTATTTTTGAACCCGGACAAACTACCAAAAAACGTGGTTGGGGACTTGGTTTATCTTTAGCAAAACGAATTGTGGAAGAATACCATAATGGCCGAATTAGAGTTGCGAAAAGTGAAATTGGCGAAGGCTCTACTTTTGAAATTATGCTGAAAAAAGCCTAATATCGATTTAATATTCCCCTAAGATCTTTAGGAATTGGGAGTGTTTTATTTTCACTGAAATTATAAAAAACCGAAACATCTTTTCCAACTGCACAAAGCTGATTTTCTTCGTCAAAAATATGATGTTCGATCTTAAAACTTTTGTTCCCAATTTCAGCAATTCTGGTTTTAATAGTAGCATTTCCCGGATAATGCAAAGCTTTCTGAAAATCGCAATGTGTAGAGACTAACATTGCTCCTTTATTTTCTTCAGCATACATTTTATGCAACCCGGTGGCTTCCCATAGATTCACTCTTCCAGATTGCATAAAACGCATAAAACTAAGATTATTAACATGGCGGTACATATCAAGATCGCTCCAGTCTATCCTTAATTTTAATTCAAGCTTAAAATCTTCCAAACTTATAAGTTTACGTGTATAGATTCTGCCAATTCTTTAAACTCATCGTCACTCATTTCGTAATGATTCGCAAAATCCATATCACTCATATCGTTAAGCGGAATTAAATGTACATGCGTATGTGGCACTTCAAGACCAACGACAGCAACTCCAACACGCTTACAAGGCACTGTTTTCTCTAATGCCAGTGCTACTTTTCTGGAAAAACGCATAAGCTCCATATACATTTGTTCTTCCATATCAAAAATATAATCTACTTCCCTCTTCGGAATACAAAGCGTATGTCCTTTACAATTTGGGCGAATATCTAAAAAAGCCAGAAACTGGCTATCCTCTGCAATTTTATATGCAGGAATCTCTCCCTTAACTATTTTCGTAAATAAACTGGCCATAATTGATTGTTTTGATTAGTATTATAAAATTAAAAATCCTTTTCCTGAATCTCCGTTAAAAGATTAAGAAAAGGACTTTGATATATCTTAATTAAAAGTTTACGGGCACTTATTCACGCCATATCTCTAAAACCTCGAATTTCATCACACCGCTAGGCACAGCAATATCTGCAACCTCACCAACCTTTTTACCTAATAAACCTTTACCTATAGGAGAATCTACAGAAATCTTACCCGTTTTAAGGTCGGCTTCACTTTGGGCTACCAGTTTATATTTAACTTCTGCCCCATTACTTTGATTTTTGATCTTTACATGAGAATGGATTAGCACCTTAGAAGTATCTAATTGGGACTCATCAATCACACGTGCATTAGCAACGACTTCTTCTAATTTTGCAATTTTCATTTCTAAAAGTCCCTGCGCTTCTTTTGCTGCGTCATATTCTGCATTCTCACTCAAATCCCCTTTATCCCTAGCTTCAGCAATAGCTTCAGAGGCTCTTGGACGCTCTACATCTTTAAGTTGATTTAATTCATCCCTTAATTTTTTCAGTCCTTCTGCAGTGTAGTAAGATACTTTACTCATAACTTCGTCGTTTTTATAATTGGTAAAGGGCCTTTATTGAGAGGCCTGTTTCCAAAAAATAATATGTTTTTAATGATTGTTTTAATCTAATGGCCTTTTTAAAAAGGCTTAGTGAATAAAAAGATATTCAACTAAAGGAGATGTATAAAGTCCCGCGGCTTGACTGCGAACTTCGTATTTAAAAGCTGCATGATCATTAGATTACTGTTTATTAATAAAAAAATCCCACCTATAATGGGATTGATACTAACAAATATAAGAAATTTACATTTGCGATAAAAAAAGAAATTGAATGAAGCGTTTTTTATTTTTCAGCCTATTAAGCATTTTAATTACAGGCTGTTCCAGTAGTGACGATGGCCGTAATAACAACCCAAATTTAGTCGATATAAATTTTAGATTACAGTTAAATTTGGATCTGCCACAATACAATCAACTTAATTTTCCCGGAAATCAAATTGCGATCTACGATGATCTTGCAGGAATTGGCGGCGTAGTGATTTACAATGTAAATAACGACCTTTACCTGGCTTACGAATTAAGTGATCCTAATCATGTACCAGATGAAGATTGCCCAGGAATGACAATGAACGGCATTGAAGCTACCTGTAGTTGCGAAGGAAATGTTTACAACATTGTGACTGGTGAACAAGTAGAAGGTGATGGCGAATATGCTATGAAAGCTTATCGCGTAGAGAAAATTCAACAAGGTCAATCTATAAGACTAATTATTTCTAACTAATTATTTTCTAAAATTACCCGGAGTAGCATCTGATGCCTTTTTGAAAAAATTGAGATAAGGATTCTCAAAAACTCAAGTTTAAACGGTACGCAAATTCACTAACAAAATTAGATAAATTACAACTCAAATTTTAGAAGCTATCAAACCAATAATGGTAAAATTCAAACAGTAAACTACCCAGGAACATTATAGCCTTTGGCGGTGCCAATAAAAATGCCTGAAGATTTTTTCAAATTTCAGGCATTCAGAACTATAATAAAGTATCTTGGGACAAAACCACAAGGCACTCGTTAAAAATAAATTTTTAATTTCGAGGCAAGCTTCGAAGTATTATACCCTTTGGCGGTGCCAATAAAACAAACAAAATTTAAAATCTTAGAGTAACTCCGGCTAAAAAGTTTGTCGTTGCTTGTGGGTAATATCCTGCTCCGCCTAAAGTTTGTACGCCATTTGGCATATCTGGATCTTCCACATCGTAGGTATAGAAATAACCATTAGACACATACTCTTCACCAAAAATATTGTTTACCAAACCTGTAAAAACCACCTCTTTAAATAAAGGAGCATTTTCCCAAACATATTGAATATTAAGATCGTTCACGAAATAAGAATCCAGTTTAGATCCTTCTAACTCTAGATTGCTCATATATTGCTCGCCAACATATTTACTCAAAAAGTTTAGCTGAAGATTTTTAACCAGGGAAACACGTATCATGTTTCCGGCTACGATATTAGGAGAAAATGAAATCTCGGTATCTCCAAAGTTTTGCTGAGCACCATCAAAAACCGCTACAAAATCTCTATTTCTATTTCGGCTTACTGCGATGTTCGGGCGTAAACTCAACCATTTATTCACCCAGATATTTGCATCGACCTCTAAACCTAATCGGTAACTTTCTCCACTGTTTTTACGAATAGCTGCACCTTCTTCATCAATTTCTCCGGTAAGCACTAATTGATCTTTATAATTCATAAAATAAAGATTGGTATTCACCTGGTTTTTTCCCGACTTAAAACGCCAACCTAATTCGTAATCGACCAGTTGCTCTTCAGTTGGAGCAACCTCATCATTTTCAAAAGCATCTTCGTAATCAGATCGTGAAGGTTCGCGATGCGCCACGGCTACAGATCCATATAACTGATTTTCCTCGTTGAATTGATAAGTAAAGCCTCCTTTTGGATTAAAGAAATCGAAATTTGCATCGATAGGGAAATTAGCAACTTCTTGTGTTGGGCCGCTACCTTCGTAATTAATGGTTCTTAACTGCAAATCTCCATAAACAGCAAACCTATCTGTGATAGAAACCGTGGCTTTGGTATAGATATTAAAATCTGTTTTAACGGCATTATTTTCATAAAACGGCTCGTATGGATCGTTATTTCTAGCAAATCTTGTATAGATCACTTCGCCAAAATGGTCACCATCATAACGGTTCCAGCCACCACCAAAAATGGCATCTACCGTAGTGTTTTGATAATTTAAACTAAAAGTAGTTCCGTAGAAATGATTATCTAACCAGCTTGTATTTACAAGATCTGATGTGGTAACTTCTGACCCATCTGTCATAAAATTTGGCAATCCAAATGCGTTTAGACTTGCATCTTCCTCGTACTCCTCGTAATAACCTCTCCCGTAGGTATAATGCAAAGCAAAATTAGACGACCAGTTTTTATTGAACGTTTGATTCCACAGTAACTGGTAATGATCCTGCTGGTAATTATCGGTTTGATTGTCGTAATACCTCACATTCCCGTCCTCATCGGTATATTCTCCTGCCGGATTATACGTTCTATCACTTTCTAAAGTTGAAGCATCGATCCCATACCAGGCCTGGTAAGTTCTTTCTTTTCCGCCAAACATTAGTGCCTTTACCAAAGTTCCGCCATCTACATAACTTCCCTGAAGGAAATATGATTTAAGCTCAGATTCTGCTCTATCGATATATCCATCACTTTTAATCAAAGAAGCTCTCCCAGAAAATTCCCAGTGATCATTAAATAAACCTGTACTGAATTTTGCAGTATGTTTATGCGTATTATACGAACCGTAACTGTTAGCAACTTCAGCTGAAGCTTCTTCGTTATATTTATCGGTTAGAATATTTATGCTAGCCCCAAAAGCACCAGCCCCATTGGTAGAAGTTCCTACACCACGTTGCAACTGGATATTCTCTGTAGATGAAGCAAAATCACCCAGGTTTACCCAGAAAGTCCCCTGACTTTCAGCATCGTTATACGGCACACCATTAATAGTTACATTGGTTCTAGTGGCATCACTACCACGAACCCTAATCCCGGTATAACCAATCCCATTTCCGGCATCTGTGGTAGTTACTACAGAAGGCAGGTAATTCATCAAAACCGGGATATCCTGTCCAAGATTTCTTTCCTCGATTTCTTCATTGGTTAAATTACTGTAGGTAATTGGCGAATCTGCATCTACACGTATAGATTGTAAAAAGACTTCACTTAAAGCTTCTTCTAAACCACTAAGATCTACATCCAAAACCATATCTGACGTAAGATCGATATCAAAAGATTTTCGATTGCCGTACACAAACTGAATCGTGTGAGTTCCTTCATCTAAAGTTAGTTTGTAATTTCCGGAATCATCGGTGATCGTACCCGATTTTTTAGTTGTTGTGTAGACTGAAACGCCACTTAAAGCTTCACCTTCTCTCGTAACTTTCCCTGTTAGTTGGTATTGCTGCGCCATCGCTGCAAATCCACAGAGCATGGTTAAAAAACTGAATAATATGTTTTTCATTCGTAAAATGTTTACGAATAAAAGGGGCCATTATTCCATTAAAAATTTGGTTAAAAAATAAATCCTGAATTTCTCCAATTTCAATTTTGGAGCATATTCAGGAGTGCTGTAGTGCGCTTTGCACCTTATCCCTTGGCAGCATTACCTGCCCAGGTTCATTGGGTATAATCTCAGCCCGAAGGGCACCCCTTATGAGATTTGCTGCAAATGTAGAAAGCTTTTTTTGATTATGCACAATTATTGCAATTGATTTAAATGGCTTATTTTTGAGAATCGCGAAAAAGCTATGCAAAACACAAAAAGATCCATCACCCTAAAAGTTGTTGCCGGTTATCTACTTACCGCTGCTTTGGTTGTTGTTGCCGTTTGGTTTATTTATAACCGGGTAGTAATTTTTAGCAATATGGCGCAGAGCAATAGTAGCAACAACGCCCAACTATTTTTGGTAAGTGAAATTACAAGCGATCTTTATGAAACTGAAAATGTTAGCCGTCGCCTAATCCAAACCGGCACTAAAGAAGATATTGTTTTATACCAGGCACAACTGGATTCGATTAAGATGAATTTGGTTGAATTAGATGAAGCTTATGGGGAAAACAAACTGCATACCGAGCTGGATAGCATCTATAAATTACTGGATCTTAAAACCGAAAACCTTGAAGCCTTAGTAGATCTTCGTGAGCAAGAACGAAGCACGAATTACTATAAACAGGTAATGGAGGAGCTTAATCGTGTAAATGAAAGCTTTGAATCTAACCAGGGTTACGACGATCGCTTTAATGACTTAGAACCCTACCAAAAAAGAGTTTTAGTAAAATGGCTGGAATATGCCCGCGCGGATAATGCACAATCCTTGACCAACCAAACGGCAGATTCGTTGGTGAATTCAGTGAAAAAAGTTTTAAACGATTTTCAAAAAGCGAATCTTAGGTTTAGAAATACGATCATTGAAAAGGAAAATGATCTGCTGGATAATGATATGGTGCTTAACCAGCAACTAAGAAAAATCTTAGCCAATATCGAACAGGATGAGCGGGAAGCTTCTTTAGAAAGAACTGAAAAAGCACAACAAACTTTAGAGGATACCGTATCAATAATCATGATTTCAGGTATTGTTTGTGTAATCGTGATCCTGTTATTTTTAATGCTAATTATTCGAGATGTTGGGCGTAGCCAGCAATACCGAATCGAATTGGAAGAAGCCAAGAATTTTGCCGAAACCCTTTTAAAAAGAAGGGAACAGCTTATGGCGGCGATCACCCACGATCTTAGATCTCCCTTAAATACGGTAATTGGCTATTCTGAATTGATAAACAAAACTCAACTTGGCAATAAGCAGCGTCACTACCTAAGCCAAATTAATAAATCTTCAGATTTTATTCTTCACTTGGTAAATGATCTTCTGGATCTATCGAAACTTGAAGCCGGAAAAATGTCGGTTGAAAATTTACCTTTCAATCCTAAAAAACTAATTACAGACACCGTACAAAATAATGTTCCTGCCAGTTTAAATAAAGATTTGGAGGTGATTATTGATATTTCTGAAGAAGCCGATGCGCAATATTTAAGTGATCCCTTCAGAATAAAGCAAATTATCGCCAACCTGGTAACCAATGCTTTTAAGTTTACTGAAAAAGGAAAAATTATCGTCACTGCTGGAATTCAGCAAAAAATAAAAGAATCTCAGGAATTAATCATCAAGGTAAAAGATACCGGAATTGGTATTTCAAAAGAAAAGCAAGAGATCATTTTTGAAGAATTTAGCCAGGAAAATAGTGGGATCGAGAAAAAATACGGTGGCACCGGGCTTGGACTTACAATCACCAGGAGCCTTACTTCTTTACTAAAAGGTGAAATTAGCCTGCAAAGTGAACAGGGTGAAGGAAGTGAATTCACCATCATCATCCCGGTAGAGCAATCTAAAATTAAGAAGAAACCACTTGCAGAGAAAGAAAAAAAACTGACTCGAAAAACATCGAATATCGACTTCGGAAATAAAAAAGTTTTGGTTGTCGATGATGAACCGGCGCAATTAGCACTTACCTTAGAATTTCTAAAAAGCCATAACCTAGAATTCGATACTGCTGAAAATGGTAAAAAAGCATTGGCACTTTTGGATGAAAATCGATATGATTTAATCCTTACCGATATCCAAATGCCGATAATGGATGGTTTTCAGCTAATGAATTCGATCAAAAAAGATGAGAACCTTTATAAAACTCCGGTTATTGCCTTATCGGGCCGGACCGATATGAAGGATGAAGTGTATACGCTTACCGGTTTTACCGCGAAGCTCACCAAACCTTTTAAACCAAAGGATCTTTTATTAAAAATAAGCGAGGTTTTTAATATCGAACCAAAAACTAAAGAAAAAGCGCTTGTTTTTAAAGACGATTTTGTACCTCAGCAAAATGAATTTTATAATCTTGAGGACATTTATATGTTTTCTGGCGAAGACAAGGAAGCGATGTTTATCATCATCAAAGCATTCTTAGAAAGTTCAGAAGAAAATATTGAGAAAATAAAATTCCACAAAAACGAAGGTAATTATGAAGCTATTGGCCAGATAGCACACAAAATGTTACCGATGCTAAAACAAATGAGAATCACCCCTGTGATCCCGGTTTTAGAACGCTTAGAAAAGAAAGCCAATGTCTCTGATGCTGAAATTGACCAATTGATCCAGCAATTACAAAGGGTATTAAGAGAATTGGAGTCTGAAGTTACAGTTTAATATCGTACTGCTTCAATTTATTATAAAGCGTTTTACGATCTATTGATAGCATTCTTGCCGCTTTACTTTTATTACCTCCCGTTTTTTCTAAAGCTTCCAGAATTAGTTTCTCTTCGTTCTTGTTTTTAAAAAGCCCGTAATCCTCTTCGCTTTTTTCTGCAGTTGCAATTTCGTGTGGCAAGACTTTCATTGGAATTAATTTATCCTGAGTAAGTAGCACAGCACGTTTTACCATATTCTTTAATTCACGAAGATTCCCTGGCCAAGAGTAATTTTTAAAAGCTTCTACGGCATCATCAGTAAAGCCAACCACTTCTTTTTCTAATTCGGTATTTGCCTCTTCTAAAAAGTGATCTGCAAAAAGCATAAGATCTTCTTTTCGATCTTTTAGGGAAGGTACTTTTACAGAAAATTCATTTAAACGGTGATAAAGATCTTCTCTAAACTCTCCATCTTTTACAGCTTGAGAAAGATCTTCGTTTGTAGCGGTTACCACACGAATATCAACCTCAATTTCTTTATTACTTCCAACAGGTTTAATTCTGCGTTCCTGCAATGCTCTTAATAGTTGTACCTGCAGTTCGTAGCTTAAATTTCCTATTTCATCTAGAAATAAAGTACCGCCATTGGCCGCTTTAAAATGCCCAGTTTTATCATTAATTGCCCCCGTAAAAGAACCTTTTATATGCCCAAAAAATTCACTGGAAGCAATTTCTTTTGGAATTGCACCACAATCTACCGCGATAAATGGAGCATCTTTACGTTTACTTTGACGGTGAATGCTCTTTGCTACATTTTCTTTACCTGTACCACTTTCACCGGTGATCAAAACCGACATGTTTGTTGGCGCCACAAGTTCGATGTAATCATTGAGTTTTCTGGAGGCATCACTAACTCCTTTTATATACTGCGCGCTATTATCTACCTTCTCTTCCTTAGTCTTAGTTGTTCGCTTTTTTGGAATCTTTTGTGCTACAACTTCAGTATCTAAAGCATTCTCTATAGTTTGCAAAATCGACTCTGGCCTAAAAGGTTTACTCACATAATCAAAAGCACCATCCTTCATTGCCTGAACTGCCATACTTATTTCAGCATAACTTGTCATTACGATAACCTGGGTAGAAGGATTATTAGATTTTACCTCTTTTAAAATATCTAAGCCATCATTATCTGGAAGTCTTACATCGGTAAGAACAAGATTGAATTCAGATTTAGAAATTAATTTTAATGCATCATTACCCGAGAAACAAAGTTCTGCTTCGTAACCTCTTTTAGACAAAAATGTTTTAAGCATGGTACCGAAGGGAACATCGTCTTCTACTATGAGAATCTTTGGCATAATCTAATTTTAATAGAGAGTTCACAAATTTATGAAACATATACCCAATTACGTAAAAAGAAAATATAAAAAAAGAGGCCGTGAAAGACCTCCTTTTAATCTAAATTAGAATATAACCTAAAAGTTTACTCCCATTTTAAACGGGGAATCGGTTAGAAAAAATCGCCAAATTTAATATGTATTCTTACAGACTTTCCTATATGTGTTAGTTAGTAGTATTAAGATTGCCCTAAAAACACTCACTAACCGATTCGAATCCGCCGCCGCAAAGTTGGAATCTTCGTAACTCGGCATCACTTTAACATCATTATTAATGCTATTTCAATACGCTAATACTAGTTGGCATCAATTACTTCATCTTCCTTTAGCCATTCTCCATCTGCTGTAGCATAAACAGTTTTTACCTCACCATCTACGGCTACGTTTAGTTTGTAAATTTTCTTCTCATTTTCAAGTTTAACCCAAGCTTCAGATGCTACTGCATTAAACTCTGTCATCGTTGCATCTTTAACGGGCTGTGGTAAAGCTAAAATATCGATCATTTCGAAGCCTACCATTTCTGGTGCTACTTCTACTTCTTCTTTAGTTTCTTCAACTGGTTCTTCCTGCGCATGCATGGTCTGAGTGGCAAAAAACAATCCTGCGATTGCCATTACCGAGAAAACTGATTTTTTCATAATAGTTAGTTTTTATGTAAATAGTGTTGGTTTCTTAGTTTCTTATGGTTGATAATTATAAAGAAAAAACTGTACCTAATGACGAAGACGGCACATAAAACACTGACATTCATAATATTGGAATAAATATGAAAAATCTGAAATTTGAAAGTTTTGTAGAAATTATGAGGTTTTAAGAAATCATTATGTAGAAATGATGCGCAGCAAGCAATTTTGAAATGTGTGAAAGCCTAAATAGCTTTTTCATTTTATAACACTTCAAAATAATGGTTTTAAAAATTAACACGAATAACAACGAATCTCAAAGCGAAACCACTTTTATAGATTCAAAAAGAAGCAATGGATGGTTTTTCTAAAAAAAGAGGCCACCACAGCCTCTTTTAATCCGAAAATCTAAATTATACAACAGCTGTTTACTGCTGTGTTAGTTATTCAAAATCCTTCAATAACCCTAACTACTTTAATATAAGGCAAAATCGTGCCATAACGCCTACAGGCTAAAAACTTACTTAAACCCTTACATTTAAACAAATTGAGCTCAAAAGTGTAGAATATTGAATAATCAAAACTGTAGAATTCTACACATCAAAATTCCACAGGTGTAGAATTTTTACACAGTTTTATTTTAATGGATCTTTTCGATTCTGTTTTTTCTCAGACTGAATCTTCTTCGCTCTCAGCCTTTTTAGTTTAGCCATTTTTCCGGGCTTTGTTCTTTTTCGAACTTTTGGAGCTTTCGTGCCAGATTTGATCATGTCTATAAACTGACCAATCACGGCATCTTTATTTTTATGCTGACTTCTAGAATTACCATTTTGAAGAATAAGAACCTGGTCTTTGGTAATTCTTGTAGAAAATGTTTTTAGCAAGCGCTCTTTTTGAACTTCAGAAAGTACAGAAGATGCTGCTATATCAAAATACAACTCGACTTTAGAAGCTGTTTTGTTAACGTGTTGCCCACCGGGACCACTACTTTTTACAGCTCTAAAGTCGAGTTCTTTTATTAAATCTTCCTGATTAATCATTTAATGGCTGGTGACTCTCTTTTAAAAGATCTGCCACTGTTTTTACCGGATTAAATGTGGTTACAGGTACTTCAACAAAAACAGTATTCCACTTTGCCATGGCACCATTCCATAAACCAGGACGCTCCAGTGCTTTTAGTGGTTTCCCATCTTTGGTTTTATTTGCAATAAAGCTCATGTTTGGATCTACATATTTATCAAGATCGTAAGTGGTTCCATCTGCTTTTCTAACACTACAAACGATATCCACAGGGTTAAAATGTGTAGATTCTTTAACGATTTTCACCTGTTCTGGGTTATCGTCATCTATTTGAGCTCCTTCTATGATTTGTAAGGATACTTCTCCCTCTTCATCTTTAACCAAAAACGGACCTCCACCTGGCTCTCCTTCATTCTTCACCATTCCGCAAATTCTAAGCGGACGATCTAATTTTTCTAATAATTCTGAAGCCGACTCAGATCCTGTTAGAGACTTTACGAATAGTTCTTCAGCAAGAAATGTTGACGCCTCCTTTACATCCTCATCAGATGGGCTAGACTGAAGCTTCTCGATCAAACAAAAAGCTTTTGCTTTCAATTCTAAAAGTTTACCCGCCAACATCTTTTTGTAATCTACAACATCACCAAGGTTAGACCAGGTTACTACATTATCAATATTTTTAACGAAGATAAGATCGGCATCCTGTTGATTTAGGTTATCGATCAATGCTCCGTGCCCGCCAGGACGAAAGAACATTCCACCTTCTTCTGTTCTAAAAGGTGTGTTTTCATCGTCTACAGCAATCGTATCGGTTTTTGGATCCTGGTAAGAATAGGTAATTTCGAACTTAGAACCTGTTTTCTCTTCAACTCTACTTTGAACTTTATCGAATTCAGCTTCAAATTTTTCCTTATCACTTTGTCCAACAGTAAAGTGTGATTTTACCACTCCTTTACTTTCAGCATATTTCGCAGCTTCATAAAGATGTTCTTCAAAAGCAGTTACAACAACATTATCATATTTGTGGAATGGCACCAAACCTTTTGGTAGATCGCTCAACCCAAGTCCTTTGGCATAAAGTACATTTTCAGCAATTAACTTTTTTTGCTCATCGTTACTAAGCTCATCAAAATCGCTATTATCTTCTTTTGCCGCAGCGACCGCATCCTTATAAAAAGGAAGCTTTTCTATATGCGTAAAAAATAATTGTAGGCTAGAATCTCCTTTTTCGTCCAGATATTCGCGTAATTCTTTTTCTTTAGGATCAAATTCTGCTACGAAATTATGAAGTGCTTTGAACATTCTTGTTGCTGCTCCAGATGCTGGCACGAATTTTAGCAAATCAAGCCCTTCTTTTTTGTGCTCGAAATCACGAATATATTCAGTTCTTGCTTCATCTGAGATGGCTGAAATTCCATTCCCTATCGTCGCAGCTTCCTGAATATCTACTTTAATATTCCCTCGCTTAAAAATTTCGATCTGTCTATTTACTTCTTCAGTACTTAATCCCTTGTCCTGAATTTGCAGGATGTCTGATTCGTTAAAATTCACGGTTTTGTTAGTTTTTAGTTAGTTGATTAATTGTTGATATTATAATTTGCAGCCGTTCTTATTGACCACTTTTTAATTTCTTATCTACATTATTTGATTTTTTTGAGGAACACTGAAATTTGAAGAACTTTGCTCCTTTTTACTCAGATTTTTTACACCGATAGTAAAATTCTAAGGCTTGTCAATATACGTTAAAAAATAGACTTTTTAGGCCTCTATTAACGCATATTTAATAATTTGAAGATTCCATAAAGGTTTTTAAACAGCTTCTTAACAGCACTTTAGTCGAATAAAAAATCCTGCTAAGTTTCAACCAATATCACCTAGCCTTAACATAAAATTTAAAGACTTGCGTACCACTTTATCTGGAATGTTGAGTTCGTTAGGAATCAACATGACTTCCTAAATTTCTCTTCCAGACTAAATATCCCTGGATAGCCAAAATTGTAAAAATCACGTATTGCAAAGAAAGCATTCCCAAGCCACGATAGGCGTATAAGGGAACAGTAATAAGATCGGCAAAGATCCAGAGCGTCCAGTTTTCTAACTTCTTAATCGCCATATACCACATCGCAGTGAAAAACACTCCTGAAGTGAAAATATCGAAATAATTCGCTGTTTTTATTTCGTAATCGAAAGCACGATATACCGCATAAGTAACGATCATGGTTAACAAAAACATCCCAAAACCGACCAATTTCTCCTTCGCGTTTGTTCGTGTAATTGGAACTACCGGCTCGCCATCCTTTTTCCTCGCCCAGTTGATCCAGCCATAAATACTCATTACCGAATAATAGAAATTCATCATCATATCTCCATAATATTCAGCCTTAAACAATAAGTAAACGGTTATTACAGTTGCAATTAACCCAGTTGGGTACACGTAAATATTCTCTTTTTTAGAGTAATAAACACTTAAGATCCCAAAAATGAAGACAATAGCTTCAAGAATAATATTCAATGCGGCTGCTCCCTCGTAGTAATCCAGAAAAAAATCAGAAATCTGCTCCATAATCCTATAAACTGAATGATTTTAAACTTAGATTTTCAGTATAAAATGGCCTACATACAGCAACCTGAAATTCGATAATTTTAAAAGCTTTTTTTATAATTTCTAAAATTGAAGATTTACCAGCCTCATAAAAACTAGGAATAAAATCGAAATCAAAAACCGACTGATTATGGTTTAAAAAAACTTGCATGAATATCATTCTAAATTCTTCAAAAATAAGCATAATAAAATCTACGACATCCCTTAATCCCGAAAGAAAATACGTACTTATTTCACCCCGCTTAAAGATCGATTTTCGGTAATTTCAACCATATTCTCATTAGCCCATTGCACCAGGCTTTCTATTTTTGGTAACAAACTTAAACCAAGTTCGGTAAGCGAATATTCTACTTTTGGTGGCACCTGCGGATACACTTTTCTGGTTACTAAACCATCTGCTTCTAACTTTTTTAGAGTTACCGCCAGCATTTTTTGAGATACCGTACCAATCATTTTCTGTAATTCGTTAAATCGAAGCTTATCGTAATTCCCTAAAATCAAAATAACCAGTGTAGACCATTTATCTCCAAAACGATCTAAGATATTTCTAACCGGGCAACTTTCGGCCTCTGCAAAATTTATTTCATTTTTTTTCATTTTAAACCACTGATTTTCAATATTAATAACTTCAAGGTAAGTTATTTACTTAACCGAAACTTCTTGTTTAAAAGTAGAACAAACATTACTTTTACTTACCAAAAGTAACTAAATTTCTATTAGTAATTAAATAAAATTGAAATGAAAAAGACATTAATCACCGGTGCAACCGGAAGTTTAGGACAACTTCTTGTAAACGCACTTAAAAGTAAAACTGAAGTAAGTAACATTGCTGTTTTAGTAAGGGATACTGAAAAAGACATCGTAAAAGAATACCAATCTCAAGGTTTGGATATTCGTGTTGCTGATTACGAAAACTTAGAAAAACTAACTGCCGCTTTTGAAGGTATAGAGCAGGTATTTTTAATCTCCGGTAACGATCTTGGTGCTCGTTTACAACAACACAAAAATGTGGTTGAAGCTGCTAAAGCTGCAAACGTAAAACACATTTTCTACACCAGTTCAGTTAGAAAAACTGAAAGTAAAGACGCTCCTTTAGATCCAGTAGTAAGCGGACACGCACAAACTGAAGAAGCTATTTTAAATTCTGGCTTAGATTATACAATTCTAAGACATAATCTTTACAGCGAAGTAGTACCAATGTTTATTGGTGATAAAGAGCAATTATTGAAAACAAAATCTGTTTACTTACCAACCGAAAATGGAAAAGTAGCATTTGTTCCAAGAAAAGATTTTGCTGAAGCTGAAGCAAATATTCTTGTTTCTCCTGAAGATTACACCAATAAGATCTACGAATTTAACGGAAGTGAACAGGTTTCTTTTGAAGAGATCAGTGAAATACTAACCGAAGTTTTAGGTGAAAAGATCGCTTATGTTTCTCCAAAAGTAGATGAATTTGAGTCTCAAATGAAAGCTGCCGGCCTACCAGATCCTATCGTAGGAATGTTAAGCATGTTTAGCCAGGGAGTTGCTAATGGTGAATTTAATTTTGATAAAACAGATATCGAAAAAGCACTTGGCAGAAAAACCCAGACTTTAAAAGAATTTTTAGGCGAAGTTTACGCTTAGTTAGTATTGAGTATTTAGTAGTGAGATATTAGATTTGAGACAATTTGCTAATGAGTTAATTTGTTGATGTGTTGGTAAAAAAGCTGAAAGCTTATTACTGAAAGCTGTTAGCTGAAGACTTATCAACAATATATCATTTAATTTCTCACTACTCTGTACTCACTACTTAATACTAAGTCTCAAATTCCCCATTTTCAAAAGCGGTTCCTATCACTACTAAATCGGCTCCGGCTTTATAAGCCTTTTCTAATTGATTTGTATTTCGAATACCGCCACCAACAATTAGCGGAATATTTAAATCCTTTTTTACCTCAGCGATTATCTGTTCAGAAACCGGTATCATTGCTCCGCTTCCCGCTTCAAGATAGATCAATTGTTTCCCCATCATTTGTCCGGCTAGTGCTGTGTTTTTGATCAGCTCTATTTTACTTTGATCTATAGGTTGCGTTTTACTCACTCTGGCCACAGCACTTTGATTGCCGCCGTCCAACAATAAATATCCCGTAGGAATAATTTCCAGATCAGCATTCAGCAATTTTGGCACTGCTTTTATGTGCTGCTCGATAAGATATTCAGGATTTCTACCAGATAGCAAGCTTAGTAACAAAATACCGTCTGCTTTTTCGGTGATCTGCTCTTTATCGCCGGGAAACAGAATCACCGGTAAATTAGTTTTAGCTTTTACAAAGTCTACGCAAACTTCAGATTCTTCTGCAGTAACGGTGCTACCTCCAATAAAAATATGAGTAACCGATTTGGGGAGATTTTCGATAAAATCGGCATATTTTTCCGTAGAAAACTTTTCAGGATCAATTAAAACCGCAAGTAGTTTTTTATTGGATTTCGATGCTTGGATGATGGCATCTAAAAGTGTAGGCATCAATTTTAATTTAGCAGAAACGTATAAACACAGGTAAATCCTTCAAATTCTAAGAACTCCAGTTCATACTCGGTTTTTTCGCCTTCAAAAGTAACAGTTCCGCTAGTAATGGCATCTTCAAAATCAAAATCTTTAATATAAATATGCTCTAAAAAGCCTAATCCCGGCTGGGCGTGCACTTTATAGATCGATTCTTTACTGCCCCAAACGATGGTTAATTTCCTGATAATTGCTTCTTCGTTTGCCAGCGTGTGATATTCTTTAAGTGGCGTAAATTTATTGGCAATCTTGATTATTTTATCGCGTTGTTTTTCAATATCGATCCCCACAGGGCGATCACTTACAATAATGGCCGTAAAATTAAATGAGTGGGTAATCGAAATATATTTATCATCACTTAAATGTGGTTTTCCCAAATCATCATACCAAAGATCCTGATCTACATAACCGGCTTCTGCCATCAAATGCCGAATGCTCATAAAACCTCTTCGATGAATTTCAGATTTCATCCCAGATACTCTTGCGCGGCAATGTTCTGTAAGCGAAATCCCCTCACAAAGCCACTCAAAAGACTCTTCAACCTTCCAAATGAAGACTTTAGTTCCTTCCCGTGGTGTTATTGTTTTGAAAAGAGGCATGCCAGTTTATTAAATATTAATTACTTTTGCGCTTTAATTACAGATAATCAAATATAATAATATGTCTACGAATACAGTGCCTTATACGGCGTATAAAGTAAAAGATATTTCCCTGGCTGCATGGGGACGTAAGGAGATTGAACTGGCAGAAGCTGAAATGCCGGGACTAATGGCGCTTCGTGAAGAATATAAAGAAGAACAGCCATTAAAAGGTGCTCGCATCGCTGGTTGTTTACATATGACGATTCAAACTGCTGTTCTTATTGAAACATTAGTTGCTCTTGGTGCTGAAGTTACCTGGAGTTCTTGTAATATTTTCTCTACACAAGATCAGGCTGCTGCTGCAATTGCTGAAGCTGGGATCCCTGTGTATGCATGGAAAGGAATGAATGAAGAAGAATTTGACTGGTGTATCGAGCAAACACTTTTCTTTGGTGAAGATCGTAAACCTCTTAACATGATCTTAGATGATGGTGGAGATCTTACCAATATGGTTTTAGACAAGTATCCAGAACTTGCTAAAGATATTAAAGGACTTTCTGAAGAAACTACTACAGGAGTTCACCGTCTTTACGAGCGTATGAAAAACGGAACACTTCCTATGCCGGCGATAAACGTAAACGACTCGGTTACAAAATCTAAATTCGATAATAAATTTGGATGTCGCGAGAGTGCTGTAGATGCTATTCGTCGTGCTACAGATGTTATGCTTGCTGGTAAACGTGTAGTTGTTTGTGGTTACGGAGATGTTGGTAAAGGTACCGCTGCTTCTTTTAAAGGAACCGGTGCGATTATTACTGTTACTGAAATTGATCCTATTTGTGCATTACAAGCTGCAATGGATGGTTTTGAAGTAAAACGTCTTGAAACCGTAGTTGGAAAAGCTGATATCGTGATCACTACTACCGGAAACAAAGATATCGTTCGTGGTGAGCACTTTAAAGCCATGAAAGATAAAACCATCGTATGTAATATTGGGCATTTTGATAATGAAATTGATGTTGCCTGGTTAAACAATAATTACGGTGAAACTAAAGATGAAATTAAACCACAGGTAGATAAATATACTGTAGATGGTAACGATATTATTCTTCTTGCTGAAGGTCGTTTGGTAAACCTTGGTTGTGCAACAGGTCACCCAAGTTTTGTAATGAGTAACTCATTTACAAACCAAACTTTGGCACAAATCGAACTTTGGAATAACACCGATAAGTATGAAAACAAAGTTTATATGCTACCTAAGCATTTAGATGAAAAAGTTGCGGCACTACACTTAGAAAAAATTGGTGTAGAATTAACGAAACTTGATGAAGACCAGGCTAAATATATTGGTGTTGAGGTTGAAGGACCATTTAAACCTGAATATTACAGGTACTAATTAGAGACTAGAGACTAGAATTATAAAAAATCCCGCTCATTTCTGAACGGGATTTTTCTTTTTCAGAATAATTTTCATTTTACTTTTTTATAGTAATAGTAAAGACCATCACAACTCAGAGCATTACTATTTATTAATTGATTATCAGAAAAGTGTAGGAATTCTGTCTTAGATTGGTTGCTACAACTTGCTATTAGAGCAGATTCTTGAGAATATTCCAGAATTATAAAATCACGCTCGTCTATAAAAAAAGTGCCTTCTGCTGTGATTAATTCATCTTCAATTTCAGCTCTTTTCTGAAACGTAGAATCTTCATTAAAAATATAATACTCTGTACCATCTTCAACATTAATAATTTCGGCATTAGGGATCATTGAAGTTCGAATCCCAACTATTACCCATTCCTGAGGAAAATCTGAAGCTAAAAAATGCTCTATAGTAAATTCTTCAGGTACCGGCTCATCTTTATCGCAAGAGATTAAAATGAACGAAAAAACACAAAACACAAGTGTAAACAATCTTTTCATTTCTTAGGATTTGTTAGTTAGATACTATAAACAACAAAAGGTTGCGTAATTTTTAGACTAAAGAGTAATTAAATGTTGTAATAAAGTTAACGCCTATTCATTTCGAAATCTCAATTTCTTCAGAAGGCGTTAAAAAGTTTTAAACCTTCACAATCTAAGGTTAAACCAACTTTTTCGATAAAAATTATCGAATGCGTAATCGTATTTTAGAAGTTCTAAAATAACAATCTATGAAAAATTTTAAACACCTTTTTTTAGCAGGCTTAACCACAATTACATTAGCCTCTTGTAGTGATGACGATGATGCAATGATCGAAACCGACGATGGAATGGAAGTAGATGCGCCTATGCTTTTTGCTACAACTCATTCTGGAAATATCGCTGGATACAACTTAGATACTGGCGATTCTTATACCGTAAGTTCTGATGCTAACGATGCAGAAGGAATTATTTACGACGACGATGCAGATGCCTTGATCGTTGCTTCCAGAGATCCTCTAGAAATTCAGTCTTACAGTGATGTGAGCATGTGGGACGATATGTCTAACGAAGCTATGGCAGACTTTACAAGTTCTAGCGATGTTATGAGTCCGCGTGATATTGCTGTATCAAACGATATGGTTGTGATCGCCGATAATGCCGATACCAACGGTGACGATGACGATACTCCAAACGGACGTTTCTTTATTTATACAAGAACTGCAGATGGTATGACGCTTAGAAATACCGTGATGGTAGATTTTAACGTATGGGGAATAGAATTTGTTGGAAATACACTTTACGCTGTTGTAGATCAAACTAACATGTTGGCAAGTTTCGATAATTTCCTTTCTAATTCTGGAGACGGAATGGTAGACGCGACTAAAATGATCGCATTAGAAGGGATTGTAAGAACACATGGTTTAGATTATGATGATGGAACAATGATCATGTCTGATATTGGAAGTGCAGACTCAGATTCTGATGGTGCATTACACGTAATTATGGATTTTGACGATAAATTCAATGATACTGAAGACGGAGCAACGCTTGCTGTAGAAGAGCAGGTAAGAATTGCCGGAGCAAGTACTATGCTTGGTAATCCTGTAAACGTTTCTTATGATGAAGATTCTGGAATGATCTACGTAGCTGAATTAGCTAACGGAGGCGGAAGAGTTCTTGCTTTTTCAGATGAAGACTCTGGAGACGCTACTCCTGCCATCAACAATATGTTAAGCGGAGTTTCTGCTGTATATTTTGAAGACTAATTTTATATAATTTCTGAATACAAAAAATCCTCGCAATGCGAGGATTTTTTTGTTTTTATTGGCTCCGCCAAAGGGTAGAATATCCTGAGCCACTTTACTTAACCCCAACCGAATCATACACCTGCACTCGCTTCCACAAATGTTCCGATTCTTCGATGAATTTTAAATGTGCTTTCTCCTTCTGGTATTTATCCTGAATCTCTTTTGAAGGAAAACTAAGTATTAAAGAATAGGTAAACGATCCATCAACAACTTCTCTTGGTGTTCCCGCCGGCTCTCCGATAAATTTAGTCTTTGCATAAAGACTGTTTTCCATAAATTTATTCAGTGATTTTAGAAAATCGGCTCTATCCTGCTCGCTATCCGGATTATTAAGCCAAAAATAAACCACATGGGTAAAGTTCTTATCGAATTCTGGTGTTGCTTCCTGTGCTTTCATATTACTAAAGTTTAGGCAGAAAAAAAGCCCAAGGCATATTTTAAAAATTGTCTTCATTTTTATCGAATTTCAGTTTGCTTAAAAGTACAATTTTTAAACTTCAAATTAAGAAGCTCAGATCACGCCCGCCAGATACGAATCGAGAATTGGAGACAAGCCTAGAGGAATTAAAAAACTCCATGAGGGATTAGACTGAACTTTAAAATCAAAAAATGCCGGCAAACATAAAGCTTACCGACACTTTTCTTCAGAATCAAACATTTATTCTTCAGCCTTAACCGGCTCTTTTAATCTGCTTAGATCGTGATAAAAGAAATTCTTTTCATCATTATCATTCATAGAAACAAACAAACCATTAGGAAATTTATCACCTAAAGCTGCGGTGGTTACTTCACAACCATCAGTTTCTGTAGTTCCTAAATTTAATGCATACTCAAAACTATTATCTTCTCTACTGAAGAAATTAAAAGTTCCTTCCTGCTGATCTGAAACAATGATCTGTCCTTTTCCGTTTGGATAAATTGAAATAGCGATACCCTCGATATCATCTGTAAAATGCTCACCGCCAAACAAGGCTAATTCTTCATCACCCATCTCTGGCTCGGCATAATATTTTCTAATTCCGTGACCTTCATCAGAGCAGTAAATAAATCCAAGTTCGTCGTCTACTGCAATAGCTTCGATCTCTTTTTTTCCACTGAACATTCCAAATTCACGCACTACTTTTGGTGCTAAGTGATCTCCTGCAGGCTCTAATTCTATTTGATGCAAATAACCTTCTTTAGGACCATTTTTACGACCAACGATCGCATAGATTTTTCCCGATTTTGGTGATCTATAGATCGAAATTCCCATTGGCAGACTCATTTCGTTCTCACGAGTATCCTGAAATACTTTAAAACCACCGTTATCTAAAGGCTTCATATCTGGTACCGAAAAAATTCTAATCTGCTCACGTTCTCTTTCAGTAAAAATCATAATATCGGTTACCGTGCTGTCATTCAATTTTACATCGTACTCAACATCTACATTGTTAGGACGCTTAAAGTTTCTCATGGTTTTAGATTCGATAATCTTTCCATCAAGATCGAAAGCGTAAATTGCGCCATCTGTATCTTTATCTGTTCCAAAAACGATACTTTCTTCAGGGTTTTCGCTATTTACCCAAATTGCCGGATCGTCGGTGTCATGCAATGTTTTTTCTGTAACCACATCTGGAGCAATTTCTGGTAATTGTGTACCACATGAAGCTAAGATTAGGCATATTAGGATCGATTTTATTTTATTCATTTTATTTTTTTTGAATTTCAAGTACCATCTACAGGCTGGTAAGCCAAGACTTAAAATTGTATGTTTTTAATAATATTTTTTTCTACTGAATTGCTTGCGCTTTAGTACAGATCGTATTTAAGACCAAAAGTTAAACGCTGGCTGTAATACTCCATTTGCATGGTACGATTAGCAACACCCTGGTAATAACGTAATGGCTGATTGGTGATATTGTTAAGATCTGCAAAAATTCTTAAGTTCTTATTGATCGAATAAGACATATTAAAATCTAAGAAGAATTGTTCGTCATAATAACGATCTTCAAAAGCATTACCGCCTAGTTCATCTAAATAAGCATCAGAGAAGTTTGCAGAAAGTCTTGCACTAAAACGCTTATCTGAGTAAGAAAGTGAACCATTAAACATGTTTGGCGAAGAACCTGGTAAAGACAATTCATCTTCTCTTAGATCACCATCTTCGTTTCTAATTCCGTTTGCTTCAGAATGTAAATAGGTGTAATTAAGATAAATTCCGAAGTTTTTAGCGAATCCCGGCAAGAAATTAAGTTGTCTTTGGAAAGAAACCTCAGCACCATAAACGTTGGCTTCATCCCCATTTAAAGGTTGAAAAAGATCATAACCGGTTGCATCGTCTTCACTGATATAAGTGTATACAAAATCTTCGATATCCTTATAAAAAACACCTCCTGAAAGAATTCCTACAGAATTGAAATAATACTCTGCCATAAAGTCGAAGTTCATTGAAGTTGAAGGATCCAGATCTGTATTTCCAACAGAAATTTCTTCATCTTCGTTATTTACGGCACGGTAAGGCACAAGATCGATATAATTTGGTCTTGCTAAGGTATTGGTCCAGGCAAAACGAAGTATGGTATTATTGTTCACATTATATTTTAAATGAACACTAGGTAAAATATTCGTATAATCACTTTCGTCTGTAACCGGTGTCGCTCCTTCAAAATCTCCATCTTCGTTAAAAATCAACTCATTTCCTAAACTGCTAATATTGGTCGCTTCTAAACGCACACCCGCTAAGATCGAGAAGTTTTTAGATAGGTTTTGGTTTGCCATGATGTAACCCGCATACACATTTTCTTCAGCTTCAAAATTCTCCTGAAGATATTCGTCTGGAAGATCTTCACTACCAAATTGATCTGAATTTAGATCTAAAGAACCTAAATATTCTGGTGAAGTAAAGAAGCCAGGACGGTATTGCTCACCGGCAAGAAAATCGTTTCCATCTTTTCTAATAACATCGGTCTGAGACATATTTTCAAAACCATTTTCTGGTTCATACTCAAAGAAATTATTATCTCTGTTCTTATTTTTAAAACGACCTCTAACTCCAAATTTTACGATTCCAGATCCCTGATTAAAAAAGTCTGCCGGTAACTCGAAATTCGCAAAAACATTGATGTCTTCTTCTTCGGTATATTGATACTCTTCTGTAATCTCTTTTAATTCAAAGTCTGAAGGTGAAGCCGTATTTACCGGCGTTTGTAATGGTTCTTCCGGGTTAATCCCGTTATCAACTATATATTCGGTTTCCCAGCTTATATAACGCTCGTTAGGACGTTCTTCTGAAGCTTTTGCGTAAGACCCCATCCAATCGAACTTTAGATTCCCGAATAAATGATCTCCTCCTAAAGTATAATTTTGCATACGCTGATCTTCCAATCTTCGGTTTTGGATTCTTCCTCCAGGAATACCTCCTTTGGTTTCTCTTTCAGCTTCCGCAGGAAAACGAACTAAATTCCCGTTAGTGATCGTAAAATCTCCCTGGCTGATATCCTCACCATCCAAAATCTCTGAAGCATAAGCAAAGCGATTTTCACGATCGTCACGCCAGTTGTACATCGACTTAAAGTAAAGACTATTGTTATCGTTAAAATCGTAGTTTAAGTTTGCCGAGAAACTTCTTCTAACACGTTGCACTAAGTACTTTCTAATTTCAAAAGCGCTGGCATAAGGATTTACATCCATCTCCTGCAAAATATCCTCTCCTTCTGCATCCTGCTGGCCGGTGTTATATTCAAATTCGTTAGACCATTCAGCTTCAACATTATCAGATCCAAAATCGTTATCATTAATAGATGCTGAAACCATAAAGCCGAATTTCCCATCTTTAGTACGATCTCCCACTAAGAAAGATCCGCTAAGAATTCGTTTATCGGTAATAAAGTTGATCCCAGATCCTACGGTGGCCGCAAGTCTAAAATCCTCTGGTGCAGATCTGGTTACCAGGTTTACTGATCCACCAAGTGCATCGGCATCCATATCTGGTGTTACCGCTTTGCTTACTTCGATCGTTTGGATCATATCAGACGGAATAAGATCCATCTGTACATTTCTATTATCACCTTCAGCCGAAGGTATACGGCTACCATTAAGGGTAACCGAGTTAAGTTGTGGCGCCAAACCTCTTACAATAATATTACGTGCTTCCCCCTGGTCTACCTGCATGGTAATCCCTGGAATTCGCTTTACAGCATCACCAATATTAGCATCTGGAAATTTACCAATTTGCTCTGTAGAGACGATATTGGTGATATTCGGCCTGTTTTTTTGTGCGTTTAGTGCTCGAGCCTGGGCACTTAAACCACCACCTAATAATTGCACCGTTTCTAGAGTTGTGGTCGAAGAATTTAAAACAAGATCTACATCTAAAGTTTGGTTTGATGTCACCGTAACTTCTTTATTCAAATCTTCATATCCCATATATTTTACAACCAAAGTATAAGTTCCTTCAGGAATTTCTACCAGTGTAAAATTTCCATCAAAGTCGGTTGTAGTTCCTTTATTGATCTCGGGAATCATCACTTCTGCACCAGGAACATAAATTCCGGTTTCATCTGCAATGTTACCCTTAATTGCACCTGTTTGCGCCTGCGTAAAACTGAAATTTAAAGCTACAAAAAGCGTTACAAGTAAAAGTTTAAAGTAGTTTTTTCGATTCATTATTTTGATTTTAATAATACTCCAAAACTATATATTACAAGGCTTTACCTCTAAAAAGCTATAGCAACAAAGAGTTAACAAATCATTTTTTAACAGCTACATCAAGGCAACAATTAAGATTTCTTTACATTACAGTAACCTTCTCTAAAAAGAGGCCGATTTTCTTTAAAATTGAAGCATAAAATTCACTAATTCCTGCTTTTGTTCTATAGGCAGTTTTCTTCTTAAGCGATAACGCGCTACACGAACACTATCCGGTGTTACTCTTAAAATCGCTGCAATTTCTTTTGAAGATAAATTAAGCCGAAGCAACATTGCCAATCTCAACTCGGTTGAAGATAATTTTGAAGTCGCACGCTTTGACAGCTGTTTTACAAATTGCGGGTGTATTTCCTGGAAGAAACTCATAAACTCGTCCCACTCCTGTTCTTCAGCAAGACTTTTATCCAATTCCCTGGCCAGGCTTTTAATTTTAGGAACAGGATCCATCGACGATCTGGAAGCTAGATTTTGTAATGTTGAAGAAGTCTCTGCAATCATCTTGTTCTTTTGCGCCATATTAAGACTGTATTTTGAAAGCGATGCCGTTTTTAACCGAATTTCATCCTGAAGTTTTTTCTCTTCAATTGCCTTTCGATCCAATTCTACTTTTAGCAATTTCTGTTCGTACGCCTGAAGCTTAGCCGATTCCTGTCGTTTTCTATTATAAAAGAAAAATGAAATCCCACTTAATAATAGTAAAAGTGCAACTCCAAAAATCAATAGATTTTGATTGGCTTCGCTCACTTTATTTTCCTGTTTTAATAAAGCAATCTCAGATTCCTTTTGTTTAGTATCAAAAATGGTTTGTAGCGTATTCAGCTGCCTAAAATTCTGCGAATAAAAGCCCTCTTCCTGCAATTGTTCATATATTAATCGATGATCGTAAGCTTTTTTAAATTCGCCCATTAAAGCATACAATCTCGCCAAATCTTTATGCGCACTTTCTATTTGATGATGATCCTCAAATAATTCAGCCAGCTTTAAGGCCCTATTTGTATAGATCATCGCATTTTCATAATCACCCGTTTTACGATAAACGTCTGCCAGATTATTTACTACATTAATTCGCGCTTTGTGATTAAGCTCGCTAAAAACAGTATTCGATATTGTAAAGAATTTAAGTGCTTTTTCAAACTGCTCCAGATCTTCGTAAACACTACCAATATTTTCATTCACGATCGCAATTCCCAAACGATCTTTAGCTTCAGTATAAAGTTCTAAACTCTTGTTTTGGTGATCTAAAGCTTTCAGATAATTGCCTTGCTTCTCGTAAGTGGTACCTACAAGGCTTTCGGCCAGTGCAAGTTGCTGTTTTAGATTTTTTTCTTCGGAAATATCAATGCTTCCATTTAGATATTCTCGTGATTTCGCATAATTTTTCAGGTTGATATACGAAAGACCTATCTTATTTTTAATATCTGCTTCTAGCTTAGGAAAACCACCTTCTATTATTGAAAGCGCCTGATTATACTGCTCGATCGCCTGAGTATTGATTTCGACCGAATGATAATAATCCCCAAGTTGGACGTATTTTTTGGCGATTTTCGATGTACTTCCTTCTTCAATGGCTTTATTAAGTTCTCCTTTGTATTCAAAGAACAAGGAATCGTTATACTGAATCGACGCATTTTGACTCAGCATTAGGTTAAACATTAAAAGAAAGAAGAGTGAGAGAAGAGCTTTCATAAAACAACTTTAGAAAACCTGAAATATACTCTCTGAAATTAAAGTTATAGTTAGCTATTTATTATAAAACTGTAAAATTGATTATCAAATCCTCCAAAATAACTGATAAACAGCATCGCACCATATTTTCTTTTATCTTTAAGTACAGTTAAATAGTAACCATCAAAACAAAAGCATGAAAAAATCACTACTTCTGCTCCTCTTGCTTTGTTCTATTTTCAGTTTCGCACAAGAATCTATTATAGGATTCTCTAAAGAAAGTGCTGAAAAACAAATAGAATTAGAAAGTAAGTATGAAGCAAAACTTAAAACAACGAACCTGGATGAATGGATGCAAAAGCTTGCCGCCAGACCTCATTGGGTAGGCACCGAATTTGGAAAAGAAAATGTAGACTGGATCGCTGATAAATTTAAAAGCTGGGGCTACAAGACCAAAATCGAAGAATATCAGGTGCTTTTCCCCTATCCAAAAGTCAGACTTTTAGAAATGACTGCACCTGAAGTTTACAAAGCAAAATTAGAAGCTAAAGCAGTAGAAGGTGATCCTTATACTGCCCAGGCCGATGAACTTCTGCCAAGCTACAATGCATTCTCTACCGATGGAGATGTAGAAGCCGAACTGGTTTTTGTTAATTATGGTGTTCCTAAAGATTATGAGGAATTAGAAAAACTAGGGATCGATGTTAAAGGTAAAATTGTTATTGCAAAATATTATGGTTCCTGGCGTGGTATAAAACCAAAACTTGCCGCTGAAAAAGGCGCAATTGGATGCATAATTTATTCAGATCCCAAGGATGACGGTTATTATCGTGGTGACGTTTATCCAAAAGGTGCTTTTAAAAATAAAACCGGTGTACAACGTGGTTCTGTAATGGATATGCCTACCTATCCCGGTGATGTACTTACACCAGGCTACGCAGCTACAAAAAATGCAGAGCGGCTGGATCGCAGTGAAGCAAAAACGATCACCAAAATTCCTGTTCTTCCAATTTCTTATGAGGATGCTCAGCCGCTTCTTGAAGCTCTAGAGGGAAAAAATGCTCCGGAATCCTGGAGAGGTGCATTACCAATAACTTATAAAATTGGGCCCGGGCCGGCTAAAGTTCATTTAAAATTAGATTTTGATTGGAAATTAGTACCTGCATACAATGTAATCGCTACTTTAAAAGGAGAGGAATTCCCAGACGAATGGGTGCTTAGAGGAAATCATCACGATGCCTGGGTTCATGGGGCCAATGATCCTATTAGCGGATTGGTTGCTCTAATGGAAGAAGCCAGGGCTGTTGGCGCATTAGCTAAAAATGGAAATAAACCTAAACGTAGCATTGTCTATTGCGCATGGGATGCTGAAGAACCAGGATTAATTGGCTCTACAGAATGGGTTGAAGATCACATTAAAGAACTGCAGGAGAAAGCAGTAATCTATATTAATACAGACGGAAACGGAAGAGGCTTCTTAAATGTTGGCGGTTCGCATTCTCTGGAAGCCATGGTGGCTGAAGTTGCAAAAGCGGTTGAAGATCCACAAACTGAAGTATCGGTTTCAGAACGTAGTTTGGCTAGAAAAGTATTAAATGGTGGTGAAAACTCATTCCAACTGTATGCTTTAGGTTCTGGTTCAGATTACACACCTTTTATTCAGCATGCTGGTATTCCTTCTTTAAATCTTGGTTTTGGTGGCGAAAATGCAGGCGGAGAATATCATACGATCTACGACACTTATCCGCACTACAAACGCTTTAAAGATCCTAAATTTGAATATGGAGTAGCTCTGGCAAACACTGCAGGAAGAATCACTTTACGATTTGCCAATGCTGAGGTTTTACCAATGAAATTTAAGCCATGGTTCAAGACGATAAAAGATTATGTTGAAGAAATTCATACAAACCTAGACGAAATGCGCAAGGAAACTAAAACACATAATAAACTGGTAGAAAACGATATTTATCAATTAACTGCAGATCCTACAAAAGAGATCATTATTCCGAAGAAAAAAGAAATAGTGCCTTTCGTAGATTTTTCAGTATTACAAAATGCATTGACTAATCTTGAAGCGACTATACATGAATTTTCAGCAATAAAACTTGAGAACTTAAATGATAATAAGAAGGAAGAATTGAATGCTATATTGCAGAAAACAGAGCAACAATTTATTACTGATGAAGGATTGCCTAGACGGCCATGGTTTAAGCACCAGCTATATGCCCCAGGATTTTACACCGGCTACGGAGTTAAAACCTTACCCGGGATTCGAGAAGCTCTAGAGCAACGTAATTGGGAAGAAGCAAACGATCAGATGACGATATTAGCCAAAACATTAAATGATTTTGATGAGTATTTGCAGAATGCTATTTCTAAAATCGAATCGTAAATTATATAATATTAGTAAACTATTATTAGGCAAGCCTCTGGGAATTACAACCATTGGCGACACCAATAAAAAAGCCTTTCAGGAAATTCTGAAAGGCTTTTTTATATTGTAATTCTACTAAATTTCTTAAGCCTCGAAAGGAACTACAGAAACGTAAGACTTATTGTCTTTCTTTTTAGTGAATTTTACTAGACCGTCAATTTTAGCGTGTAAAGTGTGATCTTTACCAGCGTAAACATTTTCACCAGGATTGTGAGCAGTACCTCTTTGTCTTACAATGATGTTACCTGCTATCGCAGCCTGACCTCCGAATATCTTCACTCCAAGACGTTTCGATTCTGACTCTCTACCGTTCTTGGAACTACCAACTCCTTTTTTATGTGCCATGTTATTGGGTTTTTAGTAAGTTAATAATTTAGCTTAAAGCTTCGATTAATTCAGCTTTTTTCATTGAAGAATAACCTTCAATTCCTTTTTCTTTAGCCATTTCTTTAAGCTCAGCTACTGTGTGCTTGCTTAAATCGCTATCAGCTTTTTTCTCTTCTTTCTTTTCAGCTTTGCTTTCAGAAGCTTTTTTACCACCTTTTGCAGTGATACTTTCGATTACGATCTCTGTTAAATACTGGCGGTGACCATTTTTAACTTTGTAACCTTTACGTCTTTTCTTTTTGAAAACAATTACTTTGTCTCCTTTAAGGTGACGATTAATCTTTGCTCCTACTAGAGCACCTTCTATAGCCGGGGCGCCAACAGTAATGTTGTCTCCATCTCCTGTAAGAAGAACTTTATCGAAAGAAACGCTGTCTCCTTCTTCTCCTTGTAGACGGTGTACAAACACTTTCTGGTCTTTCGCAACTTTAAATTGCTGCCCTGCTATCTCTACAATTGCGTACATAGTGTCCTGTTAATTAATTACTTTCTAATTAAATATAGTTTCGCTTCTTCACAAAGCGGGTGCAAATATACTTCTAAATAATTAATTAGCAAAGGCTTCAGCAAAAATTGAATATTTTTTCTTACTCCCTTTTATAAGGTATGTTTTTGCCCTTCCTGCGTGTTCCAACTCTTTTTAAACAATTGCATAAACGCAAGCGTTAGTGCAAAAGTCGTAGCTGCTCCCATTGCATAAACTGTAAAAAGAACAACACCAAGACCTACCTGATACTGGCTTCTCCACATTGTAACAAATTCATCCAAAAAGTCTGGATTTAGTTCACTAGCATAAATTCCGAAGAAAATAGTAAAAAGTGTGGTACCTATAAAACCTGTGATAAGACCGGTTGTAAAACCTTCACCGTATTTGAATAAACCAGAATCGTTGTTTCTTTTCGCTTTTATGGCAGACCATAATCCAAATCCAACAATAAGACCATTCACAAAGCTAAATAAGGGATTAGTGTGTAGACCAACTAACGATAATGCCAGGAAATAAACTATTAGTCCCACAGCGATCATAACTCCAAATTTTGCGGCTATACCTATATTTTTCATAATATCTGTTTTACTGTGAAGTTCATAAAAAACAATGAAAAAGTATTCTAATAGCTTGTTAATTAGGATATTTAAAGAGTTTCTGTTAAAGAATTACCAAAATTTATTGTTTTGGGACGTAACAAAATTGTAACTTGACATACTAATTATTCGCATAACGATAAACTATACACAATGATTAACAAACTAAAGCTGGCCGCTGGCGCTCTGCTACTAAGCGCTGTTGGCTTTGCCCAGGAAGTTGAGTACACAGAATATGATCTCGACAACGGGCTACATGTAATTTTACACCAGGACAACTCGGCTCCTGTAGTAACCACATCTGTAATGTATCACGTAGGTGGTAAAGATCGTGAAGATGGCCGAACCGGATTTGCTCACTTTTTTGAACATCTTTTATTTGAAGGAACCGAGAATATTGAAAGAGGAAAATGGTTCGAGATTGTAAGTTCGCACGGTGGTAATAACAATGCAAGTACTTCACAGGATCGTACATATTATTATGAAACTTTCCCTTCTAACAATTTAGAGTTAGGACTATGGATGGAGTCTGAAAGAATGATGCACCCTGTAATTGGACAGGAAGGTGTAGACACACAAAACGAAGTGGTAAAAGAAGAAAGAAGAATGCGATATGACAATTCTCCTTACGGAAATCTTCTTTATGCCGTACAAAAAAACATGTTCGAAAAACACCCGTATAAAGATCCAAACGTAGGCTACATGGAAGATCTTGACGCGGCCAAATTAGATGAATTTCAAGCATATTTTGAAAAATATTATGTTCCTAATAATGCGGTTCTTGTCGTAGCCGGAGATATCGATGTTAAAGAAACCAAAGACATGATCGAAGATTACTTTGGCCCAATCGAAGCTGGTGAAGAAGTAACAAGAGATTATCCAAAAGAAGAGCCTATTACTGAAGCTGTTCATGCTGAATTTTATGATTCTAACATCCAGATCCCAATGGCGATCACCGGGTATAGAACACCAGAATTTGGAAATAAAGATTCTTATGTTCTTAACATGATCTCTACTTACTTAAGTGATGGTAAAAGCTCTAAACTGTACAAAAAGTTAGTAGACGAGCAAAATATCGCTTTACAGGTTGGTGCTTTTAACTTAGAGCAGGAAGATTACGGGATGTACCTGGTATATTCTTTACCACAAGGTGAAACCAGTCTTGATAGCATTAATACAGAGATAGAAGAAGAGATCACTAAACTTAGAAATGAGCTAATTTCTGAAAAAGATTTCGAAAAACTTCAAAACAAAGCTGAAAACAGTTACGTAAATTCCAATTCGAGCATTGCAGGTATTGCAAATTCTCTAGCCAGAAACTATCTTCTTTACGACAATACCAGTCTAATAAATGAAGAGATCGATATTTACAGAAATATCACCAGAGAGGATATTAAAGAGGTGGCTAACAAATACCTGAAGCCAAACCAGAGAGTGATCATCGATTACCTACCAGAAGAAAAGGAAGCGGAATAACATCAAATTAGACAAAAATGAATAAAAATATAATAGCAGTTGCAGTATTTCTTTTGGGAGCTGTAGGACTAAATGCTCAGGTTGACCGTAGTACCATGCCAGAGCCGGGACCAGCGCCAAAAGTAAAAGTAGAAGAGCCAGAAACCTTCGAACTTAAGAACGGTTTAACCGTGATGTTGGTAGAAAACCATAAACTACCAAGAGTTGCCATGTCTCTTAGGTTTGACAACCCACCGCATTCTGAAGGTAATAAAACCGGAGTAAGTGGTGTAATGGGAGAACTTTTAGGACAAGGCACCACCAATATGCCTAAAGATGAATTTAATGAAAGAGTAGACTATTTAGGAGCTAGACTTAACATTTATTCAGGAGGAGCTTCAGCAAATACACTTTCTAAATATTTCCCGGAAATTCTTCATTTAATGGCAGACGGGGTTATTAATCCTAAGTTTACCGAAGAGGAATTCGATAAAACTATCGCTCGTACCAAAGATTATTTAAAAAGTAACGAGAAAGATGTAGCTTACAATGCAAGTAGAGTACGCTCAGCTTTAGCATATGGAAAAGACCATCCTTACGGAGAATTCGAAACTCAGGAAACTATAGGAAATCTTAGCCTTTCAGATGTTAAGAATTATTACCAAACCTGGTTTTCTCCTGCAAACGCCTACCTTGTTATCGTTGGTGATGTAGAGAAAAAAGAAGTAAAAGACCTGGTAAAGAAAGAGTTTGCTGATTGGAAAAAAACAGCAATTCCTGAAGTTAATATTCCTGAAGTTAAAAATGTAGAACAAACCGAAATCGACTTTGTAGATATGCCAAACGCTGTACAAAGTGAGATCGCTTTAGTTAATACGATCAACTTACAGAAAAATCAGGAAGATTATTTTCCTGTAATGGTAGCTAACAAGATCTTAGGTGGCGGTGGTGAAGCTCGTCTTTTCCTTAACTTAAGAGAAGATAAAGGATATACTTACGGGGCATATTCAAGAACCGGAAACGACAAGCATGCTGCAACTTTCGTAGCAAGCGCAAGTGTTCGTAACGAAGTGACCGATAGCTCTGTAGTTGCATTTTTAGATGAGATCTATAAAATTAGAAATGAAAAGGTTTCTAAAGCTGAATTGGCAAATGCTAAAGCAAAACTTACCGGAGATTTTGTACTTAGTTTAGAGCAACCTTCGACTATCGCAGGTTTTGCAATGGAAATCGAAACTGAAGATCTGGATGAAGACTTCTATAAAGAATATCTTGAAAATATCGACGATGTTACTTTAGAAGATGTTCAAAGAGTAGCGAAGAAATATTTCCTTGCAGATCAATCTAGGATTGTTATTGCAGGTAAAGGAAGTGAAGTTGCTGATAAACTGGAAAACATGCAGTATAAAGGCAAATCTTTCCCTGTAAAATATTACAGTAAATACGGTGAAGAAATCGAAAAGCCAGATTATAACAAAGCTTTAGATCCTTCGGTTACTGTAGAAACTGTTTATTCAGATTATATAGATGCTATTGGTGGCGCAGAAGCAGCAAAAGCTATAAACACCATAGCTTTCACTGCAACTACTTCTATCCAAGGACAGGAACTGAGTTTAGAACAACGAAAAAGCAGTGCCGGAAAATTCTATCAAACTGTTGCCGTTTCTGGAAATGTTATGCAAAAGCAGGTTTATAATGGCGAATCTGGATATATGGAAGTACAGGGGCAAAAAATGCCAATGAACGAAGAGCAGGTGAAAGCCGTAGCTGTAGAGGCGAATACTTTTCCAGAACTTAATGTAAGCGAAGATGCTAAAGTAACCGGAATTGAAAACGTCGATGGTAGTGATGCTTACGCAGTAAAAGTAAATGAAAGCACTACAAATTATTATGATGTAGAAAGCGGACTAAAAGTTAAAACACTTACTACCGTTTCGCAAATGGGACAAACCATGAGCATTCCAACAACTTACAGTGATTACCAGGAAGTTGAAGGATTAAAAATGCCATTTACAATCTCTCAAAGCATGGGACCACAGTCTTTTGATCTTAAAGTTCAGGAGTATAAAATTAATGAAGGAGTAGAAGATTCAGATTTTGAATAATTTCGCTTAGTTATTATTAGATAATGTTAGATCAAAGCCGGCTTTTTTAAGTCGGCTTTTTTATGCTAGTCTATTTTTTCTTTTTATTGAAATAGCCTTTGCGCGATTCACGATCAAAACACCAATAATTACCAGCATCGCGAAAAACAACTGGTTTAAGCTAAAAACCTCATCATCCAAAACGCCCCAACCGAGAGCAATGATCGGCATCGTGTAGGTAACAGAACTCGTAAAAACAGGATTGGTAATTTGTACCAGGCGATTAAACAAGATCATCGCCACACCGGTTCCTAAAACACCCAAAATCGCTATAAAACCGACAGATTTTTGCAATTCTATATTCGTAAGATCTTCAGTGAAAAATCCAGACCAGATCAAAATTAAAAATGCCGGAACCAATAAGACCGCGAAACAACCAGAAGTTACCGCAACAGCCGGAATTCCGCTTAAATACTTTTTTAAGAGATTCACATTTACCGCGTAACAAACAGCCGCTAAAACACCCAATATCGAATATAGATAGTTCTCATTTCCATTAAAACTAGCATTACTTAAAATTAATCCGGCGGTTCCTATCAATCCCACAATAACACCAATGGCTTTATTGCTATTCATTTTATCCTGAAAGAACATAAACACCCAAAATTAGCGTCATAAGCGGAGTTACCGCATTTAAAATTGAAGCTATCCCGCTACTAATTTTGGTTTCAGCAAAAGCAAAAAGAAAAATAGGAAAGAAAGAACCTACAAAACCAGAAACAACGATCCATTTCCATTGTGCTGACTTCAGTTTAATAATCTTTCTAAAACCTACAAGGATTAAAAATAAGGCTGCAAAAATGACTCTAAAAGCACCAACCTGAAGTGGCGATAAACCTATTAGTCCTTTTTTGATAAGAATAAAAGAGCTTCCCCAAATTAAAGAGAGCACAAAAAGATAGATCCATTTAGTTTTTCCTGCCGCCATAGCCTTGAAATTTTGCGGCAAAAATCATAATTCTATATTAGAATCGGCATCTAAAATTTAAAAAAATTATTGCCAGCGAATGCTTTCCATTAAGCGTCTCATATCCTGCATTATATATTTTGCGGCCGGATAAATAGAATCGTAATTAGGTTGCGTATTAAAATACACTGATCCTGTTAAGAAATGTTTGGTACTATCTGTAATATAAAATTGTGCTTGCGATGCTGCATCACCCTGCAATTCGTAAAACATACCGTAAGCTTTATGAAGATCGTTAGTGTAGATATCTCCTTCTATAGCATCTGCTTTTATAGTATGCTCTAAAGGTAATTTTTGAGCATCTCTTAGTAAAGAATCGAGATTATTGGAGACTGGTTGATATGTAATAAATATAGATCCTTTTAAAAGCGGGTAATCCAGATTGATCCAACAGCCATTTCTACTTTTAGAAGGAACAACTTCAGCTAATTGGTTCTTTTCAAAAGTGTAAGGACAATCTAAATTTATTGGTCGATACTCTGGCTTTGGATAATTTAAAGCAAGCATCGCTTTAGGCTTAGGCTGAACCTCGTTTCCGCAGGAAACCATAAAACCAAAAATTATAAATACCACAACATATCCTAAATACCTCATGCAGGCAAGATCGTCAATTTAATTTGCTTAATACGTCTATCGTCGACTGCTTCGACTTTAAAATTATAATTCCCGAAATTAATAATTTCGTTCTGCTGAGGAAAATCTCCAGAAATTTCCAGCAGAAATCCGGCTAGTGTTTCCGCTTCACCTTTATTATCTTCAAACAAAGAAGGATCTTCTAACTTAATAATCTTATAAAAATCTTTAAGCGGAGTTCGGCCTTCAAAAACAAAGTTCAATTCATCTAATTTCGAATAAATAAGATCTTCATCATCAAACTCATCACTTATATCTCCTACGATCTCTTCGATAATATCTTCTAAAGTGATCAATCCACTGGTACCACCATATTCGTCTACCACAATGGCAAGGTGATTTTTCTTTTCTTTAAATTCATTTAAAAGATCATCGAGTTTCTTGTTTTCAGGCACAAAATATGGCTCTCTTAAAAGAGAAGTCCACTCAAAATCCTTTTCATCAATATAAGGCAATAGATCCTTGATATATAAAATACCGGTTACATTATCGATATTTTCCTTATAAACAGGAATTCTGGAATATCCATTTTCGATAATTACGGGTATAATTTCTTCGTAATTATCTTCGTCACTCAAAGCAAAAACATCCATTCTTGGTCGCATTACCTGCTTGGTGTCTGTATTCCCAAAAGAGACAATTCCTTTTAATATTTTTTGCTCTTCTTTGGTCGTATCCTCTTCGCTGGTAAGCTCTAAGGCTTGCGAAAGATGATCTATACTTATAAAAGAACGTTGCTTCCCTAACTTCTCGTGTAAGAACAGGGTTACAGATCGCATTGGCGTGCTTAAAGGCGAAAACAATGAATCTAAAAAGTTCACCGGTTGCGCCATAAAATTAGAAAACTGCACATTGTTTCGGCTGGCATAAACCTTTGGCAGGATTTCTCCAAAAAGAAGAATTAAAAAAGTAACAACACCAACTTCGAAAATCAGCTTAAGGTTTAAGCCAAAAACGACAACATCTAAACCGCTGAATAATTGATCTGAAACCGAATCAAAAAGTAGTACAATCGCAATATTAATAAAATTATTGGCAACTAAAATTGTAGCAAGAAGCTTCTTAGGCTTCTCTAATAATTTAATAACGATCTCCTGCGATTTTGTTCTTTTATTACCATCCTCGGTCATAAAATCTGCCGGAGTTAAAGAAAAGAATGCAACCTCTGCACCAGAGATCATGGCAGAGCATAACAAAAGCAGCAATAAAAATATGAAGCTTATTACCTGGGTATAATCAAACGCGGCCCATAAAATTATACTGGGGGGTTCTGGATCCAAATGCAATAAATTTAGTTAGACTTAAAATGGTAAATCATCCTCTTCCTCATCATTACCATTGAATGGCTGACTGGCAAAATTATTATTATTTCCCGAATAACCAGAATTACTGTTAGCGTTATTGTTTGCGCTATTTCCCGGGTAATTCGAGTTATTTTGTGTGTTCTGAGAGTTAGAAGCATTTTGCGAGTTATAATTCCCGCCATTGCTCTCTCCTTTAGGGGTTAAAAATGTAAACTCTGTACATTGAATTTCGGTAGAATAACGCTCCATTCCCTTATCATCTGTCCATTTACGAGTTTTAATTCTCCCTTCTATATAAACCTTATCTCCTTTTTTAAGGTATTTCTCACAAATTTCAGCGGCCTTATTTCGCACAACAACATTATGCCATTCTGTGTTATTTACTCGTTCTCCACTGGTTCTATTGGTGTAAACCTCGTTAGTTGCTAACGGAAAACGGCCAATCGAGCCACCGCCTTCAAAATAATGCATCTTTACATCATCCCCGGTGTGTCCTATAAGCATTACTTTGTTTAGCGTCCCTGTCATAAATATTTGTCTTTGATTTGTTTAAAACTTGTCTTTCTAAAATACAGAAAAAATCAATCTAATTTAAACTGAATTCTAATAAAATTGAAAAACGACAAAATTACAAGTTTTCTATGTCAATCTCGTTAAGAAAATTCTGAATTAACACCGGCACCGGATATTCCTTTACTTTTTCTGCGGAAATTCCCTCCTGCGGAAGCTTTTTAGCCTCTACAAGCCAGAAACGAGCATAAATATGTTGATGTGACAACTTATGAACAATCGCCTGATCATTATAAAGACTTACTGAAACATTATTTGCTTCAGTTAATTGCTGAAATTCGTTATTTTCTTCAATCATTTTTGCCTCTAGAGTATCACCTGCAGTTTCAATTAAAGGAAACTCGTATAACCCATGCCAAATACCCTTGCCTTTTCGTTGCTGAAGTAAGGTTTTATTTTCTTCCGAAGAAAACACCAGATAATTGAAATATCGCTTTTTGATCTTTCCCTTCTTAATTTTTACCGGCAAATCACCAATCTTAGATTCCTTAAGCGCCAAACAGCTATTATTAAAAGGACAGCTTTCACAAAGCGGATTTTTAGGTTTGCACTGCAGCGCACCAAATTCCATTAAAGCCTGATTAAAGTTTGATGGTTCTTTTTTATCCAAAAGTTCCATCGCTAAATCTTTAAATTCTTTAACACCATCTGTACTATTAATAGGAGTGTCTATATTAAAGTATCGCGAAAGTACCCGGTAAACATTTCCATCTACCACCGCAACAGGTTCGTTATAACTTATCGATGCAATCGCGCTGGCAGTATAATCACCTACTCCTTTTAGTTTTAGCAATCCTTTATAATCTTTAGGGAATTCCCCATTAAGCTCGTACGCCACATGTTTCGCGGTAGCATGCAAATTTCTAGCTCTTGAGTAATATCCCAATCCCTGCCATAACTTCATCACTTTATCCTGCGAAGCATCTGCAAGATCAAAAACACTTGGAAATTCTTCTATAAATTTCTTATAATAAGGTAATCCCTGCTCTATTCGCGTTTGCTGAAGCATAATTTCACTAAGCCAAATATTGTAAGGATTAGTGGTTTCTCGCCAGGGCAGATCACGTTTAGATTTTAAGTACCAGTTAATCAAAGTTTTAGAAAAATTCATAATTTAAAATGTCTTGGCGCAATATAAATTGTTTATTCCGTTATTATTTAATGATTTAGGTTTGAAATATTGAATATATAATTCTTATATTTGCCCCCTTGAAAATTAAGAACCCCAATTTATAAATATTAAATAGCACGAAAATGACGAAAGCAGATATCGTAGCGAATATTTCGGAGAAATTAGGAATGGAAAAAGGTGATGTACAAGCTACAATAGAAACCTTTATGGAAGAGGTTAAATCTTCTTTAGAAAGTGGAGACAATGTTTATTTAAGAGGTTTTGGAAGCTTTGTTGTAAAAACAAGAGCTGAAAAAACAGGAAGAAACATTTCTAAGAACACTACTATTAAAATACCAGCTCATAACATCCCAGCATTTAAACCAGCGAAAATCTTCGTAGAGGGTGTTAAGAGTAATGTAGATGTAAAATAAGCTATCCAGGATATAGCTTCTGGAATAATGAAATAAATTTATTAATTAAAACGTAACACTATGCCAAGTGGTAAAAAAAGAAAAAGACATAAGGTAGCGACGCACAAGCGTAAGAAAAGAAGAAGAGCTAACCGCCATAAGAAAAAGTAGTTTTCATACTACTTTTTTTGTTTAAAAGATTTTGTTTTAACAACAACGTTCTTTGACATCGAAATTTTAAAATCTTCAGGCCTTTATGGCTGCTATTAGATTTTTTAAAATTTCTTCAGGCTTCAAACACCTGTGATAAAATAATGTTTAATCCATCCCGAATTTTTCGGGCTTAAAAATCTAATAGAGTGGACAAAGAATTAATTATACGGTCCGAATCCTCTGCTGTAGATTTTGCCTTATTAAAAGATGGAAAACTTATTGAACTCAACAAGGATGAAGACGACAACAATTTTAATGTTGGCGATATAATGATCGCCAAGATTAGAAAGGCTGTCCCCGGATTAAATGCTGCATTTGTTAATGTTGGCTACACAAAAGATGGTTTTTTACACTATCATGATCTGGGCCCTCAGGTTTCATCCTTGCTTAAGTTCATAAAACGTGTAAGCACAGGTAAGTTAAAAGATTATTCTTTAAAGAATTTTACTTTTGAAAAAGATATAGACAAAAACGGTAGTATTACCGATGTCTTAAAGTCAAATCAGTCGTTACTGGTTCAAATCGTAAAAGAGCCAATATCAACCAAAGGTCCCCGCATTAGCAGTGAGTTATCCTTACCTGGTAGATATATTGTTCTTGTGCCTTTTTCTAACAGAATTTCGGTTTCACAAAAGATCGAAAGTAAAGAAGAAAAAGATCGTTTAAAACGCCTTGTAAAAAGTATTAAACCAAAAGGTTTTGGCGTTATCGTAAGAACCGTAGCCGAAGGCAAAAAAGTAGCAGAGCTGGACAAAGACCTACAAAATTTGATGGGTCGTTGGACAGCTATGTGTAAAAAATTGTATAAACCTCATTATCCTTCAAAGGTTTTAGGAGAATTACATCGTGCATCCTCTTTATTAAGAGACGTGTTCAATGACACTTTTACTTCTATCACTGTAGATGATGAAACGCTTTATACACAAATTAAAGACTATGTGAGCGAGATCGCTCCTAGCAAAGAATCAATTGTAAAATTACATCAGTCCAATGTTCCTATTTTTGAAAAGTTCGGTATCGAAAGACAGATAAAAACTTCCTTTGGGCGTACTGTATCGATGAGTAAAGGCGCCTATCTGGTTATAGAACACACAGAAGCAATGCACGTTATAGACGTAAACAGTGGAAACCGTTCTAATAAATCTAAAAACCAGGAAGATACCGCTTTAGAGGTAAATTTAATTAGCGCTACAGAAATTGCTCGCCAGTTAAGACTTCGCGACATGGGCGGCATAATTGTAGTCGATTTTATCGATATGGGAAGAGCTGAAAATCGCAAAACCCTTTACGACCACCTTAAAAAGGAAATGAGTGACGATCGTGCCAAGCACAAGATCCTCCCTCCCAGTAAATTTGGACTTATACAAATTACAAGACAACGCGTACGGCCAGAAATGAATATTAAGACCCGTGAGGAGAACCCTAACGGCGATGGTGAGATTGAGGCACCAATTATCTTAATACAAAAAATTAAAGCCGATTTAGATCGCCTGATCAAGAAGAATCATAAAAAGATCACGCTATCAACGCACCCATTTATTTCAGCCTTTTTAACCAAAGGCTTTCCATCTCCCAGATCGCAATGGTTTTTTGACCATAAGCGATGGGTTAAAATTATACCAAGAGATGCTTACACGTATTTAGAATACCACTTTCACGATAAAGACGGGAAAGTGATACGATAAAATTTAAAACGCCTTACAATTCATTTTGCAAGGCGTTTTTTTATACACTAATTTTAAATTTCTTACATTCTAATTTTGGTATAAAAGTTATTATACCGCTTCATTTTAATAATATTTCCATCTTCATCTCTTATAAAAGAAATGGATTCGCCTAACTCTCCATCTCCTCTTACCCTTCTAAACTCATCGTCCTTAATGTGCTTTAAAAAAGTTAGATCAGAACCGGGTGAAGAAGACGGCAAATATATTAGCGCTAATTTATCTCCCCATTTCCCAATATACATTTCGCTAGCCCAGGGCTGTGGATTAAAATGCCCCACGTAATCATCTAATTTCAACTCTTTACTATTTTCTGAATTAGATTCTACTTTTGATAAAATGGAATGAATTCCTCTAACATATTTAGCCGGACTTTCACCTCCAGCATTGATCATTACAGAATACGCCATTTTAGTCTTAGGATTAAGACTTACAACTGTTCTATAACCGGGGCAGCTACCACCATGGCCTACCCACTTGCTACCATCTGACCCTTTATAAACCGAAAAACCTAGTCCCCACATCGTATCAAAATCTGGATCTACCCATTGTACATTTTGCATGTATTTTAATGTTGAAGATTTTAAAACTTCATATCCGGTATCTTCATTTAATAACCTAAACTGCCAGGAAGCAAACTTTGCCAGGTCCAAAACATTTGAAGAAAATCCGGCCGCCGGGGTTATTGCATTTGCTTCAAAAAAATTAATCAAATCTCGATCACCATTACGCTTCGTAGCGCTATAACCAATAGCCATTTCTTTGCCATAGAGTTCCTTTGGAAGGAAACTTCGGGTATCCTTTAATCCTAAAGGCTCAAGGATATTCTCTTTAACATAAGCATCGTAATCTTTACCTGAAACTTCCTCTACTACTTTCCCTAAAAGCGCCAATCCTAAATTACTATACTGAAAGTAGGTTGAAGACGGATATAAAGTTTCCAATTCGGCTAGACCATCCTGAAAATTTTTATCCTTTGGAAACTCAAAATCTGGAGCACTCCAGTAAGATGCATTTGCCTCTCTTGGTAAACCTGCAGAATGGGTTAAAATAGCTCTAATCGTAATAGGACCACTACCTTTATATTTTTGTTTTAGATCGAACCAGGGTAAGATATCCTGGATTTCATCATCCAAACTTAGTTTCCCTTCTTCGTACAACTTCATTACCGCGATCGAAGTAAACAATTTAGAAATAGAACAAATACTGCAAATTGTAGAAGCCTCTGTTGCTATTTCTTCAGACATATTGGATTCTCCAAAACCGCCCTTCCAAATAATTTCCTGATCCTTTACCGCAACTGCGCTAATACCAGGTAGATTATCAAAATCTTTTTGAGCATCTAACCAAACCTCAACAAATTTTAATGCATCTGTATAATCTTTCTCCATTGCTTCTTGAGCGTTCATAGAGAAGCTGGCAAATAGCATTGACAGTAGAACGTAAATTTTCTTCATAAGTTTTACTTTAATTTTGTCTCTAAAATATAGAATTTTAGCTTAGTTTGCCTCACAATGGATACCAAGAAATCTTTTACCGTTAAAGAAGCTACCGTAAAATTGATGCAATTTTGTGCGTATCGCGATAGAACACACAAAGAAGTTGAAGAAAAATTAAGGAGCATGAATATGATTCCTGAAGCTCAGCAACAGATCATCATTCAGCTTATGCAGGAAAATTTTCTTAACGAAGAGCGATTCGCTAAAAGTTTTGCCCGTGGAAAATTCAGAATAAAAAAATGGGGAAAAAGAAGGATCACTAACGAGCTGAAATTACGTGGAATCTCACCCAGAAATATACAAACCGGACTAAAAGAAATCTCTGAAGCCGATTATCTTTTAACTTTCCACGAAATCTCAGAGAAAAAATGGGAGTCGATCAAGGAAACTTCAGTAATTAAAAAGAAAAAAAAGTTAGTCGATTATTTACAATATCGAGGTTGGGAAAGCCAATTGATCTTCGAAAAAGCAAATGAACTGGCAGATCAAAACGATTAAAAGTTTCAGAATAACAGATTCTGCCTAAAAATTTAAAAAGACTTCAGAATAAAAAAATACATCTAGCGCACGACTTTATTGGTGTTTTCCACTGCTTTTCGGTTTTTATAATCTATCCACTTTTGCCCACGCAATTTTCGCATGTAATTATCAAAATTTCGCATGATCACAAGATTATAAACCGCTTTCGATAAATTTAGAAAAGTACGCGGTGTAGCTCTTAAACTCATCGAAAACCCTGCAGTTAAATAAGTCATTTGATGCCAGTAACCTTCTGGCATATAAAGCGTTTCCCCATGATTTAATTCGGTTACATAGCCTTTGGCTTTCTTTAAAGCCGGAAACTTTTCAAGATCTGGACTTCTAAAATCTATATCTTCTCTGGAAATTAAAGCATGCGGAACTTTATATAAATATTTACTTTCTGAAGGTGGATAGATGATACACTGTTTTTTACCATGAAAATGAAAGTGAAGGATGTTCGCAAAATCAATATCATAATGCATAAAAACTTTGGAGTTCTTCCCTCCAAAAAACAACATTGGCAATTGTTTTATCATTCGTAAACCAATATCAGGAAACTTAAAATCTTTTTGTAGTGCAGGTACTTCTTTCATTAAATGATAAAGAAAAATACGGTAGTTGGTAGGTTTGGATTTTAAAAGATCGATGTAATCTGCCATTTTCATCTCGGCATGCGGCTCGTTAAATTTATACTCTGAAGTAATTGGCCTGTCGTCATACAAAGGCACTACTTTCTCACCTGCAAGCTCTTTTATATAATCCAGGTTCCATTTTTCGAACGCTGGCCAGTCTTCGATTAAATTTTCGATCACAACTGGCTTTTGCGGCTGCACATAATTCTTAACAAATTCTTCCTTAGAAATTCTTTTTACACGTGGAATTTCCGCTAACTGCAAACCTCCGTACTTCATTATTCGATATTAGCCTTTTTATGCGTGTTTTCTATCGCTTTTTTATTCTTGTAGTCTATCCATTCCTGTCCTTTCATTTTACGCATTAGATTATCGTAATTCCGCATAAATAAAAGATTATTTAGCACTTCCAGAACTTTACCGGGCGATCTAGGGAAAGATCTTAAGGTAAGTGATAAACTGGCGGTTTCATATTTTATAAAATGCCACCATTTACTTGGCATAAACAAACCTTCACCATGACCAAGATTAGCCTCAAAACCTTTTGCTTTTGCTAGCGCAGGATAGGTTCTAAAATCTGGATTATCCATATTGATTATTTCCATACTTACAATAGAGTGCGGAACTTTATACAAATATTTGGTTTGATCTGGTGGATATAGCAATACACGCTTTTTCCCAGAAAAATTAAAATGAAAATTATTCGCCAGATCCATATCGTAATGCATCACCACACTAGAGCCCTTACCACCTACAAATAAAACAGGCAATTTTTTAAAGAATTTCACTCCGAGATCTGGATATTCTATATCATTTAAAAGCTCTGGACAGTTTTGCAAAAGATTAAAAAAGAACATTCTAAGATCTGAAGGTCCTTTTTCGAGTATATCAAAGTATTCTTTAATTGGCAATTTCATGGCAGCACCATGAGAATTTTGTCTCCCTTTTGCCGGAGTACTATCATAAAGTGGCACTACAACTTCACCGGCTTTCTCTCTAAAGTAATCGAAACTCCAGTTTTGATAAGCCGGCCAGTTTTTAGCAAGATCTTCAAAAATTACCGGTCGCTGCGGAATAAAAAATTTCTTTTGAAATTCCTCTCTAGAAATTCCTTTTACTCTTGGTATTTCCTGAAGATCCAGCTGCATATTCAGATTTAAGCTTTCGCTTTAGCTTTTTGTTTTTCTTCGGTAATCTTATTACGCTCGATCGTATGCCCTGGTCTGGACCATTTTGGCTTTTCACCAAGCGAATTGTATTTAGATTCTGTTGCTTCTACCGTTTCTGGCTTCGACTTTTTAGTAAATGGCTTTTGTGGATTTAAACCTAAAGCTTTAAACATTTGCATATCTTCACTAACATCTGGGTTTGGCGTAGTTAGCAATTTATCCCCAGCAAAAATTGAATTTGCTCCGGCAAAGAAACACATCGCCTGCCCTTCTCTACTCATTTGCGTACGCCCTGCAGATAATCTTACCTGAGTTTCTGGCATTACAATTCTGGTTGTAGCAACCATTCTCACCATCTCCCAAATAGACACCGGCGCCTGCTCTTCCATTGGTGTTCCTTCAACAGGAACTAAAGCATTAATAGGTACAGATTCTGGTTGAGGATTTAAAGTTGAAAGCGCAACCAACATCCCGGCACGATCTTCCTCTTTTTCTCCCATGCCAATAATTCCGCCGCTACAAACTGTAACATTGGTTTTTCTTACATTATCGATAGTCTCTAAACGATCATCGAAACCACGGGTAGAAATTACTTCTTTATAGTATTCTTCAGAGGTATCTAAATTATGGTTGTATGCATACAAACCTGCTTCAGCTAAGCGCTGCGCCTGGTTTTCAGTAAGCATTCCCAGCGTACAGCAAACCTCCATATCAAGTTTGTTAATGGTACGCACCATTTCTAAAACATTATCAAACTCTGGCCCGTCTTTTACGTTTCTCCAGGCTGCTCCCATACAAACACGAGAACTTCCGGCAGATTTTGCACGTAAAGCCTGCGCTTTTACATGATTTACGCTCATTAGATCATTACCTTCAATATCGGTATGATAACGAGCTGCCTGTGGGCAGTAACCACAATCCTCTGGGCAACCGCCTGTTTTTATTGAAAGCAAAGTTGAAACCTGTACAGTATTAGGATCATGATGTTTTCTATGAACCGTAGCTGCTTCGTAAAGCAGTTCCATTAAAGGTTTATTGTAAATCTCTAAAATTTCTTCTTTGGTCCAGTTATGTCTTGTCGCCATGAAAATAGATTTATTCAAAAATAATCAAAACTTCGCTAAAAGAGCAGCGAGGCTTTTTCGCTCAATAGAGCAAAAACATATTAAACTTTATTAATTAAAATAGAAACGGCATTACCGCCAAAACCAACAGCATTTATCAGAATTTTCTGTAATCGCGCAGGTTTTTTACTAATATCGGAAAAAGGAACTGAAATAAACTCCTGATGTTTCAGCATTAACAGAGCTAATTCCAGATTCAGGATTCCCGATGTTGCAAACGTATGTCCAATTTTCCACTTATTGGAAGTCATTGCCGGTAAATTTTCACCAAAAACGGCTTTTATCGCGTTCACTTCGCCAAGATCACCTTTTATCGTACCCGGTGCATGCATTACAACCGCATCAATTTCAGCAGGATCCAGATCTCCAATGGCCATTTTCATTGAATTTTGCATACATTTTCCGTCTTCAGAAATTGATACACTATGCTTTAATTTTTCTGCGGAATAACCGATTCCGGTAATTTTTGCTAATGCTTTTTCTGAAGCTGAAGTTTCTAAACACAACAATCCTGCACCTTCTCCTAAAACCATCGAATTTCGGGTTTTATCAAGATTCAATGCCTGGCAGGGATATTTTAGATCTTCTGAAGCATAGGTTTTAATCGCTTTCATCTGGGCGATCGTAAAGGGTGTAAGCGCTGCTTCACTTCCGCCGGCGATAAATTTATCGGCCAAACCAGACTGTAACCAGGCTACCGCATTTAAAACCGAATGCAAACCGGTAGAACAGGTCACGCTATGCGAAAAATGAACTCCGTTATTCTCTAGATCCTGCCCAACCCAGGAAGAAATATTGCCCAAAGTGGTTGAAGGAGAAGCCTGCGTGGATGCCTGCCGATTTTCGATAAATTCAGCATGAAATTTTTCAAACAATCCAGTGGCACCACGAGAACTCCCAATATTGATTCCTATATTTTTTTCATTTTCCCAACCAGGTCTTTTTATTGCCAGTCGAGAGGTGTAAATTGCAAATAACACCGAAAGATCGAGCCTGCGATAATTTGCAGATTCGCTTCTTAAATTGTCGATTTCTACACGTAATTTTTCTGGCAAAAAAGCAGCAAAAGCTTCTTCACCTTCAAAATCATGCTTTTGTATTAAATGATGATCGCTTTTATAAGCCTCCCAAATCGCCTTAGGATCTTCTCCCAAAGGAGAAACCGAAGCCATGGAAGTTATATAAATTGGATTTTTCATGTTTACGGTTTACGGTTTACGGTTTACGGTTTACGAATTTAAAAGGCAAAAGCTTGATGAAACTGATTGTAAGAAAAGTTTTTAATTTATTTTTTCATTAACACATCTTCAAATCATCAAATTAACTCATCAAGATATTTATTTTCTAAATTCTAGCAGCAAAGCGGTCTAGAGTCTAACTTCAATTTTAGAATTTATCAAACACGTCTTCGATCGTATTATAGATCTTCTGCATTTCTTCATCTGAAGTTATAAAAGGAGCGGTGATATAAATAGTATTTCCAAGCGGACGAAGATAGACGCCATTCTCCATAAAATAACTAAAAAGCTGATTCCGAATATTTCCGTAGCGCTCCATTTTCACATTTAGATCGAATGCAAAAATGATCCCTAAATGTCTAATATTGGTCACTTTTGGATGATCTTTTATTTTCTCTGCAAAAGCCTGATGTAAATTCTCGATTCGCTTAATATTGCTTTGCATCTCTTCTGAAACCAGCAATTCTACTCCGGCTAAAGCAGCAGCGCAGGCTAATGGATTCGCGCTATACGTGTGCCCGTGAAAAAGCCCTTTAGCAATCTCATCTGAATAAAAAGCATCGTAGATCTTTTGCGAACAACTGGTTAAGCCCATTGGCAACAATCCGGCAGTTAGTGCCTTCGACATGCAAACAATATCTGGTTTGGTTTCGATATAATCTGAAGCAAAATATTTTCCGGTTTTTCCAAAGCCCGTCATCACCTCGTCTGCCACGCAAACAATATCATGTTCTTTACAAACTTTCAAGATTTCATTTAGTCCATCGGCATCGTGCATTTTCATCGCAGCAGCCCCCTGAACTAAAGGTTCGTAAATAAATCCGGCGATATTATTCTCTTTGATCACTTGTTTTAGCTGCTCTAAAACTTCCTGATTATTATCGCCTTTTGGCACCGGAATTCGTTTAACGGCAATAAAATGATCCTCGAAAGCGCCATTATAAACTGATAACCCCGAAACAGACATCGCTCCAAAAGTATCGCCATGAAAACCTTCCTCAAAAGCCAGCATCACTTTGCGATCGTTCCTCAAATTGTGGTGATACTGCAAAGCCATTTTTATTCCGATCTCCGTAGCCGTAGAACCATTATCGTTAAAGAACATTTTTTGCTGCCCTTCAGGTAAGATCTTCATTAAAGCTTCAGAAAGTTCTACTGCAGGTTTGTGGGTAAATCCGCTGAAAACAACCTGATCTAAATTCTTCATTTGTGTGGCTACACGATCTGTAATAAACTCATTACAATGCCCGTAAACGCAAGTGTACCAGGAAGAAATTCCGTCGATATATTCCTTGCCGTTTTCGTCGTAAAGCTTTACGCCATTCGCTTTAACAATCCCCAGAGCATCGCTTGCAATTTTGTGTTGCGTAAGCGGGTGCCATAAATGTTTTTTATCTCTTTCAGCTAAACTTAAATTCTCTTGCATTCTTTACTTTTTCAGATTCTCACGAAATTTATCTGCGTATTTTTTAATCACTTCCACAGTAAATTCTTCCTCTTCTTCTACTCGACCAATCACCGGCACGCCACTCATTTTCTCGATAATATCTTCAGTGGTTTTTGTCTCATTTCCGCTGTAAATAATTCCGAAGCAATCTAAACCGCGACTACGCAAAGCTTCAATGCTTAATAATGTATGGTTAATGCTTCCCAGATAATGACGTGAAACCAGAATAACTTTATCGTTCGAATCAATTAAATCGGCAATAGTTTCAGAATCGCTTATTGGAACAAGCAAACCACCGGCACCTTCTACAACCAGATCATTATCGGTTTCTGGCCGAATTATAGTTTTTGAAGAAACTTGTACTCCATCAATTTCTGCAGCTGCATGCGGACTCATAGGCGTCTTCAAAGCAAAGGCATTTTTATGGAATTTGGTCTTTTTATTACTAATTAAACGCTCCACTTTATGCGTATCTGAATTATCCAGATCACCCGCCTGAATTGGCTTCCAGTAATCGGCTTCCAAAGCTTCGGTCACAATTGCCGAGATCATGGTTTTACCAACTTCAGTATCGATACCAGTGATAAAATAAGATTGTTTCATTTTAAATTAAATTTGTGTTAGGGCTACTTTTAAAATATTCACAAGCTCTTTTATTTCTTCTTCGGAATTAAAACTATGCAGGCAAAAACGAAGTCTTTCTTTTCCCTTGGGAACCGTGGGTGAAAGAATTGGTTTTACCAGATATTGATTTTGTTGAAATTTTGAAGCAATTTTTTTTACCACATTGTTTCCCGGAATTATCGCACATTGAATAGCCGACTCACTTTCGATAAAATAATGGTCGATTTTGGCCAATTTTAATTCCCTTTTAAAACATCGAATTTTGGCTTTTAGTAGCTCTAAAACTGAATTATCACGAGCTAATTGATTAAAAACCACTAATACTGTCGCAATTGCATGCGGCGGCAATCCCGTAGTATAAATAAAACTGCGCGCGAAGTTGAAAAGATAGGTTTTAAGTGCTGAGTTTCCCAAAATCACCGCTCCGTGTGCACCAATGGCCTTCCCAAATGTATGAATACGGGCAAAAACTTTGTTTTGTAGTTCAAGCTCACAAACTAAACCTTCTCCATGCTGGCCAAAAACGCCTGTGCTATGTGCTTCATCGACGATGAGAAAGAAATTATTTTCTTCGGAAAAATTAGCTAGTTCCTGCAAAGGAGCAAGATCACCATCCATCGAAAAGACAGCTTCTGTAACTATATAAACTGATGTATTTTCTAAAATTTCCTGTCTTGAAATTTTATGCTGTAAATCACCAATATCGTTATGCTGAAATTTATAAGCTTTGGCATTGCTCATTGAAATTCCGTCTCGAATACTGGCATGAATCAATTCATCATAAAAAATAAGATCGCCTTTTTGCGGCACTGAAGAAAAGAAACCAATATTGGCATCGTAACCCGAATTAAAAAGCAAAGCCGCTTCAGCCTGATGAAATTCGGCTAAAAAATCTTCAGTGATTTCGTATAATTTGTGATTTCCGGAGATGAGTCGGCTGCCGGTTGCGCCATTTTGCTTCAGCTTATACTGTTCGCAAAGCTTTTGAGCTTCAGTAAAAATCGGTTCAGAATTTGCAAATCCGAGGTAATCATTAGAGTAAAAATCGACACCTTCCGCAGCAATTTTTAATTCCCTTAAAGAATTATCCTGCGATCGTTTATCTAGGCTTTTTTGAAGCTTGGAAGGGAATCTATTCATGCAGGCAAAATTACAAGTTTACCTGAATATGCCCTTACAGATTGACGAAAATCGAGTTTTTAAGCGGAAAGTTATGATTATTCTAAAAGCACTAAACTCTAAATAAAAGAACTAAGAGCAAGCCAAAGAGACATTCTTTGGAAACAAATCTTTTATTTCGCGTCAAGCCTCGGGATATTACATCCATTGGTGGTGCCAATAAACGAATCACATTTTGGTGTGATCTACATTATCCTCTGGAGTATCGTCGATCTCACTTTTAAGTACGTGAGAGTTTCTTTGATATTTCCCTCTTAGATCGTCCATTTTAGATTGATCCCAAAGCTTATTCCCGATAAAATAAGAAGCTCTACCAATTAAATGAGCTCCCACCGGAGCAGTTAAGAACAAGAAAAGTACAATTACAAAAGTTCTGGAAGTCGTACTAAGATCGTAAAAATAAAATGCCACGCCCCCCAATAGCAAACCTACACCTAATGTTGCTGCTTTAGTGTTTACAGATATTCGTAAATAAGTATCTGGCATACGTATAAGACCAACTGCCGCCAGCAAAACGAATAAGGTTCCTAATGTGATTACAACTCCTATAAAAATGTTCATTTCTTCTTGCTTCTTCGTTCTAAATAATAACTAAGGGCTACGGTACTTAAAAATGCAATAAGTGCCAAAATCATCCCTGTATCTAACAATGTAGAGCTACCAGAAGTAATGGTATAAACACCAATAATCCCAATACCGGTAGTGATCAAAAGGTCTAATGCAACGATTCGATCTGCAATACTTGGCCCCTTAAAGAATCTTATTAGAATAAGAATTACAGAAAAGGCCAAAACTGGCAGGATTACTATTCTACAATATTCTACTAAAGTCATTATTTTAAAATCTCTAAAATTCGTTTTTCAAAACCGTTTTTGATTCCGGCAATGAATTTTTCTTTATCTTTTATATACATCGCGTGTACATAAAGCACCTTCTTATCGTTAGACACATCTAAACTTAATGTTCCAGGGGTTAACGTGATTAAATTTGCCAAAAGGGTAATCCCAACGTCACTTTGCACCGTTAATGGAACTTTTACGATTCCAGGTGTCATATTTAGTTTTGGCGTCATTACTTCCCAGGCCACCTCTAAATTTGCTTTTACCAGCTCTTTTACAAAATATAGTACAAAAAATATAAGTTTAGGAACAATAGTAAAATACTTTGCTTTTCTGGATCCTTTAGTGATCACCATTAAGATCACGTAACTTAGTACAAAGCCAAATAAATAGTTAGAGAAATGAAAATCTCCTGTGAGCACCACCCACACAAATGTTAGAAGAATATTAGATACAAACCTGTTTTTCATTTTCCCTCGCTTAACTATTGTTTAAAACTGTATCGATATACTGCTCACTATTCATCAACTCATTCGCGATCCTTGAAGACAACAATTGAATATGCTCGGCTCCAAAACCTATGTATAATGATATTAAACTTAAAAATACAATAGGAAGAATAAACTGTGTTTTCTTTGCTTTACTAATATCACTAAAATATTCGAATTTTGGTTTCTCAGGAATTTCTTTTGCGTCTTTCCAGAATACTTCTGCCCATAATTTTGCAATGATCACCAATGTGATAAAACTGGCAAAAACAATGGCCGCCACCGTCCAATAATTTTCGGTTGCAAAACCTTCACCGATCAAAGATATTTTTGGCCAGAAACCTGATAGGGGCGGAATTCCAACTAAAGAAAATAATGGGATAAAAATCAACAAACTCAGATTAGGATAGTTCGCGTAGAAACCTCCTAAAGCTCGCATACTGTTGGATGACTTTATTTTGAATATAATCCCGCTTACCATGAATAAATTGGTTTTTACCATGATATCATGAATCAGGTAAAAGATCACTCCGCTAATAGCAATTTCAGTAAACATTCCTAAACCGGCGATCATATAACCAATGTGACAGATAATTAAATAGGAAAAGACCTTTCGAACATTATTTTGAACCAATGCACCAACACCTCCACTAAAAATAGTTAGGATTGCCAGCACCATTAGTATCTCTCCCAGAAAAACATCTCCCACAAAAATTAACGTAAATACTCGAATTAAAGCGTAAACACCAACCTTTGTTAGTAATCCTCCAAAGATTGCAGAAACTGCTGCCGGAGGCGTATGATAGGATGCTGGAAGCCAGAAATACAATGGAAATATCGATGCCTTTGTACCAAATCCAATTAGGAATAAAATAGCCGCAACTTCTACTAATCCTCGATTTTCTACCGCAGCTACTTTACCTGCAAGATCGGCCATGTTCAAAGAACCCGTTAAACCGTACAATACTGCAATAGCGGTTAAGAAAATTGTTGAAGCTAAAATGTTCAGCGTAAAATATTTCACAGCTCCTTCTAACTGCGCCTTTTCACCACCAATAGTGATCAATACAAACGAACTAATAATGATGATCTCAAACCAAACATAAAGGTTGAATAAGTCTCCTGTCAAGAATGCCCCGGTTAAACCAAGCAGTAAAAAGTGAAATATCGGGAAATACCCAAAACGCAATCGATCTTTTATGACTGAACCGGCTGAAAATATCGAAACCGCCAGCCCAGAAAGCGCTGTTAAAAGCACCAAGGTAACCGCCAAGGTATCTGCTACAAAAACGATCCCAAAAGGCGCATCCCAACTACCGGCATTTACTTTTTGAGTTCCGTTTTCCCAAACGTAGTAGAACACATAGCTGGAAAGTAGTACAGCAATAATACTTCCGGTAATGCTTATCACTTTTTGAGCATTAATCTTATTCCAAAAAAACATCAACACGATGCTTAGGAATAGTTGAAATAATAATGGATATATGATTAATTGTTGCATCATGAATCTTCGTCGGTTGCGTTCATTTCGTCCAGATCGTCTGTTCTTACTACCTTATGCGCTCTTTTCACAAGAATGATGGCAAAAGATTGCAATCCAAAACTAATTACAATAGCAGTTAATATAAGCGCCTGCGGAACAGGATCTGCATATGCTTCTAAAAAAACTTTAGAATTTTCAGGAATAATAGGGGGTAGACCTTTTGTAATCCTTCCTAATAAAAAGATCAAAAGGTTAGCTCCGTTTCCTAATAAAATTATTCCGATAATGAGTTTTACCAAACTACGACGTAGAATCATATAGATCCCAGACGCATATAGTAAACCTACTAAAATAGCTAATAATATCTCCATAATTTAAGGCGCTTCAGAAATTGTAAAAATGATCGTTAGCGTTACCCCTACCACAACAAGATATACACCCATATCAAAAAATAATGCAGAACCAACACTGCCCAGTACAGGAACATGACCATGATACCATAATCCAGTCATAAAGGGATCGCCCGCAAAAATTATAGGTGATAAACCACTAAAGAACGATAAAGCCAATCCTGCAGGCATTAAAAAGCCCGGATGGAATCTCAAAAGTGATTTTGTGTTTTTTAATCCGTTTGCAAAAGAATGCAACACGAAAGCAATGGCAGCAATTAATCCACCAACAAACCCGCCTCCCGGAAGGTAGTGCCCTCTTAAAAGAATAAAAATGGAGAACAGTAATAATACCGGTAAAAGGTAATTAGATGCTGTTCTTAATATTATGGTTTTCATAAACTCTTTATTACTGAACTCTATCTGTTCTTTTTAATCTTAATTTCAATAATCCAAATACTCCAATAGCGGCAATGGTTAATACTGAAATCTCTATCATTGTATCTGCCCCTCTAAAATCTACTAATATCACATTCACCACATTTTTACCATGAGCCATGATATACGAATTTTCTGCGTAGAAATCACCAATCTCGGTATTTACAGGTTCAGAAAGCACTTCTAAGGCTAAAACAGCGATAAGTCCGCCGAACATTAAAGACAAAATACCATCTCGAATACGCATTTTATGATCCTGGATCTTAAGATATCTTGGTAAACGATATAACACCAATACAAATAAGATCACTGTTAAGGTATCGATAGAAAACTGCGTCATCGCCAGATCTGGCGCACTATAAAATACAAATACAAGACAGATCGTTAAACCTACCACACCCATTGCTACAACGGCAGACAAACGACTACTTGTAAATACCGTGAATAATATAGCAATACACATAATGATAAATACTACCAACTCGTAAAAACTCACATTAGATAGTATAGAAGGATCGATATTGAATTTCGTATTGCCAATCATCGTGTAACCAACCATCCCAATTAGGAAAAAGATGATAATAAACACATAATTTCTTAAATAACCATTCTGAAAAACTCGGGTCCAAAATGAAGAAAGATAAGTAAATCCAACATTAAATTTCTCCATTAAACTTTTAGGACTAGCAGATTCTAACTTTCCTACGGCGGTTTCTAATTTAGCTGAAGGTTTCAATAAGAAATAAAGTGTAGTCCCTACAGCTATAGTTACTAAACTTAAAATAAACACCGTATTAAATCCATGCCATAAGGCCAAATGAATTTCACCAGCTTCTCCGCCTAAAGCTGAAACTACGGGTTTTATCAAAGAGCCTTCTATGATAAAAGGCATTACCCCGAAAATCAAACTTAATACCGCTAAAAGTATTGGTGGCACCCACATGAATGGACCGGGCATTTTTGTATCTTTTAAATTCTCTGGTAAACTTCCCTGAAATGGTTTTATACCAGCCACGAATCCTGCCCAAAGCAATAATATTTTTGTGATCACAATCCCAACAACCAATATTGTCGCAATGATCGGTGCATGCATAGTTGCTTCATAAGTTAATTCTTTTCCTAAAAAACCTATGGTTGGCGGAATACCTGCACTAGAAATTGCAGCAATGATCGCTGCAATACCTACCGGCATTAAAACCTTACGCAAACCAGAAAGTGCAGTTACATCACGCGTTCCCGTTTGATGATCTATGATTCCTGTAGTTAAGAAAAGTGTTGCTTTATAAAGTGCGTGAACTATTATAAAAACAGCGGCTGCGGTAAATGACTCTGTAGTTCCCATACCAATTAGGAACATTAGAATCCCTAAAGCCGATATTGTTGAATACGCAAGCACTCCTTTAAGATCTGTCCTAAAAAGGGAATGAAATGCCGAATAAAGCATCGTAACCGCTCCAACAACAATTAGAGTTGTATTCCAGATTTCTTCGCCTCCAAGAACCGGGGTAAAACGCATTACCAAATAAATCCCGGCTTTTACCATGGTTGCAGAGTGCAAATAAGTAGAAACTGGTGTTGGCGCCTTCATCGCGCCCGGCAACCAAAAATGAAATGGAAACTGAGCAGATTTAGTAAAGGCCGCACCAAAAAGTAAGATCACTGCAACAGTATAATATTCGTGACCTTTTATTAATTCAGGAGACATATTTAGCATTTCAGCAATACTAAAAGTTCCTGTTATATTTCCTAAAACAATAACTCCTGCTAACAGGAACATTCCGCCTAAACCTGTAATTCCAAGCGCAGTTAAAGCAGATTTTCTCGAAGCTTCCTGGGTATTATTAAAACCGATCAAGAAGAACGAACTAATACTGGTTAATTCCCAAAATGTAAATAAACTTATCACATTATCAGAAAGCACCAATCCTAGCATCGCTGCCATAAACACACTTAAATAACCATAAAAACGATCTAAATATTTATGGTGGTGCAAATAAGCCGATGTGTAAGCAAAAACCAGGAAACCAATCCCGGTAATCATAAGGCAGAATAAAAGTGAAAGTCCGTCTAAAGTAAATCCAAGATTCACCCCAAAAGAAGGTACCCAGTTATAACTTTCTTTCACTATGTTTCCTTCCATGATTTCTGGAATGAACTGAAGAAAGTAAACGAACAGTCCCAAAGGGATCAGCGACGATAAAACAGCAAACTTCCCTTTAAAAAACTTTCCTGCGAAAACTAAGAGTATTGCAAATAAAAATCCTAAAAGTATTGCTGATATCATAATTGACTAAAAATCCGTTCCTCGCAAATATAATAGTTATTATTTAAGTTCTATGCGAATTATAAGCGTTAAATATAAGGAGTTCTGCGGACTTTGCAATTTCTTAATGTTTCTTAGTGAGATATAGTTGTTTAGAAGTCTTCTTAATAAGATAGTAAAAAATAATCTTTTCAAAAATTATCGAAAAACAATAATTTTAATTAATATTGTTATCGATAAACGATAATTATTTCTACTATGCGACCACCAATTCTTCTTAAAACCATTCTGGATATTTGCTTTATTTTTTCAGCCTTTTCCCTAGTTGTTTTTCTCATAAGTCTTATAATCACTTTCTCTACGGAAACAGATCTTTCATTTGTTTCTATTGAAAAACCACCCGAGGATCTTAATAATTTCGCCTTATGGGGATTAATACTAATTGAAGTAATAAAAACTTGTGCTTTCGTCTATGGTCTTTACGTGCTACGCAAATTAATTAGAAGTTTCTTCGGAAATAAACTTTACACAAAATTGCAAATAACTGCTTTAAACCTTAGCGGAAGATTGATCTGCCTATCTGTAATTCTTGGTGCTGTTTCTGAATTTTTAAAAAAAATGATCGTGGATAGTCGTATCGAATTAAACTTTGGTTTTGAGTTTTCCTTCAGCTCTTTTTGGATCATTCTTGCCTTCGGTATATTCCTAATCTTCCTAAGCAAAGTCTTTGCGAACGCACGCCAATTAAAACAAGAAAACGAACTAACCATATAAAATCGATCATTATGAAATGGCATCTTAGCATTCTTAAACTTATAAGCATAGTACTAATTATCGTATTAATCTTATCAGCTGCAATAAATATATTCGGCGCAATACAACAATTTGAATTTTTCAACGATCTAGCCAATTCCTTTTATTTTAAAAGCTACTTCCCAAAAAGGAGTTTCGAATATTCTTTAACCGGCCAAATTATTTTCTATGCCATAAATGCTTTACTATTTCTTTACCTCGCTTACGGCCTAAGAAGTGCTCCAAAATTAATTAGTGAGACATCAAAAGAGAATTTATTTTACCAGCATCAGGCAATAGAAATAAGAAAGATTTCTAGCGCTATCATTGTTTACGCAAAACTTAAATTTTTACTCATATTATGCGTTGGCGCATTCTTTCTAATTGCTCCATTTAATATTATAGGTTTTATTCCCTCATTTTTGATATTATACATTTTAGGTAAGGTTTTGATTCTTTTCAGTAAAATTGTAGAAAAGGGTGAATTGATCAAACAAGAAAACGAACTTACGATCTAAACGATGGGGATAATCATAAATTTAGATAAGATTCTGGAGCGTGAAGGCATGAAAAGCAATGAACTCGCCGAAAAAATTGGTATTACCACCGCCAACCTTTCTATTTTAAAAACCGGAAAAGCAAAAGCTATAAGATTCTCTACTTTAGAAGCGATTTGCGAAATTTTGAATTGCCAGCCAGGCGATATTCTTGAATATTTGGATGAAAAGTAAACGACCTCGGGTAATTTTACCCTTTGGCGGTGCCAATAAATAATTAACTTTAACACTAAAATATACCTCATGCGATTACTCCTAATTTTTCTTTTCGTTAGCACGATAAGTTTTGCTCAGCAAAATAAATACAGTATTTCATTCGAAAATGCGGTTCATCACGAAGCTAAGATCAACATTGAATTTCCAAAAATAGCAACCGATACGTTTACGGTAAGAATGAGCAGATCCTCTCCCGGTCGTTATGCCATCCACGAATTTGCTAAAAATGTTTACGGCTTTAGAGCTACCGACGGCAATGGAAAAGAATTAAAAGTTACACGACCAAATCCATATTCCTGGGCAGTCACTGGCCACAACGGAATTGTAAATATCGAGTACACGTTATTTGCGAATCGCGGCGATGGGACTTACGCACAGATCGATCCCACTCATGCGCATTTAAATATGCCGGCGACATTTATGTTTGCTGAAGATTTACAAGAAAGACCTATAGAAATCACTTACCAAACTGAAGCTATGCCCAACTGGAAAGTTGCAACCCAGTTAAAGCATATTGAAGGAAACACCTTTACGGCTCCAAATCTTCAGTACTTTATGGATAGCCCAACCGAGATTAGTGATTTCATAATGAAAAGTTTTGAAATTGATGGTAAGAATGTACGTTTCGTTTTACACGATCCAAGCAGCGACGAACTATTTAGTGAGTATTTCGAAAAAGTAAAAAAGATCGTAGAACAAGAAATGAAAGTTTATGGTGAATTACCCGATTTCGACTATGGCGAATACACCTTTTTAGCCTGCTATATCCCAAATGCATCTGGAGACGGAATGGAACATCGTAACAGTACAATTTTAACCGATATTGAAACACTGGCTAATGGTGGCATGAAAGGCAATATTGGAACTGTTTCACATGAATTTTTTCACGCCTGGAATGTAGAAAGAATACGCCCACAATCTTTAGAACCTTTCGACTTCACCAAAGCAAATATTAGTGGCGCCCTTTGGTTTGCTGAAGGTTTTACAAGTTATTATACCAATTTGATTTTATGCCGAGCAGGAATTATTTCAGCTGAAGATTATATAAACGGACTTAATGGAAGTTTCAACTATGTTTGGACATCGCCGGCGCTACAATATTTCAACCCAATTGAAATGAGCTACCAGGCACCTTTTGTAGATGCGGCAACTTCGTTAGATCCTGTAAATAGGGAAAACACATTCATTTCTTATTATTCCTACGGAAGTGTTCTTGGTTTAGCCTTAGATCTTGAATTACGAGATAAAGATCTTAATCTTGATGATTTTATGAAACTGGTTTGGGAAACCTACGGTAAACCTGAAAAGCCATACAAAGTTGAAGACATCGAAAAATTATTGAAACAATATGCCGGTGATGAGTTTGGAGAAGAATTCTTCAGTAAATATATCTACAATAGTAATATGCCAAACTATGAGCCGATATTAGCGAAAATGGGAGTACATTTTTCAAAAAAGGATCAGGAAGCATTTCTAGATATTTCTGTTGAAAACAGTGAAAACGGACTAGTAATGACCAATAATCCCAAAATAGGCACTTCAGCATATAAAATTGGTCTGGATAAAGGTGCAAAGATCATTTCAATCAATAATACACCGGTAAAAACTGCCGAAGAATTCGATAATATCACTTCAGCATTAAAACCGGGAGAAAAAATCAGTGTGAAATTCAGCAATTATGGTGAAGAAAAGACCTCAGAAGTAGCTGTAGGTAAAAATCCTTCCTACGAAATAAAAATCGACCCCGAAGCGAAGAAAAAAGCGCTTAAAAATCGCGAAAACTGGCTTTCAAGGAAGTAGAGTTTAAGACTTACAGTTTACGGTTAATAGTTCTCTGTAATCTTTAAAAATAGAAATAAAAAAAGCCTGTTGCGAAAACAACAGGCTTTTTTATATAATTTCAGAATTATGTTAGTCGGCTAAAATGATCGCTTTATTATCTTTCATTTCCAACACTCCACCTTTAATTGGGTAGAATAATTCTTTTCCTTCTTGTTTAAAATCTGAAGATAACTTTGAAGTTACATCAGTACTTGAAGCAGCAAGATTAATCTTTACCGTACCATCTGTTAAAGTAGAAACGATTGGCGCGTGATTATTAAGCATCTGAAACTCACCATCCATTCCAGGAACTTTAACCGCATCGATCTCGGCTTGAAAAACAACTGCTTCTGGAGTTACGATTTCTAAATACATAGTTTTTAGTATTGAGTACTGAGTAGTTAGTAGTTAGTTCTAGATCAACAACCACTAATAGCTCTATACTATTATGATTCAGCTAGCATTTTCTCTCCAGCTTCGATAGCTTCTTCGATGGTTCCTTTAAGGTTAAAAGCTGCTTCTGGAAGATGATCTAACTCACCATCCATAATCATATTAAATCCTTTAATTGTGTCTTTAATATCTACAAGCACACCTTTAAGACCCGTAAACTGCTCTGCTACGTGGAATGGCTGAGAAAGGAAACGTTGCACACGTCTTGCACGTGACACCGCAAGTTTATCTTCTTCAGAAAGTTCTTCCATACCAAGAATCGCAATAATATCCTGTAATTCTTTATAACGCTGTAATAACTCTTTTACTCGTTGTGCACAATTGTAATGATCTTTTCCTAAGATCTCTGGAGTAAGAATTCTTGAAGTAGAATCCAGAGGATCTACCGCAGGATAAATACCTAGCTCGGCAATCTTACGAGAAAGTACAGTTGTTGCATCTAAGTGAGCGAAAGTTGTCGCTGGTGCAGGGTCGGTAAGGTCATCCGCAGGAACGTAAACCGCCTGTACAGATGTAATCGAACCATTTTTAGTTGAAGTAATTCTTTCCTGCATCGCACCCATCTCTGTTGCAAGAGTTGGCTGATAACCTACCGCCGATGGCATACGACCAAGAAGTGCAGACACCTCTGAACCAGCCTGAGTAAAACGGAAAATGTTATCTACGAAGAAAAGAACATCTTTACCTTGTCCTTCTCCTGCACCATCACGGAAGTATTCTGCGATTGTAAGACCAGATAAGGCTACACGAGCACGCGCTCCTGGTGGCTCATTCATCTGTCCAAATACGAAAGTAGCTTTAGAATCTCTCATTACTTTCTTATCTACTTTTTGAAGATCCCATCCACCGTCTTCCATAGAGTGCATAAAATCATCACCGTATTTGATAATACCAGATTCAAGCATTTCTCTAAGAAGGTCATTACCTTCACGAGTACGCTCACCTACACCGGCAAATACAGAAAGACCACCATGACCTTTCGCGATATTGTTAATTAATTCCTGAATAAGTACAGTTTTACCAACACCAGCACCACCAAATAATCCAATCTTACCACCTTTTGCATAAGGCTCGATAAGATCGATTACTTTAATACCAGTAAATAAAACTTCGGTAGAAACAGATAAGTCTTCGAATTTTGGAGCTTCACGGTGAATTGGCAATCCAGCTTCACCAGCTTTTGGTAGATTTCCTAATCCATCGATAGCGTCTCCAACTACGTTGAATAGACGCCCGTAAATATCACTTCCAATTGGCATCTGGATAGGAGCTCCGGTAGCTACAACTTCTACACCACGGCTTAACCCATCTGTAGAATCCATAGAAATAGCTCTAACAGTATCTTCTCCAATATGAGTTTGTACCTCTAAAACTAAAATAGAACCATCTTCTCTTTTAATCTCCAAAGAATCGTAGATCTTTGGTAATTCGTTATCTGAGTCGAAGGAAACATCAACTACAGGGCCAATAACCTGGGCAACTTTACCTGTTACTTTAGACATTATTAATTTCTTTAATGTTTTTTATTTAAATCTACCTACAACCTACCTAACTGATTTATAAATCTATAAATGAAAATAGGCCACAAATTTGGCTGCAAAGATAGTTTTTTCTTTATAATTTCATACTTCCAAAGAAATAACTTTTTTTATAGCCTAAAAAGTTAAGTCTTACGCAGTAAAAGTACTTAAAAAATAAGAATTATTATCCTGTACTTACCTTATTCTACGGTTACTGATTTTGCAAGATTTCGGGGTTGATCTACATTTTTGCCTAACATGACTGCAATATGATAAGACAGTAATTGTAACGGAATCGTAGTTAACAAAGGTGTAAAAGACTCGATAGTTTCAGGAATTTCGATCACGTGATCTGCAAGTTCCTTAACCTCGGTATCACCTTCTGTTACTACGCTTATAATTTTTCCTTTTCTGGATTTTATTTCCTGAATATTACTTACCACTTTTTCGTAGTGTCCTTTTCGAACAGCGATAACCACAACCGGCATTTCTTCATCAATCAATGCTATCGGCCCGTGTTTCATCTCTGCTGCCGGATAACCTTCAGCATGAATATAAGAGATCTCTTTGAGTTTAAGTGCGCCTTCTAAAGCTACCGGAAAATTATAACCTCTTCCTAAATAGATACAATTTCTTGTGTTTTTATAGGTTTCGGCAATCTCTTTTATCACTTTATCTGATTGCAGTAGCTTTTCTACTTTCTGCGGAATGGCTTCCAGCGCCTGTAAATGCAATCTAAAATCTGAAGCAGAAATGGTTCCTTTATATTTACCAAGTTTTAAGGCCATTAAGGTTAAAACGGTGATCTGCGTAGTAAATGCTTTTGTTGAAGCCACACCAATTTCTGGCCCGGCATGTGTATAAGCACCAGCCATAGTTTCTCTAGAGATCGAAGATCCTACCACATTACAAACCCCAAAAACAAAAGCTCCTTTTTCTTTGGCTAATTTTATGGCAGCCATGGTATCTGCTGTTTCTCCACTCTGGGAGATAGCGATTACCACGTCGTTTTCTGTAATTACAGGATTTCGATATCTAAATTCTGAAGCATATTCCACCTCTACCGGAATACGCGCCATATCTTCAAAGATATATTCAGCTACCAAACCTGCATGCCATGACGTTCCACAACCCACAATAAGAATACGGTTGGCTTTTGATATTCTATCAAGATTATCGTCTACACCAGCCATTTTTATGATGCCTTTATCAGCAAGTAATCTACCTCTATAGGTATCGCGAATTGCATTAGGCTGCTCGTAAATTTCTTTGAGCATAAAGTGTTCGTAACCTCCTTTTTCGATCTGCTCTAAATTCAGTTGTAATTCCTGAACGTAGGCATCAACTTCAGAATCATTAAGGATCTTGCGAACTTTTACTTCTTTACCGTGTCTTACTACAGCCATTTCACCATCTTCAAGATAGATCGCATTATTGGTATAGGCGATAAAAGGGGAAGCATCTGAAGCTATAAAGTATTCATTATCACCAATACCTATTGCCAAAGGACTTCCTAATCTGGCAACAACAATTTCGTCTGGCTTCCTTTTATCAAAAACAGCAATAGCATAAGCTCCTACTGTTTGATTTAAAGCGATCTGTACTGCTTTACCAAGCTTCACACCTTCATTCTCAATTACATCTTCTATAAGATTTACAAGAACTTCAGTATCGGTATCACTTTGAAAGGTATATCCACGCTTTTTTAATTCTTTTCGCAACGAATCGTAATTCTCGATGATCCCATTATGAATGATCGCCAAATTACCAGAATTCGATAAATGTGGATGTGAATTTGTATCGTTTGGCTGACCGTGAGTTGCCCAACGGGTATGACCTATTCCTATAGAACCATTTGAAGTAATAGATTCCTGGACTTTCTTTTCTAGATCAACAACTTTTCCTTTAGTTTTGCAAACTTTTAAAGCTTCACCATCATAAAGTGCTATTCCTGCACTATCATAACCGCGATACTCCAAACGTTGTAAACCTTTAATAACAACATCGTAAGCATCTCTATGCCCAATGTATCCTACTATTCCGCACATATTAAGATTTGGGTTACAGGTCTGTATCTGTATAGTAGACCCTTAGCTTAAGTCGTCTATTCTCGTTTGAAGATTCAGAACCGTAAAACACCGCACCCTCTGGAGTGATTGTTGAGGCAGCAGGTGCTACTTCTACATCATCCTCTCCAGAAATTTCTGGCGTACTTTCTCTTACCGCAACAGTAGTAGTTTGTTGAATATTTGAAGTTACCGAAACACCCAATCTTACATCTGTAGAATCATTTTCTATAAGATTAATCACATGCTGAGTTAATCTTAACGTGTATTTGGTTTCTCCAGTTTCCTCATCTGTTTCCGGCAACGAAGAAAAAATTGTTCTAGAATTCAAAGGATCATTTTGATTATTACTAGGATCAAGACTATAATCGATCAAGACCGCATTATTACTAAGATCGTAAAGATAAAGACGTGAAGGAGCGTTCGCACCATTCATTAAATCTGTATTCAGATAAAGTTCAAGATTTGCTTCATTGATCAAAATATTTTGAGATCTAAGATCTGCAAGGTCTTCTTGATCAAATAATTCAACTACTCCAAGCGTACCTTCACCGCCATCAAGATAAAGGTTTTCTGAGCCATTGGCAATGTTTTGCTGAATTTGCTCTGGATATTCTCCTTCGAATGTATTTACGATGTTAGCTCCAAAATCGATTCCTAAACTATCTACGAAAGTTTCTTCTACCGTTTCTCCATCATCATCTGTAGTTTCCTGAAGATAAGAGTAATAAATATTTATACCGGCATCGGCTCCTGTAAAATTAAATAAAGCCATACTACCTTCGTTAGCAATAGGCTCTGCCTTAAACATTAAACCTCTAAAATAATCGTAGAAATTGCTGGCACTAGAAAGTTCTGCACTTCCTTCCATATCTACGATCTTTTGCTGAAAATAGTCTCTATTTAAATGAACTTTTAAAGCTGGAGCGCTGTAAGTTGTATCTGCTTCTCCTTCGTCGTTTTCACCTATAAAACGAATTCTATCTGCTGAAGGAACAAAATTCTCGTTCACATATATAGAATCTTCAGTAAGAAACTGTTCGAAAAGCGATTGCTGATCTGAATAATATCGCTGGGCTCTCTCAAAATCTTCTGAAGGATCCAGATCGTTAAGAAAATATCGAGATTCTCTAATACTCAATCGAAAACCACCATCACCATAAACAGAATCTAACTCGAATATTGGATCACCATTATCATCTACATCTTCTCTACTAAAATAAGGTAAGTTTAAAACCACACTATCCAAAATAGCCCCTTCTGGAAACTCTGGCGAGGTAGTTCCTAAACGCAACTGCGATAACACACTTGCAGACTTCTTTCCAAAAACCGGGTGATTATAAACTCCCAAAAGTTTTGGATTTGGTGTATTGGTTTGGATAGATTTTAAGTCTACGGTATATGCATTGATATCGTATTCTCTTAATTGCACCCCCGATGGATTCTCTATAATCTCTCCTCCAATATTGCTAAAATCATCATCACAAGATGCTAAAAGAAAAATAACAACAAATACTGTTGTTATTTTTAAAATCCCTCTGTATAAATTCATGTAAATAAGAATTACTATTCCGCTAATACTTTTGTAGTATAAAAATCTTGATATGCCTGTGAGAATTCTTCTCTTGTTTTATACGGAAGTAATGGTTTATTGATTTTCTTTAAATAATCCAGTAAACCTTCTGGTAGATTATCACTACCAACAATTACAGCGTCTGAATTATCTGCAGCCGTTTTGGCTAAATTCACAAAACTTGGTTCTTTAAGATGCTTAAGATCTCTTTTTTCCATTCCGTCAAACAAGACTTTATCTCTCATCTCTTCATTTAACGTCCCTTCAAAGTTTTCATTGTAAATAGAAGTCACAATTTTTGCATCTTTGAAAAGTGGCTCATTTCCGTAGAAATGTCTTAAATATAATGGCAGCATATAAGCCAACCAACCATGAACGTGAATTACATCTGGAGACCAGTTTAATTTTTTAACTGTTTCGATAACACCTTTTGCGAAAAAGATGGCTCGTTCGTCATTGTCATCAAAAAGATTACCATCCTCATCAGATAAAGTTGCCTTTCTTTTAAAGTAATCTTCATTATCAATAAAGTAAACCTGCATTCTTTCTTTTGGGATAGAAGCAACTTTTATGATTAATGGCATATCTAAATCATTAATCACCATATTCATCCCAGAAAGCCGAATAACCTCATGTAGTTGGTGGCGTCGTTCATTTATATTACCAAATCTTGGCATAAAAATTCGAATTTGCCCTCCAATGTTATTCACCATTTTTGCGGCTTCAAAAGATGTGGATGATATTTCGGTTTCAGGTAAGTAAGGTATAACTTCAGACGAGACGTACAATATCCTCTTATCTTTCATATAATTTTTCTTTAAAGTGCGGTTGCGAACAAAAAACACGCAAAATTACAAAATTTTATGCAGATTGCCAGAGATATATTAAGTTTGCACGCTGTTAATTTTAAATTACGATGCAGGTTTTTAAAGAAAAAGAACTTTTAGATCAACGCTTATCACAGGTAAAGCTTGCCGGTAAAACCATTGGTTTGGTTCCAACTATGGGCGCTTTACACGATGGGCATTTATACCTTGTAAAAGAAGCACTTAAATCCTGCGACCAGGTTGTTGTAAGTATATTTGTGAACCCAACACAATTTGATAATCCAGACGATCTGGAAAAGTATCCCAGGAATCTCGAAAAAGACATTAATTTAATTAAGAATATTTCTGAAGGAATTATTGTTTTTACTCCAAATGCTAATGAATTATACGGTGATTTGATCGCTTCAGAACATTTTGATTTCGACGGACTCGACATCGTAATGGAAGGAAAACACAGAACCGGACATTTTGACGGTGTAGGAACAGTAGTGAAACTATTATTTAAGGTTGTACAACCTAATAAAGCTTTCTTTGGTGAAAAAGATTACCAGCAATTACAAATTATAAGAAAGCTCACCGAAATAGAGAGTATTCCTGTTGAAATCGTTGGCTGCCCTATCCTAAGAGAAGAATCCGGTCTTGCAAGGAGTAGCCGTAACGAACGACTTAATGATTTGCAACGCGAAAAAGCAGCCTTTATCTTTGAAACGCTAAAAGAAACGAAAACGCTTTTTGGCACAAAAAGTGCAAATTATATTAATGAATGGGTAGAACAACAATTTAAGAATTATCCGTTCTTAGAACTGGAATATTTTGAAATATCCGATGCTAAAACTTTAAAGAAATTAACTGAAAAAAGAGAGGGAGAACAGTATCGTGCCTTTATCGCTGCTTATGCCGGTGACATTAGGCTTATCGACAACCTTGCTCTCAATAATTAAAAATCATGCAAGTTCACGTAGTAAAATCTAAAATTCATCGTGTTAAAGTAACTGGTGCCGATCTAAATTATATTGGTAGTATCACCATCGACGAAGATTTGATGGACGCCGCCAACATAATCGAAGGCGAAAAAGTACAGATCGTTAATAACAATAACGGCGAGCGCCTAGAAACTTACGCTATCCCTGGGCCAAGAAATTCTGGTGAGATCACTTTAAATGGTGCTGCCGCTAGAAAAGTAGCTAAGGGGGATGTTCTTATCTTAATTTGTTACGCCCTAATGGATTTCGAAGAAGCTAAAAGTTTTAAACCTGCAATCGTTTTTCCTAACGAAGAAAACAATTTGCTTAACTAAAATTTGCCTGTTTGAATCCTAAACTTAAAAAGATACTAAAAACTATAATCCCCCTTTTATTGGGGATTTTTTTAATCTGGTATAGTTATAACAGTGCAACTCCTGCTGAAAGAGCAGAACTTATTAGAAACATTAAAAAAGCTGATCCATTTTGGGTTGGCTTTTCTTTGATTTTAGGCACACTTTCTCACCTTTCCCGTGCTTATAGATGGAAATTCATGTTAGAACCTTTAGGTTACAGACCGAAGTTCAGAAACAGCTTTATGGCGGTAATGGCTGGATATTTGGCAAACTTGGGAATTCCAAGATCTGGTGAATTTCTTAGAGCAGCAACCTTAAAAACCTACGAAGATATTCCTATTGAAAAAGGCTTTGGAACCATAATTTCTGAAAGGTTAGCCGACCTAATTATCCTTTTAAGTATTATTTCACTAGCAGTTATACTTCAAACTGAAAATGTACTTACCTATTTTGCTGAAAATAACATCAATCCAGTTTTTACCATTGGTGCTTTTGTAATTTTAGTTATTTTAGGAACACTTACCTTAATTCTAATTAAAAAATCAAAAATTCCATTTCTTAAAAAGATCAAAGACTTTGCAAAAGGCTTGCTTGAAGGAATGCGAAGCATTTTGAAAATGCGACAAAAATGGGCATTTATCTTTCATACAATCTTCATTTGGGCAATGTATGTAATGATGTTCTACGTAGCCACCTTTGCTATTCCCGAAACCAGTGATGTAGGTTTTGGCGCAATTTTAGCCGCATTCGTGGTAGGCTCCTTTGCCATCTCTGTTACCAATGGCGGTATTGGTGTTTATCCTATTGCAATTGGCGGCGTCTTAACACTTTTTAGTATTTCAAGGCAAGGAGGCGAAGCTTTTGGCTGGGTAGTTTGGGCTTCACAAACGCTCTTAAACCTCGCTCTTGGCGGACTTTCATTTATTTTCCTTCCAATCCTTAACAGAAGGAAATAATTATCTATATTGATCGTCGCTAAATAAACACCTATGATTAAAAAACTACTTTTAGCGGTGGTATTTATCTGTCCATGGATAATTTCTGCCCAAACCACCTATGAGACGATCTCATCTGAAAAGTTAGGTACTAGCAGGGAAATAAAAATTCAGCTACCAAGAAATTACGAAAAAAACACAGAAAAGCTTTACCCCGTAATGCTCGTATTAGACGGTGATTATCTATTTGAACCTGTTGCAGGAATGGTAGATTATTACTCGTACTGGGAAGACGCTCCAGAAATGATCGTTGTTGGGGTGAACCAGAACCGTAGCCGTGAAGCCGACTCACACTACGACGAGAACCGTTATTTACCTAGCGAAGAAGGTGCTGATTTTTTTGAATTCTTAGGGATGGAATTAATGCAGAGCATCGCTAATAAATATCGCGTAGCTCCATTTCATGTAATTGTTGGTCATGACCTTACCGCCAACTTTATGAACTTTTATCTTTTAAAAGACAATCCAATTTTTGATGCTTATATTAATCTAAGTCCAGATTATTCACCAAAAATGAACGTTCGACTGGGTGAAGTTTTTGAAAGAACAGAAAAAAAACTATGGTATTACCTTGCTACAGCTTCTGATGATATCCCGCAGTTGCAAGAATCTATAAATGCATTCGATGCCCAGATCAAAGATTTAAACAACACGCAATTAAACTATAAGTTTGATAATTTTGAAAACGCCACGCATTACTCACTGGTAGGAAAAGCAATTCCTTCAGCCATCGATAATATTTTTGAAATTTATCGTCCAATCTCGCAAAAAGAATATCAAACTAAATTGCTTCAAACCAGTATAAGCCTTTCAGAATATTTAGAGGATAAATACAACACCATCGACGAACTTTTTGGTCTTCAGAAACAAATAAGATTAAACGACTTTCTCGCCATCAACCAGGCAATCGAAAAAACAAGACGTTGGGAAGACTTTTTAGGCCTAAGTGACTTGGCAGCAAAACATTATCCAAACACTATGCTGGCCACGTACTTTGAAGCCAGATGGGCAGAGGAGACTGGTAGCCCCGAAAAAGCGATTAAAACTTATAAAAAAGCCTACGGGCAAGAGGCAATTTCGTTTTTAGATATCGATTTTATGCTCGAAAGAGCTAACGAAATTAAGAAAGAACACGGCCTTTAATTATCTTTGCGGCTATGGCGAAGGTAAAAACAGCATATTATTGCCAAAATTGTGGCGCGCAGTATTCTAAATGGCAGGGACGTTGTAATGCCTGCGGAGACTGGAATACAATAGTTGAAGAAATTGTTGAAAAACCAGACAAAAAAGACTGGAAATCTTCAGCAAAAACCGAAGCAAAACGTGCTGCTAAACCTTTGCGCTTAAATGAAATTGAAACCGCTCCACAATACCGCTGGAAGACCGGAAATAACGAATTAGATCGTGTTTTAGGAGGCGGACTCGTGCCCGGCTCCTTAACACTTCTTGGCGGTGAACCGGGTATTGGAAAAAGTACACTTCTACTTCAAATTTCGTTAAGTTTCCCTTACAAAGTTTTATACGTTTCAGGAGAGGAAAGCCAGCAGCAGATAAAAATGCGCGCAGAGCGTATAGACCCAAATTCGACAAACTGTTATATCCTTACGGAAACCAAAACGCAAAATATCTTTAGGCAAATTGAAGAAGTTTCTCCGGAAGTTGTCATTATCGATTCTATTCAAACGCTGCATAGCGATTATATTGAAAGCGCTCCCGGAAGTATTTCTCAAATTCGTGAAACTACATCTGAATTAATAAAGTTCGCTAAGGAAAGTAATGTTCCTGTAATTTTAATTGGTCACATCACCAAAGAAGGAAGTATTGCCGGGCCTAAGGTTTTAGAGCATATGGTAGATACCGTGCTTCAATTCGAAGGTGATCGCAATCATGTATACCGAATTCTTCGTTCCCACAAAAACCGTTTTGGTAGCACTCACGAACTGGGGATTTACGAAATGCAGGGCAGCGGTTTGCGCGAAGTAAGCAATCCTTCAGAAATATTAATTAGCAAAAACGACGAAGATCTAAGTGGTACCGCGATCGCCAGTACTTTAGAAGGCATGCGCCCGTTAATGATCGAAATTCAGGCGCTAGTAAGCACCGCCGTTTATGGTACTCCGCAGCGATCTGCAACCGGTTATAATGTAAAGCGACTCAATATGCTTTTAGCAGTTCTAGAGAAGCGAGCAGGCTTTAAATTGGGCGCAAAAGATGTTTTTTTAAATATTACCGGCGGAATTAGCGTAGACGATACCGCCATCGATCTTGCCGTTGTTGCCGCAATTTTATCGTCTAACGAAGATATAGCGATCGAGAAAGATATTTGTTTTGCTGCTGAAGTTGGTTTGGCCGGAGAAATTAGACCGGTAACCAGAGTAGATCAAAGAATTTTAGAAGGCGAAAAACTTGGTTTCGCAAAGATCGTGATCTCTAAACAAAGTAAACTTCCAAAAACTTCTTATTCTATTGAAGTGATCAAAGTTTCTAAGATCGAAGATGTTGTGAGTCAACTTTTCGCATAAGTATGGCATAGTTACTGCTTCTATTCAACTAAAAATTGAAAAACTTGAAGCAGTACTTATTTTATATATTTCTAGCCCTAATTTTTGCGTCCTGTTCTCGCTTAAATAAAGCAACAGATTTTATTACAAATCCAACTGCAAAGGAGGTTTATAAGCGCGATTTTAATATTTCAGACGAGTTATATTCACTTTGGGAACAACAGCACGAAACAGGACTTCAGGATAGTTTAAAAATAGAACTTCCTTTTGCCGAAAATGGGCATTTTTTGCCCAAATCTTTTCCCATCTACGCTTACGAAATGAATTTGAATATCGGAGAGATCTTTAATTTTGAAATCTTTACCGATTCTATAAACGACCTCGTTTTTATCGATTTTTACCGAATAACGGGCGATAGCATTAAAAGTTTCGACAAAATCGAAAGTGCTGAAATCGATCAAAAAATATTTCAATATGAAATTAAAGAATCTGGGGATTATAAAATTGTAATTCAGCCGGCGATAGAAACGCAAACTGACTTTGTGTTGAAATTCGATAAAAAACCGGCTTATTTTTTTCCGGTAGCCGGAGGACAAAACAGCAACATCCAAAGTTATTGGGGAGCTACCAGAGATGGCGGTGCTCGTAGCCACGAAGGCATCGATATTTTTGCCAAGCGCGGTACACCCGTACTCGCCGCAACTAATGGTCGCATTGGTTTTACCGGCGAAAAAGGTCTTGGCGGAAAACAGGTTTGGTTACGCGACACCAAAAGAGGTCAATCTTTATATTACGCGCATTTAGATAGCATTGCTAAAACTTCTGGGAGTGTAAAAACAGGAGATACTTTAGGTTTTGTAGGCAATACCGGGAATGCAAGAACTACCCCGCCTCACTTACATTTTGGGATCTATAAACACGGCGCTATAAATCCGCTTCACTTTGTAAAACAAGCTGAAGAATTTAAACCGGAAATCTCAAAATTCGATAAAAAATCGACTAATTTGATCACTAAAAGCAGTATTGCAAATCTTCGGGACAAACCAACAACTTCAAGATCACAGATCTTAGGACAGGCAAAAAACAAAGATACGCTTCAGCTTTTAGGGAAAACCGGTGATTGGTACCACGTTCGACCTAAAAACAAAAGCGCATCGTTTATTCATGAAAGTTTGGTGGCTCCGATGTAAATTAACTTGTAGCTGTTAGCAATCAGCCTTCAGCCAATTACTAATTTAAGGTGCCGGATTTGGATATTTTTCGTGTACTTTTTCGATATCTTCTAAAACCTCATCAGAAAGTTCAAGATCGATACTCGCAATATTTTCTTTTAGCTGTTCCATTTTTGTAGCACCAATAATATTACTGGTTACAAAAGGCTGCTGGTTTACAAAAGCCAGTGCCATTTGCGTCATCGATAATTCATGCTTTACCGCAACTTCTTTATACGCTTTGGTAGCTTCTACTGCGATTTCTCCGGAATATCTTTTATACTGCGGAAATAAACTTAGGCGCGTATTATCTACAATTCCGTTTAAGTGCTTTCCTGAAAGCGTTCCCATTCCTAGCGGAGAATAAGGCAATAAACCAACATTTTGGCGATGAAGAACTTCAGTAATTCCTATTTCATCTTTTCGATTCAACAAACTATATGGATTTTGAACCGTGATCATTTTTGGCAGATCATGAAGCCTGCTTTCTTCCAAAAACCTGCTTAAGCCATAAGCCGTTTCATTCGATAATCCAACGTGACGAACCTTCCCGGATTTCACTAACTCCTGGAGATTTTCTAAAACGCTTTTAAAATTATCCTGCCACTCTTCATCTTCCTGATGTTTGTAACCACGTTTTCCAAAGAAATTAGTATTTCGATCTGGCCAATGGAGCTGATAGAGATCCAAATAATCTGTATTTAATCGCTTCAAACTTTTATCGATCGCATCGTTAATTGCTTCTTTACCAAAGCCCATATTTTCCCGAACATGAGAAACCATTTCTGCCGGGCCGGCAACTTTAGATGCCAAAACGATATCTTCTCGCTTCTTTGATTTCTTTAACCAGCTTCCGATAATTTTCTCTGTGCTTCCCTGCGTTTCCGGTCGTGCCGGCACCGAATACATTTCAGCTGTGTCCAGAAAATTCACTCCCTGATCTAGCGCATATTCAATTTGCTCGTGAGCTTCAGCTTCAGTATTTTGTTCTCCCCAGGTCATTGTGCCCAGGCAGATCTTACTCACTTTAATATCGGTATTTGGTAAAGTAGTGTACTTCATAGATTTTATTTCAGAAAAAATGATCGTCAAAAACGACGAATTTCGAACAAATATTAAAAAAGAAATGCCCTTCTGAAAACTTCAAAAGGACATTTGAATATTATTAACTTTACTTAGAAAATTTTCTTCCGTAGAAAAAATTAGTCGACTTCGTTTAAAAGCTTGGTCACCTCATCTAATTTTGGTGTTAGGATCACTTCGATTCTTCGGTTCTTAGCTTTTCCTTCCGCAGTATCATTGCTAGCGACAGGCGCATATTCTCCACGACCGGCAGCGGTTAAGTTTTGCGGATCGATATTGTTGTTATTTCTAAGAATCTGCACGATAGCAGTGGCTCTTTTGGTTGAAAGATCCCAGTTATCTTTTAGCGGCCCGTTGCCGCCATAAGGAACATTATCTGTATGACCTTCAATCAATACGCTAATATCTGGATTTTGCGCCAGTACATTTCCCAATTGATTTACCGCCTGGCGACCATCTGCATTTACTGCCCAGCTACCAGAGTTGAAAAGCAATTTATTTTCCATAGAAACATATACTTTTCCATCACGTTGTTCTACGGTAAGCCCTTTACCTTCAAAATCTGTTAAAGCTTTTGAGATAGCGTCTTTTAAGGCATTCATTTTGGCGTCTTTGGCCGCAATTAAACCTTCTAACTCGTTCACACGTTTAGAGCGAGCTGCAAGATCTTTCTCTAGTTTTTCTAATCGCGCCTGCTCGGCTGCAAGGGCTTTCTCTTTTTCCTCAAGCTGCGCTAACAAGTCACGATTTTGGCGAGAATTCTCTGCAATTGCTGCGGAAGAATTTTTCTCTAACGCATCGTACGAACTTTTTAAATTGTCGTAATTAGATTGCAAACTGGCAAGATCACTTTTAAGCTTATCCCTTTCAGCAGTAAGACTTTCGTGCTCAGATTTCAACTCTGCAAGTTCTTCATCTACACCTTTTAATCTTTCTAATTCTGAATTTAGCTCACGATTTTCTCGCTTTAGATCGGCGTGCCGACTTTCAAGATCTTTATACACTTTTGAAGAAACACAGGAAGTAAGCATTAAAACACTTCCAGAAATAGCTAATATGGTTTTTCTCATTTTTTTAAAATTAATTTATTCAAGCTCTACTAATATAGGACAATGGTCGCTATGATGGGCTTCTGGTAATATAACGGCACGTTTTAATTTTTCTTGTAATGGCGAAGCAACTAAATTATAATCGATTCTCCATCCCTTATTATTTGCTCTGGCATTTGCCCTATAACTCCACCACGAATATTGATCTGGCTCATCGTTAAAATATCTAAAGCTGTCTATAAAACCGCTTTTCATAAAATTATCGATCCATTCGCGCTCTACCGGTAAAAATCCTGAAACATTTTTTAGTCTCACAGGATCGTGAATATCTATGGCTTCGTGACAAATATTATAATCGCCGCAAATCACGAGATTCGGAACAACATTTTTCAGTTTATCGATGTACTCCTGAAAATCTGCCATATACTTCAGCTTAAACTCTAACCGATCGATATTTGTTCCTGAAGGCAAATACAAACTCATTACTGAAACTCCGTCAAAATCGGCACGGATATTTCGGCCTTCAAAATCCATATAATCGATTCCGGTGCCATATTCGATATGATTTGGCTCGGTTTTACTTAAGATTGCAACTCCGCTATAACCTTTCTTTTGCGCCGGATACCAGTATTGGTAAGGATAACCAGCTTCGGTAAATTCATCTAAATTCAATTGATCTGGATTTGCTTTTATCTCCTGAATACAAATCACATCTGGATTCGCCTGTTGTATCCAATCTAAAAAGCCTTTTCTTACTGCTGCTCGTATTCCGTTTACGTTATAGGAAATTATCTTCATTTTTATCGATTTTGGGCAAAAATAAGGTGTTTAATTTTTAAAGCAAGATCCTATGATCTAACATCTCTATTTAACAATAAAACGTTTCACTTTTCCTACCTGCCTTGTACCGATCCTTACCAGATAAACACCACATGCTGCGTAAGACATATCTAGATCGTAGATATAAGCATCACCACTGTTTTCAACTTTATTTTCCAGCATTTTTTGTCCTAATACATTGTGTACGGTGATTCGTAATGTTTCGTCAAAACTAGTTTCCAGCACCACTCGGTAATGCCCATTAAATTCGTCCAAAACCTTCAATTCGGCTTCATTCAGAATAAAATCTTCAATATCCAGCTCGCTATCAATAATATTTACTGAATAATCGTGCGTAGTTCCATAAGCCATCACATCGCACGGACTATTTAGATCGCCCTCATATCGCACATCCCCAGCCCTAATTCTTAGCAAATGTTGCCCTAATGGAGCATTTTCTGGCAAGGTAAAATCGAAAGGAAAAGCTGTATTCGCCTGCGTTAAAGACTGTGAAGTAATTAATCGCTCGTCATCATCAAATTCACCATCATCATCCAGGTCGATCCACATCGAAAATCGCTCTTCATCACCTTCTGCCTGAAAAAAGGTTTCTACGGTTAACGTATAATTTTCTTCAGCTCGATCTAAATTGGTAGCATAACTTATAAAATCGGCATAACCATCTGTACAAGGAATGCGTTCATTTAAAATATCACCAAGTTCAAAATAAGAAATCCCATCCCCAAAGTCACAATCTGAACCTTCGGGAATACAATTAAGGTTTGCTACGGAAGCTTCTTGGGAATCATTAGACGGATCGAAATCATCCTGAAGTTGTGTTCCTGCAGTTAGCATATATCGACCATCTACAGAAAGATTTGCAGTTTGCTGAAAGTTGTAAACTGCATCTGCCCCAACCGCAATTGTTCCCGGATAGGTTTCTTCTACCCGATTGTTACTTCCTACCTGGTACCAAACCGGAATATCACTTTGTGGTTCTCCTCCAAAATTTTCTATTGTGATCGAAACTTCTTCATTTCTCCCAAGATTTTCTGAAGTTACCGGGGCATTTACAGCGGTAACACCAACATCTCTTGGCGGTAAGTTTCTTATAATTCTAGAAATCGTATCATTAGCCGAATTTTGGTCGCCATCTAAATTTGTTTGAACCGCAATCTCATAAAACTCCCCTGTTTCAGAAAGATCTGCTGTTTCAGAAAAAGTGAAATCTACTGAAGAAGCGCCTTCAATTCTGTCTGTATACACATCATTAACCGTTTCTCCGTTAAGGCGATAACTCACCGGAATATTAGATTGTGCGCTAACACCAAAGTTTCTAATCGTTACAGTAATTTGCTCATTTGCACCTAAACTTGCATCGATTGGAGATACGATCTCTGTAATACCAACATCTCTAGTTAGATCTGAAGCTAACCTAAAAACGCCTACATGATTAAGCCTATTCTCTCCCTGAAAATATTCGGCATTATGCCAAAAAGTGATCCCATCTGAAGGATCTACCGTTAGATGCGCATAATCACCATATCGTGAACTTGGGTTCGGGCTTTGTCCTTCAACCAGGCTTTGCTCTTCTAGCGTCATTATACCTATTTCGTCACCTTCGTATCTACCGGTATACCGAATAGATGGAAAAATAGGATCACCAGGACTATCGTCTAAAACCGTAAATCCCAAACCAATATTTCCTTGGTCGTCTATTCCTATACTTCCGCTAAATCGGTCACTTTTATCAGGTGCATAAGTTCCCTCTTGGTGAACGATCCAATCGCTGTCATCTCCATATTGACGCAATTCATACCATCGAATCCCGGCATGCTCGGCCTGGGTAGGATCTACATCGACCACAAAATTCAGCACTACCGAATTATGATCTAAAAATCTTCGATACTGCGTCATGTACATCATTGTTGCTTGCAATGCATCCAAATCTGGAGCATTACCAGGTTGCGCAAGATTGCTAAAAGCCCCTCCGTCAAAAGTGGCAGTAAATGGTGAAACTCCGCTTGCAGATCCTAACTGTTGCGATTCCTCTATAGTAGAATTATTTAAATTATCCCAGTCTACATTTATAAGCCAAATCTTTAAATGATCTTCTGGCACTCCCGCCCAGGCATCATCTTGAAGATAAATTATTGGTGCATTACCTCTTGGCGGCATATTATTTCCCATAGCATTAAATCCTGCCGGACTATAAAAACCATTGGTTTCGATACCCGGCAAAGGGAAAGAAACAACTTGAGCAGTTTCTCCCTGTAACATTTGGTCGCGCTCAATAACATAGATCACCTGGCTTTGATCTGCCGTATTCGAATTTTTATTTGTGGTGATATAATAACCATCGCTCCACACTGAAATTTTTGGATAATCTGGCAGTACTCTATTTGTAGAAAAGCGGTAAGTGTACCAGCCATCGTTTACCGGATCTGGTCCTCGAGAAACAGCGATCAAAAAACTCTCTGGTGTATCACTAAATTGACTTATTAAATAGCGATCTGCAAATTGATCGTAAACTACGATAGGATCACCTAAAGTTTCATCTTCAAACTCTCCACCAATACTGGCTAAAGATGCCGGGGGCATTAAAATATTCCCCTCTTTATCATAAATTGAAAAAGCCGAATTCCAGGCATTTAAATAATGATTTAATCCAGCAACCCCTGTAGGATCTGATGGTGTAGATCTTGTCGTAACCGCATCAAAGTTTAAAATTGGCGCTCTGGAGGGGATTTTTCCTTTTTTACTTTGCAATGCTGCATCAACTCCTTTTGGATATCCTTTACCGGGAACTACTTTATTGATCCCACGATTTCTAGGATTGTATATTTTATGCTCATCTTTTGGAGGAACCAAACTACTTTCTGAAATAGCTTCAGAAAAAATAGCCTGAGCAGAATCTCTAAAAACGGGTTTGGCTATATCTTTTTGCGCATAAAAATTAAGTGTAAAAAAAGAGAATATCAGCAGAAAATAAAGTAGTTTACTATTCATCAGAGCATTTTAGATCATCGCACATTATTCAAAATTAAAGAATAATGAAGTATATCACCTAAAATTATTCAGCAATTAGCATTCTTATAGGTAAATTACATCGAGGCAAGCATAGAAGGCATTCGTTAGAAAGAAACTTTTAAATTCGAGGCAAGCCTGGGATATTGTACGCTTTGGCGGTGCCAATAAAAAAGCAGGTGACTGATCACCTGCTTTTCGATATTTTGTATTTCTGATTAAACCTAATCACGAGATCCCATAAAGATCCCAATAAAATAAAGCAAGGTAGCAAGAGAGCCCAAAGCTGCCACAACATAAGTTCTTGCAGCCCATTTTAAAGAATCTTTTGCTGCATCATGCTCTTGCCTTGTTAGCATATTTTCGGTTTCTAGCCAGGCTAATGCACGGTTACTTGCATCGTATTCTACTGGAAGCGTGATAAAACTAAATAGGGTTCCCATCCCAAAAAGTATAATCCCGATAAAGAATATCGTAGGTCCTAAAGTGCTGGTATAAAGTAAAACTAAACCTGCTAATATTACCCATTGCGATAAATTAGAAGCCACGCTAACCACTGGCACCAAAGCACTTCTCATCTTTAACCAACCATAGGACTTTGCATGCTGTACAGCGTGCCCACATTCGTGCGCAGCTACGGCAGCCGCAGCAGCATTCCTTTGGGAGTAAACACCTTCACTTAAATTTACAGTTCTTTTGCTTGGATTATAATGGTCTGAAAGCATTCCCGGTGTAGAAATCACTTTTACATCGTGAATACCGTTGTCTCGCAACATTTTTTCAGCGATCTCTTTACCGCTCATTCCATTTTGCAAATGCATTTTGGAATATTTCTTAAACTTACTCTTAAGCTTATTACTTACGTACAGGCTCACGATAAACATGATTCCTGCTATCAAATAATATCCAATCATTTTTATTTCTTTTTCAACAATTATTAAAATGAAAATAACAAAAATCCAGCCATTTTGAATACTACAGACAGTTTGACAACTAATTTAAATACTAAATTATTCTTAAGATTTAGAATTTTAATTGATAAGATTTTTCAAATTAAGATATTAGCTATATTTGCAGCACTCATCTTTAAAACTAGCCATGCAATACAAAAGAGTACTTTTAAAATTATCTGGAGAAGCATTAATGGGAAACCGCCAATATGGTATAGATCCCGATAGACTGGCAGAGTATGCCGAAGAAGTTAAATCTGTAATCGACCAGGGTGTAGAAGTTGCGATTGTGATTGGTGGTGGCAACATTTTTAGAGGAGTTGCAGGTGCAAGTCGCGGAATGGATCGTGTACAGGGAGACCACATGGGAATGCTTGCTACCGTAATCAATGGATTAGCGCTGCAGAGCGCATTAGAAGATGCCGGCATCCAAACAAGATTACAATCTGCAATTAAGATCAATGAAGTTGCAGAACCTTTTATTAGAAGGAAAGCAATTAGACATCTTGAAAAAGGCAGAGTAGTAATTTTTGGAGGAGGAACAGGAAATCCATATTTTACAACAGATTCTGCTGCGGTGCTTAGAGCTATCGAAATTAAAGCAGATGTTATCTTAAAAGGAACACGGGTAGATGGAATTTACACTGCAGATCCAGAAAAAGATAAAAAAGCAACGAAATTCGATTTTATATCGTTTGACGATGTGATTAGAAAAGGCCTTAAAGTAATGGATACAACCGCCTTTACATTAAGCCAGGAAAACGAATTACCAATTATTGTTTTCGACATGAACACTCCAGGAAACCTAATAAAAGTAGTTACCGGAGAAAATGTGGGAACAAAAGTAAATTTATAAAAACCAGAAGATACAGTTTAAATAACACATCATGGAAGAGGAAATTGAATTAATCATAGATTCTGCTGAAGAAGGGATGCAAAAAGCCATTTCGCACTTAAACAAGCAATTACTAAATATTAGAGCCGGTAAAGCCAGCCCAAGTATGCTAGGAAGTGTAATGGTAGAATACTACGGTTCTTTAACCCCTTTAAATCAGGTTGCGAACGTAAACGCTCCAGATGCCCGAACAATTTCTGTACAACCTTTTGAAAAAGGAAGTATTCCTAATATCGAAAAAGGAATTTTACAGGCAAACCTTGGTTTTAATCCAATGAATAATGGTGATAGCGTAATTATTAGCGTACCGCCATTAACTGAAGAGCGCCGTAAACAATTGGTAAAACAAGCAAAAGCTGAAGCTGAAGATGCTAAAGTTGGTGTAAGAAACGATCGTAAAACAGCAAACAACGAGCTTAAGAAAACAGATGTTTCTGAAGATCTACAAAAGAATGCCGAAGCAGACATTCAAGAACTTACCGATAAATACATTGCTAAAATAGATAGTATTTTAGAAAATAAAGAGAAAGAAATTATGACCATTTAATGATGGAAATAATTTCTGAAAAACATAGTCAAATTGGGATTGCTTTTTACTGTTTGTAGCGGTCCTAATTTGGCTTTTTTTGTGCATCTTTTTATCTGAAATTTCCCAGGAATAATATATGCGATTAGTTTGTACCTTTCTTCTTATTCTTACAGGATTTCTTGCCAATGCACAACAAATCCCGGGAAAAGTGATCAATGCGATCACCGGCGAAGCTTTGGCTTATGCTAAAATAAGTATTAAAGAAAGTAGCCCGATATTATCGAAAATCGACGGTAGTTTTCAGCTTGATCTAGAAGGAAAAAAGGCTGTAAAAATCTCAGTTTCTTATCTTGGCTTTTATACGCGAGATTTTAAAATTTCCGAAGAAAGTAAACCAGTTTTACTTCAGCTTTATCCAGATTATGAGAAATTAAACACTGTTTATATTTCCTCTTATCGCAATCCTGCAAACAAACTTATCGAAAAAGCGATCGAAAACAGGGAAATTAATGATCCCAGAGAAGCTTTAGATGGTTTTGAGTATCGATCGTACTCAAAATTCCTTATAGACAACGAGAAAAATCCTATCCAGCTTACTACAGATAGTACAAACAGTGAAATTGCTACTATCGTAAATGTTGCCAGGGCTTATCTTTCAGAAAAAGTTACAAAACATACCTACAACCAAAAACACGGAGGCAAAGAAGAGGTTTTAGGTTTAAAAACCGCAGGATTTAAAAAACCTATCTATGATGTTTTAAGTTTGGATATTTACCCCACCTCTTTTTATGAAAATAATTATTCGATTTTTCAAACCGAATATGCCGGGCCACTTGCAAAAAATGCCTTCAGAAATTACGAATATCGCATCCTGGACACTTTAAATGCAGAGCGACCAGCCTATTTGATCTACTTTAAACCAAAAAGAGAAGAAGTAATTGCCGGGTTAGAAGGTGTGATTCATCTGGATACTTTAAACTACGGAATACAAAAAACAGAAACCCGATTAATTGGTGAGATCGATCTTGAAATTCATGAAGATTATGATTTCGATACTGATAAAGAAGTTTGGCTTCTTAAAAAACGAGACATTAAAATTAGGCCTGGCACAGGAGGTAAAGATATTTCGGTTTTTGGCGGAAATATTTCACTGGGCACCATTCAGCGTCGTTTATCTATTTCAAGCATATTTAACAACGACCCGATCGATACCGATCTTTATCTGGATGCCACGACGATAAATTACGACTATCAGCTAAATACTATTCCGAAGATCGAAAAAGCTTCCGCAGCAATCTCGGTTATTCCTGAAGCAAACCAACAACAGGAAGATTTTTGGAACTCAAATCGAAAAGAACCTTATACCGCAAAAGATGAAGCTACTTCTATATATGTGGACAGCATCATTAAAACCCGAAATATCGAAAGAAAGATCGAAGTTAAAAAAGCAATGGCTAACGGTTATTATCCATTAGCTTTTTGGGATTTACAATTAAGTAAACTTTTTAAGTACAATAATTTTGAAGGTGTTCGACTTGGAATTGGCGGAAAAACTAACGATCGATTATCGAAAAAGTTCAATGTAGGCGGTTATTTTGTATATGGTTTTGGCGACGAGAAAGCAAAATACAACCTAAACACCAATATTTATCTTAATCGCTCTACCGGAACTAATTTAAAGTTGGGCTATACCCGAGATATAAAGGAAGTGGCAAGTTTTAATTATTTAAAAGCACCGCCAAAATTTTATCTAATCGAGCCAAGATTCGTAAATATTAACTTCTTTTATAATTACGAACAATATTACGCTGGTTTAGAACATCGTATAAATCCGCAATTATCTTCTGAAATTCGCTTTAGTCAAACCGAAGTTTTTAACGCCAGGGAGTATGCTTTTTTATACAATGGCGAACTTTATCATGAATACACGGTAAGCACAGCGGGAATTTCTTTTAGCTGGGAGCCTTTTAGTGAATATCTTGAGACTCCAGAAAACTCTATTTTGGTTGAGCGCCACTACCCAAGGATCACCGCTCAGATCGATAAAGGTTTTGCTGATGTTGCTAATGGCGACTTCAACTTTTTAAGAACAGGCTTAAAATTAGAATACACGATTAGCAGGTTAGATCTTTCCAGAACCGAGTTTATTTTGGAAGGAAATTATGCCACGGGAACTTTACCGCTAACGCATACATTTCATGCCTATCCAAACTCATCGAGGCAGGAAGCGGTTTTAAAACGATTCTCTGTTGCCGGAAAAACCAGTTTCGAAACCATGTATTATAACGAATTTTATAGCGACCGACTTGCGATGTTGCACATGAGACATCAATTGCGACCAATAAAATTCTCTAATTTCTTTCAGCCTGAAATTGTATTAATAAGCAGGCATGCCATTGGTGATATTGGTCATATGGATCGTCACCAAAATATCGACTTTAAAAGTTTAAACCAGGGCTACTCTGAAGTTGGTCTAGAAATTAACAAGATCATCTCTGGGTTTGGACTTTCAACCGCTTATCGTTACGGCTCTTATCACCTACCTGGCTTTAGCCAGAACTTTGCTTTTAAATTCACCTTGAACATCAGGTTTTAAAATAAGCGAGTTTAATGCTCAAAAACCTGATTTTTAGGCTGTCTTTTGTTACCTTTGCGCGCGCTTAAAAATTACGCATGTCTAAGATTTTCACCTTTGGCTTTTGGAATTCTGTTGCCCGACTTATTTTACGTAACAGGATTGTTATTATTTTACTCATTTTGGCCACTACCGCATTCTTCGCATCGCAGTGGAAAAACATGAGATTTTCGTTTACCGAAGCCAATTTATTACCCGACGATCACGAAGTAAACCAGGAATATAATGCCTTTTTGGACAAGTTTGGTGAAGAAGGGAACCTGATCGTGATGGGAGTTAAAGACTCAACTCTTTTTACTGAAAAAAATTACCAGGCCTGGAAATCACTTAACGATAGTTTACAAAGTTTTCCTGAAGTAGATTATGCTATTTCTATAGGCAATCTAAACAAGCTTAAAAAGTTTGAAGATCCTAAGCGCTTCGAGATGGTGCCTTTTATTACTGAAACTAATCCAGATAGTCTACAATTAGCCACCTACGAAGATGAACTTTTTACTAAGCTTCCATTCTACGAAAACCTGGTGTATAGTGCACATTCAAATACGATCCAATCTGCTTTATATCTTAATAAAGAGATCGTAAATTCTAAAGCAAGAAAGGATTTTGTGATCGAAAATCTGGATCCTATGATCAAAGATTTTGAGTCTAAAACAGGTATCGATGTTCGTGTTTCTGGAATGCCTTATATCCGTACGCTAAACTCACAGAACATTATTGACGAAATTGGTCTTTTTATAGGTGCTGCTTTAGCAGTAACCTCTTTGATCTTTTTCTTCTTTTTTAGATCGATAAGAGCCACAGTAATTTCGATGGTTACGGTTTGTATTGGTGTAATGTGGGCCTTTGGAACTATTGGTTTAATGCATTATGAAATTACCGTCTTAACCGCTTTAATTCCGCCGCTAATTATTGTTATCGGGATTCCTAACTGTATTTTCCTTATCAATAAATATCAGCAGGAAATACAAAAACATGGTAACCAGGCAAAATCTTTACAAAGGGTTATCGCCAAAGTAGGAAATGCTACTTTAATGACCAACATTACAACGGCTTCAGGATTTGCCACATTCATCTTAACTGAAAGTAAGTTACTGAAGGAATTTGGTATCGTTGCTTCTATAAATATTGTAGCGATATTTATCCTTTCATTATTGATCATTCCAGTGATCTACAGTTATATGAAAATTCCGAAGTCAAAACACCTAAAACACCTTAACAGGCAATGGATTGGCAGTTTTGTAGGCTGGATGGAAAAAATGGTTCGGCATCACCGAATTGCAGTCTATTTTTCTGCAGTAGGCCTTTTGGCTCTAAGCATCATTGGGATCTATAATATTAAAATTTCAGGAAGTCTTTTAGAAGACATGCCGCAGCAAGCCGACTTCTTTAAAGATGTAAAATTCTTTGAAGAAGAGTTCGACGGAATTATGCCACTAGAGATCTTAGTAGATACTAAAAGACCGCGTGGCGTTTTAAAATCTTCAAGCTTAAAAAGATTAGAAAGACTTGAAGATCTAATCGCTGAAGAACCAGAACTTTCACAACCATTATCGATTACACGCTTAGTGAAATACAGTAAGCAGGCGTATTATAATGGCAATCCAAAATATTACCAACTACCTTCATCACAGGAACAAAATTTCATTTTGCCCTATACTAAGAACATGGAAGGCAATGATGATCTTGTAAACACCTATGTAGATTCTACCGGGCAATTTGCAAGGATCACCACCTTTATGAAAGATATTGGAACCGATAAGATGGAAAAGATCGAAGATAATCTTTGGCCAAAAATTCATAAGATTTTTCCAGAAGATCGCTATGAAGTAAGCATGACAGGGAAAGCATTAGTTTTCCAAAAAGGAACCACATATCTGGTTCATAATCTTGTACTTTCTTTATCGCTAGCTATCGTTCTAATCGCATTATTAATGGCGTGGATGTTTAGATCGTTTAGAATGATCTTAATTTCTTTGGTGCCCAACTTATTACCGTTACTGATTACCGCCGGAATGATGGGCTTTTTGGGAGTGCCTATAAAACCTTCAACCATATTAGTTTTTAGTATCGCCTTTGGAATTTCTGTAGACGACACTATTCACTTTTTGGCGAAATACAGGCAGGAACTTAAAGCCAATGACTGGAAAATTAAACGTTCGGTATATGCGGCATTAAGAGAAACCGGTGTAAGTATGTTCTACACATCGATCGTTCTATTTTTTGGATTCTCTGTTTTTATGATTAGTAGTTTTGGTGGCACGGTGGCACTTGGAGGATTAGTTTCGGCTACTTTACTTTTTGCTATGCTTTCTAACCTGCTGTTATTACCTTCTTTATTATTGTCTTTAGAGCGAAGTATCGCTAATAAAGAAACCCTTAAAGAACCTGCAATGCGCATTATTGCCACACCAGAAGATGAGGAAGAAATCTCGAAAGACGACGAGAATCACAAAAACCAGAAAATCGAAAACTAAAGCTTAGCCCCTTACAGGGAAAATTTTATCTTTGTTTCTTTTCTAAATCTAAAATAATGATACAGGCTAAAGTTGCTGAAATATTAGAAAGTGACCAGTTTTTACAGGAATTTAAAGTTAGCGGATGGGTACGTTCGTTTAGAAGTAATCGCTTTATTGCGCTAAACGATGGATCGACTATAAATAACATTCAGTGTGTTATAGATTTTGAAAAATTTAATCCTGAAACTTTAAAAAGAATCACCGTTGGTGCAGCTATAAGCGTAAAAGGTATTCTTAAGGAAAGTGAAGGAAAACAACAGCGTGTAGAGATCGAAGCTAAGGAAGTTAACATTCTTGGGGACGCAAATCCAGAAGAAGTAAAACTTACCATTCTTTCTCCTAAACGACACAGCTTAGAAAAATTACGTGAGCAGGCACATTTAAGAGTGCGTACCAATACTTTTGGAGCGATTATGCGTGTGCGTTCTAAACTGTCTTTCGCGGTACATAGTTATTTTCAGCAAAATAATTTCTATTACGTAAACACACCAATTATTACTGGTAGTGATGCTGAAGGTGCTGGGGAAATGTTTAAAGTAACGAACTTTGACCTTAAAAATCCGCCTAAAAATGAAGACGGAAGCATCGATTACAAAAAAGATTTCTTCGGAAAAGAGACTAATCTTACCGTTTCTGGACAGTTAGAAGGAGAAACTTATGCACTTGGTTTGGGCCAGATCTATACTTTTGGACCAACATTTAGAGCAGAAAATTCAAATACTTCTCGTCACCTTGCAGAATTCTGGATGATCGAACCAGAGATGGCATTTTGCGATCTTGATGGTAATATGGATCTTGCTGAAGACTTTATTAAATATGTAGTAAAATACGTTTTAGATAATTGCCAGGACGATCTTGCATTCTTAGAACAACGTCTTGCCAACGAGGATAAAGCAAAACCTGCTGCAGAACGTAGCGATATGGGACTTATCGAAAAACTGAACTTCGTTCTAGAAAACAACTTTAAGCGTGTAAGCTATACTGAAGCGATCGAAATCTTAAAGAATTCGAAGCCCAATAAAAAGAAAAAATTCAAATATATCATTGAAGAATGGGGTGCAGATCTACAAAGTGAGCACGAACGTTATTTGGTAGAAAAACACTTTAAATGTCCGGTAATTTTATTTGATTACCCAGCAAAGATAAAGGCATTTTACATGCGTTTAAACGAAGACGGAAAAACCGTTAGAGCGATGGATATTCTTTTCCCCGGAATTGGAGAAATCGTTGGTGGTTCTCAAAGAGAAGAACGTTTAGAAGTACTTCAGGAAAAAATGGCCGAGCTTGGTATCGAGGAAAAAGAATTATGGTGGTATTTAGACACCAGAAAATTTGGAACTTGTGTGCATAGTGGCTTCGGACTTGGTTTTGAGCGTCTAGTACAATTTGTTACCGGAATGGGTAATATTAGAGACGTAATCCCTTTCCCAAGAACACCACAAAGTGCCGAATTTTAAAGCATTGCTTTTTTGAGTAAAATACTTGAGACAAGACAACGAGGTACTCGTTAGAGACAAATCAATAAGAGGAAAGGCCTCATATTATTTAAGTCTTTGGCGGCACCAATAAAATCGAACCTCACAGCTTAGTAAAACTGTGAGGTTTTTTGATTTAAGATACTTATGCTTAATTTACCGACATGAAAAGATCTAAATCGTTCCTAAAGACAATAAAAGCTTTTAACTTTATGCATGTTATTGGTTTAGTGGCTTCAGCATTTATACTTTTAAAATTTATCATATTCACCGTCAACGCCGCTTTACAAGGCTGGTTTAATCCTATGTAGCCTAATCCTTGAAAATTAGAGAAACTCATATTGTTCCAAAGCTTACTGAAGAAATTAGATTGCAGGAATATGCTGCAAACATCTTTGAATCGATTACTACTAGAAGTGCGGTTAAAAAAGCGATCAAAAAACAGCGAATTTTAATTAATGGCGAGATTGGGCAAACTGGCGACTGGATTTTAGAAGGGCAAAAGATCGACTTGGTACAAAGCGAAAATCAACAAAAGAGCTTTGAATTAAAGCTGGAAGTTGTTTATGAAGACGAGCATATTGCGGTAATCAATAAACCTGCAGGTTATCCAACAAGCGGAAATTACTTTAAAACTATAAAAAATGCGCTCCCTTTTAATTTAAAATCGTCTAAAGAAACAGATCGATTAGAAAATCCGCAGCCGGCGCATCGTTTAGACAATCCTACAAGCGGAATTTTACTCTGCGCCAAAACAAACAAGGCTTTAATTGAACTCAATAGACAATTTCAGCAGAAAGAGATTCAAAAAACCTATATCGCGATCGTAGAGGGGAATTTTCCGGATACTACGCAGGTTTTTGAAAATGAAATTGAAGGAAAATCAGCTCGAACTTCAGTAAACCTTTTAAAAAAATTAGTGTTTAAAACCACCAATCTTAGCTTAGTAGAGGCTAAACCTTTAACAGGAAGAACGCATCAAATAAGAATTCATCTAGCCAAAAATGGGTTTCCTATTTTAGGTGAAAAACTTTATGGCTCTCCTAAACTCAATTTTGGTAAAGGTTTATTTCTAGCTTCTATATCCGTAGGTTTTATACATCCTGCTGCATCGACAGAAATGCATTTTGAGATCGATTTTCCGAAGAAATTCAAAAGAATAACAGAAAATCTTTAGTATACTTAACAAAATTTTACCACAATCATCTACTGTGCCAAACTGCATTGAGCGAACATTTCCGTATTTTTGTGGGTAGAAGAAATTATTTTATATGCTAAAACAGCAATTAAATTTTAAGTTATCACAGAAGCTATCGCCGCAACAAATCCAGTTGATGAAGCTTATACAATTGCCTACACAGGCTTTTGAACAGCGCATTAAACAGGAAATTGAGGAAAATCCTGCACTCGAAACCGGGAAGGATGAACAGCGTGATGAATATGATTATGAAGATGAATACGATAACCGAGATTCTGAAGCTGAATTTGATGATAACAACGAGATCGATGCAGAAGATATAAATGTTGATGAATATCTAAGTGACGACGAGATACCTAGCTATCGTCTACAGGCTAATAATTACAGTGCCGACGACGAGGAAAAGCGAGTTCCTTATGCTGCAGGAACTTCGTTCACTCAGCATTTAAGAAATCAATTGAACACGTTTCGATTTAATGAAAATGAGTTTGAGATCGCTGAATTTTTAGTAGGAAGCATTGATGAAAGCGGTTATATACGTCGAAATATTCCGGATATCGTAGACGATCTTGCTTTTACTCAAAATGTTTATACCGATGAAGAAACGGTTGAAAAGGTGCTAAAGAAGGTTCAGGAATTAGATCCTGCTGGTGTTGGTGGGCGTTCGCTTCAGGAATGTTTACTTATCCAATTAAAGCGAAAAGAAGCAACCAGAGCAGTAACGCTGGCTTCAGAAATTATAGAAGAATCTTTCGATCAATTCAGCAAAAAGCACTACACAAAATTACTTTCTAAGCATGATATTTCTGAAGATGATCTTAGAGACGCGATAGAAGTAATTAGTCATTTAAATCCTAAACCAGGAGGTGCTTATTCTGGAAACACCAGAATGGTAGAGCATGTTATTCCAGATTTTACCATTAAGATCGTGGATGGCGACCTTGAGCTTAGCTTAAACGGTAGAAATGCACCAGAAATGCATGTTTCCCGCGATTACAGCAACATGCTAAAAGGTTATAAAGAAAGTAAGAAAAAGACCAAAGAGCAGAAAGATGCGGTAATGTTTATTAAACAAAAACTGGATGCTGCGAAATGGTTTATTGAGGCGATCAAACAACGCCAGCAAACATTAATGGTAACAATGAGTGCCATTATGCATTATCAAAAAGAATATTTCTTAACCGGTGACGAGCGAAATCTTAGGCCAATGATCCTAAAAGATATCGCAGATGAGATCGAAATGGATGTCTCTACAGTTTCTCGTGTTGCCAACAGTAAATATGTTGATACGCCATACGGAACAAAATTGATCAAAGAATTCTTCTCTGAATCGATGAAAAACGACCAGGGAGAAGATGTTTCTACCAGAGAGATCAAAAAGATTCTTGAAATGTCGATCGAAGAAGAAGATAAGAAGAAACCGCTCACAGACGAGAAGCTGGCAAAAGTGCTGAAAGATAAAGGTTATCCTATCGCACGAAGAACCGTAGCTAAATATAGAGAGCAATTAGATATTCCTGTGGCCCGTTTACGTAAAGAGATTTAATGAAAGGAATTCTAAAGATTGCTTCTTACCTGTTTCACCCCATTTGGATGCCATTTGCGGGGAGTTTACTATATTTTCAACTTACTCCGCGTTTCTTTCCAGAAGAGGTTATACAGGCCAAATTATTAGCCATTTCTATCATCACAGTTTTTATCCCGATCGTTTTCTTTTTTCTTCTGAAAAACCTGGGAAAAGTAACCAATATGAACTTAAGTGAAGTGAACGAAAGAAGGTGGCCACTTTTTTTCTTCGGAATGCTTACGCTAATGGTTTTAAACCAGATCTTAGATCGTTATAATTATCCTGAAATTTATTTTTACTTTTTGGGTATTCTATCCGCCACAACTATCGCTTATGTTTTTACTTTTCTTAAAATCAAGATTAGTTTACACATGATGGGATTAGCGGGTTTCACCATGTTTCTAATAGCCTTTAGTCGCTATTTTCATATGAATTTGATTTTAGCTACTTCTGGCTTATTAATCGCTCTGGGTTTAACAGCAAGCTCCAGATTATATTATAAAGCGCACACTAATTCTGAATTGATTTTAGGCAGCTTAGTGGGTGTGGTACCACAATTCCTATTATTCTATTACTGGCTATAAAATATAGAACATTAGGCCTACACGAATCGTTGACAGTTCTAGGGTTTCACCATCTACATTAGTATTCTCAAAGAACGAATTAAGCCCGTAGTAGATCTGAAAATTAAAGGTGCTATAACCAAATGTAAAACTTGTACCTAATCTAAACCTATTCAATTCTGGCACATCACTTTGCTTAACTACATTACCATCCTGCTTAAAAACAGATCTAAAATGGTAAATATAACCTAGTTTAAGACCTGCATAAATACGCCAGAATTTATAAGATGAAAATGTAGATGTTCGCCATCTAACCTGAATTGGCGCTTCTACAAGAAAGGTATGAAAACGATTAGTATCATAGTCTATATTATCCTGACTAAGATTTCTAAAAACTGTCTCACCATTTTCATTTTCTCCAATAAATAAATTTTGTCCAAAACTATCGAAAGCTAGACCTAAACCTACTCCCATTCCAAAATTACGATCTTTATTGAAAGGAATATCACGAATAAAACCTCCACTCAATCCGGCTGAAAATCCGTTTTGATCGATAAAGCCCGGTTGATCTGTAATAAAATTAAAGCTAAGGCCAAAGTAAAATTGATCTTCTCTATACGAACTATCGATAACTGTAGGAATACTATCGGCATAAGCAGGATTAGTTTCTTGTGCTCTAGTAATAAAGCAAAATAGCAACAGTAGAAGAGGTGAGTATTTCATCTAAAAGATAAACTTTCAATTAAACTATGTCAGAGCAAGTTGGTTCGGCATTATTCCAAAAAATCAGTATTCATACCAGGCCGAAAAAGTATAATTGCGATTATAAAGTAAATATAAAAAAACATCCCATCCTTGATTAAAGGATGGGATGTTTTTTTATATTTAAACTAAACTAGATACTATTGGTTTGCAGTAGTAGCATCACCTTGTACAGTGGTATAGTTTATTTTTAAAGCTTCAGCTTTTCTAAGTTCTTGTTTAATATCTGAAACAAGACCCATATTCGTTTCTTTATCAACTTTTAAAGCTGTAGTTAAGTATGGAATAAGCTCTTCTCTTTTACTATCTCTTTCAGAATAAATAAAAGATTGTACTTCACTAACATCAGCAAACTTATCGTTTAACTGAATTCTAGCCTCGGTTCCAAATTTCTGTTGATATCTCTGGCTTGGTTTCCCTGCATAGATATACATTACCAAATCTTTTTTATCAAGCTTCTCAACTTGATCTGCAGTAGGTAATGAATTCTGCACCATTAACGTAGTTTCACGCATCGTTGTCGCTACCATAAAGAAAAACAGTAACATAAATACAATATCAGGTAACGACGCCGTACTGATCGCAGGCAACTCTCCAGACTTTTTCTTTTTAAATTTAGACATAATATATGCTCTATTAATTTAGTAAAAAGGCTGTTAACCTCTATTTAGGCTCGGCTTCAGAAAGCTTTTGAGGAATCATATCTTTAATTGTTTCGATCTTTTCCTTTAAAGATTCTTTTCTTCCTTCACCTGTTTTAGGATCGTTATACTCGGTTTCCAGTTCTACAAAAGTTGAACCATATAAACGCTTAGCCTCACGATTTCTTAATTCGTTATATGCAGCTACCAATTCGTTTTGTACTGCGATATAAGTACCATATTCTGTACCACGGTTATTCACTAAAGAAATAACTGCTTTCTTTGGGTTTACAGAAAGGTCTGGGTCTGCAGATCCCTGGCAAAAGCTACATGCTTCACTTCCAGTTCCACCTCCATTATCAAGAAAGGCAACAGCGGCTTGTCTTAGATCCTTCAATTCCATTTCCTCGTCCTCTACCAACAAATCGTTATTAGAGTTCACCACTACTTCAAATACATTACGCATTTTTAGTGTTGGTGGTTCAACATCTTCGGGCTGCCATGGCGGTAGCTTTCTACTAATCCCCTTATCTGTCTCGATGGTAGTAGTTACCAGGAAGAAGATAAGAAGTAAGAAAGCGATGTCTGCCATAGATCCCGCATTTACTTCTGGTGATGATCTTCTAGCCATAGGTTCTTAACTTATTAGTTTTTTAACTCCGGAAAATACCATTGCTAATATTGCAAGTGCAGCAAGAATGTAAAAACAAACTAAACCAGCTCCTACCCAATGTACTGTACCAGCAGTAATAATATCTCCGTCTCTTGTAGTTACTTCTGTACCTGTTGTTACCAAATATGATACCAAAACAACCACGGCGAAAGATACTATCCCAATTATTGTATTTTTAATGTTACCACGGAACAATCCAGCAATAACAAAGATCACGACAAGAGCAACCACAACTGCTAGTACTAGATATGAAATCCACATCATTGGTTCCAGCACGCTGCCTTGAACATCTGCCGATGCCTCGATTGCATCGTCACCAGCAGCCAGGATTCTTCCTAAGAAGATAAGCCCTAGCACACCTATAACTAATGCAACATATTTTAAAATTTTATGTAAAGTCATAACTTTTATTAGTCAGGTCTTATTATACTCTTTTTTTGTTTTTGTAATCTACAAGCATATCGATAAGTAAGATAGAAGCATCTTCCATATCATTTACAATACTATCGATCTTAGCGATGATGTAGTTGTAGAAAATCTGAAGGATAATTGCAACAATAAGTCCAAATACCGTAGTAAGAAGTGCTACTTTAATACCTCCAGCAACAAGAGATGGTTGCATATCACCAGCAGCCTCAATTTTATCGAAAGCTTCGATCATACCAATTACCGTACCCATGAAACCAAGCATAGGAGCAAGAGCGATAAATAAAGATACCCAAGAAACGTTTTTCTCAAGTTGTCCCATTTGCACACCACCATAAGCAACAACTGCTTTCTCTGCAGATTCGATGCTTTCGTCAGCACGGTCAAGACCTTGATAATAGATAGAAGCAACAGGACCTCTAGTATTTCTACATACTTCTTTAGCAGCTTCGATACCACCACTGTTTAAAGCTTCCTCTACGTTACGAGCTAATTTTTTAGTGTTTGTAGTTGCAAGGTTTAAATAGATAATTCTCTCTATGGCAATTGCCAAACCAAGAATAAGACATAAAAGTACGATACCCATAAATCCGGCACCACCTTCTATAAAACGTCTTTTTAATTCCTGATGAAAACCAACTTCTTCATCTCCATCAGCCGTTGCAGTAGCTTCCTCATCGTCCTGAACGAAAGTTGCTATCGTACCTGGCAATGTGTTAACCATGTTTGCCGCTTTAAGATTACCGGCACCTAACACCATAATCGCAGCGATTACCAAAATAGAAAATAATCTTTTCATTACTGTTTGTCTTAATTTAATTAGTTAAAGGGTTAAAGATATAAAAATAATTTTTTAATAAAAACACCAGCAGAGAGGAAGGGATTCGAACCCTCGATACGCTTTTGGCGTATACACACTTTCCAGGCGTGCGCCTTCGACCACTCGGCCACCTCTCTAGTTTAATGTTTAAAACGGTGCGCCAAATAACAAAAAAAAATGCTCTCGGTCAAGTATGATTCGTTAATTTTACGACATTTCGCCTCTCAGCGAGGTTTCATATATAGTTTTAAAGACTTTATGTGTTAAATTTTTATCTAATAGGTACATTAATTTAGCTATTGCTGCTTCAGTAGTAATGTCTTTACCAGAAACCACGCCTATCTTTTTCATCGCCACACTGGTTTCATAACTTCCCATTGCTACACTTCCTCCTGCGCATTGTGTCACGTTCACCACCTTAAGACCTGCCTTAATTTTTTCTTCTAATAATTCCAAAAACCAGGATTGTGTTGGTGCATTCCCACTTCCATAAGTTTCCAAAACTACTCCTTTTAACCCCTGCAAGCTTAAAATGTGAGTGACCACCTCTTTCGTGATTCCCGGAAACATTTTTAAAATCACCACGTTCGTATCGAAATGAGGATGTAATTTCAATTGCTGCTTCCTGCTCTGCTTCCAAAGAATTTTAGAATTTACAGATAAATGCACACCAGATTCTGCTAACGGAGCATAATTTAAAGAAGCAAATGCCTGAAAATGTTCAGCATTTATTTTCGTGGTTCGATTTGCTCGATATAATTTATATTCAAAGTACAACCCAACTTCAGCAATAACGGGTTTACCATTTTTTTGCAAGCTGGCGATTTGAATACTTGTAATTAAATTTTCCTTGGCATCTGTTCGAAGATCTCCAATAGGTAATTGCGAGCCCGTAAATATCACTGGCTTACTTAAATTCTCGAACATAAAACTTAAGGCAGACGCAGTATACGACATCGTATCACTTCCGTGAAGCACTACAAAACCATCATAATCTTCATATCGATCGTAAATAATACTTGCTATTTTTCGCCATTCTTCAGGATTCATATCTGAAGAATCTATTGGATGCTCAAAACTCAAGGTCTCGATCTCATTTTCGAGAATATTTAATTCCGGAATATTTTGCAGAAGATCGTCAAAATTGAATGGCTTTAAAGCACCTGTTTGATAATCTTTAACCATACCAATAGTACCACCGGTATATATTAAAAGTATCTTAGTTTTGTTGCCCATACAATCCTTCTTTATTGATCACAGGATTTGCATACATTAAAAGGTAACTATTAAGCTCTAAAGAATTTTTAAAATCAACTCTTCGCTTCAAGCGTCTTTCAAAGCGTCTTTTATCTTTAAAAGTATATTTAGAAGCATATTGATCTGTATTATTCAGCATATCATGTGCTATATAATTAGCAGGCCAAAGCTTATAGTTTTTATGGATTTCACGATCTACCTTATTGGCTATAGCTTTTAATTGCTCGTTTGGTGAAGTAAAATCCTGTCCTATTTCAGAAAATAAACTGGCATCCATTAGATCACCGGCACTCACATGAATTCTTCCTTTTATACCTAAAATCCCCTGGATGATCGATTTAAAATCTTCATCTGGTGCCTTCACATATTTCTCTTTCATCCGTTTTGAAAGAATTTCAGGCATTTTTAAAACATCTGTGGGATCAAATTCGTAAGAAATCGAAATAGGCACGATCTTTAACTTTCCAAAATATTCGGTAAGACTTTGGTCGCCTTTGGCCATTCCTATCATTTTAAGCACCCCTTGCTGCGTATAATCGCTACCATCTTTGGTTCGCCCTTCACGTTGTGCCATCCAGACAGAGCGTTTATCTTTCATCAACATTTTGCGTATGAACGTTGAAAGCTCTAGTGAACTTTTAAACATTTCACGCGGACTCAATTTTCTGCGGACTAAAAAGTTTCGGTTTAGCTTTGATAAAGCCATCAAAAACGTTTTCTGAACCAAATTATCGCCAATAGCCGAGGCCGTCATCACCAAATCGTGATTATACAAGGTATAATTAAGCAAAGAAGTATCCAGAATAATATCGCGATGTGTAGATAAAAAGAAGTAGGATTCGCCGGGTTTGAGTTTTTCAAAACCACTATCGGTTACCCCATCGGTACTTTTCTCTATGATCTTCCCTACAGAATGGTAAATAATCTTGGTTTGAAAATCACGAATACTTTTACAGCTAAAAACGATCTCTTTTATTTCTTCGGAAGTTTTCTCCGGAAATGTAAAATGAAGGAGCGCCTTCATCATAGGATGTTTTATGTAATGCTGAAGGGATTCCTGAACCTCCTTTTCATTATAAAATCTTATCTCTTCAAAGTCTTGCACGTGTCTGGCTTATTATAGCAAATGAACAAAAAATTAACTAATTAAGGTTTAAATACCGAATATATCTTTTGAATTCTGCGTTGTAATTTCAGCTATTTCAGCCAAAGACATATTATAGATATCGGCCAATTTTTCAACAACATTAATAATGTAAGAAGATTCATTTCTCTTTCCTCTAAATGGCGTTGGGGCAAGATAGGGAGCATCGGTCTCTAAAACGATATGCTTTAAAGGAACTTCAGCTAAAAACTTATCGATCTTACCATTTTTAAAGGTTACCACACCACCAATACCTAATTTTAGATTATACGAGATTGCTTTTTTTGCATGCTCCAAAGTCCCCGTGAAACAATGAAAAATCCCGAACAGACCTTCTCCTTTTTCTTCCTCCAAAATTTCAAAAACCTCATCGAAAGCCTCTCGGCAATGAATTACGATAGGCAATTTATATTTTTTAGCCAATTGGATTTGATACCTAAAGGCTTCTTGCTGAATTTGCAGAGTACTTTTATCCCAATATAGATCGATCCCAATTTCGCCAACAGCAATAAAATCTCTCTGCTGAAATTGATTTTCGATAAATTGAAGCTCACTTTTATAATTCTCCTGAACATGGGTTGGATGCAATCCCATCATTAAGTGAACATGATCTGGAAATGATTTCTCAAGATCATACATTCTATCTGCATAAGTAGAGTCGATCGCGGGGATAAAAAAGCGCTCTACATTTGCATCTATTGCTCTTTGGATCATCTCATCACGATCTTCATCAAAAGATTCGCTATATAAATGTGTATGCGTGTCTGTTATTATCATATCTGCAAAAATAATTTATTTTGAAAACCTATCTTTGTCCAAAACCGGAAAAGAATGGCGAGTCTCAAGAAAATCCTGAAAGAAAAGGGGTATAAAAGCATCAAATTTACTTTTACTAAAACAAATCACCTCGAAATAAAGGCCAAAATCAATACTATTGAAGGGAATTTTATTTTAGACACAGGAGCATCCAGCACTTGCGTAGGGGCAGATAGCATAGAACATTTCGACCTATTACCAGAAGATAGCGATGTAAAAGCGGCTGGTGCCGGTGCATCTAATATGATCACTCAGATTTCACAAAAAAACCGAATAGAAATTAATGGTTGGAAGAAAAAGAAAATAGACCTTGTTGTTTTTGATCTTCGCCATGTTAACGAAGCTCTTTTACAGCACGATGCAGAAAAAGTACACGGTATAATTGGCGCAGATATTTTAAAGAAGGGAAAAGCAATTATCGATTATAAATCAAAAACATTATTCTTAAAATAGTAAAAAACCTCAGGCAAGCCCCTGAGGCTTTTTTTGAAAATCACCTTTGTATCGAGGCAAGCCTCGGAACATTTAATTTCGATTACCGAGTAAAATAGGGTATTTCTCCCCTTTTATACAATTCTAATATCATTTAACTTTGAAGAAACCAATGTTAGATTTTATGTTTTTCCCAAAGAAGGAATATTTAAAACCTCATCCTGCATCGTATATCCTAATTTTTGCGGTTATAGGCATCATTTTTTTAAATATCCTGAATTTGGTTTATTCTTAACTTATTTTTTATCCAACCAACCAAAACTTAAAAAGGGAAGCTTGCGCTTCCCTTTTCTATTTTGAACATGGGTAAGAGAACTTTAAAGTTCTAAAGCTCTCTTTATATCATTATCCATAAGTAATTCTTCTGGGTTTTCTACAGCTTCTTTTATCGCAACTAAGAAACCAACAGATTCTTTACCATCTACAATTCTGTGATCATAAGATAATGCAACATACATCATTGGTCTAATTTCTACATGACCATCGATCGCTACTGGACGATCTACGATGTTATGCATTCCTAAGATTCCACTTTGTGGAGGGTTAATTATCGGTGTAGACATCATCGATCCAAATACCCCACCGTTAGTAATCGTAAACGTACCTCCTGTCATCTCATCTACAGTGATCTGACCATCACGCGCTTTTAGTGCCAAACGTTTTACTTCTTCTTCTACTCCTCTAAAGCTTAAGTTTTCTGCATTTCTTACAACTGGCACCATTAAACCTCTAGGTCCAGAAACAGCAATACTAATATCTTTATAGTCGTATTTCACCTGAAAATCTCCGTCGATCATAGAGTTGACATCTGGATACATTTCTAAAGCTCTCACTACAGCTAAAGTAAAGAATGACATAAATCCTAGACTTACACCGTGCTTATCTTTAAACTCTTCTTTATATTTTTTTCTTAAGGCATAAATTGCAGACATATCTACTTCGTTAAAAGTAGTAAGCATAGCAGTTTCACTTTTTGCTGCTACTAAACGTTCTGCAACTTTACGTCTTAGCATAGACATTTTCTTACGAGATTCTCCGCGTTTTCCTGTACCTGGAGTTCCCATAGAAGCCTTTGCCTGAACTGCATCTTCCTTTGTAATTCTTCCATCTTTACCGCTACCACTAACAGATTTAGGATCTACTCCTTTTTCGTCTAGGATCTTTTTAGCTGCTGGCGAAGGACTTCCTGTAGCGTAAGTATCGTCCTGCTTTTGCGAAGGTGTTGAAGATTTAGATGGCTCTTCAGTCTTAGCAGGTGCTTTATCGCTATCTTCCTTAGATTCTTTTTTCTCTTGTTCTTCTTTTACATCTTCTTCAGCAGAATCTCCACCTCCTGGCTTTTCTGCTTCAGTATCGATTAAGCATACCACTTCACCAACTGCAACTGTATCACCTTCTTCTGCTTTAAGAGTAATAATACCGCTTGCTTCAGCTGGTAATTCTAACGTAGCTTTATCACTATCGACTTCGGCAATTGCCTGATCTTTTTCAACGTAGTCCCCGTCTTCTACCAACCATTCTGCGATTTCTACTTCGGTTATAGATTCACCGGGGGATGGAACTTTCATTTCTAAGGCCATGTTCTTCTTTTTTATTTTTGATTCTGGCTAACCAGAAAATTATTCAAATTTAATTATTCTTCAGTTAATGATTTATCAAAAACGCTATCGATAACGCGTTGATGTCTTTTCTTAAAGCGCACTGAACTACCAGCTGCTGGAGAGCCATAGAATTTACGGCTACAACATCTAAATTTCTTCGCTTCGTCGATATGCATTAGCATGTGACCGTAAGCACCCATATTTTTAGGTTCTTCCTGTGCCCATACAATATCATCTGCGTTCTTGTATTTGCTAATTGCTTCTCTCATTTTCTCTACCGGAAGTGGGAACAACTGCTCTACTCTTACCAAAGCAACATCTTCACGCTCATTTTCTTCCTTATACTCTAATAGATCATAGTAGAATTTACCGGTACAGAACACTAAGGTTTTCACCTTATCTGCTTTTGCTTCTGGATCGTCGATCACCATTTGGAAAGATCCTTCAGCAAATTCTTCTTTTGTTGAATTTACTCTAGAGTGTCTTAATAAACTCTTTGGAGTAAAGATAATAAGCGGCTTACGGAAACCAAATTTCATCTGTCTTCTTAACAAGTGGAACATGTTAGCCGGAGTTGTAACATCGGCAACGAACATATTATCTTTAGCACATAGCTGAAGAAAACGCTCCATTCTTGCTGAAGAGTGTTCTGCTCCCTGACCTTCATATCCATGAGGAAGGAACATTACTAATCCGTTTTGTAATTTCCATTTATCTTCTGCGGCAGAGATGTATTGATCGATCATGATCTGAGCACCGTTCACAAAATCTCCAAACTGCGCTTCCCAAATGGTTAGCGTATTAGGACTTGCCATAGCGTAACCATAATCAAATCCTACAACTCCATATTCTGATAATGGTGAATTGTAAATAAAGAAATCCCCTTCTCTACCTTCTATATTATTATGAAGAATAATTTCTTCTTCACTATCCTCTACTTTTAATACAGCATGACGGTGAGAGAATGTACCACGCTCACTATCCTGACCGCTAATTCTAACATTAAAACCTTCAGCCATTAATGTACCGTAAGCTAAATGCTCTCCCATAGACCAGTCGAGCTTATTATCTTCAAAGTACATTTTCTCACGTAAATTGATGATCTTATCGATTTTACGTAAGAATTTTTTATCCTCTGGTAATTTAGAAATTGCCTTTGCAACTTTATCCAGCTGATCCATACTTACGGTCGTATCAACATCCTCGATCATACGATCTTCCTGCACACTTTCGTAACCACCCCATTCATCTTCCATAAATGGTGTAATTCTGGTCGTATCTTCTTTTCTGGAATCCTCTAAATCTTCTTCAAGCTTTTTCTTATAATCATCTTCAAGCTTTTCGATATAAGATTCTTCGATCACTCCAGCTTTTACCAGTTTTTCCGCATAAATATCTCTTGCATTTTTATGCTTAGCAATAGCTTTATAAAGTTTAGGCTGCGTAAATCTTGGCTCGTCACCTTCGTTATGACCATATTTTCTATACCCTAAAAGATCGATGAATACGTCTCGCTTAAATTGCATTCTAAAATCTAATGCAAAAAGTACCGCATGCACCACGGCTTCTGCATCATCTGCATTAACGTGAAGCACCGGTGAAAGAGTTACTTTAGCAACATCTGTACAATAAGTAGAGGATCTTCCATCTAAATAGTTAGTAGTAAAACCTATCTGGTTATTTACTACAATATGTATCGTACCAGCATTCTCGTAACCTTCGAGCTTGGCCATTTGCACTACTTCGTACACAACACCCTGCCCTGCAACGGCAGCATCACCGTGCACAAGAATAGGTAATACTTTTGAAGGATCTCCGCTATATCTGCGATCTCTTTTAGCTCTTGCTATACCTTCTACAACAGGGCCAACGGTCTCTAAATGTGATGGGTTTGGAGCAATATTGATATTGATCTCTTTACCACTATTTGTCTGACGGCAAGACGTCCAACCCAGGTGATATTTTACGTCACCATCAAAAATATCCTGCTCGTAATCTTTACCATCAAATTCGCTAAATATATCTTTAGCAGATTTACCAAAAATGTTGGTTAAGGTATTTAGACGACCACGGTGAGCCATCCCCATTACAAAGTCTTTAACTCCTTTTTCTGCAGCACCTTCAATTAAAGCATCTAAGGCAGGAATCAAAGTTTCACCTCCTTCTAGGGAGAATCGCTTTTGGCCAACGTATTTTCTATGTAAAAATCCTTCAAATGAAACCGCTTCGTTAAGCTTTCTTAATATTTGCTTTTTTCTATCGGTATCAAATTCAGGATGGTTTTCGTTTACATTCAGTTTTTTCTGAATCCAATCGATCTCTTCAGGCTTTCTTATAAACATATACTCTACTCCAATAGAGTCGCAGTATATATTTTCTAAGTGCTTAATGATATCTTTTAATTTCTTGGGTCCTAGACCTAAAATATCACCAGCACCAAAAGTGGTCTCTAAATCATCCTTACTTAAACCGAAATTTTCGATATCAAGTGAAGGTTCGTAATGTCTTCTTTCCCTAACAGGGTTTGTTTTTGTGAATAAATGCCCGCGTGTACGGTATCCATCGATCAATCTAATAACCTGGAATTCCTTGTAAACATGCTCTGGCATTTCGCCTTCCTCAAACGTTACCGGAGCTTCTCCTAAAACTTCAGAAGAAACGCCGTTTTGCTCCATTCCGAAGTCAAAACCCTGAAAAAAAGCCCTCCAACTGGGCTCTACGCTATCTGGGTATTGTAAGTATTGGTCGTATAATTCAGCAAAATATGCAGTATGCGCGGCATTTAGAAATGAAAATCTGTCCATAAGTGGAAACTAATGTTTCTTTAAAGTGTAAAACACAGCAAAAGTACAATTTTTACAAAAAACTGCTTGCAGCATTCAATAGTTTTATTTTATACATTAAAAGAATTTTAACATAGCAACAAGGCAACATGAGCGCCAAATCGCACTAATTCTTACGAATATGATAATTTAAAATGAAAAGTGAATTAGAAAGAGATTAAAATTTAAGCAAAATTAGATAATATAAGATTGATTTAACTTTCTTCCGCTTTAAGACTAAAATTATCTAAAAAACTGAATATCAATCTAAATACCTAACTTAAACGGTACGATTCATCAGCATATTTCCAAAATCACGCAAAGGTTTTTTCTTCTCCTCGCTTATCGAAATACTATCCAGGACTTCAAAAGCCATTTTTGTATACTTTTGGATCTCTTCTTTGGTAGATTTTGCTGCACCGCTTTTTTGAAAGATCGACTTTACAGTTTCGATTTTACCAGAATTATCTTCGGGATTGATAGAATACAAATACTCTAACTGTTTTGCTTCATCTTCGTTAGAAGCTTCCAAAGATTTTAAATATAAAAATGTCTTCTTATTTTCTATAATATCGCCTCCAACCTGTTTACCAAAAGTTTTTGGATCTCCAAAGGCGTCTAAATAATCGTCCTGAAGCTGAAAAGCAATACCTAAAAGTCTTCCAAATTGATAAATGGCTTTTTTACAGTCTTCATCCACACCAGCTACAATTGCTCCCATTTGTAAGGATGCACCAACTAACACGGCGGTTTTATACTCGATCATCTTAAGATAATCTTCTATACTTACATCGTCCCTGGTTTCAAAATCGATATCATACTGCTGCCCTTCACAAACTTCCATAGCGGTTTTAGTAAAAAGCTGTGCTAATTCTTTAAAAATATCGCCCTGGTAATTCTCAAAAAGCTGGTAAGCGTTAATAAGCATAGCGTCTCCAGAAAGAATCCCGGTATTGATATCCCATTTTTCGTGAACAGTAGCTTTTCCTCTTCGTAAAGGAGCATCATCCATAATATCATCATGAACCAAAGAAAAATTATGGAAGATTTCGATAGCCAAAGAAGCATCCAGAGCTTCTTTATAATCTTTTTCAAAAATTTCTGTAGCCATTAAAACCAGTACCGGTCGTAATCGTTTCCCGCCCAAACCAAGAATATAAACCATTGGTTCATAAAGATTAGCAGGTTCTTTAATTGTTATTTTCTCTTCAAGATATTTTAAAAAAACCTCCCGATACTCTGTAATAGCCAGCATTAAAATAATTTTTTCTGCTAAAATACCATAATTGCAATAATTTCAAATTCAATGCGATTATTAAATAATCGTAAACCTTGGAAACTTTATTTGTTTTAAAAGTTTCCGTGACATACATTTGCCGAAAATTTGAAGTTTGAAAGAGACTATTTTAAACATGGCGACAGAAATGTTTTTGGAGTATGGCTTCAAAAGCGTCACCATGGATGATATTGCAGCAAAATTGGGTATTTCTAAAAAAACGATTTACGCCAATTATTCAACCAAAACACTTTTGGTTAAGGATGTTGCTTTTAATATCCTGGAAACTATTCAAAAAAGTATTGCTGAAATAAAGAAAAAAGACATTAACGCTATAGAAGAACTTTTTGAAGTAAAAAAGCAGATAAGCATTTTTTTAAAAGATGAAAAAACGTCTCCGCAATTTCAGTTGCAAAAATATTACCCTAAGATTTTTGAGAGTGTAACTCGCACCAAAGCAGATCTTGTGGCATGTAGCATAGAAGAAAATGTAACAAGAGGCATAAAAGAAGGACTATTTCGTAAAGAAATTGACGTGCAATTTATTTCAAGGTTATATCACGAAGGAACTAATTCGATAAGAGACACCAGCATTTTTCCCGCTGAAGAATATAGCAAAGCCAACTTGTTTCAATTATATATAGAATATCACGTAAGAGGAATCGCAACTAAAAAAGGATTAGAAATTTTAGAAGAGCTAACAAAAAACAATGAAACACCTATCAATTAAACATTTTCTAACGCTGTTAGGCTTTATTAGCCTCGCATCCTACGCACAGGAAACTCAAGAAGCCCCCGAATCATTTTCTTTTTCTTTGGAAGAAGCGATTCGTTATGGCTTAGAGCATAACGTTGAAGCAGCGAATGCCCAAAGAGATATTGCCATTTCCCTAAAACAAAAATGGGAGATCATCGCACAGGGATTGCCACAAATAAGTGGCGCTGTAGATTACCAAAATTACATAAAACAGCCCGTACAACTTTTACCTGCTGAAATTACTGGTGGCGAACCAGGAACATTTATCCCAGTAACTTTTGGTACGCAGCAAAGTATGAATGCAACTGCCACGTGGAATCAGATCATTTTTGATGGTTCTTACCTGGTAGGAATTCAATCTGCAAAAACATTGCTTCAGATTACCGAAAATGCAAAAACAAAAACAGATCAGGAGGTTAAAAAAGGAATTATTAATGCCTACGGAAATGTTCTTTTAGCTGAAGAAAATGTAGCCATCTTGAAGAAAAACGTCGAAAGCGTACAAAAAACCTTCGATGAGACCAAGCTTACTTTTGAAAATGGTCTTGCTGAAGAAGAAGATGTAGAGCAATTAGAGATCACCCTTCTTACCTTAAAAAACAATCTAAACAGAAGTTCGCGCATGGCAGATATTGCTTACGAAATGCTAAATATCACTTTAGGACTTCCGGTAGAAACAAATATTACACTTACCGAGGAACTAGAGGCATTAGCTATGCAATATTTTGACCTTTCGATCTTACAAAAAAATATCGCTGTAGAAGAGAATATCGACTTCAGAATCGCTAAAAACACAGCAGAATCTGCAGAAATCGAAGTGAAATTAGAACAAGCCAAAGCTTTGCCTTCACTTACCGGATATGTAAACTATGGTTACCAGGGATTTAGCCAGGAATTCACTTTTTTAAATGATAACCAGGAATACTTCGATCAATCGATCTTAGGAATAAGCCTAAATATACCCATTTTTAGTAGCGGAATGCGTTCTGCAAGAACTCAGCAAAAGAAAATTGCTTTAGAACAGGCTCTTGCTGATCTGGATTACACTAAAAATGAAGTAAAACAACAGATAAATTCAGCTAAAACAGAATACGAATACAGCCTGGATAACTATAGTGTACAGAAAAAGAACCTGGCTTTAGCAGAACGTATCGAAAATAAGAACAAAACAAAGTTTGAGGAAGGTGTGGCCAGCAGTTTCGAATTAAGCGAAGCACAACGACAATTATATACTGCACAACAGGATTACCTGCAATCGATGCTTAACGTGATAACAACCAAAGTTGAGCTAGAGAATTTATTAGACACAACCAAATATGAAGAAAAAGAATAATTATCCCCGCCATATGAAAAAATTAGCTGCAATTTTTAGTGTTTCTCTTTTAATAGCCGCCTGCGGAAATGAGAATGAAAAATCTATAGAAGACCTTATCGAAGAAGGGAATCTTACCGAAATAAGAGCCAGAAAATCTGAACTTAGTAAGGAACAAAGTGCCCTAACTTCAGATATCAACAAACTAGACGAAGCCATTGGCAAATTAGATAAGAACAAGAACCTTAACCTTGTAACTGTACAAACTCTTAAAGACAGTACATTTCAGCATTTTGCTGAAGTACAGGGTGATGTTGCTACAGACGAGAACATTATCATTTACCCAGAATATTCTGGTATTCTACAAAAGGTTTATGTGAATGAAGGCGATCGTGTAAATAAAGGGCAAATTTTAGCTAAGATCGACGATGGCGGATTAGCAAGCCAGGTAGCGCAGGCTGAAGCGCAGGCCACTTTAGCCAAAACAACTTTCGAGCGTCAAAAAAGATTATGGGACCAGAATATAGGATCTGAGATTCAATTTTTAGAAGCTAAAACTAATTTCGAAGCTTCTCAAAAAGCAGCCGAACAATTAAAATCTCAGCTTGCAAAAACAACTATTACTGCGCCTTTTAGCGGAGTTATAGACGAGGTGATTAGCAACCAGGGAGAGGTAGTAAGCCCGGGACAAAGTCAGCTTTTTAGAATTATCAACCTAAGTAATATGTATGTTGAAGCTGCAGTTCCAGAAAATTATCTTCCAAAGATCAAAAAAGGAACTTCAGTAAAAGTGATGATTAGTTCTATCAATAAAGAATACGAAGGAAAAGTGACAGAAGTTGGTAATAACATTAATGCCAACAACAGGACTTTTAGAGTGAAGATCGCTATCCCTAATCCAGATCAATTAATTCGACCTAATCAAATCGCAACCATTCTTTTAAACGATTATACTGCAGAAGACGCTATAAGTATTCCTGAAAGTACGATTCAGAAAAACGCTATGGGAGAAAGTCTTGTCTACACTCTAAAAAATAAGACAGATAGCACCGGTGTTGCTAAGAAAACCGTAGTAGAAACCGGTTATGTTTACGACAATATGATCGAAGTAACCGACGGTTTAGATGCAGGTACTACCATTATTGTTGAGGGAAGCAAGAGTTTAAGAGACGGACAGGAAGTAAAAATTAGCAAAAAGTAAAAATGAACAATCTAGATAAAGAATTTAAGCTCTCCTCCTGGGCAATCGACAATAAAATGACGGTCTACGTTATTATTGCGATCATCATGCTTGGCGGTTTGCTTTCTTACTACGGAATGCCTCGTGAGGCGTTTCCTGAAATTGTAGAAACCAAGATTTACATTAGTTCTGTAAACCCGGGGAACTCGGCTGAAGATGTAGAGAAATTCATTACAGAACCTTTAGAAGAAGAGTTTAATGATATAGCAGGAGTTAAGGAAATTACCTCAACGACACTTCAGGATTACTCGATCGTCATTGTAGAATTTGAAGAAGATATTAGTGTAGATAACGCCAAAACTAAAGTTAAAGATAAGGTAGACCTTGTAAAAGCTGAAACTACCTGGCCAACTTTAGATAATGGCGCAAAGGTAGAACCTAATGTTTTCGACCTAAATATTTCAGAAGAGCAACCAATTCTGAATATCAATTTAACGGGAGATTATCCAGTTCAGCAATTAAAAACTTACGCTGAATATCTTCAGGAAAAAATAGAATTACTTCCGCAGATCAAAGAAGCAAGCATTCGTGGTGCCGAAGAAATGGAGGTAGAAATTGCAGTCGATATTTACAAAATGTCGGCTTCTAAAGTAAGTTTCGATAATATCGTTAATTCGGTAAGTATGGAAAATAAAACCATCTCTGCCGGAAATGTGATTACCAGCGGTGTCGAAAAGAATATTAGGATCGTTGGGGAAATTCAAGATCCAAAGGAGCTAGAAAACGTGATCGTTAAACGTGATGGCGGGAATATTTTCCTAAAAGATATTGCAGATATCAACTTCAAAGAGAAAGATGCAACTACCTTCGCCAGAGAATATGGCGAACCGGTAGTGATGCTTGATATCAAGAAGCGTGGTGGTAAAAACATGATCGAGGCGGTAGAAGATATTAAAGAAATTATCGCTGCAGAACAGGAAGATTATCTACCAGAAAATCTACATATTTCTTACTCTAACGATCAATCTACCAAAACGCAAACACAGGTAGATGATCTTGTAAATAACATCATCTTTGGGGTAATATTGGTGGTTTTAGTACTTATGTTTTTCCTAGGATTTAGGAATGCTCTTTTTGTTGGTTTAGCCATCCCACTTTCGATGTTCTTATCTTACATTGTATTATCAAGTCTTGGTTTCACCTTAAACACCATGGTGCTATTTGCTCTGGTAATGGGACTGGGAATGCTGGTAGACAATGGTATTGTTGTAGTAGAAAATGTATATACCCTCATGGACGAAGGGATGTCCAGAAAGCAGGCTGCTAAACAAGGTCTTGGCGAAATTGCGTGGCCAATTATTGCTTCTACGGCAACGACTTTAGCTGCGTTTTTCCCATTAGGTTTATGGCCGGGAACTATTGGTAAGTTCATGATGATCTTTCCTATTACACTTTCTATTGTTTTAGGTTCTTCCTTGTTCGTAGCATTGATCATAAACTCGATGCTGACTTCAGAATTTATGAAGACCGAGGAAGAAGAAATGACCAAGAAAAAACTGATAAGCTTATCGGTAATATTCGCTGCTTTAGGGATCATTTTATTATTAGCAGGATTCTTACTTGATATGGGAGCTTTAAGAGGAATAGGAAACATTCTTATTCTATTGGTAATCTTATTATGGCTTTACAAATATGTTTTAACTAAGGCTATTGCTTACTTTCAGTTCAAGGCACTTAAAAAACTGGAAAATAATTACGAAGGCACCCTTAAATATGCCTTGAGTGGAAAGAGAGCGTATGTGTTTTTCTTCGGAACGGTAATCATGCTTATCCTATCTTTTATATTGATTGGTGCAGTGCAACCTAATGTTTTGTTCTTTCCAGAAAATGAACCGAAACAAATTATCACCTACATTGAATATCCTGAAGGCACAGATATCCAGAAAACCAACGAGCTTACTAAACAGGTTGAGGAAAGAATCTACGAGGCCATCGAAAAGTATAATGACGATGGTTATAACTATATGGTAGAATCTGCCGTTTCTCAAGTTGGTGAAGGAGCAGGAAATCCCCAAACCGATGGTGGGCAACAAAACGAAATGCCTCACAAAGGGAAGATCACCTTATCAATGCGCGAGTTTAATGAGCGGCGCGGTGTAAAAAGTAGTGATGTTATGGAGGAAATTCGAGCTGCAGTTCATGGTTTCCCTGGTGCCTCGATCATTGTTGAAAAAGATGCAGCGGGACCACCTTCTGGTTATCCTATTAATATTGAAATTAGAGGAGAAGACTACGAAGAAATGTTAGCTGAAGCCGAAAATATGCGTTCTTATATTCAGGAACTTAGTATTGAGGGAATTGAAGAATTAAAGATCGATGTTAACAAATCTAAATCTGAATTAGAGGTTAAAGTAGATCGAAGAAAAGCAGGACAGCTTGGGGTTTCCACAGTGGCAGTAGGACAAACTTTACGTCGAGCAATTTACGGTGAAGAGGTTTCTACTTATAAGGACGGCGATGATGATTATGAAGTTAATGTGCGTTTCAACGATAAGTTTAGATATGATGAAAATGCCTTGTTTAATCAGCCAATTACTTTTAGAGATCAAAATAATGGGCAATTAGTACAGGTACCAATTTCAGCATTAGTAGAAACAAAAGTAGCATCATCTTTTAGCTCTATTAAAAGGAAAGATCTAAAGCGTGTAATTACCGTTTATTCGAATGTACTGGGAGATTACAACGCCAATGAAATCGTTCAGCAGCTAAAAACCGAACTCCAGAATTACGAACTACCAGACGAAATGAGCTTTGCCTTTACTGGTGAACAAGAAGAGCAGGCAGATAACATGGCTTTCTTATTAAAAGCTTTATTGATCGCTATTGGAGGAATATTGTTGATTTTGGTAGCACAATTTAATTCGATCTCAAAACCACTAATTATAGTTAGTGCCGTTGTTTTAAGTTTGGTTGGAGTATTCTTTGGATTAATTATTTTCCAAATGGATTTTGTGATCATTATGACGATGATGGGAATTATTTCTCTTGCCGGTATTGTGGTTAATAATGCTATCGTACTTATCGATTACACGCAAATATTGATCGATCGTAAGAAAAACGAACTTGGTTTAGCCGACGATGAATTACTTACCAGAGAACAGTATTTTGATTGTATCGTTAGAGGCGGAAAATCAAGATTACGCCCTGTATTATTAACGGCGATCACAACCGTGCTTGGTTTGATCCCGTTAGCAATAGGTTTAAATATCGATTTCTTCGGATTAATGATCGATTATGATCCCGGCATCTATATTGGAGGTGATAATGTTATTTTCTGGGGACCTTTAGCGTGGACAGTGATCTTTGGATTGGTATTCGCCACATTCTTAACACTGGTTGTAGTACCGGTAATGTTTTACCTTGTGAACCGTGCAAAGGTGAAAGCAAGAAATAAAAAACTGGAGCGCAGACAACGAAAATTAGCTAAGAACTAAACAAAAAGATCCCTGAATTTTACAGGGTTCTTTTTTTCTAATATTAAACAGGAAACTACCTCGGGGGAAGCCCACGAGGCATTCACTAGAAACATTTTTTTAACTTCGAGGCAAGCCTTGAAGTATTATACGCCAATAAAAAAGCCCTCGATAATTAAAATCGAGGGCTTTTTCTTTAAACTAAAATCAATCTCTACTCTTCATTAATAGCTAACGAAGATGTAGATGAGATATTATCTACAGATACAATTTGGTTTGATTTATATTCTACCTGCTTAATCTTATTACCTTCCCAAAAAAGCCATGTACCAACTTTTTCGCCATCGTTATATTCTGCGAAGGCTGTCTTTTCACCTTTCTCGTCGTAAGAAACCCACTTTCCGTGGAGCTCTCCATTCTTGTACGTACCTTCCTGCCTAATATTTCCGTCTTCATAATAATATGTTCCTTTAATTAAATCACCCTGCTTTTCGAAAACAGGTTTTTTAACTTCATTTTGTGCTACTACTGCTCCACTTAACATCATCAGGGCAGCAATCATTGTATTTTTTATCGTCTTCATAATGCTTTCTATTAATCTTGTGATAACAAATATAAAACAAAGTTTACATTAAAACAATAATTACGTAACATTAAATTAACATTGAAGATATATTTAACTGATTTTAAGTTTTTTAAAATATTATTTTAAGCAACATTGAGTTTACATTGCGATTTATTTTAGGCTGTTTATTTACTCAAACCACATTTACTTATTACTTTTGCCCCACTAAAATTTTACGAAAACAACTATGTACAGAAGTCATACTTGCGGTCAGCTTAATTCTTCCAAAATCGGGAACGAGGTAACGCTTTCAGGATGGGTGCAAAAAATTAGAAATAAAGGATTTATGATCTGGGTAGATCTTCGTGATCGTTACGGGATTACTCAGCTTATTTTTGATGAAGAAAGATCTTCTGAAGATCTAATGAAGAAAGCTGCAACTTTAGGCCGTGAGTTTGTAATTCAGGTTAAAGGTGAAGTTATAGAAAGGGAGTCAAAAAACCCTAATATCGCTACTGGTGAAATCGAAGTTTTAGTCAAAGACCTGGACATTTTAAATGCTTCCTTAACGCCTCCTTTTACTATTGAAGATGAAACCGATGGTGGCGAAGATTTAAGAATGAAGCATCGTTACCTTGATATTCGCAGAAATCCGGTTAAAAACAAGCTTGTTTTTAGACATAAAGTTGGGATGCAGGTAAGAAACTTTTTATCTAACCAGGGATTTATTGAGGTAGAAACGCCATATCTTATAAAATCTACTCCTGAAGGGGCTAGAGATTTTGTAGTACCAAGTAGAATGAACGAAGGGCAATTTTATGCACTACCGCAATCACCACAAACATTTAAGCAGTTGCTTATGGTTGGTGGCATGGATAAATACTTCCAGATCGTAAAATGTTTTAGAGATGAGGATCTAAGAGCAGACAGACAGCCAGAGTTTACACAAATCGACTGTGAAATGGCTTTTGTAGAGCAGGAAGATATTCTAAACATTTTTGAAGGTTTAACTCGTCACCTGTTAAAAGAGATCAACAATGTAGATGTCGATACGTTCCCAAGAATGACTTACGACGAAGCGATGCGTAAATATGGTAACGATAAACCGGATATTCGTTTTGGGATGGAGTTTGCCGAGTTGAACGATATCGCAAAAAATAAAGGATTCAATGTTTTCGATCAACAGGAATTAGTAGTAGGAATCGCTGTACCTGGCGCTGCTGCTTACACCAGAAAACAAATTGATGCCTTAATTAGCTGGGTTAAGCGTCCACAAATAGGAGCAAACGGACTCGTTTGGGCTAAGTACAACGAAGATGCTAGCTTAAAATCTTCAGTAGATAAATTCTATTCTCAGGAAGATCTTCAGGAATGGGCAAAAGCAACTGGAGCTAATCCGGGAGACCTTATTTTGGTAATGGCAGGAGATGCCGGCAAAACAAGATCTCAATTAAGTGCATTACGTATGCATTTAGGTAACGAGCTAGGACTTAGAAAAGCAGATGAATTTGCTCCACTTTGGGTTATCGATTTCCCGCTTTTAGAATGGGACGAAGAAACCGAACGTTATCATGCTATGCACCATCCTTTTACTTCTCCTAAAGTTGAAGATATTCCATTATTAGAAACAGATCCTGGAAAAGTAAGAGCAAATGCCTATGACCTTGTTTTAAATGGTAATGAAATTGGTGGAGGCTCAATAAGAATTCACGATAAAGAAACACAATCTAAAATGTTTTCACATCTTGGGTTTACAGAAGAGGAAGCAAAAGAGCAATTTGGATTTTTAATGAATGCTTTTCAATACGGTGCACCACCACATGGTGGGATCGCATTTGGCTTCGATAGATTAACTGCCATACTTGGTGGCCAGGAAACAATTCGAGACTTTATTGCCTTCCCAAAAAACAATGCTGGCCGCGACGTAATGATCGATGCTCCATCCAAATTGGACGAAGAGCAACTAAAAGAATTAAGCTTAAAATTAAATATTGAATAAAAAACGAAAATCCTGCTTTACAGCAGGATTTTTTTGTCATAACCCAAAATTGGAGGTTTAGCAGATGTTTTTAAAGGCAGTCCCTGGATTACAAAAGTTTTTGCTGTGGAAGACAAAGCATCTTTCGCAACAGCAGTTTATTTTAATTCTTAGTGCTATTATTGGTTTCACGGCAGGTTTGGGCGCCGTCGTCATAAAAAACCTTACGCATTTTATACAAGATCTGCTGGAAGGGAATTTAATTGCCAATTATCATCATGCCTTTTACTTTATTTTCCCAATCATTGGTCTTGCCTTAACAGTATTTATTATCAAAAAAGTGCTTAGAAAACCGGTTGGGCACGGCATACCTTCAACACTTTATGCCATTTCAAAAAGAAAAGGACTTATGCGGTCCTTCCAAATGTATGGCTCTATATTAACAGCACCCTTAACGGTAGGTTTTGGAGGGTCTGTAGGATTAGAAGGGCCAACTGTGGCAACAGGAGCGTCTCTGGGTTCTAACATTTCTCGTTTATTCAGGATGAATCAAAGTGCGCGTACATTACTTGTAGGATGTGCTGCTGCAGGCGCCATGTCTTCTATTTTTAAAGCTCCCATCGCGGCTATTATTTTTGCGATAGAAGTGTTCAGCTTAGATCTTACCCTGGTGAGCATGTTGCCTTTACTAACCGCATCGGTATCTGCTATTCTTACTTCATATTTCTTTTTTGGGTCAGATACTATTTTACCTTTTGAGCTTAGAGACGATTTTGTAATTTCTGAAGTGCCATTTTATATGATCTTAGGTTGTATTTGTGCTTTAGGATCGATGTATTTTACAGTGATCTATTTCAGAATACATACATTATTTGGTAAGATTGAGAATAAATTCATTCGACTCTTGTTGGCAGGAACGGGTTTAGGAATCATCATCTATTTTATTCCGCCTTTATATGGAGAAGGTTATGGTGTTATAAACAATCTTTTAGCCGAAAATTATATTCAGGCCTTGGGAACAAACTTTTTAAATGATTTTCTGGATAACATTTGGGTTGTAATTCTCTTATTGGCAGGACTAGTTGTTTTTAAGATTTTTGCTACCTCGCTTACATTTGCTGCTGGTGGTGTAGGTGGTATCTTTGCACCAGTGCTCTTCATGGGAAGTGCATTGGGCCACTGCTTTGCCTTAGTCGTTAATCACCTTGGGATAACAAACAGCCCTATTTCTACAAGTAGTTTTACGATGGTAGGGATGGCCGGATTAATGGCAGGTGTTTTACACGCTCCTTTAACTGCAATTTTCCTTATTGCTGAATTGACAGGAGGATACGAACTTTTTGTTCCGCTAATGATTACGGCTTTGATCTCATATATGATCACCAATACCGTACAACCGCATTCGGTTTACACCTTAGAATTAGCAAAAAGAGGAGAACTTTTAACGCACGATAAAGACCAAACGGTTTTAACTTTGCTTAACATTAACCAGATTATCGAAAAGAATTTTATCCCATTAAAAGTATCGATGAACCTGGGTGATGTTATACATGAAGGAGTAATAAAATCTTCCCGAAATATTTTCCCGGTAATCGATAATAATGACAATTTTATGGGAATTATACTTCTGGATGATATAAGACCTATAATGTTTAAACAACATTTATACGATGAAATTACGGTAAGTGATATTATGCAAAGAGCTCCAGATATTATCGACCTTCAAAATGATAGTATGAAGACAATCATGAAAAAATTTCAGCACAGTGCTGCCTGGAATTTACCGGTCGTAAAAGAAGACAAATACGTGGGCTTTATCTCTAAATCGAAAATGCTAACCGCCTATAGACAAAAATTAATTGAAGTAACCGTTTAAAGAGTAGAAGATATTATGAAGATCGTAATGAGGATTTTAGGAATAGCGATATTAATTGCGATAGCAGTAGGTTTTTATTTTAGAATTGCAGAAGATGATATAGTAACCGGAGATCGCATTATAGGCATAGCCGTATTAACCTCATCTTTTGTGCTTATGCCTATATTTTTAGTTGTTCGATGGAGAGGAAAAAAACTTGAAGATTATACGCTAAGCCCTAAAAACATGAAAAAGATGCGCGATAAAGGCATAGATTAATGTACTAAAAGCGTTAAAAAAATTTCTTAATCTTTCTATTTTATTGAACCATTGTCAATAATATTATATTATGTTTGTACTTTATTAATTATTATTTTATTACAATGGAAGGTACAGTTAAATTTTTCAATGAATCTAAAGGTTACGGATTCATAACCAACGACGACACAGGAAGAGACATCTTCGTTCACGTTACAGGGATCGACGGTGAAACTCTAAATGAAGGAGATAAAGTGGAGTATGTTGAAAAAGAAGGACGAAAAGGTCTTAACGCAGACCAGGTTCGTGTTATTGGATAGTGCATATAGATTAGATTATATATAGTATTCAAATGCCGAAGCCGCTCGATGAGCGGCTTTTTTTATTGGCACCGCCAAAGGGTAAAATACCCAGAGGCTTGCCTCGAAATTAAAAAGTTGTTTCCAACAAATGCCTCGAGGGCTTGCTCCGAAGTAGTTTACTCCCCATTTTATATTCTCCTCTTCCCTTCCATTTATATTCATTAAAAAATATTCTGTTTCCCTTCTGCTAATAGCAATTTAAAAGTCATTCTACTAAAGCAAAAATCTATCCATTTTAAGCTGAAACGATTTACAAGAGATTTGTTAGTAGATATCTTTTAAATGATAACATTGAACAAATTATAAAATCCCAAAATTCTCTATTTTTATTTGTACTTAATCTAAATAAGTATAAATTTGCTGACAATTGAATTTCGGATGGAGAAAAAATTACTACTATTTTTATTCGCTTTACTGCCACTTGCTGTTTTTTCCCAGCACAATCTAAGTGGTGTTGTTAAAGATGCCAATGGATATATTATTGCCGGAGCTACAATTAGCTTAAATGGTAATGGTATAGATCGTGAAGTAAAATCTAATGCTTCAGGAATCTATAAGATTCAAGACCTATCTTCAGGAAAATACTATTTACAAATTACCAAAGGTGATTTTATAGGATATGATGAAGTTTCGATCAAAAATGCAAACCTTCGATATGATATAAATCTAAAGAATGATAAAGATTACGAGCTTGGTGAGGTTGCCCTAAAAGGTGAATCGAAAAAATCGAAAATTGAGAATAAAGGATTCGCTGTAAACGTAATAGAAACCAAAGAAGCTAGCTTAAGAAATATTCAAACCAACGAACTACTTAATCAAACTGTTGGGGTTAAGCTTAGACAGAACGGTGGATTGGGGTCTCGTGTGGAATACACTTTAAATGGGCTATCAGGCAATTCGGTTCGAATTTTCATAGACGGCATACCAATTTCAACATACGGATCTTCTTTCAGCTTGAATAGTATCCCTCCTTCCATGATCAAAAGAATCGAAGTATACAAAGGAGTGGTACCGGGTTATCTTGCTAATGATGCTATGGGTGGAGCCATAAATGTAATATTACACAAAGGAGCTAATTCTAATTTAAACGCATCGGTATCTTATGGTTCATTTAATACTTTTCAGTCTAACTTAAATGGTCTTTACCGTTTTGATAAAACAGGCTTTACCATTAAAGCATCTGCATTCCATAATTATTCAGACAATGACTATGAAATCTGGGGAAGACAGGTAAAAGATATCGGGATAGACGGCAGACAAACTCCAATCACTGCTCGTCGCTTCAATGATGCCTACGAATCCACAGGAGGAATAGCTCAGGTTGGATTTACGAATGTTAAATGGGCTGATCAGTTTTTAATAGGTTTTACCGGCTCTAAAGATTACAAAGAAATACAACATGGTGCATTTATAACTGTGCTTCCTTATAACGGAAGGTTTATGGAATCTGATGCAACACTAGCAAATTTCACATATCAAAAAGAAAATTTTTTTATATCAGGACTAGACCTAAGTATCAATGGTCTAATAGGGCAAAGAAACCGAACAGTAAACGACACTGTTTCCCAAGCTTATACATGGAGTGGTGATAGGTTACAAAGAAGAAATAGCTCAGGTGAAATAATTGATCACAAATACCCATGGGGATCACAACAGGAAAACGGCGGCCCTACCTTAATAAAAATCAACAGACATGTAGCTTCTGTAAGAACTGGATTATCATACTCTTTAAACAAAAATCATAAACTACTATTCAATCATATCTATAGTGGTATTGATAGGGAAGACCGGGACGAACTAAGACCACTTTTAGAAAACATCTTTAGACGTACAAGTGACCTTTACAAGAATATTTATTCATTTAGTTATGAAGTAGAAGCTTTCGATCAAAAATTAAAAGTAAACATTTTCGATAAGTATTATCATCAAAAAATAGCGAATACTCAACCAGAAATTCAGGAAAATTCTGATGGTACCAGAAGTCCTGTCAATATTATTTACGAGAGCAATAAAACCTATAATGGTTTTGGAGCGGCACTTTCCTATAAAATTTTCTCCAATATTAGTTTATTAACCTCTGCAGAAAAAGCCATTCGCCTACCAAACGAAACAGAAGTTTTTGGTAACGAAGGTGACAATGTTATTGCTAACCTTAGCATTGCACCAGAAATAAGTAATAACTACAATATTGGATTTCGCTTTGGATCCTTTCAATTAAAAAAGAACAGATTCACCATAGCTACTAATCTTTTTTCTCGAAATATAAAAGATTTGATTGGCTTTCCGGTAAACGGAAATAATGACAACAATGAGGAAGTAGTCCAATATTCAAATTTTAATGAAGAAAGCAATTCTCAAGGTATAGAAGCCGAAATTAAATACAGTTACAATAACAATCTAAGGTTCGACTTCAACCTTACCCGTTTTAGATTTAAAACAAAAAATAGACGAGGACAAACGGTAGATGTTCCTAACATCCCGCTATTCACTATGAACACAGCCATACGCTATAGCATTAAAAATGTGATACAAAAAAATAGTAATCTCAACTTATTTTACAGTGCATACTTCACAGATGAATTTTCATACAGAGTCGCTCAAGGAAGAAACAATACCGGCACAGAAGACTCTATGGTACCTACTCAATTTGCTCAAGACCTAGGCTTAACTTACAGTTTCCCTAGTAATGACTTTGTAGTAAGTTTTGATGTTAAAAATATCCTTAACGAAGCTGTTTATGACAATTTATCTGTACAGAAACCGGGCCGTGCATTTTATCTAAAACTAAATTATAATATAAATAAACTCTAATTGGCAATGAATATGAAACTTAACTTTTTGAGAAAAAGAAACTTATTTTTCTTAATGGCAACGCTAGCATTAACAGTATCTTGTAGCGACGATGATTCGACAGAATTAACTCCAGAACCAACTCCTGAAGGAGATTCAAGATGGATCACTGTTGCAGCTGCCAGAATGGGAGAAAATCCGGGCGACGGTAACGGAGGTACTTTAATCTATTCTGTGAATAGCGAGGATGCTAAAGACCCCAGTGTTTCTATAGAACCTTTTGATAATGGATTTATCGTTCCATCAAATAGGACGGCTAGATTACAATCTTCTGAAGATGGTAATACCATTTTCAATATTAGCTATGCTGGAGAAACTGGTGGAAACTATACAAAATATAGCGTAGAGGGAGGTCAGAACTTTGCTCCGGCTGGATCTGAAATTAGTATTGCTCCTTACGTTGGTACTGCACCTAGATGGATTAAACTATTCGACGGTGATCAAACTGGTGCTGCAGTATATGTTTCTACAGAAAATGTAATGGATGATAATGGCACTCCAGAGGATGAGACTGACGATACGTATCTTCGCACCAACTCTAGTATGGCCATCGTAACCCTGGATCTGGAAAATTCTTTGATAAAAGAATTTAAGGAACACGATCTTTCTCTTAACGACGAATTGGAAGCACAAGGATATTATATTGGTAGAATTGATATGCCTGTATTGAATGCTGCCGGTGACAAACTTTATATAGGGGTTAACGTAAGAAAAGTTAATCCAGAAACTCTGGAAAGAGAAAGAAATTACGAAATGACAGGATCTAAAACTATAGTCTTAGATTATCCATCTTTAGAAAATCCAACTGTGATCACTTCTGAAGTGGGCCACGGTAACACCAATGGTTATCGTAGTATAAACGCATTTCTAGTAAATGGTAGCGTATACCAGGCAAACCAAGGAGATCCTGAAGGTTCTCACATTTTAAAGATCGATGCCGATAACGAATATGATGATTCTTACGATTTCAATTTAGATGAAGCTTTAGGTGTAGACGATGCATATATTTTGGCTTGGAGACCAGCCGAAAATGGTAAAGCTGTTGTAGCTTATCGCCATGCTGGATCTGCTGAAGGAGTTGCTGGAGCACAGGGATATTTTGCTTTGGTAGATCTTGAAGCTAGAACTGCAGAGCGCATCGATGAGATTCCTTACGATCCAGACTTTTACCTTTTCCAATACCAGGGATTTGTGGTAGACGGATCTGAGATCTACGTTACCCAAGCTCCAGTAGGAGAAAACGGAAACATTTATGTGATCGATACTGAAACCGGAGATGTAACCCAGGGAGCAGAATTGGTTAATACTGAAGGAAGCCACTTCATTGGTGTTTTCTAAGAGTTATAACATATAAAAAAAAGCCGCTCGATGAGCGGCTTTTTTTTATATGCTAAATTCAAATAAACCTTAACTTACTAATTGGGAGTTCACACCACTCAGCATGGCTTCAGTTAAAGCTGAAATATCAAAATTATGTGACCATCCCCAATCTTCTCTTGCAGCGTTATCATCGATACTTGATGGCCAGCTATCTGCAATCTCTTGTCTAAAATCTGGTTGATAAGAAATTTCAAAGTTTTGAATATGTTTTTTTATTTCTTCAGCTAAGATCGCCGGAGTAAAACTCATTGCAGCCAGGTTATATGATGATCTAACTTTGATCGCTTCCGCAGGAGCTTCCATAATATCTACCGTTGCTTTTATAGCATCTTCCATATACATCATAGGCAAGGAAGTAGCTTCACTTAAAAATGAAGTATATTTTCCTTCTTTTATCGCTTCATGAAAAATTTCTACAGCATAATCTGTAGTTCCACCGCCCGGTAATGTTTTATAACTTATTATACCTGGATAACGAATACTACGCACATCAACTCCATATTTTCGATTATAATAATTACACCATCGCTCCCCTGTTTGTTTACTTATTCCGTAAACCGTAGTAGGCTCCATAATCGTAGTTTGTGGCGTATTTTCTTTTGGTGTAGAAGGTCCAAAAACTGCGATACTTGAAGGCCAAAAGACCTTTTTGATCTTTTTATCTTTAGCCAGGTTCAATACATGAAACAAAGAATCCATATTTAAACCCCAGGCTTGCATAGGTGCTTTTTCTCCTGTAGCGCTCAACATCGCAGCCATTAAATAAACGTCCTCGATTTGATGTTTTTCGACCAGACCTGCAATTTGCTCATAATCCATAGCATTAGCAATCTCAAATGGTCCGCTAACCATAAGCTCTTCACTTCCCTCACGAATATCACTGGCGATCACTGCATCGCTGCCATGAATTTCACGAAGTTTTAAGCTTAGTTCGGTTCCTATCTGGCCACTGGCGCCAATAATCAAGATTTTAGTAGGCATACGCTTAAAAATTTTTGGCAAATATATTCATTAATTGCGAATATAATTTGCTAAAACGATTAATCTAACTCAAAAATTATATTATATTTAAGAATAAAGAAATTATATGGCCATGGTATTATAATGATTTACATTTGTACAATCAATATTTGATAATGAAACGAGTAATTTTTGGAATACTATTGATGGTTTTGGCTTCCTGCGTTCAGGATTCAGAAAAAGACAAAACCAAAACAAAACCTAGAGAAACGGAAGCTTTCATCAAAGAATTTACCGTGCAAACAGCTATTTTGCCCTTAGAAGCTTCAGCAAAAAAATATGCCGCTAAATGGGCGGCCTACGTTGTGTTACATAACGAGGTAAAAGAACTAAACACTACTTCTGTAAATAAACTTATTGATAACTCTTCAGCTATTGCACAACTTATGGAGAGTTTGCAAAGCTCCTTACCAGATTCTTTAGAATCTAAACCCGTAGAATCTCGTTTAAGAGTGCTTACTACCAAAGCTAAAATACTAGAACAACAAGCACACTTACAAAACATAGATCCTGAAGAAATTAAAAGGATCACAAAAGAAATCCCTCAGGATTTCAACAATCTTAACATTCAGCTGAATGAATTATTTATCGAGAGTATCGAAGATTTTGAAGCTGAATTAGACCGACTTGTTGAAGAGAACCGTTTAAGACAGGAACAAAAGAGGGATAGCCTGGAGGCTATAAATAGATAGTAGAGCACGATTAATAAGAATTCCTAGTGAGAGATTTGTTGTATCTTCAGCAAAAATAACTCTCATGAAAAATCGATTACTTTCACTTATTCTGATCCTTTTCAGCTGGGCTGGATTTTCTCAAACCATGCCCTACCAATCCAATACCAAACAGGCTAAAAACGACATTTCAAAAATAATAGATGCCTGGCATCAAGCTGCCGGAGAGGCAAATTTTGAAGATTATTTTAGTTTAATGAGCGAAGATGCCGTTTTTATTGGCACCGATGCTACTGAAAATTGGCAATTAGAAGAATTTAAAGCCTACGCAAAACCTCATTTCGATAAAGGAAGAGCCTGGGATTTTACTTCCGTAGAAAGAAATATTTACATCGCAAATAAAAAAGGAATCGCCTGGTTTGATGAACTTTTAGATACACATATGGGTATTTGCAGAGGTTCTGGAGTGATGCAATACATCGACGGTGATTGGAAAATATCACATTACGTTCTTTCTATCGAAATACCTAACAATAATGTTGCAGAGATCACCAGGATCAAGAAAGATTTTGATACTAAAATGTTGCAAAAACTTGAAGCGCAAAATTAGAAACGCTTACATATTGTAACATTTATCTTAAAAATGCGTCTGTTTTATTACATTAGCAACAATTATACAAACACATCAACATTCAAATGAAAAAAATTACTAATGCGGTTTGTTTATCCCTAATTGGCGCCACATTAATTGGCTGCCAGGACAAGGATAAATCTTCCGAATCTGAACAAGAAGAGATCCACGGTATCAACCTGGCTTATATGGATACAACTTCCAGCCCTAAAAGCAATTTCTTTCGCTATGTTAACGGAGCCTGGTTAGACGAAACCGAAATTCCTAGCGACCAGACAACATGGGGTAGCTTTAACGAACTTCGTGAAAATACAGATAATGATGCTCTGGCCTTATTAGATGAAGCCTCTAATGACGAGAACCTTGATGCCAGCAGCGATCAGGCTAAAGCGGTAAATCTTTATAAAACTATTATGGACACGGTTGCTCGTAACGAGCAAGGTGTACAACCGGTTTTACCATACTTAGAAAAAGTAGATAAAATTTCTAATAAAGAAGATCTACAGACTTACCTAACTGAAGCTTCTAAATATGGTGGTCGCGGTTTCTTTTCTTTTGGAGTTCGTGCAGATGCTAAGAACAGTAGCCAAAATGCAGCATATCTTTATCCTGGTAGCTTAGGTTTACCAGATCGTGACTATTATGTTGCAGAAGATTCTGACTCTAAAGAGAAAAAGCAAAAATACGAAGCACATATCGCTCGTATGATGCAATTTTTAGACTACTCTGAAGAAGATGCGAAAGAGTTTGCCAAAACTGTAGTGGAATTCGAAACGAAACTTGCAGAGCCAAGATTGGATAAAGTAGAGCGTCGTGATGCACGTAAAACTTATAATCCTATGACGGTTGCAGAACTACAGGAAATGGTACCAGCAATTAATTGGGATAGTTATTTCGAAGAAATTGGAGCAGGTAAATTAGATACTATTATCGTATCCCAGCCAAAATACATTAAAGCTATGCAGGATCTTTTAGCTGAAAATGATGTAGATACCTGGAAAGCTTATTTAAAATGGACAAGTTTTGATGCTGCTGCAGGAATGCTTTCTACAGAGATCGAAACTGCCAACTGGGATTTTTATAGCAAGACACTTAGAGGAGCTAAAGAGCAACGTCCTAGAGACGAAAGAGCTTTAGTTACTGTAAACGGTATGGTAGGTGAAGCTTTAGGAAAACTTTATGTTGAAAAGCACTTCCCGGCAGAAGCGAAAGAAAAAGCACAGGAGATGATCGCAAACGTAATTAAAGCTTACGAAAAGCGCATCAATAATCTTAGCTGGATGAGCGAAGACACCAAGAAAAAAGCCATCGAAAAACTAGGAACTACCACTATTAAGGTTGGATATCCAGATGAATGGGAAGATTACGGTGATTTAGAAATTACAGGATCTGAGGAAGGTTCTTACTTCCAAAACGTAATGAATGCGCGTGAATGGAGAACTGCTGAAAATATTGCAAAATTAGGTGAGCCTGTAGATAAATCTGAATGGTATATGTCTCCACAAACGGTTAACGCTTACTATAACCCAAGTTATAATGAGATCGTGTTCCCGGCTGCAATCCTACAACCTCCTTTCTACGATTACAAAGCAGATGCTGCAGTAAACTATGGCGGAATTGGAGCGGTAATTGGCCACGAAATTTCTCATGGATTCGATGATAGCGGTGCTCGTTTTGATGCTGAAGGTAACCTTAACAACTGGTGGACTGATGAAGATCTTTCTCAGTTTGAAGGCCTTGGGCAGGATCTTGCAGATCAATACAGCGCTATCGAAGTTTTAGACAGTACTTTTATTAATGGTGAATTTACCTTAGGTGAAAATATTGGTGACCTTGGTGGTGTAAACGCTGCCTACGATGGTTTACAAATGCACTTAGAAGAACATGGTGACCCAGGAAAGATCGATGGATTTACTCCAGAGCAACGTTTCTTCTTATCATGGGCTACTGTTTGGCGTACTAAAATGCGCGATGAAGCTTTAAAAAGCCGAATTAAGACAGATCCTCACTCTCCAGGAATGTACAGAGCTTACGTTCCACTACAAAATATCGATGCCTTTTACGAAGCATTTGATATTAAAGAAGGAGATTCGATGTATGTAGCACCAGAGAATCGTGTAAAAATCTGGTAAGAACTTATAATTTTAAGCAAAAGCCTGAAGATATCTTCAGGCTTTTTTTATTTAAATTGTTTAATTTCACGATCTAATTTAAAGCAGCTTATGAAACGTTTCTTTTTAGGTATTTGTAGCCTTTTATTTTTATTTTCCTGCACCAACAAAGCAGAAGATTTTGATTGGCTAGTGGGCGATTGGAAACGTGTGAATGCTGAAAAAGAGTTCAAAACCTTCGAAAGCTGGCAAAAAAATAAGAAAGAATATGCTGGTTTTGGCTATACAATGCTAGAAAACGATACCATTTTTCAGGAAGATCTAAGACTTTATAAAGAAAACGATCTTTGGACGCTTGAAGTTACCGGAGTAAACGAAGATCCTACTCCATTTGTGCTTTCAGAATTAAAACCTGAATATTTTATTGCTGAAAATGACACGAATGAATTTCCAAAAAAGATCATTTACAAACTTGAGAATGACACTTTAAAAGCGAATGTTTCTACAAGTGAATTTGATGTAGATTTTGAATTTGTAAAAATTCAGGAGTAACCTTAGAGAGGTATCACTAAACATTTATTAAAATAAAATCTATACTGGAGTCCTCCCGAAGAATAAAAGGAAAGGGACATTTGATCTTAATTATTGAGTAGATCAAAAATAAAAAAAAGCATCTTCAATAAGTTCGATTTTAGTGCCAGAAGCATTTTTGACAATGGCAACGATATCAAATCTAATTTCAGCATCAATATTTTTTAGCTCAGCATAGCGATTCATCACCATAACCAATCGCTGAATTTGCCCAGATTTTACAAATTCCTGCGGATTCCCAAAATGCGCCGTACTTCTAGTCTTTACCTCTACACCTACTAAAATTTCATCTTTAAAAGCGATAATATCGACTTCAGCTTTCTGAAATCGATAATTTTTTTCCAAAATCTTATAACCGTTCTCTTCTAAAAAAGCAATAGCCAGTCCCTCCCCTTTTTTACCAAGTTCGTTATGACCAGCCATAGTTTTTAAAGTTTTATAAGAAGTTTATTCTTCAATAATTTACGTAATAAGATGTCATTCCGGACAGCGATCCGGAATCTCATCTGGATTTGTGTTAAATTTAAAACATAAGACTCTGATTTAAGCCCATCTGCTTAGAAAGCAGATTCAGGGTGACTATGCTACTTCATTTTCAGCAATCATAGAGGCTAAAAAGGTATTTCTCAATTAATAAAAGCATCCAGAAGCCTAATCGCGATACATGATCGTCGAAACCTTTAGATTTAAGGCTTCAATCTCTTCAGGCGTCGCATCGATCATTCGGTCTCCATAAAATTTACCGGCTACTTTGCCTTGAGGGTTTAAAAACACACGGATGTTTGAATCTTCTAGCTTTCCGCCGTTCCAATCTACAGCACCACTATAATCCCAGCCAAATCCGTAGAATTTTACCTCTTTTCCGTTAATCCTGGTTAGCTCGTCGTAAGTAGTTCCTATTTTGATTCCTTTTGCCGAACTCCATTTTCCATTTTCAGAATAACTAATATCGAAAATCGATGTTTTAGACTCATTTTTCCAGGTGATCAAAATTTCATCTTCAGTTCCGGGATACAAAATTGTATAAGGACGTTCTACCGTTCCTTCTTCCATCATTTCGCTACCATTTTTAGGATTGGCATCGCTGTACATCCCCAAAATCTGCTCATAGTTCTTATTCTGAAGAGATTCGATCGTATATTTATCGCTTTTTACCGCTTTTTTACTTCCGCCGCAAGCCACAAGACTTATACTTACGAATAATAAAAGTAGTTTTTTCATTTTTGGTTAGTTTTTACTGAAATTTGCTGTCCGATTAAAGTACGATTTAAATTCAAATGATTAGTTTCAGAAATTTTTAAAAAATCACATCGATTTTCGTACAATATCGAGATACTAAATTAGAAACAAATTGAAAGGCGACACGGTGTTTTGCAAGAATTTAACGCGTATTATAACGCAGTTGCTTACCTTTACGCCTCTAAAATTTGTCCCTATAAAAATGAGGATGAATTTTATATAATATTAACCTCATGAAAATGGGGACGATTAATCAAATCTCGGGCAACCGGGTAAACTACCTCAGGGCAAGTTCGTGAGGTACATATTAGAAAATTATTTTTATTTCGAGCGATGTCTCGAAGCATATAATCTCGATTATCGAGTAAAAGTTAGAACAGAAAATGAGTAACACGCCAAAAAGATATACAATTACGGCAGCTTTGCCTTACACTAATGGGCCAATACATATTGGGCATCTATCGGGAGTTTACGTTCCGGCAGATATCTATTCTCGATTTTTAAGAATGCAGGGGCACGATGTGGCTTTTGTTTGCGGTAGCGACGAGCACGGTGTGCCTATTACCATTAAGGCGAAAAAAGAAGGAGTTACTCCGCAGGATATTGTAGATAAATACGACGGAATCATTAAAGATTCGTTTAATAACTTCGGAATTTCTTTTGATAATTATTCGAGAACTTCAGCTGAAATTCATCATAAAACGGCTTCAGCATTCTTCAAAAAACTTTATGAAGATGGTAAGTTTATTGAAGAAACTACAGAGCAACTTTATGATGCTGAAGCAAAACAATTTCTTGCCGATCGTTTTGTAACGGGTACCTGCCCAAAATGCGGTAACGAGGAAGCTTATGGCGACCAATGTGAAAGCTGCGGAACTTCGCTAAATGCCACAGATCTTATCAATCCAAAATCGGCGATAACCGGTGCTACACCGACTTTAAAAGAAACAAAACACTGGTTTTTACCTTTAGATCAATATGAAGACTGGTTAAAAGAATGGATTCTTGAAGGTCATAAATCTGATTGGAAACCAAATGTATACGGACAGGTAAAATCCTGGATCGATGATGGTTTACGTGCCAGAGCTGTAACCCGAGATCTTGACTGGGGAATACCAGTTCCGGTTGACGGTGGCGAAGGTAAAGTACTTTACGTTTGGTTTGATGCGCCAATTGGCTACATTTCTTCAACTAAAGAATGGGCAGAGCGCGAAGGAAAAGACTGGGAACCATACTGGAAAGATAAAGACACCAAATTGGTACATTTTATTGGGAAAGATAATATCGTTTTTCACTGTATTATTTTCCCTGTGATGCTTAAAGCGCACGGCGATTATATTTTACCAGAAAACGTGCCTGCGAACGAGTTTTTAAATTTGGAAGGTAAAAAATTATCGACTTCTAAAAACTGGGCAGTTTGGCTGCATGAATATTTAGAAGACTTCCCTGGCCAGCAGGATGTTTTGCGTTACGCATTAACGGCAAATGCACCAGAGGCTAAAGACAACGACTTTACCTGGAAAGATTATCAGGCTAGAAATAACAACGAACTTGTAGCTATTTTTGGAAACTTTATTAACCGTGTGGTGGTTTTAACCAATAAATACTACAATGGTGAAGTTCCTACTCCGGGAGAGTATTCTACTGTAGATGAAGAAACTATTGCCGCTTTAAAAGCTTACCCGGCAGTAATTGCCAGTTCTATCGAAAAATATAGATTTAGAGAAGCACAAGGCGAATTAATGAATCTTGCTCGTTTAGGAAATAAATATCTGGCTGATGCAGAGCCGTGGAAATTGGTAAAAACCGATGAAGAGCGTACTAAAACAATTATGTATGTGGCACTACAAATCGCATCGGCCCTGGCTACACTTAGTGAACCATTCTTACCTTTTACTTCTAATAAACTAAAAGAGATTTTAAAGTTTAGCGCAGAAGAAAGAAATCTAAATGAAGGTGAACTTTCACAGTGGGATAAGATTACCACTCGTGAAGCCCTTTTACCTGCAGGCCACATAATTGGTAAAGCCGAGTTACTTTTCGCTAAAATTGAAGATGAAAAGATCGAATTACAACTTCAGAAATTGGAAGCCTCTAAAGCAGCGAATGCTAAAGCTGATGAAAGTGTAGAACCACAAAAAGAAACTGCTATTTTTGAAGATTTCACCAAAATGGATCTTCGTGTAGGAACCATTATTGAAGCCAATAAAATGCCTAAAACCAAAAAACTAATGGTTTTAAAAGTAGATACAGGATTGGATAAACGAACTATCGTTTCTGGTATCGCAGAGCATTTTAAAGCCGAAGAATTAATTGGAAAAAAGGTGACCGTTTTAGCGAATCTTGCTCCAAGAAAATTACGTGGGGTAGAAAGTGAAGGAATGATCTTACTTACTGAAAATGCTGAAGGCAAACTGGTATTTGTAAATCCAGATGAAGATGGCGTTACCGATGGTGCTACGATAAATTAGGCAATACATAATATAAATTTATAAAACCCGGCTAAGGATAATTTTTCAGCCGGGTTTGTTTTTTTAGTTGCATTCTTGCTTTGAAAGAATATATTTGCAATCTCTAATTTTTTAGATCCAAACGTGAAACAATTTTACATTTCTATCGCATTTTTTCTTATTCTTTGCCTAAACTCTTTTAGCCAGCAATATTATGATCTTCCTAATAATTTGAAAGACAGCCATCGCTCGATTAAGGAGGTTTTTACGGTTACAAATAATGATAATGGAAATCTTACCATATTTATAGATGACAATACAACTTTTAATGCCTACATCTATAATGAAGAAATTGAACTTGTAAGTGCTCTTCAATCTGATGGCTTACCAAAGAAGTATGATAGAATTATAGGTTACATTCAAAATGAGAATATAACAACTTTGTTTTTACAACATAAGAACGATAGAGAGTTTGGAGCTATCCAATTTGATTTTAATAATAAGCAAACCAAAGAAATTGAATTTGATTTTAAACTTAAGAAAGAAGCTTATATTGAAGCTCTGAGCAAGGATAACAGACTTTATATTCTAACTATAGAAAAAAATTCATCGAATTTAAATATTTATACTTTCGATGGCATTCAAAAGTCAAAAAATACCCTAGAGCTCGGCTATAAATATAGAATCGACGATATTGAACCCAAAGATCTTCATGAAATGCTAATTAGTTATGGAGGAATGAGTTCTAGTATAGAAATTGAAAAAATTGACAATCAAGCTCCTGTTAGTATAGAATTAGCTAGTGCTACAAATAAATTGTATGAAACACCCGAAGGTTTTAATCTAAGTTTAGATAAAAGCATTTTTGAGACCTTTGTAATCTCTGTAGATCTAAATGATTACACTACGGAAATTAGGCAATTCGCAAAACCAAAATATAACGCTATTGAAGGTTACCATAGTAATTCATTTCTGCTAAAAGATAATATTTATCAAATTGTGGCAAATAGCAATGAATTATATTTTGAAGCAAAAAACATGACTTCAAACAAAGTAATTAAAAACATTATTTTAACTGCTGAAGAAGAGATTGATTTCAAAAACACACCTATCATCCAGGATAAAGAAGGTGATCTATTTGCTCCACATCGTGAACTTGAAAAAACATCCAAATTCTTACGTAAAATAGATAATGAAAATATTGGTGTATCGGTTTTCCAAAAAGATGATAAAAATATTGTTACATTAGGAAGCCATCTGGAATTACAGGCTGGCGGACCAATGATGATGGGAATGCCTGGCATGGGTGGTATGGCTGGAATGGGGTTTGCTATGCAATTTAACTTATATGCTGGTGCTTATTTTTCGTATACCAGAGGAAAATCGGTCCGAATTCAATGCCTTTTCGATCAGAATTTTAAACATCTTCAAGGTGAGATAGAGGACAATGTATTTGATAGAATTAAAAAATTCACAAAGCATTTAAAGAATAATGATACAGGAGAAAATGTCTTTGAGTGGAACGACTCTGTTTTTTACGGTTACTATAACAAAGACAGTGAAGCTTACAGAATCAAAAAATTCAAAAAATAATTGAAAATTGCTCAAAATTGCCTTTCACCCCATCTACAAGCATCCGTTGCCAGAAAAACATCGTTTCCCGATGGAGAAATATGAGTTGTTACCTAAACAACTTCTACATGAAGGCACTTGTGAAGAGCAACATTTTTTTAGTCCGAAACCGGCAGATCTGGTAGATATTCTTGCGGTTCACACCAAAGAATACGTCGAGAATTTAACGAATCTTAGCTTAGATCGCAGGGCGATTAGAAAAACTGGTTTTCCGCTATCGCAGGAGCTGGTAGATCGTGAGATCATTATTGCCGGTGGTACGATCGAAGGCTGCCATTACTCTTTAGAACACGGAATCTCTATGAATATTGCTGGCGGTACGCATCACGCCTATAGCGATCACGGTGAAGCCTTTTGCCTGTTGCACGACCAGGCTATTGCTGCAAGGTATCTTCAGAAGAAAAAATTAGCTGAAAAAATACTCATTATCGATCTTGATGTTCATCAGGGAAATGGTACGGCTGAAATTTTTCAGAATGATGATTCAGTTTTTACATTTTCGATGCACGGAAAAGGAAATTATCCTTTCAGAAAAGAAATTTCAGATCTCGATATTGAAGTTCCCGATGGCTCCAAAGATGAATATTATCTAAGAACTTTAAAGGAAACGCTACCCGGTCTTATTGAAAAAGTACAACCCGACTTTATCTTTTATCTATGCGGAGTAGACATTCTGGAAACCGATAAACTTGGTCGACTTTCCTGTAGTATCGCAGGATGCAAGGAACGTGACCGATTTGTTTTGCAAACCTGTCACGACCTAAAAATCCCGGTACAATGTAGCATGGGTGGTGGCTATTCTCCGGAAATTAAAGTAATTATCGAAGCTCACGCCAACACCTATCGCTTAGCGCAACATATCTATTTTTAGCTGGCTTTCAATTTCTTCATGAATTTGACGAATTCTGGCTGAAATTCTTCAAATAAAGGATGCTTTTTATTTTTCAGCATTACTTCGCTAAACAATTTTAATCCCAGTGCAAATTCGGTTGCTTCGGCTTCGGTTTCAAAAAGTTCTTTAGATTTTACAGCATCTATAATTCCGAAAATCTCATCATGATTTCCAAATTCAAATTCGATATTTTGATGCTTTACATCTTCTTTTAGGGTAGATACCGTCTCTAACTTAAGACGATAAACGTTAGCTTTCTTTGCCATTTTCTTTTTTATGCAAATTACCACATCCTAAAACTAAGCCGGTATTTTTTTAAAATAGATTCACTAACATTTTTGATAGTTTACATCTATTCTTTCAACACGAATAAAAATTAAGCCTATACAGCAGGATACGTAAATCACAATTAATAAATAATTTTATTGATATATTTAAATTATATTTATTAAATTCTGACGATTTATTTACCAATAATAGCATTTTGAAAAACAAAGCAAAAAAATACTGGCACGAAAACCTTAAATATCTCTTTATCCTTTTAAGCGTATGGTTTATTGTCTCCTTTGGAGCAGGAATTTTATTCAAGGATTTTCTAAATCAATTTAAACTTGGTGGTTTTAAGCTGGGATTTTGGTTCGCACAGCAAGGTTCTATTTATGTTTTTGTGATCCTAATTTTCATTTACATACGCTTAATGAATAAACTGGATAAAAAATATGGTTATGCTGAATAATCAAAACCTACACTTTTAAAACTCACTCACTTTTAAGATTATACTTATGGATGTTCAATTATGGACCTGGATTTTAGTCGGCATTAGCTTTACGCTGTATTTTGGTATAGCAATTTGGGCCCGGGCTTCTTCAACTAAAGATTTTTATATTGCTGGTGGCGGCGTTTCTCCGTTGGCCAATGGAATGGCAACCGCAGCCGATTGGATGAGCGCAGCTTCGTTCATATCTATGGCGGGACTTATTTCATTTAGCGGTTACGATGGCTCTGTTTATTTAATGGGCTGGACGGGCGGCTATGTGCTTCTCGCGCTTTTGCTTGCTCCTTATCTTAGAAAGTTTGGAAAATTTACAGTTCCAGATTTTATCGGCGACCGTTATTATTCTAACTCGGCTCGAACCATTGCCATTATTTGTGCTTTAATTGTTTCATTTACGTATGTGGCCGGGCAAATGCGTGGCGTAGGAATTGTATTCTCTCAGTTTTTACAGGTAGATATTACCAAAGGTGTTTTAATTGGGATGGCGGTAGTTTTGGTTTTCGCTTTTTTAGGCGGAATGAAAGGAATCACATACACGCAGGTAGCGCAATATTGTGTTTTGATCTTTGCTTTTATGGTTCCCGCTATTTTTATTTCTATCCAAATGACCGGAAATCCTTTTCCACAAATTGGGATGGGCGCCAGGGTTGAAGATGGCATTTTTCTTTTAGATAAATTAGACGAATTACATACACAATTAGGCTTTAAAGAATATACAAGTGGTACAAAATCTACTTGGGATATTTTTGCAATTACTTTTGCATTAATGGCAGGCACTTCTGGTTTACCCCATGTTATCGTTCGGTTTTTTACGGTACCTAAGGTAAAAGATGCTAGAAAATCTGCCGGTTATGCTTTATTGCTAATCGCTATTTTATACACCACGGCTCCGGCAGTTTCGGTTTTTGCCAGAACAAATTTGATCACTACCGTAAATGAAACAGCTTATACCGATTTGCCCGACTGGTTTAAAAACTGGGAAAATACCGGATTAATTTCCTGGACCGATAAAAATAACGACGGAAAGATCCAATATCGAAATTCAGATGCAGTAAACGGAAAACCAGTTTTTACAGAGGAAAGAGGTGAAAATGGCGAACGAATTATTAGTAATCCCAGTACTGCTGAAAATGAATTATATGTAGACAAAGACATTATGGTTTTGGCCAATCCAGAGATCGCTCAATTACCAAATTGGGTTATTGGTTTGGTGGCTGCCGGAGGTTTGGCTGCTGCCTTATCTACCGCTGCAGGTTTGCTTTTGGTAATTTCAACATCAGTTTCTCACGATCTGGTAAAAAAGCAATTAAAACCTAACATTTCAGACAAAGGTGAACTTTTAATTGCGAGAATAAGCATTTTAGTCGCTATTGTAGTTGCAGGTTTCTTCGGAATTTATCCACCAGGTTTTGTTGCCGCTGTCGTCGCACTTGCATTTGGTTTAGCCGCAGCTTCGTTTTTCCCAGCTATCGTTTTGGGGATTTTTGACAAAAGAATGAATCGCCAGGGAGCAGTTACCGGAATGATCGCCGGAATAAGCTTAATGCTATTTTATATGATTAGGTTTAAAACCGGATTAATAGGAATTATGGATCCGTTACCGGAAAGTGAATGGTGGTTTGGCACTTCGCCTGAAGGTTTTGGCGTTATCGCTATGCTGGTTAATTTTATCCTGGCAATAGTAATTTCAAGACTTACTCCTGCTCCACCAGAGAATGTACAGCAAATCGTTGAAGATATTAGAATCCCAAGCGGTGCTGGTGAAGCCCAAATGCATTAAAAATATAGCTTCAAATTATCGAATTTCAGCCTTAAGTACAGAACAAAAACTCCGTTTCCTTAAAACATAAGAAACGGAGTTTTCAGTATATTTTAAAACCTCAGCGAAAAAATTACTTCCCTAAAAGTAGAATTTCGTTGCAAATGATTTCAGTAATATAACGTTTATTCCCTGCTTTATCTTCGTAACTTCTACTGGTAAGTTTTCCATCTACAGCGATCTCTTTCCCTTTAGGCACATAATTCTCTACAACATCTGCAGTCTTGCCCCAGGCTACCAAATTATGCCATTGGGTTTCAGAAACTTTTTCTCCTTTGGCATTTTTATAAAATTCGTTGGTTGCAATAGAGAATTTTGCCAGTTTTTTACCTGATTCTAAATTTACAATTTCGGGCTGTGTGCCTACATGGCCAATCAATTTAACGCTGTTTCGTAAAGTACTCATAACTATAGAATTTAATTGTAATTGAAAATCGTTAGTTCATTTCAACGCTGCAAACATATAGCGGCAAAAAAGCCATATTCGTCTGTGAACTAATTGTTTTCGTATAAATTCGTTTGTAAATAATTGTAATCATTTATAAATGCTAAATATTCAGTCTCAAGAAATAGCCATATTGAAATTAACTCAACAATAGTTTGAATATAAATTCGTTTTAATCCCACCAACCATTTTATTTTCCATTGAAATCAAACATCATTAAAAGGTTACTTTCTATCATTAAGTACCTCGCCATTTATTATCTTTCTATCAAAATGATTTGCTTCGGAATTCCAAAATTGCTGTTTATGCAGTTTAGAATTCTGCATTACGAATCATTTTTACCTTTAGCCGAAATATCCAAATACCAACACATGTGGTCTTTCTTTGGAAGATCCTACAACTACAATATTTTTATTGGCCTTGCTGAACTTTTGATAGGAATTTTAATCGTTTTTAAAAGAACGCGATTAATTGCTTTATTAATTTCAATAGGAGTTTGCCTAAATATTTTGATTTTAAATATCGAATTTGAGATCTACTTTGCGCTTTCTCATATTATTTTAGATTTCGTCCTAAGCTTTCTATTGCTTTTAGAATATAGGAAGGATCTCTATCAATTTTTTATTCTGAATAGTGGCAAAATTAAACGATCCTTACTTCCGCAGAAAAAGGGATTCTTACATAAACTGCCCTTTGTTTATGTTTTAATACTTCCTATTGGTTATGGCATATTTTCATACAACCTGAAATCTACAGTAGACGATACGGTGACAGGAAGTTATAGGATTGAAGAATTTAAGATTGACGATAAAAATCTTGAAATTACAAAAGGAAAATTGGGATCTAGCCCAATGTTATTTTTAGAACACACTCACCAGGCGGTAATTTCTATGAATGACTCTATTTACTACGGAAGATATTCAATTTATAAAAGAGAAATTAGAATGTATTTTGATCCTCCTATAAACAAAATCAATTCGATCACAGGTCGCCTGGATAAAGAAAATTTTACGATTAACGGAGTGATGAATGATTCGATTCCTGCTATGATCGATTTAGAGAGATTGACAGAAAAAGAAGACTATTTGAATAATTTATATAATTAGAGACCTCGGAAGCAATTTAAATCCGAAAAACAATTATGATATGCACAAAACTTTAATCTCTTTGCTAAGATGGATACTCAAAAATTAATATTAAAAACCTAAGATTCTTAGTATTTATGTTTACTTTAAAGATTCATTAGAACAGCCGTACTCATTCATCAAAAATTCGTATCGTGAAAAACTTCATTCTCTTTTCTTTAGTCATCATTTTTTGCAGCCAGAGTTTTGCTCAGCAATTAAAAGGAAAAGTTCTGGATGCAGATACCAATAATCCATTAGAAGGTGTTCATATCTATTACACCAATCAAAAAGCAGTAGAAATAACCGATAAACAAGGAAACTTCAGCATAAAATATAGAAAAGATCATCTTGATGATAGCATTCATTTTTCTATTCTGAATTATAAAAAAACAGCGATAATCCTTCGGGATTTAATTTCAAGAAAAAGTCCGGTTCTACTCGAACAAACTACAGAATCTTTAACCGAAGTAACCATCTCTAGCCAGACCAAGCATTTCAAAAATGTTCCGTATAAAAAATTAGAAAACCTCCCTTATGGATTGTTTGAATTCGGTTCGGTCTTAAAAGATGGCAAAATTTATATCATCGCAGGGAATTCGACTAGGAACTCAGAAACTTTAAAGGGGGTTCTATCTATGGACAATTTGAATATGGTAGATCCAAATGCGATGACACGAAAAATTAGTCTGAGTCGAGCAAAAATAGACTTTAATGATTTTAAAGGAGATTTACTTATATATGATATCGCAAAAAATCATTGGACAAAAAAATTTAAAAAAACCTTTGCTGAACGTGTTATGAATGGCATGCTTGCTTATAAGGAGAAATTCTATGTTTTTGGAGGAAAAACTTTATCCAGAAATGGCAAATTTGAATATCTAGATAATACCATCGAGATTTATGATCCCAAAACCGACAGTATTCTGGTAGACGAAACCAATCCTCACATGGCGGTTAATGCAGCTTCTTTTGTTTACGAAAACAAGTTAGTAATTATGGGTGGTTCAGTTAAAAAGAATAGAGAACGAGATACCAAAGTTTACACCAATAAAGTGCATTTACAGGATCTGGAAACAGGTTTATGGTACGAGTTAGGTAATATGCCAGAAGCAAAAGAAACCCAGGGAATCCTTATAGATAATAAATTTTACATGGTGGGTGGCTTTGCTGGTAAAAAACTAACAGGCATAGAATCCTACGATCTAAACACCAGAAAATGGCAACGTGAAGCGGTACTTTTTCAGGGAATGGCGCAACCGGCTTTAGCCAGTGCTGGTGATTTACTTTACATATACGACGAGGGTAAAATTTGCACCTACAATCTTATTACAAAAAGTCTGAAGGAATATCACATCCCGGTGAAGCGACAAGCTTCTGCTATGCATATTTACGAGAATAAACTTATTTTAATAGGTGGCGTAAGTAGCTACAATTACAACTTTTTACCCAGAAATAGCGTCTATCAAATTAAGCTTGAAGATATAGAACATAGCGAAGTTATGCAGTCTAAAAATTTTGGTGCACTTGCAAACTACTAAATTCCAGATTATTTGCTTATCTTAACTAAGCAAGAGAAATATAGTTTTTATAGAATGCCGGGCGATTTTATCTATTTTTAATCTTAGTTCTATGGAAACTAAAACACCACTATGGTTTTGGATCTTAAGCATCATTTTTTTGCTGTGGAATCTAATGGGAATTGGTTCGTTCGTTGCTCAGGTTTTAATGACACCGGAAGCTCTTGAAGCGCTCCCAAAAGCCGAACGAGAATTATATGACTCTTACCCCAGCTGGACGTATATTGTTTACTTCATAGCTGTATTTGCAGGTTTTTTAGGTAGTTTAGGTTTACTTTTAAAAACAGGTTGGGCAAGAACATTATTTATTGTTTCGCTCTTGGCTGTGATTATACAAATGGGACATAGCCTTTTTGTAGCAAACGCTTTAAAAGTCTACGGAAATCAGGCATTGATTTTACCCATAATTGTAACTCTGGTTTGTATTATTTTAATATGGTTTGCCAACTTTTGCGCTAAAAAACCCTGGTACAACTAGAAAACTCGAAATTTATGAAGTATAGCATACACATTCCTGAAAGCTGTGGCGAAAACTGGAACAAAATGACCGCTTCACAGCAGGGAAAATTTTGCCAGGTTTGTGAAAAAGAAGTGATCGATTTCACTAAAACTACAGATGCCGAATTACTTCAAAAAATAAAAAGCGGACAAAAAATTTGTGGCCGATTTAAACAATCTCAGCTTTCTCGAGATTTAAAACCTAACAACTCTAAAACCAACTGGAAACAACTAGCTGTAGCAGCGGGATTCACTTCAGTTTTGGCAATCGCTACGCCGGCAAATGCCCAAAAAACTTCAACTAAAACCGAACAACTAGAGAAAACATCAGAAAAAAATTCCGAAGAAAAACATCGAATTTCGACTAAAGATAGTATTGTAATTTCTGGCACCGTGACCGATGAAGAGGATCTTCCTATTCCTGGCGTACACATTAAGCTCATAGATTCTAAAATTGTAACGCAAACCGATTTTGATGGGAATTTCAAGATTGTTCTCCCCGGAAAAAATCTCAAATTAGAGTTTACATCACTTGGCTATGAAACACAAGTTATAAATACTGATTTAAAGTCTGAAACTTTAGATATCAAAATGAATACTTCAGAAACCATAACTACGGGAATTGTTATTGTTGAAAAAACAAACCTATTTAGAAGAGTTGGCTACTTTTTCAAAAGATTATTTTAGCAGGACAATTTCCTTTTTATGAAAAATCTAAACGATTATGTCGCCGTTTATCAGGCTCAACTTCAAAAAGGTGATATTCTTATTGCTTACAAAGAACTGGTTTCATTCGTCATGAAACTAAGAACTGATCTTAAGCGAGATTCTTCTTTTGATTATTCGGTTACCGGAATTTTACATGGCTATCTGGATTATACCTATTTCTACTTTTCTAATGATTTTCTGAAAAGCAAAAAACTAAAATTCGGATTAGTCTTAAATCACCTCGAAATGCGATTCGAACTATGGCTTCTGGGTAATACTGCTGAAATTCAGAAAAAATACTGGACTTTCTTGAAGGAAACAAAATGGATTAAAAATCGCATGGAAATGCCAGAATATTCAGTTTTAGAAGTAGTTTTAATCGAAAATCCAAACTTTAATAACCTCCCCCTTTTACAAAAAAATCTTGAAATCGAATTGAATAAAAATCTATTGGAAATAATGGATTTCATTTAGAGATTAAAAAATAGGTTATAAACTAACCAATGAATCTAGAAGAAGAAAATAGAAGGAAACGTGCAAAAGCGACGCTAAGTAAAATGGAAAGTTTAGAGTTTTTCATTTTACCATTCATTACTCCAAGAGCACGACATAAATCGTTAGATGATTTTAGCGAATCTCAGTTGGACCGTTTTAAAAAACACGGCTACGACACCAAACTAAAACAAGCCAATCAACTCATCATTTTAGGAATTATATTTTGGATAGGTCTGGCTGCGATTATTGGCTATCTTGCAACTAAATTTTCTTGATGCAGCTGTATTCTTATCTAGCCATAATTGGGATCATTCTCTATTTACTTTTCAGACTTTTAAAGAAAAGGGCTGCAAAAAAACATGTTGAACAACTTAAAGATAATTGGGCCAAAGCTAAAACCGAAAAATTTAACTTCGACCAGATTAAAAGCTATTATGCCGCCCAACTTCATCTTGGCGATTTTCATCAAATAAATGATCAATCGGCAAAAGACCTGGATTTCTCAGCGCTTTTCGCGTTTTTAGATCGAACAACTTCCAAACCCGGACAACAATATTTTTATAATCATCTACGGAATATTAATAACGAAACGCAATTGAGGCGATTTTCGACATTTTCAGATACATTTTTAGAACATGAAAACGACCGTTTAAAAATTCAGTCGCAATTATCAAAACTGAATCATTACAATGCGTACGATTTTGTTCGCTTGATTACAGATGAACCCATGAAACGCCCAAAATGGATCTTTTGGGTATATATTCTTAGTTTTTTATCCATTTTTAGCCTGATTGGTGGTTTCTTTTATCCAGTTTTATTCCTAATCATGCTTCCAGTTTTTATGACCAATATGGTTTTGCATTATCGCAATAAAAATAACCTCAACTATTATCTAAATGCGGTTCACCAACTTAGTATCGCAATAAAAGCCGGTGATAAAATATCGAATTTCGGCAATATTAGAACCTATTTTAAGGACTTAAAGTTTATAGGATCTGTAAAGAAAATTCAGTTTAAAACTTCGCTTATTGGCTTCGAGAATAAGATGAATGATGAGTTTGCCTTTTTTGGCTGGTTTTTCTTCGAGGTGCTTAAGATTACTTTTAATATCGAAATTTTATTGTTTTTCAATTTTCTGGAAGACATTCAGCATAAACGAAATGATATAGAAAAACTTTTTCGGTTTTTAGGAGAAATCGATTCGGCTATTGCAGTGGCTTCTATTAAAACCGAATATCAAGATCGCATCTGCCAACCTCATTTCAGCAATAAAAAAGAGATTAGATTTAGCGAAATTCGGCATCCATTAATCAAAGACTGTGTTACCAATAATTTAGAGCTTTCAGAAAAAAGCATGCTCCTTACCGGTAGCAATATGTCTGGGAAAAGTACATTTATAAGAACGTTCGCCATTAATACGCTGCTGGCACAAACCCTAAATATTTGTTTTGCTGAAGATTTTACTGCTCCCTTTCTAAAACTATATTCTTCGATTAGAATTACCGATAATCAAACAGAAAATACCAGTTATTATCTGGAAGAAGTTTTACAGATCAAAAAGCTGCTGGATCACTCAAAAGAAGATACGCCCAAATTGTTTATTCTAGATGAAATTTTTAAAGGAACAAATACCGAAGAACGCATCGCTGCCGGAAAATCTATTTTGTCCTATCTAAATACCGCAAAAAATATTGTGATGGTTTCTACCCACGATATCGAACTTACCGAAATGCTAACGCAAAACGATTTTGAACTGTATCATTTTAGTGAAAGTATTCAAAATCAAGAATTAAACTTTGATCATAAATTAAAAGAAGGACCGCTAAAAACCAAAAATGCGATAAAGATCTTGGCGCTTTATGATTTTCCCGAACAGGTAATTACTGAAGCTGAAATGTTAAAAAACAAACCGAATTAAACCATTTAGCTTTTTGCTAGTCTAAAATACAGATTAACTACCCTGGCATTTCACTTTTTTGTCCTGATATAAAAATTTTATTTCTACCCCTAACTATAAGCGCCAGGGGGTTAAATCTATTAATCCTTTTCTTGTTAAAACTAAACAGACTTCAGTATTCCACTGAAATCGCTATTAAAAAAATCTTACTAAATTGAGCTCAAAAGCAAAACATACGATGAAACAATTTTTTTCTCTACTGTGTATCGCAGTGATTTCCTTTTCGGGTTTCGCGCAACAAAGCCCCAAAAAACTTACTACTGAAGATTATGAACAGGCCGCTAAATTTCTTGGCTTCAATACGTATCCTCTAGTCGACAAAGCTAATGTTCGCCCAAACTGGCTGGATAACGGCAGTTTTTGGTATGAAATTTCGGTTAATGAGGAGCAACAATACGTTCTTGTAGATCCCAAGAAAAAATCTAAAAAAACTTCAAATTCGCTTGAAGAATTACTTGGTGAAAAACCGGAAGAAGGCCAAAGAAGATCCTGGACAGAAGTGGCTTCTCCAGATGGCTCAAAAACAGTCTATATTAAGGACTGGAATCTTTGGATGCGTGACAACGAAACTGGCGAGGAAACTCAACTTACCCAGGATGGAGAGAAAAACTATGGTTACGCGACAGATAATGCGGGTTGGAAACATAGTGATAAACCCATCGTACTTTGGAGCCCGGATTCTAAAAAGATCGCTACGTTTAAACAAGATCAACGCCATGTAAGCGATATGTACCTGGTAGAAACCAAAGTTGGCGAACCAAAACTTCAGGAATGGAAATATCCAATTCCGCAGGATTCAGCGATCATTAAAATTGAACGTGTAATTATCGATACTGAAGATAACGAGATCACCAAACTAAATATTCCGGCAGATGCAAGACGTGGTACACTTTGCGACGATATTGCCTGTGACGGCACTTTTGGCGATAACGAATGGGGTCCAGACTCAGAGACTTTAGCTTTTGCTTCGGTTTCCCGTGATCACAAAAAAGTTACTCTTCGTGTAGCAGACGCTGAAACTGGTGAAGTAAGAGATATTTTTACTGAAGAAACAGAGACGCAATTCGAATCTGGACAAGGCACTATAAGCTGGCATTATTTACCAGAATCAGACGAAATTATCTGGTATTCTGAACGTGACGATTGGGGGCATCTATACCTTTACGATCTTGAAAGCGGAGAACTTAAAAATCAAATCACCAAAGGAGATTTTGTAGTAACCAGTTTAGTTGAAGTAGACGAAGACAAAGAAATGTTATACTTCTACGCGCAGGGTAAAGAAGAAGGTCGCGATCCTTATTTTAGACATTTTTACAGCATAAAATTTAACGGTAGAGGACTAAAACTATTAACTCCGGAAAACGGAATGCACAGCGTTTCACTATCTCCAGAAAACAAATATTTTGTAGATAACTACTCACAGCCAGATGTTCCTAATGTTGCTGTACTTAGAGATATTAAAGGCCGTAAAATAATGGATCTTGAAAAAGCAGATATTTCACGTTTAGAAGCTATCGGCTGGCAGGCACCAAAACCTATAAAAGTAAAATCTGCAGATGAGAAATGGGATTTATACGGATTAATGTTTACGCCTACAGATCTTGATGAATCTAAAAAATACCCGGTAGTGAACTATATCTATCCAGGCCCACAGGGTGGTGGTGTTGGTGGTCGTTATTTTTCACCTTCACGTAGCGATCACCAGGCTTTAGCAGAACTTGGATTTATCGTTGTGGTGATCGATGGTAGCTGTAACCCGGGAAGATCTAAATCTTTCCACGATGCCTGCTATGGTAATATGGGCGATAACACGCTAGAAGATCAAATAAGCGGAATTAAGCAATTGGCTGAAAAATATTCGTATATGGATTTAGATAAAGTCGGAATTTGGGGACACTCCGGTGGTGGCTTTGCGACTGCAGATGCGATGTTCTCTTATCCTGAATTTTATAAAGTTGGAATTTCTGAATCTGGAAACCATGATAACAGAAACTATGAAGATGATTGGGGAGAAAGATACATTGGTTTAATTGAAGAAACCGAAAACGGAAAAACTAATTACGAACTACAAGCCAATCAATACAATGCTGAAAACCTACAGGGAGATTTGTTAATTGCGCATGGTAATTTAGATGACAACGTACCTCCTTACAACTCGTATTTGGTGATCGATGCATTGATCAAAGCGAATAAAGATTTCGATTTGATCATTTTCCCAAATGCACGCCACGGCTACGGAAGGGATAGCTATTATATGACTAGAAGAAGATGGGATTATTTCGTTGAAAATCTAATGGGTGCAGAACATCCAAAAGAGTTTAAAATTGAAATGCCACGAAGAAGATGATTTCTTTTGAATTAAAAAAACAAAAAGCCGGTAGATCTATGATTACCGGCTTTTTGTTTTTTAGGCTTAATGTAAGCCTCGATAATTGCTCAACAATATCCTAATAAGAATCTATTTTCTGAATTGAAGGTGAAGAATTCCATTTAGATATAATTGATAATGAGTTAGCTTAACATTGAAATTACTGTTTTTATATTTATATGAGATTCCGGATCAAGTCCGGAATGACAAGATGTTTAAAATCGTCAAAAGGAATAATCGACCAACTTTAAAATGAAAATCCATAATTACACCATTAATCTCAATTGGACCGGCAACAAAGGTGTTGGCACAAAAACTTACAAAGATTACGAACGCGAGTATACGATCCAGGCAAAAGATAAAGCTGTGATAAAGGGATCTTCAGATCCTGCATTTTTAGGAAATCCTAAACTTTATAATCCTGAAGAACTTCTACTCGCTTCGATCGCTTCCTGCCATATGCTTTGGTATCTTCATCTATGTGCTTCCAATAAAATCATTGTTTTAGAGTATCAGGATCAACCAAGCGGTAAAATGATCGAAAACAAAGATGGTAGTGGAAAATTTACTGAAGTTACGCTTTATCCACAGATAAGGCTGGCTGATAAAACCATGCTCGAAAAAGCCGAAAATCTACATAAAGAAGCAAATAAATTCTGTTTTATCGCAAATTCTTGTAATTTTCCAATTAGGCATGCGGCAACTTATCAATTTTAAACATGGAAATAAAAGTCATCAATCAGCGAAAATTCCAACTTCTGGAACACAACAAGGTTATTCTTGAATTAGAGTATGGAAAATGGTGGTCTAATAATGCCGAATTTCGATATCTGGGCAAACAATTTGAAATTAAAGCAAAAGGCTTTTGGCAAAACAATTTTATTATTACTTCGAATCATCGAGAAATCGGCAATATTAAACTGAATTGGAAACAAGACGCAGTAATCAGCTTAAAATCTAAAGAAAAACCCTATCAGCTAGAGCAGGAAACTATCTGGCATTCTAAATTTGTGGTGAAATCCGATGAAAATGATATTCTAAGGATTCACGCAAAAAGTAACTGGAAAAAATTTCATCCAGATTTTCTTCTACACATAGAAAACAACAAGAAAAATGAAGATTTAAGCCTTCTTATCGCCATAAGTACCTTTCTAATTAATAATCGTTTAAAAGCTGCCGCAGCCGCGGGAGCTTAATTCTTTCGTAATGGTAATACCGGAACCTAAAATCCATATTTCCAAAGGTTTTTCTTTAATCGGAATTTCTACGGAAATGTCTTTTGCTGAAAATAAAACCGGCCAGTTATGGCAACAATTTATACCGCTTAAAATGTCGATTTTGGGCAAAAAACAGATCGATTTATTTTCTGTTGAAGTTTATAAAGATCTATCGTTTTTCTCGAATTTTAATCCTACCGTAAACTTTACAAAATGGGCTGCCATTAGAAAGGAAGAAGTTGAAAAAGTACCTTCAGAATTTAAAATATTAGAAATCCCTGAAGGGAAATACGCAATTTTTAATTACAAAGGAAGTAGCAGTGAAGCGCCGCAGTTTTATCAGCTTATATTTCAGCAATGGTTACCATCTTCAGGATATAAACTAGACGAAAGGCCGCATCTTGCGATCATGGGAGAAAAATATAAGAACAACGATCCTACTTCCGAAGAAGAAATATGGATTCCTATAAAATAACTTCAGCTTAAAATATTTCAGCAATAAACTACCTCGAGGAATTCAGTAGAAACAAATTTTTAATTTTTAGGCAAGCCTCGCAGTATTATACTCTTGGCGGTGCTAATAAAAACTAAACTTCGGGTTCAAGCTCGGTTACAGCATCGTAGGCGATATAGGCATTATTAATTACTCTGAAGTTTGTGCTTTGATCGCTCACATTTTCGAAAGCAGCATAATCGATCCATACAAACCCATCAGACCCCCAATTTTCTCCCCAGGAATTCACCACTTTAAAAGCATTATATTCATCTGAAAATCCCACTACCAACATAGCGTGACAATCGCCCGTACCATAATCTACGACATGTTCACGATAAGCGGTAAGTCCAAAACTATCGGTCGTACCAAACTCGGTAGACAAATATGCACCAATCACGATTGGTTGTTGCTGGGTAATTAAAGTTTTCATTTCGGCAAGCATATTTTCGCCGCTTAAGCTCCTAAATGCTGAAATTCTAGCTGCCGTTGCCGCCGCGATCTGTTCTTCTGTGGGTTGTTCTGAGCATCCATTTTCATCATAAGGAAAAAGGGCTAAAGAACTTACACCCTGTTCCTGAACTAGATCTAAGGTCTCTGCAATGCTGGTGCCGCCACATTCACCCATAGTTAGCTGATTGTAAGTATATGACGGACTAAAAGTTGTTGCTGAAGAATAATCTTCGCCATTTTCTAAATACTCCTGAAAAGATTTTAGATAATAACTTACTGCCCACGAAGAACAGGAAGCCAATTGTCCCTGGTCTCCCACCGGTGGTAAAAATTCTGAAAGATCAAATTCTTCAGGTAATTCTTCAGGAATTTCAAGATCATTTAAAATTTGAGTTTTTCCAGTAGAAAAATTACCGGTTCCTGTACATGATAAGCCGGTTGAGAAAACCTCACCTTCTTCAGTAATAAATTGATTGTCGTCTAAAGGATCTGGAGTGTTTTCCTGTCTTGGCATATTATCATCCATATCCTGATAACAGGAGATTAAAGCAAAAGGAATTATAACAAGTAAAAGTTTAAAATGCTTCATAGGTGTATATGTAGTAATAGGTAGCTATAGAAAAGCTATCACAAATTCTACACCAATATTAGCTAAAATGAATTTGTGATCTTTGAAGCTACTCGTTAAATAAAAACAAACAAGCTTTATTTCAATGATAAAATTCGTTAAATAAGTAACTCTTTAACAACTAATTAAAATAGATTTTTTAGAATCATTTCTACATTTAGTCATGAAATTAATAGCAATCACATTATTTAGTATTATGGCTTTAGGAAATATAAATGCACAGGATAAAGATACTCACTTATGGGAAAACAGGTTGGTCTTAATGCTTACTAATTCTAAAGACAACAGTGACTTTAAACAACAATTAGGCGAATTTAGAGCGCAGGAAAAAGATCTGGAAGAACGTAAGATTGTTGTTTATCAGGTAACACCAAAAAAATATGCTACAGGAATTAGCGATTCACCAGATTGGAATAAGGGAGATAATTTCTACGAAAAATTTAAAAGATCAAATACCAATTTCGAACTTATTCTAATTGGTCTTGACGGCGGAACTAAATTGCGTAAAAAAGAATATACACCAGCCGAAGAAATTTTTGAAAAAATTGATAGTATGCCAATGCGTAGAGCAGAAATAGAACAATCCCACTAGTTTTTTAGACAAATTCGATAAAATACCCCGTTTTGGGGTATTTTTTTTGCGAATATTTTACGTAACTTTAAGCAACCCAAAAACTTAGCTAACCAGACAAACTTAAATTAAGTTTTATGGACTTGTTGAAAATTGCTGCATCGCAATTAGGAACAAAAGAAATTAGCGGCAGCGAGGATAATCCTCAAATCGTAAAATACGCTGAAGAATCTGGCATTATAGGCATCACGAACGACGAAATCGCCTGGTGCAGTACTTTTGTAAACTGGGTTGCTAAAAAGGCCGGACTCCAGTCTTCTGGAAGTGCAGCTGCAAGATCCTGGACAAATATTGGTATCGCGGTTAAAGATCCTAAACCCGGAGACATCGTTGTCTTTTGGCGCGAAGATCCGTTAAGCTGGAAGGGCCATGTTGGCTTTTTTACCGGTTTTAATAAAGATGCCAGCATCGTATATTGTCTTGGCGGTAACCAAAGTAATGCGGTAAACATTACTGGTTATGATGCTAAAAAAGTGCTTTCATATCGCCGAATATCACAAGTAGATACATTAAGTATTCCCCAACCTACTTTAAAACGACGAGATAAAGGAAACGAGGTCATAAAACTTCAAAAATTACTCAACTTCTTAGGGTATAACTGCGGAGATGTTGATGGTGATTTTGGACCTAAAACTGAAAATGCACTGAAGTTATTTCAGGCAAACAACCAGTTAACAGTAGACGGAATTTACACTTCTGAAACCCTAAATACTGTAGAATCTTTATTACAAAGTTAAAATTTATAACGCTTTCACCTTTTAGCAAAAAAGCATTAAGTGTTTGATTTTTAATCTCTTAATATTTTCAATAACTTAAAGAATGGATAAGTTTTGTTTAGAATGTGGCGAAAAGCTAGTGGGGAGAATCGATAAAAAATTCTGTAGTGATTATTGCAGGAATTCTTATCATAATAAACTGAACAAAGACAGTAAAAACCTTATGCGTAACATTAATAATATCTTACGCAAAAATTATAGGATCCTAGAAAAATTAAATCCAGATGAAAAAACAAAAACCAGCAAGACAAAGTTGCTGGCTGAGGGTTTTAATTTTCAATATTTCACTAGTGTTTATACTACCCAGGCGGGGAAAACATATTATTTTATTTACAATCAGGGGTATTTACCTTTAGAGAATGAGGAGTATTATGCACTAGTAAAACGCAACTAACAATGCCAGTTTTGCCCTCTAAGTTTTAAGGCAGCACAAAGAATATCCTTACGACTTATCATTCCTATTAATTTCCCATATTCAATAACAGGAAATCTTCTACAATCATGCTTGTAGAATAATTGTGCGCAATCGAAAATATTTAAGTTTTTATCGATCACCGCTACATTATCGTCCATATAATTTTCGATCTTCATATCACCAATCGGCATATTAAAATAGCGACTTTCAGAAATTTGCTTCATGCAATCACCATCTGAAATCACGCCCTCTAATTCGCCAAAATCGTTCACCACAGGTGCTCCAGAAATTTTGTTCTTGATCATAGCTTCCATAACCTCGGCTACAGATTGGTCTTTCTTAAAAGTGATCAATGAACTGGTCATATAATCTTCAACTAAAATTGGTGCGCTTTCTAATTTAACGGGAGCCGCACGCCTTCCCTGAAAACTTTTAATTCCCATAATTGTAAAATTTTGATTACTAATTACTTAAATATAAGGAATTTTGATATCTTTTTAAAGAAGTGCAAATTTCAAGGTTAGTTTTTATAACTATAGTATCTTTATTTTTTCAGAAAAGTAAACTACCTCGGGGCATTCGTTGGAAACAAATTTTTAATTTCGAGGCGAGCCTCGGAGAATTAACCCCTCAATAAGGGATTAAATGCGCATTAATGTCTAAAAATTTACAAGCTTTAATTGCTTTACTTCTTATTAGTTTTAGTTGCTGGCTAAGCTTTTACAGCCTTAAGCCATCAGATATTCAAGAAGAAGTTCCAGAAAATGAATTTTCAGTAAACAGGGCGTTTCAGCACGTAGAGAAAGTTGGGGAATCACCACACTATTTAGGAAGTGCCGCACATAGTTCTGTAAGAAATTATATCGTTAACGAGCTTCAAAATCTAGGCTTAGAAGTACAAACTCAAGAGGATTTTGTGCTAAATGATGCCGCAATTCTTAGCCGACCACAAAATATTTTAACCCGAATTAAAGGAAGTGGAAACGGAGACGCACTCGTTCTAATGTCTCATTACGACAGCCAGCCACATTCTTCGCATGGCGCCAGTGATGCCGGTAGCGGTGTTGCTACAATTCTTGAAGGTTTACGTGCTTTTACTGCTGAAGGAAATACTCCTGAAAACGATATTATCATCTTATTTACTGATGCTGAAGAAATCGGACTTATGGGAGCCGAGCTGTTTATCAAAGAACATCCCTGGGCGAAAGACGCAAAACTTGCTTTAAATTTTGAAGCTCGTGGTAGCGGTGGCAGCTCATTTATGCTGTTAGAAACCAATGCCGGAAACGCCAAGCTTATCAAAGCTTTTAAAGAAGCTAAAGTGCCTTTCCCTACCACAAATTCTTTAGCCTACAGTGTTTATAAACTTTTACCAAACGATACAGATCTTACGGTTCTTAGAGAATTTGGAAACATTAATGGCTTCAACTTCGCATTTATTGGAGATCATTTTGATTATCATACCGCGAATGACGTTCCTAATAACTTAGATCTCGAAACGCTGGCACACCAGGGCGATTACCTAATGCCACTACTCCATTATTTTAAAAATGCAGATCTAAATCAACTAAATTCAGATCAAGATCTTTTATACTTCAATTTGCCTTTTGGCCAGTTTATAACTTATCCTTTTAGCTGGATCACGCCAATGCTCATTCTGGCATTCCTTTTATTTTTCGTTGTTGTTGGGTTTGGAATCTTTAAAAAGCAACTCGATATTAAGGCGATATTCAAAGGTTTTGTGCCCTATTTTTTAAGTCTTATTATCGGCGGACTTTTAGTTTTTGGACTTTGGAAATTCTGTCTTTACATCTATCCCGAATATTCCGAAATGTTACATGGCTTCACCTACAACGGCTATAGTTATATCACTGCAGCAATATTGTTAAGTTTAACGGTGGCATTTTTTGTGTATCACAAGTTTTATTCTGAAGAGCATACAGCCTCCCAATTTGTAGCTCCGCTATTTTTCTGGATACTTATTTGCAGCTTACTCGCTTTTGGTTTAAAAGGTGCGGCCTACTTTATCATTCCGGCTTATTTTGGCATTATCCAATTGTTTTTAATGCTACGCCAAAAGCAACCAAATTTGATTTTAAACACTATTCTAAGTTTACCGGCTTTATTTATTTTATTTCCATTTATTCAAATGTTTCCGGTGGCTTTAGGATTAAAAATCCTTTTTGTCGCAGCTATTCTCAGCATTTTATTATTTACGCTGTTTTTACCCGTTTTCGGATATTTCAGTAAAAAAGATCTGCTCGCTGTGTTGCTGTTTATTGGCTTCAATGTGTTTATGTTTTATGCGCATTTTACTTCAGAATTCACTTCAGAAAAACCTAAACCCAACAGCTTAGTGTATTTATTTGATGCCGATGAAGATAAAGCCAATTGGTTTTCTTACGACAACATGATCGACGAATGGACCGCGCAATATTTTGGAGAAGAACCGGTGAAATTAGCGACTTCTGAAACTAAATTCAGCAGTAAATATAATTCTGGTTTTACCTGGCGAAGCGATGCGCCAAAGATCGATATCGCCGCACCCGGGATCATCCTTCAAAAAATTGATAGTACAACTAACGAATTTCGATATTCGTTAAAAATCGCACCAAATCGAGACGCAAAACGCATGGAAATTTACACTGAAAACTTAACAGATTTCAGCAAATTTGAAGTTAACGGAAGAACTCCTGAAGATGTAAAGCTTGGCGAAGAATCCTTTAATATGTTTACCCGAAGATGGCGCAACCGACTATTAAGTTATTACATTTCCAGCAAAGACACGCTGCGAATGAATTTCAGTTTAGACAAATCCAAGTCGGCCGAATTCATTTTATACGAATCTAGCTACGATCTTTTGGAAAATGAAGAACTAAACGTACCAAAACGAGCGGAAAACATGATCCCAAAACCCTTCGTGCTAAACGATGCGGTGATTTATAAGAAACGAATTGTTTTGGAGTAATTATAAGGAAGGTTTTCTACTGAGAAAATAGAGAATAGATTAGAGAGTATAGACAAATTCTAAAATTAAGGAAACGGAATAAAGAACCAAGATTGAAGAACACCAAATTAATCTAATCGCTAACTGCTGAAGGCTTAGACAGATCAAAAAATCGTGAACCGGAAACTGCCAACAAGTCTAAATTCTAACATCTAACAGCGAAGCGTTCTCTAATCTAAAATTATAAAATATGCAAATCTCAATATTAGGATGTGGATGGTTAGGTTTTCCACTTGCAAAAAAGCTGGTCGAAGACGGTTATTCTGTAAAAGGATCTACCACCACAGCCAGCAAAATGCAAGAACTTTCTTCGGAAGGAATTACGCCGTATAAACTCGAACTTTATGACAACGGAGTTCAGGGTGACATGAGCTCTTTTTTATCGAATTCAGATGTTTTGATCATTGATATTCCGCCTGGACTACGAAGAAATCCAGAAGCAGATTTTACCGGAAAAATCACCAATATCATCTCATTTATCGAAAAATCTGGAATTCAAAAGCTAATATTCGTTAGTTCTACGAGTGTTTTTGAGGATCAGGAAAGCTTCCCTGAATATACTGAAGAAAGCAAACCCAACGGAACATCTGCAGCTGCAAAACAACTTATCGCCTGCGAAAATTTATTGATCGATAATCCTAATTTTGATGTGACGATCGTAAGATTTGGAGGTTTAATTAGCAAAGATCGCCATCCGGTAACGATTCTAAGTAATAAAAGCGGACTCAAAAATGCAGATGCGCCGGCAAATTTGATTCAGCGTGAAGATTGCATCCAATTATTATCCAAAATCATCAAAAATGATGAATTTGGGACTGTTTTTAATGCCGCCCATCCCGAACATCCCAAAAAATCTGAATACTACGCCAAAGAAGCGAAATCAAGAAATATAAAAGCCCCAGAATATGACCAAAATCGACCTTCTAAAGGGAAAATAATTTCTTCGAATAATTTAGCTGAAATTGGTTTTGAGTTTAAATATCAGATTTGAGGTTTTAGATGTTATTAATCTTAAGCACATTGTATATCCGCTTTATCATAATTCTTGTATTTCCGTCACCCTGAACTTGATTCAGGGTCTGCAGCATGAGATGCTGAATCCAGTTCAGCATGACATTATTAAAGTGAAAAGATTAAGTTGACAAAAAGCGAATTATATAAAAATCTAAGCTTCGACCTCAGCGGTTTTCTTTCTAAAATCCAAAGGCTGTAAAGCCTTTAAAGCTTTTTCGATAGAATTAATTCTTTCAAAAGTCAGCAATAATCGTAAACCATTTCGGGTTTTCTTTTCCTTCATCTTGCAGGCATTAGGATGCGTTTGCACGTATTGCAAGACTTTGGTAAACGTATTGGTTTGGTAGAAACTTGATTGCTGATCGGCAATAAAATAACCAATCAATTTATTTTGCTTCATAATAATCCTTTCGAGTCCGATTTTCGAAGCGATCCATTTTATACGAACGCTGTTTAATAGATCAACCGCCGGAATTGGTAATTCTCCAAAACGATCGACCAGTTCAGCTTCATATTTCTCTAATTCTTCTTCGGTTTTCAGCTCGTTAAGCTTGGTATATAAATTCAGTCGTTCTGCGATATTATTGATATAATCATCTGGGAACAGAATTTCAAAATCGGTATCGATCTGCGTTTCTTTTACGTAATCTTTTTCTTCTGCATTTTCCTGATCGGCATACAAGTCTTTAAACTCATTTTCTTTCAGCTCTTCGATGGCTTCATTCAGGATTTTCTGATAAGTATCAAACCCAATTTCGTTAATAAATCCGCTTTGTTCACCACCTAAAAGATCTCCGGCACCACGAATTTCCAAATCTTTCATTGCAATATTGAATCCGCTTCCCAGGTCTGAGAACTGCTCCAGCGCCGTCATTCGTTTACGCGCTTCTTCGGTCATCGCAGAATAGGGCGGCGTGATAAAATAACAGAACGCCTTTTTGTTGCTTCGCCCTACTCGACCACGCATTTGGTGCAGATCTGAAAGTCCGAAGTTATTCGCATTATTAATAAAGATTGTGTTCGCATTGGTGACATCTAATCCACTTTCAATGATCGTAGTTGAAACCAAAACGTCAAACTCCCCATTAATGAAACTCAGCATCAATTTCTCCAATTTCTTCCCATCCATCTGGCCGTGACCAATGCCAACTTTTGCATCCGGAACGAGACGCTGAATCATTCCGGCAACTTCCTTAATATTTTCGATTCGGTTATGAATAAAAAACACCTGACCGCCACGCTGAATTTCATACAACACGGCGTCACGAATGGTTTCTTCGGAAAAACGAATCACATTCGACTCGATTGGATAACGGTTTGGCGGAGGCGTTGTAATGGTCGATAAATCTCGCGCTGCCATTAAACTAAACTGAAGTGTACGCGGAATTGGCGTTGCCGTTAAGGTTAATGTATCGACATTTTCTTTGATCGTTTTCAGCTTATCTTTAACCGCTACTCCAAACTTCTGTTCTTCATCAACGATCAGCAATCCAAGATCTTTAAATTTAACCGACTTATTCACCAACTGATGCGTCCCGATGATAATATCAACCGTTCCTTTTTCGAGATCGGCAAGGGTTTCACGACGTTCTTTTGCGGTTCTAAATCTGTTTAGATAATCAACCGTTACCGGCAAATCTTTTAAACGTTCAGAAAAAGTTTGATGATGCTGAAAAGCTAAAATCGTGGTTGGCACTAAAACCGCCACCTGTTTACCGTTATCTACCGCTTTAAACGCGGCACGAATCGCAACTTCTGTCTTCCCAAAACCAACATCGCCACAAACCAAACGATCCATTGGGCGTTCGTTTTCCATATCTTTTTTAACCGCTTCGGTTGCGGTGCTTTGATCTGGTGTATCTTCATAAATAAATGAAGCTTCCAGCTCGTGCTGCAAATACGAATCGGGACCGTAAGCAAAACCTTTCTGCAAACGTCGTTTTGCGTATAATTCAATTAAATTATAAGCAATATGTTTAACGCGTGCTTTAGTCTTTTTCTTCAAGTTTTTCCAGGCATTACTACCCAGTTTAAAGATCTTTGGTTCCTTCCCGTCTTTCCCGTTATATTTTGAAATTTTATGTAGCGAGTGAATGCTTAAATAAAGGATATCGCGTTCGCCATAGATCAATTTGATCGCTTCCTGCTTTTTGCCTTCAACATCTATTTTTTGCAGTCCGCCAAACTTCCCAATTCCGTGATCGATATGGGTTACGTAATCACCAACCGTAAGATTGGTCAATTCTTTTAGCGTTATCGCCTGCTTTTTCGCATAGCCATTTTTTAAGCTGAATTTATGGTAACGCTCAAAGATCTGATGATCTGTATAGCAAACATTTTTCGCCTGCTCATCAATAAATCCCTGAAAAAGCGAAAGTACCACCGTCTTATATTTTACCTCTTTCTCCTGATCTTTAAAAATATCGTGGAAACGCTTCGCCTGCTGTTCGCTTCCGCAGAAAATATAATTGGAATATCCTCTTTCCTGATTTTCGATTAAATTATTGATCAATAAATCGAACTGCTTATTGAACGAAGGCTGCGGAGTCACAAAAAATACGATTTCCTTCTTCGGTTTTAAGTATGCCTGATTGCTTAATTCCGCTACCGAAAAGTCAAGGAGTTGTTTTTTTATTAATTCTGAAGTACAAAAAAGTTCCTTTGGTTCACTTTGTTTAATTTCTCCTGAAATTTTTTCAAAAGCTTCTTCTGCTTTACTGAAGAGCTTATCGATCTGCGCTGAAAAAAGGTCGAGATTTTTAACGAATATCAGCGTATTATCGGCGACATATTTTAAGAAACTCTCCCGAACCTCATCGAGCTTTTTATTCTCAACATTCGGCATTATCGAAATCTTGTTCACCTTATCGGTAGACAATTGCGACTCTACATCGAAACTTCGAATACTATCTACTTCATCCCCAAAAAATTCGATTCGGTAGGGTTCGTCATTACTGAATGAAAATACATCGATAATCCCACCACGCACTGAAAATTCACCAGGTTCTGTAACAAAATCTACTCTTTTGAATTTGTATTCGAACAAAACTTCGTTTACAAAATCAATCGAAAGTTCGTCATTTACCTTGATCTTTAGGGTACTTCTGTCGAGTTCCTTCCGCGTAACCACTTTTTCAAAAAGCGCATCCGGATAGGTAACGATCACGGGCGGTTTTTTACGCGAATTGATTCGGTTTAAAACTTCGGCACGTAAAAGCACATTCGCATTATCGGTTTCTTCGATCTGGTATGGCCTACGATAACTGCCGGGATAGAACAATACATTGTCCTCGCCAACTAACTGCTCGAGGTCGTTTAGGTGATAAGCAGCTTCTTCCTTATCGTTTAAAACCATCAAAAATGGGCGCTTAGCGTCTTTAAAAGCATTGGCCACCACAAAAGAAAGTGACGAGCCAACAAGGCCTTTTAGATGAAGTTTATCGGTATTTTTTTCAGAAACGGCAATAGCGTCCCGCAATTCCTGCTGTTGCGGGGATTGTGCAAAACTTTGGGCGATTGTAGATGTACTCATTGCTGCAAAGATAATTGCTAAAAAAAAGCTTCACAACTGGCTATGAAATTTTTAACGTATTAGCTTTAAGCTATCAGCAATTAGCACTCAGCTTATTGTAACTTACATGTGAAATTCCTATAACTCTTCTTTCTGTCTAAAATCTATTCTCTAGTAGCTTTAGCGGTCTAACTTTTAATTTCACGCCGCAAATTAGCAAAACATCATCTAAATATTTTACAATTTCCATAACAGCGATTCCGTCTCAAAGAATGTAATTTCAAAGAAAAATTGCAATGTCTAACCACCAACTCGCTTTTCTGCTTGCTAGAATCACTTTGGGAATCAACTTTTTCCTTCACGGATTTGTTAGAATCCCAAAGTTAGAAGCTTTTGCCAGCGGACTCACACAGGGTTTTGAAGGCACAATGCTTCCTTTAGCTTTAGTTGAAATGATTGCTTACTCAATACCTTTTATTGAAGTGATTTTGGGTGGATTTATCATTTTCGGGATTGCTAGTAAAAAATCACTCGCGGCAACAGCCATCTTTATAATGATGCTCATTACCGGCTGTGCTTTTAAAGAAGATTGGGGCGCAGTAGGCACACAAATGTTGTATGCGCTATTCATCTTTTTTCTACTGAAAAACCTGGAATATGAAGTTTGGGCGGTAAAGAAGAGTAGTAGTGAGTAGTTAGAATTGAGACGTTAGATATTAGAAAATAGAGTATAGAAAAAAGATAAGAGAAACTGGAGCATAGAAAAGAAAATATTGAAAAAGGAAATAGGACAGTGTTCAAAACGGCAGTTGACTGTTTCTAAATTTAGAAATAAAATTAAGCATTTCATTCATTTTAAAATTAGACATTATCAAATCATCTATATTCTAATAGCGTAGCGGTCTAAGCTCTAATTTCTAAATAAAAAAAGACAAAATGGATTATCAACTAAAAAACAAAAAAGTTTTTATTTCAGGATCAACAAAAGGTATTGGTTATGCTGCGGCAAAAACCATTGCTTTAGAAGGAGCAGAAGTCATAATTAACGGTAGCTCTCAGGATTCAGTAAATACTTCTTTAGAAAAACTTAGAAAAGAAACTGATAGTAAAAAAATAAGCGGGATTGCTTGTGATTTCAGCAAAACTGAAGAAATAGATGCACTTATCACACAACTTGGGAGTGTAGATGTTCTAATCAATAATGTTGGAATCTTTGCTAACAAAGAGTTTTTCGACACGACAGATGAAGACTGGCAACAGTTTTACGATATCAACGTAATGAGTGGCGTAAGACTTTCGAGAGCTTTAATGCCGAAAATGATGGAAAAAGGATGGGGAAGAATCATCTTTATTTCTAGCGAAAGTGCTTTAAACATCCCTGTGGAAATGGTTCACTACGGAATGACAAAAACTGCAATGCTCGCAATTTCCAGAGGTTTAGCTGAATTGACTACCGGAACCGGAGTAACCGTAAACAGCGTGTTACCGGGACCAACACGAACCGAAGGTTTAGAAGAAGGAGTTCCGGAAGATCAATCTTTTGAAGATTTTCAGAAAGAATTCTTTGAAAACGACCGACCAACATCGATCTTAAAACGCTTTGCCGATCCGCAGGAGGTGGCTAATATGATCGCTTATGTTGCGAGTCCGCTTTCTTCAGCAACCAACGGCGCAAAACTAAAAGTTGAGGGCGGAGTTGTGAAGTATATATAATAGTAGTGAATAGTTAGAATTGAGACATTAGATCTAAGATATTAGAAAATAGAACATAGACTATAGACCTCAATTTAAAGCGAAAGTTGACTATATCTAAATTTTCAAATTAGCACATTGACACATTATCAAATTGTCTAATTTCTAAAAGTGAAACTGTCTAAATTCTAGAATCTAACAGCGAAGCGATCTAAAATCTAACTACTAAAAAGCTAAAATAAAAAATATGGGAATAGAAGAATTTGATGTTTTTGTAATCGGTACCGGAACTGCCGGAAAAGGCGTGGCTAAAGATTGCGCTGAAGCCGGCTGGAAAGTCGCTATCGCCGATAACCGAGAATACGGTGGTACCTGCCCAAATCGAGGTTGCGATCCTAAAAAAGTTTTGGTTGGTATTACAGAAATTATCGAACGTTCCCAAAATATGATGGGACTGGGAATTTCAAAAATGCCGGAAGTTAACTGGCAGGATCTCCAGAAATTCAAGCTAAAATTTACTGAAGCAATTCCCGCTGCCACCGAAAAAGATCTGGCAGAACTTGGTATTAAAATGTACCACCAGTCCCCTAAGTTTTTAGACGAAAACACACTTTCAGTAGAAGGAAAAACGGTAAAAGCGAAAAAGATTGTGATCGCTACCGGAAACAAACCAATGCCCCTTAAAATTCCGGGAGCAGAATTAATGCTGAATAGTGATGATTTCCTGGAGTTAGAAAAACTGCCGGAATCAATGATCTTTATCGGCGCCGGTTACATCGGGATGGAGTTTGCACATATCGCTGCACGTCTTGGCGTTGAAGTCACAATGATCGATACAGAACCAAGACCGCTTTCAAATTTTGATGAAGATATGGTCGCTCATCTTACTGATGCTTCCGAGAAAATCGGAATTAAATTCATCTTCAATGCGAAAGCTTCCAAGGTTGAAAAGCTTCGAAAATATCTTCGCGTAACTGCGGAAACCAAAGACGGAGAAGAAGTTTCAGCAAAAGCCGAATTGGTTTTTAATACCGCCGGGCGTGTTCCTTCGATAGATGAATTAGATTTAGAAAAAGGAAATGTCGCTTTTACCAACAAAGGAATTTCAGTCAACGAACATTTACAGAATACTTCAAATAAAGATGTGTATGCCTGCGGAGATGTTTCAGACAGTGAAGGTTTACCGCTTACGCCGCTCTCTTCTCAGGAATCACGTGTGGTTTCAGCGAATCTTTTAGGGAAATACAATAAAACTGAAGCGCATTATCCTCCGCAACCTTCGGTAGTTTTTACGCTTCCTAATGTGGCTTCCGTAGGACTTTCGGAACAACAAGCCAAAGAAAGAGGTTTTGATTATGTGGTGAATCACAAATCGGCACCCAGTTGGTTTAATTCTAAACGAATTGCGAATCGACATTACGCTTTTAAAGTCATCAAAGACAAAAAAACCGAACAGGTTCTTGGTGCTCATTTGGTTGGGCCGGAAGCCGGTGAAATGATCAATATGTTTGTGATGGCAATGTGCGGCGGACTTTCTTGCAAGGATCTAAAAGCAATGATCTTTGCCTACCCGACCTGGAGCAATGATATTAAGGGAATGACGTGATTTTTATTGATATTAGACCGCTTCGCTGCTAGAATTTAGATCGCTTCGCTTTTAGATTTCTGCACATACTGCTGCTATCAATAATATAAAATGTCAATTCGAATGATCCCGATATTATCGGGATTGTATCGAGAATTTATTGGAAACGATAACTCGATACAAATTTCAATTGAAATCCACTCGATATGACAAATGCTTTTTGATCGGAAAAACCAGATCTCGATACTATTTTAATTTTGCTAAAGCTGCATTAAAATCACTCGACCTGACATTTATATGATTGCAATTGAAAAATTCATTTCCAAATTAACACATTCACACATTATTTATTTTCTAAGAGGTAAAGCCGATCTAAAATCTCAAATCTAACAGCGTAGTGATCTACTTTGTTAAGCCACTTCTGCCTGATGCGTTATTTCTAAAATCTGACTTTCACAAACTAATAGATCGGTTAGAAATTGCTCTTCTTTGATTACCCTTCCGCAGAAAAGATTCTTATAATAAGTAATGCCTTCTTCCAAATTCTGTGAAAATCGCGTAAATTTTTTTGCCTCTCTCTTATTCGAAAAATCTGTGGTATCTAACAATTCCTTCAAATAATCGATGTACAACTGCAACTCTTTAATAAACATATGCGGGCGATAACCATCCAACACACTTTTACGCCCATAAATATGATCTGTAAGTTCCTGCAAAGAATATTCATCATCGAAATACGCCAAATTTGGCCCGGGACAAACGGTCACAAAATACATTTTCTTTACAAAGCTGAAATTGTAATTTTTAGCTGCACTATTGCACAAACCGGTACACAAACACTCCTTTTGAAACAACTTTTCGGCTTCCTTCGCTTTTTCTTCATTCGATAAATCTGAATGCTGAATTTGCTTCAGTTTTAATTTCTGATATTTATGCGAAGCGGTGCAAATAGGCTTTTCGGTAAATTCGGTATTCGATTCTAACAATTTCTCGGGACACGAGCTCCCGGGTTTATTACGCAAAAGATTTTTTCTTCGGAATTCTTCTCCACTCGCACCTTTCAAATAATTAAACCGAACGCCAAGTGGCGAACTATGACTTAAAATAATGTCTTTTTCTTTCGATTTTTGAAGTTTTTCGAGGGTTTCTTTATCAACATTTGTAGCTTCAGGACACAACAAAAACGGCGAACCCCAACCAGTGGCATCGGCTTGAAAATAGTCTTTCAGCAAAGTGTCTTCTTCAAACGTACCAATCCCGCCCTGAACGGTGATCTTAATTTCTGGCAATGCTGAAATTTCGGCTTCTTCAGCAACAGCACTTCGGTATAAAGAAGCTAATTCTGACTGTAATTCGTCCTTTTTCTGCTTAAATTCTTCCATAATCGGCCCCAGCAAATAACCATCGGTTGCGAAAGCGTGTCCGCCGCAATTCAAGCCAGATTCGATTCTGAATTCACTAACCCAGATTCCACGTTTTGCGAGGTATTTTCCCTGAATCAATGCCGAACGATAATCGCTCACTTTGATAGCAATCGCTTTCTGAAAATTTCCGTTTTCATCTGGACTGAAGGTTTTAAAAGAAGACAGGTAATTAAACAATCTTGGATTCATCCCTGCAGAAAATACCAAAGTTGAATTTTCTAAATCGCTTTCAGCATAACCCTTTAGCGCCTGCAAAGCATCAGAACCATTCTCTACCGGTTCTTTATTTTCGTCAAGCTGATCGTTATCGATCTTCGTCATAATATTGACTTCGATCGCACCGGGTTTTACTTCCTCGCGAAGTTCGGATTCCAGGTTTTCTTTTTCCGAAGAATCATTAAGCTGAAGAAATTTGAGGTATTTCTGCTTTAATTCTGAAACTTCAGGGAGCATCTCGAAATACTTGGTAATCTCTGAAGTGCTAGAAAAAGCAGCGGTTTTCACCTCTTCTACTTTCTTTTTCACCTCCTCGCTAATCAAATTAAGATAATCTGTAATTCGCTTGGCCCTGAAGTTTGGTTCTTTTTTGGTTATGGGTTGAAAAGTCTCGTTGTTGAGTTTATAATAATACTCGCGCATTTTTTCGATAAGGTGATCTTCAATAATCGAAATGGAAGAATTTATCCCAAAATGCGCCACTTTCACCGGCGTATCGATGGTGTAAGCAATGCCCATCACCGGAATATGAAATTGATGTGGGGATATGGCGTTTTTCATTTGTTTTAGGTTTAATCACCAAAGATGAAAAGTAGCCACCGTTTAAAATATGATATTTATCAGGTTTTGGGGTTTTAGTAGTGAGTAGTTAGAATTGAGATATTAGATTTGAGAGTCTAGATTCTAGAGAATAGACTTTGGTTGATATAAGTTCGTCATCCCGGACTTGATCCGGGATCTTATCACTCTTATGAGATTCTGAAACCAAGCCCGCCTGCCGGACGGGCAGGTTCAGAATGACCTTTCGCCTATAAAAATTTCATAACTTCAAAAGAAAAAAGATCTCTCCGCTACGGTCGAGATGACATCAATTATAAATTTAAAATTCAAGAAAATGAATCTTGATTCCTTTCAATTGTATCCTGAATCTATTCTCCAAAAGCGAAGCGATCTAAAATCTAATTTCTAAAAGGCGTCAGCCGGTCTAACTACTAACTACTACTTAATCATTCGATACATTGGGTTTTGTTTTCGGTTGATGAAACCGTGGTAAGCTGTGTTAATCCCTATTAAAATTGCAGCGCCAAGAGCGACGTAAGCAATTAAAGTTTGATTTTCTGAATGTCGCATATAGATCGCAAATAAAGCCCAAATTCCAACGGCGGCGAATTCGCGCATATTTCGGGTATAAATCATTACAATATTCAAAATTGCAGCAATCACGATCATAGTGCTCGTCCACTGTACTTCAGAAAAAATACCTCCATTCCATCCAATCTTGGCTAAATAAGCGGCAATATTTGCAATGGTCGCTACCGCAATCCAACCCGAATACAAACAAATGGGCCACCAGCTAAACGCGATGATCTTAAAAGGTGCATCCCAGCGTTCCATATTGGTATTGAGAATGATCTTAATAAGTGAAAAGAGAATCAGCAGCATCAAAAAGATCGATAAACCGGTGTATTCGTATAACCAAATCACAACCCAGGCGGCATTGGCGAGATTCGCTAAAATGAACCAGAATTTTGTTTGCTGAAGAAACTGCAAATCTTTTTTAGGGCCAAAAGCCTGGTAGATTTGATAGCCTGAAAATGCCAGCAATCCCAGGTAAATAATTCCCCAGATCGCAAAAGCATAATCTGCCGGCGTGAATAAATTGAAATATTCGTGACTTAAACTTCCCATCGTATTTCCGTTGAGTTTTACGGCCTGCGTATAATAACTCACAAAAAGTGTGATCACTACGGAAATAAAATTGAGAACAGCAAGTAATTTTGGTTTCATAGTATTTGAGCTAAGTTGTCCTTCTGATCCTGCCTGATGGACAGGTTCAGGGTGACGCAAATTTCAAATGAAATTACCAAACGCCTGAATAAACCAACGTTAGTGTTAGGTTAAAGTTTGATTTTGTATGAAAATAGGATGAATTTTAGCTTACTCGAATTACTTCAGATTGTGCACAAACAAAGACTTGATCTTCTTCTTCAGGTTTCATTAAAAAAGCACCGGTAAATTCACCAAAAGCAGGTAAAATCAATTGATTTTTGCTTCGAAAGAAACATTTCAATTTTAAATTTTGCTTTGCTAAACCAACCAATCGATAACCGGGATGAATATGTCCACAAATATTAAAATCGGTTTCTTTTTCTTCAGGATGATGGGTTAAACGAAAGTTCTCGATCTGTAATTCCTGATAAATTTTCACTCCTAGTTCTTCATAATGAATCGGAGAAATGATATCGTGATTCCCGGCAATTAAAATGATTTCAGCTTGCTGCTTTTGAAGCCAGTTTTCAAATAAATTCCATTCGGCATTCAAGGCACTATGAAAAAGATCTCCTAAAAAGATAATTTTCTGCGGTTGAAACTCGGTTACCGCTACGTCTAAACGATCAAAATTCGTCTGAATCGCTGATTGTGGCACCGCGCTGCCGTATTTTCTAAAATGAGAGATCTTTCCCAAATGAACATCGGCCACCAGCAAAGCTTTTTGCTCTTCCCAATAAGAAACGCCGCTACACGCCAACTGAAAATGGTTATTTTGGATGGTGATTTTCATTTCTAGACCTCAAAAAAGAGAGGCGAAATTAACCAATTTTGAGTAATATTTCAGCTGCTTTATCTAAAGTCTCATTTTCCTTCGCGAAACAAAAACGCAATTGCTTTAGATCTTGATTATTGATATTAAAAACCGACACCGGAATCGATGCTAACTGGTATTCTTTCACTAATTTTTCAGCAAAAAGGATATCAGATTCGGTTGTAATCTCAGAATAATCCAAAAGCTGAAAATAAGTTCCGGCAGACGGAATAACTTTAAACCTTGTGTCTTTAATCTGTTCAAGAAAATAATCTCTTTTTTCCTGATAGAACTGCGGCAAACTCAAGTAAGTTTCGGGGTCTTTGAGATATTCCGCAAAAGCTCGTTGCATAGGATGATTTACGCAGAAAACGGTGATTTCATGAAATTTCCAAATCTCCTTCATTAAGATTTCTGGCGCTACGCAATAGCCCATTTTCCAACCCGTATTATGAAAAGTTTTCCCGAAAGAGGCACAAACGATTGCTCTTTCAGACAATTGTGGAAAAGCTGAAGCGCTTTGATGCTTTTTACCATCGAATATAATATGCTCATAAACTTCGTCGCTTAAAAGGATGATATTGGTGTTTTTAAGCAAGTTTTCTAATTGCAGCATATCTGCTTTAGACAAAATAGTTCCGCTGGGATTGTGAGGTGTGTTAATCACGATCATCCTCGTTTTATCGCTAATTTTAGTTTTTACTTCGTTCCAATCTACTGTATATTCCTTTCCTTTAAGCTGAATATGAACCGGAATTCCTCCATTTATTTTTACGATCGGCTCGTAAATATCGTAAGCCGGTTTAAAAATAATGACATCATCACCAGGATGAACAAAAGCTGAAATAGCACTATTTAAAGCCTGTGATGCCCCGGCAGTTAAAGTTATTTCTGAATCTGAATGATACTTTTTGCCGTGAAGCACTTCAATTTTCTTTACAATTTCTTCGCGTAGCTCTGGAATTCCTGCTAAGGGCGCATATTGATTATAACCGCCTTTCATGGCCTTATAAACCAATTCCTTTAAACGATCATCGCTTTTAAAACCAGGAAATCCCTGTGACATATTTATCGCGTTATAACGATTGGCTAAACCGCTCATTTTTGAGAAAATATTTTCAGGAGAAGCCGGAAGTTTAGAAATAAGGGATTCAGAAAAAGCCATAAAAATTTTTAAATAAGATGCATAAAAAATCCCGAAATCTAAAGAGAAATCGGGATTCAGTTCTATTCAGAAAAAATATTTTTTATCCTTTTGTACTTGCAGATAAATATTCACGGTTCATACGAGCAATATTCTCTAAAGATATTCCTTTAGGACACTCAATTTCACAAGCACCGGTATTTGTACAGTTACCAAAACCTTCAAGATCCATTTGGCGAACCATATTCATAACACGATCTGTAGCTTCTACCTGTCCCTGCGGAAGTAAAGCATATTGTGAAACTTTTGCTGAAGTAAATAACATCGCACTTGCATTCTTACAAGCTGCAACGCACGCACCACAACCAATACAGGTTGCTGCAGCGAAAGAATCGTCTGCATCATGCTTATTTACAGGAATACTATTGGCATCGATAGTGTTTCCTGAAGTATTTACAGAAACATATCCACCCGCCTGCTGAATACGATCGAAAGAAGTTCTATCTACGATCAAATCCTTAACTACCGGGAACGCATTGGCTCTAAATGGCTCGATCACGATCGTATCACCATCATTAAAAGAACGCATGTGTAATTGGCAGGTTGTTATTAATTTATCTGGACCGTGAGGTTCACCGTTAATTTGTAATGAACAAGAACCGCAAATTCCTTCACGACAGTCATGATCGAATTCTACCGGATCTTCTCCTTTAGCAACAAGCTCTTCATTTAAAACGTCTAACATTTCAAGAAAAGACATATCTCCTTCGATACCGTCGATAGGATAGGATACCATCTTCCCTGCAGACTTAGCGTTTTCTTGTCGCCATATTTTTAATATAAGTTTCATATTCTTTAGATTTTAGTATTGAGTATTGAGTCTTGAGTCGCTAATTTGTAACAGCTCATATCTCAACACTTGCATCTATTTATAACTTCTTGTTTTTAATTCGATATTGTTGAAAATAAGTTCTTCTTTGTGAAGAGCAGCATCGCTTGGTTGTCCTTTGTATTCCCAGGCAGCTACATATCTAAAGTTTTCATCGTCCCTTAAAGCTTCACCTTCTTCGGTTTGATACTCTTCTCTAAAGTGTCCTCCACAAGACTCATTTCTATGTAATGCATCTTTTGCGAAAAGCTCTCCTAGTTCTAGGAAATCGGCCACACGACCTGCTTTTTCTAATTCAGCATTTTTACTATCTGCGGTACCGGTAACTTTTACGTTCTTCCAAAAATCTTCTCTTAAAGCTTTAATTTCTTCGATAGCTTCTTTAAGACCTTGTTCATTACGTGCCATACCACATTTATCCCACATAATCTTACCTAATTTTTTATGGTAAGTATCTACAGAGTATTTTCCGCCTGCATTCATCAAACGCTCGATCTTACCACGAACATCTTTTTCTGCAGCCTCAAATTCTGGAGAATCTGTTGGGATTTTTCCGGTTTTAATATCTCCTGAAAGATAGTCTCCTATCGTATAAGGAAGTACAAAGTAACCATCTGCAAGCCCCTGCATTAAAGCCGAAGCTCCCAATCTGTTCGCGCCGTGATCTGAGAAGTTTGCTTCTCCTGCGGCGTAACATCCAGGAATAGTTGTTTGTAAGTTATAATCTACCCAAAGTCCTCCCATCGTATAGTGTACTGCCGGGAAGATCATCATTGGAGTTTCGTAAGGGTTTTGATCGGTGATCTTTTCATACATTTGGAAAAGGTTACCATATTTAGCCTCTACTGCTTCCTTACCTAATTTTATAATTTCTGCTTCAGAAGGATTTTTTTGCCCTGCTGAGAAAGCCGCTTCTTTTCCGTAACGCTTAATTGCGCTAGCAAAATCTAAAAATACAGCCTGTCCGGTTTTATTTACTCCAAATCCAGCATCACATCGCTCTTTTGCAGCACGTGAAGCTACATCACGAGGTACAAGGTTACCAAATGAAGGATATCTTCGCTCTAAGTAATAATCTCTTTCTTCTTCAGAAAGTTCGGTAGGCTTTTTCTTGCCTTCTCTAATCGCTATTGCATCTTCTTTTTTCTTCGGAACCCAAATACGACCATCATTACGTAAAGATTCAGACATCAACGTCAGTTTAGACTGATGATCTCCTGAAACCGGAATACATGTTGGGTGAATTTGCGTATAACATGGATTTGCAAAATAAGCACCTCTACGGTGTGCTCTCCATGCTGCCATTACGTTACTTCCCATAGCGTTCGTAGAAAGGAAGAATACATTACCGTAACCACCAGATGCCAATACAACTGCGTGAGCAGAATGTCTTTGGATCTCTCCGGTAATCATATCTCTGGCGATAATTCCTCTTGCCTTACCATCAACCAATACAAGATCCATCATCTCGTGACGATTAAAAGTTTGGATCTTACCACGATTAATTTGGCGGTTCATTGCAGAATATGCTCCTAACAATAATTGCTGACCAGTTTGCCCTTTTGCGTAAAAAGTTCTGGAAACCAAAACCCCACCAAAAGAACGGTTATCTAAATAACCACCGTATTCACGTGCAAAAGGAACACCTTGTGCAACACACTGGTCGATAATATTTCCTGATACCTCAGCAAGACGATAAACGTTCGCTTCTCTAGAGCGGTAATCCCCACCTTTTACGGTATCATAAAAAAGACGGTAATCTGAGTCACCATCTCCCTGATAATTCTTTGATGCATTTATACCTCCCTGTGCAGCGATAGAGTGTGCACGTCTTGGAGAATCCTGGTAGCAAAAAGTCTTTACATTATAACCCAATTCTGCAAGTGTTGCAGCAGCAGCTCCTCCTGCAAGACCTGTACCTACAACGATAATATCGATATTACGCTTGTTGGCAGGGTTTACCAGGTTAATATCATTCTTATGTTTAGTCCACTTATCTTTAAGTGGTCCTTCTGGTATCTTTGATTCTAAAACTGACATAAATCTCGCGAATTAAAGGTTATTGATATAGTGAAACAATGCTATAAAAATAAATCCTAGCGGAATGATTATAGCATAAGCCACTGTAATGCCTCTTACTCCTTTAGCATATTTGTTATTCCATCCCATAGATTGAAATGAGGAAGAAAAACCATGAAGTAAGTGTAAACTTAAGAACACAAAAGATAAGCAGTAAGCTGCTACACGAATTGGATCCTGAAATTTAGCCACCAACTCACCATAATATCTCGAGGCATCTTCTGGGTGAGATTCTACATATTTATGTACAATTTCTGGTACCCAAAAATCATAAAAGTGAAGCGCTAAAAAAGCTAAAACTACTAATCCAGAATAGATCATGTTTCTTGACATCCAGCTAGAATTAGCACTACCATTGTACTTTACATACTTTATATTTCTAGCCCCACGGTTTTTAGCTTCAAGCACAAATCCCATCACAAAATGGAATATCACCCCAAAGATCAATACCGGCTGAAGAATTGCCTGTACCAGGAAATTGGTTCCCATAAAATGAGAAAGCTCGTTAAATAGATCTTCACTAATTACAGAAGTTAGATTGATCGTAAAGTGTTGAAGTAAAAATAAGACCAGGAACAGTCCCGACAAGGCCATCGCAACTTTTTTTGCGATAGATGATTTTAAAAATCCACCCATTGGTTTGATTATTTATAGAATTTTAACAGCAAAAATACACTCCAATTAATTTATGGACAAACTTTAATGCTTCTTTATAAGGCTATTTAGAATAAGTATAAGTAAGATACAGTTTTGTTTAATCTTAAATAAAACTAGATTTCAGACTAAAAATCACCGAACACCTTTATTTGCAACGCTCCAGAACGAAAAAGAAGAATAATCGCATAATTTTTCAATCGATTGAAATTCTACAATTTATAAAGTTGAATTTAACTTAACTGTATAAAAAAAGCTACCCAAAATATCGAATTTTAGATAGCTCTTTCATTTATTTTTATTCAGAATTAACCTTCTACAAGATCTTTTTTATATGCATCTGAATGAACATTTGCCACTGCTCTACCAGAAGGATCGTTCATGTTCTTAAACGATTCGTCCCATTCTAATGCAGTTGGTGTACTACAAGCTACAGAAGGCACTGAAGGTACAGATAATGCCGCAGCATCACTTGGAAAATGCTGAGAGAAGATCGTTCTATAATAGTATTCCTCTTTACTTGTTGGTGGCTGAATTGGGAATTTGAAGTGTGCATTCTTAAGTTGCTCGTCACTTACTTCAGAGTCTACCAATTGTTTTAAAGTATCGATCCAGCTGTATCCAACTCCGTCAGAAAACTGCTCTTTTTGTCTCCACGCAACACTTTCTGGAAGGTAATCCTCAAAAGCTTTTCTTAGCACCCATTTTTCGATACGCTCACCAGTAATCATTTTATCTTTTGGGTTAAGACGCATTGCAACATCCATAAATTCCTTATCTAAGAATGGTACACGGCCTTCGATTCCCCAGGCACAAAGTGATTTGTTAGCTCTTAAACAATCGTATTGATGTAGTTTATCTAATTTACGAACGGTTTCTTCATGAAACTCTTTCGCATTTGGTGCTTTATGGAAATAAAGATATCCACCAAAAAGCTCATCTGATCCTTCTCCAGAAAGTACCATTTTAATCCCTAAAGATTTAATAGTTCTAGCCATTAGATACATAGGAGTAGAAGCTCTAATCGTGGTCACATCATAAGTTTCTAAATGATAGATCACATCTTTTATTGCATCTAAACCTTCCTGAATGGTAAACTTGATCTCGTGATGCACGGTATCTAAATGATCGGCTACTTTTTGCGCTGCAGCTAAATCTGGAGAACCTTCCAACCCAATCGCAAAAGAATGTAATCTTGGCCACCAAGCCGCGTCCTTATCATCACTTTCTATTCTTTTTTCTGAATATTTTTTAGCGACTGCTGAAGTTATTGAAGAATCTAAACCTCCAGAAAGTAAAACTCCATAAGGAACATCACTCATTAATTGGCGGTGTACCGCTTTTTCTAAAGCTTCTCTAAGTTCTTCGATACTGGTAGCGTTATCTTTTACCGCATCATACTCCATCCAGTCACGCTCATACCATTTCTGGAAACCTTCTTCTTTGCTAGAAAGATAGTGACCAGGAGGGAATAATTCGATCTTGGTACATTTTCCTTCTAAAGCTTTAAGCTCTGAAGCTACATAAAAAGTTCCGTTATGATCCCATCCAATATATAATGGAATTATACCAATATGATCTCTTGCAATTAAATATTCATCATTCTCTACATCATAAATAGCAAAACCAAAGATTCCGTTTAAATCATCAAGGAACTTCGCTCCTTTTTGTTTGTATAAAGCAAGAATAACTTCACAATCTGATGCCGTTTGAAAGTCGTAATCTGGGCATTGCTCTCTTAATTTCTTATGATTATATATTTCGCCATTCGCGGCAAGTATTAATTTTTCATCTTTAGACAATAAAGGCTGGCCTCCTGAAATTGGATCGACAATAGCTAGACGCTCATGCGCCATGATCACATTGTCATTACTGTAAATCCCACTCCAGTCCGGACCACGATGTCTTAAACATCTGGCCATTTCTAATAATTGAGGTCTTAAATCATCAGACTTCTCTTTTAAATCGAACGCACAAACAATTCCACACACAGTTTTAAAATTTTAAGTATTAAAGATGAAACAAATATCGAATAAACATTTCATTAAAAAAGCCACGACACCTATTTCAATTACATTTGTAAATTATATTTCAGAAATAAGATTAAATAATCAAAATTCCGAAGTATAAATATAACGAATTTTTTTCAGCAGTAAAGCATCGGTAAATTTTCAATGTGCCTAAAACAAGCAATGCCGATTTATCAAATATTAGCCATGGATTAACAAGCTTTGTAAAGACTGTTTTTTAGTTTTGAGGATAATTTTGAAATTAGAGTTATGAAATATGATCAAATAGACAGGAATTTATTCATTAAAAACCGTAAAAATTTCATGGAACGAATGGTTCCCGGAGGTCTAGCTGTTTTTAATGCCAATGATGTTTTTCCTATTGGTGCCGATAGTACAATGCCTTTTCAGCAAAATAGGGATTTGTTCTATTTAAGTGGTGTAGACCAGGAAGAGGCTATTTTAGTTTTATTTCCAGAAGCACCAAAACCAGAACACCGAGAAATTCTATTCCTTACAGAAACCAATCCTCACATCGCAGTTTGGGAAGGCGAAAAACTTACAAAAGAAAAAGCTTTTGAGGTTAGCGGAGTAAAAACCGTTTACTGGCTACAGGATTTCGAAAAGGTGTTTTTTGAAATTATGGCGCAGGCAGAAACAATTTATTTCAATAAAAATGAACATTATCGAGTTCAGGGAAGTATCCAAACAGAAACTCGTGACGACCGTTTTATAAAGTGGTGTAAAGAAAAATATCCTGCTCACCGCGTTGCAAAAAGTAATCCTATCTTACAAAGATTACGCTCTGTAAAAGATCCTATCGAACTGGATCTAATGCAAAAAGCATGTGATATTACCGAAAAAGCTTTTAGAAGAGCGCTTAAATTTACGAAACCTGGCGTTTGGGAATACGAGATCGAGGCTGAATACTGGCACGAAATGATTAGAAATCGTTCTAAAGGTTTTGCTTACACCCCAATTATCGCCAGCGGTAACAACGCCAATGTTTTACATTACACTGAAAATAACCGGCAATGTAAAGCTGGAGAACTAATTTTATTAGATACGGGAGCCGAGTACGCCAACTACTCGAGCGACATGACGAGATCGATCCCGGTTTCTGGTAAATTTACAGATCGCCAGAAACAAATCTACAATACCGTTAATAAAGTGAAGTCTGAGTCTACAAAATGGCTTAGACCGGGAACCATGTGGGACGAGTTCCATAAAGAGGTTGGGAAATTAATGACTTCGGAATTGCTAGATCTAGGATTACTTGATAAAGCTGATGTTCAAAATGAAAATCCAGACTGGCCGGCATATAAGAAATACTTTATGCATGGTACCGCTCATAACATCGGACTGGATACGCATGACTACGGAATTTTAACCGAACCTATGAAAGCCAACCAGGTTTTTACGGTTGAGCCAGGAATTTATCTTCCTGATGAAGGTTTCGGGATTCGACTTGAAGATGATGTTGTGATTCAGGAAAATGGTGAACCATTCAATTTAATGCGCAATATCCCGATCGAAGCTGATGAGATCGAAGATATTATGAATTCATAAAAAAACAAAAAGGCCACAGAAATTGATTTTTAAATCGATTTTGCGGCCTTTTTTAATGTAATGCTTATGAAAATACAGCATAAAAATACACAAATAAAGTTTACATCAAAGGGAAAAAGCAATCCTTTGATACTTTTACATGGTTTTTTAGAAACTGAAGAAATTTGGAGAGACTACCAGGAACTACTTTCTAAAAACCGGCAAGTAATAACGATCGATCTCTTAGGACATGGTAAAACAGGAAATATTTCTGAAGTTCACTCTATGGAAAGTATGGCAGATGCGGTTATTGAAGTGCTTGATCACTTAAAAATAGAAAAAGCAAGTTTTGCCGGGCATTCTATGGGTGGTTATGTGATTATGGAAATTCTAAAAAGATATCCCGAAAAAATATCCAAAATCGGCCTTATAAATTCTACTCCTGCTGAAGATACTCCAGAAAAGAAAGAAAATCGTGATCGTGTCGCCAATTTAGTAGCAAAAAACAAATCGGCTTTTGTAAGTATGGCAATATCGAATCTTTTAACTGCGGAAAACAATAAAAAATTTAAGCCTGAAATCGAGATTCTTAAGAATGAAGCTCAAAAAATGTCTTCAGAAAGCATTATCGCAGCTACTTTAGGCATGAAGAACAGATTAGACAGCACTGAAGCCTTTGAACAATTCGAAGGAGATAAATTTATAGTTGTTGGTAAGCAGGATCCGGTATTAGATGTAGAAAATACCATAAAATTAGGCAAAAAAACGAGTGCAAAAATTATCGAATTTCCAGATGGGCATTTGTCTTTTATTGAAAATAGGGATTTATTACTACAATTTCTGCAATCAAAAATCTAAAGAATTAAGGATAAAATTTATTCAGAAAGTATCATCATTCCAATTCTAGATACGCAAAATCTACTCAAAAGCATTCAGATACCAGTCATTTTCAATGGAAAATTTCAGCTTTAAAGTATGCAGGATCTGGCATTAATTAGTGCTAAAACGTTACAGATTAGGAAAAATACTAATGCAAAAATTACTGTCTTTAAACGAAGAGGCTTATCATTTGTTTAAAAATTTCAACAAATATTACATTATCCTCAACCTAAAACTTAAATTTTAATTTTTAACAAAAAATTAGCTATTTTTTGGGAATTTCATAAGGCTTTTTTAACTTTAGGGTGTCAAAAAATTAAAAATCAAGCTTTTATGAAAGACACCCCCAACAATTTTTCTTTCGCTAAGTTATTCTGTAATATTTTTGGCCACAAGTTAAAGGTAACCAAAAATGTTACCGACCATGTACACGAATATAAGTGTGCAAACTGCGGTCAGGAAATGACAGATACAGCGAATGGATTTTTAGCACCCCTTACTAAGAAATTTAAAGAAACGAACAACTACATCGCCAAGATTCACAAAAGGCGAAAAAATCGTCGCGTACGTCATTACGCAAAAGCTTCTTAGGTCTTGCTTTAATCTTCGCTATTCATAGAGTTCCATCCACGAGCAACTAATGGAATCGCCTGGTTAGCACGTGTGATAAGATGCATACCTGCACTTTCTTCGGTCATATGGCCAATAACCGTCAGATTTGGATTCCCTTTAATTTTATCAAAATCAGATTGTGAAACGGTGAATAATAGTTCGTAATCTTCACCTCCACTTAAGGCGATCATCGTACTATCTAATTCAAATTCTTCACAAACAGAAATTACAGCAGGATCCAGTGGCACTTTTTCTTCAAACAGATTAACTCCGGTTTTAGAGTTTTTGCAAAGATGTATCACTTCAGAAGAAAGTCCGTCACTAATATCGATCATCGATGTTGGCCTTACGTCAAGTTCTTTAAGCAAAGGTGGGATATCTTTACGTGCTTCAGGTTTTAATTGACGCTCTATTAAATAGGTGTATTGATCCAGATCTGGTTGCGCATTTGGATTGGCTTTAAAAACCTGCTTTTCACGTTCTAAAACCTGTAAGCCCATATAGGCCGCACCAAGATCACCAGTTACGACTAGAAGATCATTTGGTTTTGCACCACTTCTGTACACCACATCTTCTTTTTCAGCTTCACCAAAAACTGAAATACTAATAAACAATCCAGAGGTTGAAGATGTTGTATCACCACCAATAACATCGATATTATAAAGATCTGCAGCTAATTGTATGCCAGCGTACAATTCCTCTAAAGCCTCTACAGGAAATCTATTAGAAGGAGCAATAGAAACTGTGATGTGCGTAGCCTTAGCATTCATAGCATAAATATCTGATGCGTTCACCATCACAGATTTATACCCTAAATGTTTTAGCGGCATATAGGCAAGATCAAAATGAACGCCTTCAACAAGCATATCTGTACTCACAAGAGTTTGCTTTTCTTTAAAATCTAAAACCGCAGCGTCATCACCAATGGCTTTGATCGTAGAAGAATGTTTTGGAGAAAAATTTTTGGTTAAATGATCGATCAATCCAAATTCTCCCAATTCAGACAAACTTGTTTTTGTAGACTCACTATTATCAAACATCACAAATAAATTTTATGCAAAATAAATGAATATTATTTCAACAACATACACTTAATGAATTTTATCATTTAAACTGAAAGGTTTAGCAGATAATCCCACTAATACAATAGGAAGTATAAGAATTTAGAAATCATCCGGAAGATTTTGAAATAAAACAACTTAGCCATTTTTAAATCCGGTAAAACAAAGGCTACTAATAATAATTGAATACATTTATTTAGACATTCTTAAAACAAATATTACCGCTATGGTAAAACGCTTGTTTTAATGTATATTTGTACGCGATTTAAAAAGATCTTTTTAAGCTATGATAAAAGTAAGTGAAGACGCAAAGAAAAAGATTTCTAATCTTATGGAAGAAGAAGGCTTTAACAGCCTTCAGGATTTTGTGCGTGTTGGCGTGAAGAGTGGCGGCTGTTCTGGATTGTCCTACGAATTAAAATTCGATAAATCCAAAGCCGATGATGATAAACTTTTTGAAGATAACGATATTAAGATTGTTGTCGATAAACGTAGCGTTCTATATCTGGCAGGAACTATTTTAGAATATTCTGGCGGATTAAATGGTAAAGGATTTGTTTTTAACAATCCTAACGCCCAAAGAACATGCGGATGTGGCGAAAGTTTTTCGCTGTAAAACTTAGAGAGCAGACAGGCAACTTTCAGAATGTAAATTGAATGGATTTATATTTCACTTCTGAAATTAATTGTATAAACCTGCTACTTTAGAATTTAAGAAACAGATTATGGCATATACTGAAGACGACTTAAAAAAAGAACTCGAAACCAAAGAATATGAGTACGGATTTTATACCGATATAGAATCTGATACCTTACCTGTTGGTTTAAATGAGGATATTGTTAGAGCAATCTCTAAAAAGAAAGAAGAGCCAGAATGGATGACAGAGTGGCGACTGGAAGCTTTTAGAGCATGGGAACAAATGGAAGAACCAGAATGGGCTAATGTTCATTATGAAAAACCAAACTTCCAAAACATTTCTTATTATTCTGCTCCTAACAAAAAACCTAAATACGAGAGTTTAGATGAAGTCGATCCAGAATTACTGGACACTTTTAAAAAGCTGGGTATTTCTATCGACGAGCAGAAAAAACTTGCAGGAGTTGCCGTAGATGTTGTAATGGATTCTGTTTCGGTGACTACCACCTTTAAAAAGACTTTGGCTGAAAAAGGTATTATTTTTTGCTCAATTTCAGAAGCCATTAAAGAACACCCAGAATTAGTTAAGAAATATATCGGATCTGTGGTTCCGAAGAAAGACAACTTTTACGCCGCATTAAATTCGGCTGTATTTAGTGATGGATCGTTCTGTTACATTCCAAAAGGCGTTCGTTGTCCAATGGAACTTTCTACTTATTTTAGAATCAACCAGGCAGGAACCGGGCAGTTTGAAAGAACTTTAGTAATTGCTGATGAGAGTAGTTATGTAAGCTATCTTGAAGGTTGTACTGCGCCGATGCGTGACGAGAATCAGTTGCACGCTGCTGTTGTAGAGCTTGTTGCTTTAGATGATGCCGAGATTAAATATAGTACCGTACAAAACTGGTTCCCTGGTGGAAAAGACGGCAAAGGTGGAGTTTTCAACTTTGTGACCAAAAGAGGACTTTGCGAGAAAAACGCAAAAATCTCATGGACACAGGTAGAAACAGGATCTGCTGTAACCTGGAAGTATCCTTCTTGTATTCTAAAAGGAGATAACTCGGTTGGAGAATTTTATTCGATCGCAGTAACTAATAATTTCCAACAGGCAGATACTGGTACAAAAATGGTTCATCTTGGTAAAAACACTAAGAGTACGATTATCTCTAAAGGTATTTCAGCAGGAAAATCACAAAACTCATATCGTGGTTTAGTGCAGGTTAACCCACGCGCAGAAAATGCAAGAAACTTCTCGCAATGTGATTCACTTTTAATGGGTAACGAATGTGGCGCGCACACTTTCCCATATATCGAAGCGAAAAACAAAACTGCGAAAGTTGAGCACGAAGCGACAACCAGTAAAATTGGTGAAGACCAGATCTTTTACTGTAACCAAAGAGGAATTGATACCGAGAAAGCTATCGCGTTAATCGTTAACGGTTTTAGTAAAGAGGTATTAAATAAACTTCCTATGGAGTTTGCTGTAGAAGCTCAAAAGCTATTAGAAATTTCGTTAGAAGGTTCTGTAGGATAATCAATCGCTCGTTTCTAGAAAATGAAGAAGTTACTGTTCATATTTTTATTGGTCTTATTCATCCTGTCCTGCAAAGATAATAGTGAAAAGACTATTAAGGATAACACTGATGATAAGGAAACCGCACAAGATACGGTACCAACGGTAACAGGGAAATTCATTTTTACTGAAGAAGATGCTATTCTAAGAGGTGACGACTTTATATATAATGTAGAAATCGACAGTTTAAGCCGAGTTTTGGCCAAACAGGTTGAAGCTTATAAAACTGATGATTTTGAAATGATACCGGTAAAAGTAAAAGGAAAACTAAAACAAAGTCCCAGACAAACCGGAATCGAAAGAAATATAGAATTAAAAGAAATTGTAGCTATCCTTGCTGATAGCACAATAAATAAAAGACAGGAATAACAAACATAATTTGGGCACAGCCTAAATGCATACCAAATAATTATGCTTAAGATAAAGAATTTACACGCTAATATTGAAGGAAAAGAAATCCTAAAAGGAATCGATCTTGAGATTAACCCAGGTGAAGTACACGCTATCATGGGGCCTAACGGGTCTGGAAAAAGTACTTTATCTTCTGTTATTGCAGGTAGAGAAGAATACGAAATGACAGAGGGCGAAATCATTTTTGAAAACGAAGACCTTGCAGAGCTAGATCCAGAGGAAAGAGCTCATAAAGGTGTTTTTCTTTCTTTTCAATATCCAGTGGAAATTCCAGGAGTATCGGTAACTAACTTTATGAAAACCGCGATCAACGCACATCGTAAAGCGAATGGTTTAGAAGATATGCCTGCAAACGAAATGCTTAAGCTAATTCGTGAAAAATCTGAATTACTGGAAATCGACCGTAAATTCTTATCAAGATCTTTAAACGAAGGCTTTTCTGGTGGTGAGAAAAAGAGAAATGAGATTTTCCAAATGGCAATGCTAGAGCCTAAATTATCGATTTTAGATGAAACTGACTCTGGTTTAGATATCGATGCTCTTAAGATCGTTTCGAACGGAGTAAATAAATTAAGAACCGAAAACAATGCGGTGCTTGTCATTACTCACTACCAAAGACTTTTAAACTATATCGTACCAGATGTAGTACATGTTTTAATTGATGGTAAGATCGTTAAAACTGGTGGTAAAGAACTTGCTTACGAATTAGAAGAAAGAGGTTACGACTGGATTAAGCAGGAAAAAGCAGTTTAATATTAAAATTCGATAACAACGGGAGGTCTTTTAGGCCAATCTTAAGAATTTGTATTACAACTGATAAACAGAAGACAATGGAATTAAAAGATAAATTAGTATCATCATTTTTAGCTTTCGACGAGCAATATCAGGTAGATGATGATGTTCAACAAATAAGAAGTCAGGCTATTAAAGACTTCGAAACCTTTGGTTTCCCAAGTAAAAAAGAAGAAGCCTGGAAATACACTTCGTTAAAATCTGCTCTAAAACACGATTATAGCATTTTTCCTAAAAAAGAAGATGCTATAGAGTATAGCCAGATCAAACAGTACCTAATTCACGACATAGACACCTACGATTTGGTATTTATCGATGGTATTTATTCTTCTCATTTATCTAATACTACTCACGATAAGATCGATGTTTGCTTAATGTCTTCAGCATTAAACAAAGACAAATTTAAGCCTGTTATCGATAATTATTTCAATAAGCTTGCACCTAAAAATGGTCTTAATGCATTAAACACTGCATTTACAAAAGAAGGAGCTTATATACATATTCATAAGAATATCATGGCAGACAAGCCAATACAGATAATTAATTTCTCTACCGGAAATGAATCTTCTTTATTGCTTCAGCCTAGAAACCTTGTGGTAGTCGATGAGAATTCTCATGTTCAAATTATCGAAAGACATCAAAGCCTAACAGATCACCCGGTATTAACTAATTCGGTTACCGAGATCTTTGCAGATCGTCGTGCGATCGTAGATTATTATAAAATTCAGAATGACAAAGGAACTTCTTCTTTGATCGATAATACTTTTATCGAGCAGAAAGATGAAAGTAATTGTTCTGTTCACACATTCTCTTTAGGTGGAAATCTTACCAGAAATAACTTAAACTTCTACCAAAAAGGGGAGCGAATCGACTCTACTATGAAAGGAGTTACGATTATTGAAGGAAAGCAGCACGTAGACCATAACACGCTGGTTCACCACATTTACCCAAACTGCGAGAGTCACCAGGATTATAAAGGAATTTTCTCAGATAAATCTGTAGGTGTATTTAACGGGAAAGTGGTTGTAGAGAAAGAGGCGCAAAAAACAAATGCGTATCAATCTAACAACAACATTCTTGTAGATGATAAAGCTACCATCAACTCCAAACCTCAGCTAGAGATCTTTGCAGATGATGTACGTTGTAGCCACGGGTGCACGATTGGACAATTAGATGAAGATGCTTTATTTTATCTTCAATCACGCGGAATTCCGCATAAAGAAGCACGCGGATTATTAATGTACGCTTTCGCCAATAACGTATTAGAAAGTGTAAAGATCCCAGAGATCAAGAAAAGAATCAACAATCTTATTGCTGAAAAACTTGGCGTTGAACTAGGTTTCAACTTATAGAAAGCTATTTTTTAAGTAGCCCTTTTTATTCAGCAAAAATTTTAAGATATGAGTACAGCTACTGAAGTATTAGAATATAGCGTAGAAAAAGTTAGAGAGGATTTCCCTATTCTTAAACGAGAAATAAACGGTTATCCTCTCGTTTATTTTGATAATGCTGCAACTTCGCAAACGCCACAACAGGTGATCGATGTGATTGCAGATTATTATTCTAATTATAACGCCAATATTCATCGTGGTGTTCATGCTTTATCACAAGAAGCTACAGATAAATATGAGCATGCTCGACATACAATACAAAAGCATTTTAATGCTGAAAAGGCTCACGAGATCATTTTTACCTCAGGTACAACTCATGGTATAAATCTGGTAGCAAATGGTTTCGCTTCTTTGCTGAAAAAAGGTGACGAAATTATCGTTTCTGCCTTAGAGCATCACTCTAACATTGTGCCGTGGCAGATCTTAGCTGAAAAAACCGGGGCGATCTTAAAAGTAATTCCAATGAATCAGGAAGGAGAATTAATCTATCCTGCTTTTGAAGAATTACTTTCAGAAAAGACCAAGCTTGTATTTTTAAATCATGTTTCTAATGCTTTAGGTACGGTAAATCCTATCGAAAAGATCATTACTAAAGCACATGAGTATGATGCGGCAGTTTTAGTCGATGGAGCTCAGGCAGCACCGCATATCAAAGCCGATGTACAGGCTTTAGACGTAGATTTTTACGTAGTTTCTGCTCATAAAATGTGTGGCCCAACCGGCGTTGGTATGCTTTACGGAAAAGAAAAATGGCTTAACAAATTACCTCCGTATCAAGGTGGTGGTGAGATGATCGCAACGGTAACTTTCGAGGAAACTACTTATGCCGATCTTCCGCATAAATTTGAAGCAGGAACTCCTAACATTTGCGGCGGAATCGCTTTTGGCGCAGCATTAGATTATATGAATACTGTTGGTTTCGATAAGATCGCTGCGTACGAGGAAGAATTGCTTCATTATGCTACTAAAAAACTTCTGGAAATAGACGGTATGGAGATCTACGGAGTTTCAAAAGAAAAAACAGCCGTAATTTCTTTCAATATTAATGGGATGCATCCGTATGATATCGGGACTATTCTCGACAAATTGGGAATAGCAGTGAGAACCGGGCATCATTGTGCTCAACCCATCATGGATTTTTATAAAATTCCGGGTACGGTTCGCGCTTCTTTTTCGTTTTATAATACAAAAGAAGAAATAGATGCATTTATCAAAGCCGTTATTAAAGCTAAAACCATGCTTGCATAGATCTTTATCGATCTTAGCCATTTTTAGCTCCCTTTTAATTTATAGCTGTAAAGAAGAAAGTAAGCCCAAAGAAACACCTAATCTTAGCGAGAAGGATCAAAAAACGTTAAATAATTCTGAAATTTCCGGGAAATATTCGGTTAAAACACTGAATAATAACAATGAAAATCTTGGGAATCTTATATTTGACTTTAATTCAGAAAACGATCGACTTGCAATAACAACAGATTGTAATTCTATTGGTGCTGGATACGAGATTAGTGAAAATACAATTACATTTTCTAATGCCATAAGCACCCGCAAATTTTGTCAGGGAGCAATGGAAAACGAAAATACAATCTCTAAAACTTTGCCTAAGATTACAGCTTTTGAATTTTCTGAGAAAGAGCTTAGGTTATTATCAAATAATAATGAGGTTTTGATAAGCCTTATAAAAACCGAAAAAAGTGAGTAAATCTATACAGCAAATACAGGAAGAAATTATAGATGAATTTTCTATGTTCGACGATTGGATGCAGCGTTATGAGTACATGATCGAACTTGGAAAGTCACTTCCTTTGATCGACGAAAAATATAAGATCGAAGAAAACTTAATTAAAGGTTGCCAGAGTAAAGTTTGGGTTCATGCCGAGTTAAATGGTGAAAAACTTGAATTTACTGCAGATAGCGATGCGATAATTACAAAAGGTATCGTAGCCATTTTAATTAGAGCATTTTCTGGACATCATCCTTCAGATATTCTAGAAGCAGATACCCAATTTATCGACGAGATCGGATTAAAAGAACACTTATCTCCTACTCGAGCAAACGGACTGGTAAGTATGATCAAACAACTAAAAATGTATGCAATTGCATATCAAACCCAATTAAAATAAATGGAACAGGAAATCGACACTCAGGAATTGGGAGAAAAAATCGTAAAAGTGCTTAAAACTATTTACGATCCTGAAATCCCTGTAGATATATACGAACTAGGGCTTATTTACGACGTAATGGTAAGTACAGATTATGATGTAAAGATTTTAATGACACTTACCACTCCAAACTGCCCGGTAGCAGAATCGCTACCTCAGGAAGTGGAAGAAAAAGTAAAATCTTTAAACGAAGTAAAAGACGCTGAAGTTGAAATTACTTTTGATCCGCCATGGAGCCAGGATCTAATGAGCGAGGGTGCTAAATTAGAATTAGGACTATTATAAAATAAAAGGTATGGCTACAGAAGAAATTGTAAATCGAGTAGCAAACAGTAAACTAGTCACTTTTAATCTGGAGGATTATTATCCAAAGGGCGAAAGAGTGACTTTTGATATTTCAAGCTGGTTGCTAGAAGGTTTCGTATTACGAGAAGGCACTTTTAGAGAAGAAGCCAAAAATCACGATTGGAGCCAATATCAAGACTGTTATGTGGCTTTACATTGTAGTACAGATGCCATAATCCCGGCCTGGGCTTATATGCTTATAGCTACTTACCTTCAGCCTTTCGCTAAAAAAACCGTAAATGGTAATCTGGAAGATTTAGAAAATATTCTTTATACTGAAATTATTCAGCAAATGGATCTTTCAGCATTAGAAGATAAACCGGTAATCATTAAAGGTTGTGCAAACAAACCTGTACCTAAAAATGCCTATTTACTACTAATAAACAAACTACAACCTATTGCAAAAAGTATAATGTATGGAGAGGCCTGCTCTTCAGTTCCGTTATACAAAAAGCCAAAAAACTAACCCAAATACAACTACTAACCTATGAAAAAGATTTTACTTAGCCTACTTGCGTTAGCAGGAGCATTTAGCCTACAGGCACAAGAAGACGATGGCGATGAGCAAAAAGAAGGATGGACAACAGAAGGAAACATCCAACTACTTTTTAACCAATCGGCCTTTAATGCTGAATGGACTGGTGGAGGGACTTCTAACATCTCTGGAAACTTAATCTTCAATTATGATTTTAATTACCTGAAGGACGATTTTACCTGGGACTCTAAAGTTTTGGTAGACTATGGACTTACAAAACAGAATGGTGATGATTTTCCAAGAAAAACCAGTGACCGTTTAGAATTTAACTCGGTTGCCGGTAAACAAGTGGAAGATTCAAACTGGTTTTATTCATTCTTTACTAATTTTAGAACACAGGTTACTAAAGGATATACTTTTAGTGAAGATGCAGAAACTGGTGAAACTATTCGTACCGAACGCACCAGCTTTTTCTCTCCCGCCTACCTGCAATTTGGTCCTGGTATGCTTTGGAAGAAAAACGAAAACTTTTATGTAAACATCGCTCCGGCTACAGCAAGGTTTATCTTTGTAGATTCTTATTTTACAAGTGTAGAAGGTTATGAAGACGGTGATTATTTTGGTGTAGATCAAGGGAGTTCTTCCAGATTCGAGCTTGGTGCTTCACTTTCAGCTTATGCGAAATTCGATATCATCGAAAACGTAAAGATGGAGAACATTCTTAACCTATACTCTAACTACCTGGAAGATCCACAAAATGTAGATATTGATTACACGATGAACATTAAAATGAAAATTAATGAGTTATTATCTACAAACTTCATTTTCCAGACGATTTATGATGATAATGCCGTAGGAGCATTTCAGGTAAGAGAAGTTTTTGGTTTAGGATTTAATTACAGCTTCTAAAACCTAAAAAATATAAAAATCCAAAGCCTGTAATTAAGTTACAGGCTTTTTTTGGTTAAAATAATTTGAAAAAATAACGCGCTAAATCACAATACTAATCTATTGTGTACCTTTGTAGTTATGATTGAAAAAACAGATTTAAGTTACGAAAAAGCGGTTCTTATTGGGATCATCACTAAGGACCAAAACGAAGATAAATTAGAGGAATATCTAGACGAGTTGGAATTCCTTACCTATACTGCTGGCGGAGAAGTTGCAAAACGTTTTTCGCAAAAAATGGACTTTCCAAATCCAAAAACTTTCATCGGAACTGGAAAGATGGAAGAGGTACGAAATTACGTATCTGATAACGAAATTGGTACTGCCATTTTTGACGATGAGCTTTCTCCTGCACAACAAAAGAATATTGAAAAGATCCTGAAATGTAAAGTTTTAGATAGAACCAATCTTATTCTGGATATATTCGCCCAGCGTGCACAAACCAGTTATGCAAGAACGCAGGTAGAACTTGCCCAATATGAGTATTTACTACCAAGACTTGCCGGGATGTGGACGCACCTTGAAAGACAACGTGGTGGTATTGGTATGCGTGGTCCTGGGGAAACAGAGATCGAAACCGACCGTCGTATAGTTCGAGATAAAATTTCTTTGCTAAAGAAGAAACTTGCGACCATCGATAAACAAATGGAAATACAGCGTGGCAATCGCGGGCAGTTAGTAAGAGTTGCTTTGGTAGGTTATACCAACGTTGGAAAATCTACACTAATGAACACGATTAGTAAAAGTGAAGTTTTTGCTGAAAACAAGCTTTTTGCTACACTGGACACGACAGTAAGAAAAGTGGTGATTCGCAACCTGCCATTTCTACTTAGTGATACGGTAGGATTTATTAGAAAATTACCTACGCAGTTGGTAGAGTCTTTTAAATCGACTTTAGATGAAGTTAGAGAGGCAGATCTGTTATTGCATGTTGTTGATATCTCTCATCCTAATTTCGAAGAACATATCGACTCCGTGAATCAAATTCTGGATGAAATAAAAAGTGTCGATAAACCAACAATTATGGTATTTAACAAGATCGATCAATATGTTCCTGAAGAAATTGCAGAAGACGATCTTATTACTGAAAAAACCAGCGCCCATTACACATTAACCGAGTGGAAACAAACCTGGATGAATCGTCTAGGCGACAAAGTATTGTTTATCTCGGCTTTAGAAAAAGAAAATATGGAGCACTTTAGAAAGAAAGTATACGAAGCGGTACGTAAAATTCATATTACACGTTTTCCATATAATAATTTTCTATATCCTGAATATGATAAATATGGCGAAGAAAAGTAATCAATCGTCTTTTCTTCAAAAGAAATAGAACTCAATTTTCGAGTAATTATTAGTATCTTCATTACCAAAAATTGGTGTTATGAAGATACTTTTTTCATTTATAGCTTTTAGTATATTTCAGCTTGTAAATGCACAAAGTTTAGCAGGTTTAGAGGGATCTTGGGAATTAATTTCAGAAAATGAAACAACTGTATCACTCACTACGGTTAGGATTTACCAGGACGGTTTTTTTGCTGAAGGAACTAAAGAAGGTGACTACGATTTTAAAAGTGCAAAAGGCGGGTTTTATAAACAAGGAGAATCCATTTATACTGAAAAATTTGAATTTGATTCTGATGACTCTTTAAAAGTAGGTACTACTGTAAATTATGATTTTGGTGTTAAAGGAGACACCTTAAAAATATGGAATGATGATATTTCACAAATCTGGCTTAAGATTGGCGATTATCAGGACGATCTTTCTGGGGTATGGATTATTACAGGTCGCGAGCGCAATGGCGAAATGCAACAACGAGAAATTGGAGACCGTAAAACCATTAAAATCCTTAGCGGAACACGCTTTCAATGGATCGCATATAACTCGGCTACAGGAGAATTTTTTGCTACTGGCGGTGGTTCTTATCTTTCAAAATATGGCAGATATATCGAGAATATCGAATTCTTTTCTAAAGACGATTTTCGGGTAGGGGCAAGCTTAAGCTTCGATTATCAAATAATGAATAATGAGTGGAATCATCGCGGCAAAAGTTCTACAGGTGAGCCAGTAAATGAGATATGGTCTCCTTATAAACCTGAAGAAATCATTCAGAATTAATTATCGGGTTAAAATAGCCTCTGGAGGTAAATAAAATATACCTGAAGGATTTTTGGTGAGTTTAAAATGTAACAAATCTTCCTGATCATGATATTGCATTCTTATTTTACCTTGTGATCTTTCGTAACTGCTTTCTATAGTTCCGGCAAAATTGTCTTTAGTTATTTCGAGCATCACAATAGAAAAAGTATCCTGGTCACTATTACAATCGATACGCTCTCCATTATCAAAAATAGCGCAATGACTACCTCGATATTCTTTTTCGTTAATTTGTTCTAACTCGATTTTAAATTGCTGTGAGCCATCTGGCGAAGTCCATTTCCAGGAACCTTCTAGATTCTGGGCTCTCATAAAAAAACTGCAAAAAACAGCTAAAACCAGGCATAATTTAAGTTTCATTTTATAGTAGATTTTGGTTAGTAGGTTTTACGAAAATAATTATTCAGCTGTGACTTTTATGTTATCAATATCATAAGTTGTGGTTCGTGACGGATCTCTTCCCTGGTATCGAAAACCAATATAAACTTGAGCAGTAAAACAGGAAATATCGATTTTTGAATTCCTGAAGATCGTAGCATTTTGATTCGATGGTCCCATGGGAATATTAGCCTCGAGTAATTGCCAGTTTGCAGTTTCTGGATCACCATTAAAATCTTCGCTAATATACACCTGCAAAATAGTACCATTATCGTAAGACGCTCGAATATCAAAAGACAAAACCTCATTTCGAGTTTGCGAAAGATCTATGGGCGGCGTTATCAGCCAGGCTTCTAAAGGATTTTCCCCGGTATTGTAAGCTGAGATTCTAAGTGTTCTGTTTCCGTTGGAGGTAGCATCAACAAATCGCTCTTCGCCACCGTTTACATTCAGGTTCGTCCAACCTAAAGGATCTAATCGATTCTCGTTGGTGATTTCAGCAAAGTTTTCTTCAAACAAAATCGTGTCGCCTTCTTCAGTATTATTTCCGCAGTCAAAAAACTCGGGGTCACATCGCTCACTTCCAAAAGAAAGATCTTCGGTTGAATTTAGTTGAACCACATAAAAGTCATCATAAAAATCACGTCCTAAAACGCCCAATATCGTACCTGAGGTCGCCGGCAAATTAACCGACCTAAAATCGGCATAGGTGCTGGTGGCTAGTAAAGCCGAATCATCGCTGCCACATTCTTCGATCTGACGAAAACCATCAAATTGATCGTAAGTTTCAGCAGCAAAAGTGCTGTTTGTTTGGGTAAACAAATTTCGATTGAATTGAATATTATCTAACTGAATATATGTAGATAAAAATTCAGGTGAAAAATCACCAATATCGATTTGCTGCGGAGTGATCTCTTCTATAATTTCTGAACGAACCAGATATTCATCAATTTCTGAAGGTGTTATAGGATCAAGATCTCCCCTATTCTGTTTTCCCAACTGAATTAAACCATTGCTCTTAGAAATACTCAATCCGTTTAATTTCACGAAAACTTTTCTTCCGAAGTTATAGCGCTGATAAAGGGCATTTTCATCAATTAAAATTTGTATCCCCGCTTCCGGATTTCCTGGAAGATCCTGAAGGATCAATTCATTATAAAAATTACCTGCCCTATCTGAAGAAACCACATAAGCCTCAAAATATTGATCACCCGAAAATGTAAATATATCGCCGGTTTCTTCATCATAATTATTCTTTGCGGCCCTCAGACTAATTTGCGTGCCTTCTATGCTCACATTTGCCGGAACCTGAGTTTCTGGGCACATTAAAATCATCTGTCGTCACACAACTTATTAAAACAAGAATTAAAAGGAGTACAAATTTCTTCATTTTAAAACCGAACATATAGATTAGCAAAATAAGTGGTGCCGTAACCGTACCAATAGCGATTACCAAAAACAGGCATTTCACGTTCGCGATCTTCCTGCAAACTGGTAAAATTGGCATTTCTGGATTGTTCGTAACCGCCGGTTTTGTAAAGCTGATCCAAGATATTATTCAGGCTAACAAAAAGCCCAACATAATAATCTCCCAGTTTCCAGGATTTCCCTCCAATGGCATTCAGCAAAAAATAATCGCCTAAATTCTCTTGTTTTAGATATTCCCTGGCAAGTTGCGCATCATAATTTTCTAAAGGCAATCCATCGGTATCTGTAGCGAAATTTGAAGTTCGCAGTAACGGACTCACATTAATAAACACGTTTGCAAAATAGTTTGCCGTTAAACCAAACCACCAATAATCGGGATCACGGTATTCAAAACCTAGTTGTGCCGCATGCTGCGGCCCGTTGGCGAGCCGGTAATTCTTCAGTCGAGTTTCCCCGTAATTCACATTGCCAGCAAAACTATTGCTGGTTAAATACAAATTGGGATTATTGGAAAAGATAAATTGGCCAAGCGCTAAAGCCGACTTTAATTTGATCGTGGAAGTTACCTGCGCTTCAGCACCAAATTCAATACCCAAATGCTGCTTTTCGGCATCGTATAAAATCTCCTGAACAAAAGCAGTGGTTGTATTTCTGCCAAGGCCCGAAAGTCCGTCAACATAATAAAAAGAGACATCGGTTACATTTCTAAATTGTGTAAAATAGCCGCTAATTTTTAAATTGAAATTCGGCGAACGATAGCGATACGTGGCATCTGCGCTATAAATTTGTTCACTATCTAAATCCTGAACCAGCGTTTTATTTTGTCGTGGATTTGCGAAACTGTTTTGCAAAGTTGGCGGATTACTGGCTAGAAATAAATTGGAAGAAATAGAATGTCTACCCGTAAAATGATAAGTTATACCTGTTTTTAAGCCAAAATCTGTAAAATGTAATGTTGCACTTTGCCCTAGTGAATTATCAGGAAATAAACCATTTTGATAATTACCAAACCTATCATAATTTGTAGAGCTGATCTTTGCTGAAAGGTAAGTTTCGATATTTTTAGCGATAAATTCAAGCTGAGAAAAAGCTTCAAATTTCGTTGAATTTAGATCATAGTTATACTTGTAAATCTCATTTTCACCCACCAGCCGATTTGGGTTTTGCAAATCACTTTGCGCCACCTGTTCTAATGAAAAATCATTGGTTGGTTCAGCGAAAAAATCGATATCCAGAAATTGATTTCCACCAAAAAGATCATCGATTTTTGCATAATTATGGCTTTTTAGCTGCTGAAAATTAATTCCGTCATTTAGCTTCAAATTTGAATTTAGCTGATGATCGAAAGTCGTATTTAGAAAAACCGAACGATCATCATTACGATCTTCGGTTAAAGCATAAACGGCGTTATTTCCGGCATTGGCTTCAGTTCTATTAGCTTCATAGATCGCATCCCAGTTTAATTGTCCATTTTCCCGAAATGCAGCGGCGCTTCGGTAAGCGGCCTCATAATTTTCACTCCCTTCAAATCGTAAAAAATAACTCGGTAAATTTTGATAATAAGAAGGATCTGGATTTTGGCCACCACCATCGTAAGAAACCTGATCGTTAAACCGAACTAAATTTGTACCACCATAATCGATCCTGGTATTCCCAATACTCCCAAATTGATAAGCGATATTGGTTGTTATTTGGGTGTCTTTTGAGAGTTCCCAAAAATGATTCAGCATCAAGATAGGCTCTTCTACTCGTCTTTGACGGGAATTCCTGATTTGATCTCCCTGATATCCCCAGTAACTATTATATTTTCTTCCTTTTAGTTCAAAAACTTCATCGGTGATCGCTGCCGATTTTCCACGAATATTAGGCGTATAAATTGCCGCAAAATTTAAACTATGATCTTCATTTATCTTTTTTTCTACGGAAAGAAAAGCTGATTTCGCGTTGTATGAAGTACCTTCCATATAGCCTTCTTCAGCAAATCTTCCGGAGAGCGAAACGGTATAAAACCAATTATTTTTTAATTCTCCTGAACTATACGTGGCCATGATCCTGGAGCGATAACTTCTATTGGCAGCCGATAAAGTAAGCCTGCCACCTTTAGAGAATTTTGAAGCACGCATCACGAAATTGGTAGAACCGGCAAGACTTCCGAAGTTCTTATCTACAGCGCTTACCGCGAAATTAAAATCCTGATTGCGCTGCACATCATTTAAACCACCCCAGTTACTCCATTGCGGCCGGCCATTATTGATTTTATTCAGCGGAATTCCGTTAATCATTACCAGACCGTACTGACTATCATAACCACGAGGTTTAAAATAGGTCTGACTAAAATCGTACGCGGCAGCATTTAAAAAAGCATCCTTCCCAGCATTTAAAATCGAGGAAAAACCGGCATCGATTTGATCGTCATCCAACTCATTTTCACTAAGATTTACGCTTCCTAATTGGGCCTGCTGTTCAGCAATATCGGGAGTTAGGCTAATCACACCCAAATCTAAAGTTGATCGATCTAGAAGAATAGGCAATCGTAATGACTGAAAACCAAGTTTTGAAATATTTAAAATATAATTTCCCATTTCGAGATCTGTAAAACTGAGTATGAAAATTCCCTCGGTATTAGTTTTAGTCTCCGTAAAATGATCTTCTAAACGAACACTAACGCCACCAATAACATTTTGAGAATTAGCATGTAGTATTTTTCCGGATATAATGATTTCCTGCGCCTGCAAAAGACCAGAGGAAATAGAAATCACCCAAATAAAAACTACACTTTTCATTGAAAATCAATAAATTACAGCTTCAATTTAGAAAATAGCATTCGAAACCGTTTATTTTATCCGAAAGAATAGGATAACTTTAACGCAAACTCACAACAATTTTAAGATTCTGATAATGAAAATCTTACAACTAATTTTTCTTTTTTACTGCGGAATTGGATTTGCGCAAAATCAAACTACGTACGAGGTTTTGACGATCGCATTTTATAATACCGAGAATCTTTTTGATACTGAAAATGACGATTTTACTTTCGATGATGATCGTACTCCTGAAGGAAAAGATGCGTGGACGGAAGAAAAATACCTTCAGAAATTAAACAATATCGGCCAGGTAATTTCGGAAATTGGAGTTGATCTATCAGGCAATAGTCCTGAAATTATCGGCTTAAGCGAAATCGAAAATTACCGTGTACTTGAAGATCTTTTGAATACAGAACAATTGAAAGATAAGAATTACGAAATTATTCATTTTGATTCGCCTGATCGCCGAGGTATTGATAATGCCCTATTCTATAATCCTAAGGTGTTTCAACCGAAAACATCGAAAGCTATTACTGTTTTTATTCAGAATAAGGAAGGAAAAAGAATTTACACCAGGGATATTGTGGTGGCTACAGGAAAAATTGAAAATGAAAACTTTGCATTTTTAATTAACCACTGGCCATCCAGAAGTGGTGGTGAAAAAGCAAGCCGAAATTACCGAAAATCTGCTGCAATGGTAAACAGAAAAATTTGCGATTCGCTTTGGGCAATAGATTCTTCTTTCAAGATCGTAAATATGGGGGATTTTAATGATGATCCTAAAAACAAAAATGTGAAGAATGTGCTTAAAACTTCAGAAAAGGCGAATCAATTTCAGTTTTATAATCCTATGCTGAAATTGTATAAAAATGGCATTGGAAGTTTGGCTTATCGCGATAATTGGAATTTGTTTGATCAAATCCTTGTTTCAGGCGCTATGATGACTAAAAATTATGATTATTTTCAATATTACAAAGCCGGAATTTTTAAAAAAGACTATTTAATCACTTCAAATGGGCAGTATAAAGGATATCCCTTCCGAAGTTATGGATATAATGGCTATTTGGGCGGTTATAGCGATCATTTCCCGGTATATCTTTATCTTATAAAAAAGAAAAATCCCCGCTAAAAACGGGGATTTTCGATATTTTGAAGACTATTTTTTATAGCCATGCATTCCAAGGAATTCTGGAAAGAAGTACCACCAAAGCAATCGTATAAAATATCGCCAGCGTTTTAAATTTTGGAGTAGAGGTTAATTTCTTTTTGTGCTTTGAATATCCTACGGTGATCAAAACAATAGCGATGATCATCATAAGAGGATGTTCCATATTATACAATCTTAACGTATCGTCACCCATAATTTCACTTACAGAAACTTGATCATTAAACCATACTGTTTTATCTGAAACAAAAAACAATACAATTCCTATCAAAAGCTGAATGTGAGAAACGATAAGTGTAAATAGGGAAATTCTAAAATTACCGGCACTATATTCTTTACCAGATACCCAACCAATAATAGCACTAACAGATGCGATTACCAACATGGCTATCACTAAATAAGCCCAGTAAGAATGTATAAATTGAACAGTTTGGTACATAATTATCTTTTTTTTACAAAAATAGGTTATTCCCATCGATTTTCAGCATCACTGCCACCCCAAATAAGTGTTGCAAGATATGGATTATCGATAAACGGGTTTCTTACTCCCTGGGCAGCTTCGATCACATTATTTCGTTGTATTTCGAATGCTGAAACCGGGTCTTCTCTATTCCACTGAAGAAAAAGATCTAAGTCACCAACCGTCGAGATATTTTCTCCGTAACGAATATTAAGGTAGAATATCATTCTGGCTACATCACCTTTCCAATCGTCTCCAGGGTACCAAGCATTATTGCCAACTAACCCATAATCTCCACTTCCGTCTGTGAAAGAATAGTTCGATCTATCGCTATTTATACCGTCATCTATGGTTCTTAAGTGATGTAAATCTGTGACTGCATCTTCTGATCCTAATCTAGATTGCGGATAAATATGCTCTGTATTGAAAGTTTGCGGTGAATAAGAATTGCTTCCTGAAGTATATTCTTCCCAATATCTACTTTCACCAGAGTACATTAAAAGAACGTTATCTGGATTATCCGGATCTTCATCGGCTTCGTAAAGATAATCGTGACGATCTGTATACGCTAAGATCGTTTCGTGCGCAGCTACTGTAAAGTTTGAAAGCGCTAGTTTTAAGAAATCTGATTGATCTGTAAAAGTAACACCGTCGTAGTAATCCTGTAGATCTGCCGGAATATTGAAGGAAATCGGGGTTACAACCTGAACAGTTACCGTAGCGGTGCTACAGGAAGCTTCTGGCTGATCGTCATCACAAATCGTATATTCAAAAGTATCTTCTCCTGTAAAACCAGCTGCCGTAACATAAGTTACTGTACCATCTTCATTAAGTGTTACGGTTCCTTTGCTAGACGAATCATCTACACCATTAAGCGTAGCACCATCGATTAAATTATCATTAGCAAGGAGGTCTGCAAAGATTGTTTCTGCATTATTGCCGTTTGCAATCACTTCATCATCTTCAGCATAAGGATTACCTTCATCGATTACCTCAATTGTAATAGTTGCAGTATCACAAGAGGTTTCTTCATCATCGTTACAGATGGTATAGGTGAATGTGTCTGATCCTGCAAAGCCTTCGTTAGGAACGTATACAATATTGTTTTCACTATCAATACTCACAGTTGCATTTCCACTTGAAGATTCAACCTCAGTGATAGAAGCATCTCCAATTAGGTCATCATTCCCACCGTAATTACGAATTGTTAAAGTTCCATCTTCTGCAACTTCATAATTATCATCATTAGCTGTTGGTGGCCCAGGCTGATCTACCTGAATAGTCACTGTAGCTTCTGAACATCGATCTGAATCCCCAGGAACACAAAGTAAATACATAAAAGAATCTTCTCCCTGAAAGTCTGCAGGTGGAGTATAAGTATATGTTCCATTTCGGTTGTTTTCTATACTCCCACCTTCAAGAGATTCTTCATCTACAGAAAAAATTCGAGCATTGTCTACAATTTCATCATTATTCAGCAATTGATTGACTGATATTGTAACTTCAACATTTTCTATTGTGCTAAAATTATCATCTACTGCAACAGGCTCCTGTTCCACAGGTACCTCGGGCTCCTCTGGAGCACTATCATCACTGCTACATCCAAGGAAGAAACTTCCTAAAAGGAATGCAAAAAAGAAATTCTTTTTCATTAATTCTTGATTTATATTCTAATTTGATTCTTGTCGTACAAATATCTTAAATAAAAAGGCTTAAAAAAATAAAACCTTCTACGTAGTGGCAGAAGGTTTTAAAATATTCTAAGAAAAGAGCTTATTCATTAATAACCCACTCTCCAGCTTCATTCTTGATTAGGCTGATAGTTTCAGTTACGTTAGAACCATTGTAAACATCGTAAGTAATATCGTATTGCTGTCCTACTTCAGCATCTGGATCGATACTATTCAACACAATACGCATAGCTTCGATTATCATATCGTCACTCCAATAAGCAGCATTACCATTCCTTCTATCAAAATTGCTATAGCGAGCCATACTTGAAACCGGATCTGGATATTGATCCACTAATGCCTCAGCTACCGTACTATAATCTGAACCTGTCAAGAAGTATGAAATAGTATTGTCTGGAACCCAAATACCATCAGTTTTTGCAAACTGTAACGTAGTCTCGATTACTCGAGGTACACCAATCCATTCACCATCTTGCAATGTAAATAATGAATATCTAGTATTAGTACTACCATCATAAAATTGGTAAGACACAACAGCGGAACTACCATTTGGAGGATACGTGTAAAGATTATCTAAATATATACCTATGTTGTAAAAAGCTTCTGATTCATCATCAAAGTTAGGGTAACTCTGTCCCATTTCAGCGTAGTCCTCAGTAGACAAGGATAAAGGCATATTCCAAGAGCTTCCCGTGTAAGCATACATTACTGTAGTTTCAATAGTTGATATAGGGGTTGGCTCGTTATTTATTACGAACTCTCCATCCTCAAAAATTAGAGATAAAGATTCTGGAGCTGTATTACTGCCATTATAAATAGTATAACTAACTTCAAACTGGCTACCTTCTGTTACATCCGTGAAATTTTCACCTAAGATTATATTCAAGGCTTCAACTATCATTTCCTCACTCCAGTAATTTGATGATCCTTCATCTATGTTGAAACTGTTGTAAGATAAATTATTTGCAGGACCAGGGTAAGTATCTGCTAATTCCGTTCTTGCTAGTGCATAGTCAGCATTATCAAGTTCGTAAGAAGCACCTCCTACAGGCACATAACTATTACCATTAAATTCAACAGTCATGCTTTCTGTACCTGCACTCCCGTCATAAATATCATAGCTTACATTATATCGCTGACCCTCTACCCCATCAAAAGCATCATTTAAAATTACATTGATGGCTTCTAAAATCATATCATTACTCCAGTAAGCATCATTAGTTTCACGTCTATCGAAATTACTATAGTTTGCTGCACTGCTTGCGGCATTCGGATAAGTTTCGCCCAATTCTTCTTCTAAAAGATCAAAATCTTCAGAACTTAACTCATAAGCTATTTCGTTAGCTACCGTATTATATGTTAACTCCACTAAGTCTCCGTTTTGAGCTGCTTCAAATTGACTCTCTAGAAAAGATTGTACTTGCGATGTAGAGCTAAAATATCCATTTTGGTTACCTATTGCAGTATAATCGTCTTCACTTACAGTATATTCCACAGGTAACAATGGATCTTCTACGTTAAATGTTGTTATTATTGAGGTACCGTTTTGATACAATGGGAATGCGTTATCTAAAACAACAGGAATTAATTCCTCAGCTTGCTCATAATTATCAAAACCTGATTCAATATTAAATCCAACTTCTTCATAATCATCCTCGGTTAAAGTATAATTAGCTTCTCCTTCGGTAAGACTATTGTCGATTTCTTCATTTGCAATATCCTGAAGATTATCCGTAGGGTCGCACGAATAAAGTATACTCCCTAATAAAGCGGTTAAAATATATAATTTTTTCATTTGTATTTTTTTAGAAATTAATCTTCATTCCTACGGTATATGTACGACCAAAACCATAATATACCGATGCATCTTGAGCATTTGAAACTAATCTTGTTCTGGTTTGTCCATCAGGACCTTCAAATTGGTCTCTTCGAGTACCATCAGTTACATCAGAAATATACTCTGTATCCAACACATTGTAAACATTGGCATTTATTGTTGCATCAAAAGAACCAAAAGCAAACTTGTGTGTAAAACCTAAATCAAAAACACCGTAATCTGGAGCCTCCCATGGATCTGTAAATTCCACTTCATCATCATTTCTAGAAGACGGATCATATTGCGCATACATTCTTGAGAAATAATTGAAATTTCCACGTACAAAAGTCCCAGGGAATACTTCAGCATTAAGACCCAGAGCTAATGATGTTTGAGGTTGATTACCAACAGGAGTATCTTCAATAAAAAGATCTACTGGCTCACCCACAGGTGCTTGTTCTTCATCAAAGAACTGCACATTTGTAATATCATTACTCCATCTCCAGTCTCCATACGAGAACATACCATTAACGGTTAAAACTTCCCATGGCTTATACTCAAATTCTAATTCAACACCTTGGTGAAGAGCATCCACACCTAGTAGGTTTCCAAAATATTGTTGATCTTCTTCTCCTTCTTCATCACCTCTTACAACAATAGATTGTACTTGGGTTCTGTCTAACCATTGGGTTCTATAAAGGTTTAGATCGATTCTTAAATTAGAGCTTCTAAAACCATATCCAGCTTCCACACTAAATATCTTTTCATTTTCGGCTTCAGAGTTTACAATATTTTCATTATTTGGAAATACGGCATCAAAATCTGGAGCTCGCTCAAAATACCCAACATTTGCAAAGATGTTATGATTATCATCAATATTATAATTTGCTCCACCTTTAGTCATAAACCCAATATAACTTTCAAAATCTGTTTCCTGAATAGGGTCTGAATCTTCATAAGTGAAGTAATCTATTCTTTTGTAGGATGTATTTGATCCTGATAGAGATAGAAACGCTGAAAAATCGTCCTTAGAATATTCTGCCTGTGCAAATAATCCTTCCCATAAAACGATTCCATCGTTATAATAATTGATTTTATCACCTGTTCTTGCAAGATTAGTAGGATTGTTTATGTTTCCTCCATCAGCCCAGTACTGACCTCCTAATAGATCTTTTACTTCCTGATAATGCTTTCCTTCATAATACCTTAGATCTATTCCTCCCATCAATTCTAAATCTTCAGTAAGTTCTGTTGATAAGGTTGAAAGAACACCATACCAATTGTGATTATTTACTGAATTGTAAAGTATAGTACCTGATCCGTCTATTCCATTAGCGACATTTTCATCAACTACAAGATCTAAATTAATTGGTTGATATGGTGCGCTTCTATATGGCGAGTTTACGCTTCTTAGATTAGCATCACCAGTATATCCACCACCACCTCCTGTTCCAAAAGAAACATAAGCTGCAGTCGACAATTCTGTTTTATCGTTAATATCCCAATAATGATTTAAAGATATCTGTGGCTTATGGTAGTAGTTGTCTTGAATATTTACTACTTCTCCATTTCTATATCCCCAATCACCATTGAATTTAATACCTCGATCACTTCTTTCATAATCTTCGATAGAATATTGAGTTTCTCTTTGCCCATGACGCTGTGGTGCACCAAACATCGTAAAAGATAATTCATGATTTTCATTAATCTCCTTCGCTACACTAAGAAAATAGTTGTAACCTTCGAATTGTAGACCATCAGCGAATCTCTCTCCTGTAGTTTTGGAAGCCGATACTGTAGTTGCCCAACCGTTTTCTGTTTTACCAGTAGAAACGGTAGCGCCAAATTTTTGATAACCATCGTTTCCAGTTGAAGCTATAATGTTGCCTCCTCTTTCAATATCTGTAGTTTTTGTAACAATATTTACAGTACCTCCAATAGAAGGTACGGCAACTTTTGCTGCACCAAGACCTCTTTGAACCTGCATTGTACGAGTCACATCAGAAAGTCCCGCCCAGTTACTCCAATAAACACGACCGTTTTCCATGTCGTTTACTGGAACACCGTTTATCATTACAGCAATATTCGTAGATCCAAAACCTCTCATTCTTAGTTCAGCATCACCAAAACCTCCACCAGATTTTGTTGCGTAAACACCTGGAGTTGTGTTAAGGATTTCAGGAAATTCCTGGTTTCCTAACTTCATCTCAATTTCTTCCCCTTTAATTGTAGAAACAGCAACTGGTGTCTTTCTATCGATTGCCAAAGAAAAGCTGGTAATTACAATTTCATCTAAAGCATTGTCATCACCTACTAACACAATTTCTCCCAGATCTTGAGAATTTCCTGAAAAATTGAACTGTACTCTCTTGCTTTTGAAACCTACAAAAGTAATTTCTAAAGTTCCTGAAGAGCCATCCACTTCTAATGAAAAATTTCCATCAAAATCTGTTGTAGTACCAGTTCTAGAACCTACTACCATTACGTTTGCTCCCGGTAGCGGGCCATTCATTTCAGAATCTATTACCGTACCGGTAACAGTCCCCTGAGCAAAAATTGTAGCCGTTGCAAAAAACAACGCTAAAGCTAATAATTTCCTCATGTGTAAAATTTGTTTGATTTGATTTTAGTTCGACGCAAATGAAGTTATTATTCCAAAATCCAACTTTAACGTAATGTTAAGGATTCAATATTTAACACCAATTTGCTCGCCAAAACTAAAACTTTTTTCAAACCCTCTGAAATTGAGAGACTAAAAGTTTTGAACTCATATTTAGTTTTATCTTATTTTTATTTTAATATAAATTTTAACTAAACTTTAATGAGAATTTAGTGATTAAACAATGATGTTTTTAAGGTATTTATAAGACTTCTATGATTTATAATAATGAATTATTCGCCATTCCATTATTAAAAATAAAAAAGCACCTCATTTTGAGGTGCTTTTTAAATTATCTTAAAAAATGTTAAATCGCTATCCTAAGAAAACCTCTAATAAACTACTTGTTGAAGAATCATGGTTTTCTATCGCTTTACTATCCATATCCTTTAAAATAGTACTTGCTAATTGCTTTCCTAATTCAACTCCCCATTGGTCGTAACTAAAGATATTCCAGATAACACCCTGTACAAAGATCTTATGTTCGTACATCGCTACTAATTTACCTAAACTTTCAGGTGTTAGTTTATCGATAAGAAAAGATGTCGTTGGCTTATCTCCATCAAATAATTTAAAAGGCAGCAATTCTTTTATTTCATCTTCACTCATTTCTTTAGAAGATAATTCTTCACGAACCTCATCTTCGGTTTTTCCCTGAAGCAAAGCTTCTGTTTGAGCAAAAAAGTTTGCCATAAGTTTGTTATGATGATCTTTATCGTCGAATAAAGACACCTTAAAACCTATAAAATCGGCAGGGATTAATTTTGTACCCTGGTGAATTAACTGAAAAAAGGCATGCTGAGAATTTGTTCCAGGCTCACCCCAAATAATCGCTCCTGTTTCATAATCTACCTTATCGCCATTACGGTCTGTACTTTTACCATTACTTTCCATAACTGCCTGTTGTAAATATGCGGGAAGTCTATGTAGATATTGCGTATAAGGAATTACAGCTTCACTTTCTGCCTTATAAAAGTTGTTATACCAAACACTTAAAAGACCTGCTAATACTGGAATATTATTTTCGAATTCAGTTTCTTTAAAATGTTCGTCCATTTTTTGAGCTCCACTTAGTAAAGCATCAAAATTAGGGTATCCAATCGCTAAGCTAATAGAAAGTCCAACAGCACTCCATAGTGAGAAACGACCACCAACCCAATCCCACATTGGGAAAATATTGTCTTCATCGATACCAAAATCTTTTACTTTTGGCACGTTACTAGACACTGCTATAAAATGTTTAGAAACTGCTTCCTCTGGAGCAGTTTTCATAAACCAGTTTCTTATTGTGGTTGAATTTGATAAAGTTTCCTGAGTAGTAAAAGACTTAGAAACAATTACAAAAAGTGTAGTTTCAGGATTAAGATCCTTGATAGTTTCGTGAACATGATCACCATCTACATTAGAAACAAAATGAACATTAAGATGGTTCTTGTAAAACTCTAATGCTTCAGTTACCATTACCGGCCCAAGGTCTGAGCCTCCAATACCAATATTTACAACATCGGTAAATGCTTTATCTGTGTATCCTTTTCTAATTCCCTGAATCACTTCAGAAGAAAAAGCTTTAATTTTTGCTTTCACTTCTTCAACTTCGGTCATTACATTTTCACCATCCACTTTAATTTCCGCATTCTTAGAAGCTCTTAAAGCAGTATGTAAAACAGGTCTTCCTTCTGTTTGATTAATGGCCTCGCCGCCAAAATAAGCATCCATCGCTTCTTTTAAACCACACTCTTTAGCAAGCTCTAAAAGAAGTGACTTCGTTTCTTCAGTAATTTTATTCTTACTAAAGTCTACATAAAAATCTTCCCACTTAGTGGTGAATTTTGCAGCACGCTCACTATCGTTCTCAAAAAGTGATTTTAAAGACTGGTTTTTAGTCTCGTTATAATGAGCTTCTAATTTTTTCCAGGCTTCGGTTTTGGTTGGATTAATGTTTTTCATTTTTCAATTTTTTATTGCGAAAAACTTAGTAGAAAAAACCACCAAATCTTACACATTAATCTTGGTTTTAGATATTTTTATAAGGTATACTATCAAGTTCTGTTTTTAGCGGCTCTATAAAAGCATAATAATCATCTTTTTTAGCATCCTCAATTTTCTTAGCTGTTGGTAAGTTTTGGCGATAAGGGTCTACCTGTTTCCCATTTACCCAAAACCTATAACATACGTGCGGCCCTGTGGCCAATCCTGTACTCCCTACAAAACCTATCACATCTCCCTGCTTAACAGTCTGGCCATTTCTCACATTTCGTTTGCTCATGTGAAGGTATTGCGTTGTATATTTTCCATTATGGCGCACTTTTACATAATTACCATTTCCAGAAGTATAACTTGAAGCTATTACAACACCATCTGCTGTAGTTTTAATAGGTGTCCCGGTGGGTGCAGCATAATCTGTTCCTAAATGCGCTTTCCATCTCTTTTGTACCGGATGAAATCTTCTTCGCTGATATCTGGAAGAAATTCTACTATAATTAAGCGGAGCCTTTAAGAAAAAACTCTGCAAAGCTTTTGCTTCTTCATCATAAAAACTTGCCTGGCCGGTTATCGTATCAGTTTCGTAATTGAACGCATAAAAAGGACGGTCTGAATGTTTAAAAACGGCTGCCTCTACTCGCTCTACTCCCGCAAAGATGGTATCGTCAATATATTTTTCATGATAGATCATTTTAAATTGATCTCCCTTCTGAAGTTTAAAGAAATCGATACTCCACTGATAGATATCTGATAATTGATACACTAGCAAGTTACTTAAACCCTGCGCCTGCATTGCTTCAGAAAGTGATGAAGTTACCACTCCAGAAACCTCTCTTCTTTTTACTGAAACCGGCTTTTTTGCTTTAAATGCTGAAATACTATCACCAATATTTAAAACCGTATAATTGATCTTATCATTTTGGTATATAAAATGAAGCGGAGTCTTTGCTGAATCTTTAGCCTTCAAGATTAGAAATTTCTTACCAGCCGTAATTCTGGCCGGATTAAAAGTATCTTTTACTTTTTCTGAAATTTCGAAAACTTTACCACGATCTACACCATGACGATCCAGGATATATCCAAAGTTATCGCCTCGCTCTATCGTATCTACAACTACATCAAAATCGTCCAAAACAAAGCCATATTCTTTTACGACCGGCTTAGGTGCTGGTTTTTTAGTTTCAGCTACAGCTTGTTCTTTTGTGTCTTCTTTACATCCCGCAAAAACTAATAACAGCAGGAATAAAAAACTAAATTTCTTCAATTTCTAATTCTTATTTTTCAGTATTAAACATGTGGTTTACCCATTCTTTGCCCCATTCTTCGTGCTCTTCTTCACTCCACAATTCAGGAAAAAAAGATATTTTCTGAAATCCTGGTGGTAAAAACTCTTTCCAGTTTGTTCCTCCGGTTGCTTTTATCGTTTTGTTTCCTTTATCCAGGTGCCTATATGCCGCACCAATATGCATCAACAACCAGTTAACGTTTACACTACTATCAAAAGTACGTAATGCTCTAATTAATTTTGGATTGTTTTTTTCTGAATCGGCCAGGCTTTGATAACGTCCATAAAGTGTTTTCCCTTTTACCTCGTTTGCAATCCTTAAAAAGCGGGACGTATACCTTTTTTCGAATTGCTTAAGGGTTAAAGTTTTCTCACCGGTTTTAAGATCGATACCACCCTTTTTCCAGTAAATATGATCAAATAAATCTTCTACAGAATTATCTAAATTGAAATTCTTCCTGATCTTGTGCTCTACTAGATTTTCGATTGGAGTCGAATAAAATTCTATCATTCTAAACTGAGCCGATTGGAATCCGCTTGCAGGCAGTAAAGCCATACGAAATTTCAAGAACTGCTCACGCTCCATTCCCTTGATCATCACATCAAAAGAATTGATAAGCACTCTAAAATAACGAATCATCCTATTTAATTTCTCAATAAAATAAGAAGCCGTTAGATTAGGATTTTCGATCACCTGCTTTTGCTCGTGGATAATAAGTTTAAAATACAACTCGGTTATCTGGTGATAGGTTAGAAAAATTTCCTCGTCTGGAAAATGTGTCTCTGGTTTTTGCAAACTCAGCAATGTATCCAAACTTATATAATCCCAATAAGTTAAGTAACGGTCGTATAAAAGACCATCAAGGTAAGAACCCATATCCTGACCAGAATTTCTGAATTTCTCTTCCAGCAATTCTATTCTCTCGGCTATTTCGGGTTTAATTTCCATGCTAATCTACGATAATCCTGAAGGGGTATTTTAGACCTTTGTAAGCATCAAGATCGGCATCCAGTGATCCTACTGCAAGATCGGCTTCGATTTTTAAAGGAACTTTATTTTTGTCGTCACTTACCCAAAAGGTAAGGCTCTCCTTCTCTTTAAATACTCTACCAGCCATCACATAAGGCCTAAACTTAAGCGCATTTACTTTTCCAAATTTGGTTTTTATCACTTCCCTACCCAAAAACTTCACCTTAAAATCCATGTTTTCATCATCGATAAAAAGATTAAGGATTAGCTCGTGGCCGGGTTGTAGCGCCTCTTCGTTTATATTGCTGCGAAGATAGTAAAATGCAGACAACATATCATGGATATTTTCCTTTGTAGAATAGGTCTTTTTCTTATTATGCTTTTTATCATGAACATAGGCCGTATTCGATTTATGATCAAAATCGATCTCTAGATCTTTGGTGTGCCCACCTTCATCGATTTGACGTATAAATTTATAAGGATGTCCAGATTTACGATCGATATATGTTTCGTAATTATCATTCACTTTAAAGAACCAATGTAGCATCCCGGTAGATTTACCTTTTCCTACTACATGATAAACAGGCTTACTATTTAAATATTCTTCACTTACCTGAAGTGTCGCATAGCTTGCATTAAAAGGCCCGTAATGAATCCTGAATTTAAACCACTCTCCCGCATCAAAAGCGGTTTGAGCTTCGTGCGAAGTAAGCGCAAAAAAGAAGAGAATTAATGTAATTGTAAGTCTTTTATCCATTGGTTTCAATTTGAAATAGTTTCATCCTAAATGACTATCTTTTAAGTAGATTTACAATTACTATTCCAAATGTATCAAAACAAAAAACCCCATCAAATTAATGACGAGGTTTTTTGTCTTATTAACCAACTAAAACTTAAATTATGAAAAAACAAATTTGGTAACCACTCCAAAAATGCGAGCGCAAAATTCTGCATTTAATCCAATTAAAAAAAGCCAAAAATAAACTTTAACTAAAACATTGATTTTTAGATAAAAAAGAAGCTTTTTGTTTTAGTAAAAATCAAAAATTTCAAATTAATTTAGCGTTCCTCGCAAATCCTGCTCTCTTTCTATTGCTTCAAATAAGGCTTTAAAGTTTCCTTTCCCAAAAGATTGCGCTCCTTTTCTTTGAATTATTTCAAAAAACATGGTTGGCCGATCTAAAACAGGCTTGGTAAATATCTGTAACAAATAACCTTCATCATCACGATCTACCAATACTCCCAACTCTTTTAGCGGTTCTAGATCTTCATCGATCTCACCAACTCGATCTAAGAGATCATCATAATAGGTTTCTGGAACATATAAAAATTCTACCCCACGATCACGTAAAGCGGTTACCGTTTCGATAATATTATCTGTAGCTAAAGCGATATGTTGCACCCCGGCACCATTATAAAAATCAATATATTCTTCGATCTGTGATTTCTTTTTTCCTTCAGCAGGTTCGTTTATCGGAAATTTAATTCGTCCATTCCCGTTACTCATCACCTTACTCATTAAAGCCGTGTAATCTGTAGAAATGTCTTTATCGTCAAATGAAACCATTTGCGCAAAGCCCATCACTTTTGCATAAAATTCGCACCATCTATTCATCTCGTCCCAACCCACATTGCCTACCATGTGGTCGATATACTTCAACCCGGTTTCTGGAGATTTTGCAAGCGGAGCATAAGTTCTATAACCCGGCATAAAAGCTCCTTGATAATCACCTCTTTCAATAAAAAGATGTACGGTTTCACCATAAGTATGAATTCCAGAGATCACTACTTTACCATGTTCATCTTCCAGCTCGTAAGGTTCTACGTAACTTTCAGCACCTCTTTTGGTAGTTTCCTCGTAACTTTTTTTTGCATCATCTACCCAAAGTGCCACAAATTTTACCCCGTCACCATGTTTATCGATATGCGCATTTATTTCTCCGGAAGGTTCTAATGGAGAAGTAAGTACGATCCTGATTTTTCCCTGCTGCAACACATAGGATACGCTATCCTTCCTTCCGGTTTCCAATCCCGAATACGCAACCGGCTGAAATCCCCAGGCATGCTGATAATAATATGCTGCCTGCTTTGCATTCCCTACATAAAGCTCTACAAAGTCTGTCCCCAAGATGGGAAGAAAGTCTTCTGCTTCAGGAATTACTTTTTCTAATTGTAAGGATGAATTATCTTTAGACATAATCTTAATATTCGTTAGTTTTTGAATGTTTTTTATTTATCCTCGTCTTCTAACCAAGATCTATAATAAGTTTTATCTGCAATGGCCATCGCATCTTCGGTAAGTTGCAGAGGTTTAAACGTATCTACCATTACTGCTAATTCTTCAGTTTCGGTTTTACCAATACTTCGTTCTACTGCTCCCGGGTGCGGCCCATGCGGAATTCCAGCCGGGTGCAGCGAAATATGTCCCGCTTCAATATCATTTCGGCTCATAAAATCGCCATCTACATAATAAAGCACCTCATCGCTATCGATATTACTATGGCTGTATGGCGCCGGAATACTTTCTGGGTGATAGTCGTATTTACGCGGACAAAAACTGCAAACTACAAACGCATCGGTTTCAAAAGTTTGATGCACCGGTGGCGGTTGGTGAATTCTACCTGTAATAGGTTCAAAATCGTGAATTGAAAACGCATAAGGATAGTTATAACCATCGTAACCCACCACATCGAATGGATGTGTGCCGTAAACCGTATCAAAAATATCGCCCTGCTTTTTGATCTTGATTAAAAAATCGCCTTTTTCATTATTGGTTTCTAACTCGTAAGGCTGCCTTAGATCGCGTTCACAAAATGGCGAATGTTCCAATAATTGCCCAAACCAGTTTCTATACCTTTTAGGCGTATAAATTGGGCGCTTGGACTCAACAATAAATAGTCGGTTTTCCTCAGTTTCAAAATCAATTTTATAGATCGTACCACGCGGGATTAGCAAATAATCACCGTATTTAAAATCCAGATTCCCTAAATGCGTTCTTAATTTCCCGCTTCCTTTATGAATAAACAAAAGCTCATCACTATCGGCATTCTTATAAAAATAATTATCGGTAGATTTTTGTGGCGCTGCCAGAATAATATCGACATCACTGTTAGTAAGAATAACTTTTCTACTTTCTAAATAATCCTGTTCTGGCTTTACCTGAAATCCCTTTAGACGATAAGATTTTAAATTATTTTCTTTTGAAATTACAGGTTTTACGCTATAACTTTTTTTTACTTCCTTAACCTGCGTAGGTCGCTGTTCATGGTAAGATATCGAAGACATTCCATCAAAACCAATAGTACCAAAAACCTGTTCGTAATAAAGGTTTCCGTCTGGTTTTTTGAAGATCGTGTGTCTTTTATGTGGAATCTCACCTAACTTATGATAAAAAGGCATAATTAAACATTTAATTAAACTGCTTTCCTAATAGCTAAAATTATAAAATTATCAATAAAAACCATATAAAATTAACTAATAATAAATTTATAGAAAATAAATGTATTCTTTCTTAAATGAAATGTAAAACTAAACACCAATAGCTTAAATTAGTTTGTAAGCATTAAGCTCCAATTCCGAATAACTTATTAAAACCATTGCATGAGTGATATTAAACTTGGAATCTTAGATCAATCTGTTGTTCGCACAGATTCCTCTGCTATTTCAGCAGTTCAGGAGACGATCGAAACTGCTATTCTTGCTGAAAACTTAGGGTATCATCGATTTTGGATTTCTGAACATCACAATTCTACCTTTATTGCCGGCTCTACTCCAGAAGTTTTAATGGCAAGATTAGGGGCTGAAACTTCACAAATTCGGCTAGGAAGTGGCGGAATTATGCTGCCCAATCATAGTGCTTTTAAAGTTGCTGAAAATTTTAGAATGTTAGAAGCGCTTTACCCGGGAAGGATCGATTTGGGAATTGGTCGCGCACCCGGTGGCGATGGTATTAGTGCCAGCCTTTTAAATCCTTCGAATACATTTCAGGAGGAAGATTATATTAAGCAACTGCAGCATTTAGATCACTTTTTTAAGGATAACGCGCAGGTTAATGCTTCTCCTATTTATGCGATTCCGCAGGTAAAAACAATACCGCAGCAATGGATTTTAAGCAGTAGCGGTGGGAGCGCAAAAATCGCGGCCAACTTAGGTTTAAATCTTGCTGTGGCCAAATTTATAAACGGAAGTGTTTCTCCTAATGTAGTAGAAAGTTACCAAAAACATTTTACGCCTACGGAAGATCGCCCAGAACCCAAAGCGCTAATTTCTTCTTTCGTAATGTGTGGTGAAACCGAAGATGAAGCCAACCAAATGCGAAAGTATATCGACTATATTTTATTGCAATTCGATAAAGGAAATTACCAAAATCTCCCAGCTTTCGAGGATATTCGAAATCACCGGTTCACCTCTTTCGAAAAGCAGCGTCTGCATTATAATGCCGGTCGAATTATCTCTGGAACTCCAGATCGTGTAAAGGAGAAAATCGTCAATTTAGCGAAGGATTTTGATGTAGATGAAGTAATTATCTCTACGATGAGTTTTAATAAAGAATTGCGCTTGCGAAGTTTTGAGTTGGTTGCTGAAGCTTTTTCAATGAACAGCCTTTCCTGAAGCATCTTTTTTCTGCAAGATTCTTTGCATAAAAACAAGACTTAAAAACGCTAAAGTATAGGCCAGCATATCCAGCCAATCGAAAGAAGATCCTAAAATCATATCTGTAAATGTCGATTTTGGGATTCCAAGAATCTTTAAAATTTGTACATACTGTAAAATCTCAATAAGATATGCTACAAGTAAAACGAAAACGGCAAGTTTAATTTTTTGCCACTTGTAAAAGCTGAGCAGGAAATAATAGATCAAAAAAACAACCAGATAATCCCCAAGAACATTCCTTATAAAACCGCCATTGATAAATCTGGCGATTAAAAATTCGGTTATAAAAAGTACAAAAGCAACTAGAAAGTATTTTATAGAAAAACGCATTAAAACCAAAAACCTAAACTAAAAAACCACTGACTTTCCCTGATTTCTGGTGAATACGAATATTTTACTTCCATGGGACCAAGAAAAGTTTCCATCCCGTAACCCAAAGCATAACCCGTATAATCTGGCAGCGACAACCAGTTTCCCGAAGAATAAAGATCGTTCTCTACATTTGCGATATTACCACTTAAAGTAATATGGTTATTTTTAAAAATTTCTACATCTGCTTCAACAAGTCCTTTTATATAACTATCCCCGCCAAGACTAATAAAATCGTACCCGTAAAAAGGAACCATGTTATTAATAAGGTTATTTCCGTAGCCACCTAAAAGAAAATCGAGCGTTCGCTGGTCGCTTGGGCCAATTTTAAAACCGGTTTCAGAAAAAAGCCTGAAACTAAGATTTCTAATTGGCGTAAAAACATATCCAATCTTTCCTTTTGCGATAGAGAATTCAGTAAAATCGTCGATTGAAGAAAAGGGATAAATATGAAAATCTCCATGAAAATAAAATCCGCGTTTGGGATAATATTTATTGTCGAAAGAATCATATTTTAAATATCCAAAAGCGCTGTAATAATGGTTATTCTCGAATTCGGTTCCGGGAACATCAAGACCTTCCTCACCGCTATTTATAGTTTCCGAAGAAATTTTTAGATACTTATGCTCGGCACCCATTCCCAGAGAAGCCACCTGCTTAAATAAGGTTTCTACATAAAATTGATTGGTAAAATCCTTAAAATCGATATCTATTCGATTAATATTAAAATCGCTTCCGTTAATTTCATCTTCTACCAGCACATAATCTACCGGCGTATCAAAAGAATTGAATCTGGATTTTACGCCAATACTCCAATAATATCCTTTATCGATATAATACTGAAAGTTATACCGAACATTTTCTCCTACAATTAGATCTAAAGATGTAACATCGTTGGTAAAAATCGAACTTTTTCGGGTTAAATTTACCAGTGCTGCACTACGATACAACTCATCGTAATGCAAGGCCAGCTTCAAGAAAGTTTTATTTTCGCTCTCGTCCATATTAAGATTTAGCGTATACGAATCTTCATTATCCTGAGTTAGAAAATAATTGATCTTATCGAAGTTTCCTGTAGCCGATAAAAAATCGATCCCTTCGTTAATCTGCGACAAACTAAATTTACCTGGTGTTTGCAATCTAAGCCGCCCCATGATAAATGAACGCGGATAATTGGTATTGCCTGCAAGTTCTACTCTACTTAAATTAAGCGTATCAATAAGTTTTCGCTTATATGGTTTTGGATGTGTTTGTTGTTTCGAGGCCAGCTCCTTTAATGCTATAATTCGCTCGTTTCCGGCCACTTTTCCAGAATCGATGATCGCCGAGCCTTCTTCAAAAGACATGATCGAAAAACGACCAATATCAGGGCGAATGTAAATATCGGTAAGCGGAATCTTATGCTTCATATCATTAATGGTCCTGAAGTTACTTACCTGTGTGAAAATATCGAAAACTCCTTTTAGATCTTTACGATTAAGCAACGAATCCTGCACATCCACACCAATAACCACATCGGCTCCGCGACGGCGAAGTTCTTCTACCGGGTAATTATTTACTACTCCGCCATCGATAAGCAACCTGCCATCTATTTTTACAGGAGAAAACAAAGACGGAATCGCACCACTAGCTGCAACAGATTTTGCCAGCGAACCTTTATCTAAAATAATTTCTTCGCCGGTTTCTACATCTGCCGCCACGCAAAAAAACGGGATGGGTAATTGCGTAAAATCGGTTTCATCTTCCAGATGCACGGTTAAACCAGACATGAAATTATAAATATTTTGTCCTTTACTTAATCCCGAAGGAAATCCTACTTTAAAATGATCGAAAGGAAGCGTAAGCGCATACCGCTCGGTATTTTCCTTTTCATAAAATGTCATTGATTTTCGTGGAATTTCGTCCTGAATAAGAATATTGAAATTGGTATGATTCACGATCGAATCTAATTCGGTCGCAGTATAACCTGAAGCGTACAATCCTCCAACAATAGCTCCCATGCTGGTGCCCGCAATATAATCGATATGCACGCCGGCTTCTTCGATCGCTTTAATAGCACCAATATGCGCTAAACCTTTTGCTCCTCCTCCACTCAGCACTAATCCTACCTTTAATTTTTCTTCCTGAGAAAAACTAAAAAGTGAACTACAGAAGAATAGGATGCAAAAGATTTTTTTCATTTAATCTGAAGATTCTGAGTGATAATAATCGTAAACAATTTTAGCTTTAGCACTTCCCACAACATCTGCCAGCGATTTTTCTGAAGCTTCCTTTATTCGTTTTAATGATCTAAAACTTTTTAGTAACTCCACCACCGTTTTTTCGCCAATTCCTTTAATAGACTCCAGCTCCGTATTTAACGCAGATTTACTACGTTTATTTCGGTGAAAAGTGATTCCAAATCTATGCGCTTCATCTCTTAACTGCTGAATGATCTTTAAGGTTTCCGATCTTTTATCCAAATACAATGGGATTGGATCTCCTGGATAAAACAGTTCTTCAAGACGTTTAGCAATACCTACAATCGCAATCTTACCTCGCAAGCCTAAAGTTTCCAAGGCTTTTACGCCACTACCTAACTGTCCTTTACCTCCATCTACAATAATAAGCTGCGGTAATTCTTCACCTTCATTTAAAAGACGCTTATACCGTCGATACACCACTTCTTCCATCGAAGCAAAATCGTTAGGGCCTTCAACAGTTTTGATATTAAATTTACGATAATCTTTTTTACTTGGTTTTCCATTTTTAAAAACAACGCAGGCAGCCACCGGATTTGTTCCCTGGATATTCGAGTTATCAAAACATTCGATATGGCGTGGCTCTACACTTAAGCGCAAATCTTCTTTCATTTGGGCCATCACACGGTTTACATGACGATCTGGATCTACGATCTTCATTTGCTTAAATCGCTCCTGGCGGTAATATTTGGCATTACGCTCAGATAACTCTACGATCTTACGTTTATCACCAAGCTTAGGAACGGTAACTTTTACTTCATCACCGGCATCTACTTTAAAAGGAACGTAAATTTCAGGTGATTTTGAATTGAATCTTTGCCTAATTTCAGTTATACCAAGCTCTAATAATTCTTCATCGGTTTCATCTAATTTCTTCTTCATTTCGATGGTATGCGACCTAATAATCGAACCATGCATTAACTGAAGAAAGTTCACATAGCCATAACCCTCATCACTAATTACAGAAAACACATCTACGTTATTAATCTTAGGATTCACAACCGTAGATCGCGATTGGTAATTTTCTAAAACTTCGATCTTATTTTTTATTCGCTGTGCATCTTCAAACTCCATATTTACAGCGTGTTCCTGCATTTGCTCTCTAAACTGGCTAAGCGAATCTTTAAAATTTCCTTTTACGATCTGTCGAATATGGTCAATGTTTCGGTTATACTCGGCTTCGCCCTGGTAACCTTCACAAGGACCCATGCAATTCCCCAAATGATATTCCAGGCAAACCTTAAATTTGTTTTCCCGAATTTTATCTTCTGCAAGATCATAATTACAGGTTCGCAGTTTATACAATCCTTTAATTAGATCGAGCAAAGTGTTTACCGTTTTAAAACTGGTAAACGGGCCATAATATTCACTCCCATCCTTTACTAATCTTCGGGTAGGAAAAACTCTTGGAAAACGCTCATTTTTAATACAGATCCAGGGATAGGTTTTATCATCCTTCAGCATTACATTAAAACGAGGCTGAAGTTTCTTGATAAGGTTATTCTCTAATAATAGGGCATCAGTTTCCGAAGAAACAACGATATGCCGTATTTCGTGAATCTTCTTTACCATCACACCAATACGATGGCTATCGTGGCGCTTTGTAAAATAAGAAGTTACCCGTTTTTTAAGGTTTTTAGCTTTACCTACATAAAGGATCTTCCCATTTTTATCGAAATATTGATAAACGCCGGGACTATCGGGCAAAGTCTTTAACTGTACATCCAAAGAAGGTATTTCCATCACTTCAAATTTAAAATATCTTTAGGCTATTTTGAAGAAAATCGATAAAATTTGGCGCAATTTTTACACCAATTTTTCTCTGAAATTTTATTTCTGAATCTCGATCGTATTACTGAAATTCGCAGTTTTAAAGGTATTTTATAATTCCTAAAAACCGTAAAACATTTATTTTGGCTATCTTGAGCATATGAGCGAGAGCAAAAAAACCATAATCGGTCGATTTGATAAAGCAGATTTCCCTGTGCTTAACCTGGAAGGTATATCTGTAAAAATCGATACCGGCGCTTATACATCTTCAATTCATTGCGACGAAATTGTTGAAAAAGATGATGTGTTATACTGTAAATTTCTAGACGAAGAGCACGACCAGTATAATGGTAAAGAATTCATTTTTAAAGACTATGATATTATTTACGTTCGCAGTAGCAATGGCATGATACAGAAGCGCTACCAGATCGAATCTAAGATCAAGCTTTTTAATAAAATCTATAAAATTTCGCTTTCTTTGTCCTCACGCCAGGAAATGCGTTTTCCCGTTCTCTTAGGACGTAAATTCTTAAGCAATAAATTTATCGTCGATCCGCAATTAATCGATCTATCATTTAATAATCAACACCAAACAAATGAACATTAAAATCCTTTCCAGAAATTCGCAACTTTACTCAACAAAACGACTTGTTGAAGCGGCCATGAAACGCAAACACACCGTAGAGGTTGTAGATCCTTTAAAGTGTGATATTGTGATTGAAAGGAGAAACCCTAATATTTATTTTAAGGGAAAATATATAAAAGATGTAGATGCTATTATCCCAAGAATTGGTTCGTCGGTTACTTTTTATGGTACTGCCGTAGTGCGCCAGTTCGAAATGATGGGTGCTTTTACAACTACAGATAGTGAAGCTTTAGTGAGAAGTCGTGATAAATTAAGAAGTCTACAAGTACTTTCTCGCGCAAAAATCGGACTACCAAAAACGGTATTTACCAACTATTCCAGAGATGTATCTGGCGTAATTAGCCAGGTTGGCGGGCCACCGTTGGTGATTAAATTGCTAGAAGGAACACAAGGTGTTGGTGTTGTTCTTGCTGAAACCAAAAATGCAGCCGAATCTGTTATTGAAGCTTTTAACGGTTTACAGGCTCGTGTGATCGTGCAGGAGTTTATCAAAGAAGCAAAAGGTGCAGATATCAGAGCTTTTGTGGTAGATGGCCATGTAGTTGGCGCCATGAAACGACAGGGAAAAGATGGGGAATTCCGTTCTAACCTGCATCGTGGTGGTAGTGCAGAATCTATCGAGCTTAGCGACGAAGAAGAAATTGCAGCAGTAAAAGCTACAAAAGCAATGGGACTTGGTGTTGCCGGTGTAGATATGTTACAAAGTTCTCGCGGTCCTTTAATACTAGAAGTAAATTCTTCACCAGGCTTAGAAGGTATCGAAAAAGCTACCGGAAAAGATATCGCCAAAACCATTATTCGATATATCGAAAAACACGCCTAATTTAATCTATGCCTCAAATCACCAAAGATAACGTCCTGGAAATTCTGGGAAAAAAGATCCTACCCGGTAAAAGCGCCACCATTAATCTTAACATGGCGAAACTCTACACGACCACATCGGTAGAAGTTCCTGTGATTATAGAGCGTTCCAAAAATCCGGGACCTGTGGTTTTAATTACTGCCGGTATTCATGGTGACGAGCTTAACGGTGTAGAAATCGTAAGACAAATAATAAGTAAAGAAATTAATAAACCAAAATGCGGTACCACCATCTGTATTCCGGTGGTGAACGTTTTTGGCTTTTTAAATATGGCTCGCGAATTTCCCGATGGACGCGACCTAAATCGTATGTTTCCGGGAACAAAAAACGGATCGCTTGCGGGTAGATTTGCTTTTCAGTTTGTACAGGAAATTTTACCGATTGCCGATTTTTGCCTGGATTTTCATACCGGCGGTGCAAGTCGTTTTAATGTAGCACAGATTCGCGTTAAAAAAGGCGATAAACACAGTATTGAGCTAGCTAATATCTTTAAAGCACCATTTACGATCGTTTCTACGACAATCACAAAATCCTATCGTGAAACCTGTTCTAAAATGGGGATTCCTATTCTACTTTTTGAAGGTGGAAAATCTCAGGATAGCAACAAGGAAATCGCAAAACAGGGAGTTGAAGGTACTATGAGAATCTTGGATCACCTGGATATGTTGAAGTCTAGATTTGAACTTCCCGATGCGCATGCTGAACCCATTCTTATCGAGAATACTACCTGGATGCGTGCAAAGTACAGCGGACTATTACATCTTAAAGTTCCCTGCGGAAAGTTTGTTGAAAAAGGTGAATATATTGGAACAATTACCGATCCTTATGGAAAATTCAGACATAAGATAAAGTCCAGAAACCAAGGTTATATTATTAATGTGAACGAAGCTCCGATCGTGTATCAGGGTGATGCTATTTTTCATATTTCAACCGCTTCAAAAGTGACCGATGAATAAAACTGAACTGCGTAAAAAATATAAAGCTTTACGTATCGATCTTTCTTCGGAAGTTATTGAAGAATCCAGTTTAGAGATCGCCAATAATCTGCTGAAATTAGATGTTTGGGAAGGCAAATTTTATCACCTGTTCTTAAGTATTGCTGAACAAAAAGAGGTGGATACCGAATTTATTTTGCACATTCTTCAGGGAAAAGATAAAAATGTGGTAATTCCCAGAACTGATATCGAACACAATAACCTGATCAATTATTTACTTACCGAAACCACCAAGATCAAAAAAAACAGGTGGAATATTCCAGAGCCTGTAGATGGCATCGAAATTCCTTCAGAAAAAATAGACGTGGTTTTTGTGCCTTTACTTGCTTTTGATAAAAATGGTCATCGAATTGGTTACGGAAAAGGCTATTACGACAAATTTTTGAGCTCCTGCAAACCCGATATTATTAAAATAGGACTCTCATTTTTTGAAGCTGAAGAGGCTTTTGAAGATGTTTACGCCAGTGACATTCCGCTTGATTATTGCGTCACCCCAAAACAAGTTTATAGATTTTAGAGTTTATAATATAGGCGTTTCTATGCTGAATTTTGAGGGATAAAAGCCATATGCGTAAACTTTCCCAATTGTCACTTCGAGTGATTTTAATGAAGCGATAGCGGAATAAAAATTGTATCGAGAAGTAAATTGAAATCAGATTTACTAAAAGCGAACCCAAGATTCGATAATTTGTACTCTAAATTTTAACTCTAGAAATCCTTTTTTAGAGCTCAAATCTTACAACTAAAGGCGGCTATTAAATAAAACCTCTGTAAACTCTTCACTACTAAACAACTACTCCTTCTCCTCCTTAGGAAAAGCTCTTTTATTAAATAATAGTAGTAAAACAACACCAACACTTATTGAAGAGTCGGCGATATTGAATACAGGTTCGAAAAAGGTAAAGAATTTGCCACCCCAAAACGGAATCCAGTCTGGCAGATAACCTTCATATAACGGGAAGTAAAGCATATCTACTACTTTCCCATGGAAAAGTGTTCCGTAGCCTCCACCTTCAGGTAAGAAAGTGGCTATTTTATTATAACTGTCACTAAAAGTAATTCCGTAGAAAACAGAATCGATAATATTTCCAAAAGCACCGGCAAAAATTAACGCGATCGAAGTGATCAAAATTCGGCTTCCATTTTTCTTAACCGAATCTACCAGCCAGTAACCAATACCAAAGATGGCTACCAATCTAAAAAGTGTAAGTGCCAGTTTACCGTATTGTCCCGGGATTTTGGTTCCCCAGGCCATACCTTCGTTTTCAACAAAAAGGATTCTAAACCAGTCAAAAACTTCAACCTCGCCACCAAGTTTAAAATGTGTTTTGATGTAAATTTTAGAAATCTGATCGATTAAAAGAACTATAAATATAATTAAGCCTGCTTTCTTTAAAGACATTTCTTTTTTTGTTAAAAACGCACCAAAAATACTAATATTATTTAGTTTTTCGCACGCTTATGTCACCATTAATTGAAGTTAGTTTAATTTGATGCATTCCGTAGAGATCTTTATCGACCAAAACTTCACCATGCCTACTATTCGCAGTGACTTCTCCGGAAGCAACTTCAGCATTAATATCACCTTTATAAGTATTTATACTTGCATTTCCTTCAAAAGCTTTTAAATTACAATATCCACGTTGCAAATTAGCCGAAAAACTCTCGAAGTTCCCTGAAACGACCAAAGAAGCCGAATTAGAACTAATGATCAATATTTTATCTTCGGGAAGATAAAGGTCTAATTCGAGTGAAAAAACTTTATGAGCACTTAGTTTATCAAAACCTCCTACTAACTGCTCTGGATACTGAGTTTCGATTAAAAGTCTGCCATTTTTAAGGCTGCTTTTTAACCTAATTTCATTAAAATACTCTCCTTCAGAATGAGTTTTGTATTGTAAATTGTCGCGCTTCTCGCTAATTACATTAATCTTAAAAACCTCATCTGCATCGATAATCACTTCAGTAAAATCTGAAGTTAAGATATTTTGCGTGTCTTTTTGAGCAAGCATAAAAAGCGTACCTGTAAAAAAACAGCATAAAAATATCAAATATCGATTAACTACTTTCATATAATCTATACAACAAAAAACGCTCCTTAAAACGGGAGCGTTAATTTTTCAATTATAAGAGCATTTAAACTCTCGATTAGCGTAAAGCTTTTATCGCTGCATATTTTTAGCTTCGATACTTAAAGTGGCATGAGGTACCAGCTTTAGACGCTCTTTATTAATTAATTTTCCAGTAACGCGACAAATACCGTAAGTTTTGTTCTCGATACGCATTAAAGCGTTTTTAAGATCACGAATAAATTTCTCCTGGCGAATAGCTAATTGCGAATTCGCTTCTTTACTCATTGTTTCGCTACCTTCTTCGAATGCCTTAAACGTTGGGGAAGTATCGTCTGTACCATTATTCCCGTCGTTTTTATAAGCATTTTGATAGATCTCCAGTTGTTCCTTGGCTTTAGCGATCTTACCCTGGATCAACTCCTTAAATTCGGCCAATTCTGCATCGCTAAAACGCTCTTTTACATCGGTTGACATAAGCTTAGTTTTTTGTGATTAATAATTTAGTAGTAACATCATCAAACTCGACCTCTATTCCTTCGTTTACTACCTCTGCAAGTTCGAGTGCTGCAGTTAAAGTTTCAGTTTTGATATAGGTTATATTTTCATTTACGGCATCCTCGACAATACCGTCTTTTTGTAGGGTCACATTAATAGTGTCTGTCACTTCGAATCCGCTATCTTTTCTCATATTCTGGATTCTATTCACTAGTTCTCTCGCAACTCCTTCTTTCTTGAGTTCTGGCGAGATACTAACGTCTAAAGCTACCGTTATATTGCCACTGCTTGCCACTAGCCATCCTTCGATATCCTGAGAAGAAATTTCAACTTCATCGATGGACAAAATAATCATTTTTTCATTTACTTCGACATTTATTTTACCCTCCTTTTCAAGGATCGCAATGTCTCCAGCATCAAATTGATTGATCTTGTTTACCACGTGTTTCATCTCTTTCCCAAAACGTGGACCAAGCACCCTAAAGTTAGGTTTAACCTGCTTAACAAGTATTCCTGAAGCATCGTCGATTAACTCGACTTCTTTTACGTTTACTTCAGATTTTATAAGATCCTGTACTGCTAAGATTTCTTCTCCCTGTTGCTTATCTAAAACCGGGATCATAATTCGTTGCAGTGGCTGTCTTACTTTTATCATTTCTTTTTTACGCAACGAAAGCACCAAACTTGAAATAGTTTGCGCTTTTTCCATCTTACGCTCTAAAGATTTATCTACAAATTTTTCGTCGAAAACAGGGAATAAAGCGGTGTGAACCGATTCGTAATTCTCTTTTTTCGTAGTGTTGTTCAAATCTTTATATAAAGCATCCGTAAAAAATGGTGCTACCGGAGCACTAAGCTTAGCTACAGTTTCTAAGCAAGTGTATAAAGTTTGATATGCTGAAATTTTATCCTGCTCGTAATCGCCTTTCCAGAATCTTCTTCGGCTTAATCTAACGAACCAGTTACTTAAGTTTTCCTGAACAAATTCTGAAATTGCTCTTGTGGCTCTTGTTGGTTCGTATTCAGCATAAAACTTATCTACTTTCTGAATTAGCGTATGTAATTCTGAAAGAATCCAACGATCGATTTCCGGGCGTTCTTCTAAAGCAACATCGGCTTCAGCATAGGTGAAGTTATCGATGTTGGCATATAATGTAAAGAACGAATAGGTATTGTAAAGTGTACCGAAGAATTTACGGCTTACCTCACCAATTCCTTCAATATCGAATTTTAGGTTATCCCAGGGATTCGCGTTAGAGATCATATACCAACGCGTAGCATCTGGACCATAAACCGATAAAGTTTCGAATGGATCTACGGCGTTTCCAAGACGTTTAGACATTTTTTGCCCGTTTTTGTCTAAAACCAGTCCGTTTGAAACTACATTTTTATAAGCAACATCATCAAAGGTCATGGTTGCAATCGCATGAAGAGTATAGAACCATCCACGAGTTTGATCGACACCTTCAGCAATAAAATCGGCTTTACGCCAGTCTTTTTCTACTTTCTCTTTATTCTCGAATGGGTAGTGCCACTGTGCATAAGGCATAGAACCAGAATCGAACCAAACATCGATAAGATCTGCTTCACGCTTCATTGGCTTCCCGGCATCAGAAACCAACGTGATCGTATCTACCACATTTTTGTGAAGATCTACATTAGCGTAGTTTTCTTCACTCATATCACCGATTTTGAAATCGGCGAAAATATCTTTTTCCATCACCCCAGCTTCAACAGCCTTGGTGATCTCTACTTTTAATTCTTCTACAGATCCAATGATCTTTTCTTCCCTACCATCTTCGGTTCTCCAAATTGGTAGCGGAATTCCCCAATATCGGCTTCGGGATAAATTCCAGTCGTTCGCATTGGCAAGCCAGTTTCCAAAACGACCTTCTCCTGTAGATTTTGGTTTCCAGTTGATTCCGGTATTCAGCTCGTGCATGCGATCTTTTACATCCGTCACTTTAATGAACCAAGAATCTAATGGATAATATAAAATTGGCTTATCGGTACGCCAGCAGTTTGGATAACTGTGCACGTATTTTTCAACTTTAAAAGCCCTGTTTTCTTCCTTCAGCTTAATAGCGATCTCTACATCTACAGATTTCTCTGGAACTTCAGCATCATCATAATATTCGTTCTTCACATATTTACCGGCAAATTCGCTCATTTCTGGTCTAAATTTCCCCTGAAGATCTACTAAAGGCACTAGATTATCGTTCTCGTCTTTTACCAACATTGGCGGAACCGGCGGTGTTGCCTGTTTTGCCACAAGCGCATCATCTGCACCAAAAGTTGGCGAAGTATGTACAATCCCGGTACCATCTTCTGTAGTTACAAAGTCACCAGAAATTACCCTAAATGCATTTTCAGGATTCTCGAAAGGCAAGGTATATGGCAATAATTGCTCATATTGGATACCTACAAGATCTTTCCCTATATAAGATTCGCCGATTAAGAATGGAATATGTTCATCTCCTTCTTGATAAGCTTTCAGCTCTTCTTCGCTTTCAACTTCTTTAAATTTCTTATCGAATTGTTTACGTGCCAATTCCTTGGCTGCAACAATCGTAATAGGCTCAAAAGTATATTGATTATAAGTTTTAACCGTTACATACTCGATCTTTGGCCCAACAGTAAGCGCGGTGTTTGATGGAAGCGTCCACGGAGTAGTTGTCCAGGCAATAAAGAATAGATCGCCCCAAGCTTCCCCCTCCAAACCTCCCCCAAGGGGTGAGGCTTTTAATTTGTCATTTTGTTTAATCTTAAATTGCGCGGTTACGGTGGTATCTGAAACATCCTGATACGTCCCCGGCTGGTTAAGCTCGTGAGAACTTAAACCTGTTCCTGCTTTTGGAGAATATGGCTGAATGGTATAGCCTTTATAAATAAGACCTTTGTTGTAGATCTCTTTTAAAAGATACCAAACCGTTTCCATATATTTTGGCTTGTAGGTGATATAAGGATCGTCCATATCTACCCAATATCCCATCTTCTCGGTAAGGTCGTTCCAGATATCTGTATAACGCATTACCGCATTTTTACAAGCCTCGTTATATTGCTCTACACTAATTTTAGTGCCAATATCTTCTTTGGTGATCCCAAGTTCTTTTTCTACGCCAAGCTCTACCGGAAGACCATGAGTATCCCATCCTGCTTTACGTTTTACCTGAAATCCTTTTTGAGTTTTATATCTACAAAAAATATCTTTGATCGATCTTGCCATCACATGGTGAATCCCCGGCAATCCGTTAGCCGATGGTGGCCCTTCGAAAAATATGAATGGCTTTTCACCTTCACGTGAAGTTATGCTCTTTTCAAATATTTGGTTTTCTTTCCAATACTTTAATGTCTCCTCTGCAACTTTTGGCAAGTCAAGTCCTTTATATTCAGGGAACTTTGTGCTCATTTCCTCAAAATTTCTAATGATGTGCGAAAATAAGGAATTTTGCTAAAACAGCGGTCGGTATCTGCTTAAATTACCCATTCTTAGGAATTTTAATCTAATGGTAAAACCGAATTAAAGAAAACGTAATATTTATAGCGGTTTTTTCTTTTGTTTTGAATATAGTTTTGAGTTAACAGTTCACGGTTTACAGTTATTTTAGCTGTCAGCTTTTAGCGATCAGCTGTTAGCCTGATTTTAGCCTGAAGAAGAGTGTCATTTCGACTGAAGCGTAGCGCAATGGAGAAATCTATTTAGATATAGTTTCGAAAAAGATCTCTCCACTACGCCTGCCTGCGGCGAGGCTTGGTCGAGATGACGAAAAGTTCACGGTTTACTGTTGACAGCTTTTAGCTATTAGCGTTCAGCTTTCAGCCAAAATTAACTTCTAAATTATATAATCTTGAATTTCATTCTTTTTGAAATTCTGACTAACATCCACTTCTCGATACAATTGCTCCTAAACTCGCAATCACTCGAAGTGACAAGTTTTTGTATTCAAAATTCAACATAAAAAATATCTATTCTCTCTAGTCTAAGCTCTAACATCTAAAAGCGAAGCGGTCTCATGTCTAAAATCTAACAGCGCAGCGTTCTACAACTTATAAGCAATTTTCAAAAGAACAGTTCTTGGTTGTAGGTAAACACGACTATCGGTAACGATGAATTCTGAAAATGAATTTTCCCTTCGGAAGTTGGCATCCAGCATATTATTGACTTCAACCTCAAAACTCCAGGCGCTATCCAATTTATTATAAAACAGCGAGGCATTTCCTATCTGAAAACGGTTCACCTGGTCGTTTTCCTGATTTTTGTAATAATTATATTCGTAATCGGCTTTCAGAATAAATCCGTCTAAAAAGTCATATTCTAAGCGGGCAAAAGGTTGAAATTGCACAAATCGATTCTGAAAATTATCAGATCCAAAAGCACTAAAATCATGTTCGTAACCCACATCTAAATTTGGGAGATCGTCAAAAGTAGTTCGAATTCGCAGGCTGTAACCATAATTTTCAGAATCATAATCAATAATATTTTCGTTTACAATTCGGCTATAACTAGACAGCGCAGCATCACCATCTACCGTAAATCGAAAGTCACTGATTCGCTTGGTAAAAGAACCTCGCAAGCTGTAGGTTTCATTGGGCAAATCGGTATAAATTGGACTCGAGATCTGGTTAATTCCCTCTAAAATCGTTGCATTTAAAATGGATCGTACCCTATTCGAATAATTAAAAAAGAAATTGTAATTGATACCTTTAAAAAGACTAAACTTATAATAGCTCAACGAAAGCCGATGATACAATTGATTCTCTAAATCTTCATTTCCGCGGTAAATCCTATTAAAACTACTTAAGCGATAGCGATTGGCATAACTTGATGCATTGGCAAAACTGGAACGCATGCTGTAATTTAATCGTATTTTTTCTGAACCGCCAAGTTTATATTCACTTTCAAATTCGGGTAACAAAACCGGTTTTGTTTCATTGGTAATTTCATCAGCAAACTGTGTGACCTGCCACAGGTAGTAATGATAAAAAAGACCTGGTTTTAAAATAAGATCGCCAAACATGGTTTTATATTGAAAACCTACATATTGATCGACCAACCGGTAATGTACATCATTATTAAAATCAGCTTCAGTAAAACCATTAATTTCTCCAGAATCCAATTGTTGCTCGTCGAGAGTGCTAAAAAGCTGATCTGAAAAACTAATCCCCAATGCCGGATAAATATGATTGGTATTGTTAAGCACCCAATAATGCTTGAGATCTAAACTGGCTTGGTTGAGCGTGGTATTTACCTGCTGAAATAAATGCAGACTGTCTTCTTCTACAAACGGAATAATCGTATTAAAAATCGGCTCGTTAAATAACCAATCTTTATCATTTTCGTTCTTCGAATATTTATAATCGACATTTAGTGTAGAGGTATGTTCAAAGGAAAACTGTTTGCTGTAGTTTAAATGTTGTGTAAAATCGATTCCATCGGGATTTGCCATGGTATTGATAAACGTAGAATCTACCGGAGTAAATGAATTCAAAATTCCGTTTGCTGTAGCCGAAGATGTTTTTACATAGGCATCGTACGTAAGATCTTCATCGGGATTTGGGCGATAACGCAATTGCAATTTATTCAATGTAAAGAACAGATCGTTATTTTGGCGGGTTTCGCGAAATTCATCCAAGCCTCGCTCTTCATCGATATAGGTAATATTGTATTCTTCCAGCGTTTCCAGCTTATTATTAGAAATAATGCTGTAGGCATTTAGATCGAGATCACTAGTTATTTCCTGGGCAATATTAAAAGCGCCAAATTCATTTTTGTTATAGGTAAAATCTTCATTCCGCAGAAATTGTGCAAAATCATCATTATAAATATTATTTGCATTTGGGCGATCCATAAGCGATAAATAACCACCTTCGAAATTGATATAATCCTGCATGGAAAACGACTTTTGCCCGGTATTATTAAAATCACCTATAACATTTACTGAGGTTTTCGGGCTATAATAAAATAAAGTAGGATGCAGGGAATAGCGATCTTCTACACCGCCGCCGACTTCGATATCACCAAACGCAAATTTCTTTTTACCTTCAGAGAGTTTAATGTTCATCGCCATTTTATCACTGTCTTCCAGGCCTTTTAAAAACGGAATTTCGCTGTAATTATCCAGCACTTCGACTTCATCTACAGCATCGGCGGGAATATTTTCTACGGCAAGTTTAGAGTCTCCGGTAAAAAATGTTTTCCCATCGACCATTAATTTATCTACCTTTTTGCCAATTACGGTAATGGTTCCTTCACGATCTACTTCCACACCTGGCAATTTATTTAAAACTTCGCGAAGCTTACGCTCTTCCCCGGTTTTAAAGACATCGGTACGGTAAATTGTGGTATCTTCTTTTACGACCACCGCCATTTTCTTTTTAATAAGGACTTCTTCCAGGCTTTCGTTACTGGCCTGCATGATATAATCTTTCTGAATATCACGGCTGGCAATGATCGAATCGATGATTTTTTGATAACCCAAATAACTAATTTCGATCACATAGCTACTGTCTTTTTCCAGGTTAAGGCGATACCTCCCTTTTTCATCTGAAATAGAAAAGGCCATATTAAGATCATCACTATCTGGAATAGCAATAAGGTTAGCGCCATGAAGTGGCGCATTGGCGGAGTCTTTAACGGTACCGGTGTAGGTTTGTGCGTGGACCTTGCCAAGCATAAAACTTAAGATAATAAAACAATAACTAAGCCTAAATATTTTAATCAAATTAAAGGAATAAAGTTGTTAGGTAAACATTTAATTAGGCTCTTAATAATAGTATTTAAAAATCTGCATTTTTGGATTTTAGATCTATATAATCTTCTTCACTAATTTTCTTTCCAACAATGGGAACTTCTAATTGTATGTTATTTGAGTCTAGGTTTATTTTTTTGGCAGTAATGAGTAAACCTTTATGCATAGCTTCAAGAACCAAACCGGGAAGACCATTATATTTACCAGGGCCAAAATTTACAGGAATTTCTGGTGTATACCATGCATAACGCCCTTTCCCAAAAGTTGCTTTATAACATAAGAAGCCTAACACCGTTTTCTTTTCTTTGGTTAATTTATAGTTGTAATTTTCATAAAACACACTCCAATCCTCGCCACTAAAATTTTCATTATAGTATTGAATATCAGCTTTAACATTCTGATAAAAGACTTTAGTCTCGCCCCCAAGAATTCTGGACAAATTTATTGTAGGATCAATATCAGAATTCATTCTCTTTATAATTTCATATCTTGATTCATTTTCATTAAAAATAAGCTTGAATCTCTCAGGGCGCGAAGTTTTCATTAACATTCTAACCTTGTTTCTAGTTTCTGCTGACGAAGTACCTTGATTGGTATCTTCTGGCATCATCATATTCACTTCATAAAGAACTTCTCCTATTTGCTTTTCCTGAGAAAACCCAGCAAAAAATGTAAATATCAATATAAATGAATAAAATTGTTTCATAACCAATGCGCTGATATCAAGTTACTAAGATTATAAGCTTAAACTTCCATTACGACTGTTAAATTTAACGTCTTGGCCTAAAATAATAAACCTGCAAACTTTAACCCTTGAAACTTTGTAATGCTCTATGTATTTTTTGATAAAATTCCTTTAACGTAATCTCCTCTCCCTTTACCCTTTCTATATTTTTATCCTTCTTATGCAATTTGAAACTTTCTAAAATAAACTTTTCACCTCTTTCTTCTACACTTACGATTAAGCCGGGCAATCCCGCAAAACCGTTTGGAGCATAATTAACCGGTATATCCAAAGAATACCATGCTTCAACCGGAATTAATTTTTCCTCTAATTGTTTATCATAAACTATCATCTCACCTATTGCTTTCCTACATTTATAGCCATTTATTGTTTTCTCTTCATTAAATAGCTTCCACCGAACAGGCATAAGCTTTATATTAAAGGTTTGGTTCAATCTTTCTGCATTAAATATAGTAGTGTTTTCAGTTGCGTTATGATAATAAATTCCTGTATTGGGACCTGCAGCAAGTTTGATATTATTTTCATCAGCTATATCCATAACTTCCTTCATTGTGAAAAGAGATTTAGAGCCCGAAAACACAAGCTCGTACTCAAGTATTTTTGTATATTTTCTCCTTTTCTCTTCTATATTTTTATAAAGCGCAAATCTTTGAGGATCGGCCTTCTTCAATTTTAAACCCCTACTGCTACCTGCATAATCCCCGGTATATTTTTTTTTATAGATTGCTGTACCTGATTGAGGGTAACCGCAAGAACACACCAGTATTAAAAGGAAAAGAGTGAATACTTTCATACTGTGAATTTTATATTAATTACTTCCTAAATTTTTCATCACTCTAGCGCCAATCTCTTCAAACTCTGCATGCGTGACCTGCTTACCTTTACTTGGTTTTTCGATTTTTATATTTTCTTTATCTTGTATATTTTCGATGGTATAGGTTTTCTTGTTCCTTTCCAGTTCCAAAATAAGTCCAGGTAAATTACCGTAATTGGCCGGCCCAAAGGGTAAATTTATTTCTGGTGTGTACCATGCGATAATTGAAATTTCATGTTCTCCCGAATTATTTTTAATGGTTTCAAATCCTGAAGCTTTATAAACTTTGAAATCTTTTATGGTTTTTTGCTCTTTACTGAGTTGCCATATCATATTACTCATTTTAGAACTTATTATAAATTCTCTTCCAAAAGCATTTGTCTGATTTAAGCATATATCTTTTTGATAGTTGCTATAATAAGTTCCACTAAAACCTGCCATGATCCTTGTAAACGCAAATCCGCTTAAGGCCTCATTTTCCATTGATTCCTGCATTTTAAATAAGCTTTCGTGATCATTTATTTGAAGCCTGTATTTTATATGCTTTAGATTCTTAAATGATTGTTTATAGTGTTCTCTTATTTGCGGCGGTATTTTTTCGAGTTGTTCTTTGGTTAACGAAAGTTCTGTACTTACCCCGTAAACCACCTCTAGACTTTGCGCGTTTAACGAAAACCCAAAAAAACAAATCAATAATAAACACCTTAATTTCTTCATTGCTTTAGTGCTTTTAGGTCGATTTTCTGAAACCAATTTTGCCCATCGACATTTAACTTTTTTGTTTCTAAAAGGTAACGTTCGGTTTTTATATTTTCTTGAATTGCTTTCCTCATTTCAGCATTAACATCGATGATATAGCCCATATCAAGATCTTTATCGCCAAAAATTCTGAATATAATTTGTTGATCTACTTTAAAAGGCTGCTTACGCAGCATCTCTGCAACCTGATTTTGTACATTTTGAAACGAAGTTTTTTCTTCCTCTACATAAATAGTTTTATTCGCATTTATAAAAACATTCAGATAAAAAACTTTGTTATTTTCTGTCGAAGATTGTGCACTCACGCCCATTGAAAAGCCTAAAACACATAATAAAACAGTTAATTTCGCTCTCATCATTTTCAATATTAATTTTTATCGTTTTTCATTAAACTTTTCACTTTCTCGTTTCTTGCTTCGTTTATTTTCTTCCATTCAGCAATTGTAACTTCGTTAGCTGCTTTAGGTTTTTTAATATCACCAGGCTTTTCTTCCAAATCTATGTCGACTAAAGTGAACACTTCCCTTCCATATTCTACCTGAACTACCAAGCCCGGCAAGCCTGTAACTCCTCTTGGACCCAACGGGATATTTAGCTGTGGTGTAAACCAAACTTCTAAGCTTCCATCCCAGGTTTTTAGAGTTCCCTTAGCTTTAAAACAGGAATATCCATTAATGATTTTTTGCTCCTTGGTAATTTCCCATTTATAGGGTGGATACTCGATTAAGTAGGTGCTATTGTAAAAAGAATCGGTAAAGAAGAAAGTATTTCCGCTTTTTAAATTGGTATAATAAATTCCATCTCTTGGGCCTGTAGCTAAAGCCATGTATGGATCATCATCGACACTCATCAATTCAGGAAGTTTAAATTCTGCTTCATTTTTATCGAATTTCAACTCATATTTTAGTCGTTTAGCGAGTCGATCCCTGGCCAGTTTCATTTTAGAATATTCTCGATATCGCTGCGGATTAGTCTTTTTTAATTCCTTCATTCCTTCTTCAGATCCAAAAGAAGTCCATTCCTTTTTATAGGTAGCGATTCCACTTTGCGCTATTACAGAAAACGTAAAGCAGAGGAAGATAAAACTGATGTAGTATTTTTTCATCATTTAAAATTTTCAAATTGCTTAAAAAAGTCAGCTTCGCTAATGGAAGTTCCTTTTTGCGACGTATTAATTGTTATCTCTTTTTGCTGAATTTGAACAAGTTTATAAAGTTCACTGCCAGTTTCTAATTGCACAACCAATCCCGGTAAACCATTGTAATGTAGCGGACCGTAACTAAGCGGAATTTCTGGCGTGTACCAGGCAATGACATCTTGAAATTTACCCTTCTCTAATGCTATTTTTGCTGAAGCTTTAAAGCAGGAATAGCCACTAATTGTTTTTCGTTCTTTTTCCAGCTTCCAATCGATTTTATCTACATTCACAAGAAATTTTTCTCCCAGAGCTTCGATCGCCCAAATCATGGAAGCTGCCTTTCGGTTAAAATAATATTCTCCCTGATAAGGCCCTTTAGCCAAGGCTAAGTCGGCTTGATCTTCAACACTCAGTAAGTCTTCCAAATAAAAAAAGCTTCTATCTTTATCGAATTTCAGTTTATAAGATAACTGCTTTGTAAGTTCTTCCTGAAGTTTTTCTAACTCACGGTACTGTCTATATTTCTGCGGATTTGCTATTTTATCCTGTTGCCCTGCTGCCGATTCAGAATATAAATTGATCCATTCTTTTTTATAGGTAGCTATGCCAGAATCCTGGGCATAACCAGTTAAAAGACTGAATCCAAAAAGTAAACTGAAAACATACTTCATCTTAATCTTGTTTAAAAATGGTACCGCGCATATCATCCAGCATCTTGTTATATTTTTCTGCGGAAATTAATTTGCCAAAATCTGGTTTTTTAATGTTTACCGGTTGGCTTGTACTAATCTCGACTAAAGAAAGCACAAAGGTTCCTCTTTTCACTTCGACAATTAAACCCGGCAAACCACCAAAACCCAACGGCCCGAAAGATGCTGGGATCTGTGGCGTAAACCAAACCTCCTTGATAGTTCCATTTTCTGGAAGTTCAGCTCTAAAACAGGTAAATCTGTTTACGATTTTGGTCTCTTTGGTAACTATCCAATCGAAATCTATAGAATCCTGAATCGTATATTTTTTTCCGGTAGCTTCCGAAGTTTTTAGCCAAACGCCACTTTTTGTGTTTTGGTAAAACTCACCGCTGCCTATCATTGCATGCCCAATCTTTGCAGATCCCGGCATGTTGACATCATTATCCATTCGATCAACCAGCTGAAAGGAAGAAACCGAATCCTTAAACTCTAAGACGAAATCAAACTTTAAAGTTGCTTTCCTAGCTTGATTAAGTCTTTTTATGGCGTTGCGATGGGCTTCATCATCTGGCTTTTTAATTTCAAACTCCTTAAATTCTACGATCTTGTAATGACAAATCGTACCAGTTTGAGCATAGAAACTCAACGAAAGGAATAATATGCTACAAAATATCAACGCTTTTTTCATCCCGACTTCATCATATTGGCTGCTGCTTCTCTATACAAAGCGTCTAAGGCTTCGCGAGAAATCTCTTTACCTTCTAATGCCTGAATTTCCAAATCTTTATCACTGAACTTAATGCTTTTCAACTTATAGGTCATTGGAAGATAAGATCTATTGATCTGTAATTCTAAAATTAAACCCGGCAAACCGCCATATCCAAAAGGCCCGTAACCAAAAGACAGCTCTGGAGCAAACCAGGCAATAACTTCATGCTCAAATTTTCCTTTAGAATTTTCAGTAACTTCAGTTGTGCTAGCTTTAAATACCTTAAAACCGTCGATTATTTTAGATGCTGAAGAAACCTCCCACTCCCCAGCGCCTTTGGTTTTATCTTTAACCAAATGCATCGTCATAAAATCCTCTTGTTGGATCACCAGTTTATTAGCATCTGCCTCGATTAAATAAACCTTATCCAGCCCTACCAAAGCTTTCGAAAATCGATAATATGGTTTTCGATCTATTTCCATTCCCTCTTCCAGTTTAAAAAGAGCTTTAGATCTATCAAATTTTAATATGGCTTTCATCTGTGCCACATAATCCTTACTCATTTTATACATTTTCTGTATAACATCTTTGTTTTCGCCTCGCTTTACTTCTGGCAATTCTTCGATTTCGATAGCATATTCAATTTCACCAGATCGTAGCTGAGCATAAATTTGAAAGTTCCAAAAAAGGAAGAAGATAAAAAATAGTGACCGAAACATAGATTTTTGATAGATGAACAACCAAGATAACAAATAAAACTAAACGATTAGTTAAAACAGAAAGGAATTAACGGTATAGACTAAAACTCTGTTCCATACATTTCACTTCTTCTTTTTATTTCCATAAGGATTTTCTTCGTAATTGTATCTCTTTCCTGATAGGTAATTGTTTTTTTTGCCGTTGGGATTTCTATCTTAATATCTTCTCTGCTTTCTATTTTCGTCGCGAAATAAATAATTCTTTTATCCCATGTAGCCTCTAAAATTAATCCCGGCAGTCCATCAAAATCTAACGGGCCGGTAGAAACAGAAATCTCTGGAGTAAACCAGGCTTCTACAGGCACCCATAACGGCTCCATATACTTATCGTAAGTTTTATACTCTATTTTAGCTTTAAAGCATTTATAACCTAAAATCATTTTATGTTCTTTAGTGATCTCCCAGGAGTTATACTTCTCTTTGTTAGCTAAAATTCTATAACTTTCACCACTAATATCCTTAAAAATAAATTTTAAGCTATCTTCTTTATAGAATACCCTTTTACCGGTTGCTAGAACTAAAGCTGCATTGTAGCCACTTTGCATATCTCTATTTTCGAAAGGCATTTTAGGTTCTGTATAGAACTTTGAAGATTTACCTTGTATCAACAAAATTAATTCTACATAAGGAAGAGCGGCAATTCTATTCTTCATGTATTTACGCACCATCATATTTTCAATCTTCGAAAGATCTTTACGCTCTTCAGGGTAATCTATTTTATACGTAATTTTTAGACTTTGAGCATTCGCACAAAAGCATAAATTCAAAATGATAGAAATCAAAAGCACTCTTTTCATGAACATGAGATTTGCATTAAAATACATAATAAACCATTTAAATTCAGCAAACCACTAAAATTAGGGTAAAAATCCCCTAATATTAGCATTCATTCAATGCTATCAAAATCAGTTTAGCGAAATATTTAATACCGTCGTTTTAAGCCTTAAATAATCTTTTTTTAAAACTTCAACCTTAGCAATACTGCTGGCATATAATCTTAGATCTTTGTCTTCAACTAAATATCCATTTACATAAAGATCTGTTTCACTATCCAGGCCGAAGAATTTATTTATTTCAGATTGCGACTTGGCTTCAAACTCCTTCTGAATTTCTAAAGTCACAATTCCCGGGTTTTGCTGATCTACAAATAACATTTTAGAACCGATAGTTTTATCTTTAAAAACCTTCATTTCAGAAATATATTCTTCTGGAATACTTTTTAATATACTGCTCCCCGCAATGATCTGATCATTAATGATAATCACCGGCTTTTCTGAAGTATCCTTAGCCAATTTTACACGCGCCACCTGGGCATTTAAAGTAAAATTCCCTAAAACGAAAATCATTAAAATAAGTAGTTTTTTCATGGAAAGTAAGGTTTAATTGATGATAAAGGTTAAATGCGCTCGTCCCAATTACTATCAGGATGCTTTGAATTAAAGTTAATTTGCAAACAAACGCCTGATTGCGCTGAAGTGGTTAACAGAACAAAAGCATTTTTTGATTATTCGTAATTTTTAATAATTCGTGTTTATCGTCATTCCGGACCTGCCCGCCTGACTGCCGTCAGGCAAGTTCCGGCAGGCGGGCTTGATCCGGAATCTCATGTAATATTGAAAAACAACCTATTGTGATGAGACCCTGAATCGAGTTCAGGGTGACCACACTCACTATGACTTATTGCGGACGTTCATTAGCATTTTTACCCCATTTCAATATAGCCAATTCTTTGAGAATAACTTCGGGTATAAATCCCCTAAAATTTAAAACGTGCTGAAATGATTAAATTTCGGCCTGCAGCGGCAATTCCAGAACTGTAGGTACGGTAACGCTGATCTGTAATATTTTCTACGGAAGCCGTAAGCAACCAGTTTTCATCTAAATCGTACTGTCCGGTTAAATTTAAAGTGTACCAGGACGGCGAATATGGGTTTCCGTTTGCATCGATCGCATACAAATAGGCTTTCCCCTGCTCTGAAGTTGCCAGGTCGTTATAACTGAGCTCTCCGTTATATTCAGCAAAAAGATCGAGTTTTACTTTCTTTTTATGCCAGATCAAATGAGTGTTTCCAAAAAGTGGCGCCGCATGTCGCAAAGGCGCTACAGAGCCATCATCTAATTCTTCTTCGCCTTCAGTGATCGCGATTTTTGAAGCAAAACGTAAAGCGACTGAAAAATCGACCTCAACATTTCCTTCAAATCCATAAACATTCGCATTCGATGCATTTTGAATAGCCTGAATGTTGCTTGCTTCACCCTGGTAATCGATCTCTGTTTGCCCGTTCAAATTAAAATCGCGACGAACCATCGCATCTTCTAACCAGGTATAAAAACCTGCAAAACCAAAGCGAATATTTTCAGCCGGTGACCAGTTTACACCAATTTCAGCATTATATGCATATTCTGGTTTTAAATTTGGGTTTGGGACAACCACAGATCCTGGTTCAGAATCAAAAATTTTCCCTACATCGTCGATATTTGGTGCTCTAAAGGCTGTAGATGCATTTACACGCCATTGTAAAAACCGGTTTTGTTTCCAGTTAATTCCTGCGCTGGCTGTTAATGCACCGGTATTGATATCGGCATCGCTAAACGGAAAATCGTATAGATTTTCATCGAATTTCGCATTTAAAAGAATGTGATTATATCGCAAACCCGACTGGAAATTTAAATCTTCCTGAATTTGCCATTGATAGGTTGCATACGCCGCCAAAGACTGCCAACTGGAATTATCTGGGTATCGCGAAGTAGTTTGCTGCTGTGCTCCCGAGTTTATATTTTCCTGAAAACCTTCAGAATTCACTTGGTTATTCACATATTCTAGTCCGTAAAACAATTTGCTGCCTTCAAAAGCTTTTTCGAAATCAAGATTCGCTGAATAAGCGCCTACATTTTCTTCAGTATTAAATAAAATTTCTGAACCAAAATCGCGATCATGGCGACTTTCTTCAAAAAACTGGTAAGCCAGCGTAAATTGCGCCTTATCGTAAAGTTCCCCGTTTCCTTTTTTGTTGATCTTAAAATCACCTAAAAACCATCGCTGCGGTCCATAATACCATTCGGCTGCCCGCAGCTGCCCATTTCTTCTTCGGTACAAACGATCGTATCTTGGATAGTCTGAAGTTTCACTGTAAATAAGCCCAAGATTGAAATTCCATGTTTCATTGGGCATATATTTTACCTTTTCGAGCAGGCTAAGCTGCGTGTATCCGGTTGGTTTTTGAATTAACGGACTTTCATTTTGCTCGACCACATCTTCACCATTTTCCTGCGTCACATATTCCGGTCTTAGATAAGAATCGGGCCCATGTTCTCCCATTTTTAGATCACCAAAATCTGAATACGAAACCGAGGTCTGAAATGCCCAATTTCGCCTTCCTAAATTTACATCGGCATGTAAAGTTTGCTCGTTATTTGCCGAGGAATATCTTCCGTAGAAATTACCGCTTACAGAAGTTTCTGCACCAAACGAAAATCGAGGTTTTAGCGTATAAAAATTCATTACGCCGCCAATTGCATCACTACCATAAACAACAGAGCCGGGACCTAAAATAACCTCAGACCTTTCGATAGCCAATGGATCTATATTGATCACATTTTGTAGGTTTCCGCTTCTAAAAATAGCGGTGTTCATTCGCACGCCATCTACAGAAATTAATACGCGATTTGTTGCAAAACCACGAATCATGGGGCTACCGCCACCTAACTGACTTTTTTGTACAAACACCTGCCCGGTACTTTCTAAAAGATCTGCGGAAGTTTGCGGACTATTTTGAATAACATCTCCCCGATCTATACTTACAATTTTCTGCGGAATTTCGTCTTTCTGAAGCTGAAATTTCGCTACGGAAAGCACCACCTGATCCAGCTTATTTTGGTCTTCCTGAAGATAAACGAGCTGGTCTTTGATCTCAGATTTTCTAATCTCGAATAATTGATGCGAAACATGCTGAAAAAAAAGTACTTCAGAAATATCGAATTTTGATATATCGGCACGTCCTTTAAAATTACTTAGGCTGGTTTTGGTCTTTTCAGCATTAAAAATAATGACATCGCTTAAAGGCTCTTCGGTAGCTTTATCGAGAACAATGATGTGCTGAGAAAATAGGTTTCCGCTTAAAAAAATAAAGAAGAAAATGACTAAAAAACGCATTAATTAAAGATTTCGTTGAGGACAGTTAGGGATTTTGGTTTTCTAAAGCCTTCGATATGCAGTTCGTAATACAGCAGCAACATTTTTAAAAAATTAGATCGTTGCTCGCCGGTTAATTTTACCTGCTGCATGTCGTTAAAGCTCACATTTAAAAATGCTCGCAAAATATCAAGATTTTCGCCTTCTATGCAATATTCATTGGTTTTAACAGGCTCAAAAGTTCCTTCCAGTAAATTGAAAAACGGCTGCTCTGTATTTAGATCGTCTGGCTGAAAGCCTAAAAATCCAGATAACTTCAGCAAAAACATTATATGAAAATTAGCGATCTTATCATGCAAATCCATCCAGCTAAAAGCGGTTTCTAAAAAATGATACATGGCAGGATTAGATTCTTCTTCTCTGATCGCACTTTTTAAAATTTCAGCAATAAACATCACCATACTAGCTTTGACCATGTTGGTGTGCAGTGAAGTATAGGTGTTAATTACCTTGGCATCTTTTAGATATTCTAAAGTGCCTTTATTCTTATGACTCGCCACGATATCGAGTTGCGTTAACAACTGAAACTGGCTGACTTTAAACTTTCCCTTTTTCGATTTTAGAATTCCGCGTAGCATATAGGTGCGCAAACCACTTTCTAAAGAATATAGATTTACAATAAGATCTGCTTCCCCATATTTTAGCGCACTTATAACAATTGCTTTGGTCGTAACTATCATCGAAATTCCGTAATCATTCTGGCATGGGAAGGTATAAAAAAAGCCGCTTTTAAAAAGCGGCTTTTTGATATTTATATGGGCTTAAAATTATACCACACCCTGAGCTAACATTGCATCAGCAACTTTTACGAAACCGGCAATATTTGCACCTTTTACATAATCTACATATCCATCTTCGTCTTTACCATATTCTACACATTTATCATGAATATCGTTCATGATCTCGTGAAGCTTGTTGTCTACTTCTTCTGCAGTCCAGTTGTAACGTAAAGAGTTTTGCGTCATCTCTAATCCTGAAGTAGCTACACCACCTGCATTAGATGCTTTACCAGGAGAGAATAAGATCTTCGCCTCACGGAAGATTTCTATAGACTCTGGCGTACAAGGCATGTTAGCACCTTCACCAACACACATACATCCATTGTCTACTAATTTCTTAGCATCTTCTTCTTTCAACTCGTTTTGAGTAGCACAAGGTAATGCAACATCGCATTTTACTTCCCACGGCGTTGTATCTGGGTAGAACTTAGCATTGCTATATTCCTCTGTGTACTCTTTAATTCTACCACGTTTTTCGTTCTTAAGCTCCATGATGAATTGTAATTTTTCTTCATCAATACCATCTTCATCATGAACGTATCCTTGAGAATCAGACATCGTCACTACTTTTGCTCCAAGCTCGATCGCTTTTTGAGCAGCGTATTGTGCAACGTTACCAGAACCAGAAATTACTACCGTTTTACCTTCTAAAGTTTCGCCTTTAGTTTTAAGCATATTCTGAGTGAAATATACATTTCCATAACCCGTAGCTTCAGGACGAATTAAAGAACCACCGTAAGACAATCCTTTTCCGGTCAAGATACCCGTAAATTCGTTTTGCAATCTTTTGTACTGGCCAAACATATATCCAACTTCTCTGGCTCCTACTCCAATATCACCTGCAGGAACATCGGTATTATAACCAATATGTTTACTAAGCTCTGTCATAAAGCTCTGGCAAAAACGCATAACTTCGTTATCAGATTTTCCTTTAGGATCAAAATCTGATCCTCCTTTACCACCACCCATTGGTAGTGTTGTAAGACTATTCTTAAAAGTTTGCTCGAAAGCCAAAAACTTAAGAATACTTAGATTTACAGATGGATGAAAACGCAATCCTCCTTTATAAGGACCGATAGCCGAATTCATTTGCACACGATATCCACGGTTTATTTGAATATTACCTTCGTCATCTAACCACGATACTCTAAACATGATCACACGCTCTGGCTCTACCATACGCTCCAGTAACTGTGCGTTTTGGTACTTTTTATTCTTCTCTATAAAAGGTATAATAGTTTCAGCAACTTCATGAACCGCTTGAATAAATTCTGGCTCATTTTGATTTCTTTGAGACACTTTATCCAAGAAATCCTGTATATTTTTTTCCATAAGGCGTCGCTTAAATTTGTTTTAAAAAAAATGTTTTTTCGAGGTGCAAATATATGAGATATATAAAAATTAGCGATAAAATTTTAGTTTTTCATACAATATTAACTTTTTGTTGAATTTCATTAAAAAAAAGAAAAAATCAATTTAAAATAAGCTAACCTTCTTTTTATATATTTGCCTCGATATCCTATAAACACCTGTGTTGAAGCGATTTTGTAAATCTTTTTTAATCGGTTTTATATGCCTTTTATCCCAATTAGGTAACGGGCAGGTATTGCATGAAGTTGGGGTTACGGCAGGTCCAGCTGCGATCACAACCGATTATGGGGAGCGAGGAGAGTTTAGAAACTTCTATCAAAACCTTGGTTTTGGGGTAGGACTGCAGCATTATATGAATTTTGTGTACACCGGGAATAATACCCAAACCAATTACTTTAAAGACTTTTTTAGAGTACGTACAGAGATCGATTATTTTCACACATTTTTAGATCATTACGGGCCAATTTCTTATCAAAACAATCCGCGTGGAGAAATGCTTAGGGCCATGCATGGCGAAATTCATGTCTTTGAATTCGGTACACAAATAGAATGGCATTTTACACAAATTCGTGAGTATTTGATCTTTTCTACACGGTTCTCTCCATACATCACCGTAGGAGCGCATGCCGTTTACTACATGCCAGATGCCTATAGTGATCTTGGTCCTGTAGATAATCCAAGAGTGTTGTTTCCCGCATTTCAGGATGGATTAAATCTGGAAAGTGGCTTTACATACAATGTTCTTTTTGGCGGCGGCACACGATATCGATTAGGGAGAAACAGTGACCTGGTCGCCGAGGTTAAATGGCAGTATTACGGCAACGATTATATCGAAGGTTTAGATGTACAGGGGCCGCAAAACCAATCGAATGATTGGACCGTCTGGATAAACTTTGGATATATTCACTACCTGAATTTCTAAAATCTATTCCTGAAATTCATCGAATTCTCTCACCTTTTTATCAAGGCAATTATTTACCAGCATCTCAAACTGGGCGATATTTTTAACCGAAGTAACATAAACTGGTGCCAAGTCTTCACCATACTTTAACTGCAGCACAACTTCATTTACTTCTTTAAGTTTTAAACTTCGATCCCTCTTATCTCTAAACAAAACCTGGTTTCCTGCCTTTATCATAAAATCCTTAAGCTCGAAACTTACATTTTCATGCTTCCCATAAATATCGATTGCTTCATTAGAAATATAATACCGATTTATCGTACCGTCGCAAGGTTCATAAAATAAAAACTGGTCTTTGTACTTTTTAAGTTCAACCAGTTTAAAAATTGCGTTTTGATGTTTCTTTTCTTCGGAAATGATTACTGAATCTAAGTTTCGATAAAAAACAGATGTTTTTGTGGTATCAATAAACAATTGATATTCATCCAGGTTTAATGCTGAAGCTGAAGTTCGCTCTGGAATACTATCTGAAGGAACTACGTAAGGATCTTCAGGAATTATCTCAGTATTTGCCTCTTCAGAAGCATCCTTTTTACAACTGAAAAAACCTAAACAAATAATGAATATGAAAAGTATTCTAAATCTCATCAGCATTTAAAATCTTTCCTCCTTTTTCTACAATTTCAGCTTTTGCTTTTTCAAAACCTTCAGCATCGATAGCGCGGGTAGCGTCTTCGATCAAAAAGGAAGTAAAACCTTCATTTAAAGCATCTTTCACACTAAAAGCAACGCAAAAATCACCTGCCAAACCTGCAAAATAAAGTTCGGTTACGCCTTTTTCCTTTAGATATCCGCTTAAACCGGTAGATTTTAAATGTGCATTATCATAAAAGCCGCTGTAACTATCAATTTCAGGATTTGTTCCTTTTCTAAAAATAGCTTCAATTTTATCTAATTTTAGCTCAGCGTGAAAATCTGCTCCTGTAGTTCCCTGCACACAATGATCTGGCCACATTACCTGGTCGATTCCGTTTAGATCGATAAGTTCGTAAAGATCTTTATTATGAGTGCTGGCAAAACTAGCGTGCCCTGCCGGATGCCAATCCTGAGTGGCAAGCACTAAATCAAATTTATGCTGAATTTTATTGATTATCGGCACAATTTGATTGCCTTCTGGAACTGCTAAAGCGCCGCCGGGCATAAAATCGTTCTGAACGTCTATAAGAAGTAAAGCTTTCATGGCATTTTACATTTTATGTTCACTTATTAGTCGGTCTCTTTCTGCTTTCAGCTTTTCTGAAATACTTACTTTATAAATATGCGGATTGTTGAATCGCTTATATTCATACGGTAATTCGGCCAATCTTGATTTACTATATTCAGCAATTTCAGCAAGTGTTCTTTTCTTGATCTTCATTTCACCATTTTCCATCACCGGCTGCAATAAAGCTTCTTTTTGATAAGCCGAAACATCTAAAAATTTATACGGTTCTGAAGGATGAAAAACTTTAGAAAGCTCGGCATTATTTTCATTTCCCATCGCGATGACGTCTACACCGGCACACTCGCCATTTTCATCTTTCATTCTGTACACCTGCTTACGATGCGGCAAAGTGGTTTTGATTAAACTCTCTGAAATTTTAATTCTTGGCTGCCCGTCTGAAAATGTAAGTTTATAAACTCCGTCTAAAGCAGCATCTGGTTTCCCGATCACGAGGTTTGTTCCCACTCCATAAACATCGATTGGCGCATCCTGTTCCTGCAAACTTTTAATTACAAATTCATCTAATTGATTAGAAGCAGCAATTTTAACGTAGTCTAAACCGGCATCATCTAACTGCTTTCTTGCCTTTTTCCCCAAGTAGGCCAAATCGCCACTATCTAAACGAATAGCCATTAATTTTTGACCGCGATTTTCCATTTCTTTAGCCACGATTATCGCGTTTGGAACACCACTTTTTAAAGTATCGTAGGTATCTACTAAAAGTACACATCCTTTTGGACGCCCTTTAGCAAATTCACGAAATGCGGTTAACTCGTCATCATAGCTTTGGATAAAAGAGTGCGCCATAGTTCCTGAAACCGGAATATCAAGATCTCTCCCGGCAATTACATTACTGGTACCATTAAATCCACCAATCATTGCAGCTCTTGAAGCATAATAACCACCCGGTCCTTGTGCTCTACGCAATCCAAAATCTAATAAAACCCGCTCACCAGAAACCAATCGCATTCGGCTTGCTTTTGTGGCAATTAGTGTTTGGAAATTCAGTAAGTTTAGCAATATCGTTTCGATGATCTGGGCTTCGATCAAATTCGCTTCTACCTGTAAAACAGGTCGCGTTGGAAAAACCACATCTCCTTCCTGTACCGAATAAATATTTCCTGAAAATTTAAAATTCGCTAGATATTCTAGAAAATCATCTTCAAAATCGTACTGCTTTAAAAACTCGATATCTTTCTTACTAAACCTAAGATTGGTGATAATTTCGAGCAAATCTTCTAAACCGGCAAAAATGGCAAAACCACTTCCGTAAGGGATTTTTCTAAAATAATAATCGAAAACTGCTTTGGTATCGCGCTTTCCGTTTTTAAAATATACCTGCGACATCGCAAGCTGGTATTGATCGGTATAAGTTGCCGTAAAATCGAACATAAAATCTTGGTTTTGTAACTCGCTTATCGAGATTTGAACTATTTTCTAATTTCTAGTAGAATTAGTTCATTGAATTTCAGCAAAACTTTATCTAATTTTATTGCTGAACAATACAAATTTAAGGCTTTGCAAATGTTTTAAGCCTTTTCCCTGTACGAAAATTGTATTAAAAAGTACATCAACCAATTCATCTTCGGAGTAGCTGAAAAATCTTGCCTACTATTAAATCTGAAGTTGAATCTTTAAATCCTTTATGGTCAAATTAGGATTCGAGATCGAAATATTTATCCAAATCTTTAACTTTATAAAGAGTAGATTTTCAGCTTTATAGCGCACCAACATTTCTACATTTTAATTTTATTTAAAATACAGCTTCATTTTTTTTAATAATATTTAGTGATAATTAAAAATTCCATTATATTTGCATCCGCAAAATTGATTGCAAATTCCTCCTTAGCTCAGTTGGTTAGAGCATCTGACTGTTAATCAGAGGGTCCTTGGTTCGAGCCCAAGAGGGGGAGCAAAAAATTTTTAGGGCAAATTCAGCTGCCGAGAATGCTGAAAACATATTGATATATTCCTCCTTAGCTCAGTTGGTTAGAGCATCTGACTGTTAATCAGAGGGTCCTTGGTTCGAGCCCAAGAGGGGGAGCAAAAAGCCACGCTATTTTTAGTGTGGCTTTTTTGTTTGCATTCAAGGATTCATTTTGTTGATGTAGTAAAATATAAACCTAGATCTAGGAATCCTTTCTGCTAAACATCCTTAGGAAAATCGCTAAAATTTTCCCTATTTTTATAGAATCTTAACCACCAGCTGCCTTTTAATATTAATTTTGAGATTCTATGAAAATTTTCAGACCTGCAGCTCTTATCGCACTTTTAGTATTCGCATCCTGTAAAAACAAAAATCAGGATCAACAAACTCCTGAAACCGAAACGGTATCGATTCAAACCGATGAAGATTTTAGACCTTCTTTTCATTTTTCACCAAAGGAGCATTGGATGAACGATCCTAACGGGATGTTTTATCTAAACGGAACCTATCATTTGTTCTTTCAGTATTACCCTGATGGTAATAAGTGGGGGCCAATGCATTGGGGACATGCTACGAGTAAAGACATGATCACCTGGGAAGAACAGGAGATCGCTCTTTTTCCCGATGAAAAAGGATATATTTTTAGCGGAAGTGCAGTAGTAGATCATGATAATACTTCTGGTTTTGGCGATGGCACAACGCCGCCTGTAATCGCCATGTTTACTTATCACGACCCTAAAGGTGCTGACGAAGGACGAATCGATTATCAATCTCAAGCTATTGCTTACAGTTTGGATGAAGGAAAAACCTGGACAAAATATGAAGCCAACCCGGTAATCGCGAATCCAGAATTGCAGGATTTTAGAGATCCTAAAATGATCTGGGACGAAGAGAACAGACAATGGATAATGGTGCTTTCAGCCAGAGATCGAGCCTATTTTTATACTTCAGCAAACTTAAAAGACTGGAAAAAGGTATCTGAATTCGGCAAAAATTATGCTGCACAAAATGGTGTTTGGGAATGCCCAGATTTCTTTCCTATGAAAGTCGAAAATAGCCACGAAACCAAATGGGTTTTGATACAGAGCACTAATCCCGGCGGATACAATGGGGGCTCGGCTACGCAATATTTTGTTGGCGATTGGGATGGGAAAAACTTTACCCCAGAAGCCGACCTTTACGGAAAAAACATCGACCATCCTTACTGGTTAGATTTTGGAAAAGACAATTATGCCGGAGTGACCTGGTCTAATGTTCCAAAAGAAGATGGCAGAACGTTGTTTATGGGCTGGATGTCCAACTGGCTCTATGCCCAGGAAGTCCCTAGCGAAACCTGGAGAAGCGCCATGACGATCGCACGTAAACTTCAACTTAAAAAAGAAAACAATAAGTATATCATCACCTCTACTCCGGTTAAAGAACTTGAAAAATATGTGGGGGAAATTATCACTAAATGGAAACTAACCGATGATGATCATGCGATAATCGACAAAAAAGAGTTAGATCTTACCAAAGCTCAGGTTTCATTTTTAATCCCGAAGATCACTAAAGATGTTCATTTGACGCTGAGTAACGAAAGCGGCGATCAATTTAAATTCGGTTTTAAAAAGAAAGAAAATGAGTTTTATATCGATCGATCTAAATCTGGGATCACCGATTTCGGAAAAGAGTTTGCATCAACCGTATCTACCGGAAGAAGAATCTCAACTTCAGATTCCTTAAAAGTGAACCTGATTTTAGATAATATGAGCATCGAAATTTTTTATGACGACGGAAAAACAGTGATGACCGAGATCTTTTTTCCGAAGCAACCTTATACCAGTTTAAAGATCAACGAAGGTGTTCCTGTGATCGATATTGAAGCCAACGAATTTAATTTTAATTAAAATTACGCATTCTACTATGTCTGAAGCCATAAACGCCGTTTGTTTTGGAGAGGTTTTATATGATATTTTTCCAAATTCAGAAAAAATTGGGGGAGCGCCATTAAATGTGGCTTCTCGCCTTAGCGCCAACGGGATTAACACAAGCATGATCAGCAGCGTTGGTAAGGATGAAAAAGGAAAGAACCTGCTGGAATATCTAAAATCGAGAAATATAGATCATTCTCTGGTTGCTGAAACTTTAGATTTTCAAACCGGCGTGGTGACTGTAGAACTAGACGATAGCGGATCTGCTTCTTACACGATCGAACATCCTGCAGCATGGGATAAAATTGAAATTTCAGCAGAAATGATCGACAAGGTAAAAACTACCGATGCTTTTCTCTTCGGAAGTTTAGTTTGTCGCGATCAAAAAAGTAGGGCAACTTTAACTGAATTACTTAAACATGCTAAATTCGCTGTTTTCGACATTAATTTAAGACCACCGCATTACGAAAAAGAGATCCTGGAAGATCTAATTTTAAAAGCTGATTTTATCAAATTTAATGATGACGAGCTTTACGAGATTGCTGCCATGTTCGATTCTCCTTTTCATTCCTTAGAGCAAAATCTTAGTTATATGGCCAAGATCACTAACGCCAAAACGATTTGCGTTACTAAAGGCAGTCACGGCGCAGTGCTTTTTACTGAAGGAAAATTGTTTTACAATAGCGGCTACAAAATTAAAGTTGCAGATACTGTGGGCGCCGGCGACAGTTTTTTAGGTTCCTTGATTTCTAAATTACTGCGAAAAGAAGAACCTCAAAAAGCATTGAATTACGCCTGTGCGATTGGCGCATTAGTCGCTTCAAGAGAAGGAGCGAATCCTGAATTCACTTCAGAAGAAATTGAAGCTTTTATGTTTCCGGATGCCGAATAATTTCAGCTTGAAATTGACTAAACTTGAAGATAAGTTTTAGTTAGCTTAACTTTTTTGTGTCTAAAATCTACGTTATTAGAACTCTATAAATTTTTAGATATGAAATTGGTTAAAACAAGCCTTCTTTTTATAGCATTAGTAAGCTTCAGTTGTAAAGAAAACAGGAAAGAAGAAAATACTTCCGAAGAAAAAATTACTGCGGAAGCATCGAAAATCGAAGTACAGGGACATCGCGGTGAACGTGGGCATTCCCCAGAAAATAGCATTCCGGGATTTCTTGCTGCGATCGATAAAGGAATTGATGTAATAGAGATGGATGTTGTGATGTCTAAGGACAAGAAGATCGTGGTGAGTCACGAAGCATTTATGTCTTCAGCCTATGTGCTTTCTCCCGCTGGTGATACGATCCCAAAACAGCAAGAAAAGAGCTACATTCTTTTCACGATGACTTACGACAGTATTAAAAAGTTTGATATTGGCAGTAAAGGCAACGCATCTTTTCCTGGACAGCGAAAATTTAAAACCTACAAACCTTTACTTGCTGAAACGATCGATAGCATAGAAAACTACGTAAAATCGAAGAATCTTGATCCTGTACGCTATAATATCGAAATAAAATCTGACGTTGCTGAATACGAAAAATCACAGCCAAAGCCCGCCGAATTTGTAAAAGCCGTAATGGCGATCTTAGAAGAAAAACAGATTGTTTCTAAGATCAATATTCAATCATTTGACGTGAATATTTTAGAAGAAATGCATCGCTCTTATCCTGAAGTAAAATTAGCGTATTTGGTAGGTCGCGGAGATTTTGATGAAAATATGGAGAAGATTAGCTTTAAACCGGAAATTTATAGTCCGCATTACAAACTTTTAGATTCTATGAAAGTGGCTAAAATTCAGCAAAGCGGAATGAAGGTTATTCCGTGGACGGTTAACGAGCAAGCCGATATCGACAAAGTTAAAAAGATGAATGTAGACGGTATTATTACCGATTATCCTGAACGTGCAATTGAATAATTATGCTATAAGCTAACAGCTCTCAGTTTTCAGATTTCAGCAAAAAACAAAGCCCGAAATTCGACAATTTCGGGCTTTGTTTTTATAAATATTTTAGGTCTTATTTATCGAATATCGCTCTATAAATATCGTTTCCATTCGCATAAAGCACCAAAGCAATTAAGATAAAGAATCCTACCATTTGGGCATATTCCATAAATTTCTCGTTTGGTTTTCTACCGGTAATTATTTCGTAAAGCAAGAACATTACGTGCCCACCATCTAAAGCTGGTATTGGTAAGATGTTCATAAAGGCTAGAATGATAGAAATTAGCGCTGTTGTATGCCAAAATGCCTGCCAGTTCCACGCATCTGGGAACATCCCTCCTATAGCTCCAAAACCGCCAACCTGGGTTGCTCCTTTTTTGGTGAATACATATTTAAACTGATATACATAATCTCTAAGCGTCCAGTAACCGTCTTTAAAACCTTCAGTAATACTTTCAGCAAAGCCATATTCCTGAGTTTTAACCTCGAAGTCTCTTCTTGGTGTAACACCTAAAATTCCTTCTTCATCTGGAGTAGCCATTACGCTTTTAATTTCACCATCACGCTCAAAAACGATCTCCATTTCAGTATTCTTATTAGCTCTGGTATTTTTAGTCATTTCATGCCAGTAACCAATCTCCTGATCGTTAATCGAAATAATGCTATCTCCTTTTTGTAAACCGGCTAAACTCGCCGCAGTTTCAGGTGCAATACTGTCTAAAATTGGACGCTGGATAGGTATGAACGGCTGCATAATACCTTCTTCGAACATCTGCTCGCCGATATTTTCAGGTATACTTATCGTTTCTTCAGCTCCATTTTGATGTAATACAGTTACTGTATTTACATCTCGCATAAACAGTTTACGATTAATATCTACACTGTTTTGAAGATCTTCCCCATTAATCTGTAAAACACGGTCTCCATCTTCAAAACCAAATTCTTTAAATTCATCTACGATGGCAAAGCCTTCTGGCATTTCATCTGGACCAATGTAATTGGTTCCCCAAACAAAAAGGATCATCATAAAAAGTAAGAAACCTAAAACAAGATTCACCGTTACGCCTCCAAGCATAATTATTAATCGCTGCCAGGCCGGTTTGCTTCTAAACTCCCATTCTTGTGGTGGTTGGGCCATCTGCTCTTTATCCATACTCTCGTCGATCATCCCAGAGATCTTCACATAACCTCCAAGTGGCAGCCATCCGATTCCGTAAACCGTATCTCCGATCTTTTTCTTAAAAAGCGCAAACTTTACATCAAAGAAGAGAAAGAATTTTTCAACGCGGGTTTTAAATAATTTTGCAGGTATAAAATGTCCAAACTCATGCAACACAATAAGCAATGACAAACTAAGAAGAAGTTGAATTGCTTTTACTATAAATGGATCCATTCGCTAATATTCAATTTTTAAATCGCACAAAAGTAGTCTTTTAATAAGACCTAGAAAAGTTTGTAAGTTAACTAGCATTTATCCTGCCAAAATTTTAAGGCTTTTATTGTGGCAAATTAGCTGCTAGGCTGTAATTTTGCATAAAAATTTGCTATGCGTAAATTTCTTTCCAGATACAAGATCTTTCTTATCACCTTTGGGACGCTTTGTGTAGTGATCATGTGGTCTATTTACACCTTACTTAAACCAGATAAAAAGTTAGCCATTTACCAGCCGGATATGGTGAATAACGAATTGGTAGATACCACCATGCAATATGTAAGAAAGTATCACAAAATTGCAGATTTTAAGCTGGTAAATCAAAATGGTGACACCATTACCAACGTGAACTACGAGGATAAAATTTACGTTGCCGATTTCTTTTTTACCACCTGCATGACGATTTGTCCCATAATGACCGATCATATGGTGAAGATCCAAGAAAGGATCAAAAACGATCCAGATGTTTTTCTTCTTTCTCACACCGTGATGCCACGAATAGATACGGTAGCCCAATTAAAGCGTTATGCTGAAGAAAAAGGGGTTATTGACAGCAAATGGAATCTTGTTACCGGAAACAAAAAGCAGATCTACGATTTAGCCAGAAAATCTTATCTCGCAGCCAAAAGTGAAGGCGACGGCGGAAAGTATGATATGGTACATACCGAAAATTTTGTACTTGTAGACAAGGACAGGCAAATACGCGGTTTCTACGATGGCACTAATGCTGAAGCTATCGAAGAATTAATGGAAGATCTTAAAATCCTGAAGCGCGAGTACGAGGAGTAAAAGCCTACATTTTAACGCCTAAACTTTTGTACTTGGGCAAATTCCACTATTTTTGCGTTGTTTAAATTCAATCTAAATAAATTTGAAGGTTACAGTAGCTCATTTAAAGCGAGGCGAACGCGGAATCATCAAGGAATTTTCTGCAGATCATGTACCACTAAAACTCCTGGAAATGGGATGTCTCCCCGGTAACGAAGTAGAATTGGTACAAACCGCTCCCTTTAAAGATCCTATGTACCTTAACATCAACGGAAGCCATTTAGCCATCAGAAAAGAAACCGCTTTACAAATCGAAATCGAGCTTATCAAATGACCGGCAAACAGATTAACGTAGCGCTAATTGGAAACCCCAATACCGGTAAAACTTCAGTATTTAATCAGCTTACAGGATTAAACCAAAAAGTTGGTAATTATCCTGGGATCACCGTAGAAAAAAAAGAAGGAGTTTGTAAACTTCCTCGTGGTTTAAAAGCGCATATTTTAGATCTTCCGGGAACTTACAGCCTTAACGCATCTTCTTTAGATGAGAATGTGGTGATCGAATTATTGCTGAATAAAAACGATAAAGATTATCCAGATGTTGCGGTTGTTGTAAGTGATGTTGAAAATTTAAAAAGAAACCTTTTACTTTTTACCCAAATAAAAGACTTGGGAATTCCTACAATATTGGTGATCAATATGGCCGATCGTATGGAACGTAAAGGGATTTCTTTAGACGTTGATATTCTTGAAGAACGGTTAAACACAAAAATAGCCCTGGTTAGTGCGAGAAAACGCACGGGTATCGATAAGCTTAAAGAACTTATCATTAACCACAGAAATATTTCTAGCGAGCCTTGTGTAAATGCTTCGGTTATCGATCCAGATTACTTTGGCAATCTAAGAAAGGCTTTTCCTAAGCAATCAATTTATAAACTTTGGCTGGTGATTACCCAGGATGTAAATTTTGGGAACATCAATAGAAATGAGATCGATAAAACTTCAGGATTTAATACAAAATCGAATTCAGAGCTCAAAAGACTTCAGCAAAAAGAAACTATACACCGTTACCAGTTTATCAACGGTGCATTAAAAGAAGCTCTTAGCGTAGATAAAAATGCGGCCAAAGATCTACGATCTCGGTTAGACCGTGTTTTAACTCATAAAGTTTGGGGTTACGTTATTTTCTTTGCAATCCTGCTGCTCATATTCCAGGCGATTTACGATTGGTCCAGCTATCCTATGGATCTTATTGACAGCACTTTTGCTTCGTTAAGTGAGCTTACCAAAGCAAATTTACCAGAAGGTGTATTTACCAGTTTAATTGCTGAAGGAATTGTGCCGGGACTGGGTGGAATCGTCATTTTCATTCCTCAGATCGCATTTTTATTCCTTTTCATTTCCATTCTCGAAGAAACCGGGTATATGAGTCGTGTGGTATTTTTAATGGACAGAATTATGCGGCGCTTTGGACTTAGCGGAAAAAGTGTGGTACCTTTAGTTTCTGGAACGGCCTGTGCGATCCCAGCAGTAATGGCAACCAGAAATATCGAAAACTGGAAAGAACGTTTAATCACGATCCTGGTAGTACCATTTACTACCTGTTCTGCCAGATTACCAGTGTACCTTATCATTATCGCGTTAGTGATCCCAGATGAGACTTTTCTAGGTTTTAACCTACAGGGCTTAATGCTTATGTTTCTTTACCTACTTGGTTTTGGAACAGCCATTCTATCGGCATGGATCTTAAACGGAATCCTTAAGATCAAAAACAAAAGTTATTTTGTGATTGAGATGCCAAACTACAAAGTTCCTTTGCTTAAAAATATTGGTATCAACGTAATAGAAAAAACAAAATCTTTTGTATTTGGTGCCGGTAAAATAATTCTTGCGATCTCTATTATTTTATGGGTGTTAGCGAGTTACGGGCCTGGTGATAATTTTAATAATGCTGAAGAAATTGTTCGCGGAAATTATACCGAGCAAAGTATTCCTACTGAAGAAATCGAGCAGGAAATCGCCAGTTATAAACTGAAGCATTCGTATATTGGCATTATGGGACGTGGTATCGAACCTGTTGTAGCGCCTTTGGGTTACGATTGGAAGATTGGTATTGCGATCATTAGCTCTTTTGCTGCACGTGAAGTTTTTGTGGGAACTCTAGCGACGATCTATAGCGTTGGCAGTGACGAAGAAGAAACGATTAAAAATCGAATGGCAGCTGAAACCAATCCTATTCTTGGCGGACCATTATTTACTTTGGCAAGCGGAGTAAGTTTGTTGCTTTTCTACGCTTTTGCCATGCAGTGTATGAGCACGTTGGCAATTGTACAAAAAGAAACCAATAGCTGGAAATGGCCAATATTGCAATTAGTGATTATGAGTGTTTTTGCATATCTCGTCGCCCTAATTGCATTTCAGTTTTTAAAATAAACCTGTAAGAATTTTATAGAATTTCGACTTAAATACTATGGAACTTATACAAAACATTTTAGTCTTTATAACCTTTCTAACGGCTGTAGGATATTTGATCACCAAATTTATTTGGAAACCGGCATTTCTTAAGAAGAAAGCAAATAAAGAAAAGGCTTGCGGAATGAGCGACTGCGGTTGCAGCCACTAGTTCAGCAGTTTATCTAGCTGAATAGCTACTTTATACTCAGATTGTTCAATTTTGAAAGGATTTTCAGGGTAAGGAGCTAATCCTGTTACTTTTAGATCCACATTTTTTAACGGCTGATATTGTTTAAAATAGAGGTTTATTTTATCACTTATATAAATCTCCACTTCTCCCAACGATCTTTCCCTATCATCTTTAACTTCAAAAAGAAGTCTGGCGTTACCAGCTCTTATACAGGTTACATTTTTAGGGCAGCGGGAATCTACAAGCACTTCTTTAAAAACAATACTGTATTTTCCACAATCTAACTGTTCCCCTACTTTTAAAAAAGATTGAAGCCTGACTACCTCTGTTTGAGCAGACAGGCTTACTCCATTAACTATAAAAATTAAAACAAGTAATATTCTTTTCATGATCGCCTTTTTTTAAAGGACGACAACTTAAAGACAATGTTGCATTATCAACTAATCAATTTTCTATCCAAGCCCAACATCCAGTGTCATCATTACCATAAATCCACCAATAAATCCTAAAGTACTTACATCTGTATATTTACTCTGTTGAGATTCTGGCACTACTTCTTCAACGACTACAAATATCATTGCTCCTGCTGCAAAAGCTAAAGCATAAGGTAAAATTGGCTGAAATGTCATTACCGCCCAGGCACCAAGAACGGCAGCCATAGGCTCTACTATTGCTGATAATTGCCCATAATTAAAACTTTTTAATCGGCTAAATCCCTGTCCTCTTAAAGGCATCGCTACCGCAAAACCTTCAGGGAAGTTCTGTAAACCAATTCCTATCGCTAGAGCAACCGCCCCAGCAATACTTGCACCTTCAAAACCGGCTGCTGCACCGCCAAATAAAACACCTACGGCAAGGCCTTCTGGAATATTGTGTAAAGTGATGGCTAAAACCAACAAAACCGACTTATGCCAGGGAGTTTTTATTCCCTCTTTTTCTTCAGTATTAAAGTTTACGTGTAAATGTGGTAGGATCTTATCTAATCCAAAAATAAAAAGTGCACCCAAACCAAACCCAACAACTGCGGGTATAGTTTTTTCAAAACCTTCGCCGGGACTCATTTCTATCCCTGGAGCTAGTAAACTCCAAAAACTTGCAGCCACCATTACTCCGCCTGTAAAACCTAACATTCCATCAAAAAGCATTCGGTTCATTTTCTTGAAGAAAAAAACCAAAGCAGCACCAAGTGCGGTTAACCCCCAGGTAAAAAGCGTAGCATAAAATGCCGCTAATACAGGGTCTAAAGTTTCAAAATAGTCTACTATCGCGTTTAACATAATTTAGTTGGTTAATCTAAAGCCACCGGCTTTAAGTAAATATTATTAGCAGCCACTTTAGAAATGGTAAGCTCTTTATTATTCATTTTTAAGATCATAGAACCATCAAATTGTTCTTTTTCTAAAATGGTGATCGATTTCCCTAATTTGATCTTATTTCGATCTAAATACTGCAAAAATGCTGCAGAAGAATCTTTAACTCCCACACAAATTCCCTGGTCACCTTCGTTAAATTCGGCCAAAATCTTTTTTTCGAGATTCGCAAAATTACCCTCGGCATCTGGGATAGGATCACCGTGAGGGTCACGCTTAGGATACTCCAGAAATTTATCGAGTTTCGATATTAATTCATCAGATTTTATGTGCTCTAACTGCTCGGCAATATCATGTACCTCATCCCAGTTAAAATCTAGTTTTTCTACCAGAAAATATTCCCACAAGCGATGCTTCCTAATGATTTGCACGGCAATCGAATTTCCTTTTTCACTCAGTTTTACGCCCTGATACTTTTTATAGTTTACCAGATTTTTTTCGGAAAGCTTTTTGATCATATCGGTGACCGATGAAGCTTTAGTTTCCATTTCCTCGGCAAGCGCATTGGTGCTTACACCGCGAACATATTTCTTCTCTAAATGAAAGATGGATTTTAAATAATTTTCTTCGGAAAGCGTCATTTCAATTTTAATTACACACAAAAATACATTTTTTTATTTAAAAACAAATTTTTAGATTTGTCTAAAAATAATATTTAAACACCTGAAATTTATTGAAATGAAGATCTTTAGGCTCCTATTTTTCCTTTTTTCTACTATCGCTACCGCACAGGAAGCGGTAGAAATCACCGGAAAAATAAGCAGTACTTCTGGAGCTGTGGCTTTCGCAAATATTTCAGTAATTGGGCAATCACAAGGAACTTCAGCAGATCGAGAAGGGAATTTCAGCATAAAAACTTCCGCAGAAAACTCTTTAAAAATTCAGGCGATTGGTTACAAAACCAAAATCATAAAAATTACTTCTGAAATTATCCAAAATCAGCAAATAAGTATTCAGCTTGAAGAAGATCAGTTAGGATTAGATCAGGTAGTGATTAGTGCGACCAGAAATCGGGTTAATGTGAAAGAAGCCCCGGTGGTTGTAAATGTGCTTAGCCCAAAGTTATTTAACGCCACACAATCAATTTCAGTAGCAGAAAGTTTAAACTATCAACCCGGAGTTCGGGTAGAAACAAATTGCCAAAACTGTGGCTTCACGCAAGTCCGTTTAAATGGGCTAGACGGTAGCTACACACAGGTTTTAATAAATAGCAGGGCCGTATTTTCCGCCTTAAACAGTGTGTACGGTTTAGAACAAATCCCTACTTCTATTCTAGACCGTATCGAGGTTGTGAGAAGTGGCGGCTCTGCTTTATATGGATCGAATGCGATTGCTGGAACGATAAATATCATCACCAAAGATCCTGTTTTAAATTCATGGCAAATTTCATCGAATCTTGGCTTTATTGATGGTGAAATTCCAGATCGAACCTTAAATATTAATGGCTCTGTAGTGAATGAAGAATTGACTAGCGGAATCACCGTTTTTGGCATGAAACGCGATCGCAATAGCTACGATGCAAATAAAGACGGATTTTCTGAACTTACCGAACTTAGCAACACCAGCCTGGGCGCAAAAGCTTTTTTAAAACCGAATGAAAATAGTAAAATTACTTTAGATCTTACCGCTTTGGAAGAATATCGACGTGGTGGCGACAGATTAAATCTCGCTCCTCATCTTACCGATATCACTGAAGAATTAGATCACAACACCATAATTGGCGGAATTACTTACGAATTTCACAATAAAGACCGAAGCAATAATTTTTCGATCTACAGCTCTGGCCAGCATACCGATCGTAAAAGTTTTTATGGCGGATTGGGCGGTGGCCGAACAAAGCAGGATTCTATCACTGCGGCGAATGCCTACGGAAATACCGATGATCTTGCTCTTTTAGTTGGTGGGCAATTCACCCGAAATTTTAAAAATAGCGATGACATTTTAACCGTGGGAACCGAATATAATTTGTGCGATACTGAAGATCAAATTCCCGGTTACCAGCGTACGATCGATCAAAAAGTAAATTCTATCGGGGCTTTTGCTCAATATGAATGGAAACCTTCTGAAAAATTCACGGCGCTTATCGGTGGGCGTTTAGATCATGTAGTGATTAATGGCAATTATACAATTCAGGAAATTCAAAGAAAATCAGATATTGAACAGACGGTTGTGAGTCCGCGTTTAACTTTAAGATATAAAGTTTCAGACGACTGGCAGTTTAGAGGTGGTTATGCACGCGGATTTAGAGCTCCGCAGGCGTTTAATGAAGATATGCATATTTCTTCGGTGGGTGGTGAACCGCAATTTGTGATCTTATCAAATGACCTGCAAACCGAATATTCTAATGCCTATACTGCATCAGTAAACTACTCGAAGAATTTCAACAAATTACAAACCAATTTTTTGTTAGAAGGGTTTTATACCGAACTTCAGAATCCTTTTACTACGGTGAGTACCGGCGCAAGTTTATCCAATGGCTCGATATTGGAAGAAGTAAGAAATGGGAGCGGCGCTTATGTTAGCGGAATGAATTTTGAAATTGGCATTTCTCCTTCTTCAAAATTTAGTTTTCAAATGGGGGGAACACTTCAGAATTCAAAATATAAAGAAGGACAGATTTTATTTGAAGCTAACCATAGTAATCCCAATGAAAGCGATATTATTATTTCTGAATTTGTTCGTAATCCAAACGTTTACGGCTACCTGAATGCCAACATCTCGATCTTTGAAGAAACAAGTCTCGATCTTACCGGAACCTACACCGGACCGATGACCGTTCCTTTGGTAATTAGCGACAGCGGATTTTTACAACTAAATGAAAGTGATTCATTCTACGATTTTAATCTAAAACTAAATCAGCATATCGATATTACAGAAAGTTTTCAGGTGAATATTTATGGCGGAATTCAGAATCTTTTTAATTCCTATCAGGATGATTTTGATACTGGCGCTACCAGAGATTCAGATTATGTTTATGGCCCGTCACAACCCCGTACTTTTTTCTTCGGAATTAAGTTTGGGAATTTGCATGACCTTTAGAAGTTAGAATTTAGACCGCTTCGCTTTTAGATATGAGAGAATAGATTATAGAATTTAGCCTAGAAATGTTGAATATTGAATGTTGAATAAAATATATCGTCACTTCGAGTGATTTTAGCGAAGTGATAACGGAGCTAAAATTGTATCGAGAAGTGAATGGAAGTTAGAATTTAGATCGCTGCGCTATTAGAGTTTAGAATCTAGAGAATAAAATAGAGAAGCAAGAGTCAAGAGCCAGAAGTCAAAATTGTACAATTTAAAAAACAATTTTTGCTGAAAGCTGACTGCTGAAGGCTAACAGCTCAATACAACAAAACATGACCAAATATCTTCAAATATTGATTCTATTTTTAGTATTTCCAGTATTCGGTTATGCTCAAAAAGGTGATTCGATAAACTGGATCGATTTTGAACAATTAGAAGACTCTTTGGCGCTAAAACCGAAGAAAATCTTTATTTATTTTTATGCCGACTGGTGCGTGTATTGCAAAAAAATGGATCGAAATGCATTTAAAGATCCTGAAATTATCAAAAAATTAAACTCCGATTATTACGCCGTAAAAATGAATGCTGAAAGTACCGATACGATCACTTTTGACGTGCAAAAATTCTACAATCAGCAGGCAGAAAGTATCCGAAATGGCATTCATCAGATTCCGCTATTATTGGCAAGCAGAGAAAAGCGTGAATTCAGCTTACCGGCAATTTTAATTTTGGATGAAAAATTTATTGTCGAAAATCGCGAATTTCAGTATTTAACCACTCAAAAAATGATGGAGTTGATAAGCTATAATTGACTATTCTTGTGCTATTAAAGGCAGTACTATTAGCATTTCAATTTCAGAAATTTCAATCTGTTCTAAAGCTTGCCCATTTACTGATGCTCCTACCGGAATACTTAAATCGCTACATGGTTCTTCATTTTCTTCTGCCAGAATATCTAAATTGACAGTTTCATACCCCGCAACACTAATTTGATATTGAAAATTTTCTAAACTAGTAGGAAGAGATACGGCTAAAGAATGCTGAATAATACTGCTGACTGAATTGGGTTCTGCATTTTCAATTTCAGGTATATAAACAAAACTAGCATCTCCAAAATCTGCTTCTATTGTAATAGTTTCAGGATCAACACTTCCTGATTCTAGAAGATTCTCACCAGTATTATCTACCAGTCTTAAATGCAGCGCTGGAAGCGCTAAGCGCTATATCTACCAAATCACAGTCAATTGCTTCGTCATCATCGTTTGAACATCCTATAAAAAGAACAAAAACAAACAACAATTTTAAAGTAGATTTCATATTCTAAATTTTAAAATAGATACCTAAAAAAGTAAATGGTTGCGTGAAAAAGATTTTTTTGCGTTAGGGATTGCAGCGAAAATCCTTTTGCGAGGCACGAGCAAAAGATTGTAGTGTAAAGCCCGGCCGTAGGCAACGCCCAAATTAAGCCTCCATCATTTACTACATTAATTACAAATGGCTCGATGAGCCTTAGAAGCCGCGTTCTTTTTGGATGGTTTCGTAAGCTTCCTGTACTTTATCGAATTTCTCGCGAGCACCTTTTTTATAAGCTTCGTCCATGTGTTCTAACTTATCGGGATGGTATTTCTTTACCATTTTTCGGTAAGCTTTTTTCACATCGCTATCTGAAGCAGATTTATCGATCTCGAGTATTTTATAGGCATTATCTGGCGTTTGTTTAAAGAACATCGCCTTGATACTTTCAAAATCTTTAGCACCAATTCTTAGATAACTGGCGATCTTTTGGATCATATTCGCTTCTGAAGCACTTACCGATCCATCGGCCTGGGCGATCCCAAATAAAAAGTGCGTGATCTGTAAACGAGTTGGATATTGCGTTCTGCTGGCTAAATACTGCGAAATTCGAGAGGCCGATAATTCACGATTTTTAATAACATCGTTAAAGGTTCTAAAAGTCGCATTAGCACGCTCTTTCCCGTAGGCACGTACAAAATAAGAACGTACATAATCGAGTTCGGTTTGTGAAACTTTTCCATCTGCCTTGATCACCAACGCGCAAAGCGACAACAAATGAAGCTCGAAATCTCCCGGACTTACCGTAGAAGACTGCTTTCCTCCCATCATCGATTTTAGAAAACCACCGCTACTACGATTCCAATTATCTAAAAGTGTCCCAATAATAAAACCAATAATGGCCCCGGGATATCGCATGTACATAAAACCTAAAACAGCTAGAAGCCACTTTATCATAAATCGCAAATTTTTAGCAAAGATAACATTTACAAAACTAACCGCTTTTATTGTAAGGTAAGGGATTTAAGCACGACAACTTTAGAAGAAATTAGGTTTAAGGGCTGATTTTCATTAAGCTGAACTTAATTTAATATCTTTGTAAACTAATAAAGTCTAATACTAATAAATTACAATATATGTATCCAGCAGATTTAGTAAAGCCAATGCGTGAAGATCTTACAAGCATAGGTTTTGAAGAATTACATACCGTAGAAGATGTAGAAGCAGCAATGAAAAAAGAAGGGACTACGCTTGTTGTAGTAAATTCTGTTTGTGGATGTGCTGCAGCAAATGCTCGTCCAGGTGCTAGAATGTCTTTACAAAACGCAAAAACTCCAGATAATCTTTATACCGTTTTTGCAGGTGTAGATAGAGAAGCTACCGATGTTGCTCGTGGCTTTATGGTACCGTTCCCTCCATCTTCTCCTTCTATGGCATTATTTAAAGATGGTGAGTTAGTGCACATGTTAGAGCGTCACCACATCGAAGGCCGTCCTGCTGAAATGATCGCTGAAAACCTTACCGGTGCTTACGACGAATTCTGCTAAGCAGCATTCAATTTAAAATATCAAAAACCGACAAATTGCTTGTCGGTTTTTTTTATGTTCCAAAAGCAACCTATTTAGATTGTTTGTATCTAATTATTATGAAGAAAAAAATCTTGCTCATATTCTCGATTTTCGGCCTGCTTTCCTGCGCCGATGATGATACCGCTGAAAATAAAGCTGCTTTTGAAATGCAACTTCAGGAACAACTAGAAGCTATAACTAATCTTTCGGGTTCTGGAAATTGCAATGAAGACACAGATTGCGATTATTTAGCCTACGGAAGTAAAGCTTGTGGCGGGCCAAAGGGATACGTAGTTTTTTCAACCGCTATAGATGTAGATCTGCTGAAAGAAATGATCGAAGATTATACAAAGCTTGAAGAAGAGTATAATAATAAATTCAATATATTTTCAGACTGCTCCATCGAAGGTTTCCCAACGATTGGATGTGTAGATTCTAAATGCGCCAAAATGATCGAATAAGAATTACGAGGCTATTTCCTTTAAAAACTTATTTTTGTAGCTTTAATTTAAGCAATGAAAAAAGTTTTATCATATCCGTTAACGGTCATATTTTATTTTTTCTTCTTTCTAACCCTACTAATTTTTCATCCTATCCAATGGATCTCATTAAAATTAGGCGGTTACCAGGCGCATAAAAAGAGTGTCGATATTTTCAATTTCTTTCTGCTACGTTGCCTTAATTTACTGGGAACGCGATTTGTGGTCGAAAACGAACATCAAATTCCGGTTGAGCGTCCCTGTATTTTTGTGGCAAACCACCAGGGAATGTACGACATCCCTCCTATTGTTTGGTACATGCGAAAACATCATCCAAAATTTGTAAGCAAAAAAGAACTGGGAAAAGGAATACCAAGTATTTCTTTCAATTTAAGACATGGCGGCTCGGTACTTATCGATCGTAAAAACCGAAGGGAAAGTCTGCTTAAAATGGCCAAATTTGCCAAATATTTAAAGAAAACCAATCGATCTGCTGTAATATTCCCTGAGGGAACCAGAAGTCGCACCGGAAAACCTAAAAAGTTTGCTGCCAGCGGTATGCAAATGCTTTTTAAACAAATGCCACACGCCCTGGTGGTGCCTATCACCATTAACAACAGTTGGAAGCTTTTTCGCTACGGTAATTTCCCTTTAGATATCGGCGTTACCATGCGAATGAAAGTACACGAACCTATTGAAATCGACTCTACAGATCCAGAAAGCCTGGTAGCACTAGTTGAACGTACTATTATAACTGATATTCGATAAAATATGACTCAAAATGAATTGATTATCGAAAACACAATTCAGTTTGTAAAAGAAACTTTAAAAAATGCTGAAGGTGGTCACGACTGGTTTCATATCGAGCGGGTTTTAAACAATACTAAGCTAATCGCCAAAACTGAAGATGCAGATGATTTTATTGTGCAACTGGGCGCTTTGTTGCATGATATCGCCGACTCGAAATTTCATAATGGAGATGAAAGCGTTGGTCCAAAAATAGCAGCCGAATTTTTAGAATCTCAGCAGGTTTCTACGGAAGTTATTGATCATGTGGTAAAGATCATTCAGAATATCTCTTTTAAGGGCGGAAATATTGAACAGAAATTTCATTCGGCCGAACTTGATATTGTTCAGGATGCCGATCGTTTGGACGCCATTGGTGCGATAGGAATTGCGAGGACGTTTAATTATGGCGGATTTAAAAATCGAGCGATTTACGATCCCGAAATCGAGCCAAAACTGAATATGACCAAAGAAGAATATAAAGCTTCGAATGCACCAACCATTAATCACTTTTACGAAAAATTATTATTGCTGAAAGATCGCATGAACACTAAAACAGGTGCTGAAATTGCACAAAAACGCCATGAATTTATGGAGCAGTTTTTAGATCAGTTTTATGCAGAATGGAATGGGTTGAAGTAGACAGTTTCAGGAAACAGTTGGCAGTGAATTTTTAGAATACAACAAAAAAGACAAAAAATGAATCTAAAATTCATCAAAATTTTGGGATTGTATCAATTAATAGCAGGTGCTTTGGGCATTTTGACTTTCTTGTTCTTCCTTCACACAATTGATCTTTTAAACGTAGCATTAAATGGCTTATCTATTTATAGTGGTTACCTCCTTCTAAAAAAAGACTTTAAAAAAGGACTTAATTTATCTATTATCAATCAGTTCCTACAAATTATTGGGGTAAGTCTATTAGGATTTACCTTCAAATTTGTCGCCGGAATTTGTCTTGGTTTTTATATTGATCTTACTTCAGATACTATAATTGGTGCTTCCGTTAATTTGAATATCTGGCAAATGAGTTTTAGTTCAAATACTGAGCAAATAAGGATCAGTTTAAACTTTATACCCGTGATCTTAATTAATTATATTTTTAGGGAAAAAGCTAAGCTAACTTAAACCTCCCCCTGACAAACCGGACAGAAATAAGTGGTTCTTCCAGAAACTTTTGTTTGTTCGATCTTACCGTTATTTCGTGGGCAATCGGCGCCTTCGCCTTCTTTTCTTAATCGGGTTAAGTAAGATTCAGGAACTCGTTTTCCTTCGATTCTGGCTTCTTTTACCACTTCTAAAACATCCCCTATTTTATCGAAAATCGATTTTAGTTGTTTTTGGCTTAAATTATTTACCTTATTTTTAGGATGAATTTTAGTTTGAAATAAAACCTCATCGGCATACATATTTCCTATCCCGGCAATTAAACTTTGATTCATCAACAAGCCTTTAATCGTACCGCTTCTACCATCACAGATGTCTAAAAACTGTTTTTCAGAAATTGCTAAAGCATCTACGCCAAGATTGTGAGATTCCTGAAATGCATCAACACTTTCAGCTAGATATAGTTTTGCGAATTTACGCGGACAAGTAAACGCAAGCTTAGAATCATCTTCAAAAATCAGTTTTAATTTCGTGTATTTTGGTGTTTCATCATGCTGATAAAAATCTAGTTTTCCGGTCATTCCAAAATGCATCACCAGCACTCCGTTTTTCTTTAGTTTCAGAAATAAATATTTTCCCAGCCGAGTTGTAGACTCAAATTCGTTGTTTTTAAGATGCTTTTCAAAGTCAGATTTCGGCGATTGATAGATCTTTTTATCTCCGGTTTCAACAGCAACTATCTTTTTATGTAGAATTGTCGCATCTGCATATTTTTTCTGGTAAGCAACTTCAGGAAGTTCGGGCATGGTTTTGTTTTAGTTTACAGTTTTCGGTTGAGCTTTCAGCCTTAAGCTATCAGCTATCGGTTTATTCAAAATTCAGCATTTAGAATTCAAAATAATTTAGCAAATCTTCAAATTATCTTGTCTCTAAAATTAAAACTCCTGAAACCAGAATTCGCTAAATCCCTGCTAAAGTTTAAACTTCAACATATCAAAAACACTAAAAAATCTATCTAAAAAAAACTACAATTTTGAAAAAATAGACTTATCGATTAAAAGGATACTTAGAGATCCAATGAAAACCTCTGTTGTTCAGCAAGAAATCTTCACGGCCTTTTCTTTCGGTTTTAAAATAGATACTATCACCTTTAAAAATACCTTCAAACTCATAAATATTCGATTCCGGTTTCATTTTGTAATCAAAAAACCCAACTTTACTAGAATCACGTTCCTTTAAATAGATTTTTTGGGCAACAGTATCTGTTTCTGCCACGTAATAAACACCTTCATCATTCATTTTTTGAAGATACACAAGCTCTGGCCGATCAAAAATAAGTCGCTTAAATTGCAAACTATCATCTAATCGAGCCGGTCTTTTTATATGATTCAGCTGAAATTCATTTAATTCATAAATTCCGTATAACTCATGTTTAGGACCAAGGTCACCATACATATCTTGTCTACGTATTGTAGAAATCAGTTTTAAAACAACAAACACAATGATGAATAAAAACTTAGCAATTTGAAGCGTATAATTTTTCCATTTTTTCGAAAATGGTTTTACATATTCGATTTTAGAAACATCACGATTAAGGATAAAAACATTCAGTAATCTTTTGCCGTCTATCAAAATCAAGAAGGCTGAAAAAACACATAAATGCAATGAAAATTGTTTTACAGGAATATCATAAGAAATATTCATCATAAAAACATTTAACATCACCCCAAAACTCAAAACGGCACCTAATGTTCTGGTTCGTTTGAATATAAGCAGAATAGCAGCAATAGTTTCAGACCAGCCTGCAAATACGGTGTAGGTTTTAGAAAACCCCATATAATTCCAGGCCAGTCCCATTGGTGACATTTCGCCAAAAGGAGTTACAAGCCTTATTAAATATGGCTCTCCAAACTGAAGTTTAAAGACTTTAATGATTCCGTAAGTTAACAATACAAATATTAGGTAATAACGTATGTATTGTCCTCCTATATAAATGAGTTTATTCGAATTTATTTTTCTTCGGAAGAGTAAGAAAATCACTGTACAAAGTATAAAACTTAGAATCCCGATCAATAAACATCTCACAAAGTCGTACAAGGTGTCTCCACTCCCTGTATTTTGAACATGATAAGCATCTGGATTATTCAGAAAAGTCTCAGCGAACCATGGAACTATAACATGCCAAGTATTTTGATGAAATATCCTTTCAAAAAAATACAGAGGAGTAAATGAGTTTAGCGGAAAAGGAAAAATATAAAGAACCGAATAAATAAAGAAAAACAGAATTACATATTTCAGCAATTCTTCGCCAAAGGAATTGAGTTTCATAATTTTTGATTGATGGTTTAAGTCTGAATGAAAAGGCTTTCCAATAAATAACGAAACTCTAATTAAAATATTTTCAGCGCATTATTAAAACAACTTCATCTGCCCGTCTTTGTAAATCTCGTGTAAACCACAGTTCAATGTCGGCCGCTCACGATCTTTCAGGTATAAATTTCTAGCAATTTTAAACTGTTGCTTTACCTGGTCTGCGAATTCTCCTTCTCCTTTCATTCGGGTTCCAAATCGGCTATCGTTTAAACTTCCGCCGTGAACACTTTCAATTTGATGAAGCACCTTACTAGCTCTATCAGGCATGGTTTTATTGATCCAATCGGTAAAGATCGTACCAATAGCACCGTTCAATCTTACGATCGTATATCCAACACTAAGCGCTCCTCTATTCGCAATTTCTTTAACCAGGGGCATAATTTCGTGACTATTAACTGACGGGATTATTGGTGCCATCATCACATTTACAGGAATTCCTTTTGCTGAAAGTTTCTCGACAGTTTCCAGTCGTTTTTTGATACTTGCTGTACGCGGTTCTAAAATTCTTCGTGTTTCTTCCTTTAAACTGGTGATCGAAATATTTACGTGAACTAATCGGTCTTTATGCAATTCTTCTAAAATATCAAGATCCCGAAGCACCAGGGAATTTTTGGTAATAATACCCACCGGGTGCCGATATTTCAAAAATGTCTGAAGCAATTTTCTGGTAATTTCCAGTTGCTTTTCTACCGGCTGATAGCAGTCTGTATTTCCCGATAAAACGATCGGCGCTGCCTGCCATTTTTTACTGCGGAGTTTCTTTTCTAATAACTCAACCGCATTTTGCTTTACCAAAATTTTCTGTTCGAAATCCAACCCTGGACTAAAACCCCAATATTCGTGAGAATTCCGGGCGTAGCAATAAATACATCCATGCTCACAACCCTGATACGGATTTAAAGAATAGCTCATTCCAACATCGGGACTTTCAACTTTATTTACAATGGTTTTAGGAAAGGTGTCGATGATGGTGGTTTTGCTTTCTTGAAAATCATCACCTTCTGCAGCGCAATAATTCAAAAAGTCATCTCTAAACTCGTGGCTATTTGCATCAAATCGATTAGGAACATTGCTCTGTGCTCCTCTACCTTTTATATACTCTTGAGATTTGGACATTTCACAAAATTATGGAATTTTTCCACTTATGAGGAAATTATCCTAATTTATTTCCAAAATAAATACCTCAAGATAAATCCATGAGGCACTTTTTGATGATGTATTTTATATCGAGGCAAGGCTCGAATTATTCAATCTCTATTATCGCGTAAATCCAAATTTGTCGATAAGGGTCAGTTTCTATTTTCCGGGAAATTCTGCTTTTCGTTTATTCAAGAAAGCTGAAGTTCCTTCTTTAAAATCTTCGGTTCCAAAAGCATTTCCAAATTCGTTGATTTCAACCTCAAATCCATTAACGCCTTTTTCATAGCTCGCATTAATCGCTTTTATCGCTCCTTCAATAGCAACCAAAGAATTTTTAAGGATCTTCCCGGCTAGCTTTTCAGTAAATTCTAAAAGCTCTTCCTGGGTGGTTACATGGTTTACTAAATTATATTGCAAAGCCTGATTAGCATCGATCATTCCGGCCGTCATGATCATTTCCATAGCGCGACCTTTACCTACGATTTGCGTCAACCGCTGTGTACCGCCATAACCAGGAATTACGCCCAAAGAAACTTCAGGCAATCCCATTTTAGCATTTTCAGAAGCTACTCTAAAATGTGCTGCCATCGCTAATTCCAATCCGCCGCCTAATGCAAATCCATTCACCGCTGCAATTACCGGTTTTGGAAAATTTGCCACAAAATCAAACAATTTCGCCTGACCTTCCGCTGCTAACTGCTTTCCTTCTTCCGGAGAAAAGTCGGCAAACTCGCTAATATCGGCACCGGCAACAAACGCCTTTTCACCACTTCCGGTTAAAATAATCAATTTTACATCTTCATCATCTTTAGCTTCAGAAAAAGCTTCGTGAAGTTCTTGTATCGTGTCTTTATTTAAAGCATTAAGTTTAGAAGGACGATCGATAGTAATGTAAAGGATCTCATTCTCTTCTTCAACTAAAATATTTTGGTAACTCATCGTGTTGGTTTTTTATTTTTGATTGTCCGTAATTTGTAATAATTGGTTGTGTTCGTCATTCCGGACCTGTCCGTCCGGCAGGCGGGCTTGATCCGGAATCTCATACTGTATTGAAAACCGAACTATTGTGATGAGACCCTGAATCAAGTTCAGGGTGACCACACCTAATTATGATCTATTCAATTTTTTATTAAAGGTAGCATTTTGAACCTGTCTTCCCAAACACCAAAAATTATGTTATTTAGGAAAACGGACTTTAAAGATAGTTCCTTTGCCTGGTTTTGAAGTAAAATTTATACTTCCTTTATAAGTTTCTACGATGTTTTTAACCATGGCAAGCCCCAATCCCATTCCGCTGCTTTTGGTAGTAAATTTAGGCTCAAAAATCTTTTCGCGATTTTCTTCTGTAATTCCCTGCCCGTTATCACAAACACTAATACATACATTATCCGGCTCTTCGTCGATGCTCACCACGATCTTTGGATCTTCGGTTTCATCCATCGCCTGGATAGCATTTTTCACCAGATTGGTCACTACGCGGATGAGTTGCGTACGATCGAATTTGGCTAAAATTTCTTCTTTTTCTGAATTAAAGACAATATAATTTTCGTTGAAAATATCAAGCGCCAGTTTGGTGATCTTAGGCACATTTAAGGTTTCGTTTTGCTGCGCAGGCATTTTTGCAAAGTTTGAAAATGCTGAAGCGATCGAACTCATCGTATCGATTTGGTTGATCAAGGTGTCACAAAATTCATTGACTTTATGTTCAATTTCGGGATCATGGCGATCGAATCTACGCTCAAAACTCTGCACACTTAATCGCATTGGCGTAAGCGGATTTTTAATTTCATGTGCTACTTGCTTTGCCATTTCTCTCCATGCCTGTTCTCGTTCACTGGTGGCCAGTTTTACGGCACTTTCTTCCAGCTCGTCGATCATAGAATTATATGCTGAAATTAATGCATAGATCTCTTCAGAAGCATTACTGAGCTCGATCTTTTGGTTTCGCTTATCTAAACGTGTTTGATTGATCTTTTCTGAAATTATCTTTAAAGATTTCGTGATATATTTTGAAAGGAAATAAGACAAAATAATGGCCAAAGCCAGCATAAAAAGATACACTTCACCAAGACGCATCAAGAAATCGTTAAGGTCTCGATTTAATACACTATCATCCTGAAGATAGGGCAAATACAAGATCGCCAAAGGTTTAAAACGCTGATCTGTAATATAAGTGTAAGACGACTGAAATTTCTCGCCATTCGTTTCTCCTTTCAATAAATATCGCCGATTAGAAGAAGCATCTAATTTGGCTAAAATCGGTTTATCGATCTGGTAATCTGTAGTGTCTTTAAAAAAATTCTCTTTAGAACTTATCAATAAACTTCCTTCAAGATCATAAATATTGATCTGCATCTCATGCACCTGAGACATCTCGTAGATCTTTTGATTTTGTTTAAAAATGGAAGGAATATTTTCAGTATTTACCATGTAGGTAGTACTGGCCAGCACAAAGTTGATATTCTCACGTATTGCTGTTTCTTTTCGTTCCAGTCGTTCACGGTGATAAGCCTCAGCTTCTTCTTTATATTGGTAAACGGTGACACCGGCGATCAAAATAGAAGCTCCCAACACCAGAAGGATCATGGAAATAAAGATACGCGTACGTAAGGATAATTTTAAAAGCTTCATAAATTGCCAGTTACCTCAAATTAATCAAAATCATTGGGTTGATATTCGATGATTTCAGACTAAATTATTTTTTCAGAAAAGAATCAATTATCACACCAATTACGCATTGGGGTTTTTAGAGCGTATCTTTTTATATAATTTGATTCCGAGCATTAGTAGAATTCCCAATGCAAAAATTCCTATTACTCCGTAGATCCAATTCAGCGCATTTCTAACAATTACCAGAAATATTACCGAAAACAAGATCACAGTAGAACCTTCGTTCCAAAGACGCATTTGTCCTGAAGTATATTTTACTTTATCAACCTGAAGTTGTTTAAAAATATGATGCGTTTTTAAATGATAAGCAATTAGCAAAATCACAAAACCAAGCTTTACATGCATCCATCCCTGTTGCAACCAAACGGGCTGCATGATCAATAAGATTATTGCGAATAAAGTTGCTAGGATTGCCGATGGCCAGGTAATAATAAACCATAAACGCTTAGCCATAAGTTTTAGCTGTGTTCCTAAAATCGACTTATCGGGTTCGGGTTTATCAAAAGCTTCAATCTGGTATACAAACAATCGCGGAATATAAAAAAGCCCGGCAAACCAGGTGATCACAAAAATAAGATGAAGCGATTTTATGTAATTATAATATTCCAAAGGCTGCTATTTAGGATACAAATTAAAAGCTTTTCTATTAATCGTGTTTTAAATTATGCCTGATTTCACGATTTACAAAATAACCCGTTACAATGGTTGAAAGCACATCGGCAATCGGGAAACTTATCCAAACACCTAATTCTCCGTAGTAATTCGGTAAAATTAAAATAAGCGGAATAAAGAAAAATCCCTGTCTGGAAAGCGTTAATAATAAAGCCGGAACTGCTTTTCCTATCGCCTGAAAATATGCCGCGCCAATAAGTTGTAAGGCGATAATTGGCGTTGCTGCAAAAACCCAACGCATAGCACCAGGTGTACGCTCGATAATAGCTTCATTTTGGGTAAAGATCATGGCGATTTCTTTTGAAAACCCCATGATTAAACCAAAAACCACGCACCCCATTAAACAAGCATATAGGATCGCTCTATTGATAGAACTGCGGACTCTGCCATACTTTTGAGCACCGTAATTATAGCCGGCAATTGGTAAAAATCCCTGTGTAATTCCCAAAACCGGAAATAAAGCAAACATCAGCATTCTACCAATGATCGCATAAACAGCAACTCCGTCTTCACCAGCCAGATCAAAAAGAATATTATTCATTAGTAAATAAATAATACTCACCACCGCCTGTCGTGCAAGCGTTACAAATCCCAGAGAACCAATCTCACGAAGAATAGGAAAATCTAGCCTAAAATGACTAAAATCGATCTTTAACTCAGATTTACCAGAGAAGACAAAAAACCAGAAAATATACAGGAAACAAACCATATAAGATCCTGTAGTTGCCCAGGCAGCGCCATACATTCCAAGATCCATTACATTTATAAAAAGATAATCGCCTATAATATTTCCTACGGAAGGAATAATCATCGAGATCATGGCGAAATTTGGTTTTCCTTCAGCTCTAATTACATTATTGCCCATCATGTTAAGCGCCAAAATTGGCACTCCGTACAGAACAATGCGGTAATAGATCTTTGCAGGTTCAAAAATATCACCTTTCCCACCAAAAGCAGGAATAAGCTCATTGATAAAAGTAAGGCCCAAAATCACCAAACTAACACATAACAAAAGTGTTAGTGTAATTTGATTACCAAAGGTTTTACGTGCTTTTTTATCGTTATCTGCACCAAGTGCACGGGAGATGATTGAAGAACCTCCAATCCCGATACTCATCCCCAAAGCAGCAATAAAAAATGAAATAGGTAAAACCACATTAATTGCGGCTATCGCAGTAGAACCAATCCAGTTTCCCACAAAAATGGTATCTACCAGGATATTTAGCGACATCACCAAAATTCCAACAGATGCGGGTAGTGCCTGCCGAATTAAAAGTTTACCTATGGATTCATTTCCAAGCGCTTCAGAGCTTACTTTTGCCATTATGCTTCAACGGGTTTTTGATGCGCCCACTCGTCTACCCAGCGAGACAGCATTTTAACCCAGTCTTCACGATCATTTAAGCAAGGAACTACGGTAAATTCTTTTCCCCCGACTTCATGAAAAATTTCTTGCCCTTCCATCGCAATTTCTTCCAGAGTTTCTAAACAGTCTGAAACAAAAGCCGGAGTAACAATGGCCATTTTTTTGATGCCTTGTTTTCCAAAACGCTCTATCGTTCTATCGGTATATGGTTTTAACCATGGATCGAATCCTAATCTGGATTGAAAGCTTACACTGTAAGTTCCTTCTTTTAGATTTAAATATTCAGCTACTAGTCTTGTGGTTTCGTAGCATTGGTGACGGTAACAAAATTGATGTGCAGAAGATGCTGTTTGGCAACAACTACCATCGATCTTACAATGCGAATTTGTGATATCACTTTTCCTGATATGACGCTCTGGAACTCCGTGATAGGAGAACAATAAATGCTCAAAATCCAGATTTTGTAATCGCTCCTGAATACTATTTCCCAAAACACGAATATAATCTGGATGATTATAAAATGCCGGAACCGAAGTAAACTTCATGTCTGGGAAATGCTTTTGGCGTAACTGTTCAGCCAGCACCAAAATAGTTTCGGTGGTTGCCATTGCAAATTGTGGATACAACGGGAAAAGCAACACTTCGTCTACTCCTTTTTCTCTAAGTTCTTTTAAACCATCGTAGATACTTGGCGTTCCGTAGCGCATAGCCAAAGCAATTGGCACCGAGGTCATTTTATCAACTTTTTCCTGTAATCTTTCAGAAAGAACAATTAATGGCGAACCTTCTTCCCACCAGATTTTTTGGTAAGCCTCGGCAGATTTTTTTGGTCGGGTATTCAGGATAATTCCTTTTACTAACAACGAACGGAACACGTAAGGCACATCGATTACGCGCTCGTCCATTAAAAATTCACCAAGATATTTTTTTACGTCTTTTGGATCTGTGCTATCGGGGGATCCCAGATTAACTAAAAGTACGCCTTTGCTCATGTCTTTCTCTTTTTTGCATTACAAAGTTAAGCCTATAAATTTGTTCAACTATAAATTAGTATTATACTTTTTTATTAAACAATAGCTAAAATTTTGCTCCTTAGATGAAGACTTAAAGCTATTGAGTTCTAAAAAATTTAGATGAAATATGACACAATACTGATATTCGATGTTTTTGGAAGAATTTTATTTTAATAGGAACTGAATACATTTTACTAAATGTTCTCTAAAAAGTGGCTCGTTATAAGATGCTGCAGTGTGCCCACCACCGGTATAGATCATTTTTCCGCCATCTTCAAATTCCTGAAACCATGCGTGCGGGTGAAATTCGCCATTTTTGCCACCTTCATATGATGTCTCGTTTAGCTGAAGCAACACCTGGAGATCCGGATTTATATTTTTGAAGTTATACCACTCGTCTGTACGCTTCCAAACTTTGGGTAAATGAGCAACTGTAGGGTGATCTGGCATTTCTACTACAACTTCAGCTTGCTGGATATGCGGATGACTTTCAAAATAAGCGCCAATAAACTTTCCGTACCACGGCCAATCATATTCGGTATCTGAAGCGGCATGAATTCCGAAGAAATTACCGCCATTTTCAATATATTTTCTGAATTTTTCCTGCTGATCTTCAGTAAAAACATCTCCAGTTGTACTTAGAAAAATCACTGCATCGATATTCGATAATTCTGAAACAAATTTTTCTGCATCCTTTGTCGCATTAATCGTCCAATTATTTTTTTCTGCAATTTCTTCTAAAGCAGCAATTCCCGTTGGAATAGATTCATGCTTAAAACCAGCTGTTTTATAGAAAATCGATAATTTTTGCTGTGCATTTCCCAGCGTAAAACAGAAAATTAAGAGCAGAAAAAAGAGTTTTTGGAGTTTCATTTTGTATTGAAGTTGACGGATTATAAAAGCTTTAAGCGAACAATTATCAGCTTTCAGCTAAAATTCAAAATTTAATTTTTCATCCTGATTTTTTATATTCTGACTCTCAATTATCTGATCGACACATCACCGCCTTTTCAAATTGAAAAAAGTCTATTTTCTTAATTAATGCGTTGCCGGTAAAGACATTAAATATTTTTTTGGCGTAGTGCCAAATTTCTTTTTAAAAGCTGCAATAAAATGACTAGCGGTGCTGTAACCTACCTTTAAACCGACTTCGTTCACATTATATTCGCCGCTATCCAATAATTTGCGGGCATATTCCATTTTGTAATCAAATAGAAAACTGTAAACCGAATCACCATAGATCTGCTTAAAACCCTCTTTCAATTTCTTTAAACTTAGGTTTATTTCGTCTGAAAGTTCTTGTAAAGATGGTGGCTCGGCCATTCTAGCGATTACGATGTCTTTTGCTCTCCTAATTTTTAGGATATTTTCTTCATCACTTAAAAACGGACATTGCTCAACATTTGCATCTTCTGCCCTGTTAAAATAAAGACTCAGCAACTCGTAAGCTTTGGCTTTAAAATAAAGGCTTTTTATGGTTGGTGTAAGATTAAAATTCATCACCTGGTTTAGAACGATCGCCATCGAAGGTGATATTGGTGAATCTTTATAGTATTTTTTATCCTTGTTCTCTGTGCTTAAAAACGAAATATAATTAGCTTCTTCAGAAAATAACGCGTGAAATTTCTTTATCGAAATAACCAGTGAAATTAACCAGGATTTAGGCCCTAAAATCAGATTTAGCGGTAAGTTTCGCTGCGGATTATATAAAATAAGCGATTTTTCTTCAGCCAACGGAAGTTCGTATCGACCTTCGTTAAATAAGAATTTACTTTCTCCCTTTACATTAAAGTGAAATTGTATAAAACTGGTGTCTACTTCACGTTCAACAATCTGTTTATCAGAAGTTTCGTTCTGAAACTTTAAAATATGAAAACCTTCTTCTACTTTAGTCTCTTCCGTTAAACTTACAGCGATATTTTTTTCCTCTTCCATCGTTTAAAAATACTATTATTTATTTAGAAACAATCTAAACTAATACGTTCTTAGCGTTCATTAATACTACAAAACTATGCTATTTCAAGCATTTACGATCATAAATATACTAAAATCCCTGTTAGCGACACAAATAGTACTTTGAGCGTTATTTTTTACGTTAACAATATTTTAATTTTGCCTCGCAATCCCTAAAAGTTCATGGAAAGTTCGATTTCTAAAGGAAGACATTTTTACATCATTGGTCTTAGCTATAAAAAAGCAGATGCTGAAATTAGAGGACATTTTAGTCTAAATGAAGAAGCTAAAACCAGGTTGTTAGAGCAGGCGAAGAAAGAAGGTATAGACGGAGTTTTGGCAACCTCAACGTGTAATCGTACAGAGGTTTATGGCTTTGCCGCACATCCTTTTCAGCTCATCAAACTCTTATGTGAGCACACCCACGGCACGGTAGAAGAATTTGAGAAAGTAGCCTATGTTTACAAAAACAAGCAGGCGATCTCTCATATGTTTAGAGTGGGAACTGGCTTAGATAGCCAGATTCTTGGCGACTTCGAAATTATTAGTCAGTTACGAATTGCTTTTGCCCAGTCTAAAAAAATAGGTTTATCGAATGCCTTTACAGAGCGTTTGGTAAATGCCGTGATCCAAGCCAGTAAACGTATTAAGAATGAAACCGAAATTTCTTCAGGAGCAACTTCAGTTTCTTTTGCTTCCGTTCAGTATATATTAAAAAATGTAGACGATATTTCTAACAAGAATATTTTACTCTTCGGGACCGGTAAAATTGGCCGAAATACCTGCGAAAATCTTATTAAACACACTCAAAATAAGCACATCACTTTAATTAACCGAACTAAAGATAAGGCTGAAAAAATTGCCGGAAAATTTAGTTTAACGGTTAAAGATTATGCCGATCTACAGGCTGAAATTAGAAATACAGATGTTCTTATCGTAGCTACAGGAGCACAAAATCCAACGATTAGTAAAGAACTTATTTATTGTAAAAAGGATTTGCTGATCCTGGATCTTTCTATCCCTAAAAATGTTGCTGAGGATGTTGAAGAACTGGATAATGTAAGATTGGTTCATTTAGATCATCTTTCTCAGATTACTGACGAAACCCTTCAACGTCGTAGAAAATTTATTCCTGAAGCTGAAGCAATTATTGTTGAAGTAGAAAGTGAATTCAACAAATGGCTGGAAACTCGCAAATTTGCGCCAACCATTAAAGCACTGAAGAAAAAACTACGATCAATGAAAGACGCTGAACTTGATTTTCAGCGTAAAAAAATAGCTGATTTTAACGATGAACAGGCCGAAATCGTAAGCAACAGGATCATCCAAAAGATCATGAAGCATTTCGCTAATCATCTTAAAGAAGATAGCAACACTACAGACGAAAGCTTAGAACTTATCCAAAAAGTCTTTCAGTTAGAAGAACAAGTACGATGAATAAAGTGATACGCATAGGAACACGAGACAGCGAACTGGCCTTGTGGCAGGCAAAAACTGTACAATCTGCACTTGAAAAATTAGGGCATCAAACCGAACTTGTTCCCGTAAAATCTACTGGAGATCTAAATTTAGATGTTCCGCTTTATGAAATGGGCATCACCGGGATTTTCACCAAAACGCTCGATGTTGCCATGCTTACCGGCAAAGTAGATATCGCGGTTCATTCTATGAAAGATGTCCCAACGGCTTTACCCAAAGGAATTGTAGAAGCGGCCGTTCTAAAACGTGCAAATACGCAGGATATTCTTATTCATAAAGGTACCGACTTTTTAGAGGCTGAAGGAACGATCGCTACCGGAAGTTTACGTAGAAAATCGCAATGGCTTAATCGCTATCCAAATCATAATGTGGTAGATCTTCGCGGAAATGTAAATACGCGAATGCAAAAGCTGGAAGATAATGATTGGAACGGAGCCATTTTTGCCGCTGCCGGATTGGAAAGAATCGAAATAAAACCTGAAAATTTTATCGATCTCGACTGGATGATTCCTGCACCTGCACAGGGTGCCATGCTGGTTGTGGCTTTAGAGAAAGATGAATTTACCAGAACAGCACTTGGCGCGTTAAATCATTATCAAACAGATCTTGAAGTTCATGTAGAACGTGAATTTTTACGCACTTTAGAAGGTGGCTGTACCGCACCTATCGGGGCTTTAGCGAAGATGGATAACGACGATATTCTACATTTTAAGGGTGCTCTTTTTAGCTTGGATGGTTCGCAAAAGATCGAAGTCGAAAAAAGAATCGCTGCCGATAATGTTACCGGATTCGGGAAATTTTGTGCTGAAGAAATTCTTGCCAAAGGTGGCGCTGAACTGATGAAACAAATCAAGGAAGTTTTAAACTAAGGCTTATGGCCACTGTACTTTCCACAAAAAAACTTAGCGTTTCGCAAAAGCAATTACTGCTTGGCGCCAAAATTGGATTAGTGGAATACAACGCCATAAACATAGAATTTATCCCATTTTCATCGAATATCGACCGCATACAAAATGCCATTATCACGAGTAAAAATGCGTTTAAAGTTATTAAGGATAAAGTAAAGATCGAGAAAGCATTTGTGGTGGGATCTAAAACTGCAGCCTTGCTAAAGGAAAATGATATTGAAATTGCTGAAGTTGCCGATAATGCTTCAGTATTAGCTGAAAAAATCATCGAAAATCATCAAAATAAGCACTTTACTTTTTTCTGCGGAAATAAACGTAGAGACGAGCTACCACTTCAGCTAAAACAAAAACAAGTATCTTTTGAAGAAGTTGAAGTGTATAAAACAAGCCTCAATTTTGCCGAATTTAAGCAGGAGTTCGATGGCGTTTTATTCTTTAGCCCAAGTGGTTTAGAAAGTTACTTCAGCAAAAATAAAATAGGAGAAGCTACGGCATTTTGCATTGGAACAACCACGGAAAATTCTGTAAAAAAATATACCAAAAACATAATAACAGCTACCCAGCCAAGCATTGAAAATGTAATCGTTCAGGTAGTGAAGAAATATAATAAACAATAGCTTCAGGCTTAATTTGAAGAATAAAGGTTAAATTTAAATCCCTCGATGAGGGAAAAATCTTCCCCTCTTTTTAGTGGGGAATACATTGAAGATAAACAACAAAAACATGATTAAAAACGATCTTTTCTTAAGAGCTTTAAAAGGAGAAACGGTAGAGCGCCCACCAGTTTGGATGATGCGCCAGGCAGGTCGCTACTTACCAGATTTTATGAAGCTAAAAGAAAAATACGATTTCTTTACACGTTGTCGCACGCCAGAACTTGCTGCAGAAATTACGACGATGCCGATAGAGCAGGTTGGTACAGATGCTGCCATTTTATTTAGTGATATTTTGGTGGTGCCACAAGCAATGAACGTAGAAATTGAGATGAAACCTGGTGTAGGTCCTTTTTTACCAAACCCGGTTCGCAGTCCGCTTGATGTTAACGACATTATCGTTCCAGATGTTTACGAAGAATTGGGCTATGTCTATGACGCTATAAAATTAACCAAAGAACGTCTTAACGATGAAGTTCCGTTAATTGGATTTGCAGGTTCACCGTGGACGATCTTATGTTACCTGGTGCAGGGACAGGGCTCTAAGAATTTTGATAAAGCAAAAGAATTTTGTTTTAAACGCCCAGACGCGGCACAGGTATTACTTCAAAAAATCACCGATACCACAATCGCTTACCTAAAAGGAAAAGTAAAAGCTGGTGTCGATGCGATACAGATCTTTGATTCGTGGGGAGGTTTACTTTCTCCAACAGATTATCAAACCTATTCCTGGAAATATATTCAGCAGATCATCGATGCTTTAAAAGATGAGATTCCTGTAATTGCTTATGGTAAAGGTTGTTGGTTCGCATTAAAGGAAATGTCACAATCTGGCGCTGCTGCTTTGGGTGTAGACTGGACGTGCTCTGCAATTAACGCAAGGTACTTAAGTGGTGGGCAAATAACGCTTCAGGGAAATTTTGATCCTTCACGATTATATTCTACCCCACAGGAAATTAAGAAAATGACCACCCAAATGATCGACGAATTTGGTAAAGACCGCTATATCGCCAATTTGGGACACGGCATTTTACCAGATATTCCGGTTAGAAATGCGCAGGCATTTGTAGACGCGGTTAAAGAATACAAACCTAGATAATGGCAATTGAGGCAAGAATACGGCAGCTTAATTTTAAAGAGATCTTTATTCTGCTGAAGTTATTCCTGCCCCAACCACTTTATATTTTCCCAACCTATCGCGCTACCAGAGAAACGTTAAAACTTTGCGACAGGCTTTTTGGGAAAAAACATTATCAGGATAATCGGGAAAACGCTTTTAGGCACGCCTACTGGAACTTTTTGATTGCTGAAAAAGTTTTTCAGAAAAATAATTCGGTTGAAGAATCGATAATCTGGGCAAAAAAAATCACTGATCTGCATGAGCGAATGGCTCCTAATAAAGCTTTAGCGCGAGCAATGGATCTTCATAATAATGATGTGGGGCGCAATATCTTCAGCAATAATCCTGAAGAAAATGCAGTTGAAAGCCTTCAGGATTTAATGGATTCCGCAGTAAAAATTACAGAACCAGAGCTATCGAAATTCGATAAAAATCAGCTTGTTTTTATAGAAGAATAACCTAAGATTATGCTGAACAAAAATTACCGGGACGAAGAAAAAGAACGCATCGACGAGCAGCTGCGATCGATCATGGAAATGGGCCATATCCCTGAAGAATGGGAGGAAATTCGGCTTAATCTAGATCGAAAACTTAAAGAAGCACTTAGCATTGGCTTAAATGAGATCGAAAATCTTCCTGAAGAAAAATTAATGGAGATTTTAGCGAATCTCGACTTAGAGTTTTCGCATTACGAAGCGCTTGGTGATATTCTTCTAGGAAGTATCGAGTTAGAAGCCGAAGAAAAACAAGCCGATCTTGCACAAAAAACGCTTCTAATTTATAAAACTGCACAAGAGGTAAGTCGCACTTTTTCATTTAGTCTCACACAAAAAATTAATGAAGCTAGAAGTTGGATAAATGATTAGCATGAAAGACCAATTTTATCAATATATACAGGATCTCCAGGACACCATAACTTCGAAACTGGAGGAAATCGACGGAAAAGCAAAGTTTAAAGAAGACCTTTGGAAACGTAAAGAAGGTGGCGGTGGCCGCACGCGAGTGATCGAAAACGGAAATGTTTTTGAAAAAGGAGGTGTTAATATTTCAGCAGTTCACGGGCCTTTAAATCCTGCGATGCAAAAATATTTTAATGTTGGCGATGTTAACTTTTTTGCCTGCGGATTAAGTTTAGTGATTCATCCTAAAAATCCTATGGTTCCTACCGTTCATGCCAATTGGCGTTATTTTGAAATGTACGATAAAGAAGGAAACACGCTAGACCAGTGGTTTGGCGGCGGGCAGGATCTTACACCTTATTATCTTTTTGAAGAAGATGCGATTCATTTTCATCAAACATCGAAAAATGCCTGCGATAAGCACGATCCTAAATTTTATCCTGAATACAAGAAAAAATGTGATGAATATTTTTGGAATGCGCATCGTGATGAAGCCAGAGGAATTGGCGGATTGTTTTTTGACTACCTGAAAGATTCTGAAAAACATAGTATAACCGACTGGTATAATTTTGTGACTGAAGTTGGCAACAGCTTTTTGGAAGCTTACGTACCGATCGTTGAAAAAAGAAAAGACCTTGAATTTAACCAAGATCAGCGCGACTGGCAGGAAGTGCGACGCGGTAGATATGTAGAATTTAATTTGGTTCATGATAAAGGAACATTATTCGGTTTAAAAACCAATGGCCGAATTGAAAGTATTTTAATGAGTTTACCACCGCATGTGCAATGGGTATACGATCACCATCCAGAGCCCGGCAGCGAAGAAGCCAAGCTTATTGAAGTGCTGGAAAAACCGAGAGAGTGGGTTTAATAAGTTGACAGTTTACGGTGGACAGTTTACGGTGGACAGTTTACGGTTGACAGAAAATAGCTGACAGCCTTTAGCTTTCAGCAATCAGCTTAAAAGATGAAAGATTATAAGAAATACCTGGTTTGGCAGAAATCGCATCAATTAACATTAGATGTTTATAAACTCTCTGCCCAATATCCAAGAGAAGAAACTTTCAATCTGGTAAGTCAAATTAAAAGATCATCGAGCTCGATAGCTACAAATATTGCTGAAGGATGTGGCAGAAAATCTGATAAAGACTTCTCCAGGTTTCTATATATTTCCTTTGGCTCTGCAAACGAATTAGAATATCAAATACTGCTAAGTAAAGACCTTAATTTTATTAGTGCTGAAGACTATGAAAAACTTCAACTTCAAACTGAAAAAATTAAGAAAATGCTTAGCGCTCTTATAAAAACTTTAAATGCAAGCTAAAGGCTAATCGCTGAAAGCTTACAGCTAAAAAAATTATTATGCTTAGAAGAAACCGAAGATTACGTACAAATGAAGCTATTCGTAGCTTAGTGAGAGAAAGTCTGGTAACTCCAGATGATTTTCAGGCACCATTATTTGTGGTAGAAGGAAGCGGCATTAAACAAGAAATCGCTTCGATGCCGGGATACTTTCGATATAGCCTTGATTTACTGAAAAAGGAAGTCGAAGAATTATGGAGTTTAGGTATTAAATCGGTGTTACTTTTTGTAAAAGTTGAAGAAAAACTAAAGGACAATCGAGGTACTGAAGCTGTAAATCCAAACGGCTTAATGCAACGCGCTATCAAAACGGTTAAAGAAACTAATCCCGAAATGATTGTGATGACTGATGTTGCGCTGGATCCTTATAGCGAATTTGGTCACGACGGAATTATTGAAAACGGAAAGGTTTTAAATGATCCTTCTGTAGAAGTTTTAGCAAAAATGGCATTATCTCATGCTGAAGCCGGTGCCGATTTTGTCGCACCAAGTGATATGATGGATGGCCGAATCTTAGCTATGCGCAATATTCTTGAAGAAAACAGCTTTTTCAATACTGGAATTATGAGTTATAGTGCTAAATATGCTTCAGCATTTTATGGGCCATTTAGAGATGCGTTGGATTCTGCTCCGGTAGATGCTCAGGATATCCCTAAGGATAAAAAAACTTACCAAATGGATCCTTCTAACCGTGATGAAGCGATTCGTGAAACTTTAATGGATATCGAAGAAGGCGCAGATATCGTTATGGTAAAACCGGGATTATGCTATCTGGATATCGTAAGAGATTTAAAAAATACTGTAAATGTTCCCATTTCTGTATACCAGGTAAGCGGTGAATATGCCATGATCAAAGCTGCTGCTGAAAAAGGATGGCTGGATCACGATGCCGTGGTGATGGAGCAACTAACAGCGATTAAAAGAGCGGGAGCCGATTTTATCTCGACTTACTTTGCCAAATACGCAGCAAAACTACTTCAGAGATAGTTTAAAGAGCTTAGAACGCTTCGCTTTTAGATACTAGAAAATAGACTTAAACCTCACAGATTTTAAAAATCTGTGAGGTTTTTTTATTCAAAATTAAACTGGAATGAACTTTACTTTTTTCGACAATTAACGAACCGCTTATAAGCTCGACTTAAGAAAAAATAGCCAAAAGCTGATGGCTGCTGATTTTTACCAATATTTTAATTTTCCACATTCGGTTTTTTAGTAAATTCACAGTGTGAAATTCAACAAAATACATATCTCTTTTTCGCTGGTGCTTATTGCTTTATTAAGCGCCGCAGGAATTTCACAACCGCAAACTTCTGCTTACGTATATCAAGATTCAGAAAAAAATACTTCTAGTTTTCAACAATCTGATATTACTAAATCCTTTGTTTTTGAAGAGCCGGGAAACTACGATCTACAAACAGATCAAGAAGAACCCGGGATTTCTCCCCTATTCTTCAGTAGTAATTATGAGCTTAAAACAAGTCAACTTCCGCAGAAAATATTAAAATCTAAGTGGAGTTTTCTTCGAGATCAAAAAAGTACGCTTGAAGCTCAAATTTTTCCATTTCACTTTTTCTCCTGATTGATTTAATAATTATTTGGTGCTGATTTTCAGCAAAATTAACGTGCATCCTAATCTATAGGACTTGTACGCCTAATTGTAATTATTAAAATTCAATATAAAAATGGAAACATCTTCAACCATTATTGGTCTAAGCCTATTTGTACTGTTTATGGGCCCAATATTTTACGCATTATATCGTCAAGGTTTAAAGGAAAAAAGAAACAAAAAAGCCTTACAAAACCTCGCAAAATCGAACAATATGAAACTTAATCATATTGAAATTTCTAATGCTTTAGTTTTAGGATTAGATAAAGCGCAGCATAAACTCTTGATCCTTGAACCGGCAAATGCCAATCAACATCAACTTATAGATCTATCTGAGGTCAATAAAACCAGTGTGATTAAACGCAGTGTTTCTTTTACTGAAAATGATAAAAAAAGTACCAAAATCATACAAATAAGCATCGAATTACTTTCTGAATCGAATCATAAACGAATTTCTGAAATTTTATTTTATGATGAAGATGGCGCCGATAATAGTGATATGGAAACACAGTTATTTACAGCCTCTCGCTGGAACAACCTAATCCAGGCAAGTCTTTAATTAGTTGAGTTGTTGAAAGAAAGCTGTTCTTTAAAATTTAGAGCAGCTTTCTTATTTTATAATTTCTTTCAAATAAAATAGATATTTAATCCCTAATTTAGATCTCTTAAAAACCAAAGAACTCTAATGGGATTACTCCTGCTATTTGCCGCATTTTCGATATTTTTTTCTTTTATGTGCTCTATTTTAGAGGCTGCGCTTCTAAGTTTCACCCCGTCTTACATAAAAATTAAAAGACAGGAAGGTAAAAAGTATGCTGAAGTTTTAGGGAATTTCAAAAAAGATATCGATAAACCTTTAATTGCTATTTTAACCATTAACACCGTGGCACATACCGTAGGATCTATTCTGGTAGGTGTACAGGCCGAAAAGACTTTTGGAGATGGCAGTAATGCAGTAGGAATAGTTTCTGGATTATTAACGCTGGGAATTTTAATTCTATCTGAGATAATTCCAAAAACCCTGGGGGCAACTTATTGGGATCGAATGGGCGCATTTACTGCAAACACGCTTAGAATTATGATCGCCCCTCTAAAATATACCGGGCTCTTATGGTTATTAATGCTTACTACAAGATTGATCGGTAAATCGGCCAAAGTGAATACCATGAGTCGGGAAGAATTTGCCGCAATCACAGAAGCTGCCGAAGAAGAAGGCGTTTTTGAAGAAAACGAAAGTACCGTGATCAAAAACATGCTGGTTTTTAAATCTGTAGAAGCAAAAGATATTATGACGCCATTTTCTGTAGCGATCACAGAAGATGAATCAATGAGCATTGAAGATTTTCACCATTCACATAAAAATTTAAAATTTTCTAGAATTCCGGTTTATAAGGAAAAATCGAATAATATTTCAGGTTTTATTCTGAAGGATGATGTGCTGGAAGAAATGATCAAACAAAATGGGCAATCAAAACTAGATACCCTAAAACGAGAGATCTTTGTTACTACTTCTGAAGTGCCAATCCCAGATCTTTTTGATATATTTATTAGAAAACGAACGCATATTTCTATTGTTACCGACGAATTTGGAAATGTTGTTGGACTGGTTACCATGGAAGATATTATCGAAACACTCTTAGGTTTGGAGATCATGGACGAGAGTGATAGTATCGAAGATATGCAAAAGCTTGCTCGTAAAAACTGGGAGCGCCGCGCCAAACGTATTGGTTTGATCCAGAGAAGAGACGATGCACAACCTGAAGAACTTAAAGATGAAGAGCACCTATCTGAAGACACCGCTGGGGATCGCAAAAATAACGGGTGATACTGAAGGTGTTGCCGAAATAAAAATTGAAGATCAAAATATCGAATTTCAGGAGGATAAAGATCTTCCAGATTGTGTGATCCAGGCAAAATCTCAGTTGCTGCAATATTTTGAAAAAGATCGAAAAAGCTTCGATTTTAAAATGAATCCAAAGGGCACGCAATTTCAGCAAAAAGTATGGGAAGTCTTATTGGAAATTCCGTTTGGGAAGACCAGTTCTTATATGGAGCTTTCTAAAAAACTTGGTGATCCAAAAGCGATAAGAGCAGTAGCTTCAGCAAATGGTAAAAATCCGCTTTGGATCGTTGTTCCCTGCCATCGTGTAATTGGCAGTGATGGTTCGCTTACCGGTTATGCCGGAGGATTACATCGTAAAAAATACTTGTTGGAATTAGAAAGCCCTTCGCCACAGCAAAGCTTATTTTAGTCGAATTTCGATAGTATTTAATAAAGCCAGTGATTATTTCTTCAGAATCCTTAATTTTAGGCTATGAAGAAATTTTTAGGCTTTCTAAAGTACTTTTTGGGCATTTTGATCCTGATTGTTGCCCTACTTTATATTTTCGATTACGATTATATCTTAAAAGGAATTAAAGTCACGTATCTAAATGGACATAAAACTGCCTATATCGATGATTATCCCGAATTTGATAACCGCGTAATTAAAGCAGATAGTCTACATCCACAGCCATGGCCAGAAAGCACAAATTACAACTCGGTTAAAGCGACCGATTCCTTAGAAAAACTAAACACAAAACTAAATACCGCTGCTTTTTTGATCATTAAAAACGACAGTATTTGGTTTGAAAAATACTACGATCAATATTCGGTTAACAGTAAAACCAACTCGTTTTCGATGGCAAAAAGCGTAGTTGTTGCGCTTTTAGGAAAAGCTATCCGTGACGGTTATATCACTAGTATTAATGAGCCGGTGAGTCATTTTTTTCCGCAGTTCGATATTCGGTTAACGGTGGGTGATTTAGCATCGATGTCGTCCGGGCTTAATTGGGACGAGAGCTATTATAATCCTTTTGGGCAAACTGCTAAGGCTTATTTTGATGATAATATTCGTGATCTGATTTTAAATCTTGAAGTAACTGGAACACCCGGTAAAAAGTTCAAATATCTTAGCGGAAACACAGAGCTTTTAGCAATGGTTTTAGAAGAAGCGACTGAAAAAACACTTTCTGAATATTTAAGCGAAAGTTTTTGGCAACCTTTGGGAATGCAAAGCAACGCACTTTGGCAACTCGATAGTGAAGAAAGCGGGATGGAAAAAGCTTATTGTTGTATCGCTAGCAACGCACGAGATTTTGCAAAATTTGGTAAGCTTTTTAACCAAAATGGACAATGGAATGGGCAACGACTTATTAATCCTTCTTTTGTTCGCAAAATGAAAAATCCGGCATTTAAAGATGCTCCATATTACGGATACGGGCTTTGGCTTAGTGACTACAAAGACAAAGAAATCTTTTATATGCGCGGAATTTTAGGGCAATACGTTATAGTAATTCCTGAAGATGATTTGATCATCGTTCGCTTAGGCCAGGGACTTTTAAAACGTAAAGGAGAAGAGAAACATAGCCCAGATTTTTATAGATATATTGATGAGGCTTATAAGATGCTGGAAGAAAAATAAGCTTTCTGTATAATTTTTTAAATAAGCATTACGTTAATATCTTCAAGCAACCATCAAAAATTTATGAATTTAAGAATACTAAAGTTCGCTATGATCATAGCGTTACTTAACTCATCATTTTGCCTTGCCGGCAACCAGAAGACAATCAAATTTTCCGCAAAATCGTACCAAAAAGATTCTATAACAGGATCTGGTATTACATTTACTAAAATCAATGATCAGGAAGTTAAAAACTTAGCGCTGTTAGGTGAAGTTTGGGGCTTTTTAAAATACCATCATCCTGAAATAGCCAGTGGAAATTACAATTGGGACAACGAACTTTTCAAAATACTTGAAGAAACAAAAAGCGCTTCAACTAATAAAGAACGTGATCAAATTTTGCTAGATTGGATAAATTCCTTCGGAGAAATTAAGAAGAACAAAACAAATGATACTGAATATGATGCATATCTAAAGCCAGATCATGAATGGATTACAACCGAAATAAGTTCAGCAGAATTACAAAATAAACTATTAGAAATCTACGAAAACAGAATCTCTTCATCAAAAATGCACTACGTAGATTATGCCAGCAAAAACGTAAAAAATCCAGCATTTCTAAACGAAGAAGCTTATGAGAATATCCCCTATCCTGAAACAGGAATTAGGCTAGTAGGACTTTTTAGATATTGGAATATTATTCATTATTTCTATCCCTATAAAGATATTATTGACAAAAACTGGAATAGCATTTTATCTGAATACATTCCAGAATTTGTGGAAACCAAAAACGAGTTGGAATATGAGAAAGTATTTTTAAAACTAATCGCAGAAGTTAAAGATACTCATGCCAATTTAGCCGGAGAAACAAATGAAATTAGCAAAGAACTGGGCACTTATTTTCCTCCAGTCCATCTTCGTTTTATTAATGATCAACTGGTTATAGATGACATTTATGAATCTGAAAAAATAGATCAATTGCCTGTTAAAGTTGGAGATGTGATCACAAAAATAAATGGTAAGAAAATATCTGAGATTGTGGAAGAAAAGATTCCGTACAGCCCGGCATCTAATCAGGCTACTCGATTAAGAAATATAAGTTATCTAATTCTTAGAAATACAGAATCTTCCAGTAACATTCAAATTAAAAATGAAAACGGACTAAAAGAAGTCGAGTTACCGCTCTTTAAATATGACGATCTGGATTTTTACCTTTTATTCAGGCAAAGTTCAGAAACTAAATCATATAAAATCCTGGAAGATAATATTGGATATATCGATCTTGGAATTATTAAGCAAAAGGAAATTAGTGATATTAAAAAAGAATTGATCGATACAAAAGGAATTGTTGTGGATATTAGAAATTATCCTAACGATTTTGTTGTCTATTCCCTTGGTCGATTTTTAGTTCCAAAAAGAAATAGCTTCGTAAAATTCACGACGATGAATCTAAATAATCCAGGCGAGTTTAATTTTGACAGAAGCAAAAAATTAGGTTCTAATAAAAAGTCTGCTTACCAGGGAAAAGTTGTTTTATTGGTAGATGAACGTACTCAAAGTCAGGCTGAATTTACGGCGATGGGCTTTCAGGCTTCACCTAACACCACTGTTATTGGAAGTACTACTGCCGGTGCCGATGGTAATTATTCCAGAATCATATTACCAGGCGGATTAGCTACCGGAATTTCTGGAATTGGAGTTTTCTACCCAGACGGTTCACCAACTCAACGAATAGGAATTCTTCCTGATATTGAAATAACACCCAGCTTAGAAGGAATTAGAAATGGTAAAGACGAACTTCTGGAAAAAGCAATCGAAGTGATTAATAAATAAAAGTTGTATCTTCAGAATATTGAAAATCAGCACTTATGCAACTTCAAAAACTCAATTTAGAGCATATTTTATTTTTGGACATTGAAACCGTTCCAGAATATGCTTTATTTGAGGAATTGGATGAAATAAAACAGGAACTTTGGGCCGAAAAAACAAAATACATTAGGAAAGAGGAATATTCACCGTCTGAGTTTTATCCCAGAGCAGGAATCTGGGCCGAATTCGGTAAGATTGTATGTATTTCAGTCGGATTTTTAAGTTTAAAAGACGGCAATCGTGATTTTAGGCTTAAAAGTTTTTCTGGCGACGAAAAGTCGATTTTGGTTAATTTCAGCTCACTTTTAAACGAACATTTCAGCAAGACCTATCATCTTCTCTGCGCCCATAATGGTAAAGAATTTGATTTTCCGTTTATCGCTCGCCGAATGATTGTCCATAATCTTAAACTTCCGGAGAAATTAAATAGTATTGGCAAGCGCCCGTGGGAAATTCCGCATCTGGACACTATGGAGCTTTGGCGTTTTGGCGATTACAAGCATTTTACCTCCCTAAAACTGCTTACCAACGTACTGGGAATTCCGTCACCTAAGAACGACATCGATGGCTCGCAGGTTTACGAAGTTTTTTATACTGAAAAAAATGTATCCAGAATTATCGAATATTGCGAACGTGATGTTGTTGCGATTGCTCAGATTGTATTGCGACTAAAACAGGAAACACTTTTAAAAGATTCAGAAATCAGCTCTGTTTCCTTATAATCTCATCTCTGGGATTTCCCCCTCAACAATTAGTTTTCCTTCCGTAGCGGCTATTATTTCGTCTACCCTAACACCTGGTGCTCGCTCTAGAAGCTTAAATCCTTCTTCGGTTACTTCGATCACGGCTAGATTGGTTACAATTTTGGTCACACAACCCACACCGGTTAAAGGAAGTGTACATTTTTTAAGCAATTTCGACTGACCCGCCTTATTGGTATGCATCATGGCGACGATGATATTTTCTGCGGAAGCTACCAAATCCATCGCGCCCCCCATTCCTTTTACCATTTTCCCCGGAATTTTCCAGTTGGCGATATCTCCATTTTCGGCAACTTCCATCGCGCCTAAGATCGTAAGGTCTACGTGCTTCCCGCGAATCATCCCAAAACTTAAGGCCGAATCAAAAAAACTTGCTCCCGGTAATGCTGTAATTGTTTGTTTCCCGGCATTGATCAAATCGGCATCTTCTTCGCCCTCTATCGGAAATGGCCCCATACCTAAGATCCCATTTTCACTCTGAAATTCTACTTCTATATCATCGCGCACAAAATTGGCTACCAAAGTAGGAATTCCAATCCCAAGATTTACATAAAACCCATCTTTCACCTCTTTAGCGATACGCTGTGCTATTCCGTTTTTATCTAACATAGTTTAATGTGTTAATTTGATGATGTGATAATTTGGCGATTAAATTATCCTCTGCTCTTATTTGTTGAAATAATTCGACTAAGCAACTTTTGAATTGAAAGTAATTTTTCGTCCAATTCTTCATCATAATTTTTAATATGTTCGGAAGACTTACAAAGTAAAAGCCAGTACTCAACTTCTTTTGCTTCCTTATCTGCTATTTTTAATTTATGTCCAAAATCCTTTCGGCTTTCTGAAGATTGCGCTTCCCAAATATTTGCGCCAATAGAGGTTCCACTTCTAATAAGTTGAGAAGCAATCTCATAATGCTTTTGCTCTTTTAGTTGTTCGGAATAATCAATTATACCCAGTGCAAACGCTAAGGATATATTTAAAATAATATTTTCTTTTTTGTACTCCATTCACCTCAACTCATTAGCATATTTTCGCATTACCACATCATCACACTACCGTTCTCACCGTCCTTTTTTCAATTCGTTTTTCGTAATCTTTTCCTTCAAAAATTCGTTGTACAAATATCCCCGGAATATGTATAAAATTAGGATCTAATTCGCCGGGTTCTACCAGTTCTTCCACCTCAACCACGGTTACTTTTGCTGCGCCACACATCACCGGGTTAAAATTTCTTGCGGTTCCTTTAAAGATCAAATTCCCGGCTCTATCTCCTTTCCAGGCTTTGATAAATGCAAAATCGGCTTTAAAAGCTTCTTCTAAAACATACATTTTGCCATCGAATTCTCGGGTTTCTTTTCCCATGGCAACTTCGGTTCCATAACCGGCAGGAGTATAAATAGCCGGAAAACCCTGTTGCGCTGCCTGGCATCTGGCCGCTAATGTTCCCTGCGGAATTAATTCAACTTCCAGCTCTTCACTCAACATTTGGCGTTCAAATTCAGCATTTTCGCCTACATAAGAAGATACCATTTTATCGATCTGTTTTTTCTGAAGTAACAATCCGAGTCCAAAATCATCAACTCCGGCATTATTTGAAATACAGGTTAAGTTTTTGATATTAAGACGTACCAATTCTGAAATTGCATTCTCTGGAATTCCGCTTAATCCAAAACCGCCAAGCATGAACGTCATCCCATCGTGAACACCTTCTAAGGCTTCTGCAACATTATTTACCGTTTTACTAATCATCGATTACTATTTTAGCTTAAAAATAAAGAAATTTCAAGATAATTGCAATATTTTAAAAAGTCCTTAATAAAATATCGATTTTGGATATTTAGAGAATATAATTTAATTCCGAAGAAAATATAAAAAAAGCCCAAACAGATTATACTATTTGAGCTTTTAGTTGTCGTAAATAATCTAAGGGAAAACCCTTTAGATATCTTTTTAGAAATCCAGTTCTTCTACTACTCCGCTATCTGGATTATTTGATCTTCCGTAAGTATCGCAATCTACCGAGATGGATAGGTTTTCTGGTCGTTCGAACTCGTCTTGAGAAATATTTAAATCTTCGTTAGCATAAACGCTTTTCATATACATTCCCCAAATTGGTAAGGCCATTGTAGCTCCCTGCCCATAAGTAATCCCAGGGAAATGAACAGAACGATCTTCTGCTCCAACCCAAACTCCTGTTACAAGGTTTGGTACCATACCCATAAACCAACCATCACTTTGATTTTGTGTAGTTCCCGTTTTTCCTGCAATCGGATTTTTAAAATCGTAAGGATAGCCTGTCACCGCTCTTTGGTAATCTAATCTTACCTCTCTACCCGTTCCTCTTAAACGAGCACCAGATCCATAGCGTGTTACTCCTTCCATAAGATTTACAGTAACATAAGCAGCTTCCTCGCTCATCACATCGTAAGTTTCTGGCACATTTTGAAATAAAACAGTTCCATTCTTATCTTCGATACGAGTTATAAGTACCGGTTTTACACGAACACCTTTATTTGCAAACGTACTGTATGCTGAAACCATATCATAAAGGCTAATATCTGCCGTTCCTAAAGCGATTGCCGGTCCTGTTGGAAAACCTTCAGTATCTATACCCAATTTTGAAATTAAGCTAATTACGTTACCCGGAGTTGTTTTGTCAATTACTCGAGCTGTAACCGTGTTTACTGAATTTGCCAAAGCCTCTTTTAAGCTCATCATACCTTTATACACATCGTCACCACTACCAGAGTTTCTTGGCGTCCAGTCGTCGATATTACCATATTTTCCTTTCGGAATAGTAAATTTATTTAAAGGCAATGTATCACAAGGGGACATTTTAAGCTGATCGATCGCAGTTGCATACACAAAAGGTTTAAAGGTAGAACCTACCTGGCGTTTTCCCTGCTTAACATGATCATATTTAAAATGTTTAAAATTGGTTCCCCCAACCCAGGCTTTTACTTCGCCGGTTGTTGGATCCATAGACATTAATCCAGATTGCAAGAAAGATTTATAATATCTAATCGAATCTCTTGGTGTCATCGTGGTATCGATATCACCTTTCCAGGAGAAAATACGCATTTCGCGAGGCTCATCAAAAGAAGCTAAAATTTCTTCTTCAGATTTTCCTTCCTGCTTCATTTTCTTATACCTGGCCGATCTTTTTATAGAACCATTAATAATATTGCTGATCATACTTTGATCGATATCTCTAAATGGTGCTGTTCTATTATTTTTATTTTGGCGATCAAATTCCTGCTGAATATGCGTTAAATGTTTTGTAACCGCATCTTCGGCATATTCCTGCATTTTAGAATCGATACTTGTGTAAACCTTTAAACCATCGCGGTATAAATTATATTTTTCACCATCTGGTTTAGGATTCTCGTCGATCCAATCTGATAAAAATTGTCTTGTATATTCTCTAAAATAAGTCGCAATACCATCATCATGTCCTTCAGGAGAGAAAGTGATCTTCATTTCTGTTTGCTGCAACGAATCCTTTTGCTGCTCGGTTAAAAAACCGTTTTTATACATCTGTACAAAAACCTGATTTCTTCGGTTTTCAACCAAATCTGGGCGACGCACAGGATTATATAAAGCAGAATTTTTAAGCATAGCCACTAAAACGGCAGATTCTTCCAGCTTAAGATCTTTAGGCTCTTTATCGAAATAAATTCGGGATGCTGAACGTACTCCTACTGCCTGATAAAGAAAGTCGTATTTATTCAAATACATCGTAATAATCTCTTCCTTGGTGTACTGTCTTTCTAAACGAGTTGCAATAACCCATTCTTTCATTTTCTGAAGCACACGCTCAAAAGTGTTATCTGTAGAAAAGTCTTCTGTAAATAACTGTTTTGACAACTGCTGAGTAATGGTACTCGCTCCACCTTTAGCTCCTAAATAAACTGCGGCACGAACAGTACCACGAGCATCGATACCGGCATGTTTGTAAAAACGTTCGTCCTCTGTAGCTACCAGTGCCTGTACTAAATGCTGCGGAAGATCTTCGTATTTAATTGGCGTACGGTTTTCACGATAATATTTCCCAAGAGTTTCCCCATCTGAAGAAATTAACTCGGTTGCAAGATTGGTTTCAGGATTTTCTAATTCTTCAAAAGTAGGCATTTTACCAAATACGCCCCATCCTGCCATTAGAAAGAAAAGGATAACCGCAAGCACTCCGACACCAAAAAGTGCCCAAAAACCAATAATATATTTACGGTTGCTCTGCTTAGGTTTAGTTTGCTTTTTACGAGATTCAGCCATTTGCTCTAATTATTCTGTGTAGTTTTTTCTATTCTGAAACCAACATCTGTGATTCCCTCTAAATTTTCTATTCCGCTTACATTGCCATTTTTTCTCATGGCCTGCCTAATATTTACCTGATATTCTCCCGGCTCTGTAAATTTCACACCTTCTTTATACCAAAGTTTACTTTCTTTTACATCACCAAAACCTGTACCAAGCCATTCACCATTAGGTAACGCCATTTCGTACTCTAAAGTATCACTAATTACTTTTCCTTTTGGAAACTGAATTTCGGTAATTAAATGCAGGTTGCTATACTTGTAATCGCTGTTATTTCTAACATTAATAAATAAGTTATAAGCCTTTAAAGAATCTAATTCTCCAATATTAAACGAAATAATCGAATCTTTATTCCATTGATTCACAGATTTGTATTCATCATAAACCCGCTTGGAATCACAACTCCAAAAAATCAGGCTAAAAATGGCCAAAATCGGAATAATGTTATTTCGCATTTTTTGAGGAAGATGGTTTAGTTTTCTTTCTTCTTTTCTTATTTCTGCGTTTCTTTTTGGAATGTGGTTTATCGAATCTGGTTAAGCTATCCTGTCCAACAACATTATTAAAGTCTGGTTGCTCTTCTTCCATTTGAAGGATCACTTCAAACTCTTCAAGACTACCAATACTTTCTCTTTTTTTGTTGCTTTCGATAATTTTATTAGCCTGTTCTACGGTTAACTTATGCCACGTCATCCACTCACCTTCGTAAGCATACCATAAAAAGCCTTTAAAAATATCGATTTTCTGGCAAACTGCAGTTCCTTTCTTTGTGTGAAGTTTGATATCAGACTTCGGAAAAGTTTTTAGAGATTCCAGATAGGTGTCTAATTCGTAATTAAGACAACATTTCAATTTCCCACATTGCCCGGCCAATTTTTGTGGATTTAGCGATAATTGCTGATATCTTGCTGCGCTGGTACTTACAGATCTAAAATCTGTTAACCAGGTAGAACAGCAAAGTTCACGACCACAAGAACCAATACCACCAAGTCTTGCAGCTTCCTGCCTTAGACCAATTTGGCGCATTTCGATACGGGTGTTAAACTCACGCGCAAATTCTTTAATTAGCTGACGGAAATCTACGCGATCATCTGCCGTATAATAAAAAGTTGCTTTTGAAGCATCACCCTGAAATTCGATATCGCTAATCTTCATACTAAGATTTAATCGAATTGCGATTTCTCGCGCTCGGGTTTTAATCTTCTCTTCTTTCGAACGTGCTTCTTCCCAAACGTCGATATCTTTTTGGGTTGCCTTGCGGTATATCTTTAACACCTCATCGCTATCCTGGGCAACTTTTTTCTTTTTCATCTGGATTCTTACCAGTTCCCCGGTAAGGCTAACCATACCTACATCGTGACCCGGTGAAGCTTCTGTAGCCACCACATCACCCATACTTAGGCTAAGATTCTCGGTATTTTTATAGAAATGTTTTCTTCCGTTCTTAAAACGTACTTCAACACAATTAAAAGGTTCTACTCCGTTTGGAAGGGACATATTAGAGAGCCAGTCAAAAACCGTAAGTTTATTACAACTATCTGTTCCGCAGGTTCCGTTACTTTTACATCCTTTAGGCTTACCGTCTTTACCGGTAGAGCAACTGCTACACGCCATAAATGTTATATATCTTGATAAGGAGTACTAAAAAGCCGAATCTCTTTTCTAAAAATAACCCGATATCCCGACCATCAATCTCACTCCTAAATCCCGGGACCTCAAAGGTATATTTCAAAAATTCGGCTTTCTAATTACGCTCCTTTAGGTTCATAAATAAGTTCTTAAACAGTAAAGATACCAATATTAATTGGCATCACCATTTAGAACGCAGGCTTAACTCTTATATTTTAAAACTTCAGAGCGGCCTTTCTTAAATATTTTATTACTATTTCCTTTTCCTCTTCTAAGCTCTTTTTGCTCTTCATAGGGAAGGGAATTTACTTTCATACAATCTTCGCTACAGCAATTATTCATTTCCATAGCGCACTCTTCACATTGAATAAAAAGAAGGTGACAAGCCTCGTTTGCACAGTTCACGTGGGTATCACATGGTTTACCACACTGGTGACAATGCGCAATCACATCTTCACTAATTCGTTCAGATCGACGATGATCAAAAACGAAGTTTTTTCCAATAAATTTATTCTCTAATTGTTGATTTTTAACCTGGCGGGCATATTCTATAATTCCGCCTTCTAATTGATATACATTCTGAAAACCACGATGCTTGTAATAAGCACTTGCTTTTTCACAACGAATACCCCCAGTACAATACATTAACAGGTTTTTATCCTCTTTATGTTCTTCAAGATCCTTTTCGATAATAGGCAAAGAATCTCTAAAAGTGTCTACATCTGGAGTTACTGCGCCACGAAAATGACCAATTTCACTTTCGTAGTGATTTCTCATATCTACACAAACCGTTTTTGGATCGTCTAATAACTGGTTAAAAGTAGCCGCATCTACATGAATACCTTTATTGGTCACATCGAAGCTGGCATCATTTAAACCATCGGCCACGATTTTATCCCGAACTTTCACTTTAAGCTTAAGGAAAGATTTAGAATCATGCTCGATCGCGATGTTTAGGCGACAACCTTCTAAGAAGTAAATTCCGTCGATAAATTCTTTAAACTCGTTGAATTTTTTTGCAGGAACAGAAAGCTGGGCATTGATACCTTCGTGTGCCACGTAGATTCTTCCCAGAACATCCATAGAATTCCAGGCAACAAAAAGATGATCTCTAAAAAGTTTAGGATTGCCTATTTTAGCGTAGGCATAAAAAGAGAGCGTAAGCCTATCTTCACCGGCTTCCTCGATTAATGCTTCTCTTTCTTTAGCGCTTAGTTTATTGTACAGTTGCATGCTATACTAATTTTAAGAATTAAAGAAATATTACAGTTTTTTAGTGGTAATTATTTTTACCGGACAGGCATTTTGAGCCTGCAAACATTCGGCAAATATACTATCATCGTGTGATTTAAGCGTATAAAAGCCTTTTTTTTCTTTAGAATGTAATAAGACGCTCTTTCCATCCTTCTTAGACATCTGAAATTCTGAAGGTGCCATCTCTACACAATAGTTGCAGCCAATACATTTTTCTCGCTGCAAAGTTACTACTACCATTAAGCCTTAACGATTTTATAGAGTTTATCTGAATTTCTTATTCTGAATGGTAATTTTATCGTACACGAATCTCCTTTCGATGCCATTTCTAATTGCTCGTCATTAACCATCATTTCAGAAAGTTCTACTTCTTGTGCTCCTGTAGTTGGACCGGTAATTAATAGTGTATCGCCTAATTTAATATCGTAAGCTTCGATCTTAAATTCACCAATATTGGCTTTAGGAAAATAATGCATTCCCTTACCAACATAAACTTTCTTTTGCGTGGCGTGAGATCCTGAACCTTCACTCCACTCCCCTAATTTTTGGCCTAAATAGTAACCACTCCAAAATCCACGATTATAGACTTTTTTAAGCTCCCCCATCCAGGCTTCCACCTTTTCTTCAGAGTATTCTTCAGCATAATAAGCATCGATCGCTTCACGATAGGTTTTTATCACTTTTGCTACATATTCTGGTGCGCGACCACGACCTTCAATCTTTAAAACCTTTGTACCGGCATCGATCACCTGGTCTAGAAAATCTAAAGTACAAAGATCTTTAGGAGACATCATATACTCGTTATCCAGCTCTACTTCAAAACCACTTTCCTGATCGATCACCGTATATTTCTTTCGACAATTTTGTTTGCACGCACCGCGATTAGCCGAAGAATTATGAGAATGTAAGCTCAAGTAACATTTTCCTGAAACTGCCATACACAAAGCACCATGTCCAAAAATTTCTATTTCAACCAAATTTCCGGAGGGCCCTTTAATTTGTTCTTTTTCGATCTGGTCGCAAATCTTTTTTACCTGTCGTAAACTCAGTTCCCTGCTTAATACCATTGTATCTGCAAACAGCGCATAAAACTTAACGGTTTCGATATTGGTAATATTAATTTGCGTAGAAATATGAACTTCCATCCCTATCTGTCTCGCATAAGCAATCACTGCCTGATCCATAGCAATTACCGCAGTTAGATTTGCAGCCTTTGCTTCATCCAGCAATGTTTTCACGATAGATAGATCGTGATCGTAAATAATCGTGTTTAGCGTAAGATAAGTACGTACGTTATTAACTTCACAACGACTGGCGATTTCTGGCAGATCGTCTATCGTAAAATTAATGCTCGCTCTGGCGCGCATATTTAATTGTTCTACGCCAAAATAAACCGAATCGGCGCCATTATCCAATGCTGCCTGCAAAGACTCAAAATTCCCTGCCGGAGCCATAAGTTCTATCTTTCCAGTGGTCGTCATTTTTAATAAAATTAAGGGCTGCAAAGATACATATTCTTTCAATTATTGGTTACATTTAAGCGAATCCAAAATTTCAGAAATTAAAATTCAAAATCGATAAAATCTGGCCGGTTCTTTGCTATAAAAATGTCACTGTGAATAAACCTGGGGATTTAAAATTGTGACCTAGTAAAACTTATAGTAATTTAGCAACTTGCAAAAACAGGAGAACAAAAATGAGTAACGATAAAGAAAAAGACGCAAAACTAAAAGCTCTTAAACTTACCCTTGACAAAATGGATAAAACCTATGGTAAAGGGACGGTAATGAAAATGGGAGATCAGGCTGTTGAAAACATCCCTTCTATTTCTACCGGCTCTTTAGGTTTAGACCTTGCTTTAGGCGTAGGTGGTTATCCAAGAGGAAGAATTGTTGAGATCTATGGACCAGAATCTTCTGGTAAAACAACCTTGACGCTTCATGCTATTGCTGAAGCTCAAAAAGATGGTGGTATTGCCGCTTTTATTGATGCTGAACATGCTTTTGATCGTTTTTACGCTGAAAAACTTGGGATCGATATCGAGAACCTAATCATTTCTCAGCCAGATAATGGTGAGCAGGCTTTAGAAATTGCCGATAACCTAATTAGATCTGGAGCGATAGACATTATTGTAATCGACTCGGTTGCGGCTTTAACGCCAAAAAGTGAGATCGAAGGAGAAATGGGAGACTCTAAAATGGGGCTTCATGCTCGATTAATGTCTCAGGCACTTAGAAAATTAACCTCAACAATTAGCAAAACTAACTGTACGGTAATTTTCATTAACCAGCTTCGTGAAAAGATTGGGGTAATGTTTGGAAACCCAGAAACGACTACCGGTGGTAACGCGCTTAAATTCTATGCTTCTGTACGTTTAGATATTAGAAGATCTACACAAATTAAAAACAGTAGTAGTGAAGTGATGGGTAATAAAACCCGAGTAAAGATCGTGAAGAACAAAGTAGCTCCGCCATTTAAAACAGCCGAATTTGATATTATGTACGGTGAAGGGGTTTCTAAAATTGGAGAGATTATCGATATAGGTGTAGACTACGAGATCATTAAGAAAAGTGGTTCGTGGTTTAGTTACGAAGATACCAAACTTGGCCAGGGTCGTGACGCCGTAAAAACCATCTTAAAAGATAATCCAGATCTAATGGACGAATTAGAAGTTAAGATTAAAGATGCTATTAAATTAGCAAAAGAAGAGGCTTAATTCATTTCTAATCAGAATAATAATTAAAAATCCCCATTTTGGGGATTTTTTTATGAATTTTCTACGCAACCTTTGCAGATTAAATTCATCTAGATTAAAACAAAACCCAAAAGCAAAATGAAAAAAATCAGTTTTATTTTAATCTTAGCCCTAACACTTGCAAGCTTTGTAAGTTGTAATGATGATGATGGCCCAAGTATCGCGTATCAACTTGCAGAAATAACCGGAGAAACCTTACCAGATTTTTTTGAACCTGAAGAAGAGTACGATATTACAGTTACCTATGAATTACCAGATGCCTGTAATGAATTCTATTCCTTTGACGGCGTATATCATGAAGATGAAGATGATGAAAGCGTTTTAATTTATGATATTCGGGTTTTAACGACTTACGACCCTAATGTGACCGAATGTACCGAAGAAGGTGAATTAACTGAAACAAAAACTCTTTTTGAGGATTTTGGAATATCATCAGACTTCCAGTACGAAACAGTACGTTTTCGCTTTTTAACTGGTGCAAACGAAGATGACGAAGCAGAATTTTTAATTGTGGATGTACCGGTTGGCGCACCGGAAGAAGAAACTCCGGCTGAATAAGTAAACTACCTCGAGAAAAGCCCTCAAGGCATTCGTTGGAAACAAATTTTTAATTTCGAGGCATGACTCTGGATATTATACCCTTTGGCGGTGCCAATAAAAACCAGTAAGTGTTTTTAACAATTTTCAAGTAAATTTGAAACAACCTAGCCCAAAAGCTGAAATTTTAAAATTTCAGCTTTTTTAATTTTAAAAACGCAACCTTTTATAAAGTTGCCCATCTAATAACAAATAAACCATTAATAAAATGAAGAAAATTACCCTAATTCTAATCCTAACACTTGGTCTGTTTTCCTGTAGTATAGGAGATGATGAACCAAACGTTTCTTATAGCCCAGTAGGAATTTTAGATGCTACCTTGCCAGAATATTTTGTTATAGACCAGGAATACGAAATTGATATCACTTACGATCTTGGAAGTGATTGTAATAGCTTCCATAATTTCGAATATAGTTCAAGACAAGATCCAGAAGATGATTCGATATTAGAATTTTATGTGAATGCTATCGTCTCTTTTGATCCAAGCAACACCGCAAATTGTACCGACGACGGTATAACCGAAACAGAGAATTGGGCCGAAGATTTTGCAATAACCTCAGATCAATATGATACTATCCGGTTTAATTTTCTAAGCGGAAGAAATGCAGATGGTACCCCAGACTATTTAACTATAGATGTTTTAGTTGGTGAACCAGATGAAAACGAAGAACCTACAGAATAAGCTAATGGAAATACCGTAGTTTTTTCTAAAAAGGCTGAAATTTTAAAATTTCAGCCTTTTTTATTTCGGGCACGCAACCTTTTGGTATTTAGTGTATCTAGAGAATACAAAACACTAAAATATTTTATAGCCTAATGAAAAGAATATTATTAATTTTAGCATGTATCTGTACCCTAACCGGATGCTCTTTAGACGATGACGGTGCGTCTCTATCGTTTAGTCTTGCTGAAATTACAGATGCCCAAATGCCCGAATATTTTGAAACCGGCGAAGTTTATAGTTTTCCCATAAGTTACATACCAGATGATGGATGTGAACAATTTTATGGTTTTGATATTGACCGGGAAATTAATGGTAATGTACGCCACGTCTACGTGTTTGCTGTAACTGCAAAATATCTGGATAGAACGAACTGTGATGATGCAACAGAACAGGAAAGAGACTTAAGAGATATTGTAATTACCGGGGATGAAAATACCGAATATGTTTTTCATTTTTGGACTGGCGAAGAAAATAACGAAGCTCAATATATAGATATTACTATCCCGGTTGGTGAACCAGATGAAACCGAAGAACCAACACAAGAGTAAATCTCTTAAAGATTGATACCGAGAGGTAAATATTAGAAAATTGTTTTTATTGTTAGCAAGTATCCAATGATGTCCCGATATACTTCGGGACCTGTTGGATCAAAAAACAATAACTCATTACGATTATCGAGTAAGACCAACTAAACCAAACATGATCTTTTGACGCTAGAGAAGCTCATAAAAAGATGTAAACAGAATGACATAAAAGCACAGGAAGAACTTTACCGCTTGTATGCCGGTAAAATGTTTGGCCTTTGCCTTAAATATTCTGATAGCTATGCGCAGGCCGAAGATAACCTGCAGGATGGCTTTTTGACCATTTTCGACAAAATTGGGCAGTACAAACATCAGGGGTCTTTTGAAGGTTGGATGAAGCGAATAATGATCAATACCACATTACAGAAATACAGAAAAGAAAAATTATATAGTATAACGAACGAAGATCAAATAGAAGAAACAACAGTAGAATATGAAGAATCTTCATTACCACTGGATTTTCTTCTTAAGATCGTACAACAATTGCCACAACGCTATCGCGAAGTTTTCAATTTGTATGTTTTAGATGGCTATTCTCATAAAGAAATTGCCGAAATTCTACAAATATCAGAAGGAACTTCGAAATCTAATTTATCAAGAGCGCGCAATTTATTGAAAGAAAATATAGAAAGTAAACACTATAATTCTTCTGCAAAAACCCTATGAAAGAGAAAAAGAATATAGATCGACTTTTTCAGGAGAAGTTCAAAGATTTTGAGCAAACTCCAAATGAGGACGTCTGGAAAAATATCGCAGAGAAATTACAGGAAAAACAAAACAAAAAACCTGTAATCTTACCACTTTGGAACAAACTGGGTGGTGTTGCAGCTGTTTTGGCTATAATCTTAGCCAGTGTATATTTTTTACAAAACAGCCCGGCAAATTTTACTGAACCCCAAATCACATTCGATATTGAAGAATCTCAACTTCCTACAATAGAAATACCTAAGGATTCTCCTTTAAATAACGCTAATAAAACATTAGAAGAAATCACGGAATCCTCTAAGAATACTGGCGAAAAAGCCGAAGAAGCCAATACAAATGAGGACGTTTCAACTAACTCTGGCACTTTGGCTAGTCAGAATACCACGGGTGCCTCAGAGACAAATACATCTTCAGAAAAATCAACTTTAGAAAAAACGAACAGCAATTCATCGAATATTGCATCTAATCAATCAAACAACGAACATGAATTGGCAGGTATCGATCAAAAAAACGATGCTGAAATCATCGAAAATCGAGATACCGCAGACGAAATCGCTTCAGAAAAAACTTCAGTTAAAACAACAGAGGAATCACAAATTGCTGCAGTAGATTCTACGCAATCGCAAGCCGACAAAGATTACGAAAATGCAGTAGCTATTTTAGAAGCAGACAAGAACAAGGAAAACGCTTCAGAAGACGTGAAAATTGCTTCCGGTAAAGCAGGAAAAGTGAGTATTGCACCTTTTGCAGCACCGGTATACTATGACAATCTGGGTAGCGGCAATCCTTTAGATCCTTCGTTTGCCGGTAATCAAACCAATAGTGAAGTGACTATGGCTTACGGAGTTAAGGTAGCTTATGCAGTTTCAGAAAAAATAAAAATTCGCTCTGGGATCAACAAAGTGAGCATGAATTATCAAACTCAGGATATTGCTTACAATTATGCGGTAGCTTCCAATAATTTGTCTAGTATCAATTACGATACCGGAGGCGAAAATATTAGAATCGCAAATAATAACGCTGCTAACTCTCCAGCCGATGAATATTATGATAATTTGGAAAATGGTTTTTCATCTATGATTAATATGCCCAGAGAAAATGGTTCTTTGAGTCAGAATTTTGGATATATCGAAGTTCCGGTAGAAATTGAATACAGTTTGATCGACAAAAAAGTTGGGCTAAAAGTAATTGGTGGTGCGAGTAGTTTGTTTTTGGATGAAAATTCGGTTAGCGTAAATGGCCAAAACGGCAGCATCGAACTTGGAGAATCTAATAACCTGGAAAGCCTAAGTTTTACTACGAATATAGGGATGGGTGTAGATTACCAGTTAAACGATAAGTTTAAACTTAATTTAGAACCTACCTTTAAATATCAACTAAATAGCTTTAGCAACACTAACGGCGTTAATCCTTATTTCTTCGGAATTTATACAGGTTTTAGTTTCGAATTTTAATTTGATATTCGAAAAATTCAAGCGAACTAAATGCTGAAATTGGCTATTACAGACTAGGATTTTTTAGCTCATTAAAGATAATTTCCCTGGTCTTTTCTTTAATCTCTTTACGATCGTCCTGCGTTTTACCTTTGGTTGGAATAAAATCATGAATGGTAACACGTAATTTCCCGGGACTACCTGATAAAAAAGTATATGAAAAACGCTTTTTGGTATCGTGAAAAGTTAATGGTGCAATTGGAATTTGGTGATCTATGGCCAATTTAAAAGCACCTTCTTTAAATTCGTCTAAAATGATGTTTTCGTCATCGGGAACACCTCCTTCAGGAAAAATACAAATACTATTTCCCTGTTTTAATCGTCTCTCAGCTTCATTAAAAACTGCCTGGCGACTTTGCTGACTTTTACGATCTACCAAAATGCAGGTTTTGCGATAGAAAAACCCGAAAATGGGAATTTTAGCCAGTTCTTTTTTCCCAACAAACACAAAAGGGTGGTTAACGGTTGCCAACATTAACATGATATCCAACATCGAATAATGATTGGCTACAAACATATAACTACCATCTTTATCCAGCTTATGGCTACCTTGCGTACGGCGGTAAAAACCCATTCCAAAAATGATAAATTTCCCCCACATCCTGGCACAAAAGAAAAACTGAGGATAAAATCGCTCTGATGAGGTGAAAACGATGAGGATAGGCAACATAAAGATTATTGGTACCACGAGCAAAACGTAGAACCATATTCTCCATACCGCAATAGCAATATTTTTAAAAAATCGCATAGATTCCAAAAGTAGTAAATACAATCAAGTGAATTCCACAAAAAAAGTACCTTTGTATAAAAATTTAATAACTACATGTCTAGAATACTAACGGGAGTACAAAGCACAGGAACTCCTCATTTAGGAAATTTACTGGGGGCAATTATGCCTGCTATTAAAATGGCGAATAGCCCAGAGAATGATTCTTTTATTTTTATAGCAGATATGCACTCTTTAACCCAAATTAAAGATGCAGAAACTTTAAGAAATAACACCTACTCTGTTGCGGCAACCTGGCTTGCCTGCGGTCTTGATATCGAAAAAACCGTTTTTTACAGACAAAGTGATATCCCACAAACCAGTGAACTTACCTGGTACTTAAGCTGCTTTTTCCCGTATCAAAGACTTACGTTAGCACATTCATTTAAAGATAAAGCAGATCGTTTAGAAGATGTAAATGCCGGACTTTTTACCTATCCAATGCTTATGGCAGCAGATATCCTTTTATATGATGCTGAAATTGTTCCTGTTGGGAAAGACCAGTTACAACATTTAGAAATTACCAGGGATGTCGCTTCTCGTTTTCATACAAAAATGGGCGAAACCTTTGTAATACCAGAATCGAAGGTTGAAGAAAACACCATGTATGTTCCCGGGACAGATGGTTCTAAAATGAGTAAATCGAAAGAAAACACCATTAATATTTTTCAGACCGATAAAAAACTGAGAAAACAAATTATGGGTATCCAAACCGATAGCACTCCGCTTGAAGAGCCTAAAAACCCAGATACCTGTAATGTTTTCAATATTTATAAATTATTAGGATCTGAGGCTCAAACAGCAGATCTGCGCCAAAAATACGAAGCTGGCGGATTTGGTTACGGGCACGCAAAACAGGCACTTTTTGAATTAGTAAAAGAAATTTTTGCCGAGCCACGTGAGAAATACGAATACTACATCAACAATCTTGAAGAAGTAGATAAAGCTTTAGCGGTTGGGAAAGAAAAAGCAACTGCTGTAGCGAATGATGTTTTAAAGCGTGTTCGTGAAAAATTAGGATATTAATTACGATCTAAATTGCTTCAAATAATTTACCGGGCAAAGGCCTAATTACGCCTTTAAGTTCCATATTCAATAAAATTGAAGCGGTTTTAAAAGTTGGGAAATTGCAATAAAGCGCTATCGTGTCTAATTGTGATTTCCCTTTTTCTTTTAGCTGGTCGTAAATAAGTTGCTCTTCTTCATCCAGATCGATAAACAACTGTTGCTGCACAGGTTTAATTTCTTCATCGAGCTTCCAACCCAACATATACACCAAATCTGCTGCACTGCTTAATAAATGGGCATTGTTCGATTTAATAAGTCCGTTACAACCTTTGCTATATTTATCACCCGGCCTTCCCGGCACCGCAAAAACTTCGCGATTATAAGAATTTGCAATATCTGCAGTTACTAAACTTCCGCCCTTCTCTGCACTTTCGATCACTACAGTAGCTTCACTTAAACCAGCGATAATTCGGTTTCGTTTTAAAAAGTTATTGCGATCAAATTTATCGCTACTCCAAAAATCGCTAAAAAAGCCACCATTTTTTAAAACTTCATCAACATATTTTGCATGCACTTTTGGATAGATTTGATCTAAACCATGCGCCAAACATCCAATCGTTTGCAGATTATGAGTTATAGCAGCCCGATGGGCCGCGATATCTACTCCGTACGCAAAACCAGAAACAATTACAGGATCTAGCGGACTCAATTCTTCAATAAATTCTTCTACAAAAGCTTTCCCGGTACTTGTGATCTTTCGGGTTCCAACAATACTTATAATTCGGCGATTTTGAAGTTTAATAGTTCCTTTAGAAAACAGCAAAATGGGCGAATCGTGGCAATGTTTTAATTTTTCAGGATAATTTTCATCTAAAAAATAATGGGTTTCTAATTGCTCATTTTTGATAAATTCGAGCTCTTTTTCTGCAGCTTCAAAGTTCGCAGGATCCAGTAAGCCTTTTAGTTTAAGCTCGCCTATACCTTCGATTTTCAATAAATTTTGTCGCTTTTCTTTAAAAATTGCTTCCGCACTGCCTAATCTTGCTATTAGTTTCTTCGCTGTTCTATCCCCCAGATTAGAAGCTCTTTGCAAAGCCAGCACATATCTTAGATCACTACTATTCATTCCACCGCTTTCGACTAAAATTACGCAAAAAAAGATTTGTTAATAAAAATTATTTCGCTATTTTTATATACTTCACATTCGTCTTATTTTTGCAATTATGAAAATAGCTAACTACATACAGGATTTACTTTACCGCTACGAATGCGTTATCGTACCGGGATTTGGTGCATTTCTATCTCAAAGAGAATCTGCTTTTATCGATGCAGAAACCAATAATCTTTACCCCCCAAAAAAGACTGTATCTTTTAACCGTCAATTAGTTAAAAACGACGGATTGTTAGCCAATTACATCGCAGATGCTGAAAGTATAAACTACACTACTGCATTAAATAAGATCGCCGATTTTGTACATCAGCTGGAAAATTCTTTAAAAGAAAATGATAAAGCTGAAATCGCTAATGTTGGTGAATTTACTGTTTCTGAAGATTATACGCTTCAATTCGAGCCATTCAACAAAGTGAATTACCTGGCTGATTCTTTTGGACTTGATGTGGTTCATTCAGCAAAAATTCAGCGTGAAGTTTACAAATCTCAGGTTCAGAAAATAGAAGAAAAAGCGCCAATTCATTTCACTCCTGAACGTAGAAGTCGCAAAGCCGCATTCCTTAAATATGCTGCAGTAGGAATTCTTGCTATTGGTTTATCTGGTGTTGCTGGTTTAAATATTTATAGCAATCAGGTTGCTGAACATAATATTGCTGAACAACAGGAAGCTGAAAACCAGTTACAACAACAAATTCAGGAAGCTACTTTTGTGATCGATAATCCGCTACCGGCCATTACTTTTAACGTAGAAAAACAATCTGGTAATTTTCACCTTGTTGCAGGTGCGTTTAGAGTGGAAGAAAATGCCGAGAAAAAAGTAGAAGAACTTAAGAAGGAAGGTTACAAAGCCCGACTAATAGGTGCCAACAAATATGGTCTTCACCAAGTAGTATTTTCCAGCCACAAAACCAGGCGTGATGCGGTAAATGCTTTAAATAGATTAAAGCGAGAAGACAAAGCGGCCTGGCTACTGGTACAGGAACTTTAATCTTTTTTTAGTGATATTTAGCTAAAAGCTCACTATTATTGCCAAAAATTGGCAAATATGAATTCTAAGTACCCAAAAGATTCTAGAACTACATTAACCGATCTTGTTTTACCAAGCGAGACCAATCCCCTAAATAATTTATTTGGAGGCGAATTGTTAGCTCGTATGGATCGTGCTGCCAGTATTGCTGCCAGAAGACATAGTCGACGTATCGTAGTTACTGCCTCTGTTAATCACGTTGCCTTTAATAAAGCAATTCCGCTAGGAAGTGTTGTAACGGTTGAAGCAGCTGTTTCTCGCGCGTTTAAATCGTCTATGGAGATCTTTATAGATGTATGGGTAGAAGATCGCGAAAGTGGTCTTAGAAGTAAAGCAAACGAAGCGATTTACACCTTTGTAGCTGTAGACGAAACCGGGGCGCCAGTTCCTGTTCCTCCATTAGAGCCAGAAACAGATCTGGAAAAAGATCGTTTTGCCGCAGCCTTGAGAAGAAAGCAACTTAGCCTTGTGCTTGCCGGAAAAATGCAACCGGACGATGCTACCGAACTTAAAGCTTTATTTACTAAATAATTCTCTTTCCTTTTATTGAAAATTAACCATTTGGATTGTGTAAATGCACCCGTAATCCAAAACCAACATCTACCAGAAAATGCTTATTTAAATATGAATCATAAGCAGCATTCTCGATATCAAGATTTAAATAATATGGAGAGACTTTAGCGAAAATTGCTATGGTTTGATTAAAACGATAACCTAATTCTCCTGTAACTTTATAACTGGTACCATTCTCTCGAAAAGAATCTGGAGAAAAAGGCACCGTATTATTTAAAGTAACAGCACCTATACCCGCAGTGATCATGTAATTAAATTGTCGATTAATTGCCTGATAATAACCTAGACTAAGCCCATACTCGCTAAAATTGCTATCACTTATATTTCCAATTTTTTCAATATTGGTCACTTCGCCTTCATGCCATTTTCCATAAACGCCGGCAACAAACTGCGGAGTGATAAAAACATTTACTTCAAACTGAATTCCCGCATCAAATGAATAATCATTTCCTAAACTTGAGTCCCCAATACCATTGGGAAAATAGAAAGATAAGCCAAAAAATACAGTTTCTGGATCTTCAGGCTCATACCAGTTTTTATGTGGTTCTGGAATAATTTCAGTTTGTGCATTTCCTACAGAAATACTCAATATAAAGACTAAAAGTAATAATTTCTTCATCTGAAAAATTTATGCTGAAAATCGATAAAATCGGGATATAATTTTCAATTTAAAATTCTAAATCAATAATGCTATTTGCTGAATTTACAGTAATTGTTGTGTCTTTTTCAGCTTCATCGTTTACCGTATATAAGATCTTAATAGGTGATCCAACAGGCAAACGATATGAATTTTGAAAAGAGGCTGTTTCTTCATCCAATCTTTCGTAAGTATTTGATGTATTTTGATATTTTCCTATAGGATTGTTTTCTTCATCCAAACTTATAAACTGTGTGGTATTGTAATACTGTATTCGGAATTCTACACTATCGGTTTCAGGTAATCTATCTATGCTAATATCTACATCCTGAATGGGATTAAGCTTCACCAGATCCAGGTTTACACTTTCTTCCCTATCCATAAACTCTCTTGGATCCACATAACTTAGAGACATAAAATTTGGATTATGATCACCTGAAGAAAGCGGATTAAAATTAACAACTATCCCACGGTTATAAGCTACTAAAGAAACAAAGTCTACCTTACCAAGCGCTTTACTATGAGAAGCTCCTAAAACATTATTTTCTTCACCAACCTTAGTGGTTACATTTACTGCAAGATCTTGTAAAGCGACATTATTAGAATCTAAAAGCGTGGCAAAAACAGCCATTCTTTTATCTTCGGTGACCAGAACATCGTCTTTGTGGCAAGCAGAAAAACACAGAAATAGCACGACAATAGTCGCAAAGTATATTACTTTCATATTGATTAGTTACATCTACTAGATGCAAAATACAAAAAAGGTTGCGTTAAGAATTATCTAACGTCTTAAGATCCAACTTTCTGGATTATACTTTTTAGTATTTTGAAAGATAAGAAAATGTAATGTTGTCTTACCTGAGCTTTTACTTGTAGCGATCACGCCCAGGTCCTGCCCTGTACTTACATAATCACCTTTACGTACATACACGTCTTCCAGGTTATCGTAAATCGTGATATAATCACCATGTCTTAACATCACCGCTTTATTTGCTCCTTTTAAGATCTGAACTTCACTAACGGTTCCCTCAAAAACTGCTCTGGCTTTACCTCCTTTATCGGTATCGATATTTACACCACTGTTGTTTATCGTGATATTTCGTACAATCGGGTGTGGTTGCTTACCAAATTTCATGCTTATTGTTCCCGTTGCTACCGGCCAGGGCAATTTGCCCTTATTACTGGCAAAATCTTTGGCTAAGGCTTTAGCTTCTGGCGTAAGTTCGAAAACATCGCGCTTGGTAGAACCCGATTCTTTATTGGCTTCAGCGATCGATGCTTTGATCATTGCATCAATTTTACGCTCTATTTCATCAATTTCCTGTTGTGTTTTTCTAATTTGAGAAGCAAATTGTCCTTCTTTTGCCGTAATTGTTTTCATTAATTCCTGCTGCGACTTCTTATTTTCTTCCAGTCTGGCTCTAGTCGCTCTATTTTCAGCAATTAATTTATCTTTTTCTTCTTTTTGATTGGCAAGTCGCTTATTTAAACGCTGTAGATCTATCGTACGCTTCTTTATTTGCTCGCCCTGCTCTTTAGGGTAATCTGTATATTGTTTTAAATATTGAAGCCGTTTATAGGCTTGTAAAAAGCTTTCTGAAGAAAGTAAGAACATAATTCGACTTTGTTGTGATTTACTACGATATGATTTTTTGATCATTACCGCATAATCTTCTTTAAGCTCTTCCAATTCTTTTCTAAACCTGGCGATCTTCGCCTCATTTTCGTTCATCTCTTTGGTAAGAAGATTCGCCTGTCTGTTTGTAACTTTTATTAAATTCTCTGTACTTTTTATTTGTTGATTTAAATCTTGAACTTCATTTAAAATCGACTTTTCTTTCTTTTTGTTGCTGCTTCTTAATTCTGAAATTCGGCGAATTTCATTGCGAAGTTCAATTCGCCTTTTCTCTAAAGCCTCACGCGTGTTTTGAGCAAATGAATTAGTCACCACAAAAAAAGTAGCGATCAAAAAAAGGTATTTAAAAAAGCCTAATTTCATTCTACAGAAATTTCGTCGTAACCAGAAGGAATTCTAAATGGAAAACTTACCTCTTCATCAAACTCTATATTTCTATACTGCAAAGTGATATTGGTACTTTCACCACCCTCGTTGGCGATGATCGTAATTGTTTCTGGGATTAGTTTACCTGAAATATTTTGATAATCCTCGTAAGTTACCGTTACACTTCGATTTTCAGATTCTTGTGCCAGTTGCTGTGCTTTTGCCTTGTAAGTTTCAGCATCCAGCATAAACATTTTTTTTACGTCTGAATTTTTCTTCGGAAGTAACTGAAAGCCTCTGGCAGATTCACTTAATGTGTACGCATCTGTTCTAAGATCGTAAATTGCCTGGCCTAGTAATAAATTCTGAAGTTTTTCGAAATCTAAAGGTGTGCCTAACCATTCACTCACTAAACTAAAATCACCGTCAAAATAAGTTTTTCCTACTTTTTCATAATAGCTCACTTTTTGCGGAGTGATATAAACTTTAGCCATCGGAAAACCAAGAATACTCGCACTCATCCAAATAGCTTTATCTTTTTCCATTCTAAAGCTAAGATTTACAGATTGCGTTTTATCGGCATCTTGATAAGTTGCTCTTAGTTTTCCCGATAATGTGTTAAACTGCGTGGCATTATCGTAATGATTTTTAATCACACCGGCTGCTTTAGCGTTACTTTCTTCGAAACCGGTCGCTGCCTTTTTGGTTCCGCAGGCGGCAATACTTAAGGTTAGTAAAACAACCGCTAATATTCTTTTGATCATTTAGTAGCTTCTTTTAAAATTTTTATGGCTTTCGCCTTATACTCATTCGCGCGTTCTTTATCCTCCATCCCTGCGTAAGACACAGCGATCTGCTGATAAAAATCGGCTTCCATTCGCGGATTCTCTATTAAAAAATCTAATCCAAAAGTAAGAATTTCGACCGCTTCAGAATAATTTTTAAGTTTATTTAAGGCAACACCATTTAAAAGATAAAAAATGGGTTGCGCCGGGAAGATATCTTTAGCTTCAGCAGCTAATTCACTGGCGCCTTCAAAACGCTCCATATCGATTCTTAGGATCAATGTATTCTTAATCATTTCGAAATTGGCAGGATCTTCCTTTAGTCCCATTTCAAAATAACGAAGCGCATCTGCTTTATTATCTGATTTTAGATAATATTCGCCTAATTTTCGATATAATGACGGCTCGTTTTCAAGTTTAGAAAGCATTTGACTTACCTCCATAAGCTCGCCTTCCCACTCTGGATTTTGGTTTACAAATAATAAAAAATCGTTCAAAACCTTATATTTTGAGGCTGCATCGATCTCTTCGCTCTTAAAGACCATTTGCATAGATTGCATCGCCTGCTCTGGCTGATCTTTATTTAAATAGAATTTGTACAATGCCAAATGGGCTAAACTAGACCCCGGGCTATATTCTAAAAGTTCCTGCGCAGTTTCAAAAGCTTCCTCTTCCCTACCCTCGTCGCTATATACATAGATAAGGTTTAAATAGTTTTGCTCCTCTTCAGGATTATCTTCGATAGCTGTTTCTAAACTTGCAATTTGGGCATCTGTATTGTTTGTACGAGCATAGATCTGGCGTCTTAATCGCGTGCGATACTCGTTTTTACCATATTGGTTATCCAGGCTATCAATTAGTGATAAAGCATTATCATAACGATCGCTTAGAATATAAAGATCTGCAAGATCTTCGCGGTATTTATTGTCGATCTTTATTAATTTCTGAAGGAGTTTTATGGCGCTTTCGTAATCTATTGAAGCAATTTCGTTCTCATAAAAATCTCTTAGAATATTTTCGTCTTTGGGTTTACGATCGAGAGCTTTTTGAAAATTTGGCTGAGCTTTTTCAAATTCTTCCAGAGAATAGAAGTTTTTAGCCATTTCGTAATAAATTACGGCTTTACTATCATCTATAGAAAGGCATTTTTGAAGTGCTTCGTTGGATTTCCTGTAGTTTTCTATCCCACGCTGCTTTAAAGCTTCAAAAAAATATTCCTGAAATGCATCATTTACTTTACCAAGGTCGCTATTTACGGTGGCATTTTTATCCTCGGGTTGCTGAATTATAGCAAAGGCCTTTCCCGGCACCAAAAAAAGGTATCCAAAAAAGGCCAATATTAAGTTATGTTTCAGCAAAGTTTTTGGGGTTTGGGGTTCAATAACTATTCCAATACTGAATAATCACCGATACTAATCTCGGTAAACTCACCATTGAATTTAGCAAAATTACCGATCATTGCGTTATTCAGTTTTGCATTTTTCACTTCAGCAAAAGTTTGAATTAGACTATTTTTTATCGTAGTATTTTCAATTTTTGTACCGGCTCCAATAGAAACATTAGGACCAATTTTAGCATTGATCAACTCTACATTTTCACCAATAAAACAAGGTTCGGTAATTTCAGAATCTTTTATTTTTACATTATCCGCGATTAGCTTTTCACCATCCTGATGTAAGAATTTAAGCATACGACCATTAGTTTCTACAGTTACATTTTTATTTCCGCAGTCCATCCATTCGTCCACTTTTCCCGGCACAAATTTGAGTCCGCTTGCCTGCATGGCTTTAATTCCGTCATTAATCTGATATTCGCCACCATGAACTATATTGTTATCCAAAACTTTCTGAAGTTCGTCTTTTAGGATGGCAACATCTTTAAAATAATAGATCCCGATTACGGCAAGATCTGAAACAAACTCAGTAGGTTTTTCAACAAGCTCGGTAATTTCTCTATTCTCGTTAAGCTTTACCACACCGTAAGCAGACGGGTTTTCTACCTGCTTCACCCAAATTACACTATCAGCATCTTTATCTAAAGTAAAATCGGCTTTAAACAAAGTATCGGCATAGGCGATCACGGCCGGACCTTTTAAAGAATCCTTGGCACACATAATTGCGTGACCGGTTCCCAAAGGTTTATCCTGGTAATAGATACTTCCTTTAGCTCCTAAACTTTCAGCAATATTCTTTAGATCGGTTTCCACTTTTTCTCCAAAATCTTCACCGATCACAAAAGCTACCTCGTCGATCTTTTCATTTAAAACCTTGGCAATATCCTGTACCAATCGATGCACAATTGGTTTACCAGCGATAGGAATTAAAGGTTTTGGTGTTGTAAGGGTATGTGGCCTAAGGCGTGAACCTCTTCCCGCCATGGGTACAATAATCTTCATCTCTTTGTTTGTTTGATTCTAGAATAAATTTTAGAAAAACCTGAAATTACTTTGTTCCCGTACTGCCAAACCCGCCAGCTCCGCGTACGCTATCTGCAAGTACTTCAACTTCTTCCCAATTAATATGCTCGTGCTTAGCGATCACAAGTTGCGCAACACGTTCTCCATTTTCGATCGTAAAATCTTCGTTCGATAAATTCACCAAAATTACACCAATCTCACCGCGATAATCGGCATCGATTGTTCCTGGTGCATTTAAAACGGTGATTCCTTTTTTTGCTGCCAGGCCACTTCTTGGTCGCACCTGTGCTTCGTAACCTACGGGAAGTTCTATAAACAATCCTGTTTTTACGATCGCTCTTTCTAAAGGTTTTAGAGTAATTGGCTCGGCCAGTTGAGCTCTAAGATCCATTCCTGCGGAAGCTTCTGTAGCATAACTTGGTAAATCGTGTGAACTTTTGTTGATGATTTTAATCGTCATGATCGTTTTAAAATTTTCTTTATGTCTTCTTGTTCTTTAAAATACGTAATTCCCACAAATAAGAGAACAAATAATGCGGCAACTATATAATTTTGCCTGAAGTATATAAAACTTACGGCAGAAAGTGCAACCGAAAGCAGTAAATAAAATCCTATTTTCTTAACGTTATAAGGTACGCGGTAGTATTTTCTTCCGAAGAAATAAGAGATAAGCATCATACTACCATAAGCGGCCAATGTTGCCCAGGCGGCCACCATAAATCCAAATTTGCTAATTAGCGTGATGTTTAAAACAACGGTGACTAAAGCTCCAAAAAGTGAAATATACATTCCCATTCTGGTTCTATCAGTTAGCTTATACCAAACAGAAAGATTGTGATAGATCCCTAAAAACAAGTTGGCCAGTAAAATCACAGGAACTATGGACATCGCTATCCAGTAATCCTGGTTAGGAATTAAATACCTCTTAAAAATATCGATAAAACAAACCAAAACGAGCAAAATCAATCCTCCTGAAATCACAAAGTAATCTAATATCCTTGCGTAAGTACCTTTAGCATTTTTCTCTTTAGCATGATTAAAGAAAAATGGTTCTGCTCCCATTTTAAAGGCCTGGATAAAGATCATCATAAAAACCGCCAGTTTATAGCAGCCAGAATAAGCTCCCATAATTTCTTCGGAAAGAATATCCTTTAATAAGAGCTTATCAAGATTTTCATTGATAATAAAAGACAATCCCGCCAGCATGATAGGCCAGCCGTATTTCCACATTTGCTTTAACAGCGAGAAACTAAACTGAATTTTAGTCTTAAAAAAGTATGGCAGTAAGATCAAAAATGTAATTCCGCTAGCAGCCAAATTAGCCAGAAAGATATAGCTTAAAATGTCCTTTTGAGTATAGTGATCTAATACATATTGTGGTGCGACTTCAGGAAATTTAGGCACCAACCAAATAAAATAAATATTAATGGCAAAAACGACAAAAACGTTTAAAAGCTTAATAGATGCAAATCGTATGGGCCTATTGGTTGCCCTAAGATAAGCAAATGGCACAACCACCAGCGTATCTAAAATTAAGACCGAAAAAAGGATATTGAAAAAAAACGGATCCAGATCTACCAATCTTATAAAAGCATCCTGAAATATCATTCCCAAAGCAAAAAACAGCAAGGTCGTGGTCGTTAAAGCTATAAAAGAGGTAGAAAAAACCTTTTTTTTATCCTCTGCTCTGCTAAAAAACCTAAAGAACGAAGTCTCCATCCCATAAGTAAGCAGTACATTAAAAAATGCTGCCCAAATGTAGAATGTCGTGTTTACTGAATAGTCTTTTGTTCCCAGCGCATCGGTATGTAACGGCACTAAAATAAAATTTAGCAACCGCGGTACTACAGTAGCAACGCCATAAATAATGGTATCCTGAAAAAATCGCTTTAAAGTACTCAACAGGCTCTGGGTTTCCTGCAAATATCCTAATAATTAAGAAAACACCACCTATTTACGTTCTTCGATATTGCTAATTACATAATATTTGGTCTCACCATTCTCCTGGTATTCTAACAAAGCCTGATCTTTTTCGATACTCACCGGACTTTTCTCGGGTTTCTGTGGCATTTTATTCCCGTATTCTTCTCTTGGGTCTGAACTCATCACATAATCTGATTGGCGAATTCCGAAGCTCGCAGTGTAGCGATTTTGCCCATCTTGATTGTGAACAATTGGGGATTTTAAACCTTTAAAGTAAATATTCTTTAATTCAACTCTGTTTTTCTGAATTGCTGTCACCGGAAGATAGAAAGTCATCTCACCATCTGTTGTAGTATAAAAAGCCTGTTCAAATTGTGCAGGAGCTTCTTCCTGCAGGTTTTTATTTGTTCCGCAGTTGGTAAAAAGCGAAAAGAAAAATATGCTGAAGATAAAATAAGTATGTTTCATAACTCTATTTGTTTGATTGTTCGCTAAAAGAAATCAAAACAAGTGCCAAAGAAAAATTAAGCTTCAGAAACAGCTAATATTAGTTGAAATAAGCAGGTCTTTTGAAACAAAAAAGCCCGGAAAAAAACCGGGCTTTAAAATATCTAAAATGAGATTATTAGTTATTAAGTGCTTCAGCACCACCAACAATTTCAAGAATTTCGTTAGTAATCGAAGCCTGTCTTGCTTTGTTGTAAGACAATTTAAGCGAATCTCTAAGTTCTGTAGCGTTCTCTGTCGCTTTATGCATCGCCGTCATACGTGCACCATGCTCTGAGGCAAAAGAGTCTCTTAAAGCCTTATATAATTGCATTTTGAGCGACTTTGGAATAAGATCTTTTACGATCTCTAATTTAGAAGGCTCAAAAATGTAATCAAGTTGCTTTTCTTCTTCTGTATCAAACTTAGGAATGGGTAAGAATTGCTCAGTTAAAACAGCTTGTGTAGCGGCATTCTTAAAGTGGTTATACACCAGTACGATCTTATCGTAATTTCCTTCTAAGAATTGCTCCATTAAATCTTCAGCAATAACAGATACATTTTCAAAACTAAGATCATCAAAAATCTCGGTATTCGTTTTATATACTGTAAAGCTTCGTTTTAAAATATCGTTGGCTTTTTTACCAATACTGTATAAATGAACATCCTTATCTGAATATTCTTTAGCGACAGCATTTTTTACACCTTTAATAATGTTTGCGTTAAAAGCACCTGCCAAACCTCTGTTAGAAGAAATAGCAACTACAAGTACTTTTTCTACCTCACGCTGCTCTGCATATTTACTGCTAGTATCATCATCTAAAGTTGCGCTAAGATCCTGTAAAAGCTGGGATAGCTTTTGGGAATAAGGGCGCATAGATTCGATAGCATCCTGAGCTTTACTCAACTTTGCCGCAGAAACCATTTTCATGGCACTGGTAATCTGCATCGTTGAAGAAACCGAGGTAATTCTGCTACGTAATTCTTTTAAGTTTGCCATATTTTTAAAATTGGACTAGCCTAAATACTAATAGAGCAAAGAGTGCAATGCTATTTTGCACTCTTTGCTTATAAACTTTTATGCTTTATATTTTTCAGATAGCTCTTTTGCTACAGATGCTAAAGTATCTGTAACTTCATCGGTAAGTTTACCGGCCTTAAGCGTATCCATTACGTCTCTATGCTTAGCGTTTAGGAATTCAATATAATCTCTTTCGAATTCTCTTACTTTTTCTACAGGCACTTCTCTAAGTAAGTTCTTAGAACCTGCAAAGATAATTGCGATTTGATCTTCTACTGGATAAGGATCGTTTTGTCCTTGTTTAAGAATCTCTACGTTACGTTTACCTTTTTCAATTACACTCATTGTAGCGGCATCAAGGTCTGAACCAAACTTAGCAAAAGCTTCAAGCTCACGGAACTGTGCCTGGTCTAACTTAAGTGTACCAGCAACTTTCTTCATTGATTTGATCTGAGCTGAACCACCCACACGCGATACCGAAATACCTACGTTAATTGCCGGACGAACACCAGAGTTAAATAAATCTGAAGTTAAGAAGATCTGCCCATCTGTAATCGAAATTACGTTAGTTGGAATATACGCAGAAACGTCACCAGCCTGAGTTTCGATAATAGGAAGTGCAGTTAAAGATCCACCACCTTTTACCTTATCTTTAAGAGATTCAGGAAGATCGTTCATTGTTTTTGCAATTCCGTCATCATTGATCACTTTTGCAGCACGCTCTAATAATCTTGAGTGAAGGAAGAAAACATCCCCTGGATACGCCTCACGTCCTGGTGGACGACGTAATAAAAGAGAAACCTCACGATAAGCAACAGCCTGCTTAGAAAGATCATCATAAACGATCAATGCAGGACGTCCTGTATCTCTAAAATATTCACCAATCGCAGCACCAGCAAATGGAGCATAAACCTGCATAGGTGCAGGATCTGATGCATTTGCAGCAACGATAGTTGTATATGCTAAAGCTCCTTTATCTTCTAAAACCTTAGCAATACCTGCAACAGTAGACGCTTTTTGCCCTACAGCTACGTATATACAATATACCGGCTCACCAGCATCATAAAATTCTTTTTGATTAAGGATGGTATCGATACAAACAGTAGTTTTACCCGTTTGGCGGTCACCAATCACAAGCTCACGCTGCCCTCTTCCTACAGGTACCATCGCATCGATAGACTTAATACCTGTTTGCATAGGCTCTGTTACAGGCTCACGAAAAACAACACCAGGCGCCTTACGCTCTAAAGGCATTTCGAAAGTTTCACCTTCGATAGGTCCTTTACCGTCGATAGGCTCACCTAGAGTATTTACTACTCTTCCAACAATACCTTCACCAACTTTTATAGAAGCAATTCTTTGTGTTCTTTTTACTGTAGAACCTTCTTTGATTTCTTTTGAAGGTCCTAAAAGTACTACCCCAACATTATCTTCTTCAAGGTTAAGTACCATTCCTTCTAGACCACTTTCAAATTGTACTAATTCTCCGTATTGAGCATTAGAAAGTCCATAAACGTTCGCAATACCGTCACCAACTGTAAGTACGGTACCAACCTCGTCTAAAGAAGCCTTTGCCTCGAATCCAGAAAGTTGTTGCTTTAATATTGCTGATACTTCAGCAGGATTTACTTCTGCCATAATTATTTAAGATAAAATGCCACGTTAACTTACGGGCGGTTTTTATTAAATTTTAGAAACGTATGCGTTGCCTGTTTTAAATTCTGTTTTTAATTTGTTTAAATTATTAGCAACACTAGCATTGTACTGCAAGTCACCAACTCTTAAAACAAAACCACCAAGAATACTTTCATCGATCTTATTCTTGATTATTGCTTCCCTACCGGTAAGCTCTTTTATTTTAGCCTGAATTTTAGCTTCAAGCTCTTTTGTTAAAGGAACTACAGTAGTAACAACAGCATTTTGCACCTGTATAGAACCATCAAACAATCTTAAATATTGATCTGCTACAATACCTAAAATATCGATACGGTTATTCTCTACAAGTAAATTGAAAACGCCAGTGGTTAAACCGTTCACATCCTTAAAAACAGCCTTTAAAGCCTGGTTTTTAAGTGCTGGTTTAATTACTGGACTTGCTAACATATTTCTTAGATCTTCGCTGCCTGCAATTGTCTTAGAAATACTTAGCATATCATCCTTTACATCTTTAGCTACATTTTTCTCATTAGCTAAATTTAGGATGGCTTTTGCGTAACGTTGTGCTGCTCTGGTTCCTTTCATCACAAAGTATTAGTTTAAAGTAACATCACCAAGCATATCATCGATCATTTGGTGTTGTTTTTCTTTACTTGATAATTCTTTACGAACTACTTTTTCAGCAATCTCTATAGATAAGTTTGCAACCTGAGACTTAAGTTCTGCCATAGCAGCTTTTTTCTCTAGCTCAATACTTTCTTTAGCCTGTGCTACAATTTTATCTGCTTTGGTTTGTGCTTCTTCTGTAGCATCTGCCAAAACCTTTTCTTTTAATTCACGAGCTTCTTTAAGAATAGCATCTCTTTCAGCACGTGTTTCTTTCATTAACTGCTCGTTATCTGCCTTAAGATTTTGCAATTCTTTTCTAGCTGTTTCAGCCGAAGACAAAGCGTCGTTGATAGAATCTTCTCTTTGCTTAACAGCACCAAGAATAGGTTTCCAGGCAAATTTCGCTAATATCAAAATAAGTACAAGGAAAACTATCGTTTGCCAAAAAATAAGACCAATTTCAGGAGTGATTAATTCCATAATTTTTTTAATTTAAAGTAAATCCATTCGTAACCAACCGTTACGAATGGATAAATAAGAATTCAATTACTTAAGAACTCCAAGTAAAGCTGCTACTACTCCAAAAAGAGCAACACCTTCAACAAGAGCCGCAGCGATAATCATAGCTGTCTGGATTTTTCCAGAAGCTTCTGGCTGACGAGCGATAGCATCCATGGCAGATCCACCGATTTTACCAACTCCCATAGCTGCACCGATAACTGCTAAACCGGCACCTAAAGCTGCGAGACCTACATACAATAATTCCATAATTGAAAGATTTAAAATTAAAAGTTAATGATGTTCGTGTTCTTCTACTGCCATCCCAATAAACAGGGCAGACAGCATGGTAAAAATAAATGCCTGTAAAAATGCCACAAGCAATTCTAATATCGATATAAAAAGAGCAAAAGGAACCGAAACACCAGCTACTCCTACGCTTTCAAGAATAAATATTAATCCTATTAAACTTAAGATGATAATGTGACCTGCGGTAATGTTCGCAAATAAACGAATCATAAGTGCAATTGGCTTAATGAAAACACCCATTAATTCTACTACAGCAAGAAGTGGCTTCACAAATGTTGGAATGCCTGGCATCCAAAGTGTGTGTTTCCAGTAATCTTTACTACCGTTAATTAGAATTAAAACAAGAGTGAATAAACCTAAAGAAATAGTCACTGCTATATTACCTGTTACGTTGGCCGCACCTGGTAATAATCCAATCATATTCGTAATCCAGATGAAGAAAAATACCGTTAATAAAAATGGCATGAACTTCATATATTTTTTCTCTCCAATTTGTGGTCTAGCAATTTCGTCTCTAACAAATAGAACAAAGGTTTCTAGCACGTTATTGAAGCCTTTTGGAGCATGTTTATTTTTCTTGTGGAAAGAAGCTAATCGATTAAAAATGATCAACATAATGATAACGGTTATAAACATAGCCGCTACATTTTTAGTGATCGATAAATCGATAGGTCGCTCTGCATTTAAAGGGTGGTGATCTTCATCGAACTCTACCCCATGAGCTCCTTCTTCTAACTGATAGATTTTCTCGTGAAGATTAACGAAGTGCATTCCGTTTTTCTCTACCACATGATGCCCTTCGGTATCATGGTGAAATTCACTAGACATAAATGTTACAAGACCATTATCGGTATAAAGTATTACCGGAAGTGGTATTGTGAAAGAATTTTCGCCTTCTCCATAAAAATGCCATCCATGCGCATCACCAATGTGGTGAAGAATCATATCTGTAGCATTAAATTCTTTTTCAGCTTCTGCTAAAGAGTCCTCTTTTGATGCAAAAGAAAAAACCGGAAGTAAGGCTAGTGCAAATGTCACTATAATCTTTAACGATTTTTGTGCTATCATAATACCTGGTCTACTTATAAAATTATGGGCTCTAAATTTCGGTGCAAAGGTATACTTTTATTTTTTATGTGAAAGTCCCGGTTTTAATTTTTTATTTAGATTTCAATTAATCTTAAAGATTATTGATATTCAATCATTTATTATGATTAATTAATTTCACAGCAAAGGTGGTTTCAAAAATTAAAAATATAAAATATGGGACAAAAAAAGCGATCACCTGAGCAAAAATCGATACCTCATCATTAAGCAATGCAGGCAACAAAAATAATACTGCTGCCAGCATTTTCAACAAGCCCATCCCCATAAAGGCAAAGCCTGTTTTATCCTCAAAATTGAGATTTATAAATAATAATATCGCGTAAATTAATATTGTCGCTAAAATATGAAATGCGTAATTAGAAACTGTACTGTAGTATAGGGTCGCCTCTACAAAATTTGAAACAGTATAAAATTGAATCGCGAATAAGATCAATGCAAAAGGCAAAAATACCTTAAGGAAGTTTAAAAATGGTCGTCCCATCTAATCGTCGTCTTTACTTATATTTTTTACGCTTCGTATTACCTGAAATAAAGCAATAAAAACGCCTAAAAGTGATAATGATATCGTGTACGCAGAAAATTTATTCGGAAATTTTTCATCTAACCAAATACCAAGAAAAACACCTCCGGCAATAATAATAGCCATCTGAAAACCTACATTTACAAATACCAGGTACTTGTTACGCTGATTGTTTTTCATTCTTAACCGACTTCATTGCGCCGCGCATCTGGCAAGTAGCATTAAAATTAGCACCGGGTTCTACGGCAAGTTTTGCCGCTACAACCTCTCCATCTACCGTAGCTGTTGATTTTAAACTTAAAATACCGCTAACTTTCAATTTTCCCTTAAAAGAACCCTCAATATCAGCATTTTCACATTCCAAAGTTCCTTCTATATTTCCATTTTTACTTATAACCACTTTCCCGGTGGTAACTAATGTGCCTTTTAAAAAACCTTCGATCCTAAAAGCTCCTTTAGCCGTTATATCTCCGGTAATTTTAGTTCCTGCTGCAATTTTATTTTGCTCATTAGAAAATTCCTTAGCGCCAGAACTTTTCTTTTTTTCTGAAAACATCGTATTAAGAGTGAGAGTTAATAATCTGTTTTATAAGTGTCGAGGTTCTTTCTTAGAAGAATTACCCGGTAATTATTAGTTGAGATCGCAATAAAATCATTTTCAAGCTTATAATCATCATTTTCTCGTAATAATTCACCAAAACCTAAAGCTCTGGCGCGATCTTCTAGACCATGTACCACCACAAACAAGCGATCGATCGTATAAGGATCTAAGGACGTGGAAAGATTGGAATAGTCTAGATCTACCATAGCCGAATCTAATTTTTGCTGAAATTCCAGCGCTTCTTCTTTCTTATTAGCATCAAACTCGTACACCAGTTTGTAATTTTTGGCCAAACTATCTTGCTGAAGTTGAAGTCGGCTTAATCTTGGTAGCGATTCGCTTATCATCTGCTTTGCTTTTTGTCCCTCTGGCGATTGCGGATAGGTTAGCGAAACATGGCTTAATGCCGTACGATATTCAGACAAACCTTTTAATCGCCCTATGGCCATCGCTTTTAACAATTCGAATTTAGGAACGATCTCTTCACCAGAATATCGAGTGATAAATTTATTACTTTCTGAAATCACCTCTGTAAATTCTTTATTTTCGAATAATTCGAAGGTATTTTCATAACTCATTTTTGGTAAGCTCTCGCCGTTAGCAAGGCTTTGTGGATTCTGAATAAATATCGCGTATTGAGAATCTGGATAATTAGTGATGATATCTCTCTTCATCTCATCTTGTTTGGCCAGCATATTTAAATTTCCGTAGGCCTTATAAAGATTATATTTAGAAGGTAATACCAATCGATCTTCTGGATCACTAGCTAAAACTTCTTCTAACCGATTTGCAGAAAGTCGATACTCAGCAAATTTTTCATTATAAATTAAACCAAGTTGATAGTAAGCGTAATTTCTCTCTTTATACAAACTATCGATAACTTTATTATCTGTTGGAAGTTTATCAACATAAGTTACTGGATTAAATCTTGGATCGCTTGTAAAATCGAAATCTGCACCATCTTCAGAAGTTGCCATTGCAGTCGTATTTCCTGTAGCCATCCAACGCCAGTTATCTGCAAGTTGACGGTTTCCCCAAACTCTTAAAAACTCGCGCTCTCCTCTACTAATAAGATTGTCGTTATAGAAATAGAATTTATTCGTATTCTCTTCGCCAGGAACTCCAATGTTTGGAATTCCCGTATTTGGAACTCCCGGGCCTGCAGTATTTAAAGCTAAGGCTTCTTCTGTTTCCCCTTCTTCAATTTGATTTTGATAATCTTCCTTTAGCTTATTAGTATATTCTGTATAAAAAGCAATTTGCTCTTCGCGTGATAACTTTGTGAGATCTAAAATACTATCGTTTTTATCTGCAATCGACTGGTAAAAGATCACATCATCTAGGTTCTTACGCTTCTTTTCTATAGTTCTGTACTCCCTTAAACTAGAATTCATTTCGAAAAGCGTACTATCAAAATATTTCGCAGCTCTTTGATAATTTGATCGATCAAAATTGATATTCGCTAAGATCTCGTAATTTATAGATCTTAAATAAGGATCGCTGTTTGCGCGACTTCTAAGTGACTTATTGTAAAAAACAATAGCGGTATCTAAAGAATCTCGTTGATTATAATATTCGCCAAATTGAAAGTAAATTTTATCCAAAAATGGACGATTTTCGCGATCTTCTTCAAGACTTATAAGCAATTCTTTTAGTTGCTGATCGTTATTTTCTTCAGGGTCAAAATTTCTTGCTTTTTGGATATAGGCATTGATCATGTAAATCCGCGGTGACTTTCGATTAAGCTCGATAACCTCATCAAAAGCAAGATTAGCATTTTCAGGTTGATTTAGTAGATTATATAACTGACCTAAAATGAAAAAATAACGTCCTTTTTCTTCGTTTTTATTGGTGAAATTGGCAGCAGTAGTTAAAGGAGCCAATGCACTATCGGGATACTGAAGATTTATATAGGCCTGCGCCATGGCTGCTTTCGCATCTGCATATTCCTGATCCTCAAATTGGGCATTTTCGATGATCCTTTTTAAATTTCTAATCGCGATCCTGTTATTCTCTAACCTAATATTGGTTTTCTCTCGCCAAATTTGCGCATTTCTAATGCTATTACTGGCCGGATATCTTTGCAAAATATAGTTGAATGCTTCTAATGCGGGAATAAAACGTTGATCAAAATATCGTGCTTTTCCCAACAACATATAAGCTTCATCGATCTGTGGATTTTCTTCGTCCCCATCAATTAACATCGAATGACGCTGAATCGCTTTTACCGCTTTTTGCTCGGCAACACCAAAATTTTGATTTCGAACGCTATCGGGAAGAAGAATCTCTTCATCGATCTGCATACGTTCTATAGGTAGTAAATCCCAGTAATTGTCCTTATAATTCTGGTTTAACTCTTCCCGCCCTGCTTCAAGAGCAAGGTTTCCGTTATAAAGTGTATTATATTCCGCAGTAACCGAATGCCAGCTTCGACTAATAAAAGTATCTTTCTTTCTGGAGCAGGAAAGTATAGCCCCAATTAGAAAAAAAACAAAAACAACATGTAAAAATCTCCTCAAAACCAAGCCTTTCTTATTAGCATCATAACTCTGTTACGCAGGATTTAGTATGTAAAAATAAGTTTCTTTTTACAAATACAAAGATTTGCGCTTTAAATAAGAAAAATCGGCGTTGATTACTCAGCCTTATCAGCTTTGGCTTCTTCGCTTGGAGCTTCTGCGGTTTCTTTAAATTCTTCTGGAATTTGTTCTCCAGAAAAATAAGTTTCCAGTTCTTTTAGCGTAGCTTCAGAAGTTTTAAGATCTCTAACGATAACGCCTTTATCTAAAACCACGATACGCTCACAAACTTCTGTCACATGAATAAGATCATGACTGGAAACCAAAACCGTAGTACCAGAAATTTCAGAAAGATCCTTGATGATTTTCTTTAGCCTAATTTGAGTGGTAGGATCCAGATTAGCAAAAGGTTCGTCTAAGATCACCACTTTAGGATCACCAATTAACGCGGCAACAATTCCCACTTTTTTCTGATTCCCTTTCGATAAATCTCGAAGGTATTTTTTTCGGCCTATGATTTCTCCGTTAAAGAATTCTTCAAATTGTGCCAAAAAACTATCAATATCGGCTCGGTTTTGATTGCGTAGCTCACCCACGAAATAAAAATATTCTTCCGCAGTAAGATATCCTATCAAAAAGCTTTCGTCGATAAACGAAGCCGTAAAAGTTTTCCAATCTTCACTTTCGTTCACTGTAATATCCTGGTTAAAGATATTTCCAGAAGTAGGTCTTATTAAATCTAAAAGCATGCTGAAAAATGTCGTTTTTCCCGCACCGTTATTCCCTACAAGACCTAAATTTTGTCCCTCTGGGATTTCTAAATGGTCGATATCTAGAACCTTGGTCCCGTTATATACTTTAGAAAGATTAGTTGCTGTGATCATAGTATTTTGTTTTCTCGGTTTCCGAGATTTGAATAGTTAAGGTTAATTTTTAAGTCCTACTTTTTGGTTAAAAAGATCGCTTAGTCTCCGGTTTGTTTGTATCCATGAATCATGGCGTATTTGTTCTTTTTATACTGAATAGTAATTCTATCCATTAAATAATTTCTTAGAAGAATACCAATTACTCCTAAAATTCCTATCACTAAAAGACCAATATTAAAACTGAAGAGTTTATAGAACAGATAAAAGATCCCTAACGGAACGGCCAATAACGGAATCGCCACCAACCATTGCGCAGCACCAGTTCCCTGGTAGTTCATAAACGGACTCTTCTCCAGATCGATTCGTTTTTTATTAAATGAGCCTGTAAACATTAATAAAGGCACATTTACACCAAGATTATATAAGGCACAGGTAAAAATAATGAGTAGTATATTCCAGCCAAAGTAAACATAAGGCGTACTTAAAATGGTTAAAATAATGATACTAAAACTTATCAGCGCAGCTTTAGAAGCCAAATACTTTCGCATTGGTATATTTTGCGACATGATCATTTGGTAATAGGCAGCATCCCAGCTAGGCACAAATTGGCCAAAATTGATCATAAATATTCCTGATATAAAAATACCTGCGAAAACATACATTACCGGCATTCCCTCGTAAACCGAATTGGTAAAAAATAACAAGCCATATAACAGAAAGAAAACCGAAAGAAAAATTGTTGTTTTTGGGCGTTTGTTTCGCCAAATTAACTTCATATCTAACTGAAGGAAAGTTGAGACCTCTCCAAATCGCTTTAACCACTCAAAATCCTGAGATTTTACTTCCTTTTGCTTAGTTTTTAGACCAGCGTCCAGATAAAATTTCCTTTTCAGGGTATTCTTAACCCAAACAAAGAACAGAAAGCATAGAATTATTGGCACAATAGCCAAATATGGCATTTCTAAGACATAATTTAAGAAAATCCCGAACTTCTCACTAACCGGGACAATATTAAAATACTCTAATCCCGCTAAGGTCAAAATCACAATGATTGCAGGTAGAAAAGATTTTAGATCTTCAGCAAACTTCTTTTTGATCAGGAAATTGAAAAAATTGATCGAAAAACTTAAAAATAATACACTAATCGACCAGCCAATCATAGACACTGCGGTATAATCTGTTTTTACTGCAACCACTACGGCAAACGGTACGTAAATTAAAAGTGGTAAAATATTGTAGAACGAGAATAGCGATTTTAGCAACACAAAATTAATAACCTTAGACTTTCTTATATTTTGAAGCAGTAAAGGTTTTATTTGTACCACCGGAAGACTTTGCATAAAAAATCGAAAGATTAACTCAAAAGCCAGCCAGCCTAAAATAAATTCGTTCAATTTTAAAAGTGGAACATTATCTGGATATATCTTTTTCAAGATTGGGTAAAGTCCTATTCCCATAAAAAGAAACACGACAGCAAAATACACGGCTAAAAAGATCATGAAAATCTTCAAACCAAGACTTTTACCAAAGCTTGCGCTACGCGTAAAAGATTTCCACTCTAAACTGAGTAATTTCCCTACCATAAAAAATGCTTTACTTACTTGTAGCTAAATTTAGTATTTTGTTACACTCTAAAAGCTGATACTTTGTATTTTTGCCCACAAATTATTTTTGATGGGAACATTTCATAAACTAAAAATAAAAGAAATAATTAGGGAAACGCCTCAGGCTGTGAGTATTTCGTTCGAAATTCCTTCAGAACTTCAGCAGGAATACAAATTTACGGCCGGGCAATATATTACCATAAAAGCAGATGTTGATGGTAAAGAACTACGTAGAGCTTACTCACTATGCTCGGCTCCAAATTCCGGAGAGTTTAAAGTAACGGTTAAGGAGGTAGAAGGTGGTAAATTTTCTGTAGTTGCCAATAATAAACTTCAGGCGGGTGATGTTTTAGATGTTCATACTCCTGAAGGTAAATTTGTTTTAGAACCTTCTTCTGAAGCTAAAACTTATGCTGCTTTTGCTGCCGGTAGTGGGATCACTCCTGTGCTATCAATAATAAAAACAGTACTTTCTGAAGAAAGTCACAGTAGATTTATTCTTACCTACGGAAACAAATCTCCAGAAAACACAATCTTTTTTAAAGAACTTTTAGAACTACAGGCAAGTTATCCAGATCGACTTTTTGTTGAGTTTGTATTTAGTAGATCCAGAGAAGATAATGCACATTTTGGCCGAATTGAAACCAGCACGGTTAATTTTGTGATGAAGAATAAATTTAAAGATCATTCTTTTGATGCGGTTTATTTGTGCGGACCAGAAGAAATGATCAATCATGTAAGCGAAGTGCTGAGTAACAACGGTATTGCTGAAGAAAATATCTATTACGAATTGTTTACCAGCGATGATACCGGTGAAGTTGAAGCCGATCTTGAAGGCCAAACGCAAATTACAGTTATGGTTGATGATGAAGAAACCAGCTTTGTGATGGATCAAACCGATGTAATTTTAGATGCGGCTTTAGAAAACGATCTTGATGTTCCTTATTCCTGCCAGGGCGGAATTTGTAGTAGTTGTATCGCCAGAATCACTGAAGGTAGAGCTGAAATGCGTAAAAATCAAATCCTTACAGACGACGAGATTGAAGAAGGTTTGATCTTAACCTGCCAGGCGCATCCACTTACACCTACCATAAAAGTAGATTACGACGACGTTTAGGATCTAAAAACAGGATATTACTTTATTTACAAAAGGCTTTCAGTATTTCAGAAAGCCTTTTATTTTTTAGTTTATCACTGAGTTTATTTTCTCTACTACTTTATCTGGAGTTACGCTTCTTATAGCAAATTCGTAACCTTCTGGGTATTTATTTCCATAAACCGAGGTTGGTATTTTTGGAAACTTTTCTAAATCTGGGATCAATGAATTTTCAAAAGGCTGTAGAAAAGGTCTAAAACCGGCATAAGGATGTGTTACTCCCCAAATACTCACCACCGGAATTCCATACATTGCTGCCATGTGCCCGTTCCCGCTATCCATAGATAGCATTGTATCAAGATTGGAGATTAAAGCCAGTTCTTCTTCAAAAGATAAAAGCCCGGCAACACTTAAACAGTTCTCAAATTGTTTCTCCCAGGATTGTAGCTTTTTGGTTTCTGCATTTCCGCCGCCAAAAAGAAAGACCTGGATATCGTTCTGCTTATTCAGTTTTTTTAAAACCTCTTCCATTAGATCTGCCGGATAAGCTTTAGAAGCATGCTGTGCAAAAGGAGCAATTCCTAACCACTTTTTAGAAGAATGGGCTACAATTTCATGTATTTTAGTCGGAATTTGCTGCTTTTCAGGAAAAATATGGTAGTTAAAATCTATAGGAAATCCTAAGTCTGCAAAGACATCTGCATAGCGCTGGTGCGTACTTTTTAATTCTTTAAATACTTTATGATCTTCACGGGTAAGTTTCTTCTTTTCTGCCCTTCCCTTATCAATTTGTTTTACTGGAATTCCGAAGAGATAAAAAACAGATTTCAGTACATTAGTACGAAGTACATTATGAAGATCGGCCACCATTTCGATCTCGTGATTTCTTAATTCTCGAGCAAGTCTTCCCAATCCCATTACGCCATTATGCTCGCCATTAATATCGGCTTCATAAATCTCTACATTAGGAATTCCCTTAAACATAGGGGCAAAAAAAGGACGGGTAAGAAAAGTGATCCTACAATTAGGATATATCGCCATAAAAGTTCTAATCACAGGAACCGTCATTGCGACATCGCCCATTGCTGATAAGCGAATGGCTAGAATATGAGCACTTTTTTCTCTATTCTCTTCTGGAATATGTTGATGTGAAGTGCTCATAATTTTCTTATTTATTTCTAAGAACCGGGTTAAGTTCGTCGTCGTTATACATTTTCATCTGCTTATAGACTTTCATGTATTTATCCCCGTTCTCGATATCTTTTAAAAGCTGATCTATGGCCGAAGAAAGATCTACTCGCTGCTCTAACAAAATATCAAGTTTTGCCTGGCATTTTTCTTTATGATCTGTTGATGCATCTTCACGAGCTGCTTCTTCATGCATATGATAAATTTTAAGTGCTAAAATCGATAATCGATCTACTCCCCAAGCAGGACTCTCTGTATTTATCGTTGCATTTTCTTTAGGCTCAACCGCTTTATATTTTTCAAGGAAATAGCTATCGATATATTCAACAGTATCTGTACGATCCTGGTTAGAAGCATCGATAAGACGTTTCAGTTTTAAACCAGCAACAGGATCGATATTAGGATCTCTTACAATATCCTCGTAGTGCCATTGCACCGTATCTATCCAACATTTTCTATACAAAAGATGTTCGATAAGCTGTGATTCGCTATCGTAAGGATTTGTAAAAGGCTGATCTACGCTATCAATTTCGTGATATTTTTTGATCACTTCCTGAAAGATCTTATTTGCTTTATCTGTAAACATTATATCGATTTTTTAAAACTGAATAGTTTAAACGCCTCTAAAATTTCAAAATTTCAAGATTCGACGTTTTTATTGAATATTTTAAATTGAACTGCAAAGGTATTACAAAATCTAGAACTGCTAAACATGGTCTTGGGTTCTTCTATAGTTAACAATTGCCGAATGTCTTTTTGAATGAAATTATTTATTCTGAATAAAAAGTACCCCAAAAGGCATCAAAATCAATATTAATAAAAGTATTTCCCTGAAGATCTTATCCCGGCCGGTATCAAAATAATTTGAAACGATAATACTAAGCGGAATAAAGAAAAATATAAGCTCACTTCCGTTCTTACTTGGCGCCAAAATGCCTACCGAAACACCAATAATTAGTGTAAATAAAATCAAATTTAAAGAAGGTCTTAGACTGACTCCTGCCTTTTGAATTATGGAAAAATAATAAACCAAAGACCATAGCGTAAGCGCCAAAATAATACTTATTGGCGTAAGAAATTTAAAAGACTGATAATTTGAAAAATCGAAATTATACGGTTGATACCAATCTGAAATTAGATAAAATTGGTCATAAATTAATAGATGGATCGAGCAATAGATCAAATACACACAAACCGCTGAAGTTATTGGTATTAACCAGTTCTTAGGCCGTGGCGAATAAATAATAATTCCCCCTAAAACAATCAATAAGAACAAGATCGACCAAAAATAGAATAAGGAAGCAATACAGATCCAAAAAGCAGCATCAAAAATCTTTTTTTCAACCGTAATTTGTGATTTTAAGCTTATAATTCGGCGTAAAGCCAGTAGAATAAGTGTTGCTGAAACAATCACATTATAATCTTTCAGCAACGAAAAAAAAGAGGCACAAAACACTGAAAATAGCAGAATTTTATAAGCGCTTCGCTGAGTAAGATCGTTCTTTTTCGCAATAAAATTCAGTAAAAAAAGCGCTAACATTAATGCAAGAAAAACACCCAGGATTTTAAAGAATTTCAGGATTTCAAAGTCTAAAAACCAATTCTGAAAATTAGCAGCAATAAAAAATCCAGAAAGCAATACGAGGACAAGCGTAATATTAATTGGCTTTGATTTGGCAAAAAAGCTTGTTAGCATTGCTCTTTTTTCTATTTTTGTAGTGTTAAACTAACAATGTTAAACGATGACTGAAATATTTGAAGGGATATCTTGGCTGTTTGAAGAGGTTCTTCTTAAGCCTCTTGATTGGTTACGTTCCCTAGAACTTGACTCTTGGTGGGCTGCTAACGCCATCAACTTTGTATTTATTATCATTGGAATGATTGCTTTCGCTTACTGGTGTAAAAAACTTAAGATTTTCCAAGACGCTGATGACGAAAACACAAGATCTAAACCTTACTTAGGATAATCCTAAGCAAGGTCGAATCCTAGATCTTTTCTAAAATACATCTTATCAAATTGTAGTTTTTCTACATTTTGATAAGATTTTTTTAGTGCCTCTTTGTAATCTTCCCCAAAAGCAGTTACTGCAATTACACGACCCCCATTGGTCACAACTTTATCATCTTTTGTAGTCGTACCGGCATGAAATACTAATGCATCTTCAACATTTTCTATTCCGGTTATTTCTTTACCTTTTTCGTATGCTTCTGGATAACCACCAGAAACCATCATTACGGTTGTAGCCGCTCTTTCATCGATTTCTAGATCTACCTCATCAAGTTTTCCCTGGGCAGCTTTTGCTAATACCTCAACCAGATCTGATTTTACTCTAGGTAAAACAACTTCGGTTTCAGGATCTCCCATCCTTACATTATATTCGATCACATAAGGCTCCTCTCCTACTTTTATCAATCCAATAAAAATGAAACCTTTATAGTCGATATTTTCTTCAGCAAGACCATCTACGGTAGGTTTTACGATACGCTCTTCGATCTTTTGCATAAACTCGGCATCGGCAAACGGAACCGGAGAAATAGCGCCCATTCCACCTGTATTTAATCCAGTGTCTCCTTCACCAATTCTCTTATAATCTTTAGCGGTTGGTAAGATCTTGTAATTTTTACCATCGGTTAAAACAAAAACACTTAACTCTATACCGTCCAAAAACTCTTCGATCACCACCTTTGCACTGGCTTCTCCAAATTTTTGATTTTTCAGCATATTTTCTAATTCGGCTTTAGCTTCATTAAGATCATTTAAAATCAAAACGCCTTTACCAGCTGCAAGACCATCTGCTTTAAGAACGTAAGGAGCTTTTAAAGTTTCTAAAAATACTTTACCAGCTTCCAGGCTCTCTGCTGTAAAACTCTCGTAAGCAGCTGTTGGGATATTATGCATCGCCATAAACTCTTTTGCGCGCTCTTTGCTACCTTCGAGTAATGCTCCACGTTTTGAAGGACCAACGATTAAAAGTTCTTTCAACTCTGGCTCGGCCTTACAAAAATCTGTAATTCCCTTTACAAGAGGATCTTCTGGTCCTACAACCAGCATGTCTATATTTTTTTCAATAATAAAATCTTTAATACCAGAAAAATCTCCTACATTTAGGCTCACATTTTTCCCTACATTTAAAGTTCCGGCATTCCCGGGAGCTATATACAGTTTTTCACATTTTGGACTTTGTGCAATTTTGTAAGCAAAAGTATGCTCTCGACCGCCCGAACCTAGTATTAAGATTTTCATTTTTAAGAAATATTTATTTTGGGCTTCAAAAATAATTGTTTGTAAATTGAAGCACCAATAAATTTGAATAAAAAAAGCATTAATAAGTTTTGGATTGGTTTAAACTTTCGCTTCAGCTTAATAAATTCCCTGTAAACAGGGCTCGAAAAATGTTGGACGAAATCGACCAGATTCCGGTTAACCAATACCAAAATTTTATTGAAACAAAGAAAAAGGAAATTGTTGATTATCATCTAAATAATAACAATTTCTACAAAGGCTTTATTGGTGATCGATCGATCGAAAATTGGGAAGATATTCCTATAATGTCGAAAACCAATCTGCAACAACCTTTAGAGCAGCGTTTAAGCGATGGCTTTAACTTAAAAAATAGCTACATAGGTAAAACTTCTGGCAGTAGCGGCCATCCCTTTAGCTTTGCTAAAGATAAACTTTGCCACGCAATGGCCTGGGAAGGTTTTAACGATCATTATAACTGGCATGGGATCGATCTTAATAAATCGCTACAAGCCAGATTTTATGGTATTCCGTTAGATTTTTATGGTAATTTACAGGAACGTATTAAAGACCGAATAAGTCTTAGAAGACGCTTTAGTATATTTGATCTTAGCGAGATGAAATTGCAGAATTTTTTGGATCGTTTTAAGAAAAGTAAATTCGATTATTTAAATGGCTACACCAGTGCTATCCTGCTTTTTTCTAAATTTTTAAAGAAAAAAGAAATCGTGCTTAAAGAGATTTGTCCCAGTTTAAAACTTTGTATCGTTACTTCTGAACGTTTATTTGATAAGGATAAAAAAATTATCGAAGAGGCTATTGGTGTTCCCGTCGTAAATGAATATGGTGCCAGCGAAGTAGGACTTATTGCCTTCGAAAATCCAGAAGAAGAATGGTGCCTAAATTCCAGAGATCTTTTTATCGAAATTGTAGATAAAAACAATAAAACTTTACCTCCTGGTGAAGAAGGCAAAGTGGTGATCACTTCACTTTTTAATAAAGCGCACCCTATTATTCGTTATGCCATTGGAGACATTGGGGTTCTATCTAAAAAAAGTACGCCAAAAAAGCCAATATTAGAATCATTGATTGGACGAACCAGCGATGTCGCAAAACTTGCTGATGGAAAAATAGTTCCCGGACTTACATTTTACTACGTAACTAAAACGATTATCGACGATACCGGTAACACCAAAGAATTTGTAGTTACTCAAACTAAAATGGATTCTTTTGAGATTGAATACGTACGGGATACCGAATTTAATACTGAAGAAACAACCAAAATCGCTGAAGCAGTCGAAAAATACGTGGGAAAAAACCTGAAAGTTAATTTTAAAAGAAAACAAAGCCTTACCCGAAGTAAAAGCGGAAAACTAAAGCAATTTACTTCATTAATCGACTGATTTTACCTGCCTGGATTTCACAAAAAAATGTTCTCCCAAAAAGACCAAAATCCAATACATGCTTTTTAGTTTTCCAAAGCCTAGAACTTTATTGTAGATCTTATAATTATAGGACACCATTTCTAATTTATTTTCAGAAACCGAGCCTTTTCTTTTTCGGTATAAAGCAAGCGATTCCTCCATTCCATGGGCGGTACCTCCTTTTTTAATAACTTCAAGCCACATTGCCCAATCCTGTCTTTTTCGAATTTCAGGGTGGTAAACTTTACCAATTTTAGCTGCATTATACATCCCGGTAAGATTACCTATATAATTGCTTTTAATCAGTTTTGAATAGTTAACAAAAGGTAAAGCTTCGATAATTTCGTTCAAAGATTCTCCATTCTCACTAATCCGATCATAACTACTAAAAACAATCTTAGCTTTATTCTCCAGGCAAAATTTAAGCTGCTGAGAGAGCTTTTCTGGCTTCCAAAGATCATCTGCATCTAAAAATGCTATAAACTCTCCTGCGGCTTCCTTAATCGCTTTATTTCTCGAGTAACCTGCCCCATAATTGATTTCATTTCTGAAGATCTTAATGCGAGCATCTTTATTCACATAATTGCGAACAGTATTTACTGTAGCATCTTTTGAAGCATCATCTACGATTATAAGTTCCCAGTTTTTATACTGCTGAGCAATCACAGATTCGATCGCCTGCGAAATAAATTCATTCGAATTATAGGCAGGCATGATTACCGAAACCAAAGGGTTTTGCATTATTTACTTTCTATTATGCTTAGTAAAATCTTTGTGTTCTTTCTTTAGTAAATCTTCTTTCGATAGATTTTTGAAATAATCATAAGTAATCTTCATCCCTTCTTCTCTGGAAACTTTTGGTTCCCAACTAAGAATTTCTCTAGCCCGAGTTATATCTGGTTGGCGCTGCATAGGATCGTCTTTTGGTAATTCCTTGTAAACGATCTTTTGATCTGTACCGGTTAGTTTGATAATTTCTTCAGCAAAATCTTTGATCGTTAATTCGTCTGGATTACCAATATTTACAGGGTCAACATAATCACTAAAAAGTAATCTGTATATTCCTTCAACCTGATCGTCTACATAACAAAAAGACCGGGTTTGCAATCCATCTCCAAAAACAGTTAGATCTTCTCCTCTAAGAGCCTGACCAATAAATGCAGGTATTACTCTACCATCATTTAGTCGCATTCTTGGCCCATAAGTATTAAAGATTCTTACAATTCTTGTTTCTAAACCGTGAAACCTGTGATAAGCCATCGTTAATGATTCCTGAAACCGCTTCGCTTCATCATACACTCCGCGTGGTCCAATAGTATTTACATTGCCATAGTATTCTTCAGATTGTGGATGCACCAAAGGATCTCCGTAAATTTCTGAAGTTGAAGCGATAAGTATTCTAGCTCCTTTTTCTTTTGCTAAACCTAAACAATGATGTGTTCCTAAAGATCCAACTTTTAAAGTTTGAATAGGAATTTTTAAATAATCGATTGGGCTGGCAGGCGACGCAAAATGAAGAATATAATCCAGTTCACCGGGAACATGGATAAACTTGGTAACATCGTGATTGTAGAATTCGAAATCCTTGTTTTTAAAAAGGTGCTCGATATTACGAATATCACCGGTAATAAGATTATCCATTCCAATAACCCTAAAGCCTTCTTTGATAAATCTATCACACAAATGCGAACCTAAAAATCCCGCTGCTCCTGTAATTAATACAGTTTTACCCATTCAAATATTATTAATCGATCAATAAAAAACACTCAGAAAACATCTAAAATTCAAGTTACTACAAGAACTTTAAGAATTAAAGATTTGCTCCAGTATTTTTTCAGTAATTAAATAAGTTGGTTTTACACCAGTAGTCCCCAATCCTCCTGAAGCTAAAGTACTTCCGGTTTCTAATGGATTATCAGAGGCATAATAAGCATATCTTACCTGCACGTCTTCAGCAATACTTTTTCGTAGTTTGCTGGCCGCCTGAATCGCTTTTTGATAATGTGCTCCTTCCATTTCCAAACCACTTACATTCCACGTAGAATCATGGAAAAACTTAAGAATATCGCGGTTTTGTAAAGATGTTCCTAATACGGTGATCATACTACCATCAACTACTTTTATGCCGTGCCCTTCAAGATCGTCTTTGGCAAGTTCGTTTTTAAAAGGATAATTATCTGCGGTACCTTCAAAAATATGAGCTGAAGGGATCATAATATCGCCCTTACCTCCTTCTAAAATACCGGCTTTCCCCATAATAGAAACCGATCTTACATTGATCTTGATCTCTTCGCCTTCAATAATATAAGGTTTTAAAAGCTCGTCCATAGTTTCATAAGCCTGCTCACCAAAGGCATAATCCATAACGATAATAACAGGTTTATCTTCATCCTTTAAAGACTTAAATTCTTTATTTCTGAAGCCTTCTTCTAATTTAGCCGTATCAAAAACCTGAACATCGATATTTGTCCCGCTGGAATCTTCTATAAACTTCATCCCTCCTGAAAGCGCTAATTTTGAAACCTTCTGGCGAACCTGCCCATTTGAAGAGTCACTTAGCATTTCATAAATCTGAAGAATATCTTTCTTTTTAATTTCAGCTTTTAGTGCTAACGGCGCATACAGCGTGTTCATCACACTATGCATATTGGCACTGATAATATGAATAGGACGTTTTAATAATTCTTCTTCTACAAGATATTTTTTAATCTTATCTGCCCAAACTTCTCCATGAATATGATGTCCTAAACGTTCTCTAAGAATCGGACTAAAAGTGATGATCCTTTTATCATTATTTACTGTTTCTTCTATCGCCAGTTTTCCCATCCAGTAAATAATATGTAAAAACTGCTCTGGATTACCCGGAGTAGAAAACTTAGGATAAATGGTAGAAACCTCGAAAAAAGTTCGGCCTAAAATATTGGCAGTGTGGGTTAACGCAACTTCACGCTCAGATTTATCGATTTCTTTATCAGAAAGTACTACAGCTTCCAGTTTTTTCCAGTCCCTGTTTACACTTCCATCCTCGTCGATCACTACTCGTCTCATAATCTTATGAGATTCAATAAAAAGGAAGGTTAAATGCGTAAGAATATCATAGATTTCAGATCGTCCTCTGGTAATCTCGATATTCATTTGCTCCTCATCTATTCTATAACAGTTTCTACGACGTTTTGGTGGTACAATGGGTTGAAAATGTGAATCACCATAACCTTCGTCACTAGTTAGATTGATATAGCGACATTGTTCTATCCCAATAGGAAGACGCTCTAAAACATACAATAACCCGCTAAGCTCGGCTTTATCTTCAGCAACAGAACCATAAATTTCTGGTCTTAATGCCAATAATCCTTCTCTTAAAGTTTCTCCAGAAACACCCATTGGTTTATAAAAACCTCTGTTAAAAAGGTGTCTCATGGTAATATACATACGTTCTATCGCATTGGTACTTTCCTGCGCTCTCGTTCTTCCTTCTGTTTTCAACTTCAAATTGTTTATTTTTTTATTAATGCTTCTAAAGCATCTGCAATTTTACGATCGTTCGATAATCTTGGCAATTTATTTTGTCCGCCCAACTTGCCAATCGATTTCATATACGTCTGAAATCCATTTTTTGGGACTTTAGAGATTTTTACCGGTTGCAAAATATTTCCTTCAATTAAATCGAAATAATACGAGTTTTGTTTCTGAAGTGATTTATCCAGAATATTCCTGAAATTCGATAAATCTTCAGGTTCTTTTTCAAACTCTATAAACCACTCGTGATATGGTAATTCTTCTGCGGAAGGATTTACCTGTGGTGCAACCGTAAATTCATTAATTCTGGCTCCTGTTTTTTCTGAAGCAACCTGCATGGCTTCCTCTACTTCTTTTGCAATAACATGCTCCCCAAAAGCTGAAATATAATGCTTAATCCTACCCGAAACCATCACCCGATAAGGTTTTAAACTGGTAAACTGAATGGTATCGCCAACATTATACGCCCAAAGCCCGGCAGTAGTACTAATAATCATTACATAGTTTACGCCAAGCTCAACCTCAGCAATCGTTAGTCGTTTTGGATCTTCATCAAAAAAAGATTCAGCTTTTATAAACTCGTAAAAAATACCGCTATCTAGCTGAAGTAACATTCCCTTTGCTTTCTGGCTATCCTGAAAAGCGAAAAAACCTTCAGAAGCGGGATATAATTCGATGCTATCTACTTTGCGACCAATAAGATTTTCAAATTTAGAGCGATAGGGTTCGTAGTTTACTCCGCCATAAATAAACAGGTCGAAATTCTTAAAAATATCACCTACTTTTTTACCGGTTTTCCGCTGTAATTTCTCAAAATACATTTGCACCCAACTTGGTATTCCGCTTATTACGGTCATATTCAAATCTTGGGTTTCCTCTACAATTGCATCAACTTTGGTTTCCCAATCTTCGATACAATTGGTTTCCCAACTTGGCATTCTGTTCTTTTGAAGATAACCAGGTACATAATGTGCCACGATACCCGATAATCGTCCCAATTTCACTCCGTTTTTCTCGGTAAGCTCTGGGCTTCCCTGTAAAAAGATCATTTTACCATCTACGAACTTTGCATTTCCAGTTTCAGCAATATAACAAAGAATAGCATTTCGTGCCGTTTCAATATGCGTAGGCATACTTTCTTTGGTAATTGGGATATACTTTGCGCCGCTGGTCGTTCCCGATGTTTTTGCATAATACAAAGGTTTCCCCGGCCATAAAATATCTTCTTCGCCGGCAACCATTTTATCTACATAATTACGAAGCGCTTCGTAATCTCTTACCGGCACATTTTGGACAAAATCGGCATGCGTTTTTATAGCATCAAATTTATGATCTTTCCCAAAATTGGTGTTTTTAGCCTTAGAAATTAATTCATCAAAGATTTTCTGCTGCGCTTCAAGAGGATTTGAAGCCCAGTCATCAATTTTCTTTCTGATGATGTTAGCGAATATTTTAGCTGCAAAAGATTTTAATGACATAGACTATTCAAAATCAATATAATCGGTTGGGTTTACAGGGTTTCCTTCGTTCCATAATTCAAAATGCAAATGTGGGCCCGTGGTGTATTCTCCGGTATTTCCGGCGGTAGCCACCACTTCGCCTGCTTTTACAAAATCTCCCTGCTCTTTGGTTAATGAGGCGTTGTGCTTATAAACAGAAATTAATCCGTAATCATGTTTTACGATAATTACATAGCCGGTTTCTGTGGTCCATTCAGCAAAAATAACACGTCCATCTGCAACAGATTTTACGGGTGAATTCTTAGGAATTACCACATCTATCGCATAATGCTTTTCTTCAGCATCATATCCCTCAGTAATCGTTCCTTTTACCGGCGGAAATAAAGAAAAATTGATATTATCTGTAGCGCCCGGCAAAATATTGTATTTATCCTCTAAAGCCACTTCTTCTCTTAATAAACTATCTGCTCTGGATGGCGGGATAACCTCAACTTCGAGATTGTCCTGAGAGAATTTAGCAATAGAATCGCGGTTAAGATCTGAAGTTTGTAAATCTCCAGACAAAACTCCTTTTATCGATCCTAAGAACTGATTGTTCAGTTTCAAAACATTTTGAAGAGAATCTGTTTGGTATGCTAATTCTGCTGCCTGTTCTTTTAATTGTGGCGAAGAATATCCTGGAATATATTCTCTTAAAGGTGTAAAGGCAATAATAAAAGTGGTTGCTGCTACTAATAAAATAGCGCTTGTTGTTACCAGAACAAAAACATTTAAACGGGTTAATTTTAAAGAATATCTTTCTTCAAAAGTATCCTCGTTTAAAATTACCATTCGGTATTTATGAAGTAGTTTTCTGGTAAATTTCTTCTTATTTTTTTTCTTTTTCGACATACATAAAAACCTTAGACAAAGATACTGTAAAATTTATGCTATCTAACAGTTTTGATCGATAATCCAAAATTGCAGATTTCTATCTAATTGCAGCTTATTTGAAAATGAATAATAGTTTAAATTCCAGTAATTAAAAGTCGGGCACCCAATTAACATTTACAAGAGCTATACGCATTATAATTAATAAATTGCATATATTTTGTTCATATTAACGTATATATTAGTTTATTCTTGTTAAGTTTGTAATTATAAATATCGAGTTATGAATGCATTTATGTTACCATTAGCTATAGGAGCACCACAGATCGTATTAATCGTGATCGTGGTTTTACTAATATTTGGAGGTCGAAAAATTCCTGAATTGATGAGAGGATTAGGAAGTGGAATTAAGGAGTTTAAAGATGCATCTAAGGATGATGAAGATACCACTACAAGTTCTGCTTCTGATGCTAAAAAGGTTGAAGACACCAAGTAGTCCTAAAAAAATAATACTTAAAAAGCCCGTTCTCATCGAACGGGCTTTTTATTTGATAACCAATCTTAAAATTTTCTTTTAAGACTTATTGAATTTTAATGTTTTTAGTATCGCATCAAGCTCAAATACATGATCTCTTTTACTGCTCGCTGGTCTAAAAATAAATCCTTCAGCAATTAAATATCGATCATTTTCTTCGTCTCTAATCGCATAATTTACAAAGGGCCCAGCCATATAAGCGTTGTTCACTTCCCATGTCCCACGGGTTTCGTAAGCAAAATGTCCATCGATCTTAGTTTCAAATAAATATGGCGCAAAAGCTTCTTCCGTGATCATATAACTTCCTTCTACAGGTCCCGGAATATATTTTTCACCAATGCTATCACGCATTTTTACAATATTAGCGATTACACTAGAATCTTTATCGATAGTGCTTAACGGAACTTCGTAAACTAAGATCTCCATCAAGCCTTTTGGTATTTCCTTTCTTATCCAGATAAAATCGTCTTCCTGTGCTGCATATCGATAAGCTGTTGGAAACTTCATAGAAACGCCAAAGGCTTCTTCCAGCTCTTCATCAGATTCTGGCGACTTACCAATTCTACGCTGCTTTTCTTTAATTTCGGTAGCTTTTAAAACATCTATAATACTATCTGAAGATGAATTAATACGCTCAATAATCTGCTCCTGACTCTGGCCGCTAATTATGATTCCTGTTTGCGGAGTAGCATATTGATCCTTAACAATAGCCAAACTGTCGTTACCTTTTTCAACCTTTAAATATATACGGCTACGACGTACAAAACCGGTAAATGTATTTGGAGGAATCTGACTTAAACTGAATAAAGGCTCATCCTGTGGTAAACCTTCTACCGGTGCTGCAAGATTATCTCTTAAGGCATCACCAACCTGCCCTTCCCAAAGGCTATTATCCATTACTACAGAAAGCTGATTGATATTCCCTGAAGAATCTGCTAAAATACGTTTTGCGGGCTCATCAGATTTTTCTTTACAGGATATGATCGTTAGAAGAGAAAGCGCAAGAAATACTAATTTTTTCATGATATTAGTTTTGAATTTAAGTTTGGTTATTAGCCTTTAGACACCTTAATTTTCATCCCTGGTTTAAGGCGTGTACTGCTCATATCATTCCATGTCCTCAAATTCTGTACCGTAACGCCTGGGAACTTCTTAGAAATGCTCCATAACGAATCTCCCCGCTGTACTGTATATATTTTTGTATTTCCCTTTTTGTTGGTTTTCGCGCTACTGGATGCCGTAGCCTTTTGTGTGGTAGCTACTGGTTTTCTGGGGTATATGGTTAAATATTGGCCTATTCTAATATTATTCCCTCGTAAATTATTCCAGCGCTTTAAACTACTTACTCCTACTCCATATTTTTCTGCAATTCTTCCTAAATAATCTCCGCTTCTTACTCGGTATCTAATACGATCTTCTGTTTCAACGTATTTAGGCAAAGGCTCTTCCCTGTTTGCTATTTCCTGCTCCGCATATTGATAAATGGCAGATTCATTATTTACAAAAGCGCCTGTTTTTGTTCTTGGCAACCTAACCACATAATTTTTATCTTCTACAAAAGGAATAATATCCAGCTTATAACTTGGGTTTAAAAATTGAAGTAACTCCTTATTAGTTCCGGTGATCTTAGCAATATGATCAAAGGTTAGTAGTTCCTTTACCTGAATAGTATCGGTTTGAAAATAAGGAATTTCTGGTCTTTTAGGCTGAAAATTATGCTCATCTGCATATTCAAAAATATATAAGGTTGCTAAAAATGCCGGAACATATCCCGCAGTTTCTCTAGGCAAATAACGTCTTATCGACCAATAATCTGTAGATCCACCACTTCTTCTTATTGCTTTTGAAACATTACCAGGACCAGAATTATAAGAAGCTAACACCAAATCCCAATCTCCAAAAACTTTATAAAGTCGGGATAAATATTGTGCTGCGGCCTCGGTAGCTTTTACAGGATCCATACGCTCATCAACATAACTACTCACGTTAAGATCGTGCATTTTACCCGTAGTAAACATAAACTGCCATAAACCGGTAGCGCCAACTCGGGATTTTGCTCTTGGATTTAAAGCAGATTCTACAATAGCAAGATATTTTATTTCTAGCGGAATATCGTATTTATCTAATTCTTGCTCGAACATTGGGAAGTAGTAATCACTTAATGCCATTAAGCGTTCCATAGCCTGTTTATTGCGCTTTAAATACATTTTTATAACACTTTCCAGACTTGGGTTGTATTCAATGTTAAAAGGCGTTCTGGCGTTTAATTTTGCTAATCGAGCTTTTAAAGTATCAGTAGGCAAATCATCAAAAACAACTTCTTCGTAATCCTGTTCTGCTATGGATTTTTGAATAGTTTCATATAGATCTGAATTAGTAAGCTCTGCTCGCCAAACAGAATCTATTTTTGCGGCATGAGGCATATCACTTAGCGAAACTTTGGAAGAATCTCTGATCACTGCAGAAATTGGTAATTTTTCCTGAAATTCTGGATCTGGATCTGCAAGTATGATCTCTGTACTATCTACTTTTTGAAAAATCTGAACTCGGAAATTGGCTTTTTCTACCTGTTTTTTAGATTTTTCTTTTTCCTGAGCACTCACAGCGAAGGCTGCAAATAATCCCAGTAATAAACACACTTGCTTCTTCATATCTCGTTTAGAACCTATTTTTCCTACGTTTAAGGATTTAAATTTAATGTTTACAAACTTTTAATCTCGATTTCTAACTAAGAACCTCGAAAGCTTATTTCGAGGTTCTTAAAATTAGTTAAAATTTTGATCAAAAAGTATACCTTGTTTTATCGAAAATCGGTATTTCAATAAAGGTTTATTTGCTAATAGCTTCAATACCTGGTAAAGATTTACCTTCTAGCATTTCTAGCATTGCACCACCTCCGGTAGAAACATAACTAACTTTATCTGCAAAGCCAAATTGTTTTACCGCAGCTACAGAGTCTCCTCCTCCAACTAGAGAGAAAGCACCGTTTTTAGTAGCTTCAGCAATCGCTTTACCAAGTTCGATCGTTCCTTTTGCGAAAGTTTCCATTTCGAATACTCCTAACGGACCATTCCAAAGAATTATTTTAGATTCTGCGATAACATTAGAGAAATGTTTTAAGGTTTCTGGCCCAACATCTAATCCCATCCATCCATCAGGAATATTATCTACAGATTCTACCTGAGTGCTTGCCTGTTCAGAAAAACTATCTGCAATTATAGAATCTACAGGAAGATGTACCTGTACTCCTTTTTCTTTTGCTTTTTTAAGAATATCTAAAGCTAATTCCTGCTTATCCTCTTCCACAAGTGAATTACCAATAGATCCTCCCTGCGCTTTGATAAAAGTATATGTCATACCACCACCAATAATCAGGTGATCTACAGCATCAAGAATATTTTCGATTACTGTTATTTTAGAAGATACTTTAGCTCCTCCTAACACGGCAGTTACCGGCTTTTCCTTACTATTTAATACTTTATCTAAACTTTTTATTTCTTTAGCTAATAAATAACCAAAGCATTTATCTTCAAAAAATTGCGCTACAATTGTAGTTGAGGCATGAGCTCTATGCGCCGTACCAAAAGCATCGTTTACATAGATATCACCAAGTTCTGAAAGTTGTTTTGCAAAATCTTCGTCACCTGCTTTTTCTTCACTATGAAAACGTAAATTTTCAAGTAAAAGAATTTCTCCAGATTCTAGCTCATCTGCTGCTTTTTTTACATCTGCACCTACGCAGTCTTCTACAAATTTTGGCTCTACACCAACAACTTCAGAAACTTTACTAACGATATTTTTTAAAGAGAATTTTGCTTCTTTACCGCTAGGACGACCAAGGTGAGACATCAATACAACACTTCCGCCGTCTTCTAAGATTTTTAAAATAGTTGGTTTAGCAGCTTCAATACGGTTAGCATCGGTTACTTTAAGATCATCATTAAGTGGTACGTTAAAGTCCACACGAATTAAAGCTTGTTTATCTTTAAAATTAAAATCGTCTACTGTTTTCATAATTTCGGTTTATTACAAATATAATTTTTTCCGAAGATATAAAACCGCATATAACTTTTATATTTGCTCATGCTTTTTTCAGAAATTGTAGGATTACCACATATTAAAAATCATCTTACCACTACGGCAGATAATAATCGCATACCTCATGCCCAGTTATTTGTTGGTAATAGTGGTAGTGGCACCTTGCCAATGGCAGTCGCTTACGCACAATACTTACTTTGTAAAAACCAAGACGGAGAGAACCAAAATGGAAACGCATCCTGTAATTTAAAGTTTACCAATATTTCACATCCAGATCTTCATTTTGCTTTTCCGGTGGCTACTAATCAAACCGTAAAAAGTCATCCGGTTTCAGCGAATTTTATGGAAGACTGGCGTAGCTTTATTAAGAATAATCCCTACGGAAGTTTAACCGATTGGTATGAGCATATTGGTATAGAAAACAAACAGGGACAAATTGGGGTAGATGAAGCCCAGGATATCGTGAAATCTTTATCCTTAAAAGCGTACGAGGGCGGCTTAAAAGTAATGATTATCTGGATGGCAGATCGTATGAACACGGCTGCAGCGAACAAACTTTTAAAGCTTATAGAAGAACCACCAAATAAAACCATTTTTATTCTGATTGCTGAAGACGAAGAGCAAATTATACAAACGATTAAATCGAGATGCCAAACCTTAAGCTTCCCTCCTCTTGCTGAAGCCGATATTGCTGAAAAACTAATAGCTTCACAAAATTTAGAAACTCAGGAAGCCAGTTTAATTGCGCATCAATCTAACGGAAGCTACACAAGAGCATTGCATCTTTTGCAAAATGATACGGCAGATGATCAATATGAACAATGGTTTATCGATTGGGTACGAACGGCATTTAAAGCCAAAGGAAATAAAGCAACCGTGCTGGAATTGATAAGCTGGAGTGAAGAGATTGCTACGATGGGCCGTGAAAAACAGAAAAGCTTTTTGTTGTATTGCCTGGATTTTTTCAGGCAGGCCTTAATGCTGAACTATAAAGCCGAAGATTTGGTGTTTTTATCACCTAAAACCAAGGGATTTCAGCTTAAAAAATTCGCTCCTTTTGTGCATGGCAACAATATTCTACCCATCACAAAAGCAATTGAAGACGCTATTTATCACATCGAAAGAAACGGAAATGCAAAGATTGTTTTAACCGATCTTTCTATTAGGCTTACCAGATTTTTACATATAAAAGCAGCTTAAAAAATGGCTAAAATTTATTTTAATGTCGCTTTACTGCTAATATTGGTCTTTTTGCTTATCACTTTTTTTATGTCGTTTTTAGAAAAAGTAAGTGATTATAAAGGCACAAGATCGTTTATGGAATCTCATTTTAAAGACAGCTTTTTGGCAAAAAAGATAGTCTTTCTTTTACCAATTTTGGTCTTTGTAGAGTTGATCGCGGTTATTTTGCTCATTTTAGCGATCATAAACCGAATATTTAGCTTCAGTAGCCTCAATTTTAGTCAGTTTTCGCTAATAAGCTGTGCGATAAGCCTAATGATGCTTCTTTTTGGGCAGCGCGTAGCCAAAGATTACCAAAGTTCTGCCGGAATTACCATTTATTTTATCCTTGTAATCCTGGGATTCTTCGCTTTAGGCTAATAATTCAAAAAATTACGTGATTATCGAAAATAAAAAAGCCCGGCTAAAAACCGGGCTTCAAAACCTATAATTTCAAGATCTATTATTCTGCTGAAGTTGTATCGGCTTCAGTTTCTTCAGCCGGAGCTTCTATCGTTGGCTCACCACCGTAGCTCTCGTTCAATTCTTTTAAAATTTCATCTGTAATATCTAAACCTTCTTTAGCATACATGATGTTTGCAGATTCGTTGCTTCCAAAAATATAAGTATATCCATTTTCTTCTCCGTACTCTGCTACAAAATCTTTCACTTTTTCAACAACCTCGTCGATAGCTGTATCACTATCGTTTCTTAATTGCTGACCAATCATTTGGCTTTGTTGTTGTAAACGTTGCCCTTTTTGCTGAAGCTCCTGCTCTTTCGCCTGTCTTTGTGAAGCAGACATCGAATTCATGCTTTGCTGATATTCCTGAACTTCCTGCTGAAATTGTTGCTGCGGACCAGTAATTAATTGTGTTAATGAATCTCTTCGGGATTCAAACTTAGCTTCCACATCTTTCATTTCTTTATAATCCTGAATAACTTTTGTAGTATCTACATAAGCTGTTTTTTCCTGGTTACAAGAAATTAATGAAATTGCTACTGCTCCTATTGCGATTAATTTTTTCATCTTAAAAATTTTTTAGTCGGCAGCAAATGTAAAAAAAGTATTTTAAGTGAAATGCTTAGTACAATAAGAGAAAGTAAATCCAAAAACTTTTTAGATTGAAAGTTTAAATTCTTGGTTGATATACTCAATTTCATTGAAATTAAACATTATAAAGTATAATTATCTAAAATTAAAATATAATAAGAATACTTTATTAAAATTAACCAATTATAAGAAGATTTTAGAGCGTTTTAAAATTTCAATATAGAATTTACTGTTTCAAAGGCTAAATAGTGCTTAAATCGGCTTATTTCGCTTACTTCGATGATTTTTTAAAGAAATAGACCATCGAACTGTATTCACCGGTATTAGCAGCAGCTAAATTTGATTTTAGACCATTTTTAAAGGCAGAAAATAATTTTTGCTTTCCCGAGCGATGTTTTTCTGAAAGCATACTTACATAAAATGAATCAAATTTTAATCCGGTAGAATTATAGAGTTGAAATCCATTTTCCAAAAATAATGTCTGAATTCCAATTTTTGAAAAATGCCATAAATGTCGAGGAACATCAAAAGCCGCCCAGTGCTCTTTATAAATTTCAGCATCTTTACTTTTATAATTAGGAACCGCAATAACTAAAATTCCGTCATCTTTTAGTAATCGATGAAATTCTTCAATTTGATGATTAAGATTTGGCACGTGTTCTAAAACATGCCACATACTAATTACATCGTAAGTATCAGAAATTTCTGATAGATCAGATTTTAAATCCAGATCCTTCTTATTAGCATTTGCTCTGGCAATTTCACTTGGCTCTACTCCATTAACTTCAAAATAACGAGAAGCCGCATTTAAAAAATCTCCAGTACCTGCTCCAATGTCCAAAAGTTTTCCGCTAGATTTTTCTTTTAATATCCAGCCGACTTTTTTCTGAAGCATATAGGCTTTTACAATATTGTATAATTTATCGGTAAAAGATTTTGATGCGTCTGTATGAGAAATATAATCTTCACTTTTATAATAAGCGGAAAGATTTTCTGGAACAGGTTCCGTCTTTAAAATATCGTAATGTTTCCATTTTTTTAATCGATATTCTTCTCCGCTTACTAAATGATCTTTGCAATAAATTGTTGAATCTTCCACTTAAGGTAATGCTTTATAATTTTTCTGATATTTGAAAAAGTCGATTTCTAATTGCTGAAGAAAATTTCTAACTCTGCTTGAATATAAAGATGAGGTTGAAATATGATCGTTCCCTTCGTTATCTGAAATTGTAATATTCACAAAGAATTTTATTGGACCTGTATTATCGTCACGACCCTTTTTATTAAACTCTGATTCCTAATAATTATTTTCGTCATCATCATTTCCCAATAAACCATCGAGTATTTTTTCGGCAACAGGAATATCGGTATAGACTTCTCGATCATCTTTAACGTTAATCGTTACCAAAAATTCTTTTTCTAATTCAGGAAAAAGAATAATTTCAGAACGAATTAAATCATCTTCCCTATTTAAATCTAAATAATTTTTGAACCAGGATTTTGCAATTGGGCGTTGAAGTTTTGTTTGAAATAGATAATAATTTTGTCCGCTATCTGTCTCGACAATTCTAGAACCTTCAATATTAGGAACCGAATGTGTTGTAATTCGGCATCCAGCTAAACTAAAAATTAGAGCTAAAATTATACAATATCGATACATAGAAAATTAGATGTTCCACGTGGAACGTTCAGAATTTAACGTCCCATATAAACTAATAAAACAGATACATCGTTTGGACTAACACCACTAATTCTTGAAGCCTGCGACACATTTGCCGGTTGTACTTTATTTAGTTTTTCTCGAGCTTCAAAAGACATAGATTTAATCTTGGAATAATCAAAATTCTTCGGAATCTTTACATCTTCCAAACGATTCAATTTATCGGCATTATTCTTTTCCTTTTCAATATATCCAGAATACTTTACCTGTATTTGTGTTTGCTCTAACATTTCAGTATCCAAAGCATTTTCCTGAATATACTCTTCTACTCCTGGAAATTTCCGAACATCTTCCATCGCAATTTTTGGTCTTGAAAAGATCTTAAAAATCTTATCAGATTGTTTCATTGGTGAGGAATTATAATCAGCTAAAACTGGATTTGCATATTCAGGAATTACAGAAGTATCTTTTAAGAAAGAAACAAAAGAAAGCGATTTCTCCTTCTTCTCTTCCATTTTTCGCATCCTATCTTCAGAAGCCATACCTAAATTATAAGATCTTTCTGTTAATCTAAAATCGGCATTATCCTGTCTTAGTAAAGTTCGATATTCAGCTCTAGAGGTAAACATACGATAAGGTTCTTCTGTACCCTTGGTAATCAGATCATCGATAAGCACACCAATATAAGCTTCATTTCTTTGCAGAATAAAAGGATCTTTTTCCTGTACTTTTAAAGCCGCATTTATACCCGCCATCATTCCCTGGCAAGCTGCCTCTTCATAACCGGTGGTTCCGTTTATCTGACCGGCAAAATATAATCCTTCAACCAATTTAGTTTCTAAAGTATGTTGCAATTGTGTTGGTTGAAAATAATCATATTCTATCGCGTAACCAGGTCTAAAGAACTTCACATTCTCAAAACCGGCAACAGATCGCAAAGCATTATATTGAACGTCTTCTGGAAGCGAAGTTGAAAATCCGTTCACATAAACTTCAACCGTATTCCAACCTTCTGGCTCTACGAAAAGCTGGTGACGATCCTTATCTGCAAAACGATTAATTTTATCTTCAATCGAAGGACAATAACGCGGACCTAAACTTTTAATTCTACCATTAAACATTGGAGAACGATCAAAACCGGAGCGTAAAATATCATGTACCTCGTTTGAGGTATACGTCATATAACAAGAACGTTGTTTACTTAATGGTTTTGTTTCATCTGAATAAGAAAACTTACCAGGAACTTCATCGCCCGGCTGTTCGATCATTTTAGAATAATCTAAAGATCTACCATCAACTCTTGGCGGTGTACCGGTCTTCATTCTACCAGCTTCAAAGCCTGCATCGATAAGATCTTTTGTGATTCCGGTTGCAGCAGCTTCCCCTGCTCTACCGCCACCACGTTGCTTATCTCCAATATGAATTAATCCATTTAAAAAAGTACCATTGGTACATACTACAGATTTAGCTTTTATCTCAATTCCCAGAGAAGTACGAACACCCGTAATCTTATGATTTTCGATAATTAAACCATGTACCATTTCCTGATAAAAATCAAGATTAGGAGTTTGTTCTAAACGCAATCTCCAATCTTCAGCAAAACGCATACGGTCACTTTGTACACGCGGACTCCACATCGCTGGCCCTTTTGATTTGTTCAGCATTTTAAACTGAATAGCGCTGGTATCACTTACCAAACCACTATATCCTCCCATGGCGTCAATTTCCCGAACGATCTGACCTTTAGCAATTCCGCCCATAGCAGGATTACAACTCATTTGCGCGATATTCTGCAAATTCATCGTAATTAGCAAGGTACTACAGCCCATATTCGCGGCTGCAGCAGCAGCTTCACTACCGGCATGTCCAGCTCCTACAACAATAACATCATACTCCGTATTGAACATAAAATCTAATAATATTTAAAATTGTTCCACGTGGAACAATTTAATTTTTTCACTCTCTTTTCTACGCATTAATGCAGCATCCTCTTCAGACTTATCTTTGTAACCACAGTAATGCAAAATACCATGAACGATGACTCTTTTTAATTCCGTGTCAAAGTCTTCATTAAATTCAGCAGCATTCTCCTTCACACGTTCTGTACTTATATAGATATCTCCATTCAAAAGATTACCCATAGAATCATCAAAACTAATAATATCGGTGTAGCTATCGTGATCTAAAAAACGCTGATTGATATCTAACAAATATTCATCGTCACAAAAAATATAACTTATCTCTCCAAGTCGTTTTTCTTCAGAAGAAATTACACGCAGTAACCAATTTTTGTATAAATCAGTATTCTCTAAATTAAAGTCGTTTTCAGAATAAAAATTGATTATACCGTCTTCGCTATTCATTGAAATAAGTATTGATACGTTTCTTTAAATTCGGGCGCAAAGGTAATGTTTGTCTATCTAATATTTCAATGCTATTAAAATAATCTTTAATATCGATATTTGGCTCATAAGACTGATTATCAAAACGGCGTAAATTAGATTTGCTTTTTCTTTCTTCCAATTCCCCTTTCTGATTAATAGACTGTTTAAGGTATAACATTTTTTGGTTTATTCTATCTAAAGATTCAAGAGAATTTTGATTGAGATTGTTGTTGAGAATATCCTTTTCCAAAGAATCATAATCCTGCTTCAAATCCTCTAAATCCATACCATTCTGTTGCAGGATTTCATTAAGCTCATTGCGGATTTCTTCCTGCCTTTTATAAATTTCAAAAAGTTCAGATTGCGCTCCCTCTCCTTCCTGCTGTTGAGAACCCTCTTGACTCTTTTGAATTTGCTCCTGAATATCATCCCCAAGCTGTTGCTGTTTCTTTATAACATCAGGAAGTTGCGGACCTCCACCTTCACCTCCACTTCCGGCAGAACCGGAACCATTACCAGAGCCAGAATTCATTTGATCATTCATATTATCCAAAATCTCGTTTAAAAGCACCGCAAGATCATTGGCTCCGGTAGTTGTGTATTGTTGAGAAGAAAGTGCTTTAGATAAGCGAACATCCGCAAGCTCATCTAAAGAATTATCGAGATTGAATGAAACCTCTTCTAAATATTCGAAAACTTTCTCTGCTATAAACTCATTGTTCAATCCTAAAGTAAATAAACTATCGTCTATATGTTCAAAGTTCTCTTTTAAAACATATTGATTCTTTAATTCTGAAGAAAACTCGGGGCTACTAGAATTAATTTCTCTAAAACGATCCATTAGATTCTCCTGTTCAAAAGAAAATATAACAAGATTGTCCAAAACTTTACGCAAGGCTTCTGTATCAGCCTGTAGCATTTCCATTTCCATACTCGAAGAACTTTGTCTCATTTCCTTTGCAAGCTCTTTCATTTTTTCGCCGGCATTTTGCTGGCCTTTCTTTTTTTGTTCTTCGCTAGAATTATTCTCGTTGGACTTTAAATCTTCTAAATCCTTATTGATATCCTGTTCAGATTCTTTATTCCTTTCGAGGGATTTTGGTCGTTTTAGATCCTGATTTTTATTTTGAAGTTCATCCAAATCCTTTTGTATTTGTTTGAATTTAGAATTTATATCTTCCTGAGAACTTTCAGACTTCTCTAAATTTTCTTGCTCCTGCCCTAACCTATTTATTTTATCAACTAACTGATTATACTTTTGCTCAACATAATATTGTTTAGTTAATTCTACCAGTTGCTCTAAACTTCTTTTTGAAGACTTCTTGTTTTTTGATAAATTTCGAAGCTTTTTTTGAAGATTTTCATCTTGAATTTTATCCGAATATTCCTTTAGCTCGTCCAAAAGCTTGTGATTATCTTTAAGTTTATCCTGGCTATTTTCCAGCCGATCTTTTAAGTTCTTAGCATCTTTATTTTCAGGATCAGCGTCAGAAAGTTTCTTTTCAATGCTCTTAGAAAATTTCTTCATTAACTCATTTTCTCTTTCCTGAGATTTTATAAATGACTCTAACTTTTGCTTTTGCTCATAATCAAATTCTTTATTTTCTAATTGATCATTAAGCAAATTATTAAGCTCATCTTCCTCTTTAAATTTTTCAAATTCCTTAGATAAATTATCAATATTCTCTTCTTGATCTTGTAATTCTTGATCACTAATTTCTTCTGATGTTTTATTATAAAAAGTAAAAAATTCTGAAGAAGCCGATTTACTTCCATTCACCTCATCATTGTCAAAAACCTGAAAAAAGTATTCATAACTACTCCCTTCTTCAACTTCTAAATCTCCAGGAAAAGAAGAATAAAACTGACTTACATTTCCTCTATTAAAACTGATTGATTTAGACTGAAATTCTTCCTCTCCTACTTTTCTATATTTCAATCTTAAATTAGAAATACCATGATCGTCACTAATCTTTCCACCGTAAAATTTTGAAGAACGATTTATAGAATCTACTTTCTCTTCAACCGTAATTTTTGGGGAACGATCTTTTACAATTTCTAACTGAAATGATAGTGGCTGGTAATTTTTTAGAACTGCATTCGAAGTAGATAAAGTATAATTTAAAGATTGGCTAAAATGATCTTTAAAATTATTTTCTACTTCTATTAAAGTGTCAGGAAATTGAAGATTTACAGTTTTTGTATTACGATGCTGAAAGTTCCATTCCAATTCTGTTCCTTCAGGAATAGTTAAACTTCCTTCACCGTTGATTTCTTCATTTTCTAGATCTAAATATTCAGGATATTGAATTTGAATATTAAAATTAACCAATTCAGGAACCGGAATAATTGCTAAATTATAAGTTTCAGAACTTATATTATTAGTTTTAAGTTTAAATTCCTGATTTTCAGTAACATTCCTAAATATATGAGTAAAGCGTCCAGGTTCTAGTTGCTTCATAAAGTATTCGGCATCACCAACATTTATTTTTACCTGATTAGGAACTTCCTCACCTACTACATTAACTTCCAATAAATAATCTTCACTTTCAATAACTTTAAGATCTTCGTTATTAAGGATAAAACTAAAAGGAGCTGGTTTTGTATACACCTGGTCATAATTTTTAATACGATCAAACGAATTGAATAACCACTCCCCTTTTCCACTAATTACAAAAGCTAGAATTAGTAAAACAGGAATCGAAGCTGCCAACATATAATTTCGATATTGGCTAAAATTCACAGCCTTTTTAAAATTATAAAATTTAAGCTCGGATGCTCTTTGTCGAATTGCTGCCTCAAGGAATTCTGAATTTCGTTGAGATTTCAACTCTATTAAATTCAGCAAACGATCATCGATTTCAGGAAAATATCTACCAATTAGAATGGCGGCTTCCTTATCTGAAATAGCACGATTAAGATCTAAAACTTTTAGTAAAGGTAAACCGATAAAGAAGATTAATAGGATTAATTCAACCACCAAAAATGATACGAACAGCACAAATCTAAAACTGGTGTCAAACCAAATAAAATTCTCTAAACTCAATACAAGCAAAAAAAATAACAGCCCACTCAAAACAAACAAAGCACTTCCTTTTATAAGAAGGTTTAATTGATACTTTCTTATAAAGGATTGTAATTGATCTTTAACTGCTTCAAATTCTGCCATAAAATTCATTCTTCATTTCCCCGGGTTTGGGCTAAATTCAATTTTTAAAAGTTCACAGTTTAGAAATTTAAAAAATGAAAAGTAAATAACTCTGCTCCTATCTAATTGATTAGCCTAAATGTAAGTAATATTCAGCATAAATAACAGTCGTTTAATATTTGAAAAATTACCAAAATCCCAACAACACATATTTTAGGATTGCATCATTTAGGTTGTATCTTTGCCACAAAAATAAAACCATTTATGTCTTCTAACGTACGCGTAAGATTTGCACCAAGTCCAACGGGGCCTTTACACATTGGCGGAGTAAGAACAGCTTTGTACAATTATTTGTTTGCTAAAAAACATGGCGGTGACTTTATTTTAAGAATTGAAGATACCGATCAAAACAGATATGTTGAAGGAGCCGAGCAATATATTATCGATTCTTTAAACTGGTGTAATATTCCTTATGATGAAGGACCAGGAAAGGAAAAAGATTGTGGGCCATATCGCCAAAGCGAACGCAAAAGCCTTTATAAAGCTTATGCCGATAAATTAATTGAAAGTGGTAATGCGTATTACGCTTTTGACAGTGCTGAAGATCTAGACAAGCATAGAAAATCTCACGAAGCTGAAGGTAAAACTTTTATTTACAACTGGCACAATCGCGAAAAATTAGACAATTCTTTAGCCTTACCAGAAGCAGATGTTAAAAAAAGAATTGAAAATGGCGAAAACTATGTAGTACGTTTTAAGTCTCCACAAGACGAAATTCTTAAAATTTCTGATGAAATTAGAGGAAATATGGAGATCGATACGAATATATTAGATGATAAAGTTTTGTATAAAAGTGATGGGATGCCGACCTATCACTTAGCGAATATTGTAGATGATCATTTAATGAAGATCTCTCATGTAATTCGTGGTGAAGAATGGTTACCTTCTTTAGCATTACACTTTATGTTGTATCGCGCTTTTGGATGGGATGCACCAAAATTTGCACACTTACCACTTATTTTAAAACCACAGGGTAAAGGAAAATTAAGTAAGCGTGATGGTGATAAATTAGGTTTCCCGGTATTCCCTTTAGAATGGAAAGATCCAAAAAGCGAAGAAGTTTCAGCTGGATATCGTGAAGACGGTTATTTTCCAGAAGCGGTGACCAACATGTTAGCTTTCTTAGGATGGAACCCGGGAACAGAACAGGAATTCTTTTCTTTAGCCGAACTAGCTGAAGCTTTTGATCTTAAAAGAGTTCATAAAGGCGGAGCTAAATTTGATCCAGAAAAAACAAAATGGTTCCAACAACATTATTTACAGGAAGCCGATAATGATTTTATTGCTGAAGAATTTTTAAAGATTTTAAAGCACAAAGAAATTGAAGCTACCAAAGACTACACAAAACATGTAGTTGAATTAGTAAAAGAACGAGCTGTTTTTATTGAAGATATTTGGGAACAGGGATTTTATTTCTTCATCTCCCCTACTTCTTACGATCCAAAAAATGCTAAAAAAGCATGGAAAGAAGGAACCAACGAACTAATGAACGAACTTATTGAAGTTCTGGAAAGTGTTGAAGATTTTAAAGCGGCGATAATTTCTGAAAAAGTAAAATCCTGGATACAATCTAAAGAAGTAGGTTTTGGAAAAGTAATGCAACCTTATAGAATTTCTTTAGTAGGATCTCTACAAGGTGTAGATATTTTTGAAATTTCTGAAGCTATAGGAAAACAGGAAACTATAAACCGAATTAAAACGGCAACAAAAACTTTGAGCTAAAATTCGATTATTTTATAAAAAACAAAAGGCTTCTAAAATTAGAAGCCTTTTTTAATACTTTTAAGCCTATTTCTCTATTTAGATGAAGTTACTACTCGTTTTACTCCAAATATCTTCGCTACAGCCTTTAAAACGATCGCTTTTTGAGCAATTGCTCCAATGGCATTTCCAAAGACACGAACAGGAGAAAGAGAATCTTTAACTTCTTCTACAGTTAGTTTAATTTCCTCTTTATCGATCTGTGTTTGTAGTTTTAGGATCTTTAGATCTCTATCTATTTCTTCAAAACTGGTATATTGTTTCATTAATCGTCTTCATTAAAGATTTCACGTGAAAACTTCTTCAGCATAAACTTCGTTAAAGGTTTTTTGCCAAAGATCACGAACACAACTATCATTACCAGATAAAAACCACCTACAATAAAAAATCCAGAGGATGGCTGCTCTAAAGCTGCGCTAATTGCAAAAGCAATACCCATAGATACAAATGCCACTGCTGTACTTAGCGCAAAAGCAACAATCAAAAAAGTTACCAGTGAAATGGCAGACTTTGATGATTGCTTAAATATTAAAAGTTTGTAATATTCGGCATTAGAATGCGCAAATGCCTTTACATTATCGTTAAGTTCGTCAATACTATTAGTTAGTTTTTCAAACGCCATAAATATTAGACCACTACTTTATTCGCTTTCGTTTCAGCCTCTTCTTTCTTTGCTTCTTTTTGCAGTTTAGCGTTTTGCTTTCTTAACTCTTCAAGTTTAGATTCCATCGCAGATAAGATATCATCAGCTTTATAACTTGCGCTAGATAATGTTTCTTCTAATCTTTCTTCGAAATCTAATTTCGCTTTTTTAGCTTTTTCGGTAAGATTTGATGCTGTTTCGTTGTACTTTTTGTTGAAACGATCCTGAGCATCTAATGCATCTTCTCTTAATTTCTTTCTTGTTTTTTCACCTTTATCGGGAGCATATAATAAACCAACTCCAGCTCCAATAGCTGCTCCGGTTACTAATGCTAACAATGTGCTTCCTGTATTTGCCATAATAAAATAAAGTTTTTGATTAATACTTTCTCTCAAATATACAGTATGAACAGGTTACCCCTTGTTAATAACCGGTTAATATGTATTTTAGCTATACTAAAATATTCTTAAACAAGAACTTATACAAGGATTACTTCTGTTTTTTAGCCCAACTATCTCTTAGGGTTACTGTTCTATTGAACACTAAATGATCTTTTGTGCTTTCTTTATCGATACAGAAATACCCTATTCTTTGAAACTGAAATTTCTCTAATTCTTCTGCAGAACTTAAGCTTGGTTCTACATAACCGGTAATTACATTTAACGAATCTGGATTTACAAATTCTATAAAATCTCTATCCTTTACGCCATCTGGAGCTTCTTCTGTAAATAAGCGATCGTAAAGACGAACCTCAGCTTTTATCGCATGTTTTATAGAGACCCAATGTAGTGTTCCTTTTACTTTTCTAAGAGATTCTTCTGTACCACTTCCACTTTTACTTTTAGGGTCGTAAGTACAGTGAATTTCTAGTATATTACCTTCTTCATCTTTAACTACATCTTCTCCTTTAATGATATAGGCATTTTTAAGCCGAACTTCCTTATTTAATGTTAACCTAAAGAATTTACGATTAGCGCTTTCTTTAAAGTCTTCTCTTTCGATATATAATTCACGGCTAAAAGGAACCTGTCTAGATCCTGCAGCTTCATCTTCAGGATTATTTTCGGCTTCCAGCCATTCTTCTTCTCCTTCAGGATAATTAGTGATCACCAATTTTACAGGATCTAAAACACCCATAACTCGTGGTGCTTTTTTATTTAAATCTTCACGTACACAAAATTCTAAGTGAGAAACATCGATCATATTCTCACGTTTTCCTACACCGATAGATTCAGCAAAATTCTTAATAGATTCTGGTGTGTACCCTCTTCTTCTTAGTCCAGAAATGGTTGGCATTCTTGGATCGTCCCAGGATTCTACAATTCCTTTTTCTACCAGTTGCGCAAGCTTACGCTTACTTACCACAGTATGACTAAGGTTTCTACGCGCAAATTCTCGCTGTTTAGGGATAAACTCTCCCGGTTTGCTCACTTTGCCAATAAACCAGTTATACAATTCTCTATGTGGTAAAAATTCTAGCGTACAAAACGAATGTGAAACCTGCTCGATAAAATCACTTTCACCATGCGCCCAATCATACATAGGATAGATTTTCCATTCCCCCTCTGTACGGTGATGCGGTTTATGTACACAACGATACATAATTGGATCTCGCATAAGCATATTTGCACTGGCCATATCTAATTTTGCACGAAGTACATGAGCACCTTCTGTGGTTTCTCCATTCTTCATTTGCTCGAAAAGATCAAGGTTTTCCTCAGTGCTTCTGCTTCGATAAGGACTTTCTGTTCCCGGTTGGGTTGGTGTTCCTTTTTGCTCTGCAATAGCTTCAGAAGTTTGGCTATCTACATAAGCATCTCCATTCTTAATTAATTCTACTGCCCAATCGTATAATTGCTGAAAATAATCTGATGCATAACATTCCTTAGCCCACTGGTAGCCAAGCCATTGCACATCTCTTTTTATCGCATCAACAAACTCTCTTTCTTCCTTAATAGGATTGGTATCATCAAATCTTAGATTAACAGGAGCGTTATATTTCTCTCCCAAACCAAAATTTAAACAAATCGAAGAAGCATGTCCAATATGCAGATAACCATTAGGTTCTGGTGGAAAACGGAACATTAAATTTTCCTTTTTATAATCTGCCTTTAAATCTTCTTCTATGATTTGCTCAATAAAATTGAGTGATTTTTTTTCTTCAGCCATACGTTAAATCAGCATCCCAATTACAGGATATGAATAAATATTAGTTCAAATTTTATAAAATTTCATCCAAATTTTAAGGATAAAATTAATTGCTCTTTCCTTCAGTTTTCAATTTGAATTCTGATAAAATCAACTACCAGATCAAATCTCGAATACCAAATAAATTACCTAGAAGCAAGCCTACAAGGTATTTGTTGGAAATAAATTTTTAATTTCCAGGCAAACCTTAAGGTATTATACCCTTTGGCGTTGCCCATAAAATAAGTTACAAAGTTATCAAAAATTAATGCATCGCATAAAGTTATCTTAAGCAGAATTATATATCGAATCTTTAAATGAAAATTACTACGGAAGAAAACAATTCAGCATAAATAATTTTAAAGAATTAAAACAGTCCTATCTTTGCTAAAAACATATTTGTGGGAAGTATAAAACTGAAAAATATTAGGGTATTTGCTTATCATGGCTGCCTTGTTGAGGAAGAAAAAATAGGAAGTGATTATCGCGTAGATCTTAAAGTTAAAGGAGATCTGTCTAATTCGGCTACATCAGACGAGTTAATAGATACGATCGACTATGTACATTTAAATAAGATCGTAAAAGAAGAAATGGCTATACGATCTAAACTTTTAGAAAGTGTGGCCGAACGGATTAATAATCGCGTACTACAAGAAATCATTATGGTGCAAAAGGTAAAGGTTTCAGTATCAAAAATTAACCCGCCAATTGGAGGTAATGTGGCTATGGTTAGTGTAACCCGAAGTAAATCCAGATAGATTTTTAGTTTTAGAACTTAAAATTTTTATTACATTTGCGTTCCCAATTAAAAGGGCATCGTGGCCGAGTGGCTAGGCAGTGGTCTGCAAAACCATGTACAGCGGTTCGAATCCGCTCGATGCCTCTTCAAACAAAAGGCTTTCCAATAATCTGGAAAGCCTTTTTTTACTGCTTTTTTTGATAATTGCTATTGAAAAACTTTTTCTTCAGGTCAACTAAACTTCAACTTAAATTCCAGATCATTTTTAAAAAACAAATGCTGAAATTCGATAATTTCAGCATTAATTATTTTCTTCCGAAGTATATAAAATGATCAGGATTTATTTTCGAATAATCCTATCCCGTCACCGGGAGTAATATTATCGATCTGTTCGCGAATCTCGTTCACTTCACCAGGGAAAGCACCCTGTGAAATCAAAACAATCCCAAAAACCACTAACATCACGCTAATTCCCTTCTTCATCACGTAAATTCGCTTAGGCGTAAGTTTTCTATTAAGTTTTTTAGCCAGTAAGATCTTAAATACATCAACAATTAGATAAGTTACTAAAACTGTACTAAAAAACACTAAAATACGATCGCTTTGCATTTCTAGCCTGGGTCCAAAAACAATAATTAATCCCAACCAGAAACCAAGCACACCAACGTTTATAAAATTCAGTAAAAAACCTTTTAAAGCCAGGCCTAAATAATCGCTTTTACCAAGCTTTCTAATATCTGGACTTTCTTCTTCCTGTGGTAATGCCTTTTTGGTTTGAATAAAGGTCATTACACCGTAAGTGGTAAGAATCACACCTCCAAAAATGAACAATGCAGGATCATCTTTTATACGTTCTAAAAGCTTCGTAGTACTTAAATATGCAATAAACAAGAATACCGTATCTGCTATAATTACGCCCAGATCGAAAGATATAGCCGCCCTAAAGCCTTTTATTGCTGCGGTCTCCAGTAATACGAAGAAAACTGGTCCCAACATAAAAGCCAGAAATAAGCCTAATGGCATGGCTGCTAAAATATCATGTAGCATAAGCTGTATTTAGAATGCAAAAATAAAAGATTAGTTTTTTCTCAATACTTTACCACCAAACAATGTGCTTTTATCGATCTCTTCTGGATCACCATACACGTTTACGGTACCTCCTGCTTTAACCTTAGCAGTTACTTTTCCAGACACTGTAACATCAGCCACGCCGCCTGCTTTAATATCTACATTTAGATACTCAGATTGCAGGTTTTTAGCATAATATTTTCCGCCGGTGTTAATATTTACTTCTTGGTGGTTTACTTTTCCTGAAGGTGTTAATTTACCACCACTTCTAATTAGCGCTATTAAATTATCAACTTCAAACTCACCTGTAATATCGCCACCTTCCTGAGCTTCCAGCGTAAAAAATTCAGCATTAATTTTATCGGCTATAATTATCGAAGCATTTTGTTTGGCTCTTACTTCGTCGATACTTTTGTAGTAAAGTAGCACCTGCGTATCATCATCGTCATCAAAAATATTATCGATACCTAACTTTATTTTTAAAGTAGCATTTTCGATATCAAATTCTACATCTTCTCTACTCTCTCCGGTTACCACGGCTTTATTTTCATTCCCTCTAACGAGTTTTACCGGTAAACCATCGTAAACAAATATCTTCTGAAAATCTGCAAGATCGTGTTTGGTTTCCTGTGCACTAAGGTTTAATCCTAAAACCATAAATGCAATAATCATTATCTTTTTCATGCTTTTTAAATTATTCTATCCTTCAAAATCTTCTTTTAGGCCCAACATAGTAAAGTCAAGATGACGTTTTACCAGATCAGCATTTTTTACTTTTACATAAACCTCGTCACCTAACTGATAAGTTTTATTAGTTTTTCTACCAATAACGGCATAATGCTCTTCGTTAAATTCGTAATGATCGTCTGTTAGATCACGTAAACGAATCATGCCTTCACATTTATTTTGTTCAATCTCTACAAAAATTCCCCAATCGGTTACTCCAGAGATCACACCTAAAAACTCTTCGTCCTGGTGATCCTGCATAAATTTAACCTGCATGTATTTTATCGAATCCCGCTCGGCATTAGACGCCAGATTTTCCATTTCACTACTGTGGTGACATTTTTCATCATAAACATCTTCACTGGCAGAATCTGCTCCATCGAGATAATGCTGTAACAAACGATGTACCATAACATCTGGATATCGACGAATTGGCGAGGTAAAATGCGTGTAATAATCGAAAGCTAAACCATAATGGCCAATATTCTCTGTACCATAATAAGCTTTGCTCATCGTTCTAATCGCAAGCGTATCTACAAGGTTTTGTTCCTTTTTACCCTGTACATCCTTTAAAAGACTATTTAGAGAGCTTGTAACACTTTTTCTATCGGTTAGATTAAGCGAATGTCCAAAACGACCAACAACAGTTTGTAAGGATGCTAATTTTTCTTCATTTGGCTCGTCATGGCAACGGTACACAAAAGTTTTCTTAGGCTTTTGTTTTCCTATATATTCGGCTACTTTTTTATTGGCGAGCAGCATAAATTCTTCGATAAGCTTATTGGCATCTTTAGAGGTTTTGAAGAACACTCCTACTGGTTCGTTTTCTTCGTCTAAATGAAATTTCACTTCTACTTTATCGAAAGAGATCGCTCCTTCCCGCATTCTTACCGAACGCATTTTCTTAGCTAAGCGATCTAATTCTAAAACAGCTTCAACGATATCATCATTAACTTGATAAGCACCTTCTTCGCGAATCGAAATATATTCAGGGATCGTATTCTCTTTGGTTTCTATAATATGCTGCGCTTCTTCGTATGCGAATCTAGCATCAGAATAGGTTACCGTTCTACCAAACCACTGGTCTTTTACTTTTGCATTTTTATCTAATTCGAATACTGCAGAAAAGGTATATTTCTCTTCATTTGGTCGTAAAGAACAAGCCCCATTCGATAAAATTTCTGGTAGCATTGGTACTACCCGATCTACTAAATAAACCGAAGTTGCACGTTCGTAAGCTTCTTCATCTAAAATCGTATCGGGTTGCAGGTAATGTGAAACATCGGCGATATGAACACCAAGTTCTATATTTCCGTTTTCTAGTTTTCTAAAACTTAAGGCATCATCAAAATCCTTGGCATCCTTTGGATCAATCGTGAAGGTTAAAACATCGCGCATATCACGACGCTTTTTAATTTCATCTTTAGTAATCGAAAGATCGATCTTATTTGCAAATTCTTCTACTTCTTCTGGAAAATCTGCTGGCAAGCCGTATTGTGCTAAAATCGAATGAATTTCAGTATTATGATGTCCAGGAGTTCCTAAGACCCTCGTAATAATTCCGAAGGGCGAATCGGCACGTTTTGGCCAATCATCAAACTCCACCAACACCTTATCACCATCCTGTGCTTCTCCTAGTTTGTTTTTCTGAACAAAAAAGTCGGTATACATTTTTGGATCATCAATCACTACAAATCCAAAATCTTTCTTCAACTGCAAAACACCAACAAAACTGCTTCGTTTACGTTTGATGATTTTGGTGATTTCACCTTCAGATTTCTTTCTTCTTCGGTGTTTATAAACATAGATCTCTACCTCATCGCCATGAAAAGCAGCGTTTAAGTTTTGCTGCGGAATCATAATATCATCTTCAAACTCATCCACAATTACAAAACCATAGCCTTTGGTAGACATATCTAAAATACCGGTGTGGTAATTCGCACCTTTTTCTACCATAAATTTTCCGCGATCTACCTGGTTGATCTCTTTTTTTGCCGCTAACTGCGCTAATTTCTTGGTAATTTGATTTCGGCTACTAGGATCGCCTACGCCTAATTTTGCCGCAATTTGTTTATAATTATAAGCTTTACCGGCATCCTTTCTTAGAATATCGGTGATCTTTTTATCAAGATTTCCCAGCTTTCCGCCAGATTTATTCTTTTTCTTCTTTCGTTTCATTCCCATATACAGGTAAAATTAGTGTATATAACTGATTTTAGATGAAAATGAATGTAAAGTTTTGTTAAGTCACTTCGTAAAATCTGGCATTCAATTTTTCGAATTCTACGTTTTGGGATAAAATAAAAATGAATTACGTACGTTAAAAATGTTATAGTTATCTTAATAATTTCTTAATTTTGCAAAACGATTTTATAAAGTTATTTAGCTAATTTTAATGTAATGAAGTTGTTAGCCTCCAAATCTAGAAGATTCTTTCTTTTATTTTTCCTCATTTTTTTAGTTGGGGTGATTGGCTTTGTGACCTATATCAACCGCTCTTTAAATCAAAGATCTGAGCTTGATCCCAGACATACTTCCGTTCAGCATAAAATCTCTCATCATAATTAATAAATAAAGTGTATCTTTAAGTACCTATCAATCAGGTGCATGAAAGATTATATTTACCTTCAAAGCTTTACGTATTCTCACGAATGTCACGTTGTTAAACATCTTTTAGACAACGAAGATATTTTCTATCACTTTAAGAACGAAACAGTTATAGATCTTATCCCTTTATCTTCCTTTGGCCTTGGCGGCATTAAACTTTACATTCATCCATCACATCTAACTAAAGCAAAAAAAATCTTAGATCAAACTTTTAGAAACAATAGCCATCTTCGTATCGTTTAATCTTCAGTAGTTATTCACATTATATATATCTATTATTTTTCTTTTCTTTTTTTTAAAACTTAAATGATGATATATGATTGCGTGTTAATTTGTGCAATAAAATTTTGTTGATTTATTTGGAATTTGACTTGTGATTAATTGATAACAACTTATCAACAGGTGTTCATATTCTTAAGTACTTGATGCTCTTATATTTTTAAGCTTTACTTAACAATTCTGAAATTTTAAATTAACATATAGATTCTTGAAATTTTAAAATTCACAGGCTGTTTATAACCTGTTGTTAGTTGCTGAAAACTTGAAGAAAAATAACCGACTTATAATTTGGATATATGCTACCATAGCTGGCTTTGTAATTTTTTCTGAATAAACCAAATTAGGTTTTTATTTTCTCATCAAAGGTTATTCACATGTTATTGTCAATTCTAAATACCTGATAATAAAGGTTATTTTAAAAGTAATTAACAATGCAATATTCTTAGGTTAATAAGCACTTTTTATACCTTTGTAAGTAGTTAATAAAACCAGAATTATGAAAATCTCCATTGGTAATGACCACGCCGGGACGCAGTATAAGAATCTAATACAACTGTATCTAGAAAAAGAAGCCGGTATCGAAGTAAAAAATTATGGTACAAATACAGATGATAGTGTAGATTATGCCGATTTTGTTCATCCCGTAGCAGAAGATGTTGAAAACGGAGAAGCAGATTTTGGAATTATCATTTGCGGTAGTGGTAATGGCGCCAGCATGACGGCCAACAAACATCAAAAAATACGTTGTGCATTATGTTGGACGGGAGAGATCACAAAATTATCAAGAGAACATAACGATGCTAACATTTTAAGTATCCCTGCACGTTTTGTTTCTACACAACAGGCCGTAGATATGGTAAAGATTTTTTTAAATACTGAATTTGAAGGTGGTAGACACCAAACAAGGATTGATAAGATTCCCTGCCAGTAATTAACGATCAAGCAAAATAATATATCCCGATTTTATATAAAATCGGGATTCATTTTTTAAAGCCTAATAATGAACATTAGTATTAAGAAATTCAACGAGCTTAGCTTGAGTGAGTTATATCAAATATTACAATTGCGATCTGAAGTTTTTGTGGTAGAACAAGATTGTGTATATCAGGATATCGATGGCAAAGACGATAAAGCTTTACATATTATAGGTGAAGTAAATGGTGAAATTGTAGCCTACACACGTTGTTTTGATAAAGGATTTTATTTTGAAGAATCTGCTATTGGTCGTGTCGTGGTTAAAGACAACCAACGAAAATATGGTTATGGTCACCAGATCATGAAAGCTTCTATAGAAGCCATTAAAGATCATTTTGGTACTGAAAATATTAAACTTTCTGCACAACAATATTTAATTAAGTTCTATGAAAGTCATGGTTTTACCAGTATTGGTGAAGGATACCTTGAAGACGGCATCCCACACATAGCCATGGTAAAATAGTGCTTAATTTTGTAGAATCTTAGCATACTGGCCAGGGTTGTTTAAAACTTCCTTGGCTTTTTTTATTTCTTCGCCATTAGCTACATGATTTTGATATAAACCTTCCTGGTAAAAATAATGTTTAATGATCTGGTCTTGTAAAACCGATTTAATTTCTTCTTTCTTGTTATCTAGATCTTCAGCCTTACTTTTATCGATCTCAGTACTTATTTGTTTATAACTATCAAGTATATCTTGCTGAAAACCTTCAGATTGTGCAGTTATCAACAATTCCTCTAACTCCTGTTCAGTATCGGTTTTATAGTTGAAATCTGATGTTTTTAAATAGGCTTTAAAATCATTAAAATCTGCATCGCTAAACTCGTAAGTTACGGGATCTTCAACATTATGTTGATAATAGTAATTGGTGGCATAATTAAAAATCGCATTTTTCTCCAAAAGCGCTCTGGTAATACTACTATATTCTGAAGATTCTAAGCGAACATCTGGTAAAATTCCACCGCCATCGTAAACTGTTCTTCCGTTTTTGGTTTTAAAAGCATTATAATCTTCCACCTTTGTACGAACAGCTTCGCCATTTTCATCTCGTTTGCGGTAATCTAAAGCCTGTATACAGCGTCCGCTTGGTGTATAATAGCGAGAAATGGTAATTTTAAGTTGCGTACCGTAAGCGATCTCTTTTGGGCGTTGTACCAATCCTTTTCCAAAAGTACGTGCACCAACCACTACTCCTCTATCCAGATCCTGAATAGCTCCTGATACGATCTCACTAGCCGAAGCACTTTGCCCATTCACTAAAACCACTAACGGAATTTTAGTATCTATTGGTTCTTTTTGCGTATAATATTCTTTGTTATATTTCTCGATCACAGATTTGGTGCTGGTAATAAGTTCTCCTTTATCAAGAAAAATATTGCTCACATTTATCGCTTCGCTTAATAAACCACCGGGATTTCCTCTAAGATCAAGAATGATCTTATCTGCACCCTGGCTTTTAAGATCCTTAACCGCTCTACTGGTTTCTTCGTAAGCTTTTTGATTAAATCTACTTAAAACCACATAGCCACTATTATCTTCTAAAAGACTGTAAAACGGCACCGCTTTTAATTCAACTGAACTTCTTTTAATGCTGGTTTGTTGCGTTTTTCCCTGTCTTTGGTAAGTGATATTAACTTCAGAATTTAAAGAACCGTTTAATAAAGTTTGTGCACCTTCAGTAAAATCTGAAACTTTGGTATCCCCAATTTTAGTGATCTTATCGCCAGGTTTTAATCCGGCTATATCTGCTGGGTAATCTTTATAAACTTCAGTTATTAACAGGATATCATCATCTGGTTTTAAAGCTGCACCAATGCCAGTATATTCTCCTTCCATATTAATTCTGGAGCTTTGTACATCCTGCTCGCTCCAAAAATTAGTATAAGGATCCAGATCTGTTAACATTGATTTTATCGCGGTATCCATAAGATCTGCCGGGCTGGTTTCATCAACATAATTCATGTTGATCTCTTTAAAAAGCGTGGTAAAAATTTCAATTTGTTTAGCGATCTCAAAGAAATCAGATTTAAAACCAAAACTTGTGAATAACACCACTCCGCTTGCAGCTAAGATTAGTGTTTTTTTATAGAGATTTTTTTTCATCTTCATTAATAATTTAAGGATGAATACCAACTTCATCTTACTCGATAATCGAGATTAAATGCTCTTAGGCTTACCTCGATATAAAGACGATTTTTTAAAAAAATGCCTCAGGCTTTTGCCCTCAGGTAGTTTACTATTTTAAAACGCTTATTTTTTCCTTTTGTTTTAAGCGTTCCAGTAAGTTAAGCATTAGCTGCTCCATCTTTATTTGAGAAATGTCTTCGCGGGAAAGATAGATAAACATCAATGCATATTGCTGTTTTGCCCCGGTCATAACAATATACTTATTTTTTCTGAAAGATTCTCGCATCAGTCTTTTGATGCGATTGCGTTGTACAGCGGTTTTAATAAATTTCTTCGGAACAGAAAATCCAGTCTTAAAATATCGATTTTTAGCTGAAACTGTCACAGAATCCTGGGAAGTGATAGGAATATAGACCAATCTAAGCGGATAATTCTTTATCGAAATACCTTCAGCAAAAAGCTTATCGATAAGAATTTTACTCTTTAATTTTTCATGTTTTTTGAAGCCTTCTTCCATGCCCCAAAAATAGGTATTGTAAATGGATAATTACAAACTAAACCTTAAGCTGATTATTAGTTTCTTTTTCGGCTTTAAAATCTTTGATGTTCTGTATGGTGACCTCAGCAATTTGCTGTAATGCTTCTTTGGTTAAAAATCCCTGGTGTGCGGTAATAAGAACGTTTGGGAAGGAAATTAACCGAGCGATAATATCGTCTTTGATCACACTTTCAGAAAGATCTTTAAAAAACAATTGTTCTTCCTGCTCGTAAACATCGATACCTAAGTAACCTAATTTACCAGATTTAAGTGCTTCGATAGTATCTACGGTGTTAATTAATGGGCCACGGCTGGTGTTAATTAACATCATACCATCTTTCATTAATTTAAAGCTTTCTTTGTTGATGATGTGCTTGGTTTCTGGATTTAGCGGGCAGTGTAAAGAAATAATATCAGATTGTTCTAGTAATTTTTCAAAAGAAACATAAGTACCGCCTTGCGCTATGATCTCTTTATTTTCAAACTTGTCGTAAGCGATAATCTTACAGCCAAAACCTGTCATATTTTTCGCAAAAATACTTCCTATTTTACCGGTCCCAATTACCCCTATGGTTTTCCCGTGAAGGTTGAATCCGCGTAAACGCTCTAAAGAAAAATTTCCTTCTCTAATACGATTATATGCTTTGTGTGTTTTTCTATTTAAAGTAAGAATAAGCGCAACGGCATGTTCTGCTACGGCTTCTGGAGAATATGCCGGTACACGATATACTTTTATACCATATTTTGCCGCTGCAGCAAGGTTTACATTATTAAAACCGGCACAGCGCAGTACCACAAATTTAACCTTGTTTTCAGCTAAAATCGCTAAAGTTTCTTCATCCAGATCATCGTGGACAAAAACGCAAACACCATCGTAACCTTTGGTAAGATCTGCAGTGTCTTTGTATAATCTAACTTCAAAATATTTAAGATCTATTTCCTGTTTGTGATAAGGATCAAAGAATTCTTTATCATAAGATTTGGTGCTAAAAAACGCTAATTTCATATTCTTGAGGTTGGATTGGTATTCTAAAAATATAAAATAGATCGACTAAATAAAATTTAATCTATCATTAAAGGTTTAATTTCCTGTAGTTCTTGATTATGGAAGCTTTTTAAAACAAAAAAGTCCGGCATTTGCCGGACTTTCTATTCTAGATAAGAAATATTCTTATTCTGAGTCTACCTGTCCGTAAGTATTATTGTTACGGTTTACATCTGCCATAAGCTGAGATTCGTCAATTTCGATCGATTTTATATCTGCTTTTGCAGCATCGATTTCCAACTCGTAAGTAGGAAATGCCCACGGCCAGTCTTCTTTTAAAATACGCTCTACATCTCCTTCAGCTGGTTTTTCCCAACGCATCATGCGCAATGGCATATAGTATAATTTTTTACTACCATCGTTTAAAGTTACTGTAACTTCAACAGGCATTGGCATTAAAGCTTTTCTTTCTAAGGTAATTTTGGTTCCGTTTTCTGCATCTTCAACGCTATTAATAGCATAATCAATTTGATTGGTAGTTTCGGTCCAATCTGTTAGATACCAGTGTAATTCGGCTCCAGAAACTTTTTCAGCAATTCTTATAAAATCGTTTGGTGTTGGATGTTTAAATTTCCATTCATCATAATAACGATTTAAAGTTTCAGCTAAATTATCCTGACCAATAACATAACCAAGTTGCGATAAGAAAACCGCTCCTTTACTGTATGCAGCAATAGAATATGCAGTATTGATATCGTAACGATCACCATGCGTAGTTTGTGGTTGCTCCATACCAGAAGTTGCAATATAGTTGTAACCTCTGTACGATCCAGCGGTTGGATTTCCTGAAGTTCCCTTGATCGTTTTTTGTGCTAATCCAGAAATATAAGTAGTAAAACCTTCGTCCATCCACGGATGCTGAGATTCGTTTGTTCCTAATAATTGCTGAAACCAAGAATGTGCAAACTCATGTGCGGTAGTTCCTAATAAACTATTGTAGCTTTCGCCACCGGTAATTAAGGTACACATGGCATACTCCATACCACCGTCACCACCTTGAATAATTGAATATTGTGGCCATGGATAAGGACCAATATGCTCGTTAAAGAAAGCTAGTAGTTTTGCAGTTTCTGGCTGAATTCTTTGCCATGCATCAGTAACTTTTGGGTCGTCCTTATATAAAAAGTGAAGTGTTACTCCGCTTTCAGTTTCCAATTTGTCGTGGATATATTCTGGATCTGCAGCCCAGGCAAAATCGTGAACTTTTTCAGCTTTAAAATTCCAGGCTAGTTTTTTGCCTTTACGCTTTACTTTAGTTCCTTCTTCTTCGTAACCATAACCAATTTCTTCAGGGTTTTGTAAAACTCCTGTACCACCAATAATATAATCTTTGTCGATATTAATGGTTACATCAAAATCTCCCCAAACGCCATGAAACTCTCTGGCGATATAAGGATCTGCATGCCAGCCTTCAAAATCATATTCGGCTAATTTAGGATACCATTGTGTCATAGAAAGTGCAACACCATCGGCGTTATTTCTACCAGATCTTCTAATCTGAACAGGCACCTGGCCTTCAAATTCCATTTTAAAAGTAGTAGATTTTCCAGGTAAAATTGGTTCAGCAAGATGAACGATAAGAATCGTTTCTTCGTCTTCCATCTCTACTTTCTTACCATTCTGAGTTAAAGAAGTGGCTCTTAAATAACCAATTTCGTCTTCATTAAGTTTGGCAATTCTACTTTCGTAATCTGGATTTTGACGATCTCCTTTGTTGTTTACCATTCTCCCATCTGGATCCTGAATATCCTGTAAACGAGTATCCATTTCGCTTCCTGGTTGGAAAGCGTTAAAGAACATATGATAATATACTTTGGTTAAAGTATCTGGAGAATTATTGGTATAAACCAACTCCTGTGTACCGGTATATTGGTAATTTTCAACATTCATATCTACGTCCATATCGTAGTCTACATGCTGTTGCCAGTAACTGGTATTATTTTGAGCCTGCGAAAATGCAGTGGCCAATAGAGCCAGACTAAAAATTAGTTTTTTCATAAATTTGGGTTATTATTTAGAAACTTTTGAGGCTAAAATTAATGCATTATATAAATTAGCAATCTTTCCAGAGGTAGAAAGTTCACTAAATTCCTTTGTGTTTAATCGATCACCGCCAACAATTACATTCGCCTGAACCGGTAAACCACTATCCATAATGATCTTTTTAACCTGTGGAGCGGTTAATTTAGGAAAATAAGATCTAATCATAGCCGCTACACCCGCAACCGCCGGTGAAGCCATAGATGTTCCCTGTAAATATTCGTATTCATTATTTGGTGTGGTAGACCAAATTTTATTTCCGGGAGCAAAAACATCAACATTTTTCTTTCCGTAGTTAGAAAAATCGGCTACCAGTTTAGAACCATAATCGTAATTTAAAGCACCAACCGTTAAGAAGTTATCGCTAATTTCTACAGAATTTTCTGGTGTTTGATCGTTAGGATACACCATTTTTTCATCTAGATTCAAACTTTCGTTACCTGCTGCATTTACGATCAAAACATCATTCTCTGCTGCATATTTAACGGCTTCTCTTACCCATTCTGGATGCGTAGAGAAATATTTTCCAAAACTGGTATTTATTACTTTAGCACCATTATCTACGGCATATCTAATAGCAAGAGCAATGTCTTTATCGTACTCATCGCCATTAGGGACAGCTCTAACGGTCATGATCTCTACATTTTGGGCAACACCGTCCATTCCAATACCGTTATTTCGTTGTGCAGCGATAATCCCAGATACGTGCGTACCATGTTTAATATTTTCCTTATCAGCTTCAGGTCCCATTACGTTATTATTTCCGTAATCACGATCGCTAAGATCATCTGGATCGTCACCAACGATGGCTCTTCCATCAAGCTCTAAATTCAAATTGATTTCGAGCATTTCTTTATAATAATCAATTGCTCCATCCAGTTCTTCAATCGCTTTTGGAATATTTTCGTTCACATTTTGCTGAATCTGAAGCAACATGGCTTTATACTGGCTTAAAGGTTGCGCAGTAGCCTGCATGGCTCTTAATTCTTCCATAGTATAATCTTCTTTCCCTAATTGAGAAGAAACCGCCTGATGCGCTGCTACCAATTGCGATTTTATTTGCTCATATTGAGAAACATTTTGCTGAGTTTCGTTTAGTTCTTTACGATATTCTTCTTCAGCTTCTTTATATAAAATGAATTCTTCCCGATTTGCAGCACTAACTGTACTTGCAGATTTTCCTTCATATTTAGGTTTTAATTCTCTATAAATTCGAACATATTCCAGGTTTTCATCTACAGCATCGCCTAAAAAGTTCCAACCGTGAACATCGTCGATGTAGCCATTGTTATCATCATCAATTCCGTTCCCGGGAATTTCGTCTTCGTTGGTCCAAAGCACGTTTTTAAGATCTTCGTGCTCGATGTCTGTACCACTATCGATCACTCCAACAATAACTTTTTTACCTTTTTGATCTTTAATTATTTCTGAATAAGCTCTATCTACACTCATTCCAGGGATGGTATCATAAATAAGATCTGCTTCTGGCCAGTTTTTAAACTGAGCATCTGTAAGTGCAGTAACCTTAAGCGGAATGGTATCGATATTAGCGATTGGGGTTGAAACTATTGCAGGAGCACTACTCCCACAAGACGCAAGAATGGCTGCTGAGGTAGCAGCCAGTAATGGTTTATAAAATGGAATTTTCATTTTAGTTAAATAATTCATTAAACGTGTATGTTTGATCATGTCTCACACCTTTTTCAGTGTGTTTTACGGTTATAACTTCGTTGTGAGCGTCATGTTGCATAAACAAATAGATTTCTTCATCTGCTGCTTTATCTAAAAAGCTTTGCTTTTCAGGTAAAGTAAGTAAAGGCCTGGTGTCGTATCCCATCACATAGGGTAAAGGAATATGACCCGCGGTTGGCAAAAGATCTGCCATAAAAACCAGTTTTTTCCCTTTATACTCCAGGTGTGGTATCATTTGTTTGTCGGTATGTCCATCTACAAAGAGCACGCCAAAGCCAAGATCTGGTATTTTGGTGAAATTTTCTTTGTCTTTTCGATCTACAAAATGAAGTTGCCCACTTTCTTCTATTGGTAAGATATTTTCTTTTAAAAATGATGCTTTTTCGCGTGCATTAGGTTTTGTGGCCCAGTCCCAGTGATCTTTATTACTCCAGTATTTAGCGTTTTTAAATACGGTTTCGTAACCGGTGCGATCTTTATTCCATTGCACGCAGCCACCGCAGTGATCAAAATGAAGATGTGTAGTAAAAACATCGGTAATGTCGTCGCGATGAAATCCGTTTTTTTGTAAAGATCTATCTAGAGAATCATCACCCCACTGATAATAATAACTAAAGAATTTGTCGCTTTGCTTATCCCCAAGTCCTGTATCGATAAGAATTAGTTTATTTCCATCTTCGATCAAAAGGCTTCTGGCGCCAATATCGATCATGTTATTGCTATCTGCAGGATTGGTCTTTTGCCAGATACTTTTAGGAACAACGCCAAACATAGCACCGCCGTCCAGTTTAAAATTTCCTGCTTCGATAGGATATAATTTCATAAAAAATCAAATTTTCACAATATATCGCAAATTATTAAATCAAATTCTCAAAAGCAGTTTATTAGCCTGATTTAACATGAGATTAGAAATAAATCGAGTTTAAGACGAGCTTAGGAGCAAACTAAACTATTTTTAATATTTTTAGCATTTAAATCAAACCGAAAAGATTAATGTTAGAATTAGCAGGTATAGTAATTTTAGGAATATTGGCACAATGGGTGGCGTGGAAGTTTAAAATTCCTGCAATCCTTCCGTTGATATTGATTGGTCTTTGTGTGGGACCAATTGCGACCATATTTACAGAGGATGGAAGTAAGCTTATAGAACCTATCTGGAATGGCGAATCTGGATTATTCCCGGGCGAAAGTTTATTTTATTTTGTCTCTCTCGCCATAGGGATCATTCTTTTTGAAGGTGGTTTAACGCTTAAAAAAGGTGAAATCTTAAATGTGGGTTTCGTGATTGTGAAGCTTATAACAGTCGCTGTAATTATCACTTTTATTGGTGCCGGTATTGCTGCACATTATATTTTTGATCTCAGCTGGCAAATTTCGTTTTTATTTGCCTCGCTAATCATTGTTACCGGGCCTACGGTAATTACACCTATTCTTAGAAATATTCCGCTTAAAAAGGATATTTCAACGATCTTAAAATGGGAAGGAATCTTAATCGATCCTATTGGTGCTTTGGTTGCTGTACTGGTTTTTGAGTTTATAAGTGCCGGGAAAGGAAAAGAATATACTTCAACCGTATTGTTAGAATTTGGTAAGATCGTGCTTTTTGGATTCACTTTTGGATTTACTTTTGCCCATGCCCTCGCCTACAGTATCAAGAAAAATATCATTCCGCATTATTTATTAAACGTACTTACACTGGCCGCAGTACTTGGTGTTTTTGTATTGTCTGATCAATTTGCACACGAAAGCGGACTTCTAGCCGTGGTTGTGATGGGAATGGTGATGGGAAATATAGATTTACCAAATTTAAAAGAGCTGCTTTATTTCAAGGAATCTTTAAGTGTTCTTTTAATTTCGATCTTATTTATACTGCTGGCTGCAAATATTAATATGGAAGATCTTTACTTGGTATTTACAAGTAAAGCGATTTGGTTATTTGCAGTGATCGTTTTCGTAGTAAGACCGCTGGGTGTTTTTATAAGTAGTATTAATTCTTCGCTTAAATTCAACGAAAAGTTATTTATAAGCTGGGTTGGTCCTCGAGGTATCGTAGCTGCAGGTATTGCTTCGCTATTTGGTATAGAATTAGCAAATCAAGGTGTAGAAGGAGCCGAATATATTACGCCTTTGGTGTTTATGATCGTATTGGGGACAGTACTATTAAATGCTACGACGGCACGTTTATTTGCTCAGCTCGTAGGCGTATTTTTGAAAGATTCTGAAGGAATTTTAATTATTGGAGCTTCATCTTTCTCAAGGATCATTGGTAAATACATGGAAGAAAATGGTCGTCATGTTGTTTTAGTAGATAACAATGGGATGAATGTTAGAAAAGCGAAAAGCATGGGATTAGATGCGATCGAAGAAAATGTATATTCTGAAGATCTTATTAATAATATCGAGCTTAATGATATAGGTTATTTGATGGCCATGACCAGTAACAGTGAGATTAATAAAAATGCCATAGAAAAGTTTAGAAAGCATTTTGGTGAAAATGGATCTTTTAGAGTGGTTTCTCCTGAAGAAATGCAGGATCCAGAAAATAATCCAAAAGAAGGATTGTTCTCTCAAACAGATGATTACGTAAAACTTACGAATCTTGCCCGCAAGTACTCGCAAGTACACGAGGTTACTTTAAATTCTAAAGAGCATTACGAAGGATTAATTGAAATTTCTAAAACCGATTCTGATATTATTCCGCTGTTTGTAAAAAATACTGAAGGAAATCTTAGTATCATTCCGTCTAATAGTAAAGAAGTAGAAATCGAAGAAGGCTTTAAACTTGTTTATCTAGGAAAACAGATGGAAGTTGAAGATAACTCGAATACTGGCGACGAAGAAGATACGAAAACCAAAACCGATGATGATTAGTAAAATAATAGACTAAGCCATAAATTGTGATAAAAATGCCCAATTTTAAATATTAAAATTGGGCATTTATGGTTTATATTTTTTAATGGGATTTAATCTTCATCCATAGCGTCGATAAGATCGTCTGTAATTTCAAGGTTATGATATACGTTTTGAACGTCATCATCATCTTCAAACTTTTCGATGAGGTTTAAGATCTTTTTAGCGTCCTCCACCGGCAGTTCCAAGGTATTTAAAGGAATTCGTTGTACTTCAGAAGATTTTGTTTCGATCTCTAATTCTTCAAGCTTAGAAGACATCAGTCCAAAATCATTAAAATCGGTATAAACTGTTATTAGATCATCTTCTTTTTCGATTTTGGTGGCACCACCTTCTATAAGTTCGAGTTCAAATTCCTCAAGATTCATTTCAATTTTTTCTTTTTCAAGAACAAAAACTCCTTTTTTATCGAATAAAAATTCTAACGAACCATTGGTACCTAAACTTCCGCCATTTTTAGTGAAAATGGATCTCACAGAAGCTACGGTTCTATTGGTATTATCTGTGGTGCATTCAACAAAGATTGCGATTCCGTTAGGTCCATAACCTTCAAAACTTACTGTTTCGTAGTTATCGGCATCTGCCCCACTTGCTTTTTTAACAGCTCGATCTATGGTGTCTTTGGGCATGTTTACCCCTTTTGCATTGCTTATTGCATTACGTAAACTTGGGTTAGCTTCAGGATCTGCACCGCCACCTTCTTTTACAGCAACACTAATTTCTTTAATTGCTCGGGTAAATTGCTTTGCACGTTTTTTATCCTGCGCTCCTTTGCGGTGTTTTATATTCGCCCATTTACTATGTCCAGCCATTTTATTCTCCTTTTTCGCGTTTTTTAATCAGTTTTGGTTCAATTTAAGTCGATTTTGGTCAAAAATGAAGCAATTTTCACAAATTTAAGAAATTGAGAAATCAATAAGAAATAAGGGGGATTTATACCCTATTTTATTCTGAGGCAGATTTTAATGCTACCAATTGGTTATATTGTAGATGAAAATTCACTCTTAATCAATCAAAAAATGAAGAAGTTATTTTTAATACCAATGTTGTTGGTATGTTTTCTATTGGGCTCTTGCGGTAGTGATGACGACAATGATTCTGAAATTTCTAACGAAATTAATGGAACCTGGGAAGTTTCTAACGTTTATTACGAAGGTGATATGAATTATGGCAATTTGGATTACCAATTTATAGGCCAGTCCGTGAGTTTTGATGATTATATCTTCGATTTTAAAGAGGACGGTACATTTACATCTTCTGGAGCTTATACAGTCGAGTTCACCATGATCATGAACGGCCAGGAGTACACTAGTGAAGAAGCTGTACCATATTCATCGGTATCGGGTAATTACTCGATAGTTGATGACAAACTATATTTGGAAACACAATCTGAAGAACATGAGGTTGAAATCATAGAACTGAGTTCTAATAGAATGATCCTTAACGCTTCAGGAAGTGCAGCCTTAACCGGCGGAATGGAAGGTACTGCAAATGTAGATGTAATGGAGATCACACTTCAGAAGCAATAAGCATAAAACAAGTAAAAAATAAAAACCCTCATAGTTTTTAAGCTATGAGGGTTTTTATATAAAATCAGTTTATAACTGTTATTAATCGTTTAGTTTTAAAACGGCCATAAACGCTTCCTGAGGAATTTCTACGTTTCCTACTTGGCGCATACGTTTTTTACCCTTTTTCTGCTTCTCTAATAGCTTTCTTTTACGAGAGATATCTCCACCATAACATTTTGCGGTAACGTCTTTCCTAAGGGCTTTTACAGTTTCTCTGGAAATGATCTTAGCCCCGATCGCCGCCTGAATAGGAATATCAAACTGCTGTCTTGGGATAAGTTCTTTCAGTTTTTCACACATTTTCTTACCAATATCGTAAGCATTGTCCTGGTGTAATAAAGCTGATAGTGCATCTACTTTATTGGCGTTAAGAAGTACATCTACTTTTACCAGTTTAGAAGCACGCATTCCTATTGGTGAATAATCGAAAGATGCATAACCTCTGGAAACTGTTTTTAGGCGATCATAAAAATCGAAAACAATTTCTGCTAAAGGCATATCGAACGAAAGTTCTACACGCTCTGTAGTTAAATAAGTTTGATTTGTAATTTCTCCTCGTTTCTCAATACAAAGCGACATTACTGGCCCAACATAATCGGCTTTGGTAATAATTGTAGCTTTAATAAACGGTTCTTCTACTCTATTTAAGGTTGATGGTTCTGGTAGATCTGATGGATTGTTTACCAAAATCATCTCATCTGGCTCCTTATTGGTATAAGCAAAATAAGAAACGTTAGGTACGGTAGTAATTACCGTCATATCGAATTCACGCTCTAATCGTTCCTGAATAATTTCCAGGTGAAGCATTCCTAAGAATCCACATCTAAAACCAAATCCTAAAGCTGCAGAACTCTCTGGAGTGAATACTAAGGAAGCATCATTAAGCTGAAGTTTCTCCATCGATGCTCTAAGCTCTTCGTAATCTTCTGTATCTACAGGATAAATTCCCGCAAATACCATTGGTTTTACATCTTCGAAACCGGCAACGGCCTCTGTCGTAGGATTTTTAGCATCGGTAATGGTATCCCCAACTTTTACTTCACGGGCATCTTTTATTCCGGTAATTAGATATCCAACATCGCCAGTTTTGATCTCCTGTTTTGGATGCTGAATTAATTTTAAAGTACCAACTTCATCTGCTGAATAATCTTTGCCTGTAGCAACGAATTTTATGTGTTGATTCTTTTTTATGCTACCATTTATTACTCTAAAGAAAGTCTCTACGCCGCGGAATGGATTGTAAACCGAATCAAAGATTAAGGCTCTTAAAGGAGCATCAACTTTACCACTTGGTGCAGGAATTCTGGTAATAATAGCATGTAATATTTCTTCGATCCCGATACCTGTTTTTGCACTGGCAGGAATCACCTCTTCACGATCGCAACCTAAAAGATCTACAATATCGTCTGTAACTTCTTCTGGATTGGCACTGGGAAGATCAACTTTATTTAAAACCGGAATGATCTCCAGGTCATTTTCTAAAGCCAGATAAAGGTTAGAAATCGTTTGTGCCTGGATACTTTGTGCGGCATCTACCACCAATAAAGCGCCTTCACAGGCAGCAATAGATCTAGAAACTTCGTAAGAAAAGTCTACGTGTCCCGGGGTATCGATAAGATTTAAAACGTATTGTTCACCTTCATGAATGTAATCCATTTGGATTGCATGACTTTTAATAGTGATACCACGCTCCCGCTCCAAATCCATACTATCCAAAAGCTGTGCTTGCTTTTCTCTCTCTGTTACCGATCCTGTAAAATCTAAAAGGCGGTCTGCCAACGTACTTTTACCGTGATCGATATGGGCGATGATACAAAAGTTACGAATGTGTTTCATGCAATTGTGAACATTTTAAATTATATCCAAACTTGGATGTAGCTGAGGTTTTCCCTCAATATCTTTTAAATAATTCGTTTTAAATAGGATAGCTTGTAATTTGTAAAACCATCATTTTAAAGCGAACCCAAATTTTATGATCAAAAATCAATCAAAATATTATAATATTTGACAGTATAGTTATAAAATTTTTGGGCTGCAAATATAGTTTATTTCAAATACCTGATGTAAACTTTAAATGGCTCTTTAAAAATTCAAGTTTTGGCTCGAAATTATAGATAATTCTAAATAAAAATTTAGATTATGTTCTTTTTAATTATAAAAAAAGTTAATAAAGTGTTTAAGTTTTATAAAAAAGTTTCTTTTTTTTGTAGAAAGTCTTTTTAGAAAATTTTAATGATTTGAATTTAAGCTTTTTTAAAATGCTAATTTAAAACACGAGTAAATAAATATTATGAGCGATAACTCGAAAACTTCAGGAACCAGTAAATCTATAATCATTATAGGTGTTTTATTTTTCATCTTTGGATTTGTAACCTGGTTAAACTCAGTTTTAATCCCTTATTTAAAAACAGCGAACGATCTTAATAACTTCCAGTCGTTCTTTGTAGCATTTGCATCTTACATCTCTTATTTTGTGATGGCAATTCCTTCAGCTAAAGTTTTAGAAAAAACAGGTTTCAAAAAAGGAATGGGGCTTGGATTAGTTGTGATGGCAGTTGGTGCTTTAATATTCATCCCGGCTGCAGCATCAAGAACTTATGCTTTATTTTTAACAGGATTGTTTGTTCAGGGAACAGGTTTAGCTTTATTACAATCTGCTGCAAATCCATATATCACCGTTTTAGGCCCAATAGAAAGTGCTGCGAAGCGTATTAGTATTATGGGTATTTGTAATAAGGTTGCAGGTATTTTAGCACCTTTAACGATTGGAGCCATATTACTTAAAAATATGGATCAGGTGGAAGCGAAACTTAGCACCTTAACCGGAGCCGAGCGTGAAGCCGAATTAGATTTGCTTTCTTCACGAGTTGAGATGCCTTATATCGTAATGGCGATCGTTCTTGTAGGTTTAGCGGTTTTAATTTATTTTTCTTCTTTACCAGAAATTGAAACTGACAAAGAAGATGAAAGTTTAGCAGAAGCTAATAAAAATAAAACCAGTGTTTTCCAATTTCCTAATTTACTTTTAGGAACTTTAGCGATGTTTCTTTACGTTGGTGTAGAGGTTATTGCCGGTGATACAGTAATTACCTATGCAAAAGATGGGCAGGGAATTGCTTCTGAAGCGGCTTTACAATTTACATCCTATACACTAGCGGCAATGATCGTTGGTTATTTGATCGGGACTGTTACTATTCCAAAATATATTAGTCAGGCAAAAGCATTACAAATTTCAGGAATCTTAGGTATTATCTTAGGTTTAGCGGCTATTTTTACTGAAGGTTTTGTTTCCGTACTTTGTATATCGATGCTTGGTTTAGCAAATGCGGTTGTTTTTCCTGCAATCTGGCCTTTAGCTTTAGACGGTCTTGGAAGATTCACTAAAATAGCTTCTTCATTCTTGATCATGGCTATTGCCGGTGGTGCGATCGTTCCTTTGGCTTATGGTTCTTTAGCAGATAGCTTTGGGCTTCAGCAGGCATATTGGGTAGTGATTCCGTGTTATTTATACATTCTTTTCTTTGCCGTTAAGGGACATAAGATTAGATAAGCACATCTTGGATTTAATGAATCAAACCTCGGGGAATTAAACACTCAATGGGGGATTAAAAATATAAATATGAAACGTTCTTTCTTTTCTGTTTTCTTTTCAGTATTCATCTTTTTAGGTGTTTTAGCACAGGATAAACCGGCTATAATTCCCAAGCCTTCCAAAATTGAATGGAAAAATAGCGAATTTCAGTTTTCATCTAGGCTAACTTTTTATGCAGATGCTGAAGCTGAAAAAAGTTTAAAATGGCTAAAAGCACTATTGAATACTGCAGGAAGTGAGCTTGAAAAAGCTTCAGAAAAGGAAGCTATCGTTTCATTGAAAATCGATAAAAATCTTTCTTCTTCTTTAGGAAATGAAGGTTATCAGCTTAAGGTAACTTCAGAAAAAATTAAAATTGAAGCCGCTACTAATGCCGGACTTTTCTACGGAATAATAACGCTTCGCCAATTGTTTCCAGCTGAAGTGGAAAATGGTAAAATCACTTCAGAATTTGGTATTCCAGCGGTTAGCATTACAGATAAACCTTTTTACGAATGGCGTGGAAGCATGATCGATGTTGCCAGAAGTTTTTTCGATCTGGATTATCTAAAAAAGCATGTAGATCGTATGGCGCTTTATAAATTGAATCGTTTTCATATTCATTTAAGCGACGACCAGGGTTGGAGAATTGAGATCAAAAAATGGCCAAAATTAACCGAGATAGGAGGGCAGTCTGCTGTAGAGAATGGGCGTGCCGGTTATCTAACTCAGGCTGAATTTAAAGAATTACAGGCCTATGCAAAAGAGCGTAATGTAATAATTATTCCTGAAGTCGATATGCCGGGTCATACCTATGCGGCCCTGCAGGGATATCCAGAATTAAGCTGTGATAATTTCGAGAATTTGGAGCCAAAACGTGCAACACCACCAGAACCATTTCATGGAACCAATGTGGGATGGAGTAAATTTTGTATGGAAAAACCCGTGGTTTACGATTTTATTAGTGATGTAATTGCCGAGCTTGCTGAAATTACCGATGGTCCTTATTTACATATTGGCGGTGACGAGATCGAAGATGAGCATTACAAAGAATTTGTAGTAAAAGCTGAAAAAATTGTTCGCGAAAACGGCAAAACTGCTATTGGTTGGGAAGAAGTTACCCAGGCAAAAGTAGACGATTCGTTTATTAGTCAGCGTTGGACGGGTACCACCAAAAGTGTTGTAGATACTAGGATTATCGAATCTATTTGTAAAAATTTTTATTTAGATCACGGGAATATTCCAAATCAGCCAAATACCTATAGCTGGTGTAAAAAAGACGGAGTTTCCTTAAAGAACGTTTACGATTTTGTTTCTGAAAATGAGAATGCTATAGGTGTCGAAGCTGCGGTTTGGACAGAGCTTGTACATAGCGATGCAACTGCAGACGACCGTCTTTGGCCAAGAAGTATCGCTGTTGCCGAAGTTGGCTGGTCTTCACCGAAAAAGAAAGATTATTCTGAATTTACCAAGCGTTTAGGAACTCATGGGAAACGCCTGGATTACCTCGGAATTAACTTTTACAATACCCCAGATGTGCAGTGGAATGCAACAAAAATTAAAGGAGTATTTTCTACAGTAGAAAAATAATCGGAAATTGCGAGAGCTAATATTATCTGATGGAGAGTAAACAACCCGATACCGAAAAGCAGTCAAAATATAACGATCTTGAAAAGATGAGCACGGCAGATTTGCTGTCGAACATCAATAAAGAAGATCAAACAATTGCTGAAAATGTACAAAAGCAGCTTCCTGCTATAGAAAAGCTGGTAGATGTAATTGTTGAAAATATGCAAAAAGGAGGTCGGTTATTTTACATTGGTGCCGGTACCAGTGGTAGATTGGGAGTTTTAGATGCTTCAGAATGTCCACCAACATTTGGCGTAACTCCAGATATAGTTATTGGTTTAATTGCTGGTGGTGATACTGCTCTTAGAAATGCGGTTGAAAATGCCGAAGATGATACTTTACAAGCCTGGAAAGATCTTCAGAAGTATCAAATTTCAGTAAATGATACACTTGTTGGTATTGCAGCTTCGGGCACAACTCCTTATGTTATCGGCGGAATAAATGAGGCTAGAAAACAGGGAATATCAACAGGATGTGTAGCCTGTAGCAGTGGCAGCCCATTAGGTGAAGCAGCAGAATTTCCTGTTGAAGTAGTTACAGGACCAGAATTTGTGACCGGTAGTACAAGAATGAAAGCTGGTACTGCTCAAAAGATGGTGCTGAATATGATTTCTACCAGCGTGATGATCAAATTGGGGAAAGTTAAAGGCAACCGAATGGTAGATATGCAGCTTTCTAACAAAAAGCTGGTTGGTCGCGGTACGCAAATGATCATGGACGAGCTTAATGTACCAGAAGCTGAAGCTAAAGAGCTTTTACTGAAACATGGTAGCGTTAGAAATGTCTTACTCGATAATCGAGATTAAAAATTTCTTGTCTTACTTTAAATAAGGAATAATCTTCAAATTAACGCTCTTGGTTTTTCCCTCAAGGAGTTATCAATTATAAAAAAGAGCTCAAATAATATCGAATATCGGCTTATAGTTTAGAGCAATTTTAGACCTGCTTTTTGATATTTTTCAAGGCTTTTATCTGAAGGGTCTAATTCGGTTACCATGGTGTCTACTTGCGTAAGATCACAGATCTTATAGCGGTTTATGGTATTCAATTTTTTAGAAATACTTAGGGAAACGATCTTTTTTGAAGAATTGACCATTGCTTTCTTCATCTGAGCAATTTCCCAATCAATTTCAGTAATTCCTTTTTCTAAATCCATATAACCGGTTCCTAGAAAGCAAATATCTGCAGTAATTTCAGCTAAAGTATTAATAGAACTTCCACCGGTAGCTAATTGAGATCCTTTAGAGAGTTTTCCGCCAATTAAGTGTACTTCGCTTAGCATAGATGAATTATTAAGCAATTCTACCGCCATAGGTAGGCTGGGCGTAAAAAAGGTAAGATTCATCTTTTTTGGTAATAATTTTGCCAGTTCTAAATTTGTAGACCCACCCGTTATAAGCACAACATCACCATGATTTAAAAGGGAAATGCCTTTTTTAGCGATGACTGACTTATTTTCATACTCATAGATCTCTCGATTTTGATCAGAGTGTATATTGAAACCATTAGATACCGCGCCGCCGTGAACCTTTTTTAATTGTTTTTCTTTATCCAATTCTACAAGATCTCTTCTTACAGTATCCATAGAGACATTAAGAATATTAGTTAAGTCGCTTAGCAGTACTCTGTTATGTAAATGAACTTCGTTTAAAATAATCTCGTGTCGTTCTTTTTTTTTCATTGTAGGAATAATTACAATTTGATATTTGCATAGTTTATATCAAGGCTAAATATCGATAAAAACTATACAATACGTTAAAATATAGATGATTTATTAAAAAATAATTTTTATTGAAACATGGTAAAATGCTGCTTTTTATCGCAATAAATATATTATTTAACTTTAAATATTGCATTATTTTTTAATAAATGCTACTTTTTATTGCTTTTAGAAAATTTAAATAATAAGTTTGTTTTATAACTAATTGTTAACGAACTACTATGAAAAGACAATTCAAGCGACCAGTCTTGTTGCTATTCTTATTGTTTTCAATACAGATTTGGGCACAGGAGAGAGACATTTCAGGAACAGTTGTGGATGAAGATCAAATTCCGCTTCCTGGAGTGAATGTTCGGGTAAAAAATTCGAATATAGGTACAGTAACCGACTTTGACGGTAAATTCAGTTTAAGCATTCCAAATGCTGAAGGTGCAATTCTAGTATTTTCTTCCATAGGTTTTACTACTCAGGAGGTACAAGTAGAAGATCAGTCTGCTTTTAATATTACCATGGCCGTTGATACAGAAAGTTTAAACGAGGTTGTTGTTACATCTTTTGGTATAGAGCGAGAGAAAAAAGCTCTAGGTTATTCTGTACAAGAAGTAACTTCAGAAGAAGTTTTAGAAGGAAATCAGCAAAACGTGGTAAGTGGTCTGCAAGGTAAAGTCTCTGGGGTAACTATAGGAAATTCTGGTGGAGCTCCTGGTTCTTCTTCAGTGATCCTAATTCGTGGAGGTACATCTATTACCGGGGACAACCAGCCATTATTCGTAGTAGATGGTATTCCTATTGATAACTCTACTGGATCTAGTTTGACTGTAGCCAGCATTAACCGCGCTGCCGATTTAAATCCTGAGGATATAGAAAATATATCTGTTCTAAAAGGACCTGCAGCGGCTGCTCTTTATGGTATTCAGGCTGCAGAAGGAGCTGTTATTATTACAACTAAAAAAGGAAAGGCCGGTAGTAGCACGGTTTCTTACTCAGGAACATTTTCTGTAGACGAAGTTTTAGGCACTCCAGACGTACAGCAAAATTATGGACAGGGAACACAAATATTGAGTACAGATGGATTTAGTTATGAAACTCAATCTCCGTTTAGTTGGGGACCAGAAGTTTCGGGGGCACAAACCTATGATCATATCAGCGATTTTTATCAAACCGCGGTTACACAAAATCATAATGTGAGCTATTCTGGAGGTACAGAAAAAGGAACAATGTATTTATCTATTGGTGATCTTTCTCAAGATGGTGTAATTGACGGAACAAGTTATGATAAAACTTCTTTCAAGATTAATACCAGTTCTCAAGTAAATGATAAACTAACTGTAGGTGCATCTGCAAATTATATTGTAAGTGAAATAGGAAGTACCAGACAAGGAAATGCCAGTGGTAGTAGTTATAGTAGTTTATTGTCCTATCCTGTAAATATTGATATTCAGGATTACTATAATGACGATGGCTCTCAAAGAATGTTTTATAATGATCAGACTTTTGATAATCCATACTGGAGTTTAGAAAATAGTCCTAATGAAAATAAAGTAAATCGATTACTGGGAATTGTGAATGTAAGCTATGATTTCCTAAATGATTTTAATATTTCCTATAAGCTGGGAACAGATTATTTTAGGGAATTTAGTAAACAGGTTATTGGTACTGGTTCACTAATCGAAAACAGATCAGAAGGTTATATAAGTCAGTTTGAAAGAGAAAATAGAAGAACTACGTCGAATTTAATTATTAGCTATAATAAAGATATTACAGAGGATTTTGCTGTAGATGCTTTAGTAGGTAATATGGTAGAAGACTTAAAAGTTCATACAGTGTATACTTATGGAGATGGTTTTCAGGCACCAGGAATTTATAGTATTGGTAATGTTTCTCAGGAAAATCAATCAATAACAGAAATTATTAGAAGAAGAAGGGCCGTTGGGGTTTTTGGAGAAGTAAAATTTGGATGGAAAGATGCTTTATTTTTAAACTTTACCGGTAGAAACGACTGGAGCTCAACTTTACCACAAGAAGATCGTTCATTCTTTTATCCTTCGATAGGTTCATCTGCAGTTCTAACAGATTTATTGAGCCAGGGAGGTAATGATATTACTTCAGATAATGGATTAACCTATTTAAAATTAAGAGCTACTTGGGCAAAAGTAGGTAAAGATGCTCCAATTGGTGCTTTAGAGAGCTTTCTTGGAACAAATATTAACTCACTTGCAAGTTCTGCCTATACTTATAACGGGGTCGATATTGGTAATCCAGAGTTAGAACCTGAATTTACGAACAGTTATGAATTTGGATTTGACTCCCGATTTTTTGAAAACAGATTAGGACTCGATATGAGTTTTTATTATAGTAAGTCTGAAAATCAAATTTTGGAGGATATTAGGGTTCCACCATCGGCAGGAACTTTCTATGCGACTTTAAATGGAGGTTCCATTGAGAATAAAGGTATAGAAGCCTTATTAACAGCTAAGTTATTTCCTAGGGAAAGTGATTTTCAATGGGATATGACCTATAATTTGGGAGTGAATCAAAGTGATGTTATCGAATTGCCTGGGCAGTTAGACGAAGTATATTTATCAGATTCATGGACATTTGGTAATACTGCTGCTGGTGCTGCTATACTTGGAGGTTCTCTATTTGGACTTCGAGGTTATCAGGCGGTTAGAAACGATGCAGGAGAATTTATAATTGGTGCAGATGGATTACCAGAATTAGAAACAGTAATCTACGATGATGTAAATAGATTACCTGATTGGACTTTGGGAATAACAAATACACTGTCTTACAAAAACTTTAATTTTACATTCCTTCTGGATATTGTACAAGGACAGGAGGCTTATAATGCTACAAAATCTGCTCTAGCCTATTATGGTTTAGCTGAAGAAACTTTGGGGAGATCTACAGGAGGAACGAGAGTAGTTGAAGGTGTAACTGCAAATGGAAATCCAAATACGGTAGAGGTTACAGATCAGCAATATTTTCAGCAATATTATTCTCAAAATGCAGAAAATTTTATAGAAGATGCTTCATATGCAAGATTAAGATATGTAACGTTTTCATATGATTTACCTTCAGATTTTCTGGATAAATTTAATGTAGTTTCAGCTCAGCTTTCTGTAACGGGAAGAAACCTATTTACTATAACAGAGTATTCTGGAGTAGATCCAGAAGTTAATACGTATGGTGCCGGTATACAGGGAGCAGGATCTATGGGTATTGATAATTTGGGTACACCAAACACAAGAGGATTTGATGTAGGATTACGATTTAAATTTTAAGAATTATGAAAAAGATTTATAACTATATATTTGCTGTTTCTGCATTGGTAACATCGTTTTCATGTAGCGATGATTATTTTGATGTGAACAGTTCAGTAACTCAACCTACCAATACAGGGTTGGCCCCACAATATAGAATTGAAGGAGCTATAGAAAACACTGTTGCAACTGCGCAATATAGAGGAGTTAGAGAAGTACTGGGAGTCGTGCAATATGGTTCTCAAAATACGGCAGCATATTATTCAGAATCCTGGAATACTTTTTTGACTACAGGTAATTATTTTTTGTGGCAAAATGTATATGTTTATGCATTGCCAAATACGGCAGATCTAATTTATTTAGGTGAAGAGTACAATTCACCACATTATACTGCAGTAGGAAAGATACTTAGAGCTTATCTTTTTGGAATGGCCACAGATCAATATGGTTCTATAGTTATGGACGATAGCTATGATCCAGAACAAACGATAGAATTAGAGCCAGAGTTTTCTACTCAGGAAGAAGTTTACGAAAGAATTTTTCAATTATTAGATGAGGCTTTACTGGAGCTAGATATGGAGAGTGAATTAGGCCTGGACAATGAAGGTGGAGATATTTTATATCATGGCGATTTAGCACAATGGAGACGTTTTGCAAACTCTATTAAAGCTAGATATTTGAATCATCTTACTAAAAAATCTTCTGGAGAACATGCTTACGATCCACAAGCCGTTATTACAGCTGCAGAAAATGGGTTTGTTTCTAATGAAGATAATGCGCTTATTGAATACGGTGGAGGAGAAGCCAGTAACGATAATCAGCCATTTAGTGTTAGTGGTTATGGCTCTACCAGATTCGATTATTTTTCTGAATTTTTTGTAGAACTTTTGCAGGATCCATTGAACATTGAAGAAGATTTCGAAGATCCCCGGTTATCAGTAATTGTTCCAGAGGCTGTTAACGGAGGCTATCAGGGTGTGCCAACGGGAGCAGGAGTAGATGCAGAAGAAGCAGATAACTATTCTATTGGATATGGCGGATTCTATACCTCGCCAGATTCACCTACTTTTATGATGACTTTTTCTGAAGTAAAATTCATTGAAGCTGAAGCTAGATATCGAAGCGGTGATGTAGCAGGTGCATATTCTGCTTATTTGGAGGGTGTAGAGGCAGATCTGGAAAAATTAAATATTTCTTCTGAAGAAATTTCAGCATATATGTCTACAATCGATGAAGAAATTGGTCAGGAAAGTTTTGACTTATCTCAGATCTTTGTTCAAAAATATATTGCAAATATGCTAAACCCAGAAACTTGGGTAGATTTTAGAAGGGTGGATTATAGTGATGACATTTATCCAGGTTTAGAACGTCCGGAAAATGTGAACGTTAGTATCTTCCCTGGCGAAGATGATTGGTTAAGAGCAATGATGTACGAGTACAATGAAGAAGATCGTAATTACGAAAATATGCCAAATAATGATCCTGCAATACGATTAACGACACCAGTTTGGTGGGATACCGAAGAATAAATTTTTCAGGTTAGATTTATAAAGCTTGTTCGAGATTAATTAATTTTGAGCAAGCTTTATTCTATAATTAGAACTGGCTAATTGAACTTAACCACTAATTATGCGTCAGCATTCAATAATGAAAAGACCCTACCTGTTAAGAAGTAGTTTATTTATTTGGAGTGTTTTGCTCCTTTTCTCCTGTAAATCACAGCAAACGGTGCAAACTTCAGCGCCAGAAAATCAGCCGGAAGTTGTAGAAACGCAAATTCCTGAAGCCGATAATGAAACTGAAGTTGACACCACAATACCTGCTGAGGTTAGCCCAGAAGAATTACCAAAAGAAGTTGAGGTAGAAGAAGAAATTATAAAGAGTGAACCACCAATCGATGTAGCCGAATTTCGAGCGGCATGGATTGCAACTGTAGCCAATATCAACTGGCCTTCACGCTCTGGTTTACCAACCGCTCAGCAACAAAGTGAAGCCATAAAATTGTTAGATTTTTTAGCGAATCATAACTACAATGCAGTGATCTTTCAGGTGCGTCCGCAAGCCGATGCGTTGTATCAAAGTGATATCGAATCCTGGTCGTATTACATCACCGGGCAGCAGGGAAAAGCACCGCAACCTTTTTACGATCCGCTAACTTTTTGGATTAACGAAGCACATAAACGCGGTATGGAATTGCATGTATGGTTAAATCCATATCGTGCTTATCATACCACAGGTGGCGAAATTAGCGAAGCTTCCGTAGTGAAAGAAAATCCAGAGATGGTAGTAAAGCTACAAAACGGAATGTACTGGATGGATCCTGCTCGCAAAGATGTTCAGGATCGTACGGCAACGGTTGTCGAAGATTTGGTTAAACGTTATGATATAGACGGAATTCATTTCGACGATTATTTTTATCCTTACGATTCTTATAATGGCGGGAAAGATTTCCCAGACGATCAAAGCTGGAATGCCTATAAAGCTGAAGGTGGAAAATTGAGCAGGGGAGACTGGCGTCGTAAAAACGTAGATGATTTTATCGAACGTGTGGCGAAATTGGTTAAAAAAGAGAAGGATTTTGTAAAATTTGGTATTAGTCCGTTTGGGATCTGGCGTCCCGGTTATCCGCAATCTATCGCCGGTTACGATCAATACGAAAAGTTGTACGCCGATGCTAAAAAATGGCTAAACGAAGGCTGGGTAGATTATCTAACGCCACAGTTGTACTGGAAGACCGACCAAACTCCGCAGAGTTTTCCGGTTTTATTAAACTGGTGGGAAGAAGAAAATACTAAAAACCGACATGTTTGGCCAGGAATTAATGCCGGTTTGATCGAAGAAGAAGGTTACGAAAACGAGTTGTTCAATCAGATCCTGATCACTCGCGGAATGTTAGCTAAAGATCCTGGAGCGGTATTGTGGAATCTTAAGGCGTTGATGAATAACAAAGAAGCTGAAAAAGCTTTAGCTGAAAACTATTTCAGAAAACCAGCTTTGGTGCCACCAAGCCCGTGGATGGATAACAAAGCGCCAAAATCGCCTGAAGTTTTAACCAATCTTGATGGAAATACACTGCGGATTTCCTGGCAACATCCCGATGAAAATGATGTTTTTAGATGGGTGTTATATTTTCAGTACGAAGGCAGTAAATGGGACTTTAAGATCCTGAATAACGATCAGCTTTCAGAACTTAAAACCACGCTTTCTTACCTGGTGGGAGAAAAGAAGGTGAAATTATCGAAAATCGGTATTACAGCGGTAGATCGCACCGGGAATCAAAGTGATTTTAAAGAAATTATTCTGGAATAAATTATAAAATGAAGATCGAATATCACCAATATCAACTGCAGTTAAAGGACACCTTTAGGATTAGTCATGCTTCGCGTGATGTGCAGCCAAGTTTGGTGGTTTCTGTATCTCATAATGGTTTTACCGGTTTTGGCGAAGCAGCCGCAACTTCGTATTATGGGGTAAGGGTAGAAGGGATGATTGAGTCGCTGAAAAAAGTCGAGAAAATCGTCGAAAATCATATCGAAGAACTTCCCGAAGTTATTTGGGAAAAGCTTTATCCTGAATTAAAGGCCGAAACTTTCGCACTTTGTGCTTTAGATATGGCCTTGCACGATCTCTACGGAAAAAGAAAGCAAAAACCGCTCTATAAATTGTGGAATTTGGATCCTTCTGAAGCGCCACAAACCAGTTATACGATAGGAATTGCTTCAACCGAAGAAATGATTCGTAAGATTAAGGATTTTCCGTGGCCATTGTATAAGATCAAGTTAGGAACAGATCATGATATCGAAATTATAAAAGAGCTTCGAAAACATACAAAATCGGTTTTTAGAATCGATGCAAATGTAGCGTGGAACGCAAAACAAGCGATCGAAAATAGCCATATTTTGAAAGAATTAAATGTTGAATTTTTAGAGCAGCCACTTCCGGTAGATGATCTTGATGGTCAAAAAATGCTTTATGAAAATTCAGCATTACCAATAATCGCCGACGAAAGTTGTATCGTAGAAAGCGATGTTGAAAAGTGTGCCGAACGTTTTCATGGTGTAAATATAAAACTCACCAAGTGTGGCGGAATTACCCCGGCATTACGAATGATTGCAAAAGCAAAATCTCTTGGTTTAAAAACGATGGTGGGTTGTATGACCGAATCGACCGTTGGGATTTCTGCAATTGCGCAACTTGCTCCTATGCTCGATTTTGTAGATATGGACGGTGCTTTATTGTTGAAGAATGATACTTCAACCGGAGTCAAGATTACTTCAGAAAAAGTGATTTATCCTACGGAAAATGGTACCGGTGTAAAATTGTTTAAATTTGAATAAGATTGAAATTCAGTAAAAATGAAGATAAAAAAATATAGTTTTTGGACATTGGCTTTAACTGCGGTTTTGGTAAGCTGTAATGAAAAACCGGAAACAACTTCCGAAGAAAAGAACGTAGCGCAAGTTATTATCGATAGTTTAGAAAATGTTTATGCACCTGATGGCAGAGTGGCGTTATTCGATTTTGAAGCTGAAAAAAATGCTGATGGGTTTACGATCGAAGGCGAAACCAATATGCCTGAAGCTGCTGAAGATTTAGAAAAAACACTCAATCAAAAAGGAATAAAATTTACGTCGAATATCGAAACTTTACCAGATGCTGAAGGTTTAGAAGATCAAACGATGGGAGTGATCAAAATTTCTGTAGCGAATCTTCGTGAGGAACCGCGCCATGCTTCCCAGTTGGTAACACAAGCTACTTTGGGAATGCCGGTGAAAGTGTATAAAAAGGAGGGAAGCTGGTATTATATTCAGTCGCCAGATGGTTACCTGGCCTGGGTAGATTACGGTGGTATTCAGAATATGACCAAAGAAGCGTTTGCTGCCTGGAAATCTAAAGAAAAGCTGATCTATTTAAATCCCTACGGAAAATCGCTAAAATCGGCTAAAAATGATGCTGAGGTGGTTTCAGATCTTGTTGCCGGAGATATTTTAGAATTTACTGCTGAAAACGGAAATTTCTACGAGATTTCTTATCCCGATGGCCGAACGGCTTTTGTTCCAAAATCTGATGCGAAACCTTATAAAACCTGGTTAGCCGATTTAGAAGTAGACGGAGAATCGCTTATTTCGACGGGTGAAAAATTAATGGGATTGCCATATTTATGGGGAGGAACTTCGCCAAAAGGAGTAGATTGTAGTGGTTTTACCAAAACAGTTTACTTTTTAAACGGAATGGTGATTCCGCGTGATGCTTCACAACAAGTACATACAGGAGTTTTAGTGGATTCTACTAGGAACTTTGAAAATCTTGTTGCCGGAGATTTATTATTCTTCGGAAGACCAGCTACAGATTCTACCAAAGAGCGAGTTGTTCATGTTGGAATGTGGATTGGCGATCAGAAATTTATTCATTCAATGGGCGATGTGCACATAAGCACGATGGACACCACCGCTGAAGATTTCGATGAATACAACTATAATCGTTATCTGCGATCTAAACGAATCCTAAACGAAAAAGACAAAGGATTACAGTATTTAAAAGAACAGGATATTTTTACGGAGTAGATTTTTAGTTGACTGTTCACAGTTTACAGTGAACAGTTTTTATTTGTTAGTGGTCAGTTTTCAGCGAAAATTGATGCTGAGATTGTATAATTTTGACTCCTGATTTTGGTGTCTATTTTCTAGACTCTATATTCTAATAGCGTAAGGGATCTAAATTCTAACTTAAATCCACTTCTCGATACAATTTTAGTTCCGTTATCACTTCACTAAAATCACTCGAAGTGACAATATGTTTTATTCAACATTCGAAATTTAGCATTCAAAATAAAAATTTTCTCACATCTCACATCTCACATCTCACAGCGAGCGCGTTCTAACATCTAACTTCTAATTAAAGCGATTTTCGGTATAAATTATACAGAATTTTGATCTCGTCAGCATTTAAAATACCGTCTACGTTCTCTTTTTCCTGAAGGAAATGAATTTGAAAGCTTTTGATCGCAGCATCTAGATCGTCGATATTGTAACCTATGATTCTTAGTGCTTCTGCGATATTAAAATCGTCCGGGATTAGGTTGGGAAATAAATATCTGTCCAGGAAGGCAATTCGTTGTTTAAAAACAGGATGGATATTATCGATTTTCAACGGATTTTCTGTGAAAAATTCATGCTCAAATTGAATGTTTTCGATGCGATCTTCATCATACCAAATTCCGTAGTCTTCTTCAGCTAAGCGTTTCCATGGGAAATCGGCACTTGGATCTACTTTTCTTCCGGGAGCAATATCCAGATGTCCTATAAAGTTTTCCGCAGGGATCTTATAATCCTCTTTTAATTGTTTTAAAACATCTAGCAGACTTGAAATTTGAGCTTCAGAAAAGACTTCTTTACCGTTATTGTCGAGTTCGATCCCAATAGAAGAGGAGTTAAGATCTGTAGTGTGTCCCCACTGGCCAATACCACCGTGCCAGGCACGATAATAATTATTCAGCATATGAAAAACCTCGCCATCATCACCAATAACATAGTGTGAACTTACAGAAGTTCGTGGGATGGTAAATGTATTTAAGGTTTGAATTGTAGAATCCTGGGCGGTATGATGGATCACTACAAAGTTTGGGCGTCGAAGATTAAAATTAGTAGTTCCCACAGGGTACTCACCAAAATTGAGTGCGGAATCAGTCTGGGTTTCCTCTAGTGGGAATCTACTAAGTTCTTTTGCATAGGCTTTCGCCTTCTTTTTATATACTTTGTTGGTAGTTCGGTAAGGGTTTGAAGAACATGAGATCATCAAACCCAAACCTCCTAAAATCAAAATTTTTCTAAAATATGTCATCGTAACAGTTTGTTACCAAAATACGGAATCTTGGTTAAAACTGTACTAGAATTTCCAACGAACAAAGGCTTCTATCGCCTCGTAATTTGCAAGTCCTAAATTATGGTAAGACATTGCGGTTTCGCTGTTTCTTTCTTCAGCACGTACCCAGAATTCACGTTCGTCGTCACCAGGGAATACCGGAGTGTCTTTTTGTGATTGGTGTTTAAAGATCGCTTCACGTTTTCTAGCCACTTCTTGTGGAGAAAGTGGTACCGCCATTTCGATATCATGGATATCAAATTCTTGCCATGCACCGCGATACATCCATAACCAACAGTCTTTTGTCCATTCTTCGGTTTCGCGAAGACGTTTCATCGCTTCAATAATTATATTGAAACATACAATATGAGTACCATGCGGATCTGCAAAATCACCAGCAGCAAAGATTTGATGAGGTTTTACTTTTTGAAGTAATTCCATCGTAATTTTCACGTCTTCTTCAGTCACAGGGCTTTTTACTTTTTTACCAGTTTCGTAGAATGGTAAAGCCATAAAATGAATATTATCATCTACTAAGCCTGCATAACGAGCACCAGCGATCGCTTCAGTTTTTCTAATAAAACCTTTTACGTCCATGATCTCGCGAAGATCTATATCATTTGGACGCTTTTCAGTAATAAACTTATTGAAGTTATCGTAGATCTCTTCTAGTTTGCTGGTATCTTCACCAATACTTCTATTAAAATCGATCGCAAATTCAACATAACGTAATACATCGGTATCCCAAACTGCGGTATTTCCAGAAGTTTGATAAGCCACGTGTACATCATGTCCCTGGTCTACCAATCTAATAAAAGTACCTCCCATAGAAATTACATCATCATCTGGGTGCGGACTAAAGATGATCGAACGTTTTTTAGCAGGTTCTGCACGTTCTGGACGCTGCGTATCATCTGCGTTTGGTTTTCCACCAGGCCAACCGGTAATCGTATGCTGTAATTGATTAAATACGTCGATATTAATGTTGTAAGCAGGCCCTTTTTCTGTAGCCAGCTGCGCCATACCGTGGCTGTTGTAATCTTCGTCGGTTAACTTTAAAATTGGCTTGTTAACCTCGTTAGATAACCAGATTACGGCTTTCTTAATTTGGTCTTTATCCCAGCTACAATCTTTTACTAACCATGGAGTGTCGAATCTTGTTAATTCTGAAGCTGCATCTTCATCCAAAATAAACTCTACATGATCGTTTAATTGAAGATAAGTTGCTGGTACGCTTCCAGAGATTTCACCTTCAACCGCTTTTTTAATGATTGGAGCTTTCTTTTTACTCCAGGCCATTAAAATGATTTCTCGAGCTTTAAAGATGGTACCAATTCCCATGGTAATAGCTTTGGTAGGAACATTTTCTTTTCCACCAAAATCACGGGAAGCATCACGTCTTGTAAGATCATCTAAAGTAACTAAACGTGTACCACTGTTAGGAGCAGAACCAGGTTCGTTAAAACCAATATGTCCTGTTCTACCAATACCAAGCACCTGAAGATCTAAACCTCCAACTTCAGTAATTTTCTCTTCGTATTTAAGGCAGAAATCTGCAATATCTTCTTTGGCAAGCGTCCCATCTGGGATGTTAATATTTTCTCTTGGAATATCCACATGGTTAAACAGATTTTCGTCCATGAACTTAACGTAGCTCTGGTTTTCATCTGGCTGCATTGGATAATATTCGTCCAGATTAAAGGTAATAACGTTCTTAAAGCTAAGACCTTCTTCTTTATGAAGACGTATTAGTTCTTCATAAACTTTTACAGGAGTAGCTCCGGTTGCTAGACCTAAAACAGCATTTTTTCCTTTTTCCTGTCTTTTTTTGATAATCTTAGCGATACGCTTTGCAACTTTTACAGAAGCTGAATTTTCGTCTTTGTAAACTTTTACAGGGAGCTTCTCAAAACGTGTTTCTTCTAAGAGATTTAATCTGGCCATGAGTATCTATTTTAACTTAAATGTGACTTAATCATTGTAATTTGATTCTTGAAAATACTGTCCATTACAGCGATGGTGCCGCCATAAAGACTAGAGTTATTGCCAAGATTCGATAATTCTATATTTGTTTTTTCCTTCAGCTGCATCATGCAATAAATATTCATGGATTGCTGAATTGGGGTGGTAATAAATTGTTTTGCTTTGGCGATCTTTCCTTCCAACACAATAAGTTCTGGATTAAAGATCTGTATTAAGATCGCGATACCTTTACCAAGGCTAATTCCTATTTCAGAAAGTGAGTTTATCGCGAATTGATCGCCTTTGTTGGCCGCTTCAATAATGGTATCTGGTTCTAATTTTTCAAGATCTTCAGGAGTAAGACTATTTAAAATAGAGGTTTGTCCATTTTTAAGTCCTTCTTTTACTTTTCTCACTAAAGCCAGTCCAGAAGCTTCGGTTTCTAAACAACCTCTTTTTCCGCAGTGACAAAGCATACCATCTTCTACCATTGGGATATGTCCAAACTCACCGGCAAAACCAGAAACTCCAGAGTGGATTTTTCCACCCATAATAATTCCCAGTCCAACACCCCAATCCATAGAGATCACCAGTACATTTTGTTTCTCTTTTGCTAGGCCAAAATGAAACTCGGCCAAAGAAGCACTTTTTGCATCATTTAAGATGGCTACCGGTTTTTTAAATCGTTCTTCGAATTTGTCTCGTAATGATGCAGGATCCTGTTCGGTTAAATAGTAGGTAAAGTTTTTTCCTTCTTCTGAAGACACAAGACCAGGCATACTAATGCCTACGCCCATGATCTTTTTATGATCTACTTCTGAAGCTTCAAAGAACTCCTGAGAAAAATCATATAAAAGATCTACGATATTGGAGTTGGTAGAAATCTGTGTTTCCAGAATTTCTTCTTTTACGATACTGTGATTATTATCTATAAGTGCCAGTTTTATCTTGAAGCGTTCTATATGAATACTTAGTACAAAAAAGGAATGCTCTTTTAAACCATAAAGATCGGGTTTACGGCCACCTTCAGATTTTCCACGTCCTTTTTTAATTACGATACCATCGTCCAGTAACTGGTTGATAAGTGCCATAGAGGTAGGAAGACTAATACCAAATTTTGTACAAATTTCAGCATTAGAGGTATCACCATTAAGAAACATATGCTTTATAATTCGTGTCTTTTGATGTACCTTTTTACGCTCAACATTGCTCATTTCTTCTAGTTGAGCATCTTCTATTAGAAAATCCTGTAAATTTAGACTCATACATGTCGGAAAAATGCAAGGCTTTTTCGCCTTTCGTTAAAAATTTAATTCTTATTGCAAAGAACTAAATTTCTGAAAAATAAAAGTATATAAAAAATTTAGTTTACAAAAGACTTAATGTAAAATTTTAGTGAAGATTTTTTATTTAATTAAATTTTGTACATTTAAGAAGATAAAAAAGATTTATTTTATTTTAATATATGGCTTCTCCCTCTCGCTATTTATCACTGGACATTCTACGCGGAATGACGGTTGCCCTTATGATTTTGGTTAATAATCCAGGAAGCTGGGCTACGATTTATGCTCCCTTTAAACATGCAGCCTGGCATGGGTTTACATTAACAGATCTCGTTTTTCCTACCTTTTTATTTGTGGTAGGAAATGCAATGAGTTTTAGTTTTAAAAAGATCAATACATGGAGTAACACAAAATTCTTTACGAAAACGTTTAAAAGAGCAGCGCTTATCTTTTTAATTGGTTTGGGACTTACTTATTATCCTTTTGTTCGCCGCGTAGAAGGAGAATTTATTCTGAAGAATATTCTGGATATCCGGATCATGGGTGTTTTACAGCGAATAGCCATCTGCTATTTACTAGCATCAATTGCCATTCGATTCCTGAAGAAAAAATGGCTCGTTGTTATATCGATTTTTATCCTGTTATTCTATTGGTTTTTATTACTGTTTTATGGCGGAAGCGATCCTTACAGCCTAGAAGCAAATGCCGCTTTAAAATTCGACCAGCTAATATTTAACGAGGAAAATGTTTATCACGGTTACGGAATTCCGTTTGATCCTGAAGGTTTACTTAGCTGTCTTCCGGCAGTGGTGAATGTAATTTTTGGTTATCTGGCAGGCGCTTTTATTCAGCAAAGTGCGAATAAGAAAAAACTGGTAGTTCAGTTCATTCTTGGCGGTTTGGCGATGATCGCTCTTGCACTTGCCTGGGATTTATATTTACCTATTAATAAACCTATCTGGACCAGTACCTATGTGATCTTAAGTACCGGCTGGGATCTAATTATTCTTAGTGCACTCATCGCGATTTTAGAAATTGCGAATTTTAAATCCTGGTCACGATTTTTTGAACCTTTTGGTAAAAATCCACTATTCATTTTTGTACTCTCCGGAGTTGTAGTACTAACAATGGGGCTTATATTTATTGGCGATACCTCTTTAAAGGGCTGGATTTATCAAAATTTATTTCTAAGCTGGTTATCTCCTTATAATGCATCATTTTTATATGCGTTATTATTTTTAGTGTTCATGTGGCTTATTGCCTATATTTTAGATAAAAAGAAAATTTATATCAAAGTTTAAACCTAACCCAATGCGATTATTTTCTCTTAAGAAATTATTTCTAACCACCATTGTTTGCTGCGGAATTCAATTCAGTTCTTATGCACAACAGCAACCCGAATTTTTAGAATATACCAATAGTACATGGGTAGATTCTGTAATGCAGAAGTTATCTCCCAATGAAAGAATAGCCCAACTTATTATGGTAGCAGCTTATTCTAATCGAGATTCGAAACATAAAGAAGAAATTTTAAAGTTGATCAAAGAGCAAAAGATCGGCGGACTCATTTTCTTTCAGGGAACTGCAAAAAAACAGGTGCAGTTAATGAACGATTACCAATTGGTTTCTGAAGTTCCGCTTCTTGGAGCAATTGATGCCGAGTGGGGATTGGGAATGCGTTTGGATAATACGATTAGTTTCCCTTATCAAATGGCTCTAGGTGCGATTCAGGATGACACCTTATTATATAAAATGGGAGAAGAAGTAGCGCGCCAAATTAAACGAACTGGCCTACACATGAATTTTGCTCCCGTGGTAGATGTAAACAACAATCCCAATAATCCGGTGATCAATTACCGAAGTTTTGGAGAGGATAAAGAAAAAGTAGCCAAAAAAGGAATCGCTTATATGAAAGGGATGCAGGATCAAAAGATCCTGACCACCGCCAAACATTTTCCCGGGCATGGCGATACCGATACCGATTCGCATAAAGCTTTACCACAAATAAACCATCCATTTTCAAGATTGGATAGTTTAGAGATGTATCCTTTTAAGAAATTGATCGATGCTGGGATTGGTGGTGTGATGGTGGCGCATTTAAATATTCCGGCGCTGGATAGTAGCGGCGTTCCTTCAACTTTATCTAAAAAGATCATTAGCGGAATCTTAAAAGAGAAGCTTGGTTTTAAAGGTTTGATCGTAACCGATGCCATGAACATGAAAGGCGTAACTACCGGAAATGAACCTGGCGTTGTGGATAAAAAAGCGATCATTGCCGGGAACGATCTTTTAGAGTTTACAGAAGATGTTCCAAAAGCTATTGCTGAAGTTAGAAAAGCAATAAACCAGGGTGTGATCTCTCAAAAAGATATAGATGAAAAATGCCGAAAAGTGCTGGCGGTAAAACAATGGGTAGGTTTACATAAATATGAGGCGCTTAAAACAGCGAATATCGATAAAGAATTGAATAATTCTTACGCGAAATATATTCAGCAGAAACTGGTTGAAAAATCGCTTACGGTTTTAAAAAATGAGCAGGAAATGATTCCGCTTCGAAGATTGGATACCTTAAAAATTGCGAGTATTTCAATCGGGGCCGAAAAGAAAACCACTTTTCAGGAAAATTTAGGCTGGTATACCAAAATCGACCATTTTCAGCTTAAAAATGAAGCCAGTGCGAGTCAGATTTCCGCAGTAAAAGAAAAATTAAAGAATTATAATGTAGTGATTGCCGGTTTACACGATCACAGTAAATATCCTAGAAACAGCATTCAGTATTCAAATGCGGTTTTAAAATTTATTGCTGAAATTGCACAAAATGAGCATACTATTTTCAGCGTTTTTAAAAATCCGTATACGCTGAATAAAATCGACAATATTGAAGAAGCTTCAGTATTAATTGAAGCGTATCAGGACTCTGAATTATCGCAACAAAAGGCAGCGCAACTCATTTTTGGTGGATTTAAAGCGGATGGAAAACTTCCGGTAAGCGTTGGCGATAAATTTAAGGCTGGCGATGGCGTAGAAACTTCAGAAAAGATTCGGTTTTCGTACACCGCACCAGAAGATGCAGGAATGAATGCCGATTTTCTACAAAATGGGATCGATTCTTTAATGCAGCAGGCAATGGATCTTAAAGCGATTCCAGGCGGAGTGGTTTTGATCGCAAAGGATGAAAAAGTTGTTTTTCAAAAAGCCTATGGTTTACACAAATACAGTGATACGGTAAAAACAAAAGCTTCAGATCTTTTCGACCTGGCTTCGGTAACTAAAATTTCTTCAGCTTTACCTGCCTTAATGAAATTGCATGACGAAGGTAAATTCAGTTTAGAAGATGGGATCGACGATTATTTGCCCTACTTCAAAAATTCTAATAAAGCTGATGTTTCTTTTCGACAAATTTTTGCGCACCAGGCACGTTTTAAACCCTGGATTGCTTTTTGGCAAAATACCTTAAGAAAAAACGGAAGTTATAAATGGAATACCTTTAAAAAGGATTCTTCAGCAAGATTTCCAGTAAAGATTAGCGACGATATGTGGCTGCATCGCAATTACAAAAAGAAGATTTATAAAGCGATAAAAAAGTCTCCGCTAGAAGAAAAAGCTGAATATAAATATTCGGGGCTTGCTTTTTATTTGCTTCCGCAGATCGTAGAGAATTTGAGTAATGAAGATTACAGAACCTATTTAAATGAAAATTTCTACTCAAAATTAGGGGCGACAACTTTGGGATATCGCCCAACAGAAGAATTCGACATTTCCAGAATTGTTCCTACTGAAAGTGATTTTAATTTTAGACACGAACCAATTCACGGCAGTGTTCACGATGAAGGAGCCATTATGATGGACGGCGTTTCAGCTAATGCAGGATTGTTTTCTAACGCAAACGACCTGGCAAAACTAATGCAAATGTATTTGAATATGGGCGAATATGGAGGCGAGCGATATATTGAAGAAACTACTTTTAAGGAATGGACCAAAACACAATTTCCAGAAAATAATAATCGCCGCGCAATAGCTTTCGATAAGCCAAATTTAGAATATACCGGCCCGGGAAATAATACCGCCAAAGATGCCAGTGCAGCTAGTTTTGGACATACCGGTTTTACCGGAACAATGGTTTGGATGGATCCGGCCAAAGAGCTGCTTTTTGTGTTCTTGTCGAACAGGGTATTGCCAACCAGAGATAATCAAAGACTTTATAGTTTAAATACGCGAACGCAAATTCAGCAGGTTTTATATGATTCTATTGATAATTAGGATAGAATTTTTAGGGTATTTGTTCATTTCCAGGTAGTATTTGGGAATTTTAAGCCTAAATTTTTAGGGAAAGTTATTTGTAAATGATTACTCTTTTCTATTCAAAACTATATATTTGCCATGCTAAGCTAACTACACCGAATGAAACATTTACAACTACTGCCTCTTTTAGCGATTGGTTTATTTATCTCTAACCGTGCATTTTCTCAAAGTGAGCTTACAGGAGAGATTATAGATGAAAACAGCGATCCGGTTAGTTTTGCAAATGTAATTTTACTTAATGCAAAAGACTCTGTTTCTGTAGTAAAAGGAGTTATTTCTGAAGACGATGGGAGTTTTCGTTTTGAAGATTTAGAGCGCGATGCTTATGTATTAAAAATTAGTTTTTTAGGTTTTTCAGATTATTTAAAACGAGTAGAAGTTGAAGATAATACCAATCTTGGTACAATCGTTTTAAAAGAATCCAGTAATAATTTAGACGAAGTAACCGTAAGAGCCAGGAAACCTAAGATTGAGCGAAAAATAGACCGAATTTCTTTTAATGTCGAAAACTCGGTAATTTCAAGTTTAAACACTTTTGAGATCTTAAAGCGAACTCCAGGCGTAATTGTTAGTCAGGGCGAATTATTAGTTAAAAATCGTCCTGCAACAGTTTATATTAACGATCGAAAAGTTTATTTATCTACGGCCGAGTTAGAGCAGTTACTATCTGGTTTAAGTGGTGAAAATGTAAAATCTGTAGAGGTGATTACAACTCCGCCTGCAAGATATGAAGCTGAAGGTAGTGGTGCGATCTTAAATATCGTAATGTCTAAAAATCCGTCGATAGGATATAAAGGAAGTGTAAATGCCTCGAATACGATCGCAGTTTTACCAAAATATAGTTTAGGAACTAGCCAGTATTATAAAACCAATAACGTAAATGCTTTTGCGAGTTATAATTTTAATGCCAACAATATTTATAAGAACGACGAAAGTAATGTGACTTATTTTGAGCAGGATGGCTCAGAAAATTCTACATGGCTTGGTGATTTTGAACGTGATACTAAAAATTATGCACACAGTTTAAACACGATCCTGGATTTTACACTTTCAGAAAAAAGTAGTTTAAGCCTAAGCGCTAACTTGAATTTCACTCCAAAAAATGACTCAGATCTTCGCGGAAGAACAGATATTTATGATCCTTCAGAAGGTTTAGTATCATTTTTTACTACCGATAGCCGTTTGGAAAATGAAGGCAAGAATATGCTTTTTAATGCCGATTACGCTACAAGTTTAGGCGAAAACGGAACTACTTTATCGGCACAAGCCAATTACATTCGATTTGATGAAAATCAGGATCAGGATCTAAATACTTCTTATTTTAATGGCGATGGTGGTGGAATTAGAAATAATGCCATTTTAACTCAGGGTTTTCAAAACTCAGATATCTATACCGGGCAAGTAGATATTACCACAAATATGGGAAGTTTGCCATTAGAAACCGGAATCAAATATTCTGGAATTACTTCTAATAGTGGTCTTGATTTTTATGATAGTTTATTAGATCAGGTAGATGATCTTTCAGATGCTTTAGATTACGACGAGAATATTTATGCAGCCTATTTTAGTACGTCTAAAGATTGGGAGAAATGGAGTTTAAAAGCTGGTTTACGAGGAGAATATACAGATATTACCGGGATTTCTACTCAAAACGGACTAGTAAACGATCAGGATTATTTTCAGTTATTCCCAACTTTTTATGCAATGCGAAGTCTTGGCGAAGAGAATTCAATCAGTTTAGAATATAGCAGAAGGATCGAGCGACCAAGATTTCAGAGTTTAAATCCGTTTCAATATTACATTAACGAGAATAATGTAAAAGAAGGAAATCCTTCTTTAGTGCCGGGTATCGCGAATAAGATATCTTTAAATTATTCGCATAAAGGAGTATTGTTTTTTGATTTGTATTGGGACAGGGTAGATAATTCGCCTTCGGTTTTAGCATTTCAGGATAACCAAAATCAGATATTAAGAACGCTAAACGACAATTTAGATTACACTCAGCAATTCAGTTTAGATATTACTTATGCTAATTTTGTGACCGATTGGTATTACCTGTATGCGTACGCATCTGGATTCTATATGGAAAACCAGATTTATGCCAGAGAAAGTGCCCCAGAAACTTACAAAATCGATACGTTTAGCACGTTTGTTAACGTAGGAAACTACTTTTATTTTGGTAGCGACGGGACATTTAGTGGGAATGTAAACACCTATTTTTTACCCAATATTTTAGCCGGAAGCTACAAATATCAAGACCCGCAATTTGGATTGGATCTAGGGCTACGTAAAACTTTTATGAACAATAAGATCTCAGTTTCTATAAATGCTGAAGATCTTTTTAGAACCATGAATATTCCGCTGCAAAGCCAGTATTTAAATCAGGATAACGGATTTTATGCGATTTCTGAAACGCGAAGAATCACTTTTGGTATTCGATACAATTTTGGGAATTTCAGGTTAAACGATAATAGCCGAGCGATTAATGCTGATGAGGAAACCAGGCTTCAGGAAAGAAATGTCTTAGATTAATGCCTTATTGAACTGTGATTCTTTTTCTGCGGAAGTGATTCTTGGTTTTAATAATCGGATTTTTTTCAGCTAAAAGATTTAAAAAATTTATACTGAAATTATCGAATTTTAGACTCTGTTTTTGCTGAAGTAATCATAGCGCAATATGTTGTTCTCATTCTATTTTTTGTAATTTCTCATCATTTAAAGTCAATTCAGAAAGAACTCTAAGCACTTGAAAAAAGGTAGTTTACCTGAATTTTAAATTCTTCAATCTTATTTATTAATTTTGCACTTTCTAAAAAACAAAAGAACGTGGCAAAAATAGGAGATATAGATGTAGGAGAGTTTCCATTGCTTTTAGCACCAATGGAAGATGTGAGTGATCCACCATTTAGAGCCTTATGTAAAGAACAGGGCGCAGATGTGGTGTATACCGAGTTTATCTCTTCAGAAGGTTTGATTAGAGATGCAGCAAAAAGTGTGATGAAACTGGATATTTACGAAAAAGAACGTCCGGTAGGCATTCAGATCTTTGGTGCAAATCTAGAATCGATGCTCGAATCTGTTGAAATTGTAGAAAAATCTGGCCCGGATATTATTGATATTAACTTTGGTTGCCCGGTTAAAAAAGTAGTTTCAAAAGGTGCCGGTGCCGGTATTTTAAAAGATATAGATCTCATGGTTTCCCTAACAGAAGCTATGGTAAAACACACTAAACTCCCTGTAACTGTAAAAACCCGTTTAGGTTGGGATCACGATTCGATAAAAATCCTTGAGGTTGCCGAGCGTTTGCAGGATGTTGGTTGTAAAGCGATTTCTATCCACGGAAGAACCAGAGCGCAGATGTACAAAGGCGAAGCCGATTGGAGGCCGATTGCTGAAGTAAAGAATAATCCCCGAATGCATATTCCAGTTTTTGGAAATGGAGATGTAGACACTCCTGAAAGAGCCGTAGAAATGCGTGATGAATACGGTTTAGACGGCGCGATGATCGGTCGTGCAAGTATCGGGAATCCGTGGTTTTTTAGAGAAGTAAAGCATTATTTTAAAACAGGAGAACATTTAGCGCCACCAACGTTGCAAGAGCGTGTTGAAGCTGCGAGAAGACATTTACAGATGTCGATCGATTGGAAAGGTGAGAAGCTGGGTGTTTTTGAAACCCGAAGACATTATACCAATTATTTTAAAGGTATTCCGCATTTTAAAGAATATCGCATGAAAATGGTCACCAGCGATGATGCAGCTGATGTTTTTAAAGCTTTTGATGAGGTAGAAAGAGATTTCGCCGGCTACGAGTTTGTCTAATTAGTATTTAGAAATAAGATCGCTTGGCTGTGAGATTTTAGATTCTAGAGTTTAGATATTGCACTGGAGAAGTAGGATTTATTTTTATTGGCATATTTTGAATTGTGAATTAACAAGGTGTCACTTCGAGTGATTTTAGTGAAGTGATAACGGAACTAAAATTGTATCGAGAAGTGTAATGAAGTTAGAACCTAGATCGCTTATACTGTTAGATGTGAGAGTTTAAAATATAGAGCATAGAAAATAGACTTAAAAAGAAAGAATCAAGATTATATAATTTTGAGAGTAATTTTTTACTAAAAGTTGATCGCTTATAACTAACAGCTTCCAAAAACTGCCTACTGATACTGTTTACTGAATCACTGAAATTACTCTTCCAGTGCTTTTTTACTTCTTCCAGCGGCAAGGAAAGAGGCCAGTAGTCCTAGAATTCCTATGGTTAAAATTACGGTGAGAATATTGCTAATTTCGATCGTAACGGGATAAGCTAAACTAGGTGTGATCATTACCAGGTCGAATTGCATTTGTAGATAAATGAGGATAATGGCAAATAGAAGTCCGATTCCCCCACCAATGGTACACATTAACATTCCCTGGGTAAAAAAAATATTTTTGATCTGTTTTGGTGTCGCGCCTAAACTCTGCAAGGTTTTGATATTATCCTTTTTATCCAGAATTACCATAATGATTGATCCCACTACGTTGAATAATGCAATAATTAAAACTAGAGTGAAAATCAGGTAAACGGCAAGATTTTCAGTATTTAGCATTTTGTAAAGTACATCATTCAGTTGTGCTCGAGTTCTAATTTCAACTGAATTGTCGAAGGACTTCAGTATTGTTTCCTTTACGGATTCTTCGTCAGCCTCCGCAGATAATTTTATTTCTACAGCGCTAAAGGTGTTTTCATCTAAATCTAAAAGGCTTTGCGCAAAACCAATATTAGAGAAAACATATTTATCATTTAGATCTGAATTGATGTTATAAATACCACTAACCACAACGCTTTTCTGGTTAAAAGCATCGGCAGGATTGGTAATCTGTCCCTTTCCCGGTTTTGGAACCAATAATCGCATTAAGCGGTTATAATTAAAAAGTCCGGGATTTAGTTTTCTTGAAATATCAGCTCCAATTACTACCTGAGGTTCTGAAGATGTAAACCATGTGCCATCTACAGAGCTATCGATTTGCGTAACCTGCTGGTAGCGTTCGTCTACTCCTTTTATAAAAGCCCAGGCTGTTTTTTCTTCGTATTCTAAGAAAACACGTTCTTCGATAGTCTTGCTGTAGCTTGCAATTCCGTCGATATTCGCAAAATCTTCATCTAATTTTTCAGAAAAATTAATGGTTTTACCCGTTTTCGGAATCACTTTTAAGTCGGGATCAAACTCATTAGCAAATGCAAGACTAAACTCGCGCAGGCCAGAGAATCCCGAAAGCACAATAAATAAAGAAAAAGCCCCGGCAAAAACGCCAATAGCAGCGATTATAGTGATAATATTAATCGCATTATTACTGCTTTTAGAAAACAGGTAGCGTTTGGCGATGTATAAAGGGAACTTCAAGTTATGACTTTTTCCTACGTTCTAAAAGATCTGGATTATTGATTGGATCTTCGTCGCCTTTCATCGATTTTTCAATATTCTCGATATATTCTAGAGAGTCGTCGATAAAAAAGCTAAGATCGGGCATTTTACGTAGCTGATTTTTGGTACGTAAAGCCATTTGATGTTTGATCTTCGACTTTATTTCGTTTAACTCACTTAGAATTTCGTTGGCATGTTTCTGCGGAAAAACGCTTAGATAAGCTTTGGCAATGCTAAGATCTGTAGTTACTTTAACTTTAGAAACAGAAATTAAAATTCCATTTATCCCGGCATCTCTTAAATTATTATTTAAGATTTCTGCCAGATCTTTCTGCAAAACGCCTCCTATTTTTTTCTGTCTGTTTGTTTCCATGTTGCAAAAATAGTACTTTAAACTTAGCTGTATATTTATTGAAGATAAGAATAATTATTTTAGTGTGATCTTTGCTCGATAATCGAGATTAAATTTTTATTGCCTTGGGGTATTTTACAAAAATTAGTATCGGTTTTAAATAATTCTGAAATGAAAAAGATAGAACATATAGGTATTGCCGTGAATGATCTTGAAGAAGCTAACAAAATCTATGCGGCGGTGATGGGAAAACCTCATTATAAAAAAGAAGCAGTAGTAAGCGAAGGTGTGAATACTTCTTTTTTTGAAATTGGAGAAAGTAAGATTGAGTTATTAGCGGCAACCAGCGAAGATAGTGCTATTGCAAAATCGATTCTGAAAAGGGGAGAAGGGATGCATCATATTGCTTTTGCGGTAGATGATATTGAAGCTGAAATAAAACGGCTTAAAAATGAAGGTTTTCAGCTTTTAAATGAGCAGCCAAAAACGGGAGCAGATAATAAGTTGGTAGTATTTATGCATCCTAAGGAAGCCAATGGAGTTTTAATTGAACTTTGCCAGGAAATTAGGTAAACTTTGCTGAAATATTTAATGACATTGTAAAAGTCAATGATATTGAACTAATGGTATTACTCATAAAACATTACTAAGCAGATGCTAGATTTTGTGTCTAGATTATTTATTATCAAAATATTAAATATTGATAGTAGACTAATTTAAAAAAATGTTTGGCGTATAACTGGGATTTATCTAAATTTGCGCACCCATAATTAATTTTGTGGACTGGTCCTATAGCTCAGCTGGTTAGAGCACTTGACTCATAATCAAGGGGTCCATGGTTCGAGCCCATGTGGGACCACCAGTAAAACCAAGCCTTACAGAGATGTAAGGCTTTTTTATTTCTTCTTGGGTACAACATATGTACAACATATTACTAAGTATTATACACCTATAAATAGATATACTTATTTTTAAAATTAAATCGAGGGGGAGTGGTAATCAATGGGTGACCGATTTCCTAGAAAGTGCATAGCCTATTGCTTAAAATATAAAATAGTTTAACTTATTGTAAAGAGCGATTGAAAAGATGGATGATGAGTTGACGTTTTTGAGACCTTTAGGTACTGTACTGTGAGCGGCACTACTTTATTTGGCGGAACCATCCACTCGATTGTGAACTGTACAATTTAGTTAGCATTACCCCAATTATCCGGCAATCGGGATCTATTGTTAAAGGGAAGAGTTGAATAGGTAAAATAGAAAAAACTCGCGGATTTTCGTAAGTAGGCGAGAACTAGCTATTAATTATACACGTTAATGCTACACGTTTTTATTTTTTATTTGCAATGAATTCATCTGCAATTATGTAAGGTTGTCTCAGATTAAAATCGTGAGGACTTACATCTTCATTCCCAAAAATCAGCAGTTTTGCATCTGGTCGGTACGCATTACCTTTGCCATAATCTTTGATTACATTTTCTACATTGAATTCAATTCCGTGCTTTTCACAAACTTGTCTTATCGGTTCAGCTAAAGGTGCCGTAATTCCGAGGTTCATTTTCCCGTTTTGTTGATAATATTCTTTAATGCTAAAAAAATGTCTGTTTAATTCTATCCAATTTCCAGCTTTTTGTTCGTAAGCAAAGAATAAATCTCCGATGAATTCACTTGGATTTTGAGGATAACCTATTAATTCACATTCCAATTCATTTTTGTGAAATGTCCAGAGTAAAGGATGCTCATTTAAAATCTTTAACTTGATATAAGGTAAATACTGTTCTGAAAATAATCCTCTAAATTTAATCGTATTATGAGCAATTAATCTCCAATGGTCAGCTTCTTTAATCTTTCCGAAGTCGTCTCGTTCTTCCACGATGAAATTAAATTCCATTTTATTAAAAGGTCCGATTTGACCTTTTAGTTTAGTCAAATTAAACTGTCCATTGTGATAGAATTCAAATGAATTAGTTTTCTCAATTAATTTGTCAATCATTGTTTTTTCTCAAATTTGTGGAAATGGTTTTGAGTAGGCCAGTTGCGGGTTTATTAGCCAGGTTCTGTCTGCTTAAAAAAATATAGCTAAAAACATCGAATATCGATTAAGTACTTAGACCCAATTGACCACACGCGTTGTTAGCCACTGGCATTATTTCCTTGCCAAAAATTCTTTTGCTGTTAAAACAGGTAATTTTGAATTTTTAAAGTCTTTTTTATTTCTTGTAATGATAATATCAATATCATTTTCGATTGCGGAATAATATTGAAGACCATCTTCAAAATCTGGAAAAGTTTCATCACTTAAAGCAAGCTCAGTTATTTTATCATCTAAGCTTAATAATTCTACAAGAACTTTAAATTTTCTCAGAATTTCTCTTGCTTCTTTAGCAGATTTTAATTTTGTCAGAATGTAATTCGTATTGGCAAAAGTTAGAGCTGAAATTGTAAGATTTAACTGTTTTTTGTCCGCTTGTGAAAATAAAGTTGCTGCATCATCATAAAAATCTTTTCTTTTAGAAAGTAAATCGATTACGATGTTTGTGTCGATCAATATTTTTGTCATTTATATTTTTCAATTAAATATTGAGTATATTCATCCGTAACATCTAAATCTTTATCAATAGAAATAACACCACTCAAACTTTTTACCAAAGGTGTGATTTCATTTTCAGTTCTTTCTTTTTTAGTTAAAGTGCCTAAATAAGACTCTATTAATTTTGATAGACTAATATTATTAGATTTTGCGTAATGCTTAGCAGTCTCAATGATTTTTTCATTTAAACTTAATGTGAGTTTTTTATCCATTGCAAAATGTTTTACGTGCAAATATAAAAAATTACCACGTAATTGATTTGGTTTTGGATGTTTTTTCCTTAAATCTGACTTGTTATACCTCTATTTAAAAAGTCTTTTATTCCATTTTTTTCAGCTAAAATATGCGTGTTTCTTGCAATTAGAAGAACACTATTGTAAAAAAGCGTCTTTTTCTGCAATAAGGAAAAAGTTATTGTAAATATTTGCCAGTAGTTCAGGAGCTGGATTTACTTATTACTATAACTTTATTTAATTAGGATGTTCATTAATAAACAATGATCTATTACGAATTCATCCATTAGTTTTCTTTTGGTTATATTTAATAAGACAAAAGAATTGATACATGGAGAAGTTCATTCAGATCTCAGCAAAGGCATTGGCTCAATTGAGGTCTGGATTCAACTATTTTCTGGAAGAGAAAGTTCAGGCTAATTCTACCAATTCAATTCTTTTTCTTCTGTCCATCTTTGTTTTATTTCTGCTAAGCTTCAGCCTGATTCTAGGTTTTCCAAACATCGCCCAGATTCTTATCATTATTGCAGTTTTAGCAGGTATCATGCTTGTTATTCTTGTGGGGTTAGCTATTTACTATGAGTCTAATAGGCATCTTACTAAAGGACATCATAACTTTAAGATCGAACCCATCAATAAAAGCCGTATTCGTTTTGATCTTATTCAGTTGGATAAAGCTTCTCAAAAGGAATTCATAAGGCTTATGAAAGGGAAACGGGTCAATCAAAGAATCAACTTTACTATGGGAAATAAAAGTGGAGATTCGGCCAATCATAAGATTCTCTTTGTTCTTTTTGATGAACTATTGGTAGGAGGGATTCAGGATCTTGCTGGTGAACGTAAACAATACTTTTTTGACTTACTTATGGAATCGTTTTTAATGAATAATGCTCCGCTTAAAGCCTCCACATTGAAAACCAGCTTTTCGGCCTGGAAAGGGGATCAGGAAAAAATAAACTCCCGAAATCAACGAAAATTAATTAAACAGGTGCTACGGAAAGACTGAAATTCAATCCTAATATTCTTAATTTTTCCAGATCATATACCTATAAGCCTTACTTTTTTCTTCTTTTTTCATCTGACCGTTAGTTTATAGCATAATTAATGAATAATATCTTATTGGTTTAAATTATGGTATTGATTTACAGGTATTTGCTTTCTTAAGTTTGCTTTAGCTAAAATTATAAGAGGCCTCTTATGCAGTTTTAATTTTAAAGTAAATACTTATGAAAGAGCAAGAAAAAGTGGTGGATTTACTACAGGAAATTAAAGTACTGTTATCCCATAAGAAGAAAGTTATGAATGTTGAAGACCTATCTGTTTATACCGGGCTTTCCAAAAGTAAAATATATAAACTTACCCACCTTCAGCTTATCCCAATGGGAAGCAATCCTAATATTCGACAAAAGTTTTTTGATAGGGATAAGATTGATGCCTGGTTGTTAGGGGAACCTGATCTATCGGATCAACATATCGAGGAGCAATTCAATAAAACATTATTGAAAAACAAGAAGTAACCTATTCACTTAATTTATTTACTATGAAGAGTATACCATATTTAAGGGTAGGGACTTCGTATTATAAAAAAGTCAAAGCACCTACCATTGCCGGGCACTTCAATGAGCTTTTGCTCCCTTGGAGTGTAGAGACCATTCGACAGGATCATGGAAAATCATACCTGAGTAAAATTCCTAAATATGATGGGTTTACCTGTATTCCCGATCACCTGAATTTTAAACCGGTCTATCATGATTTTTATAATATCTATTCCCCCTTAAGTAATATTCCTATACAGGGCGAATTAGGTTTTAGTCTGAATTTTGTCCAACATATTTTTGGGGAGCATTTTGAACTGGGATTGGACTATCTGCAACTTTTATATACCAAACCGGTGCAAACCTTACCAATCCTTTGTTTGGTTTCGAAAGAGCGGAATACCGGAAAAAGTACCTTTTTAAAATGGCTGAAAAGCATCTTTGAAAATAACATGACCTATCTGACCAATGATAGTTTTAGTAGTCAGTTTAATGCGGATTGGGCGAATAAGCTTCTGATCTGTATTGATGAAGTGCTTTTCAATAAAGAGGAGCTGACCGAGCGGATCAAATACCTTAGTACCACCAACATTAATAAGTTAGAGGCTAAAGGGAAGGATAAACGGGAAGTGGAGTTTTTTGGAAAGTTTATCCTATGTAGTAATAATGAGGATAACTTTATCAAGATTGATGGTAATGAAACCCGGTTCTGGGTGCTTAAAGTGCCTAAAATTACGGTTGAAGAAACGGATTATCTCTATCATCTCAGCCGGGAAGTTCCGGCCTTTCTTCATTTTTTAAAACACCGTCAATTGCATTCCAAACATCTCACCAGGATGTGGTTTCATCCTTCCCAGTTAAAAACGCCAGCCTTAAAAAAATTGCTTGCCAATAATCGTAACCGGGTAGAAAAAGAACTGGCCACCATTTTACTTATGGGTATGGATCACTTCAATATCGATGACATTCAACTCTGCCCGATTGATGCATTACAACTACTGAATCGGACACGGATTAAAACGGATCTTACCCAGCTAAGAAGGTTGCTGAAGAATTCCTGGAAATTGGAGAATCAAAAGAATACGCTTTGCTATCAAAGATTGGTATGGTGGGGGGATGGATCGATAGAGCAGCGGGAAGCAAAAGGCCGCTATTTTAACATTTCAAGGTCGTTTCTGACCGAGAATTTTGATGAATTGATGAACGGGGAAGGTTAAGCCCTGTATTTATAGGGGTTTTAGGGTTCATCATTTATTCATCAAATGTTCATCAAAAATAAAAGTGATGAATAAAAGCCTGCTATTGAAAATAAAAATGATGAATTGATGAATTTTTGATGACAGCTTCAGCTCAATGTCTATAAGGGCTTAGGAGGGGTTCTCATCAATTCATCAAAAAAATCCAGAAAATAGAACGCTTATGAAAACAAAGAAAATATGCTGTGAACATGCTCGTAATTTAGACATCGTACACGTACTCGCTAAATTAGGTCATTATCCCAGCAAAACAACGGTGAAAGAAGCCTGGTTTCTGAGTCCCCTGCGGTCAGAAACACAGGCCTCTTTCCATGTCTCTTATCATAAAAACAGATGGTACGACTTCGGATTGGGAAAAGGTGGAAATTGCCTGGACCTGATTATTGCATTAAAACAATGTTCCATTGCTGAAGCTTTACAATTTCTGGCCAATGATCAGCAGCTAACAATTTCAGATTTAAAAAACCCTTCTTTGTCTTTTCATAAGCAGATTTCTAAAAAGAAAAAGGAGGGAATTAATATACTTTGTGTTCAGGAACTCTCAAACATTCAATTACTCCGCTATGCTAAAAAACGGGGGATCCCCAGAGAACTGATTCGAGGATTGACCAGTGAAGTACATTTTGAATTATATGGAAAACCGTATTATGCCATTGGTCTCCAAAATAGACGAGGAGGTTATGAGCTTCGGAATGCTTTTTATAAGGCTTCAAGTTCTCCTAAATCCTATAGTTATTTTCAACAGAATGGAAATGGTCTGATCATTACCGAAGGATTATTTGATTACCTGTCTTTAGCGTTATTGGATCCTGAGCTATTTTTTACCCGTGATCATATCATACTCAACTCCCTATCCTTTATTCAGGAAATCATCAAAGGTTTTGAAGGCTATCCTGATCCGATCTTTTTATTCCTGGATCATGATGCTGCTGGAGATCATATGACTTCGTATTTACTAGAACATTTTGCTCAGGCCATCGACCTGAGATATCGCTTTTATCCACATAAAGATCTTAACGAAAAACTTTGCCATGTTCAACGAGAAAATACCCTTTGAAAGTGAAAAGAAATCCTCCTATTCCTTAAGCTTTGAAAAGCTAAAAAAAAGGGAAGGCAAAACGAGGATTTCCAATGATGGGGACACGGGTTCCCATCAAACGGAAAATTCTAATATAGATCCTAATTCAAGATGTGTGTCTGTGGACACAATCTTGATTGCTCCCCATGGTCGCAATGAAAAAAAAGAGAGGTTTAAGGGGAAGACCTCCTTAATCAAATTCAGGTGTACGCTGTACCAGAAAAAACTACTGAACATTAAGGCCAAAAGATCGGGACTCAACCTTAGTGAATTTTGTCGGAAATCAGCCATGGATTTGCCCATTAATGAGCGGATGCGCGATGATCATATTGCTATCTACAAGGACCTTGTGAAATTCCATAACAACTTTAAGTCGATCGGGAATATGTTCCGAAAAAGGGATCCGAGATTATCGGCTGAAGTTTATAAGTTGGCTGAGGCCATGAAGCAACATCTTAAAAAACTGGACCTATGATTGGTAAAGGAAAATCTATTAGTCATACCCAGGCTTCCATGAAGTATGGATGGAACCAGGAGAAAGAGGCCGAAATTGTCTACGCTCAAAATATAGTAGGAGATTCTCCGCAGGAAATTAGCCGGGAGTTTGAACAGATCCAAAAGCTGAATGAGCATTGTGAACGCAATACGCTGTCGTTTGTCCTGAGTCCTACCATTGAAGATGGGCGGACACTGGATCAGCGTAAACTCGGAGAACTGACCAAAGATTTTATGCGGGAGATGAAACTGGGCGAGCGACAGGCGATTGCTTTTGTGCATCAGGATAAAGAGCATAAACATGTACATCTTTATGTGAACCGAATTGATTTTGATGGTCGCGCCTATAAGGATAATTTTATTGGTAAACGTAGTCAGCATGCTGTCGAGCGCGTAGCTCATGAACATCAACTGACCACCGTTCGTGAGGTACAGCTCATACGAGAGATCAATCTTACCGATATCCGTTTGGAAATCAAACGCCGACATGAGCTGACCATGAAACAGTTTAAACCGGAAACTTATAAAGCTTATATGCGCGGGATGGAAACCAATGGAGTAAAAGCGATTCCATTTATCAATAAGCAACAAAAACTACAGGGCTTTCGGTTTGAATTTGATGGGCATAGCCTCAAAGGCAGTGCCGTGCATCGCTCCATGAGTATGTCCAATATCGGAAAGCAAATGGCACGGGAACATGGTCTCGAGAAATTCAAAGAACTCAATAGAGCGATTAGCCTGGCGAAAAGCCCGGAACCGGTGCAAATCAGCTTAAAACTATTGAAAGAAATCGCAAAAAAAGTTATTAAAAAGTCCATATCCAAAGGCATGGATATCGGATACTAAACCTCTATAATTATGGCAAAAATTGATGAACTATCGGAATTGTTATGCTCCGAGCTGGCAAGCTTTGAACAGCATATGAAACGACTGGAAGAAATTCATTCCCAAGGGATCCACCTGGATACCGAAGACCTGATACGACGACTTTCAAGTCTGGAAGATACCATGGATTTTGAAAAGAACGAATATGAACGGATTTCTACGGAATTATCCGATACCATCAAAGAGGCGAAGATCTATCCGAAATGGGCGCTTATTGTATTTTTTGTGTCTTTGAGCTTGAATATTATAGTTATAACTTATTTTATACTTAAAATGTTTAAGGTCATTCCGTGAAGATGATTTAACCATAATTTTATTTTAAAGACATCCTTATTTTAAAGTTGGTACTTAGTTTTCATTTTAAAAAAATGGAAGAAAAAGCTGGTTTGCAATGTTCCCGGAAGGAATTGTATGATAAAGTTTGGAATAAGCCACTTACTAAAATTGCCAAAGAATATGATATCTCGTATTCGAAATTAAGAGAAACCTGTAAAACTCAAAATATTCCGCTTCCTCCTAATGGATACTGGATGAAACTTAAATATGCTAAGCCAACTAATCAGAAGCCTTTAATAGGTAATCATAAAGCTGAAATTAGAATAGCTCCAAATTTACCTAAGCTTGATAAGAATAAACTTCTCGAAAAGCTTAAGGTGCCAAAGAAGCTACCGAAGAAATTAGATCCTATCGTGGCTGCTACAAAAACCTACCTTGAGAATGGGAATAAGCCACCTAGAACCATACACGCATATATGGAACGCAATGACCATGGAACAATTTCTTGTTCTGTAAATAAAACTCAGGAATCTAGAGCACTTCGATTGCTAAATACCTTAGTTCTAGAATTGAAAGCCCTGGGGTATAATTTTAAATTCAATTACTATAGTTGTTTTTTAATCATGAAAGGGCTAGAATTTGAAATGTCCATCCGTGAGAAATATAAACGGGTTCCAAGGGAGAAACCTTCATGGGAGGGGCAAACGGATCTAATTCCTACTGGATTTTTGCTCATTCATTTTAAACATCGGTATAGTTCAGAGCGTGTTTTTCACGATACTAAAACCATTACACTTGAAGAACGACTGCCACGTATTCTTCAAATTTTACAAAATTGGTCCGAAAAAGAATATGCGGAACACCTACAACATCTGGAATGGAGTAAAGCTCAGGAGGAAAAAGAAAAACAGGAAAAGCTTTTTAGGGAAAAACGTGATCATGAAGTTGAGCGTTTTGAGGAGTTCATTAAACAATCTAATCGATGGGAATTTGTTCAGAGGTTACGAGTTTTTGTAAAGGAATATGAAAATAAGCTTGCTAATATAGATACGCTGACCTCCGATCAACAAGATTTTATTGATTTTGCTAAACGAAAAATAGATTGGCTGGATCCTACAGTATCAATAGAAGATGAACTTTTTGAAGATGTAAATCCCAATCGATTTCTCGATCAAAAATAAGTAGCTCCGCCTTTGTATATGCCTGGGCACTTAGTGAGTGTTTAAAAAAGTTAACCTCACCTTATGGGTATACAACTACCCTCTATTTGAAACTATGAATTTTGTATCTCCATTTTTATACTGTTCGTTATCAACTAATTTTAATAAAAAATGCACACGCACTGTAGATGCCGAAGCACTTAGTGATTGCTATCTAATAACCTCACCTTACGGGTGTACAGCCACCCTCTACTAATTCAAATCAATCAATAATAAGTTCAATTCCGGCTTTCTCTGCCTTATATTTTATTTTCATCGTAAGATCGTAATAGCTCCAATTCCGAAATAAAAATGCTTCCTCTTTGGCTATTTTTATTTTTTCTTCTTGGTTCATCAAAACAAGCGTACCGGCCTGATGTTTTATACAGAAATCTATGAGCTTCCTACTATAGACATGTAAGCGATTTTGTACATAATTGTATTCTGCATTTTTAAATCGTTCTAATGCTTTTGTTTTGCGCTTTCGCCCTTTGCCTGATTTTGCATAGTTTACTCCTGCTTCTACTCGCTTTCTTGCCGACTGAATCGCTAATCGTCGATGTAAAAACTCTTCTTTAGAGCCAATAGCCAGCTTTGCTCTTCCGATCTTGACAATGATCGGATATTCAATCGAAAGGGAGGCTTCCGCTATCTTATCTGGTTGTAGCTTGTGTTTTTCCTTTTCGAACTCAAAAACCGCATGCATAAAAATCTTATGCTTTTCCAACTTTAAATGGGATGTGCGAAGTTTGAGCTTTCCTTCCATTAATCGGTGTAAGAGTTTGCGCGTTTCGTGATAGTCTTTTCCTAAATAGAACACCATTGGTATGGAAAAGAAGCGGAACCGAAAAATATGTTTCTCTTCATCGTATCTTAAACCACATACTCCTTCAAAACTAAAGGGAAAAGCCATATCTCTTTTAAAGTTTTTTACAGATCGCTCTCCTCTCCAATAAGCATCCCGGTTTTGTCGAAATGAACTGAGCAGCGTACTATTCAGATGGGTTAGGATATTGGTGGGCATCTCGCCTTTAAAACGATCGGAAACTAAACGATAGGTGGTATTAATACGAGAGCGGTTAAATATGCCGTTTTCTGATTTCTTTTCATCCAGCAGCTTATATCGAACCCCTTCCGAGAAGTAAAGGAATTCCTGCGCCATTTCCTGGATATATAAATGAGAAACGATAAGATTTGATGCCCGGTAACAATTATATTGCCAGTCATATAATTTACTCAAAGCTTCCTTGCGTTCTTCCTGGGTAGGAAGATCAACTAGTAATTGGATTTTTCGAGTAAGTTTCGTTGTTGATGTACCCATAACTAAGCGGTTTGTAATTGTTCTTCATGTTTCTGCTGCATCAATTTATAGGCTATCATAAACTGACGGTGGACTTCCTTCTGCGGAAGTTGTAGCTCTTCAGCAATTTTTGAAAAGGAATGCTTTTTATCACATCGCAATTTTAACACCTTCGCCTGTTCATTGGTCATTTCCAGAGATTCCTTTTCGGTATTGGATGTTGACTGAATCGGCTGATTTAGTTTACTTCCTCGATGAATAATTTGCTTTAGATCATCGATGGCCAGGTAAACTTCGTTACTGGCATGTTTAACGCTTATGCCCATTAGTTTGGAAATAATCGCATATTTAAAATCATATTTTAAACAAAGTTCTATTAATTGTTTCCGCTTCGGTTCTATAAAAGGCAATACTTTTTGAATGCGATCATAATACTCCTGCTCTGACTTTTGATCCAAAAGATGTTGATCTTCTTCGGCTTCAGGATCAAAGCCGTGCATATAATCCTGATAGTTTTCATAAAATTCTAAGCGGTTGATCGAACGATAGAATTTATTTTTTGGACGGCAGTAATAGAATGTACATTCCCTCTTTACTACATGACGTAGAAAAAAGAACACGTGTTCGGGTCGCTCTATGGTATCACGAAGCATCCATAGTTTTAGAAAAGCATCCTGCATGATCGTTTCTACAACAAATACATCTTGAATGAGTTGTCTACCAATAAAGAAGATATGCCGACTGTGCCTGGCATAAATAAACTCCATAGCGTCAGGATGTCCTTGTTTTAAGAGTTTGAAATCACGTTCCATAACCAACAGTTTTTAATGTTGGATCGGATTTTCGAGTAAGTACTGTATCTATAAAAAATGCAAGTCTCTCGGTATGGTCTATAATTTTCATAATTTTGCTGTGGTTTTGTTTGTCTTTAATTAGTTGATCAAGCCATAAGCCTTCCCCACCAGCTGTCAAACTTGAGGGAAGGCTTTCTGGCTTCAAGCCTAGCCTAAACGGCTCATTCAATAAACGCTGGTTTGTTTCTTCTTATAGGTTTGGTTATTTAATGCATGGATCAACTCTCTTTCTCTCCGAAAATAGTAATGCTTTAGAATTTCTATTTACAATAGCTTCTATGTAAATGCTAACAGTAATGCTTAGTGATGCTCAAATATAATAAAAAAGTAAAATAATGGTACTTGTACCTTTGTTAAAATTATAAATAAGCTTCTAATTGTATAGTCGAAAATTCGATTATGGTTAGTGAAATAGAGGCTTACATAATAGATAAGGTAAAGGAGAAGCGAAAAGAAAAAGGTTTTTCCCAAATAGCACTATCCCAAAAGTTAGGTTTAAGCGATAGTTTTATTTCTCATGTAGAATCTAGTACACGAAGAGCCAAGTATAATCTTAACCATTTAAATCAGATAGCAATAATACTAGAATGTTCACCAAAAGATTTTTGGCCAGAGAATGGATTATAAGGCAATTATAAAACCCATAAATGAGGTCATTAAAAGTTAAATAGTAAACGATGAAAGTAGAATTTATTGGTCAAGGTTATAATCTTAACAAAAACACTTCAGTTTTTCATGAAATTAAAAAACTTTTATTAACTAGTCATTTTACCTCATTTAAATGTTTAGTTGCATTTGCAACAAGATCTGGAGTTTCATCCTTAACTCCATATATTCTTAAGGCAAAAGATAACATAATTGATTTTCAAATCATAGTAGGAATAGATGATATTACTACATATGAAGCTTTAAAAGAAATACTTTCATGGAATGTAAAATCATATATTTATCATTTTCAAAGTAATTCTTCTGTGATATTTCATCCTAAAATTTACATGTTTGAAGGGAAGGAGAAAAGTCATATTATCATAGGTTCAAATAATATGACTCAAACTGGTTTAGTTCAAAGTATTGAGGCTTCTTCATCAATTGAATTGGATTTAAGTCATAAAGCTGATTTAAAATTTATAGATTCGATATATAACTACTTTGATCCAATTTTTAAGTACCAAGATCAAAATCTCGAGTTAATAACCGAAGAGCTACTAGAGAAACTATTAGAAAAAGGTAAAATTCCTACAGAAAAAGAAATTCGAAATAGATATAAAGAAAATAGAAATTCAAAAATAAAGACTAAGGATAGTGATCAATCTATCTTTCCTCCTCGAAAAATTCAGCCCTTACCGAAGGAGTTTAGAAGTAAGACTTCAAAGGTTTCAAGTCCAGAACAAACTTATGATAATAAAATTTCTCAAATAGATACTTCAAAGCTCGCTTTCTATAAACAATTAGTGAAAAATGATGTTAGTTTGACGAGTTCTCCAGGACAGATGATCATTCCTATTAAGTTTTTAGATATTTTTCCTACTTTCTCTACGGTTCAACGTAAACCAAATGGAGCTTCCCAAAGAGAGGTGAAATTTGATGTTCATTTTCAAAGTGAAAATTACAATCAGGTTTTAAATGGAGTTAGATCAATATATTATGTACCCAGCCCAGAACACCCCCGTAAAAATAAAGAGCTTAGATTCACATTGCTAAATCGAAATATACATAGCACATTAAATGCTAAGGATTTATTAGTTTTCTATCGTTCAACATCTGAAGATATACATTTTATAGTAAAACATTTAAAATATGAATCTGTAGAAGCTAAAGAACTTTTGAAAAATGGCAGATATAACTTTATACAGCCTGATAAATAAGAATATAAGAATTTTTAAATTTCGTTTTGATATTTGGGGTGAATGTTCTAGTGTATTTTCTTTGATCAAAAGCTAATTCTTGAACCTTTGTATATCCAGATTTTTCCATCAAATTATCCGATATTTTATTTGCCTTAATTAATTCACCTTTTATAATTCCATCTCCAATGACCATACAAAAATAGCCCTTGTTCTTTTGAACTTTTCTTATTTCAGATATAATTGTCTCCAGTGCTAGTTCGTATTCATCAATACCTGCATTATTATCACTATGTTTATTTCTTGAACCAAATTCTCCAGACTGAGCTTTTTTATAATCAAGATTTAACCAATTCATCCTATGTTTATGATATAAATAATAGTCATAACTATTTACATAAGGAGGAGAGGTAATTACAGTGTCTATTTTATTATTTACAAATGATGAAATTTTACGAGAATCATCATTAAATACTTTGACTATTTTATTTGATGCTTCTTGATTAAACTCATTTAGCTTTAATGACATTTTATTCAGGGCACGATCCAACTCTTTAAAAACTATACCTTGATATAATTTTTTTTCAATGGCTGTATATCTAGTGTCGCTATCTTGATTAGACACTTTTACAATAATAGAAGATAAAGCTACCGATAATAGGTCTCGCACATCTGATTCATCAATGGAATTCAAATGATGTAAAACTATAGAGATTTCTTTTTGAATAAAATCTTTGAACCAATGATTAATGTTGTGAAAATGTGGGTATTTATAATAATTTTTATTATTTATATCAAATAGGACTTTTTCTTTGAAATCTTCAATTTTAGAAAAATCACTTTCATCAATTTTAGTAGATTTTACCTTTGATATTAATGAAGATAGAGGGTTAATATCGACACCAATTGCATTTCTTTGATTCAATTTTGACTCTACTAGGGTAGTACCTGAACCACAAAAAGGATCAAGAATCCAATCATTTTCATTGGAATATTGTAAAATAAGTTCTTTTGCTATTTGAGGAATGAATTTTGCAGGGTAAGGATGAAAACCATGTGTTGAATAGTTATTTCTTTTATAATTTTCTAAATTAATAGAAAAAGGTTTTTTTTCTAAATTGAGCTTGGTTTGATTCATATTTTTTTAAAAGATATAATGTAAGAATGACCAATATTTAAATAATAATTTCTGGAGGGATACCCTAAAACTACGAGAGGTCTGAATTGAGTTTGGTCGTAAATTCTAATATCCCATAGAGTAAATCCAGCATTTTCCGCAGCTTTTATAACATCTCCATGAAAATTGACATAAGGCACTTTTCTTTTTAAATCCCTGTAATCCTTTACGACCCAAACAGCATAGCTATTTTTTTTTAATACCTCAAAACTTTTATTCATGATATCTTCCAATTGATTCATAAATTCATCATAAGGTAAATTTCCTAGATCTCGGTTGCTTTCTGAATATGGGGTTGGATTACTGATCGCTTTAATTTCAGAATGTTCTCTCCATTTATATCCAAAATCACCTTTTATAGTTTGTAGAAGGTTAGCATAAGGTGGACTTGTTAAAATAAAATCAATGCTTTCCTTTTTAAGATGTTTTGTCATGTTTCGACAATCATCACATATAACTTTATGATTATTCGGGTCGATTATATCTTGAGAAGCTAAATCTGCGAAATTAGAATCTACTTCTATACCAACTGATTTCCTACCTAAATTAGCAGCAGCATCTATTGTAGTTCCCACTCCTAAAAATGGATCTAAGATTACCTGATCCTTTTTAGAATATATTAAAATTTGTTGTTCAGCTAGCGATAAAGGAAAACTTGCTCCATGTTGTTTTTGTTTATCTGGTTTACGTCCCTCATACTTCTCCACACTTTTACTTAAAGCGGCCCATTCTTTTCCACTTAGATTATTCAGCTTATTTTCTCTTTTATCCTTCCTTTTGCCATAACAGTCTTTGCAAATATTACTTTTTGCTCTTTCTGTACCTTCATAGGAATAAGAAGGTTTGCCACATTTGGTACATTTAAAACTGACTTTCTGATTCATTCTTCGCGCTAAAATTTCGAGTAAAAATAAAAACTAAACTTAGAAACAACTATATTATTATTAAAAACATAGTTTTATTTAAGTAAAGAAACTTTAAACTAAAAAAATAGTCAATAGTGATTTTTTGAATATATAAACTGAGGGTTAAATATTTAGTTATTATATCTCTAGGCTTTAACTTATTGAAGCAATAACTTACTTGCTTCATCCAAGATTGCCGTATCCAATTCTTTTAAATATGCTTTTGTAGTTTTAACATCTTGGTGCCCTAAGGATTCGCTAATAATATCTGTACCGGCACCTTTTTGCTTTAAGCAATTTGCAAAGCTATGCCTGGCTACATAGCTTGTTATAGGCTTATCAATTTTTGCAAGTTCTCCTAATTCTTTCAAATCCTTATTAAATTTTTTGAGCGTTTTTCTTTTTCTATTGTTTAATTGACTAGGAGTTAGGTTTTCATGAAGAATTATAGGGAAGACGTATGGATGGTTTTTGCCCTTGTAATAATTCAATATTAGTTGTACAGGCGGTAAGATTTTTATGATAAAGTTTCCTTTTGTCTTTGATCGTGTATAATGTATTCTATCGCTGTAGATATTATCCCACCTTAATTTCATCATATCGGCAAAATTCATTCCTCTGGTATAAAAACTAAAAATGAAATAATTTCTACTATTCACTAAATGTGGCTTTTCATTTAAATTAAGATTCTGAAGTCGATGTATCTCTTCGATTTTGAGCGCTTTTTTTATGGACTTTCCTTTTAGTTTAGAAATTTTGTAGTGCTTGAATGGATAAATTTTTTCATCTATTATATTTCGCTTAATAGCAACATTGAAAATCGCTCTAATGGCACGCATTTTAACTCCAATTCCCCCGCCAGTTCCTCCTTTATTTCTGAGATAAACTTCATATTTATCTAAAAAAGTAGGAGTGACCTCTTTAAAATGAATAGGCTTATTCTTTGCGAATTTCTGAACTGAATTTTTAGTATGGTGATATACGTCTGCATTTCCCATTCTTCCAGCCATTTTCATTTCATCAATCAGTTCATCCCAAAATGGAAAAATATTTGAAGCTTCTGGATTAGATTCAATTCTAAATTTATTTTCGAAATCATTTAGAGTATAAAAATCCTGATTCATCTCTAATTCGGAAATTACGGATAAGGCTCTGTCTTCAATCTTTCCGAGTAATCTATTTGATTTGACTTGTTGACTGTGCTTTTTACTAAATCTACCTAGCTTAGAATCCCACTCATTCAGATTAACTTCGAATGGAGTTCTAAAAAATTTTGATTTTCTATCTTTAGTAACTCTCAATGCAATAGGGTATTTTCCATTGCTCAATTTTTTCTTGCGTAGGACAGTTTTTAATGAAGCCATAATTCTTAATCAAACATATAACGGGTACAACATAGGTACAACAAATTGTTCAATAAAGGTAAATTAAAGATAGTTTATGAAAAAATAAATAAAGTTAAAACATTGAAAGTCAATTAAATGAAACTAAATGAAATTTATTGAAGTTGAATTTTTCATTTCTCATAATCAAGGGGTCCATGGTTCGAGCCCATGTGGGACCACATAAAAGCTTCTCAATTTTGAGAAGCTTTTATTTTTTAGAAAGCATAATATACTTCACTACTCATGTATGCTATCATATACTGAAGCTTGATTATTCATTTTTATTTCAAACTTTATCTAAGTCAGTTAAATAATTATTTTTCCAATTTTCTTGGATAGGGATTTCTCTTAGCCTATTTAATACCCGAAAATTTATCTCCATAATTTCTTAAAAACATGACAATCATCAGTTTCCTCACTTTAATTCTCATGTATCTTTATACTCGATTTATCCCAATCTTCAACTAGAGTAGAAAGTCAATTAAATCATCCAATTATGGAATTTTTGTTAGATTTTTTAGGTACAGATTATATCGCACTTTTCATTATTATCGGTATTGGTATTTTTTTAGGCGGAATTAAAATTAAAGGGGTATCCTTTGATTCTTCAGCAGTAATTTTTGTAGCTATTTTTTACGGCTACTGGCTCAACATTCAGGGAGTAGAGTTTGAACTTCCGGAAATTATTCAGAAAATAGGTCTGTTGCTTTTTATTTTTACCATTGGTATGCAGGCAGGACCGTCTTTCTTTGAAGTATTTAAAACTCAAGGTGCGAAACTAATTATCCTGGCAGTATTAAGTGTGGTAATTGGTACGATTACTACTGCATTATTATCAGTTGGATTTGATGTAGATTATAAAATTTCGGTAGGACTTTTAACAGGAGCGCTCACCAGTACGCCTGGTCTTGCAGCAGCTATCGAAGCATCTAATTCTCCACTAGCATCTATTGGTTATGGTATTGCGTATCCTTTTGGTGTAATTGGAGTTATTCTATTTGTAAAGCTATCCCCAAAGCTTTTTGGAGCTAAGATTTCCAAAGAGGAAGAAAATTACATTCGGGAAGCGCAAAGTAAGATTCCAGAAGTCACTAACAGGAATTTTGAAATTACAAATGATAATATTGAAGGGCGTACGATTAAAGATCTTGATATTAGGATGATGACCAAAGCCAATATTTCAAGAATTATGAGCCCAAATACTATGTCTGTTGCTCCTACTGCTGAAGCTATTTTGCATAAAGGTGATGTGGTAAAAGCTGTTGGAACTGAAGAAGCTTTAAAAAGAGTTGAGGTTTTACTTGGGCATTCTACGGAAGTCGAAATACCCGCCAGTGGTTTAATGGAAGTGAAATGGTATGTAGTTTCAAGACGTAACGTGGTAAATAAATCACTTAAAGAATTAAACGTAAAACGAAATTTTAAAGCAACGGTAACCAGAGTTCGAAGAGCAGGAATAGATCTATCTGCAAGGCCAACTTTAAAACTGAGATATGGAGACCGATTATTGATTTCTTCTAGTAAGGGAAATGTGGCTGCTCTTTCCCATATTTTGGGAGACAGTATGAAAGAAGTAGAAACCACAAGTTTCTTACCTGTAGCTTTGGGTTGTGTGGTTGGCTTACTTTTGGGGGCTATAGAAATTCCGCTTCCTGGTGGTAGTTCTTTTTCTTTAGGAATTACAGGAGGTGTTTTAATTGCTGCTCTTGTTTTAAGTAGGATTGGTAAAACCGGCCCAATCATTTGGAATTTGCCCGTAGTAGGAAATCAAATTTTGAGGCAATTTGGTTTATTGCTTTTTCTAACTCCTGTAGGATTAGCTGCGGGAAGTAAAATTGCACCTACAATTAACGAATATGGGCTTAATCTTTTCGGTATAGGTGCAATAATCACTTTAGTGCCTATGATCATTGTAGTTATTATTGGCAGGTTAATCTTTAAGGTTAATTTCCTTTCGCTTTTAGGAGCCTTAACTGGCGGAATGACAAGTACACCTGGCCTTACTGCTGTAGATTCTATGACCAGTACAGAAGGTCCCCAGGTTGCTTACGCTACAGTTTATCCTTTTGCTTTAGTTATGATAATAATCTGTGCACAAATTTTAGGAAGCTTGTAAGCTTTAGATTGAAGTAATTTTCCGAAATTCATTAAATGAATCTATTGGTTCTCGACTTATGATGACTCTGGAATTAATCGTATTCTTAATTGCGCATAAGCCATTCACGTAACATAAAAATTATACAAAATGAGTGCAGAAATTAGAAGGATTACTCAAACTTCATTTATGTTTTTATTATTTCTGATTCACTTACAAGTCTCCGCTCAACATTATTCAGAAATCAAAACTAACATCCCTTTAGATTCCATTCGGCTTAGCGATCCATATATTTTGGCAGATAAAACCTCCAAAATGTATTATATGACGGGTACGGGAGGTAAACTTTGGAAAAGTAAAGATCTTAAACTTTGGGAAGGGCCTTTTACGATTGTAGAAACAGACCCAAATTCATGGATGGGAAAAAGACCAATGATCTGGGCAGCTGAAATTCATCAATATAAGGGCAAATATTATTACTTCGCCACATTTACAAATCGTGATGTAATTATCGATACCGTTAAAGGCAATAAGATCGAAAGACGAGCCAGCCATATTTTGGTAAGTGATGCTCCAGATGGGCCTTATAAACCAATGGAAGATGAGACTTATTTACCGGCAGATAAACCAACTCTAGATGGTACGTTTTGGGTAGATAGAGATGATAAACCTTACATGATTTATTGCTATGAATGGTTACAAAACTGGAACGGTACGGTCGAAAAAATTCAGCTTAAACCAGATCTAAGCGGCTCTATAGGAGAGGGAGAGCTATTATTCAAATCCAGCGAATCACCGTGGAGTAAAGAGCGTACAGAAGATGGAGAAATAAAACCTAATAAAGTAACCGATGGCCCTTTTTTGTTTGAAACGCAAACCGGTAAATTAGGAATGCTTTGGACAAGCTGGGTATTTGGCGATTATGTTCAGGGAGTGGCATATTCTGAAAGTGGAACTTTAGACGGCCCTTGGATTCAGGAAAAAGAACCTATTACTCCGCCTAATTTTGGTCACGGTATGATGTTTAAAACCTTTGAAGGGAAGCTGCTAATGGCATTACACAGCCATCGGGTAGGGCCTAATGGGAACTATATTAGAATTCCTAATTTGTTAGAAGTAGACGATCGTGAAGATAAAATTTATGTATATTTAAAAAACTAGCCACGATTATAGTAAATTTGACAATAAGCTTATCAACTAATTATAATTAAAAAATGAAATCAGTAAAACTCGTTCTCTCTATAGGCTGCTTAATTTTTGCAAACCTGATAAATGCACAGATTGCAGAACTTAAAAGTCCAAATGAAAAAATACATTTACAACTTCATGAAAATGATGGAAAAATATCATATGATATTCGTTATTCTGAAGAGCAATTTTTAGAAGATTCACCATTAGGCTTAAAGACCTCACTGGGTGATTTTTCAGCTAACCTAAAATTTATTTCTTCGGAAGAAAATACCATCGAAAACTCTTATGATCTTAATCGAGCTAAAGTTAGCCATGTAGATTATAAGGCGAATGAGTTAGTTTCGAAATTCGTAAACGAGAATGAAGATACGCTGTTCGTATATTTCAGACTTTCTAATCGAGACGCGGCATATTCCTATAAGTTAAAATCGAAAGTAGGGCGATCCAACGTAAAGATTTTCGAGGAAGCTTCAGGTTTTAATTTGCCAGATTATGCAACCACTTATATAACTCCGCAGGCCTTACCAATGACGGGGTGGAGTGAAACCAAACCATCTTATGAGGAAGAATATACTTTAAACGGAAAGCTAGGCGAACCATCAACTTATGGCGAAGGTTATACCTTTCCTGCACTCTTCAAATTAGGTGAAAATGGATGGATTTTAATTTCTGAAACAGGAGTAGACAGTGGTTACCCGGGAAGTCGCTTAAGTGAATCTACTGCAGATGGTAGGTTTACTGTGCAATTTCCGCAGGAAGGAGAAAATAATGGTATTGGCGATACTTTTGCAGCAATGGCGATGCCAGCTAAAACACCATGGCGAACCATAACGCTTGGAAAAAGTTTAAAACCAATCGTAGAATCAACCGTTGCATTCGATCTTGTGGAACAAAAATATGAGCCTAGTGTCGATTATCAAATGGGACGTGCTACATGGAGCTGGATCGTTTGGCAGGACAACAGTATTAATTATGACGATCAGGTAAAATATATCGATATGGCCTCTGCTTTAGGTTTCGAATATGTGTTGATTGATAACTGGTGGGATAATAATATTGGTTACAAGCGAATGGAAGAGTTGGTAAAATATGCGCAATCTAAGGATGTAGATGTTTTACTTTGGTACAATTCTAATGGATATTGGAACGAGGCTCCGCAAACTCCACAGGACAAAATGAATACTAGTGCAGCCAGAAAAAAAGAAATGGAATGGTTACAAAAAATTGGCGTTAAAGGTTTAAAAGTCGATTTCTTTGGTGGGGATAAACAAACCACCATGAAGTTGTATGAAGATATTTTAACTGAAGCTAACGATTATGGTCTTGGAATCACCTTTCATGGATGTACTATCCCAAGAGGCTGGCAAAAAATGTATCCAAACTATGTAACTTCAGAAGCTGTTTTAGCTTCAGAGAACTTGATCTTTCGTCAGGATGCTTTAGATAAACATGCGCTAAATTCAACAATATTACCTTTTACAAGAAATGCCGTTGGAGCGATGGATTTTGCACCTGTTTTCTTAAACCAGAAAATGTCTAGAGACCAAAAAGGTGGAACCATTAGAAGCACTACAGATGCTTTCGAGCTGGCGACTTCTATATTATACTTTTCACCAATTCAGCATTTTGGTTTAACGCCAAATAACCTTGAAGAACAACCAGATCATGTACTCGATTTTATTAAAGAAGTGCCTAGCGTTTGGGACGAAACTATTTATATTGGTGGAACTCCAGAAGATTATTGTGCGCTGGCGCGTAGAAAAGGAGACCAATGGTATGTTGCCGTAACCAATGCAACTAAAGAGAAGCAAAAAATAGAATTAGAGCTGCCAATGCTCGCAGGAAAAGAGCTAAAACATCTTTATGATAATAAGGATAAAACAGCAGGCTATAAAACCGCTAAAATTAAAAATAACGGTACTTTAAAAATAGAATTACTTCCTGAAGGGGGAGCTGTTTTATATTAAAATATAAGCCGAAATTATATAAAAAAACCTCTCAATTTTTGGGAGGTTTTTGTTTTTCGACCTATCAGACAGCTTTTTGGATATTAAAATAGTGGCCTATAATAATAACTGTAAATTTTACATTAAATTAGAAGTCCGAAACTTCTAAAACCATCATCAATGAAATCAAAGATCACTGCTTTTCTAATTTTCGCCTTACTTTTTCAGGGTTTGCTAGCCCAACAACGTACTGCTGAAATTTTTCAAAATAACTGGAAATTTATAAAAGGTGATCCTTCAGGAGCCAAAGAAATTTCAGCAAATACTTCAGATTGGGAAAATGTAAGCATTCCTCACGACTGGGCAATTGCAGAAGATTTTATAAAAGATGGCGATGGAGACACCGGGAAATTACCTTGGAAAGGGCAAGCCTGGTATCGCCGGGATTTAGACCTTTCAGCAATAAAAAAAGGAAATAAGGTTTTCTTGATGTTCGATGGAGTGATGGCCTTCCCGAAAGTTTATGTTAACGGAGAGCTTGCCGGACAATGGGATTATGGCTACAATTCGTTTTATCTTGATATTACCGATAAACTTGATTATTCTGAAAATGCTAAAAATGTGCTTGCCGTTCATGTAGATACTCGAAAGCACGATAGCAGATGGTATCCCGGCGCAGGAATTTACAGAAAAGTCAGTTTAATTTCTATGGCGCCAATCCATACAAAGATCTGGGGCACACAGGTGACCACGCCAATTATAAAACCAAATTATGCTGATGTTCGAATTTCCAGTCTGGTAAAAAATGAAACTTCCGAAGCAAAAGAGATCACAGTTACTCAGCATATTTTAAATCCGGAAGGCAATGAGGTTTCCAACAAAAGTATTTCTCACGATCTACGTGCCGGGGAAGAAAATTATTTTGAAGTAAATGCACAACTAATCGATCCTATGCGTTGGGATATTGAGCATCCGCATTTATATAAAGCAACTACAGAAGTTAGTGTAGATGAAAAAATCATTGATGTTTCTGAAACTACTTTTGGGATTAGAAGCATTGAATTTACGCCAGATAATGGTTTTCAATTAAACGGAAGAAGAGTGCAGCTAAAAGGCGTGAATTTACATCACGGTCATGGTCCGCTTGGTGCTGCATTTTATCCAAGAGCGATGGAACGCCAGTTAGAAATTATGAAATCTATGGGAGTTAATGCCATTAGAAGTAGTCATAATACGGCCGCTCCAGAGGTTTTAGAATTGTGCGATAAAATGGGGATTTTGATGTTTAATGAGGTTTTTGATAAATACGATCGCAAAGCCGATATTGTTGACACCACTAATTTCGAAAGTTTCGCTGAACGAAATATTCGCAATTTCGTAATGCGAGATCGAAATCATCCTTCCGTATTTATTTGGAGCGTTGGTAACGAGATGCACGATGTGCAAGCCAATTATAATAACGGGTTTAAGCGTTTGCACACTATGCTGAATTACGTGCGAAAATACGATCATGCCCGCCCGGTAACGATGGTAAACGATGTGTTGGATAATGCGGCTTTACGACATTTCGATTTTTACGATGTACATAGCTGGAACTACGGCAGGCGTTATCGCCTGGCTCGCCAAATGGAACCCAATAAATCGGTCATTATTTCAGAATCTGCTTCTACCGTAAGTACACGCGGATTTTATGAATTTCCGTTACCCGAAAAGAAAACAGATTTTACCAAATCGCTTCAGGTGAGTTCTTACGATTTTCATGCACCAAATTGGGCAGAAATTGGCGACGATGATTTTATGTGGCAGCAGGACGAGCCTTATATCGCGGGTGAATTTGTTTGGACGGGTTTTGATTATTTAGGCGAGCCAACGCCCTACACTAATAAGAATGTAAAAGCGATGGGAATGAGCGATAAAGAAGCTGCACGAAGTTCATATTTTGGGATCGTGGATATTGTGGGGATTCCAAAAGATCGCTATTATTTGTATAAAAGCTACTGGAAGCCCAAAGAAAAAACGATTCATATTTTACCGCATTGGAACTGGAAAGGAAAAGAGGGCGAAAATGTTCCGGTTTTTGTGTATACCAATGGCGATTGTGCTGAACTTTTTATCAATGGTGAATCTCAGGGAAAACAATGTAAGTCGCCATCTTCTAAAAACTCCACAGAGCGTTTTCGTTTAATGTGGAAAGATGTGGTTTATCAACCGGGAGAAGTAAAAGTGGTTGCTTATAAACAGGGAGAGAAATTAGGCGAAAAAACTATAAAAACAACTTCTGAAGCGACCAAAATCAAACTTTCAGCAGATCGAAAAACGATAAAAGCGAACGGAATGGACCTTTCTTATGTGTTGGTAGAAGCTTTTGATAAAAACGGAAATTTAGATCCTTTAGCCAATCAAAGTTTACAAATTGAAGTCAGCGGAGAAGGGGAACTGGCCGGCGCCGGAAATGGCGATCCACAGTCTTTTGAGCCACTTCAGGATGATAAAGTCGATTTATTCTACGGAAAAGCAATGATCATCCTAAAATCTGGAATGGAAGCCGGAAATATTAAACTGAAAGTAAGCAGCGAAAACCTGAAAGGAGAAACAATAAAAATTGAAACTGAAAAATAAGAGAAAAACATCGATCCCGATAGCTCGGGATTGATGTTTTTTTTAATAACTGACGATCTATATTGCCATTCCGTATTTGACACAGAATCTCATCCAGTTTATATAAAACTAATGCCGAAATTCGACAATTTTGAGTAGCATTTAAATTTAAAAATCTTTCGAAAATACCAGTCTGGAACCTCGATCTTTAGTTGTAATTTCTTTTATTTCCGTTAATCCCAGTTTTTTAATAGCATTGATCGATGCGTGGTTGTGCGGACTGGCAGCTGCCAAAATTCGATGTTTTTGAAGCTTATTTTTAGCAAAATCGATCCAAAATTGTCCAATTTCAGTAGCAAAACCTTTTCCCCAATGGTTTTGGTGCAAAATAAATCCAAATTCCATATCATTTTCGTCGCCAAGAAAATCACACGGAATTAAGCCTGTAAAACCTATAAAATCGCCTGTATTTTTATCCAAAACACATACAAAACCAATCTGTTCTTCATCATTCAGAATAAAATCATTGCTTAAAACCTCCAAAAACTCTTTTTTAGTGAGCTTTCTTCCTTTAAAAGCCAATTTCATGACCGTTTCATTCTCGCAAAAGAGCTGATAAAGCGGCATAAATAATTCAGCTTCAAAACTTACAACCTTGAGTCGGTTTGTTTCTAGTTGCATTTTAGAATCCTTCTTTTGAACTCGAAAAGTATGGAAAATTTCTTATTGTCATCTCGACCCTGCCTCGCCGGCAGGCAGGCGAAGTGGAGAGATCTTTTTGTGAATGCTTATTTTGGTTGAGATTTCTCGACTACACTACATTTCGCTCGAAATGACAATTTTGTTCTTGGGCTTGATATGAAGGTTTTGTCATCTCGACCGCAGTGAAGAGATCTCATATTGAGAGTTTCATGTAAGTAAGATTTCTCCATTCGCTGCGCTTCAGTCGAAATGACAATCGGTTTTTAAAATATTAAATAGCTATATTTAATTATGAATGAGTATTATACATACATAACATGCAATTCTTCTAAACTTACGTTTTATATTGGGGTAACAAATAATCTAAACAAAAGGCTATCTCAACATTATGAAGATAGTATCAAGGAGAAAAGGTCTTTTGCAGGAAAGTATAACTGTTACAATCTTATTTATTTTGAAGTTTTTCAAAATGTCGATCAAGCAATTGCGAGAGAAAAACAACTTAAAAAGTGGAGCAGGGCTAAAAAGGAAAATCTAATTAGGCTTAAAAATCCTAATTTAGAATTTTTGAGCTTATAAAATTATTAATATCATTTCTATGGTATTTTCGGAGTAGATTTCTCCGTTCCGCTGCGCTTCAGTCGAAATGACAATTTTTTTCGAGTAAATGTATTTTGTCATCTCGACCAGCGCGGAGAGATCTCTTAGGAATGTTCATTTTTTTTAAGATTTCTCAACTACACTGCGTTTCGTTCGAAATGACAATTTTTTCGAGTATACTTTGTTTAGTCATCTCGACCAACGTGGAGAGATCTAATGCGTAGTTTTTATTGTAAGTGAGATTTCTTTATTCCGCTTCGCTACACCCGCCTGCCGGCTGGCAGGGTCGAAATGATATTTTTTAAAGAAAAATTCACTAATCCTGAGACTGCCAACTGCCCACTGCCCATTGAGACCGCCCACTGAAATCTAACTTCCTACATCCATATTTCCGCGGTAATATTCCATCACTTTAACTCTTAGTAGATACTGAAATTTTGCGTTCGCCAGGTTAATCCTGGATTGATCTAAACTGTTTTTACTTACGATATAATCTACGATGGTCGAAGCGCCGGCATTATAGCGAATCTCATTGATCCTGAAACTTTCCTGATAAGCCTCTACCTGTTCTTCTAAATTTCGCCATTGCTGGTAAGCGGTTTCCATATCGGCATGAACCTGAATAATACGTTGTCTAAACTGATTTTTCGTACTCTCCAGGTCGATTTTGGATTGTTTTAGATTTATTTTTTGAAGAGCCACATTGTTTTTAGCACGGAATCCATTAAAAATAGGAATGTTCATTGAAACTCCAACGCCCGTATTCAGGTTGTTAGAAAACTGATCTAAAAAAGAAATATCTGCAGTAGCATACTGAATCTGGCTTGCCAGTACTGGTAAAGATTGTCCATTATACTGAATATAGCTTCCGGTTTCTACAATTTGGCTGCCATTTTCAGTAAAAGTTCGTGCGGTACTCGAATAATTAGTGTTTAGCTGCGCAAATAATCCCACTTGTGGATAATAATTGGCTCGTGCAATTTTAACCTGTTTTTCGGCGGCTTCAATTCGTAATTTTCGAGCTTTAAAAGTGGCTAGATTTTCTACAGCTTCTTTAAAAACATGAGCAGCGCTTAAGTTGTATTTTTCATAAACTTCAAGAGAATGATAGGCTTCAGGAAAAACTTTATAATCGATATTGAGCAAAAGCGATAGCTGAGAAACAGATTGTTTTAAGTTATTTTCAGCATCGATCACGCTGTTTTCATCTGCAGAAAACTGACCTTTAATATTATTAAATTCGGCCGGATTGGCATTTCCTTCTTCATGCAAATTCTGTAATCTATCAAGCTGTCTTTGGGTATTTAAACGCCTTATTTTTGAAAGTTCCAATAGATCTTCAGCATTTAAAATCCCCATATAAGCCATAGTAACATCCAAAATCAGGTTTTGTCTGGCTTCCTGAACTTCAGCTTCAGCAGCTTTGATATTCAGCTTATCCCTTTTTAATTGATTCAGTAATCGAAATCCGTCAAAAACTGTGGCGCTAAGACTAAGACCGGCGTTCGAGTAATTTAGTTGCTGCTCGATCACATCGTTAGAATAGGGATCGATACTTCGCCCGTTGGTAATTCCGCCAGAAATACTTCCGTTTAACGTTGGTAAAAATTCATTCCGACTTTGTTTAAAATTAATATTGGCCGATTCTGAATTCAATTTTCGTGATTTTAGATCAGGATTATTTTTTAAGGCCAATGTGATGCATTGATCCAGATTTAATACGACGGAATCCTGCTGAGATCGACTTAAAAAAGGGCAAAGGATGATGAGTATTAAGATTGATGATTTTAAGTTCATTTTTTAAGATTTTGTGATGCTACCGTCTAAAAGATTGATGGTTTTAGAGGCATAGGCTGCGTTACTTTCAGAATGTGTAGCCTGGATGATGGTTACACCGTCTTCTTCGTTTAATTGTTTAAAAAGTTGCATGATCTCGTCACTTTGTTTCGAGTTGAGGTTTCCGGTAGGCTCGTCTGCAAGGATTAATTTTGGTTTAGAAATTAGCGCTCTTGCGATCCCTACCAATTGTTGTTGCCCACCACTTAACTGGTTAGGAAAAAGGTCTTTTTTACCAACAATATTAAAGCGATCCAGCATATCGCCAACCAGCGCTTTACGTTCAGCAGATTTTACTTTTTTGTAGAGTAGCGGAGTTTCGATGTTTTCGTAAACGGTAAGCTCGTCAATAAGGTGATATTGCTGAAAAACAAAACCGATGTATTCTTTGTATAATTTTGAACGATGTTTTTCCTTCATATTATGAATGGTCTCGTCCAGAAATTTGTATTCACCTTCCTGAAATCCGTCTAACATTCCAATCACATTCAGCAATGTAGATTTCCCCGAACCCGAAGGCCCCATGATAGAAATAAATTCGCCTTCTTCAACCTTAAGACTTAAGTCATTTAGCAGAAATGTTCTTCTTCCACCGGTGGTTACCCATTTGTAAATGTGGTCTAGTTCTAATAACATGTTTTTATTTTTTTTGAAAATTATATTTTAAACCTCACAGGTTTTTGAAACCTGTGAGGGATAGGTTTTACTCAGTTCTTAGTGATTTTACCGGATTTTGCAACGCAGCTTTTACTGTTCTAAAGCTTATGGTGGCCACAGCAATTAAGAGCGATAATATTCCAGAAGCGATAAAGAACCAGACGCTTAGTTCAATTCTAAACACATAATTTTGTAACCATTCGTTGGTAAAATACCAGGCAATAGGTGTTGCGATCACAAACGCAATTCCTACCAGGATTAAAAAATCTTTGGTTAATAGCAAGGTGATATTGGTTACTCCTGCACCAACAATTTTTCGAACACCAATTTCTTTTGTTCGTTGGGTAACCACTAAGATTGACATAGCAAAAAGCCCAATACAACTAAGAACGATAGCGATTATCGATCCGCTGGTGATCATGCTGGTTAGTCGTTTTTCATTTCTAAAGGTTCGGTCTATATTTTCATCCAGGAAAGACGCGGCAAATTCGGCATTAGGTTCGATATTCGCCCAGGCTTTCTCTATCGCATCATAACTTTGCGAAGCCGTATTTGGAGCAACTTTTAGATAAGCATAATAAAGATCCCAGTTTGGGTCTACAGAAATGGTAAGTGGCGCAATTTCTCTATTTAGATCCTGAAAGTTATAATCTTTAAGCACCCCGATAATCTTATAATTTCGGCTACCTTCAATTGGGATTATTTTATTTAAAGGCTCTTCTTCCTGAAGCAGTTTCGCCATCTTCTCGTTTATGATAATGCTAAGACTATCTGTGGCAAAACTTCGGTTAAAATCGCGTCCTTCTTTCAGTTTAAGATCTAAGGTTTTAATGTAATCGTAATCTACCGCAAGTACGTTAGTATTGATGTTTCTGCCCTGATATTCAAATCCCATTTGGCTTTCAAAACGAGAACCCGTGGCATCGATTCCTAAAATATTATCGGCACCACTAATGTTTAGGATATTTGGATTATCCTGAAGTTCATTCCGCAGTAATTTTAAAGATTCTCTGGCCGATTTTTTACCGTTTAACGGAAATGCGATCACCTGTTCTTTGTTGAAGCCCAGATTTTTATTCTGCATAAAATGTAATTGCTGCCACAATACTAAAGTTCCCGTAACCAGAAGAATAGCGATGCTAAACTGAAAAACCATAAGCACGTTTCGCAATCTATTTTTACCACTCATATCCAGTTTTCCTTTTAAAGACTGAATGGTTTTTAATTTAGAAAGTAACAAGGCGGGATATCCACCGGCGATTAATGTGATTACCGCCAGGATAAGTAGAAAGCCAAGAATCATCGACGGATTTATAATGCTACTGAATTCAGCCGGAATTCTAAATAGCGACTGAAAAGGATCGGCGATCAACAGACTTATCAATAAACCTATAATTGCTGAAGAAAGAAAAATGAACACGCTTTCTGCCCAAAATTGAATAAAAAGCTGACTCTTTGCAGCGCCCAGCGTTTTACGCATTCCAATTTCTTTAAGGCGTTTTGTGCTTCGGGCAACGCTCATATTAATAAAGTTTACACTGGCAATTAGGATAATTAGCATTCCTATTCCAAAGATCAGGTAAGGGTAACTTCTGGAAACTTCAAAAAGATGATCTTTAAGTTTTACAAAATGCCAATCTGTGATCGACATTAATTTTAGTTTTTTATAGTTTCCTTCAGCATTAGGTTGTGCGCCATCACGCTGGGCATCGTCGATATCTCCTTTAAAGTGAAGATTGGTGAATTTTTGAGCATTTTTTTCAAAATCGGCTACATCAACACCATTTTCTAATTGTACATACACGTGATGATTTCTATTTCCCCATTCGGTTAAATTTTCCTGATAATAGGGAGTATTTTCCATCGAAATGGCAAGACTAAGATCATCATTGGTGTTTTTTGGCAGGTCTTTTAGCACTGCAGTAACTACAAAAGGTTTTAATTCGCCACCAACCTGAATATCGAAGCTTTTTCCGATAACATTTGTTTCTCCAAAGATCTTATTGGCAGTTTCTGCCGTTACAACAACCGAGTTTTGATGTTCTAAAGGATCATTTTTCTTTCCGTAGAGCATAGGAAAAGAAAACATTTTAAAATAATCATTGTCTAAAAACACTAAATCCAGCAATAATTCTTTCTCTCCTTTTTTTACCAGATTATAGCCTTCGCGATAACGGCTGGCATATTTAACACCAGGAACTTCTTCTTTTAAAGTAGGTGCCATGGCGAGCGGCTGCGTTATAGTTGCTTTTGCGCCCTCTGGGTTTTGTGAAATAAAATAAGAGATAAATAAACGGTCCTTATTCTCATGAAAATTATCGAAAGAAAGTTCGTAAATCGAAGCAATACTTAATAGTATCGCTGCAGCAAAAGCGATAGATAATCCAAGAATATTAAGCCCTGTAAAGGTTTTGTCTTTGATGAGATTTCGCCATGCGATTTTGATATAGTTTTTAAACATGATGTTTTTTTTCTAGCTATTGATAGATGAGGTTTTATTCTGTCCTTAGGCTTTTTACGGGATTTCGCAAAGCGGCTTTTATACTTTTAAAACTTATAGTGATTAATGCGATTGCCAAAGTGATGATCGCGGCCATTAAAAATTGCCAAATGCTTAAATCTATTCTATAGGCAAAATCCTGTAGCCATTGATGCATAAAATAGTAGCCAATAGGGAAAGCAATTAGAAAGGCTATAAAGATCAATTTGATGAAGTCTTTAGCGAGCATTCCTACGATCTCGCTAACATTGGCGCCTAGAACTTTTCGAATTCCTATTTCTTTAAAGCGCTGTTCTGTTGCGAAAGTGATTAGGCCAAATAAACCAAGACAGGCCACAAATATGGTTAGCAGGGTAAAAATGCTAAGAATTGTACCCATTTGTTGCTCCTTGCTATAGGTTTGCGAAAATGCCTCGTCTAAAAATGAATACGAAAAATCTTCATTTTCGTTGAAATTGGACCATTTTTTTTCAGCAAAATTTAAGACCGAAGCAATGTTGGCATTTTTCGTTTTTAAGATTAATCCGCCGTAAGGATTATAGGCTAAAACCAAAGGATCGATCTCGTGATGTAAAGATTTAAAATGAAAGTTTTTAATAACACCAATCACGGTAAACTCTTCATTTTCGGGATCTGCTGCACGTTTAAAGGTTTTTCCGATAGGATGATCACCCAGATCTAAGATTTTAGCGGCTTCTTCATTGATAATCGCCTTATTTGCTTCATTTTTTAATTCCGAAGAAAAATTTCGCCCTTCAATAAGTTCTAATCCCAGGGTTGCGATGTAATCTTCATCGACGTCATAAAAGAAAAACTTCCGTAGATATTCATTATTCTTAAAAATACCCCGCAAATGGTCATCTGTTTCCCCGGCAGGCACATAAGCCGACTGGCTAACGCTGGCGATATTGGGGTTTTTTAGCAGTTCTTTTTTATAAGATTGTACTTTGGTGCTGCCCATTCTGTACGCATCCCTAAGTACGATCACCTGTTCTTTATCGTAGCCCAGTTTTTTATGCTGAATAAATTGCATTTGCTTATAAACAACAATGGTAGCAAGAATAAGCGATGCCGAGATCACAAACTGAAACACCACCATGCTGCTGCGCAAATTATTTCGTTTTCCAGAGGCTGAAATTTTGTTTTTTATGGCCAGTAAAGGTTTAAAAGAAGAAAGCACAAAGGCCGGATAAGCGCCTGAAAAAAGACTCACCAAAACAACGAAACTCAGCAATAGTAAAACGCTTTTTAAACTGACTAAATTTAGCAACTTCAGCTCTTTTCCTGCCAGGCTATTAAAGTAGGGCAAAACCAGGGTGATCAAACCAACAGCGAGTATGATGGCGAAAAGCGTGGTAATAAAAGATTCGGTTAAAAACTGAGTGACCAGTTGTTTTTTAGCTGAACCTAAAACTTTACGAATCCCAACTTCACGACTGCGTTTTGTAGCGGTTGCTGTAGCCAGATTCATAAAATTGATGCAGGCAATAAGAAGCATAAAAATGGCAATTGCACTAAAAATATATACGTATTTAATATCTCCGGAAGCAGAAATCTCGGTATTTGGTGCAAAATCTGAGTGTAAATGAATAGCTGTTAATGGCTGAAGAAATAGCCCTATGTTGTTATTCTTCTGAAATTCTTCATAAGAAATCCCAATAGCCTGCTGCACCTGTTCTCCCATATATTTTTTCATTAGTGCCGGGATTTGATTTTCGACAGCACTAAGTTGGGTTTCAGGTTCAAGAAGTAAATAGGTAGCAAAACCAGAAGTAACCCATAAATTAGAATTTGCACGCTCGTTGTGATGCATAGGAATAAAAACATCCATTTGTAGATGGGTGTTATGCGGCATATCCTGAAGGATAGCGGTAACTTCAAGATCTACTTCTAAGTCTGGAATCGTAATGCGTTTTCCTATTGGGTTCTCGTTGCCAAAATATTTTTTAGCTTCAGAGGAAGTTAGCACTACACTATTTGGATTTTCAAAGGGTGATTTTTTATCTCCTTTAAGGAATTTAAGATTAAAAACATCAAAGAAATTAGGATCTACATAAGCTGCTTTTATATTTTCAAAAGAGGTGTTGTTATACCGAATTACTGGATTATATACTTTACTTAATCGTGTAGCGTCTTTTACCTGCGGAAGATCTTCTTTAAAAGTTTTGGCGATGGGAGCAGCCACTACTGCTTCTTTAAGTTCTTCGCCATTAACGTTGCCACGAAGCACCACCCGGGCAATATTACCTGCATTATCATAAAACCGATCGTAACTCAGTTCATCCCAAACATAGATCGCGATTAAAATACAGCTGGCCATTCCGATAGCAAGACCACCGCAATTCAGAAAAAATGAAGACTTATTCTTAAGAAGATTTCTCCAGGCTATTTTGATGTGATTTTTAAACATGATGATGTGTTTTTTGATTGAATGAATTATTCTGTTTTTAAGCTTTTTGCGGGATTGATGAATGCTTTTTTAGCAGATTGAATTCCCACAGTTAACATAGCGATACCTATTACTACGGAAGCTGCAAGCCCAAAGACCCACCATTTTATTTCTATGCGATGCGCATAATCCTGAAGCCATTCCTGCATTGCATACCAACCAATTGGGATAGCGATAATAAGTGCTACAGCAATGGTTTTTAAAAAGTCTTTAGAGAATAGCATCACAATAGATTGTACCGATGCGCCCAGCACTTTTCGAATCCCTATTTCTTTTACGCGCTGTTCGGTTACCTGAACGATCAATCCGAAAACACCTAAGGCCGCCAGGAATAAACTCAGCACACTAAAGAAGCTGAAGAATTGTAAAAGTTTGGTTTCAGCTTCATATTGTTTTTGCAACAGATCTGAAACATTATTGATTTCCAGAAGTTTGTAAGGAAAAAAATCTTGCCATAATTCGTTGATTTTGGCAACAACTTTTTCCTCAGAGCCAGGTTTTATACGCATGAGTAGGCTTCCGCGATCTGGATTTTTATCAGCTTGAATTACGATTGGTTTTGTGCTGGTTCTAAGATTTTCATTATTGAAATTGCTCACAATACCAACAGGCGTTGCTTCCAAATCTTTATTAGCGACATTTAATTGATCAACTTTTAGAAGTTTTGCAGCCTGAGCGGTAATTAGAGATGGTCTTTTCTCCAACTCAGCTTTTTTGACCGAATCCATTTCAACATAAAAACTTTGTGGCAGGGCATCACCGCCAAAATCATCGCTCAAAAATCTTCCTTTTTCAATTTCCAGACCTAAAGTTTCAGCTAGGTCGGTATCGGCGAACATATACCAGATCTCCACTTCATCACCAGTATTGTCCGGACTTTCAATTCTTCGATTCATACTTCCGCCTCCACCAGATGGAATCCAGGAAGAAATACTCGCATTTTCTACAAACGGGCTTTTAAGTAATTCGTTTTTAAAACTCTCTCCTTTATTCTGCCAGGTTGAATATTTAATGCTTAGAAGATTGGAAGCATCGAACCCAATATCTTTAGATTTTAAAAGTGTTACTTGTTGGTTTACCACGATCATAGCGATGAGTACAACCAGTGAAATTGAAAATTGAAAGACCACAAGTCCTTTTCTTACAAATTGAGTTTGGCCTGTAGCATTAGATCTAAATTTTTTACGCAGTGAAGCCAAAGGATTTATTCTTGAGATCAACAGTGCAGGATATAAACCTGTAAGAATACTTAAGGTGAAAATCGATAAAATTGCACATAAAAATAATAAAGCAGAGTTAGTGAAAGTTAGTGCCAAAGGATGATCTATATAACTTACGATGCCAGGTATACTTAGCTGATAGATCACAAAAGCCAGAATGCCAGAAATAAGAAAAAACAATCCAGATTCTGCCAAATATTGGGAAATAAGCTGAAACCGATCTGCTCCTAAAACTTTTCTAACCCCGGTTTCCTGCATTTTGTGAGAAGTTCTGGCTGTAGTTAGGTTTACATAATTGATGCAGGCGATAACCAATAATAAAATTGCTATCGCACCCAAAATATAAAGTTTTTGGGTACTTCCTTTATAGATTTGATTACGAGCAAAATCAGATTTTAGATAAATACCCTGTAAAGGCTGTAACTCAAATTTATCTGGATGTTTAGCTTCGGTATAATTTGAATACCAATTATTGTATTTTGCCTCAAACTTTGTTTTATTCACATCGTTTTTCAGACTTACATAATAGGTTTGAAAAAAACCAAACTGCTGCTTATTAAGCACCTCTGTTCTGGGTTTATGCAGATATATCACCTGCCCTCTTAGATGTGTATTTTCCGGAATATCTTTGAAAATCCCCGTGATAAGATACTCGTTAGGCTCATTGCTGTAAGAAGGAAGATCTTTGATGGTTTCGCCAACCGGATTTCTACCCTTAAAAAATCTTTTTACCAAGGATTCTGAAATGATAATATTTAAAGTTCCTTCAACCAAATTTTCAGGATTCCCTGAAGTGATCTCAATATCAAACATCTTTAAAAATGAAGGGTTGGTGTAGATCACTTTGGTTTTTGTGCCTTCACCCTGAATATTTCTAAAACTAAAATTGGTGTCAAATTGTTCGATGGTGGTAATCGCCTCCACTTCCGGGAAATCTTTTAAAGCGATATTAGTTCCTGATAATGCATAATCTCCTTTTTCTAAAAGTTCTCCATCACGAGTATTTATAGTATTTACTCTAAAAATCTGGTCTTTTTTTGTCCAAAAGCTATCATAAGAAGATTCATCAATCACTACAGTGGTCACGGCAAGACAGGCAGCTAATCCAATCGTTAATCCAATAATATTGATTAACGAATAGGTACTGTTTTTAAGTAGATTTCTCCAGGCAATTTTGATGTGATTTTTGATCATGGCTATTCGGTTCTTAGAGATTTTACAGGATTTCTTAAGGCAGTCTGGATGGTTCTAAAACTCATTAAAATAACAGCGAAAATCAGCATTCCTATGGCGCTAAGTGCGAAAACCCACCAACTGATTTCGGTTTTATATGCATAATCCTGCAACCAGTTATCGATAAGATAAAATGCTATTGGGATGGCTACCAAGACAGCAATCGCCACCGGAATAATAAAATCTTTACACAAAGTTGCATTAAGCCTCATTAAGGAAGCCCCAAGTATTTTCCTGATTCCTATTTCTTTTGTTTTTCGCTCTGTCGTATAGATTACCAATCCAAATAAACCTAAGGCACTTATTAAAATACTAAGCCCCATGGCCCATTGTAATAATTTAGAAATACGTTGTTCCTGGCGGTAAAAAGAAGCTAGCGTTTCATCTACAAATTGTACCTCAAAATCTGCTTCAGGATAAATGTTTTTCCATTGTTTTTCAACATCAGCAATAGCGCTACTAAGATTGTTAGGATTAAAGCTAAAACTTAAGGTACTAAACTGAGTGTGCCATTTTCTGTTAATATCTGTAGTGAAAATCATTGGTCTAATGTCACTCCTTAAAGATACCTGATTAAAATCCTGCATTACGCCAACAATGGTATAAGGAGTTTCACCAATATTAACCCGCTGATTGATGATATCTTTTGGGTTACTATATCCTAATTTTTTTACCAGAGTTTGGTTCGCTACAAATTCATTAATAGTGTCGTTAATAGGCTTGCGGCCGGCGAGCAAAGGAATATTATAAAGTTCCAGATAATTGGTGTCGCCAAATAACTCGTCTGCCTGCGTTTTTTCCTCTCCATTTTCAGTAGCATACGTTATTAAGGTGCCATACATGGTGTAAGAAGAAGGCGCAGCGCTGGCCAAGCTGAGATTGTTGATTTTTGGATTAGATTTTAATTCATTCCTTAAAAGATATCTTTTGTCGATATTTTCATCTTGATAAGGAAATTCAACAAAGGCAATTTCATTAGACTTAAAGCCAAGATCTTTATTCAGCATAAAATGAATTTGCTTTCCAACCAAAATCGTCGCAATAATAAATATCTGGGCGATCCCGAATTGGAAAAAGCTTAAAAACTTACGGAGTTCTCCTTTATCTTTTCTATAAAATATGTTGCTCTTTAAAATTGAAACGGGTTTGAATTGCGACAGGATAATTGCCGGGTAAACCCCTGCTAAAGACTTACAATTAGCAAGAGTAGCATTATGCCAGTAATAATTTCTGGTTGAAGTATTAAGCTATATTGGAATGTTGGAGATAAAAATTCAGCAAAAACCTTGTAGAGCATATAACCAAACCCGATCGACAGGATTCCAGAGATAAGTGTAAGCAAAAATGTTTCGCCTAAAAACTGAAACATAAGTTGCTTTTTAGAACTTCCAAGGGTTTTTCGAATTCCAATTTCTTTGGCGCGTTGCGTTGCTGCTGCGGTATTTAAGTTTACAAAATTGATGCAGCCTAAAAGCAATAAGAATAGCGCAATAAATGATAAATAGGTTAAAACCGATTTATTTGCAGCGCTATTTCCATAATCGAACAAACCGTACTCGCTAAAATGCATTTCTGGTAAAGCCTGAAGATTAAAACCTAAATGATCTCCTCTTTCGGCTGCTTCTTTGTCTTCGTGCTCTTTACCCAGCGCATCTAATTTATTCTGAAGTTCACTTTTTACAGTGTTAGGATGAAGCAAAACAAAAAGTTGTGAGCTAGAACTTATACTCGTCCAACTTTCGTTGCTTACAGCCCAGTCCATATCGGTTTTTTTGGCTGCATCCAGCGAGATAAACTCGTCAAAAATCAGGTCGGTTTTTTCGCTAAAATCGGCTACAATTCCGGCAACTTCAACAGTGGCAGAATCATCATAAGTGATGGTTTTTCCTAAAACCTGATCGTAGGAAAGATTCGGGAAATACTTTTCAGCTTTATTCTTACTAAGAATGATCTTGTTAGGATCGTTTAAAGATTCTTTTGTGCCAGCCAGAAACTGATATTGGAAGATTTCGAAGTAATTTTTATCAGTAAAAATAGCACCTTCAGAATTCTTATACTTTTTGTCACCAACCTTTACTTCATAAGGCCTGTACGTGTAAAGTGAAGTCGCACTTGAAATTCCCGGAAAATCATCTTTTAAAACTTTAGTAAGTGGCGTGTTTATACCACGATTAATATTAGAATGATCTTTGCCAAAAAATCGTGTAGAAACTCTATAAATTCTATCCTGGTTTGAATGAAAATTATCAAAAGAGAATTCATGATAGATCATAAGGCCGATCACAAATGAGGCGCTTAATCCTATGGCCAGACTAATGATGTTTATTGCTGAAAAAAGCTTGTTTTTCCAGATGTTTCGCCAGGCGATTTTGATGTAGTTTTTAAACATGGCTTTATTCTGTTTTGATGTTTTTAACCGGATTTGAAAGCGCTGCTTTTATTGCCTGAGAGCTTACGGTTAGTAATGTAAGTACGATAGCTCCAAGACCAGCAATAAAGAATACATCTAAGCCTAAATTCACTCTGTAATTATAATCTGAAAGGAAGTTATCCATAGCCCAAAAAGCAATTGGAAATGCCACAACGCAAGAGATGATAATTAATATTAAAAAGTCTTTAGATAACAATCGAACAATAGAAAATACTGAAGCTCCCAAAACCTTTCGAATACCAATCTCTTTAATTCGATTTTCAGCTAAGAATGCAGCTAAGCCTAAAAGACCAAGACAGGAAATAAATATGGTAAAAAAGGCAAATATGGCTGAAAGCGTTCCGGTACGTTGTGATTCAGCAAATTTGCTTGCATAATCTTCATCTACAAAATGATACTCAAAAGGATAGTTTGAATTATATTTTTTAAATATCGCTTTAGTTTTAGAAAGAGCATCGGTCGTCGTTAGGTTAAGATTGTACCTTATATTTATAGTACTTAAATTACCTGCAGGACCACCAATGATCATAGGCGAAATAGGTTCAAAAGGAGATCGTATTATAAAGTCCTTTACAACACCTACCACATGCCAATTTCTATTGTTATCCTTTATAATTTTCCCGATAGGATCTTCAAAGCCCATTGCTTTAACTGCGGCTTCATTTAATAACATGGCAGTAGAATCTGTTCGGTATTTTTTTGGATCAATATCGCGTCCTTTAACAAGTTTTAGTCCACCGGTTTCTATTAGATTTCCGTCGGTATAAGTACGATCGATTATCGTATTATCATCTGGATTTTTTCCCTCCCAACCAATACTAGATGAATTACTCCATCCTTCTGTAAGAGGCGAAAAAGTTCTGGTTACAGATTCTGCTATATTTTGCGAGAGAAGATCGTTTTTTATCGAATTTATATTCTTAGCAATGTCTCCTTCTTCGTAAAGAAATACCAGGTTATTTTTATCATAGCCATTCTCCCGATCCTTGCCATACTGAATTTGCTTGTTGATGATTAAAGTGCTTATAATTAAAATTATTGCAATGCTAAATTGAAATACTACCAAAAACTTTCGAATATTGAATCCAGATTTATCTTGTTGTAATTTTCCTTTTAGAATAGCTATTGGCTTAAAAGAAGAAAGAAGAAATGCCGGATAACTACCAGCGATGAAACCAGTAATTAAAATGATAGACAGTGTAAATATCCAGAATTGAGAATTAAAAATATCTACTGATATTGGGTACTTTAAAAGGCTGTTAAAATAAGGAATGGTAATGATTGTAATGCCAGTGGCGATTATGCCCGCAATCCCTGCTATTAAAACAGACTCTGAAATAAATTGCCATATAAGAGATCCTCTATTAGCGCCGGCAACTTTTCTAACACCAATTTCTTTTGCTCGTTTCTCACTCCTAGCCGTGCTAAGATTCATAAAGTTGATACATGCAATTAGGAGAATAAATAATGCAATAACTGTAAAGAGTATAACTGTATCTATACGCCCGCCAGCAATTTCTCCATTTTCGAATTTAGATCGCAACCACCAATCAGATATTTTATGAATGATGATCTCGTTATCATTATTTCCATTGGTGCTGGTTTTAGCAATATCTTTAACTTTATTACTGAAATTTTCTGGAGTTGTTTTCTCAGATAATTTGGCGAAGGTTAAAACCGAATTGTTTTTCCAGTTATTATCGTCTCCGCCTATTCTTTCAAGTAAGGACCAAGGAAGTAAATATTCAAAATCAAACTGTGTGTTTTTAGGAAGATTTTTTAAAACACCACCTACAGTTAGAAGCTGATCATTATTTACCTGAATGGTTTCTCCGATAATCGATTTTTTATTTCCGAAGAGTTTTTTAGCCGTTGCTTCAGTAATAACAATATTCATTGGGTTGCTGAAAGCCGTAGCTAAATTTCCTTCAACTAAAGGAAAACTGAACATCTCTAAATAATCGGGATCTATAAAAGCTCCAGAAGGAATTAAACTATTTTCTCCTTTGCTAAAAAGTAGATCATTACTATTTGAAAACCTTGAGACTTTTTCAATTTCAGGAAAGTTGTTTTTTATGGCAGTGGCGAGGGGTTTGGGAGTATAGAACCAGACTTCGGTTTTATCATTCCACTTGCCTTTGTTTCCTAAAACATAAAGCTGATTTAAATCTTTATGAAAGGTATCCATGCTCCTTTCATGATTAACCATTAAAAGAATAAGCATGGTAACAGCCATACCAAGGGCTAAACCAAAAATATTGAGAAAGCTAAAAGCTTTATTTTTGAGGATATTTCGCCAAGCGATTTTGATGTAGTTTTTAAACATGGCTTTATTCTGTTTTGATGTTTTTAACCGGATTTGAAAGTGCTGCTTTTATAGCCTGTGAGCTTACGGTTACCAAGGCGATAAGTAAGGTTAATATCCCTGCGCCGGCAAAAATCCACCAGTCGAGATTTGTTTTGTAAGCAAAATTTTGTAGCCAGAACTGCATTAAGTACCAGCCAACAGGAATGGCGATAATGCACGAAATAGCAATCAATTTTAAAAAGTCTTTAGAAAGTAGTGAGGTAATTTGCGCCACTGAAGCTCCTAAAACTTTACGAATACCTATTTCACGGTTTTTAAGTTGTGCGGTATAGGTGCTTAGCCCAAATAGGCCTAAGCATGAAACGAAAATGGCCAAAATCGAGAAAATCCTGAAGAGTTTTCCTGTTCTAATATCATTGCAATACATGGTTTCGTATTGCTTATCCAAAAACGAATAACTAAAAGGAAAGCCAGGATTGTAGGTGTTCCAAATTTCTTCAATTGCAGCCATACTTGCTGAAATATCACCATCTGTGGTTTTAATGTAAATACGATAAGGATTGGGGTCGTAATACATTACGGCAGGTTCAATTTTATTTTTCATCGACGCAAAGTTGAAATCCTTTACAACCCCGGCAATGATGCCTTTGGTTTCCCAAAGTTCAAAAGATTTACCAATTGGGTTTTTGATTCCCGCTTGTTTTACGGCAGTTTCATTCAGTATAAAATGTAGAGAATCATTTGCGCGACCTTTAAAATTTTCACCGGCAACAAGTTGCATTTTCATCATCGGGATAAAATCTTCATCCACACCAATAGGGTTTACAATAAAATCACTTTGTGGATCTTTGCCGTCCCAATTGGTGTCTCCGGTAGTCATTCCGTTGTTTATAATATTGCTGTTGCTAAAGGAAACCGACGCGATATTGGGCAAATTCTTAATCTGATTTACAATAGCTTCTTTATGCGATCGCATTTCTTCAGGCATAGAAAAATGAAACACTTGCGAGCGATCGTACCCGGGATTTTTACTGGTAATAAAATCCAGTTGTTTCCCAATAATTATGGTGCTTATAATTAGAATTACTGAAAATGAAAACTGAAGACAAACCAAAACTTTTCTAAAGCTACCTGCGCCAACACCGGTAATCACATTTCCTTTGATGGCTTCCAGCGGTTTAAAAGAAGACAATAAAATTGCCGGATAAATAGAAGAAGCAACTAATGTTGAAATAAATACCGCTCCAATCATTCTCCATAACTCTGGGTCAAGAAAACTGAAATCAATATTTTTTCCTGAAACCGAATTAAAAGAAGGGGCTAATAAATAGATTAGCCCCATCGCTAAGACAATCGCTAATAAAAAGAAAATACACGACTCAATAATAAACTGTATAAAAAGTTGCTTTCTATCTGCACCAATTAGTTTGCGAAGACTTACCTCTTTGGCTCTTTGTATCGATCTTGCGGTATTTAGGTTTATGTAATTTATACTGGCAATACACAGTATAAGTATCAGAACGATCCCAAAGATGCGTACTGTTTTAATTTGAGTTGGTTCTCCGCCGTAACTATAAAGGTTTATTTGCTGGATGGGTTGTAAATAGTAGGCATCTCTGGTTTCAGACTGGATTGCATTCCTGTCTTTTGCTTTCTGAATTTTAGTTAGTTTCTGAACTACTTTTTCTGCGGAAGCATTCTTTTTTAATTTTAGAAACGTAAGGAAATTGAAGTTTCCCCAATCTGTATCCATAGATTCCCAATATCCGCTACCATCATATTCATTAGAGAAAATAGAAATAGGGAAGAATAGTTCGTAATCTAAACTCGAATTATTGGGAAGATTTTCAATAATACCGGTTACGGTAAAATGTTCTTTATAATCGGCAGCGATAGTTTTACCAATAGCTTCCGTAGTTCCAAAATATTTTTGAGCTGCTTTTTTGCTAATGATTACCGAATTATTTCCTGAAAAAGGAGAAGAAGCGTCTCCTTCAATGAATTTTAAATCGAAAAAATTAAAAAATTCGGGATCTACAAGCGCTCCGCCTCTGGCTTCAAATTTATTAGAAGAACTGCTAAAAATTCGGTAGCCATAAAAATCCCTAAGTCTAATGGCATCTTCGACTTCTGGAACTTCTCTTTTTGCGTAATAAGCAACCGGTCCTACAGAGACACCCCAGGTTTGTGAATTTTCACCACTGCTTAGAATACTGGAAACTCTATAAATACGTTTAGCGTCGCCAATTTCATTATAACTTAATTCAGAATTAATCCATACTGCGATAAAAATAGCAACACAAAGACCCAGCGATAACCCCAGTAAACTTAGGCCATTATAGAACTTGGATTTACACAAGTTTCTCCAGGCTGATTTTAGATGAATTTTGAACATATTTTTTATTTAGATAATGATTGATGTATTCTGAATTTTTTGAAAAATGATTCTTGAAATTTCCTCTTTTGATGATAAGAGAAAACCGAATTTTATTTTTTGATTGATAAATGACCCCGAAAAATCGCTAATGTTGATATTCTGCAAGTATGTTTTCGGTAACTTTTTGTCCGTCTAACATTCTGATGATTCGATGGCTGTATTTAGCGTCGTGTTCGCTGTGCGTTACCATGATGATAGTGGTTCCGGCAGCATTAAGTTCGGTTAGTAGATCCATAACTTCGTTCCCGTTACTACTATCCAGGTTTCCGGTAGGTTCATCTGCAAGAATAAGTTTAGGATTATTCACTACTGCACGAGCAACGGCGACACGCTGTTGCTGCCCACCCGATAATTGTTGAGGAAAATGCTTTCGACGATGCATAATTTGCATTTTTTCTAAAACTTCGTGTACACGTTCTTTACGTTCTGCCGGTTTAACGCCGGTATAAATAAGTGGCAGTTCTACGTTTTCGAACACGCTAAGCTCGTCGATAAGGTTAAAGCTTTGGAATACAAACCCAATATTGTGCTTTCTAAGGTTCGCTCTTTTTCGCTCATTAAATCCGGCAACTTCGATACCGTTAAAAATATAACTGCCTCCATCAGGATCATCTAGAAGGCCTAAAATATTTAGTAGAGTAGATTTTCCGCAACCCGATGGTCCCATAACCGAGACAAATTCTCCTTCCTTTACTTCAAAAGAAAGCTTATTAATGGCGATGGTCTGTACTTCGTCTGTACGGTAAAACTTTTCGAGATCTGTTATTTTTATCATGATGAATGTTTTTTGTCTGTATTGTTGCTGAAATAATTATGCTTAAAATTATAGAATTTAGTCTTTTAGAACCAGTTCCTGAATATCTTCGTAATTGCTGTAGCTTGAAGTGATCACCTGGTCGCCGGGTTCTAATCCTGAAAGAACTTCGTAATATTCGGTGTTTTGGCTACCCAACTGAATATCGGTTTTGTAAGCAATACTACCATCTTCACTTAATTTAAAGATCCAGTTTCCACCGGTTTCCTGAAAAAATCCTCCCTTCGGAATTAGTACCGCTTCTTTTTCCTGACTCAGCGCTACTCGAATTTGCAGCGTTTGGCCTCTTCTAATTTTCTCCGGCGCTTCTTCTAGAAAGGTCATGTCTACCTGAAATCTTCCGTTAGCCACCTGTGTGTAAACTTTCTTGATTTCCAGCGTATATTTTTTTCCGTCGAAATTAAAGCTTCCCTGTTGCCCCGCGTAAATTCGCGAGATGTAATGTTCATCTACATCTACACGAACTTTGTATCCGCTAATCACATCGATTTGTCCCAGGCGTTCACCTTTAGATTTTGATTGTCCAATTTCAGCATCTAAAGAAGTCAGTTGCCCATCAACCGGAGCCCGTACTACAAGATCTTCTACTTTTTTGCGCATCAGCTCTAAAGCTTTTCTGGTTTTTTCGTAAGATTCTCTTGCCTGTACATTTTCCTGTTTAGAAGAAATTGAATCCTGCTGTAAAACTCTTTCGGTTAAAGCCAAACGATCTTTTTGATATGAATAATTGTTTTTAGTTTCCAGGTATTCCTGTTCAGCAACCGCTCCTTTGTCGAACAATTTTTTATTCAGTCTATATCTTCTCTCGGCTTCTCTTAGGCTGCTTTTTACTTCGGTAAGTTGATTGAGTTTATTGATCGTGTTTTCTCTGGATGCATTTTGCGTGCGTTGCATTTGGGTAAGCAGATTGTATACCTGGGTTTCCTGATTTACTAAACTCAGTTCAAGATCTGTATTCGATAATCTAAGGATTGGCTCTCCTTTTTTCATCATTGCACCATCTTCGGCAAGTTTTTCTTCAACTCGGCCACCTTCTAAAGCATCAAGATAAATTGTGGTGATTGGCATTACCACTCCGTTTACCGGAATATTTTCCTGAAAGATGTCTTTTTTTACGGTATTAATGCTGATGCGTTCTTTTTCAACATTAAGTTTGGTGCTGCCGCTTGATGAAAGTAAAACAAAAACGATAAACCCAATTAAAAGCGCGCCACCAATGATCATGGCTATTCTTTTAGGTGTAAATCGTTTCTTTTCTATAGGTATATCCATTGTTGATTGATGTTGTCTAATTGATATTGGTTGTTATTTGATACTTTTTTCTGAATTGAAAATTTTCACATTCTCTTAAAACTATGTTATAATGATGCCAAAAACATAAAACACTGTAGATAAGCAATTTGAATTGTTTTTGAAATTAAAAAGTGTTCGGTTTTAATACACTATCTGTTCGAAAACAAAACAAATTCGTGAGATGTTAAATTTCTGAAGCCATTTTTATTTAGAGGTAAGAGAAAGTCGTAATATTGTAGGTATGCAACTAAAGAACGCGAACATACTGGTTATAGACGACGATCCCGATGTGTTAACTGCGTTGCGGATCATGCTGAAATCTTTGGCAAATAAAGTAGTGACCGAAAAGAATCCCAATAATATCACTTCACTTTTAGAGCAGGAAAAATTTGATGTGATCATTCTTGATATGAATTTTAACGGAGTCGTAAATACAGGAAACGAAGGGATTTTTTGGCTTAATAAAATTAAACAGATCGATAAAAAGGTAGATGTTATTCTAATTACTGCTTATGCCGATATCGATTTGGCCATTAGATCGCTAAAGAAAGGAGCTTCAGATTTTTTGGTGAAACCATGGAAGAACCAAAAAATGATCGAAGCCTTAAAATCTCTGGTAGAAAAAAAATCGGTAAAACCTCAAATATCGAGACCTACTGCTGCCGGAAATAAAATTATTGGCGAAAGTGAAGAAATGCAGCTGGTTTTTGAAAAGTTGAAAAAAGTTGCACCAACAGATGCCAATGTTTTGATTTTGGGTGAAAACGGAACAGGTAAAGATTTGGTGGCACGGGCGATTCACGATCAATCACTTCGAAAAAACAAGCCGTTTGTAAAAGTAGATGTTGGTGCGCTAACAGAAAGTTTATTTGAAAGTGAACTTTTTGGATATAAAAAAGGAGCCTTTACCGATGCACGTGAAGATCGTAAAGGTAGGTTTGAAGCTGCCAATGGCGGTACACTTTTCTTGGATGAAATAGGGAATATTAGTTTACGCCAACAGGCAAGACTACTTACTGTTTTACAAAATAGAACAATTACTCCGCTGGGTTCCAATGAAAGTATTCCAATCGATATTCGATTAATTTGCGCTACAAACTTGGAATTGAGTGATTTGGCCGATGAAAATACTTTTAGAAAAGATCTAATTTATCGCATTAACACCGTAGATCTTACGGTACCGCCACTCCGCGAACGTGGAAACGATATTACTTTATTAAGCCGATATTTTACAGATATGTATGCTGAAAAATATTTTAAAGGGCCATTTTCTTTTGATAAAGAATTCTTTAGTAAACTGAAATCACATTCTTTTCCCGGGAATGTTCGGGAGCTTCAGTATGTGTTAGAACGTGCAGTTATTATGGCCGATGGTGATACGCTTGCTGCGGAAGATTTGGTGTTTTCAGGATTAGAAAAGTCGGTAACAACTTCAACCGGAATTCAGGAAACAAATCTAGAAACCGTAGAGAAGCAAACCATCCTGAAGGTGATCGAAAAAAATAAGGGGAATATTTCTAAATCGGCTAAAGAATTAGGAATTACCAGGGCAGCTTTATATCGCAGACTCAATAAATATGACTTATAAAAAATACAGTTTAGGCCTTTTGCTAAGATTGGTGATTTTAACGGGGTCTTTAACTGCCGTTGCTTTTGGTATAAGTCTGCACCAAATGGCCTTGATCATTGTAGGAGCGATTCTGGCAATAGTGATTTTTTATAACCTGTATAAATTTATAACGCGTCGTTTTGTAGCGATGGACGATTTTTTTGAATCGGTTAAATACAACGATTTTTCAAGGCGCTTTGTAAGCAAAGGAGCGCCTGAAGATTTGTCTCGACTTCACAAAGGTTTCAATTTGATCAATGATAAAATTCGGGAGATCAACTCGAATAAGGAAGCGCAGTATCTTTACCTTCAGAAAATCTTAGAAATGGTAGATGTCGGCATCATTTCTTATAATCAAAAAACCGGCGACGTACTTTGGGCAAACGAGGCGATAAAGAAAACGCTGAGTATTCCTTCCTTTAAAAATATCAAGTTTCTTAAAAGTCGAAAACCGGAATTATTCGAGACTATTTTTGAAATGAGTCATCTTACCGGCAGCTCTATAAGCATCAAAGTAAATGGCGAAAAGCTAAAAGTATTGGTTTCTGAAACGGTTTTTTATGAAAATGAACATTCATTTAAGATCATTTTACTTCAAAATATTGATGAAACCCTAAATCAAAATGAATCTGAAGCTTGGAAAAAGTTACTGAGTGTAATGACGCACGAAATTATGAATTCTATTGCACCAATTTCGTCGCTGGCCGATACTTTGCAATATCAGGTCACTGAAAACCTGAAGAATCCTGAAGAAAATACTTTAGATATTTCAGATCTAAATGAAGCGATAGGAAGTATTAAAAAACGAAGCGAAGGTTTGATGAAATTTGCTAAAACCTATCGTAGTTTAAATAAGGTCACTAATATAAACCGAAATAATGTTTTTGTTGAAGATCTTTTTGCTTCGATAGAGCGATTAATGCGACCGTCTTTAGCTTCTAAAAATATCGATCTATATTTTGAGCTTTCCAATTTACAATTACAGGTTAAGATCGATAGCTATCTAATCGAGCAGGTGCTCATAAACCTGATCGTGAATGCAAGAGATGCCTTGCAGGATATCGACAATGCAGAAATTTACGTAACCGCAAAGGCGACTACAGATGGTTACACCGTTATAAAAGTGATCGATAATGGAAATGGCATTCCGCAGGAAATTCAGGAGACTATATTTGTTCCGTTCTTTACAACCAAAAAGAACGGCAGCGGAATTGGGCTGAGTTTATGCAAACAAATTATGATGTTGCATAAAGGGAAAATCCAGATTCACAGCGAAGAAAATAAAGGCACGGCAATAAGTCTTTTATTTTGAATTGATTTATCACCAAAATTAAAAGAATTAAGATCCGTATATATCAATTTGAATGTAATCATATTCCGACTATCAGCTTAAGAATGTCATACGAAATCGAAATAGTTTGTTTTAGGCGATAAATATTGAGCATTGGACGAAAAAATACGTCTAAATCGTTGATATTAGATATTTTTGCACAAAATAAAACCTTTAAGGTGGGATTTACGTTAATTTATTGGAGTGTAGTTTTATATTATCTCATTTCGAATTAAATTGCGTTGTAGGAATAGCTTTATGAAGAGGAGATTTTTAATATTTACTTTGTTTATTTTCAGTTCTTTGAACTATTCAGTTTTTGCACAAGAATTACCGCCGCCAGGCCCACCGCCGCCTGTAGGTTTACCAATAAATGATCATATCTGGATTTTAATTCTGATAGGTATTTTTATTGGAGCTTATTATTTCAAAAGCAGACTTTTAAGATAACTCGGTAATTCTTTTTACATATTTACCGATTACATCAAATTCAAGATTTACCGTAGTTCCTTTTTCAATTTTCTTAAAAATGGTGTTTTCAAACGTATAAGGAATGATCGCAACAGAAAATGAATTGCGTTCAGAATTAACCACGGTAAGACTTACGCCACTTATAGTTACAGAGCCTTTTTCAATAGTGATATTATTCAATCTAGGATCATATTCAAAAGTGAATTGCCAACTACCATCGAGGTCTTTAACATCGATACATTTTGCAGTTTGATCTACGTGTCCCTGTACTATATGCCCGTCGAGGCGATCACCAAGCTTCATTCCTCTTTCAAGATTCACAAGATCACCTACAAAGAGACTATCTAAGTTGGTTTTATTCAAGGTTTCCTGAATTGCAGTAACCGTATAACTGTTTTCTTTTATGGAAACCACAGTTAAGCAAACGCCATTGTGTGAAACACTTTGATCAATTTTAAGTTCGGGTGTCATTTTGGCTTCAACTTCTATATGAAGATTAGTGCCTTTTTTTATAAGATTCTTTATTTTTCCTACCTCTTCTACAATACCGGTGAACATGGATTCTATAATATTGGTTACATTTGTTATGTAAAAGTAAAATATATATTCGAAGGAAGTATGAAACATCCTAAAAAGATAAAAGTAGGAATTAGTATTGGAGATTTAAATGGTATTGGGAGCGAGATCGTACTAAAGACTTTCGACGATTCCAGAATGCTGGACTTTTGTACTCCTGTTATTTTTGCATCTACGAAGATCATCACATTTCTAAAGAAAAGATATAAGCTTGCAATTAATTTTCAGGGTGTCGATAGTGCTGAACATGCCATAGATGGTAAGGTGAATATTGTTAATGTTTGGAAGGAGAGCGTAACCATCAATTTTGGTGAAGAAGATCCTAAAGTTGGTGAGTATGCTTTTAAATCTTTAGAAGCTGCAACTGAAGCTTTAAAGAAAGATGAGATCGATGCACTTGTAACTGCGCCTATTAATAAACATACTATTCAGTCTGATAAATTTAATTTTCCAGGACATACCGATTATTTGGCTCAGCAGTTAAATGGCGAAAGTCTAATGTTTATGATTACCGATAATCTAAAAGTAGGATTATTTACAGATCATGTTGCTTTAAAGGATATCGCCAGTGTAATCACGCCCGAATTAATTAAAAAGAAAATAGCGATTATTCAGCATACTTTAAGACAGGATTTTAGAATTCAGAAACCAAAAATTGCGGTTTTAGGGATAAATCCTCATAGTGGTGATAATGGCGTAATTGGGAAGGAAGACGAAGAAATTCTGAAACCTACGCTTAATGAAATACGTGAGAGTGGTGAGTTGGTTTTTGGTCCATTTTCAGCAGATAGTTTCTTTGGTTCTAAGAATTACAAGAATTTTGACGCTGTGATCGCATCATATCACGACCAGGGATTAATACCATTTAAAACTTTATCTTTTGGAAACGGAGTGAATTTTACAGCAGGCTTAAGTAAGGTTAGAACTTCTCCAGATCATGGTACGGCGTTTGAAATTGCCGGAACAAACTCTGCAGATATTAATTCTTTTAAAGAAGCTGTGTTTAAGGCAATTGATATATTTAAATGTAGAGAAGAGTATAAAAAACTTACAGAGAATCCGTTAAAAAAACAGGGTAAAAAGATATAAACAAAAAATTGTTTATAAAAAGCTTTTAGTTAATTTAATTTTTTATCTTTGCAGCCGCCTTTGTAAAAGGGCGAAAACTCAAAACTGAGGACGAAATGAGGAAAATGAAAGCCTATACGATCCCTTTTGTGGGGTTAAAGCTTGGGAAGCACCAGTTTGAGTACGAGATTGACAATAAGTTCTTTGAGCATTTTGAGTACGAAGAGTTTAACAGTGTCGATGTAAAGATTGATCTGTTATTCGAAAAGAAAACTACCATGATGGAGCTAACTTTTAAGGCTTCTGGAACGGTAAATGTAAATTGTGATATCACAAACGAACCATACGATCAGCCAATAGAAAGCAGTTTGTATTTGGTTATTAAGTTTGGCGAAGAGTTTAACGACGACAATGAAGATTTACTGATTATTCCCCATGGAGAGTTTGAAATTAACGTACAACAATATATTTACGAACTTATTGTGCTTGCAGTACCAGCAAAGAAAGTTCATCCTGGAGTAGAAGACGGAACCTTAAAATCTGACGTGCTGGATAAACTGGAAGAACTAAGCTTAGGCAATAAGAATAAGGAAAAGAAAGATGGGGACGATATAGATCCCCGATGGGATAAATTAAAAAATTTACTAAACGATTAAATAATAGTAAGCCATGGCACATCCAAAGAGAAAGATATCTAAAACCAGAAGGGATAAGAGAAGAACTCATTACAAAGCAACTGCACCACAAATTGGTACAGATCCTACAACTGGTGAAGCACATTTATATCACAGAGCTCACTGGCACGAAGGTAAATTATATTACCGTGGTCAGGTGTTAATTGATAACACTGAAGAAATAGAAGCTTAATTTTGATTAGGGCTTCAAAAAAATATATAGAAACTCTCACAACGTGGGAGTTTTTTGTTTTTAGTTGATTAAGTCCCAAAAAGACCTTAATTTGCACCCCTGTTTACAGAAATTTTAGTACATTTCTCAAATTGTTTGTACACTAACCAGCTGCAAACAAGGTGTATAAATTCAATTCTATGAATAAAATCACAGCAGCCATAACAGCTGTAGGTGGCTATGTGCCAGAAGATGTGTTGACCAACAAGATGTTGGAGGAGATGGTAGAAACCAATGACGAATGGATTACTACCAGAACTGGAATTAAGGAAAGAAGAATTTTAAAAGATCCCAATAAAGGAACTTCATATTTAGGGATTCAGGCAGCTAAGGACCTTATTAAAAAAACAGGTCTCGATCCTAAAGAGATCGATATGGTGATTCTTGCTTCTGCAACACCAGATATGCCAGTAGCAGCAACAGGAGTTCATGTGGCTTCAGAAATTGGAGCTATTAATGCTTTTTCTTACGACTTACAAGCTGCTTGTTCTGGATTTTTATATGCAATGTCTACAGGTGCTGCCTATATAGAATCTGGTCGATACAAAAAAGTTTTAGTGATAGGAGCAGATAAAATGTCTTCTATTATTGATTATACAGATCGTACAACCTGTATAATTTTTGGAGATGGTGCCGGTGCGGTTTTAATGGAACCAAATGAAGAGGGTTACGGTCTTCAGGACGAGATTTTACGAAGCGATTCTATTGGTAGAGATTCTTTAAGAATCGAAGCAGGAGGCTCTCTTTTACCTCCTTCAGAAGAAACTATAGCGAAAAAATTGCATTACGTAAAGCAAGATGGGAAAACAGTATTTAAATATGCTGTTTCTAATATGTCTGGTGTAAGTGCTCAAATCATGGAGCGTAATAATCTAACTAACGAAGATGTAGATTGGTTAATCGCTCATCAGGCAAATAAAAGAATTATCGGAGCGACGGCCAGTAGAATGGGAGTAGAAGACGAAAAAGTATTAATGAATATCGAGAGATATGGTAATACAACTTCTGCAACTTTACCTTTATTACTTAGTGATTACGAGAAGAAATTTAAAAAAGGAGATAATCTAATATTTGCTTCATTTGGAGGTGGTTTCACTTGGGGAGCTACGTATCTAAAATGGGCTTATAATTCTTAAATAACACCCTTATTATTATGGATTTAAAAGAAATTCAGAATTTAATAAAGTTTGTTGCCAAGTCTGGTGCCAGTGAGGTAAAACTGGAGACCGGTGATGTGAAGATCACGATTAGAACAGGCTCAGACGAAAAAGAAACCACAGTTGTGCAACAAGTGCCAATGGGTGGACAGGTACAACCGCAAATGCCGGTACAACCACAAGCACCTGCTCCTGCTGCTGCACCACAAGAAAGTGCTGCCCCAGCAAAGGAAGAGGCTAAACCAGCTGAAGATGACTCTAAATATGTTACTGTAAAATCTCCTATCATAGGAACTTTTTACCGTAAACCTTCACCAGATAAACCTGTATTTGCAGAAGTAGGTGATGCTATTAAAGAAGGAGATGTTCTGTGTGTGATAGAGGCAATGAAACTTTTCAACGAGATCGAAAGTGAAGTTTCTGGTAAGATCGTAAAAGTATTGGTAGACGATTCGTCTCCGGTAGAATTCGATCAGCCTTTATTCTTAGTAGACCCTTCTTAATTCTTGCCAATTTTTGCACAGAGATTTTTCTCTGTAAATAAAAACCACAGGTATGTTTAAAAAAATATTAATTGCCAATAGGGGAGAGATCGCAATGCGTATTATCCGTACTTGTAAAGAGATGGGGATAAAAACGGTGGCGGTTTATTCTACTGCAGATGCAGAAAGTCTTCATGTAAGATTTGCAGATGAAGCAGTATGTATAGGTCCTCCTCAAAGTAATTTGTCTTATTTAAAGATCGCGAATATCATATCGGCAGCAGAAATAACTAATGCTGATGCTATTCACCCGGGATACGGTTTCCTTTCAGAAAATGCTAAATTCTCCAAGATCTGTGAAGAGCATGATATTAAATTTATCGGTGCCTCTGCAGAAATGATTAGCAAAATGGGGGATAAGGCGACTGCAAAAGCAACGATGAAAGCTGCAGGTGTTCCTTGTGTTCCTGGATCTGAAGGAATCTTAGAAGATTACGACGAATGTCTAAAATTAGCTAAAGAAATAGGTTTCCCTGTAATGCTTAAAGCAACCGCCGGTGGTGGTGGTAAAGGAATGCGTGCTGTTTGGAAAGAAGAAAATCTTCAGTCAGCCTGGGATTCTGCACGTCAGGAAGCTGGTGCCGCTTTTGGAAACGACGGGATGTATATGGAGAAGCTTATTGAAGAGCCTCGCCATATCGAAATTCAGGTAATTGGTGATCAAACAGGTAAAGCCTGTCACCTTTCAGAAAGAGACTGTTCAGTACAACGTCGTCATCAAAAATTAACCGAAGAAACTCCTTCTCCATTCATGACGCCAAAGTTGCGTAAGCAAATGGGAGAAGCCGCAGTAAAAGCAGCAGAATTCATTAAATACGAAGGTGCTGGTACAGTAGAGTTCTTAGTTGATAAACACCGTAAGTTCTACTTTATGGAAATGAATACTCGTATCCAGGTAGAGCATCCAATTACAGAGCAGGTTATCGATTACGATCTAATTCGTGAGCAAATTTTAGTGGCAGCAGGAATTCCAATTTCAGGAAAAAATTACGAGCCACAATTACATTCTATCGAATGTCGTATTAATGCTGAAGATCCTTATAATAACTTTAGACCATCACCGGGAAGAATCGAAAATCTTCATGCGCCGGGAGGTCACGGAGTTCGTATCGATACGCATGTGTATAGTGGATATATTATTCCGCCGCACTACGATTCGATGATCGCTAAATTGATCACTACGGCACAAACCCGTGAAGAAGCGATCAATAAAATGAAGCGCGCTTTGGATGAATTTATTATCGAAGGAATTAAAACTACGATTCCCTTCCATCGCCAGTTGATGGACGATCCAAGATATGTTGCTGGTAATTACACCACAGCATTTATGGACGATTTTAAAATGAATGCACCGGAAGAATAATCAATATCGATTTTCTATAAAATTAAGCCTCGTTTTTACGAGGCTTTTTTTGTGACCATGTTTCAGGGACTTTCTTAATCTATTCAGAAATTTTAGTCACTTTGCTTGAATTACTGCTGAAATTATAAAACTTTATGTAATTTCAGATTATAAATTTTAAGGATGAATTTTTCGTATTGGGAGCAAAAAAGCTGGCTGTCTGATGTCGATTTTGTAATCGTGGGGAGCGGTATTACAGGTTTAAATTGTGCACTTCAACTGCACAAAGATTATCCGGGTTCAAATATTCTAATTCTTGAAAAAGGAATATTACCTGAAGGTGCCAGTACAAAAAATGCCGGTTTTGCATGTTTTGGGAGTCTTTCTGAGATCTTAGAGGATCTAAAAACATTACCCGAAGAAGAAGTTGTTGCTTTAATTAAGAAACGATTAAACGGATTAAAGTTACTTCGGAAGAATTTAGGCGATGAAGAAATTGGATTTAAAAATCACGGTGGTTACGAGATATTTTTAGAAAAAGACAAAGCGCTTTTTGAAAAATGTCTTGCTGAAATGCCCCATATTAACCAATTGCTTCAGGAAGTTTTTGAAACCGACTGTTTTATGCTTTCTGAAAATAAATTCGGGTTTAAAAATATTACTGAAAAACTCATTTATAGTCCGTTTGAATCACAGATCGATACCGGGAAAATGATGAGTGAATTATTGCGGAACATTTATAAAAAAGGCATTCGAATTTTGAATAATATTGCCGTCCAAAATTTTGAAGATTTGGGCAATAAAGTGATCGTTAAAACATCGAATTTCGAGTTGGAATGTAGAAGGTTATTTATTGCCACAAATGGTTTTGCTTCTAAATTTGGAATTAGTGAAGTAAAGCCGGCAAGAGCTCAGGTTTTGGTGACAAAGCCTATCGAAAATCTTCAGATTAAGGGAACGTTTCATTTAGAAAGGGGATTTTATTATTTCAGAAATATTAATAATAGAATTTTATTTGGTGGCGGAAGAAACCTGGATGAAAAAGGAGAGGAAACTATCAAATTTGGACAAACAGAACTCATTCAGCAGAAATTAGAAGAGCTGTTAAAAACAACGATTTTGCCCGACCAGGAATTCGAGATCGACCAGCGATGGAGCGGAATTATGGGAATGGGAAAGAATAAAAAACCTGAAATTGGTCGATTATCGGCAAATGTCTTTTACGGTGTAAAATTAGGCGGAATGGGAATCGCCATAGGAAGTTTGGTAGGAAAAGAACTGGCAAAAATTAGCGAATGATAAAAAAGATACTTCGATTTATAGCGAAACTTATAGGGTGGTTTTTTCTAATTAGCTTTTTTCTGGTGCTTATGTTTAAATGGCTTCCTTTACCATTTACACCTTTAATGGTAATCAGATATTTCGAGCATCCAGAAGAAGAAATAAAACATGTTTGGGTACCGATTGAAGAAATTTCGAAAAACCTTCAGCTGGCAGTAATTTGTAGCGAAGATCAGAATTTTGAAAATCATAGCGGTTTTGATATCGAAGCCATTCAAAAAGCCATTGAAAATAACAAAAAAGGAAAGCGAGTGCGGGGTGCCAGTACCATTTCGCAACAAACTGCAAAAAATGCTTTTTTATGGCCCGGCAGGAACTATGTGCGTAAAGGCCTTGAAGCTTATTTTACATTTTTGATGGAGCTTTTATGGAGCAAAGAACGCATCCTGGAAGTCTATTTAAATAGTATTGAAATGGGCAAAGGTGTGTATGGGGCGCAGGCTGCTGCAAAAAGCTGGTTCGGGAAAGATGCTGTAAATTTAAGTCCAAATGAAGCTGCGGCAATTGCTGCAATTTTACCAAATCCGCGAGAATACAGTGCGAATCCTGCCAGTAATTACATAGGTCAGCGAAAAAGTTGGATCACCCAGCAGATGAAATATTACGGAGAATTCGACTTAGATAAGCCAAGAAAAATAAAAGAATAATACCTAGATTTTGACGACAAAAGAACATTTATATACCATGTGTGAGGAATATGTTGAATCTCGCATTCAGCGTATTTTAAAATCCTTAAAAAGCATTGAAGAGGATATGGAAAATGAGGGAAAAAGCAGTGCAGGTGATAAATACGAAACCAGCCGTGAAATGATGAGCGAAGAATGGAACAAATTATCCAATCAACTAAAAGAATTTAAACAACAAAAAGACACACTAAAATTAGCAAAAAACAGGGAAGGTTCTAAACTTGCGCAATTAGGTTGCCTGGTGAAGACTTCGGCTTCTAATTATTTTATTAGTATTCCTGCAGGTAAAATGGAGTTAGATCAAGAGGTTTTTTATGCTGTTGGTGCGAACTCACCAGTCGCAAGATTGTTAATGGGAAAGACGGAAGGTGAGGAATTTGAATTCAACGGAATTAAAAATAAAATTTTAAGTGTTGAATAGTTATTTCTTCCGCTTTTCGATAAGTGGTTTAGAAATCACAAAATAAACAGGAGCGCCGCTAGGGATAGCTGAACGATGTTCAGCAAAAACAGTTTTTCCGTTAAGATCGGCTTCAATTAAGTAATTATTTCCTTTAAAGTAAGAGTTGATCACGGTGGCTTTAATTGGTGATTTTCGGCTCACTTTTAGTTCTTCAGGATAAAGAATGATCTTTTTGCTAGAGGTCTCTTCCTGAACGATATCTTTTAGCATTACTTCATTAACATCGCCAAACAAAGAGGCAACATACTTGTTTGGCGGATTATTATATAATTCTTCAGGACTTGCTTTTGCATAGATTTTATGATCTTTTAAAACCATAGTGGTATCGGCAAATGATAGCGCGTCGGTAATATCGTGTGTGGCGATTATACAGGTAATATTTTGCTCTTTTAGATATTTAAAAACTTTACGTCGCAGATTATTTTTTCTGAAATGATCAATATGGCTAAATGGTTCGTCCAGCAATACCATTTCTGGTTCTTTAGCAAGTGCGCGAGCAAGTGCTACACGCTGCTGTTGGCCACCACTTAAAAGTTTGGTTTTTTTATTGGCCATATCTTCCATTTCTACCACTTCCAGTAATTCCTGAATACGTTTTTTCTTCTTTACGGGATACATGTTGCTAAGGTATTTCCCCACATTATCAGCAACACTTAGCGGAAGCATCAGGTCGAAATCCTGCGCCAGGTATTTAATAAAATCTTCACCGGGCACCAAATTAAACTTAGGGCCAAGTAATTCTTCTTCTCCCCAAAAGATTTTCCCATCGGTATGCAGTAATCCATAAATAAGCTGAAGTAAAGTACTTTTTCCGCAACCACTTTCCCCGATAATCGAGATGTTTTCACCACGATTTGCGGTTAAATTGATATTATCTAAAACCTGTTCTTCATTCTCGTAAGCAAAGGATACGTTTTCTAACTTCAGCATAATTGGTGTCGTTTTAGGAAGGTTGAAGATACCCAAATTTGAAAGTTTTGGAAATAAAAAACCCGCCAGATTTTATCGAATATTAAACCTGGCGGGAATTATTTCTTCAGTATTTTATACAGATAATCTAATCCTTCAATTCTGTACTTTCACTTGGGAGCTTTTCAAAGCCCATATTGTATAACGTGAAACCAAAAATATCAGCATATTCTTCAATGATCATACTGGTTGGTTTTCCGGCACCGTGGCCGGCTTTGGTTTCAATTCTAATCAGCACAGGTGCATCGCCTGCTTGTTTTTCCTGTAACTCTGCTGCAAACTTAAACGAATGCGCAGGTACTACACGGTCATCGTGATCTCCCGTGGTTACTAAGGTTGCAGGATATTCGGTTCCTTCTTTTACATTGTGAACCGGTGAATAATTATAGATATATTCAAACATTTCTTTACTATCTTCAGAAGTTCCGTAGTCATACGCCCAACCTGCTCCTGCTGTAAAAGTGTGGTAACGCAACATGTCCATAACGCCTACAGCAGGCAAAGCTACCTTCATAAGATCTGGTCGTTGTGTCATTGTTGCTCCAACTAATAATCCGCCGTTAGAGCCACCTCTAATCGCTAAATAATCTTTAGAGGTATATTTATTCTCAATTAAATATTCGGCTGCAGCGATAAAATCGTCAAATACATTTTGCTTTTGCATTTTAGTACCCGCATCATGCCATGCACGACCATACTCGCCACCACCACGTAGGTTTGGAACGGCATACACTCCACCTTGCTCTAACCAAACAGCGTTTGCTGTGCTAAAAGAAGGCGTTAAACTAATGTTGAATCCGCCGTAGCCGTACAAGATCGTCGGATTTTTACCATCAAGCTCAATTCCTTTTTTAGCAGTGATAATCATAGGAATTTTTGTACCGTCTTTAGATTTATAGAAAACCTGCCTACTTTCGTAATCATCTGGGTTAAAGTTAATATTTGGCTTGTTGTAAACCTCAGAAGTTCCTTCTTCAATATCATACTTATAAATAGTACCCGGAGTCACGTAATTGGTAAATGAATAATATAAAGTATCGGCATCTTTTTTAGCGCCAAAACCACCAGCAGAACCTAATCCCGGTAATTCGATTTCACGAACCAGTTTCCCGTCGTAATCGTATTGTTTTACTTGCGAAACAGCATCTACCATATATTCTGTAAAGAAATAACCGCCACCAGTAGATGGGCTAAGTACATTTTCGGTTTCTGGGATAAAATCTTTCCAGTTTTCTGGAGATGGGTTTGCAGCATCTACGGTTACAATTCGTTGATTTGGAGCATCAAGATTGGTAACGATATAAAGTTTGCTTCCTTCGTTTTCGATCACATAAGTGTCGGTATCTTCGTTACCGATAATCGTTTTTAATTCAGGATTACTTTTGCTAAGATCCATCATAAAAAGTTTACCTCCAGACGTCGAATTTCGAGCAGAGATAAACAAATATTTATTGTCTTCACTTACGCTTCCACCCACATAACGATGTTTTTGCTCTGGCGTGCCTCCAAAGATCATTTTATCTTCAGATTGTGGCGTGCCAATTTTGTGATAGAATAAACGATGCTGATCTGTTTTTGCTGAAAGTTCGCTTCCTTCAGGTTTTTCGTAGCTAGAATAATAGAAACCTTCGTTACCTTTCCAGGAAATACCACTGAATTTGATATCTTTCAACGTATCTTCTGCAACTTCTTTGGTTTCAGCATTTAGAACGATCACTTTTCTCCAATCGCTACCACCTTCAGAAATACTATAAGCTGCCATTTTTCCGTTTTCAGAAAAACTTAATCCACTTAAAGAAGTGGTTCCATCTTCGCTAAATTTATTTGGATCTAAAAACACTTCAGCCTCATCATTTTCATTTTTACGGCGATAGATCACATATTGGTTTTGTAAACCGTCGTTTTTAGAGAAATAAGTGTAATCTCCCTCTATGTAAGGCGCACCTATTTTCTCGTAATTCCATATTTCAGAAAGACGTTTTTTTAAGTCTTCTTTAAAAGGGATCTTATCTAAATATCCAAAAGTAACTTTGTTTTCAGCCTTTACCCATTCTTCGGTTTCAGCACTGCGATCGTCTTCTAGCCAGCGATAAGGATCTTTAACTTTAGTACCAAAATAATCGGTTATGGTATCTACCTTTTTGGTTTCGGGATAGTTTAAATTCAAAGCAGTTTCTTTTTCTTTTTTTGTTTCTTCAGAATCTTTACAGGAAGCCAGCGCGGCAAGGGTAAAGACTCCTATGATCATTTTTTTCATCGTGTGAGGTTTTAAGGAGAGCTTAAATTTATAAATAAAAAACGAGGTTGCTGAAAACAACAACCTCGTAAATATATTCTGAAAGGAAAATAAACTTAAACCAGTTTGTTTTCCATTAAGTATTCTGCGATTTGAACAGCGTTCGTTGCAGCTCCTTTTCTTAAGTTATCTGCCACCACCCAAAGGTTTAAAGAATTTGGTTGTGAGTAGTCACGACGAATTCTACCTACAAATACATCATTTTTACCTTCAGCATAAATTGGCATTGGGTATGTGTTAGTATCTGGATTGTCCTGAACGGTAACACCAGGAAAATCGTTTAAAATTTTACGAACATCACTTTCTTCAAAATCATTGGCAAACTCCAGGTTCACAGATTCACTGTGTCCACCAACAACCGGAATACGAATTGCTGTAGCGGTTACTGAAACTGAATCGTCTCCTAAGATCTTTTTCGTTTCGTTAGTAAGTTTCATTTCTTCTTTGGTATATCCATTATCCTGAAAAACATCACAATGCGGTAGAGCATTACGGTGAATTGGGTATGGATAGGCCATTTCGCCTTCTTTTTCTTCGTATTCGTTTTCTAACTGCTGTACCGCTTTAACTCCGGTGCCGGTGATCGATTGGTACGTAGAAACTACCGCACGTTTTATAGTGTATTTGTCATGAAGCGGTTTTAAAGCCATTAATAACTGAATCGTAGAACAGTTAGGATTGGCGATAATCTTGTCTTCTTTTGTTAATTCTGAAGCGTTAATTTCTGGGATTACCAGTTTTTTGGTAGGATCCATTCTCCATGCTGAAGAATTATCTACAACCGTAGTTCCATTTTCAGCAAATTTTGGAGCCCATTCTAAAGAAGTTCCTCCGCCGGCAGAAAAAATAGCAATCTCTGGTTTGGCAGCAACAGCATCAGCAAGGCTAATAATAGTATATTCTTTATCCTTATAAGTTACTTTCTTTCCAACCGATTTTTCTGATGCAACCGGTAATAATTCGGTTATAGGAAAATCTCTTTCGGCTAGTACTTTTAACATAACCTGCCCTACCATTCCGGTAGCGCCAACAACTGCTACTTTCATTATTAATTAATTTTATCTGCTTTGGCAGATGGTTTTAGAATTTTAAATTAAGTTTCGTTACAAATGTATTATACCTGTTAGGATCTATCGATCTTATAACTTCTTTTTTTGAGATAAAATTATCTTTTTAAACGTATTTGTGATATTTGTTAAAAAAAGACCCCTCTGTATTAGAGGGGTTTAATTATACATATTGCTACTTAGAATGTGCAGTATAGCGGTGCACGTATTTTTAAAGCGCTACGATGTTATGTCGCAGAGCCATTTTGTTTCTTCAATTCGTCCCTTATTTGGGCTAGGAGTTCCTCTTGAGTTGGCCCTTTTGGAGCTGCAACAGGTTTTGGATCTTCTTTTTTCTTTGTCTTTTCGTATGCTTGTAAGAACAAAAATATAAATAATGCGACAATTAGAAAATTGATAATTGCCTGAATTAGATTACCATAAGTAATTACAGCCGCTTTAGCTTCTTGTGCTTCTGCCAGGCTGGCGTAAGATTCGCCATTTAAAGCAATAAATTTTCTCGTAAAATCGGTTCCGCCGGTAAGCACACCGATAATTGGGGTAATAACATCTTTTACAACAGAGTCTATGATGGTTTTAAAGGCAGCGCCAATAACTACAGCAGTAGCTAGAGCCACAATATCACCTTTCATTATAAACTTCTTAAATTCTGAATACAAACTCATAAAAAAGGATTTGATGGTTAATAGAATTTATAATATTACAGAAAAATCGAATAGATTTTTAATCAATTATAAGTCTTTTAACTCTCTGGGAGATAGAGGTAATAAGCTCGTAGGAGATCGTACCAGCTTTATTTGCAAATTTTTCAGCGCTTCTTTCCTTACCAAAAATAATTACTTCGTCACCTTCTTTACAATCTATATCTGTAACATCTACCATCAACATATCCATACATACATTACCTATAATTGGCGCTTCTTTCCCGGCAATTAGAACAGCCGTTTTTTGCTTTCCGTAAAGTCTGCTTATTCCATCGGCATGGCCAATAGGTAAAGTTGCGGTTATGGTATCTCTTTTAGCAACAAAACCACGATTATATCCAACACTTTCTTCAGCTTTAATATGGTGAATTTGTGAGATAATAGTTTTTAACGTGCCTACAGGTTTTAGCATCTTATCCTGTTCGGCAGAGTTACCGTAGCCATAAAGTCCGATTCCTGTACGCACCATATCGAAAGCAGCTTCAGGATAATTTAAGATTCCAGAGGTATTACATAGGTGGCGTAAGATCTTATGATCAAAAGCTGCAATGATCTTTTCTGAAGTTCGCTTGAATTTCTCTATTTGTGAATGGCTAAATTCTTTTTCATCAAGGTCTTCACTGGCGCCTAGGTGAGAATAGATTCCTACCAGTTTTATTGCTGAAGTTTTCCTGAAAATCGAAATAACATCATCAATTTCTTCAGCAGAAAAACCTAAGCGATTTAGGCCAGTATTAATATTGATGTGTACGGGATAATCCTGTAGTTTTAATTCTTCAGCAGTTTTAATAAACTCGGTTAAAATATGTTTACTGTATAAACTTGGCGTAAGGCAATTATCGATCACTAATTGGAAGTTATGCGTTTGCGGATGCAATACCATCACTGGTTTTTGAATGCCACCTGTTCTTAAGCTCACACCTTCCTGGGTATAAGCTACCGCAAAATAATCGATGCCAGAATTCTCTAATCTTGATGCAATGGCAACCGAGTCGCTTCCATAAGCAAAAGCTTTTACTACCGCCATCATTTTAGTAGAAGTAGCAATTTTAGAACGTAAATACCGGTAATTATGTTCTAAAGAAGTTAGGTCTATTTCTAGAACAGTTTCCTGTGCTTTAGGCATTTTTTTCTTTTAAGTTAGGCTTTATCACCTCGGCATCATTCACATTCATTCGTCTAACTTTCTCTTGGTTCATTGCTTTATAATATGCAGCCCTGCTTAAAGGTTCGTATTCTTCGGTCTCTCCAAGAAAAACCAGATCATCGCTTACTGCTTTTCGATAACTATACTGGGCAAGATTTCCCGTACGGGTGCAAACCGCATGTACTTTAGTTACATATTCTGCCGTTGCCATAAGATTAGGCATAGGGCCAAAAGGATTTCCTTTAAAATCCATATCCAAACCTGCTACAACAACACGAATTCCCTTGTTGGCAAGATCATTACAAACCCTTACGATCTCATCATCAAAAAACTGCGCTTCATCAATGCCAACCACATCACAACCATCGGCTAATAGTCGAATATTAGAAGCAGATGGTACTGGTGTGGATCTAATCTCGTTAGAATCGTGAGAAACGACCATTTCTTCGTCATATCGCGTATCGATAGCCGGTTTAAAGATTTCTACATTTTGTTTGGCAAATTGAGCTCGTTTAAGGCGACGTATAAGTTCCTCAGTCTTTCCAGAGAACATACTACCGCAAATAACCTCTATCCAGCCAAATTGCTCTTCGTGATTTACTGTATTTTCGAGAAACATTTTGTAATTTTCAGATCGAAATGGGAAATAACCTCTTTTGTATAAAGGTGGAACAAATTTATTAAAAATCCAACCCTGTAAGAAGGGCTAATCATTAAAGTTATGAAGAAGACGATAGAAGCTGAATTGAAAAAGCTGGCGCAAAAGATATTAGATGGGGATGCAGAGAAGCAAATCGATCAGCTAAAGCAAGAGGCTAAAGTTCTTTATGAAAAACTTACCATATTACAATTTACATACACTAATTTAGAAGAAGAAAAGCCAGAAGCAAAACCAGCCTTGCAAGCTGTTAGTTATGCCGAAGATACTTACGCACCTTCTAAGCCGCAGCCTTCCAGAACGCAATCGCAAACAACCTATAAAGAAGGTAAATATTACGTGCCAGATGGAACCGAGTTTAATGATAGTGATGCGATAACCGAACCTAATACTGAAAAGATTAAAGATATCGTGGCGCAAATGCCACCAGAAACAGAAGGTTTAGATCGATTAATGGATGCGCTTAATGAAGACTGGTCTAAGGTGAAGCCTGAACTGGAAAAGCCAGAACAAAGCTGGCCACAGCAAACCCAACAAAAACCTGCGCCAGAGCAACCAGAAGAGCCAAAATCTGAAGAACCAGAATCTACCGAGCCAGAAACGATAAAATCACCAGAGATTCCTGAAGAGCATTTTGCTGAACCGCCAATCTTTGAGCCTAAAAAAACTGAGCCGGAGACAGAACCAGAAGCTAAGAAGGATCCAGAACCAGCACCAGAGCCAGAACAACCAAAAGAAGAGAACAAACCAATAGAACCCGAAGAATCAGCGAAGCCGGAAGAAAAGCCTGGTAATGATTTTAGACAAATAGGGGTAGATTATGATAATCTTCCAGATTTTGAGCCTCTAAATAATCGCCCAAACGAACAACGACCACGTTCTGTAAACGATCGCTTAAAAAGCGGAATTAGCATTGGGCTAAACGATCGTCTGGCTTACATAAAACATTTATTTGCCGGAAATGCATCAGATTATAATCGTGTGCTTTCGCAGTTAAATACCTTTAGCGATTTTAGTGAAGCTTATAAATTCATTCAGTTAGTGGTAAAACCAGATTATAACAACTGGGAAGGAAAAGAGCAGTACGAAGATCGATTTGTAGAAGTTATCGCTAATAAATTTCAATAACATTTATGGGAAAACTTTTTTTGGTTCCCACTCCAATAGGTAATCTTGAAGATATCACTTTTAGAGCCATAAAGGTTCTAAAGGAAGCCGATTTGATTCTTGCTGAAGACACACGTAATAGCGGTAAACTTCTAAAGCATTTTGATATTACAACGCAAATGATTAGCCATCACATGCATAACGAGCATAAAACGGTAGATCAGTTAGTGGGAAGAATGCAGGCTGGCGAAACTTTTGCTTTGATTAGCGACGCGGGGACACCGGCAATTTCAGATCCTGGATTTTTATTAACACGGGCCTGCGTAGAAGCCGGAGTAGAAGTAGATTGTTTACCTGGAGCGACCGCTTTTGTACCGGCTTTGGTAAATAGTGGGTTGCCAAATGATAAATTTGTTTTTGAAGGTTTCTTACCGGTAAAAAAAGGACGCCAAACGCGTTTAAAATTACTGGCAGAAGAAAGCCGAACTATGATCTTCTACGAATCGCCACATAAACTTATAAAAACGCTTACCCATTTCACCGAATATTTTGGTGCTGATAGGCAGGTTTCTGTATCGCGAGAGATCACTAAACTTCACGAAGAAACCATAAGAGGTACTGCAAAAGAAGTTTTAAAACATTATACGCAAAAACCACCAAAAGGGGAAATTGCAATCATTGTAGCCGGAAATAAATAATGCAGGATCTGCTTAAGGAAATACGCGCTTGCGATGTTTGCCGGGAGCATCTACCATTAGGGCCGCGCCCAATTATCGAAGCTGTAAAAAATTCAAAGATCATTTTGATTAGCCAGGCGCCGGGAAGGGTTGTACATGAGTCTGGAATTGCCTGGAAAGATCAAAGTGGTAAGAAATTACGAGAATGGCTGGATGTAGATGATGAAACCTTTTACGATCCAGCCAATTTTGCCATTTTGCCAATGGGTTTTTGTTATCCCGGGAAAGCGAAAACCGGAGATTTGCCGCCAAGAAAAGAATGTGCCCCACTTTGGCATCATCAGGTTTTTGAAAAATTAGAAAATGTAAAGCTTAAGATCTTGATCGGTTCGTATGCTTCCAGCTATTATTTGCCAAAGTCGAAGCATAAAAATTTAACCGAAAAAGTATCGAATTTCGATGATTTTCTACCGGAATTTTTACCGCTGCCACATCCATCACCGGTAAACCGATTTTGGCGAATAAAGAATCCCTGGTTCGAGGAAAAAATGATTCCTGAAGTTCAGCAACTGGTCAGGAAGATCTTATAAGGTGATTTCGATTAAATTGCCATTTTCATTTTCTGAACTGGTATCAAAAACAACTTCCTCGTTTAGCCAGATTTTGGTGATAATCGCACCGTTTTCAGTATTAAATTCAGTAGTTAAAAATTCTTCAACACCGTCGATTACCAGTCGGGTTTCAGATCGATCGTTTTCATCGAGCTTATCACTGGCAAAAATTCGTAATATATCTTGCCCTTCTGAATCTTCAATGAAAGCAATATTATTGGAAGATATCCAATTTCCGTCATTCTGATAATAAAGTTTTACATTTTCAGTAGTGATCGCACCGGTTTCAATTAGATTTTCACCATCAGCATTTTCAGGCAGGATAAAAATCTCATAATCATAAATGGTGCAACAAACAATGTCGTCTTCGTGATCATCTTCACAGGAAGAAAATAAAAATACCGAAAACATCAGCAGGAGAAAGCTTAATTTTTTCATGATGTTGTTTTCCAGATAGATGCGAAAAGCTAAAAAAGGTTGCGCGTTTATTTTAAGATATTTACGAACTCAAATTTTTTACCGCTAAACAGGCCTTTATCAGATAATTTTAGGTCTGGGATCACCAATAAAGCCATAAATGATAAGGTCATAAACGGTGCTTTTAAAGTGCTTCCTAATTCTTTGGCCATTTTATCGATTTCCTGATATAATTTTCCGGTTTCCCAGGCATCTTTATCACTTATAATTCCCGCCACAGGCAGTGGTAAAGATTTTTTATTTTCGTTGTTTACCGTACAAATTCCTCCTTTGTTTTTGATGATGAGGTTAACCGCATTGCAAATTTCTTCGTCGCTGGTTCCCACAGCGATAATATTATGAGAATCGTGCCCAACCGAGCTGGCGATCGCTCCTTTTTTGAGTCCGAAATTTTTTATAAATGCTATGGAAGGCGCTTTGTTTTCATAGCGATTTACTACTGAAATCTTTAAAATATCCTGGTCGATATTCGATGAAAGTGAGCCATTTTTTAAAATAGCTTTGGCTTCGATCTCGTTAGAAATTAACTCACCATCCAAAGCTTCGATCACTCTAATCAGATCTGTCGAGGCTTCAAGTTTAAAATTTTCAGGAGATTTTTCAGAAATATTAAAATTATTAGGCGTTTTAAATTCGACTGAAGGGATATGAGATTCATCATTTTCAGCAACGATTTCTCCGTCGATATAAGTCGCCAGAACTTTAAAATTGGTCAGATTTTCAACCAAAATAAAATCGGCTGCATCACCTTCTTTCAGCAAACCAATATTCAAATTATAATGTTTAACCGGGTTTATACATGCCGCCTGCAAAACTTTAAAAACATCCATTCCTTTGGCAACCGCACGTTCACAAAGCTGATTAATATGTCCTAGAACCAGATCGTCTGGATGCTTGTCGTCTGAACAAAACATCATATTTTGATAATGATCGGGTAAAAGATCGATAAGCGCTTCAAAGTTTTTAGCAGCGCTACCTTCTCTTACAATCACTTTCATCCCAAGGTCTAACTTTTCTTTAGCTTCATCGTAGGTAAAACATTCGTGATCTGTACTAATACCCGCTTTTGCATATTTCTCGGCATCTTTTCCGCGAAGACCTGGTGCGTGGCCATCTACAGGTTTTTTAAAATGCTGCGCCCATTTTATTTTCTCGAGCACTTCAGCATCGTCATATAAAACTCCGGGATAATTCATCATTTCTGCCAGATAAAAAATATCAGGAGATTGCATTAGTTCTTTAATCGCTTCAGCATCGATAATCGCTCCGGCAGTTTCAAAAGTGGTCGCCGGCACACAACTTGGAGCTCCAAAATGAAATTTTAAAGGGACTTTTTTACCATTTTCGATCATAAAATTTACACCGTTGATACCAAGAACATTGGCAATTTCATGCGGATCTGAAACTGTACCCACTGTGCCGTGAATACTGGCTACACGAGCAAATTCTGAAGGAACAAGCATCGAACTTTCTATATGAATATGAGCATCAATAAATCCGGGCATAAGAAACTGTTTTTCGTTATGCTGAGATTCTTTAATTTTGACGATCTTTTTATTTTCGATGTGAACTTCCGCAGAAAAAATCCGTTGGTTCTCGATATCAACCAGTTGTCCTTTTACGATCTTCATTTGTAAATTTATTGGATGTTGAAAGTAACAAATTAAATTGGGAACTTATATTTTAGCGACTTTATAAACATAAGATCATGACACTTCAAGACTATTTAGAACAGGTAAAATCCAATCCAAAATCTGCAGATTTTAAGCAAACTATGGCTTTGATCGACGAATATTATCAATTTTCGCCAGCCTCTTTTAAGAACGGAGAAATTTATAACGAAGCCGGCACCAACAACGGAAGCTGCAAAATCTTTGCTTTAGGATTACTCAAAGAACTTAGTAAGGAGACGACTTTAGCGCTTTTTGCAGAGCATTATTTTGAAGGTGTTTTAAATGATCCTGAAGGTGATAGTCACCAAAATATTCGAAATTTTATGAAAACCGGCTGGAGCGGAATCGCTTTTGATTCTGAAGCTTTGCAGCCTGTAAAGTAATTTCTTTGTAATTTAAGTCGATAGTATTTCCTGAATTATATTGATTTTCAGGTAATTTTTGTGTGTAAAGAAGATAAATGTAGATGAATACCCGCTGGACCATTAAACCAAATCCCAATCCCGAAATTGTAAATTCTTTGATGCAATCTTTGGGCGTAGAAAAACCTATTGCGAAACTCCTAGCGCAACGTGATATTACGACTTTCGAGGAAGCCAAGAAGTTTTTTAGGCCAAATCTTAAAGATCTTCACGATCCATATTTGATGAAAGATATGGATAAGGCCGTAGCCAGAATCGAAAAAGCCTTGGCTGTTGAAGAAAATATTATGGTTTATGGCGATTATGATGTAGATGGAACCACCAGCGTGGCCTTGATGTCGTCCTACCTAAAAACCCGCTATCCAAATGTCGCAACTTATATTCCAGATCGATATAACGAGGGATACGGAGTTTCTTATCAGGGAATCGATTTTGCGGCCGATAATGATATTAGCCTGATCATTGCTTTAGACTGCGGAATTAAAGCCATCGATAAAGTAGCTTACGCCAAGGAAAAAGGAATCGATTTTGTGATTTGCGATCACCACCGCCCGGGAGCTAATATTCCTGAAGCTGTTGCCGTTCTAGATCCAAAACGGGAAGATTGCGAATATCCTTATAAAGAATTATGTGGTTGCGGTGTAGGTTTTAAATTGATTCAGGCGTTGGCTGAAAAACGAGGTGATACCATCGAAGTCTTGCTGCCTTATTTAGATTTGGTGGCGACTGCAATTGGTGCCGATATTGTCCCTATTACCGGTGAAAACCGAATTTTAGCCTATCATGGTTTGCACGTGATCAATGTGGCGCCACGTCAGGGATTTAAAGCGATATTGAGTCAGCTTAAAAAAGAGACCATCACTATTACCGATGTTGTTTTCGTTATTGCTCCACGAATAAATGCTGCCGGAAGAATGAAGCATGGTTTGCATGCGGTTGAGTTACTTACGGAAGAAAACGAGGAGCAAGCACAACAATTCGCTTCTGAAATTGAACATCACAACGCCAGCCGAAAAGATGCTGATAAATCGATCACTGCTGAAGCTTTGGTGCAAATTGAAGAGTTAAAAGAACAGGAGCGATTAAGTACTGTTGTTTACGCCGACCATTGGCATAAAGGAGTTATTGGGATTGTGGCTAGCCGGTTGACAGAAACTTATTATCGCCCGACTTTGGTTTTTACGAAAAGCGGAGATAAGTTGGCAGCCTCGGCAAGATCTGTAAAAGGTTTCGATGTGTACAATGCTTTAGAAGCCTGCCAGGATCATATCGAGCAATTTGGTGGGCATATGTACGCAGCGGGCTTAACGATCAAAGAAGAAGAATATGAAAATTTTAAAAGGAAGTTCGAAGAAGTTGTTACTGAAACCATCGACAGGAAATTACTCACTCCGGAAATTAGTATTGATGCTGAACTGGAATTAGATGAAATCACGCCTAAATTTTGGCGAATCCTGAAGCAATTTGCTCCTTTTGGCCCGGGAAATATGTCTCCCGTTTTTATGTCTCGAAATTTAACCGATTCTGGTTTTGGGAAATGTGTGGGTAAGGAAGAAACACATTTAAAGTGCCGAGTAACACAGCTTGAAAACAAGTCTTCTTTCAATGTGATTGGCTTTAATCTTGGCGAGAAACTGGATATTATAAAAGATAAAAAAAGCTTTAGTGCCGTATATTCTATAGACGAAAACGAATGGAACGGAAATGTTTCTTTACAGTTAAGATTTAAGGATATCAAGGAGTAGTTAGATTTTAGATCGCTTCGCTTTTAGATGTTGGGAATTAGAAATTAGACTAGAGAGAATAGATTATAGATGCTACGTATGTTGAATGCAAAAACCTGTCACTTCGAGTGATTGTGAGTTTAGGAGCAATTTTATCGAGAAGTGGATTTTAGTTAGAATTCAGATTTTTAAAAGGAATAAAACTCAAGATTCGATAGCTTTAAACTTAAATTTGACCGAATCAGATTGAAAAGCTACAGCTAAAAAAGTCGTCATTTCGACCCTGCCGGGCGAGATGACAGTCTTTTACTAAACAGAAGTCAAAATCATTATGATAGCTAAAGCTAATGGCTAAAATCTCTGTAAACTGTCAACCGTAAACTCTAAACTCTTCTTAATTTAGACTCATTTTAAATAATATTCTTATCTTTGAAAGAAACCTGCTTAAAACCGAAGTATGGAAGATGTAGATATTATTTACCACAACGACACCGGAATATCTTTTAAATGGAAAAACGGAATAGCTAATACTAGTGAAAACCGAGTTCAACTAGTTTTTAAAGACATGGGGTTCTATTTACTACCGGAAGAAGTTGTACTCTTTTCAGAAAATATTCAGATTGCTAAACATCGTAATCCTAACTGTTCTCGATGTGTTAGTTCAGAGATTTGTGAACGTGATATTTTGCTTAAATCTCCTCTTCAGAAAATGGATTTTGCTGTAAATGCTTTCGAATTAAACGAGATCTGCGACCTTGTGGAAGGCACGATTTTCAAAATGAGACTTCATTATTACTTAGAATTCGAATCTAAAAATTAAACTGCTTTGCAATTAGATGTTAGAATCTAGAGATTACATGCTTTATGTTGAATGCTAAATTTTGAATTGAGAAACCTTTGACTTCGAGTGATTGTGAGTTTAGGAGCAATTTTATCGAGAAGTGAATCTTAGTCAGAATTCAGATTTTAAAAGAATAATATCCAAGATTTGATAGTTTCGACCTAAAATTTTAAAACTTTCAAGCAGAAAGCTAATGCCTCAAAGCCCATTGAAAATTGTTTCTTGAAAGCTGCAAACTGAGACTGCTAATTCTGCTTCTGAGTCTTTAGTAATAAATAAGTCTGACTCAAAGCACCTGCATCTCCAGGTTCGCTTTCTTCAAAATCTACGATGATATTACCACTTCTTTTATAAACCTGATTTATCGTGATCTTGGTACAGCAGGAATTATAAAATTCACCAACTACGATAATTAAATTCGCATTGGTAAAATCGAAATCTATGTTTTCTAAGTTTTCTGCTCGATCTGGATTTACCTCTTCAATAGTTGGAATAAAGTCTAACCAGTCTTCCCGATCTGTAAAAACCTTATATTGTTTAGGTATTTTTTCTCCTCTGGAATAGCTTAGCTGGCTCTCAAAAATGATTTCATAAGACAGGTTATCAATTACTACCTCAGCATCGTCACTGGAACATCCAGAAAATAGAAAAATAAAAAATAATAGCGAAGCTAATTTTAAAGCAGACATATTTATCTTTTTTTAAAGATACTGAAATCCACTTTAGGTTGCTTTTGCGTAGGTAATATTTTTAGGCTAGCTGAATCGGAGAGATAACAAATTAAACCAACGTTTGTCAAGCTAAAAGCTGATCGCTAAACGCTAATGCCTCAAAGCCCATTGAAAATTGTTTCTTGAAAACTGCTGACTGAGACTACCAACTGCCAACTGAGACTGCCAACTGAGACTGCCAACTGTAAACTGCTTACTGCTCCTTCAACTTCTTCAAGTGTAGATCCTTTCCGTCAAATTCAGCATAAGTGTAATGTGTGATCCAATCGCCGGTGTTGATGTATTTCGAATTTTCTTTCAGCTTAATTTCCATAGGTAAATGGCGGTGGCCAAAAAGAAAGTAATCATAATGTTTAGTTTCCAGTTTTCGTTTGCAATACTGGATTAACCATTCGTTGTCTTCACCTAAAAACTTTGCATCTTCGTCGCCAGAAATCAGTTTGTTTTTTACTGAAAAATATTGCGCTAAAGGTATTCCAAGATCGGGATGAAGCCATCGGTAAAGCCATTTTGCAAAAGGATTGGTAAAAACTTTTTTCATTCGCTTATAGCCGTGATCTCCGGGACCTAATCCATCACCGTGACCAATTAAAAAGTTCTTTCCGTTAAATTCGAATTCCTGCGGACGGCGATACGTGGGAATATTCAGTTCTTCTTCAAAATAATTCTCCATCCATAAATCGTGATTTCCGACGAAAAAATAAATAGGAATTCCGCTGTCTTTAAGTTCGGCCAGTTTTCCCATCACTCGAACAAAACCTTTTGGAACGGCATGTTTATATTCAAACCAAAAATCGAAAAGATCGCCTAGTAAAAAGATTGCAGCGGCATCGTGTTTAATCTCATCCAGCCACTTAACAAATATCGCTTCTCTGGGGTTACTAGCCTCTTTTGTAGGAGCGCCCAGGTGATTATCACTGCTAAAATATACTTTCTTTCCTTCGGGAATGGTCATTGGTCGTTGCTTAACTTTTGCAAAGTTAACAGAAACTTGCAAAGCGCGATTAGTTTCTTTTTTCTGAATAAGCCATTAATTTCTGAAGATCTTTAATCGAGCCGCCATTGGTGACCTTAAAATCATTTTCTTTTAAGATCTTACTGGCTTTTATGCTACGCAATCCATGAGCACAATAGGTAATATAATTAAGCTCTTTATCCAGCTTTTTTAGATTTTCTGAATTGATATCGCTAAGCGGAAAATTAGTAGCATTTTTAATATGTCCCTGCCTAAATTCTTTGGGAGTACGAACATCTAAGATTTGAAACTGACTAATATTCTTTCCCTTTAGCGAATGATCTGTGTTGCTATTTTTGAAATTCTTGAGCACAAAATAAGAGCCCAAAAGTACAACGAGAATAATGGCAAGAACACTTGGATTCACTTTTAATTGATGCTTTTAGAAATGAAAAATATGGTCTAAAAATCGATAATCTTAGTTATCGCTGGCGTACCATTCAGCAAAACTGGTTTCAGTTTCCTGGAGTTTTAATGAATGCAGTTTTATATGATCTGGTAAATGTTTATTTATTTTTTCAGCAAAATCGATTACCATATTTTCACTGGTAGGTTGATAATCCACTAAAATCACATGATGCCCACGATCCTGCAATTCTTTAGCAAGCTCCAGGTGTGGCGTGTTTTGGTTAAAAACGGTAGCATGATCAAACTGGTCTACAATTTCAGACTTTACGATCTTTTTTAGGTCGCCAAAATCGATCACCATACCATATTTTACATTTTCAGTATCTGCGATAGGCTCTCCAATAACGGTCACGCTAAGTTTATAGCTATGGCCATGAACATTGCGACATTTACCGTCGTAGCCGTAAAGCGCGTGTCCTGTTTCAAAAGAAAATTGCTTGGTGATCCTAATCTTTGCCATACCCAAATTTTATGTGTGCCGTGTATATTTTAATTCCCTTAAAATCTAGGCCGAAATTGTATAAAATCGACTCAGGATTTTTAGGAATTATTTTGAAGCAAAGGTATTAAAAGTGTAATCAATTTTGAAGATTAAGGCTTCAGCATTTTTTTATCCCGAAAATTTTCAGTTAACTTTGAAAGTGTAAACTTTAGGGGTGCCAATTAAATTTGGCTGAGATAACACCCTTTGAACCTGATCCAGATTAGCATCTGCGAAGGAAAAAGTACGAAAACTTTGAATCGATTTTGGTCAATATTAGGCTAAGTGCTATAAATTTATTCTGAATTTAAGACTTGTCTTCAGAATAAAAAAACTAAAATTTGATTCCTGGTTCGTGGAAAGGCCACGAGATTTATTCACTTTTCTTCAGGGACAATTCCCCTTGGTTTACAGCTATTAAAAATCTAAGGATATGATAACTGTAAACGTAAACAACCAAATTCATTCTTTTAAAGAACCTGTAAAGCTTCATGAACTTTTGGAGCAGCTTAAGATCAAGCCTTCAGGGATTGCCATTGCGATTAACAACGAGATTATTTCTAAACCTAAGTGGGAACATACACTGTTGGAAGAAGGAAATAATGTGCTGGTTATTCGTGCTACACAAGGCGGTTGATACGTATTTCAGAAAAAATAAAAAAATCAACCTAAACCAGTAAAGCATGAAACCTAACCAGTTACCACGCGAGCAGGCGATTAGTAGGGCGCCTTTTCCAAATTCAGAAAAGATCTACGTAAAAGGGCAAATACACCAAAATATAAACGTGCCTATGCGAAAGATCAAACTCGATGACACCATCGATAAATTTAACGGTACACGTACACCAAACGAACCTGTTTTGGTGTATGATACCAGTGGCCCGTATACAGATCCCAAAGTAGAAATTGATGTTAGGCAGGGTTTAAAACCCATTCGCCAGCAGTGGATCGCCGCCAGGGAAGATGTGCAACAGTTAAGCGGACTTTCTTCTGAATACGGTCGTGAGCGAGAAGAAAATGAAAAGCTTGATGAACTACGTTTTAAGCGCATCAGGAAACCTTTAAAAGCAAAACCCGGGCAAAACGTAACGCAAATGCATTACGCGAGGCAAGGCATTATAACTCCTGAAATGGAATTTATTGCCATTCGTGAAAATCAAAAACTTCAGGAAATTACGTCAATTACCAATCAGCATCCCGGTGAAAGTTTTGGGGCGAATATTCCCAAAGTGATCACGCCCGAGTTTGTTAGAGATGAAGTGGCCAGAGGTCGTGCCATTATTCCAAGTAATATCAACCATCCTGAAAGTGAACCCATGATCGTTGGGCGAAACTTTCTGGTAAAGATTAATGCTAATATTGGGAATTCTGCGGTAAGTTCTTCGATCGAAGAAGAAGTTGAAAAAGCAGTTTGGGCCTGCCGCTGGGGAGCCGATACGATAATGGATCTTTCTACCGGAAAAAATATCCACGAAACCCGAGAATGGATTCTTCGGAATTCCCCAGTACCTATCGGAACCGTACCAATCTATCAGGCTTTAGAGAAAGTAAACGGAAAAGCCGAAAACCTGACCTGGGAAATTTTTAGAGATACACTAATCGAACAAGCTGAACAGGGCGTAGATTATTTTACTATTCATGCCGGTGTTCGTTTAAAATACATTCCGCATACTGCAAAACGAGTAACAGGAATCGTTTCTCGTGGTGGTTCGATCATGGCAAAATGGTGTTTGGCGCATCATCAGGAAAGCTTTTTATATACCCATTTCGAAGAGATCTGTGAAATTATGAAAGCTTACGATGTTGCTTTTTCACTTGGTGATGGTTTAAGACCAGGTAGTATTGCCGATGCGAATGACTATGCCCAGTTTGCCGAACTAGAAACGCTGGGCGAATTAACGAAAATCGCCTGGAAGCACGATGTGCAGTGTTTTATTGAAGGTCCCGGGCACATCCCAATGCATATGATTAAAGAAAATATGGACAAGCAACTGGAAGAATGTGGCGAAGCTCCTTTTTACACGCTTGGCCCGCTAACCACCGATATCGCGCCGGGTTACGATCATATCACCAGCGGAATAGGTGCAGCAATGATTGGTTGGTACGGTTGTGCCATGTTATGTTATGTCACTCCGAAAGAACATCTTGGTTTACCGAATAAAGAAGATGTAAAAGAGGGTGTGATTACGTACAAGATCGCTGCCCATGCGGCAGATTTGGCTAAAGGTCACCCGGGAGCGCAACATCGTGACGATGCAATGAGTAAAGCACGATTTGAGTTTCGATGGGAAGATCAATTTAATCTGGCGTTAGATCCAGATACCGCGAGAACTTATCACGACGAGACTTTACCGTCAGAAAATGCGAAAGTGGCTCATTTTTGCTCGATGTGCGGTCCTAATTTCTGCTCGATGAAAATCACACAGGATGTGCGGAATTATGCGAAGGAAAACGGACTCGACAGCGAGGAAGCCATCATAAAAGGAATGGAAGAAAAATCTGAAGAGTTTAAGAAGAAAGGAAGCGAAGTTTACTTATAATTTTCGAACAATGTTAGTATTAATTTCTGCGGAAAAGTTTATCGAAAATGAAGAAACTCAACTGAAGTCAATTTTAGACAATGGCTTAGACGTGCTTCATATTCGTAAACCTAAAGCTTCTTTTGAAGACTTAAAACACTGGTTGCAAAGTTTCGAGCCGGTTTATCGATCTAAAATGGTGTTGCACCAACACCATGAACTGGCAAAAGAATTTAATTTGAAAGGAATCCATCTTACTGAAACTTTCAGGCTGATGCTGGGAGAAACTGTTGAAGATTATGCGACATCTTTTAAGCAGGAAAACTTAACGATAAGCACTTCGTATCATCAAAAAGAATTGATCTCGAAATCATCGATTTTCAACTACTGTTTTTTGAGTCCGGTTTTTAGCTCGATCTCAAAAACAGATTATGCGGGCAAGTTATTCCAGGTGCAAGATGTTCAGCAAAAAGTAATAGCGCTAGGCGGAATCAATTCAGCAAAAATTCCGTTAATCCGAAAAATGGGATTTAGTGGAGGTGCTGTGCTTGGTGCCGTTTGGATGGACGAAGATCCCGGGCAAAGTTTCAATAAAATTCAGCAGCAATATGAGTCAGTTTTTAGATAAAAACGAGTCGGTTTTTCAGAAAAAGATTTCCTGCCTTCAATATATCTCGCAGGGTAAAGATAGATTTCAGCATTTAGAAAATATTGAAAAAGTATTGAGAGCTGGCGGAAACTGGATACAGTTGCGAATGAAGGAAATGCCGCAAAATGAAGTGCTTAAAACAGCGATTTTGGCCAGGGAATTATGCTCAAAATTCAGCGCGAAATTGATCATAAACGATCACGTAAAAGTAGCGAAAACCTGTAATGCAGATGGTGTTCATTTAGGGCAGGAAGATACCAGTGTTTTAGAAGCTCGTGAGATTTTGGGAACTCAAAAAATAATTGGCGGAACGGCAAATACATTTCAGCATTGTTTAAATCACCTTGAAAATGGAGTCGATTATATTGGTTTGGGACCGTTGAGATTTACTTCAACCAAAAAGAAACTGAGTCCGATTCTAGGATTTTCAGGTTACATGGATTTGATGGTAGCATATTCAAAACATGAAAATACGGTTCCGGTAATTGCTATCGGTGGGATTCAACTCAGTGACATAGAAGAATTACGTCAAATCGGGCTAAGCGGAATTGCGGTATCTGGGATGCTAACGCATTCGGAACATCCTGAAAAAGAGATTCGGCAGATTTTAGACGGATTTGCTGTTAGAGGTTAGACGAGAAATTATTTTGAATGCTAAATGCTGAATTTTGAATGATTGAGGTTCCGGCCTGCCGAAAATTGCTCGTAAAATTTTAACCCGCATTATTTGGTGTGTCATGCTGAATAAAGTCCGGAATGACGGGAGCTAGGATCTTTTGCATATGCAGATACTTATTTACAAAAAACTAATCGTTGAAAGCTAAAAGCCGACAGCTAAAAACCTAACAATGGAAAAACTAAAAATAGCAGATAAAACCTTCGATTCTCGATTATTTACGGGAACGGGGAAATTCAGTAATTCAAAACTAATGCGAGAAGCAGTTTTAGCTTCAGAAAGTGAACTGGTAACCGTAGCTTTAAAACGAGTAGAAGCCGGTAATGAAGAAGACCAAATGATTTCCAGTCTTGCGCACGAGAAACTGAGTTTACTGCCTAATACATCTGGCGTTCGGGACGCAAAAGAAGCCGTGTTTGCAGCACAAATGGCCAGGGAAGCCCTGGGGACAAATTGGGTAAAAGTCGAAATTCATCCCGATCCTAAATATTTATTGCCAGATGCGGTAGAAACTTTAAAAGCCTGCGAAGAATTGGTGAAATTGGGTTTTGTGGTGATGCCTTATATTCATGCAGATCCTGTTTTGTGTAAACGCCTGGAAGATGTAGGTGTGCAATGTGTGATGCCGTTGGGCGCACCTATTGGAACCAATAAAGGTTTAAAAACTTTAGATTTCTTAGAGATTATAATTGAGCAATCCAATGTTCCGGTAATTGTTGACGCTGGGATTGGAGCGCCATCTCATGCGGCCTGGGCGATGGAAATTGGGGCAGATGCCGTTTTAGTAAATACTGCGATCGCTGTCTCTAAAAACCCTGTGCAAATGGCAAAAGCATTTAAAATGGCTGTAGAATCTGGGCGAATGGCTTACGAAGCAAAACTTGGCAAAACAGCTAAGATCGCAGAAGCTAGCAGTCCGCTAACACAATTTTTGTATGAATAGTTTTAAAGCAGTTTTAGCAAAGTACGATTGGGATGAGGTATTGGAAAGTATTCAGGAGAAAAATATCCTTGATGTAGACCATGCGTTAGCAACCGCAAAACCCGATCTTGAAGATTTTAAAGCATTAATTTCCCCTGCGGCCAAACCTTATTTAGAGCAGATGGCTGCTAAAAGCAGGGCGATCACTAAAAAGCGTTTTGGCAATACAATGCAGATGTATGCGCCAATGTATTTAAGTAACGAATGCCAGAATATTTGTACGTATTGCGGATTCAGTTTAACAAATAAGATTCCGCGACGTACCTTAACTGATGCTGAAATTTTAAAAGAAGCTGAGTTCCTAAAGAATAAAGGCTATCAGCATATTTTGCTGGTTACCGGCGAAGCCAATAGAACGGTGGGGATTGATTATTTAAGCAATGCCGTTAGGCTTTTAAAACCATATTTTGCCAATATTTCTATTGAGGTACAACCGCTAGATCAGGATGAGTATGAGCGATTAGTTGAAGATGGATTGTTTGCCACTTTGGTTTATCAGGAAACTTATCACCGGGCCACCTATAAAATTCATCATCCAAAAGGTAAAAAATCGAATTTCGATTATCGTTTAGAAACACCAGATCGATTGGGTAGAGCCGGAATTCATAAAATAGGAATTGGCGCCTTGTTTGGTTTGGAAGACTGGAGAGCCGATAGTTTTTTTACAGCTTTACATCTTAAGTATCTACAGAAAACCTATTGGAAAACTAAATACTCGATCTCTTTTCCGAGATTACGACCATTCAGCGGTGGTTTAGAACCTAAGGTTGAAATGACCGATCCAGATTTGTTGCAATTGATCTGTGCTTACCGAATTTTAGATGAAGATGTAGAGTTGTCGATTTCTACCCGGGAGCAAGAGAAATTTCGGGATCATATTGCGCATTTGGGAATCACTTCGATGAGTGCCGAATCAAAAACCAATCCCGGTGGTTATGTAGTAGAACCGCAATCATTAGAGCAATTTGAAATTTCAGACGAGCGAAGTACCGAAGTGATTGCTGAAATGCTATTAAAAAACGGAATAGAACCTGTATGGAAAGATTGGGAGAAGTTTTAGCCGGAAGTTCACAGTTTACAGGATTTAGCAAATAGCCTATATAAAGTTGCTCAATTTCCCCTCTTCAATTTAAAATAATTATAGCCGTAAACGTTAAATTTCGATGATTTGTGATACTCTATAGTTGTATTCATTATTTTAGAGGTTCAGAAGTGTTATTCAATTCTCTTTCAGAAGTATTAAATAGAATCAATATGGAAAACTCTAAAGTTAGTTCAGGTTTCAAACAAGGTCTTATGCTTGGCTTTTTAGTTTTCTTTGTGCTGTTATTAATTATCAACCTGATATTTAAGAATGTGCTTGGTGATAATCTTAATCAGACTTTAATTATGGGGATAAGCTTTTTTGGAATTTGCTGCATCTTTCAAAGACTTAGATGATTAGATTTCTGCTTCAGGTTTTTGGGATTACAACTTTAGCATATCATCGCATTCGCATATTATCAAATTTTCAAATTAAAATATTTTCAATCTTCGTATTCAAAAAAGAATTAATTTTGTGCGGTTTTTATAAAATTTAGATTGAAAGAAGAACTTTTTGAGCAGCTTGATTTTAGTGTAAATCAGCAGTATGAGCAAATCATCGAAGATTTGCTGGAAAAGCAATACAGCATTGTAGACGATTTTTTTCAGACGGAAGAAATCAATCGATTAAGATCCTCTTTGTTGGCCAAATACGAAGAAGACCAATTTAAAAAATCGGCTATCGGGAATCGCACGAACGAACTTATCGAAAAAGCGATTCGTGGTGATTTTATTTTATGGATGAACGAAGTTGAAGCTGGTGAAACCGAAAAAATTTTCTTCAATAAAATCAATAATCTTGTCGATTACCTAAATAAGACTTGTTTTATGGGGATTCTGTACAAAGAATTTCATTATGCGGTGTATCCAAAAGGCACATTTTACAAGCGACATTTAGATACTTTTCAAAATGATTCTCGTCGAAAACTTTCCATCGTAAGTTATCTAAACGACGAAAACTGGTTAAAAACCAACGGAGGAGAACTGGTAATTTATAAAGAAGACGGTAGCGAAGAAGTGATCTATCCTTTGCCGGGAAGAGTAGTGATTTTCGAAAGTCAGATTCTGGAACACGAGGTAAAAGAAGTCAAAAACTCTGAACGTTTAAGCATTACCGGTTGGTTAAAGACCAGGTAAATTTTATATAATTTCAGGTATTTGGGCGTTGCCTTCGGCCGGGCTTTACATTGCAATCTTTTTCTCGTTCCTCGTAAAAGGATTTTCATTGCAATCCCTAACGCAAGACTGATCTCGAGTAGAAATTACTTTTTAAACTTTTTGTAAAAAACTAAAATGATTAAAATAATGGCTAAAATTATCCAAAATCCGTAACCGCTAAGAAAACTTAAGATCTCAAAAGTTTCCTCGTTTTCAGGTAAGGTACTTTGCATTACTTTCTTTGTTTTTTACGTCGATAATGGTCAAATATCACCAAGGCAACAACCACTATGAAGATAAGTAGATACCAAAAGTTTTCACTTAAAAAATCTGAAAGCTCAAAACCGTATTGTTGCGTTTCTGTTGCAGGTTGGTCTTTAGGAAGTTCAGGTTGTTGAAAAAACATCGTCTTTTTATCTAAAATTAGAAAATATAAGAGTGCTTATAGCCAATAAAATGGTAAATTTCAGATAAGCTTCGGCTTCAAGAGATCTTGTTTTTAGTTCTTTAAATGGAAGCATTTGGGAATTTAGCCAGGTAAGAAACCAAGACCAATATCTTCTAAGACCAATCTCGAAATTTCTCTTCGTTCTTCGCTAGCATCTTTTTGAAAAATTACATCTTCAAGCAAGATATTCATTTTGTAGTATGTTTCGAATTCTGTTTCTTCAACATCATATACGAAAAATGTTATATTGCCCGAAACAACTTGCCATTGGCTAATCAGCTCAGGAATTTCTTCAATCACATCATTGCAAAAATTATTTGCATTTGATCTTTCATGAATATTAATATTACAAATTAGATCACTATCTGGTAAAGAAAAAGTTGTTCCAGCATTAGTTATATTTAATTCCTCTCTACCTGTCCCGGCGATGCTTAAGGTTATATTGGGATTTAATGAGTCTAGTTCCTGGATTATTGAAAAGTCACCGCAACCACTAACTTTACCCACAAAATCTAATTCAAAAGGGAGTGTCACATCCTCCTCCTCATCCTTGTCACAACCAGAGAATAGCAATATCGATAATAAAATAAGTAATAACTTTTTCATTTGCTAAGTTAGTTTGTGAAGATATAAAGAATTTTAGTTATTTCGACTTTCTAGAAAATACTTAAAAACGAAGTAGGTAACTTTCTTATTTAAATGTTTTTATCTAGTTTTCCGATAGACTTTAAAAGCCATAAAACCAATAACAAGGATAGGAATAATTAGTAGCAAAATATTATTAAATTGAACTCCTATGTCCATTTCATTAGCGTGCGTCACGATGTAGTTTTTTCTTTTTAAAAATACGGTAAACTAAAAAGGCTACAAGAACAAAAAATGCAAATGGTATCATCATAGCAGCGATTTCTCCTGTAAATGCGCCTAGCATTTCTGCTTTATCACCCAAAGTGTCTAATGGTAAAACTTTCATATGTTATTCTTTAAATTTAGAGAGCGCATTTCGGGTAAAGTCAGATAACACCAGTTCTCCACTAATGGCAGCATTTTCCATTAAAATGGTCGTCCAGTTCTCTGTGCCTTTCCAGAGCACGCGTTTCATTTCGAGTAGGGCTTGAGGGTTGTAAGATGCTAATTTTTCAGTAAAAATGGTAATTTCTTTGTCTAAATCTTTAATATTTTCGAAAACACGAGCGTAAAGTCCTTTATCTTTAGCCCAATAAGCTGTTTTCCACTCGTGTGCAGCCAGTGTAAGCTCTCCAAGTCCTGCAACGCCTATTTTTCGTTCGATCGCAGGAGCAATAACAAAAGGACCAATCCCAATACTTAATTCTGAAAGTTTTATAGAAGCAGCTTCAGTAGCCATGGCATAATCACAGGCCGCAATTAACCCAACGCCCCCGCCTACTGTTTTCCCCTGAATTCGACCAATGATTAACTTTTTACAGTTTCGCATGGCATTTAAAACATTTGCGAAGCCCGAAAAAAATACTTTTCCCTGTTGCATCGTTTCAACAGCCATAAGCTCATCAAAAGAAGCGCCGGCGCAAAAGGCTTTTTCACCTTCAGATTTTAGAATGATTACTTTTACTTCAGTATTATCTGAATATTCGGAAATAGCTTTTTCTAAGCGTTCTAGAAGAACACCTGGGAAGCTATTGCTGGCAGGATGGCCAAATTCGATAATCCCGATTCCATTTTCTATTTTACTGTATAAGCTACCGTTCTCGCGTGTGGTCGTCATAATTCAAGTTTTATCAAAAGTAAAAATTCTAATAAGGATTTGCGAATCCATCTTTCACAAAAGAATGTTAGTAATTGTGTTGCAGATTTTCTAATTCGTATATTCCGCCGTATTCAAATTATATGGGAACAGAAAAAAGTTTAGACCTAAGAAAAGATATCGAAGATATAAATGAGATTCCAGGAATCCACGAATTACTAAATGTAATTAGTAGCTCCTCGAATATGCGATTTGTTGCCGTAGCGAGAGTTACCAAAGAGCGATGGATCACAGGAGTTTCTAAAGATGATATCGATTTTGGCTTGCGACCTGGTGACGAGCTGGATGTTGGATCTACCATTTGTAATGAAATTAGGCAGCATCATATTCCTGTAATCATTGAAGATGTAGATAGTAACGCGATTTTTTGTAATCACCATACACCCCAACAATATGGCTTTAAAAGTTATATCTCATATCCTATTTTTTTAAAAGACGGTTCCTTTTTTGGAACATTATGCGCTATCGATCCAAAACCGGCAAAGATCAATAACGATAGGATAAAAAACATGTTTAAGCTGTATACAGATCTAATTTCTTTTCATTTAGAAGCTATACATAAACTTAATCATGCTAATAGAAAGATTAAGAAACAGCAGGAAATAGCAGAGTTGCGGGAAACATTTGTCGCAGTTTTAGGGCACGATCTTAGAAATCCTATAGGTACTACAAGAATGTGTGCAGATATGCTGTTAAGCGCAAAAATACCTGATGCTGCAAAAAAGCAGGCAGAAATCATTAAATCTACTTCTTATAGGATGCAAAGTCTTATAGATAATCTTTTAGATTTTGCTAAAGGTAATTTAGGCGATGGTATTAGTCTGCATCTAAAAAGTGACAATATTGAGCTAGAAAAGGAATTGCATGAGGTTATTGCAGAAAGTAAAATATTAAACGATAACAGGTTAATCGAAACCAATATAAACCTGAGTCATGATGTTGATTGTGATATTAATAGAATTGCACAATTGCTTTCTAATTTATTGACAAATGCTTTAAAACATAGCGAGTCTAAAGAACCTGTAGAAGTAGAAATCTCAAGTGAAAATTCAGAGTTTTCTCTTGCGGTAATCAATTATGGGGAAACAATTTTAGAAAAGCATCAGGAAAACCTATTTAAACCATATTTTAAAAGTAAGGCTAAAAGTAACGAAAATGGGTTGGGCCTTGGGCTTTACATTGCTTCAGAAATAGCCAAAGCTCATCATGGCGATCTTTATGTAGAATCAAATGAAGGGAAAACCTGTTTTAGTTTTCATATGCCGTTAAAATCAAATATAGAATCGGCTGAAGCTTTATAGTCTAAACCTCTTTGTTTAAATATTTTCTTCGGAATTTAATTACTAGTCCGCTTGCTCTAATAAGCATCCAAACAAAAAATCCTATCCATATTGCATACAATTTCAACCCAAAATAATCTGAAATTAATAAGGCCGGGGTGAATCCTAAAAATGTGGCTACTAGCAGAAGGTTTCGTAGGTAGGCCGCTTCACCTAAACCTTTAAAAATTCCGTCGAACATAAAAGCGATAGCATTAATGGGCTGCATTAACAGTACGATCCAAAAAGCAGAAGCAAATAAAGCTAATACCGCCTCGTCTTTATTAAATAAAATGCCTATTTGACCATAGAAAATTCCGCAGATGGCCATTAAGATCAAAGCGATCAAGACTGCGTATTTTGAAATCTTTTTGCTGAGGCCCCAAAGATTTTTATAGTCTCTGGCGCCAAGCAGTTTACCGCCAATCGCATTACCTGCATTGGCATAACCATCGATAAAAAAGCTAAAAAACAACCAGATATTCATTAAGATACTCTGTGCTGCGATATAATTTTCGCCGTAATCTGTTGCATAAGCATTGGCCAGCATAATCGCGATATTTAGCGAAAGCGTTCTCAAAAAAAGATTAGCTGCCATCACCAAAAGCGGCTTAAATTCTGGATTAAGTTTTAAGCTTGGTTTTAAATGAAATGGTGTTTTTTTAAAGAAATACCACAAGGCGATGATAAACATGGTTGCCTGGGCAGCAAGACTTGCATAAGCGGCACCTTCTAGATGCATTGCCGGGATATAACCATCGATCCCATAAACCAAAATATAATCTAATGCAATATTCACCAAAGCACCGCTTAGACTAGATTTCATAGCCCAGGAGGTATTTTGTAAACCTCTAAAAACACCAAAAATGGTAAACGTAAGTAGCGTTAAAGGAAAACCAATAGCTCTAATCTGATAATAACTTACCGAGTAATTAAGGATTAAGCCTTCAGCATTGTACGCACTAAAAATTAGTCGGGCAAGCGGAGCGGTAATTCCGTAGATCAAAAGACTTAGGAAAAGATTAAAAACGATCGTTTGTGGAACTAATGTTTTCACGGCATGAAGACGATTAGCCCCAAGATGCTGAGACACTTTTGCGGAGATCGCTGTTTTTGTTTGCGCCAGGATCCAGATCACAGCAGATAAAAAGGAACCTACGATACCAGCGGCAGCCAAAGCTTCAACCGAGTTATCTTTTACATTTCCAATTACTGCAATATCGGTAAGCGAAATTAAAGGCTCTGCAATACCTGCTATGATCGCGGGAATTGCAATCCTGTTGATGTTTTTAAAACTTACTGCTGAGGTATCTAATTTGGCCATATTGGCAAAGATAGACGGGTTTTTTTAAAGAACTAATTCGTAACAATGAAACGGATGTTCGCTTTGTTTAGGGAAGAAAATGTCGCCCAATCTTTTATAGCCTCGAGATTCGTAAAAACGGTGGTTTCTTTTGTTCTGGCTAAAGGTGTCTAAACGCACAGAATTATAATTATGGTTTTTGGCAAAATCTTCAGCAAAATCCATTAGCTTTTTTCCATTTCCCAGTCCCCAAAAAATAGGATCTGTAGCCAGCCGATGCACGTAAATATTGTTTTCGTTTTTGGTAAGCCACTTTATTGGGATATACTCATTGTCCATTTCTGGAGATAGTACTATGATTCCCATAATCTCATTTTCAGCATTTGTGAGCTTATACAATTCGTTCTTTTTAATATCTGCAGCTAGCTTTTCTTTAGATGGATAATGCTCGTTCCACTGGTAGATCCCTTTATCTGCCATAGCCTGCGCACAACGCTCAGTTAAGCGTTTTATCTCGGTAAGATCTTCGGTTAGGGCGGGTTTTATCATTAGGTTTAAAAAACTTTTTTATTTGGATAAAATTTTTAAATTTGCTTGCATCAAACGGGGGATTAGCTCAGCTGGCTAGAGCGTTTGGCTGGCAGCCAAAAGGTCATCGGTTCGACTCCGATATTCTCCACAAAACCTCGCATATTTGCGGGGTTTTTTATTTTATTTCTGCTTTCAATCGATTCACTAATCCGCTGATATATTTCTTTACAGAAGAAAGCATGTTATCATGGTTTTGTAATCCGCGATCGTAAATGCTTTTCATTTTTTCTTCGTCGTCCAGAATAGCCTGATTTTTTGCTTTGGCGTCACCGCTTAATCTATTTACAGTTTCTTGCATTTCATCTTTAAAAGATTCGAAATCTGGAAAACCAATTTTAACCGGAGTTTGGGTTGGGCCAATATCGATATGACTTAATTGAATGGTAAATTCTTCATCTTTAAAACTACTTAGAATCCCAAAGTAAATATCCATTGGCAGTGTCGCGGTTCCTTGTTTTACTTCAACTTTAGAAGTAATGTCTGCGATCATTTCATCTTTGGTGTTTTTTGAAGCTTTTATGTTCGCTCGAGTAAATTCGGCCAAAAGCCATTCATGCAGTTTTTCTTTGATTTGCTGCCGAGATTTACCTTTTACGTCGATCGTCTCTTCATAGTATAAATTACCTTTTTCATTAAATTGAGCAGTGGCAGTGATACTTATAAGCAGGAAAAAGATTAAGAAGCTTTTCATTTTTATCAAATTTTGTTCAAAGATAATTGCAATAGGAAAAGAAAAAAAGAAACCTCCTACAATCGTGGGAGAAGGAGGAGGTTAGATCAAAAAATTAAATTATTTTTTTTGAATAAAATACAAATCTCTAGTTATCATCATCTGTATCGCCATATTCATCAATAAGATCCTGAACTTCCGCAGCGATAAATGGAAATGTTCTATCTAATAAATATTGTAACTTTTCTGGAAGTTCTTCTTTGTCCCATGGATGAGAAGCTTCAAAAACATGATTCGCGTTTTCTACCAGTAACAATTTTGAGATCGGGCTCCATTCAAAAAGCTCTCCAGAGCAGGAAATAGAAACCGTAGTATCATTACTTCCGTGAGCAATTAAATGCGGAATTTCCAGTTTTTTGGTAGCATTCTTTACATTAAGGCGCTCTTTATTTTCCTTGTAATTCCTATAAAACTGGTAGTGGTGAGGTAGTTGTTGTTTCGTTCTACTGTTTACAATATATTGCACGCCTTTTTTCTCCCATTTTTCGAGGTCTTTGCCAGTTGGAAATTTAGCTCCAAGATCTGTTGGGGCAGCAAAAGTTACCAATCTGGTAATTCGTTTTTCGTTCGCCGCTTTTATGATTGCGATGGCACCACCACGTGAGTGCCCAATAAGATTAATATGGCTAACATCAACTTGGACCGCATTTGGAAAATCTGGTAATAAGATCCAATCGATCACAGATTGTAGATCATCCAGCTCGATGGTATAATTATTATCACCAAAAGCCTCGATATTTAAGAATTCGGTTGGATTCTCTGGAGTGGTTCCGTTATGTGAAAAATTAAATTTCACAAAAAAATAGCCTTTTTCAGCAAAAGTTTCGGCCATTTTATCCCATGCACCCCAATCTTTAAAACCTTTATAACCATGGCAAAAAATTACCACCGGTTTTGGTTTTTGATCGTCTTGATAAAACAGATCGCAAAGAATGGGTTTGTCATGTTTTCCTTCGATCTGTACATTTTTCTTTTTCGTAATTTCCATAAGCTTAAATCTCTTTTTCGGTGAATGGAATCGCCGGATTACAAATTTCAGTAATTAATTTTTTTAATTGGTCCTGGTAGGCTAAAAAAGTATCTTCTGTAATCGAATAATTCTTAGTTCTGCTTCTTGGATTCTCTTTTTTCGCAAATTTTAATAGACCAGCTTTCAGGTTTTTAAAGGAAATTATTCCGCCCTCAACAGGAAGCGAAAGATTTTCTTCATTTTTCATCATGGTAGCGTAAGCAAGGACCTGAAAACTCTTGCTATACTTGTCGTAATCTGTAGTGATGTTTTCCCAATCTACAATTTCTATTTTACTTTGTTCTACCTTTCCAGTTTTATAGTCAATAATTCTGGTGATACCGTTACAATTTTCAACACGGTCTACCTTTCCCTTTATGTATACCGGAAAATTAAGCTCAGGAATATCGATTTTCGACTTTAGATTTTTTTCGATCTTTAGGATCTTTATTTCTTCTCCTTTTTTAATACGATTACTTTCCAGGTCTAAAAAGTTGGATAGATAACGCTTGGCTATTTCAAAAATTAGGTAGTTTTTACCCTGTAAGATTGGTGATTTTGTATAAGTTTTATGAAATTGAGTCGCGACTTCCTGGCCAATACGTTTTCTAAAATCCAGAATATGCGCTTCAGTTAAGATCTGTCCTTCTAATGGCTGATAAAACTCCTCTAAACTGTCATGGATTACCGTTCCCAGCGTATTGTAAGCGACGGTTTCTTCAACTTCCTCTTCCTCTTTCACACCAAGAACATATTGATAATAAAAGTCTAATGGATTCCTGATGTAACTGGTTAATGCTGAAGGCGAAAATCCATAATTTGCGAGACTTTTTAATTTTTGGATCATCGCCGGGGTTTTCTCAATCACTTTCAACTCGTTACTTACTTTGGGCACTTTTGGCGAAACAGTATTGATCTTTAAATTATGCTTCGGTTGTTTTTCAATCTCCAACTGAGTTAAAAATCTACTTTTTTCTCCGGAATTTAATCCGCCACTTTCTGTATTATAAAGCATGGTAACTTTTCTGGCCCGCTGCAAAAGTCGGTAAAAGTGATAGGTGTACACCGCATCTTTTTCTCGGTAAGTTGGCAGATTATAGGACTTTTTAAGGTCGTAAGGAATAAACGAATTATTCGATTTTCCTGAGGGTAAAGTGCCTTCGTTAACCGATGTGATAATTACGTTTTCAAAATCCAGCGCACGCGATTCTAACATTCCCATAAGCTGTAAACCTTTAAACGGCCTTCCCTGAAAATCTAAACTTTGCGTGCTCATAATCTCATTATAAAAATTACGCAACGCGGTTAAGCTACTAATGTGTGGATAGGTGTGATTTAAAGTTTGAAGCTGATTAAACAGCTTATGAAAATGGTATAAAAATTCCAGTTGTAGTTTACTAGCCTGCGCTTCTTTTAAATTATTTTTTATACTGAAAACGATTTTCTGAAAATTCTCGATGGCGATTTTGGCCGAATTCTCCCAACTTTTAAAACACCATCTAATAAATTCTTTGAGCTCTTCTGGAAAATTAGCTTCAATATCATCGAATTTCAAATATACCGTATTCTCTTTATTGATCTTCTGAATAAATGCTGAAGCATATGGTTTTAAAATTTGATGCAGCGAAGGATGATTTATGATCGCAATTACATTTTTATAGTAATAGCTGGAACCTGATTTGCTATGTAGATCAAAAAGTGAATTAAATAAAGAAGTTACCGGTGCATTTTTAAGCGGAAATCCCATCGTAATGTTCAAATCTCTTACGTTGGGCGGTAAACTATTTAAAATAGGTAACAACAAGCTTTCGTCGCCTAAAACGATGGCGGTTTTTTCTAATTCGGCTTCACTTTTATCGGCCAGTAGTTCAGCTAAATATTTCGCCTGCCCAATATTTTTAGGAATTCCGGTAATTGCGATGTCTTTTTCTTTGCGATATTCTTCGATACCCGGATTAAGCGGATTTTCCTTATAAAATGGCCAGTCTTTTAAATATTCCCGAATAAATAAAGAAGCTTCATGATGATAATCTTTTAGAAACACATTGTCTATATCCCAAAAAACTGTCGCTAAATCTTTCTGTAATAATTCCTGAAAAATGACCTGTTCTGCGGAATTTAGTGCGTTAAAACCTAAGAATATATGTTTTTGAGCTGATTTTTTTTCGGCATAGTCCGCAATTTTTGAAGCCGCTGAGCGATAAATTAATCCCTGATAACCTTGCTTTTTTTCAAAAAGATTTTCCTTTAAAACTGAATAATATTGCGGTAACTGATTCCAAAACTTCAGGTAATTTTCAATAAGTTCAGTTCTATTTTGCTTCGACCAGTGATTAATATCCTGGATGTCTGCCAGGTAATCGAAAAACTTTTCAGCATCAATTAAATAGCGATCAATTTCGTTAAAATCGTGGATCAAACTTTGCGCCCAAGCCAAAAAGGTTTCGAAACTTTCTAATTCTTCCTTTTCAGTAAGCTTTTGATAAACTTCGTAGAATTCGAAAAGCGTAGTGGTGTTATCTATAGACTTTAAGCCAGAAACTTCTTCAGTAAATTCTTCTATGCTATAAATTTTGGGAGCAAAAATAGTAGAAGCAGTAAGTTGGGTAAGTTCATTCAGCAAAAAAGCACCTGCTCTCTTACTGGGTAAAACGAATACCAAATCTGAAATTGGAGTCTCCTCTTGCTGAAGTTTTTCCAGCATCTGGCGAATAAATGATTTCATAAGATAAAAATAAAAAACGCGCTGAGCATTCAGCGCGTTTTTTTGAGATTTATAGTGTTTCTAACAATTGTTTGTTAGCAATATTATAAATAATTACTCATCTTCCTTTAAAGAGATCTGTACTCTTCTGTTTTCCTGTCTACCAGCATCAGTGCTATTAGTAGCGATTGGTCTACTTTCACCGTAACCTTCAGAAGTTAATCTATCAGATGGGATACCAGCTTCAACTAGAAATTCTCTTACAGAAGCAGCTCTTTCTTTAGATAGTTTCAGGTTATATTCATCACTACCAACACTATCTGTATGTCCTTCGATATGGAAAGTAGTATGATCGTATTCTTTCATGATATCAGCGATAGAATTTAAGGCTTCTTCAGACTCGCTTCTTATCGATGCTTTATTAAAGTCAAATAAAATAGTATTTGAATATTCGTTTAATTCGCTTACTACTTCTGCAGTAGGCTCTGGACATCCGTTATTTGCTACAGTTCCTGCAACATCTGGACATTCATCTTCTTTGTCTGGCACACCATCGCCATCTGAATCTGGACAACCGTCAAATTCTGGAAGACCTGCAACTTCAGGACATTCATCATCCTTATCTGGAACACCGTCACCATCTGAATCTGGACATCCGTTAAACTCAGCTAAACCTGGAGTTTCTGGACATTCGTCTTCTGGATCTGGAACACCGTCACCATCAGTATCAGGACATCCGTTAAACTCAGCTAAACCTGGAGTATTTGGACATTCATCATCTTTGTCTGGGATTCCATCACCATCTGAATCTGGACATCCGTTGAATTCTGGAAGACCTGGAGTTTCTGGACATTCGTCGTCTTTGTCATAGATTCCATCACCATCTGTATCTGTTCCACCAAACATGAACTTAATACCAGCACTATGTTGAAAGTGTTGACCCATTTCAGGTTCAAAAGCATGTTTGTATTTAGACTCAACAAATAATGCAAGATTGTCTGTAAACCAGAAATTGATTCCTAAGCTACCATTTAAAGTTGGAGCGTCGAAGTTTTCAATATCATCTGAATCCTGATCACCAACCCAAGTGTAACCACCACCAACTCCAACAACTGGATCAAACCATCCATTATTTAGCATTGCTCTTAGAGAATAATTTATCGATCCGTCTACAGAGTAGTAAGAAAGATCGTTAACAGAACGGTCACCGAAATCATTGATTTGGTTTATAGATCCGTCGATTTCTGCTACTAAGCCAGCACCAATATATCTACCAACAGTTAGTTGAGATACAGATGGAAGAATATTCCAATGGTCTCCAGTATTAAAATATTCATCGAACATTCCGTTACTAAGAGGAGCACCATTTCCTGTAGGATAAAAATCAACAGCATTGGTACCAATGCCTATAGCCCATGGGTTATTTTCATCCTGTGCATTTGCAGAACCTATACCCAACACGACCATCGATAACAAAAGTAATTTTGAAAGATGTTTCATATCAATAGTTTAGTTTTAAGTGTTAATTACAGCAAAATTAGGTGGTGTTTCGCCATTGCCAAAGTTTGCTGTAATAAAGTTTTCTTAATAATCTACTTGATATTCTCGTGTTGAGTAGGGATTTTGCTTTTAATTTACAACTTCATTAAGAATATATTTAAAATTTCCTAATAAAGAGTTAATCAATTACGCCTAAGTCTTTTCCTACTTTTGTAAATGCAGCTATAGCTTTATCAAGATGTTCTTTCTCATGCGCAGCAGATAATTGAACTCTAATTCTTGCTTTTTCCTTTGGTACAACAGGATAAAAGAAACCAATCACATAAATGCCTTCTTCTAAAAGTTTGTCGGCCATATCTTGTGAAAGTTTAGCATCATAAAGCATTACCGGAACAATAGCAGCATCACCATCGATGATGTCAAAACCGGCATCTTTAATCCCTTGCTTAAAATATTTGGTGTTTTCTTTTAATTTGTTTCTTAGACTGTCGTCTTTTTCAAGTAATTCAAAAACTTTTAGAGAAGCGCCTACAATAGAAGGTGCTAAAGAGTTTGAAAATAGATAAGGTCTGGAGCGTTGTCTTAAGATCTCGATGATCTCTTTTTTAGCGGTTGTATAACCACCCATGGCTCCACCAAGCGCCTTACCTAAAGTACCGGTAATAATATCTACACGATCAAGAACTCCTTTTTCTTCTAAAGTTCCAATTCCTTTTTCACCAATAAAACCGGTGGCGTGACATTCGTCGATCATTACCATCGCGTCATATTTATCGGCCAGGTCACAAATTTCATCTAGCGGAGCTACAAGTCCGTCCATAGAAAATACACCATCGGTAACGATCAATTTAAAGCGAGCGCCATTTTCATTGGCGGCTTTAAGTTGAGCTTCAAGATCTGCCATGTCTCCATTTTGGTAACGATAGCGGGCCGCTTTACAAAGGCGAACACCGTCAATGATCGAGGCGTGATTTAACGAATCTGAAATGATGGCATCTTCCTTTGTTAGCAATGGTTCAAAAATCCCGCCGTTAGCATCAAAACAAGCAGCGTAAAGAATAGTGTCTTCAGTTCCGTAGAAATCGGCAATTTTTTGCTCTAATTCTTTATGGATATCCTGAGTTCCGCAGATAAATCGAACGCTGGACATTCCAAATCCGTGGGTATCCATGGTATCTTTTGCAGCCTGAATAATTTCTGGATGCGAAGAAAGACCAAGGTAATTGTTGGCGCAAAAGTTAATAACTTCCTGCCCGGTATTTATTTTTATAACAGCGTCTTGCGGAGTCGTAATGATACGCTCTCTTTTAAACAATCCGTTATCTTTAATTTCCTCTATTTCGTTTTGAAGATGTTCTTTAATAGCTCCGTACATAGTTAGGTGAATTTGATTTTTGGCAAAATTAAGTATCTCTTTTAAACAAACCGAAGGGAAATCGCTTTGTTTGTGTAAACGAGTATTTTCTTATCAACGTGAAATCCCATTTTTGTTAGTGTTTCGCCGTAGTTATTGATCTGGTGTTCATGTTTAGCATCAAAAGCACCGGTTTTATAATCGATAACGCTTACCAACTGGCCGTCAAAATTTAAACGGTCTGGGCGTAATCGCTCGCCATTTTCAGTAATAATATCTCTTTCGTTATCATTTTTTACGGCTTCAGAAAAATAAATTTCAAGTTCTGGATGGGAAATAATATTCTGTAAAAGTGTTTCGATCTTATCTGAGACTTCTTCAGCAATAACTCCGTTTGCGATAGCATTTTTAAGTACCGGTTTTAGATCTTTTTCGGTATTAATTTCAGCTAAAAGATCATGGATAATTTCCCCTTTTTCGATCGCTTCCTGCTGTTTGGTATCCCATAAACTTCCCGATCTGGTCACAATATTTACCGCCTGATTTTGAGTTGCTGAAGAATAAAAATGTTGTAAAGTTATGCCTGAATTTTCTTTTTCTTCGGAAGTTGGAGCGTCTATTTCACCGAACTCATAATTCAATTGCTCGTCGTTCCAAATGCCACTTCGCTTTAAATAACCAATAAGCAATCCTGAAGTTTTATTAGGATATTCATTGCCGCTTCGATCCAGGTCGAGTTTCGATAAAATATAGAGCTGTTTTACTGGTCGCGTGCAGGCAACGTATAACACATTCAACGTATCTAATTCATTCTGAAAAAGTAACTGTGTGTATAAAGCATCGGGAATTTCGCCCCAATTTTCCATTTTGGATGAAGCGTTTATGTAGCTTACCGGGATATCATTTAGATTACCATCATTTGGCACCCAAAGTGAATCTTTTCGCGTGTCTTTAAAATCTGAATTTGCAAAAGGATAAATTACAATAGGAAATTCCAGTCCTTTGGCTTTGTGAATCGTCATGATCGTCACCGCGTTTTCCTGCTGCGGAGCAATAATGCTGAGTTTCTCGTTTTCCTGCTCCCAAATTTCTAAAAACCCCTGAATTCCTTCGGTATCTTTTTGGGTAGTTTCGTAAACAAAATCCAGGAAAAACTGAATGTAAGCATTCGAATCTTTTACCAGCCCAAAACTTCTAATAATGTATTCGCAACTTTCGTAAACCGAGTATTCATTTAAAAAATCGAGGTTAAAATCGAATTCGTAATCTTGTAACCAGCTAAAAAAATCGGTTCCGTTTTCACTAATCTTAGCTGAAATTACGGAGTGCGGATCTTCAAGTCGCAATAAATATTCCTGCAGAAACCCGAAAACCGATAATTTGAGCTCATTATTTTCTGGAGTGATCGAAAATTTTAAAAGGTCACAGATAAAATGAACTTCAGGCGAACGAGAAATCAATAACGTTTCAGAAGAAACCACATCAATCTCTTTTTCATTTAAAGCAGAGGCGATTGCTACACCTTCAGATTTTCTTCGGGTAAGGATACAAATATCAGATCGCTTAAAGCCCTTTGCATCAAGGTTGTTAATAATTTCGATCACTTTTTCAGGATAGACTTCCTGTTCTTCTTCACGATTTTCAGCTTCAATAAAACCAATATTCACATAACCCGAGACCGATTTTTTAGGATTTTGGGCACTTTGTTTAAAAAGTTTGCTGTATTCTGGATGCCCAAGAAAATCTGCCGCATATCCAAAAAACTGGTTGTTGAAATTCACAATTTCGGCAGCGCTTCGATAATTATCAGGCAAATTAAAAACCTGTTTTTCGATCTGAAATGGATTGCCCTCATTACTTAAATCGATAAATTGTTCGGCTTTACCGCCACGCCAGCGATAGATCGATTGCTTGGCATCGCCCACCAACATTAAGCTCGAGGTCTCATCAGGTAGAGATTCCATCGAAAGCTTGTTGTCGATAAGCGGAATTAGATTTTTCCACTGCATTTGCGAGGTATCCTGAAATTCGTCGATAAAATAATTTTGGTAGCGCTCCCCCAAACGTTCGTAAATAAACGGTGCGGGCTGGTCTTTCACTTGAGCACTAATCATTGGATTAAATTCTGAAATTAGAAGAATTTGGCGCTCTTCTTTTATTTCCTGAATTTCTCGATTTAGGGCATTTAATAATGAAAGTTGCGTAAGACGTTTGCCGATTTCAGTATAAAATTCTAAGCTGAAAAAAAGTTTTTTAGTCTGAACAAATAAATCCAGAATTTGTGGTAAGATGGCATCGCCAAGTGCCATTTTTCCTTTTTTTAGCGGTAAAATGCCTTCATTTTCCAGTTTTTCTACCCATTTTGAAGTGAAATTTGGTGTTTCGTTGGCTTTTAATTTCAGAAAATGCTTAGGCAAATATTGTCCGCTGAAATCTGTTGGGTCAATTCCGCTATCGGCAATCAGTTCAAAAAATTGATCTGATTTTTGACCAATTTTAGCCTGATTATTTTTGATTTGTTGTTTCAGTTTTTTGCTGAAAGTTTCAAAATCTTCCAGCGTTTTTGGCTGAAGCTGTTTTAAGTAAAATTGATTATTCTCGTTTACCAGAAGTTTAGCGATTTCTAACAAATCCCGACCAATATCCCAGCTTTTATCCTCATCTGCCTTGCTCAGTGAAAAATCGACCAACACTTTGGTAAGCTTTTCGTCGTTTCCGGTACGATTTATCAGGCGGTCTACAGCCTCGTTCAGGATTTTATCGGTATCCAGTTCTACTTCAAAATTAACGGGTAACCCAAGATCTTTAGCAAAGGTTCTTAGTACGCGATGTGTAAATCCATCGATCGTAGAAACTTCGAAAGCCGCGTAATTATGGATGATATTCTTTAAAATTGCGACCGATTTTTGCTGAATTTCCTCCGTAGAATGTTCTGTTTCATTTGCAACCGCTTCTAAAAGCGCTTTTGAACTTTCTGGAACAGGATTTTTAGTAAAAGCATAAAGACTTTCAACAATTCGCGTTTTCATTTCGGCCACAGCCTTATTCGTAAAAGTGATCGCAAGGATATTCTTATAACTATCTGTTTTGCCAGACCTAAAAAGTAAACTTAAATAAGATTTAACCAGGGTAAAGGTTTTGCCCGATCCTGCTGAAGCGTTGTATATTGTGAAATTATTAGCCAATGTTGGAAAGATAAAGTGTGATTTGAAGGTAAGGTAAAATTGATTTTCTAAAAGCCTAAGCTTTTAAGTATTTTATAACATTTAATTGTTTCCATTGCAAGGCTTAATACTTAAATTTGAGTGAATTTATTACTAATCGCTAAAAAAATATAAGACTATGGCATTTGCGTTACCAGAGCTTAAATACGCATTCGATGCGTTAGAGCCACATATAGATGCAAAAACGATGGAAATTCACCATGATAAACATCATAGTGGATACACCACAAAACTAAATAAAGCAATCGACGGAACTGACCTTGATGGTAAAACTATCGAGAATATCCTTAAAAACCTGGATATGACTAACAAAGGAGTTAGAAATAATGGTGGAGGATATTATAACCACAATCTTTTCTGGGAAGTGATGTCTCCTGATGGAGGCGGAAAGCCAGAAGGGGAGCTAGCAGAAGCTATTGATAGCGCTTTTGGTTCTTTTGAAGCTTTTAAAGAAGAATTTTCTAACGCTGCAGCCACTCAGTTTGGTTCAGGATGGGCATGGTTATGTGTTCACGAAGGAGGAAAATTAGAAGTATGTTCTACACCAAACCAGGATAATCCATTGATGCCTGAAGTAGGTTGTGGAGGAACTCCAATCTTAGGACTTGATGTTTGGGAGCATGCTTACTATTTAAATTATCAAAATAAGCGTCCTGCTTATATTGATGCGTTCTTTAACGTGATCGATTGGAAAGAAGTAGCAAGTCGCTATGCAAAAGAAAAATAGTTAAGTAATTAATTGTTAAAGTTCGAAAGAGGCTGTTCGTAAGAACGGCCTTTTTTGGTTTATAATAGTGAAAAATTGATGCTGAAATTACCTAATTTGAGTGTTTAGAAAAGTATATAAAATAAAAAAGGTGGATTGTTATCCACCTTTTTTGCCCCAAATCTACCATGAACTTAACCTACTTAAATTTTATGGCAAGACTAATATAGATATATTGTGTATTCGTTTAAAAACTTTTAGATAAATGACCTATAAAATAGTTGAAATACATTTTTTAGTAGGCTCTATCTTTATTTCCTTCAAAAAAGTTGATAAAAGCTCTGTTTACCACTCTGTTACCTCCAGGGGTTGGATAGTCTCCAGTAAAGTACCAATCACCAAGATTTTTAGGACAGGCTTTATGTAAATTATCTACAGATTGGTAGATCACTTTTACATCTGCTTCTACCGTTGGTTCGCTTAAAAGTTCAGATATTTTTTCTGAAATCTGCTCATCTGTAAATGGCTCGTAGATCTCTTTTACAAAGTTTTGAACTTCCTTATCTTCAAGGTTTACTTGCTCTTTACATTTGTTATAAACTTCTTCAACTAATTGAGAATTGTTGTTTTCTTCCAGTAATTCTAAAGCAGCTCTAAAAGCAACTAGATCCTCCAGACGAGCCATATCGATACCGTAGCAATCTGGATAACGAATTTGCGGTGCTGAAGAAACAACAACGATTTGCTTAGGATTAAGACGATCCATCATTTTAATGATACTCTTCTTAAGTGTTGTACCTCTAACAATACTGTCGTCGATAATTACCAGGTTGTCATCTTTCTTTATTACACCGTAAGTAACATCATAAACGTGCGCCACAAGATCGTCACGGCTGCTATCTTCAGTAATAAAAGTTCTTAGTTTTACGTCTTTGATAGCGATTTTCTCCGTCCTTAAACGATGCGCTAAGATTTCCTGTAGACGCTCATCTGTTAAGCTTTCCTTTTCTTCTAGAATTGCTTCGTTTTTCTGGCGATTTAATTCATCCTGTGCAGCTTCAACCATTCCGTAGAAAGAAGTTTCAGCCGTATTTGGAATAAATGAGAAAACCGTATTTATGGTGTCGTAATTAATGGCCTTAAGTACTTCAGGCATTAATAATCTACCAAGCATCTTACGCTCTTTGTAAATTTCAGCATCACTTCCTCTAGAGAAATAAATACGTTCAAAAGAACAGGCTTTTCGTTCTAATGGTTCGATGATCTTAGTGATCGAAACATCGCCATTCTTTTTAGTGATAATGGCATGCCCCGGATCTAATTCCTTAATGTCTTCAAAATTCAAATTGAAAACAGTTTGAATTACCGGTCTTTCTGAAGCTACAACCACAACTTCATCATCTTTATAGTAATAACAAGGACGAATTCCTGCAGGGTCACGAAGCACAAAAGAATCCCCGTGTCCCATTAAACCAGCCATAGCATAACCACCATCCCAGTTTTTAGACGACTTTTTAAGGATCTTAGCCACATTTAATTGTTCTGCAATATGTGGAGAAGCCTCTTGTTTGCTATAGCCTTCTTTCTTTAATTTTTTGTATAATTTTCTAACTTCAGAATCTAAGAAGTGACCAATTTTTTCCATGATGGTCACCGTATCTGCTTTTTCTTTTGGATGCTGACCAAGTTCTACGAGATTATTGAAAAGGTGGTTAACATTGGTCATGTTAAAGTTTCCTGCAACGATAAGATTACGGTGCATCCAGTTATTTTGTCTAAGGAAAGGGTGAACACTTTCGATACTGTTCTTTCCAAAAGTACCATAGCGAACGTGACCTAAAAAAAGCTCCCCTAAATAAGGAATTTTTCTTTTTTGAAGCGCAACATCATCGGCGTATTCTGGATTTTCTTTCATCTCGGCGTTGATACGCTGATTGATCTGCTCGAAAATATCCTGAATTGGTTGTGCCTGGTTAGAACGAATTCTACTAATGTAACGCTCCCCGGGCTGAACGTTAAGTTTAATGCTCGCAAAACCAGCGCCGTCCTGCCCACGGTTATGCTGCTTTTCCATTAAAAGGTACATTTTATTTACGCCGTAAAAAGCTGTACCGTATTTTTCTTTGTAGTATTCAAGTGGTTTTAACAGTCTAACCTGTGCAATTCCACATTCGTGTTTAATGGCGTCACTCATAGTTGTATTGTTGCTTCTTGTGGGATTTGTTTACTCGAAAAAACGAGATTTTTTTAATTTTTCCTGAACCCGATATTTTGGGACGGGGTGCTTCCAAATTAATTAAAATGTCTATTCTGTTTGTTCAATATCGATAATTGCTAAGCGATACTGAAATATTTTAGTAACAAAAAAAGCCCTGAAATTACAGGGCGTGTTTATTTATTTTAGCGCTATTTTAAACTGTGTGAGTTTTTTAAACTCCTCAAGCCGCGTGTTTATCTCATCTTCAGAAAGCTCTTTCATTCGCTCGGTTCCAAATTTCTCTACACAAAACGAAGCGAGATTTGAGCCATAAATGATTGCATTTTTTAAATTTTCAAAAGAAATATCATCTGTATGTGCTAAGTAGCCAATAAACCCACCGGCAAAAGTATCTCCTGCTCCAGTTGGATCAAAAACTTCTTCTAAAGGTAAAGCAGGGGCAAAGAATACATTTTCGTCATGGAAAAGTAAAGCACCATGCTCTCCTTTTTTAATAACAACATATTTTGGTCCCATTTTCTCGATCACTCTAGCTGCTTTTACTAAAGAAAATTCACCAGAAAGTTGTCTCGCTTCTTCATCGTTAATAGTAATTACATCTACTTTGGCGATTACCTGCTTAAGTTCCTCCAAGGTATTGTCCATCCAAAAGTTCATCGTATCTAAGACTACAAGCTTTGGATTTTTAACCTGATCTAACACACTAAGTTGAACTAGTGGGTGAAGATTACCCAGCATCACGTACTCTGCATCTTTATAAGATTCTGGAACTACAGGACTAAAATCTGCAAGTACATTTAATTGAGTGTCTAAAGTATCACGAGAGTTTAAGTCGTTATGATATCTACCGCTCCAAAAAAATGTCTTCCCATTTTCTACAATTTCGATACCATCTATATTGATGTCTTTTGAAGAAAGAAGATCCAGATATTTTTGAGGAAAGTCACCACCAACCACAGAGACTACTGCACTATCTACATTAAAGTTTGAAGCCGAAAGGCCAATGTAAGTTCCCGCACCACCAAGAATTTTATCGGTTTTTCCAAAAGGAGTTTCGATAGCATCAAAGGCTACAGTTCCTACAATAACTAGTTTGCTCATAATTGCATTCAAAAATTATGCTGCAAATATACGGTTTGTTTTTCAAGCTGTAAACCAAAAGTTAAATTAGAAGAAGTATAAGCTTAATTTTTAAAGCCTTCGTCTTCTAATAAATCCTTTTCTTTGGAAGCTTTAACCGCCAAAGCATCGCACCTTTCGTTTTGTGGGTGGTTGTTATGACCTTTTATCCAGGTAAACGAAATTTGATGTTTCCTGTACTCTTTTAAGAAGTCTTTCCAGAGATCTGCATTCTTACGATCTTTGAAGTTTTTTTTCTCCCAGCCAAAAACCCATTTTTTTTCTACTGCATCTGCAACGTATTTCGAGTCGGTAAACACTCTAATGTTAAGATTAGGCTTTTTAAGTTTTTTTAGCGCTTCGATCACCGCTAAAAGTTCCATGCGATTGTTAGTGGTGTGCTTAAAGCCCTGTGCAAATTCTTTTTTGTAGGATTTGCCAACCCATTCCATTACGATACCATAACCACCTGGCCCTGGATTGCCACGGGCAGCGCCATCAGTATAAATTCGAACCTGTTCCTGCAATGCTTAGGAGTCTTTTTTTAATAATTGTTCGATCACCAAAGGAAAATGATGATGCTCTAATTCGTGAATTTTTGAAGCTAAACTTTCTGGAGAGTCATGTTCTTCTATGATAGTCTTAGCCTGGAAGATGTGCTCACCTTCATCATAATGTTCATTAACAAAATGAATCGTGATACCACTTTCTTTCTCTTTATTAGTAATGATCGCTTCGTGTACACGCATGCCATACATTCCCTTGCCACCGTAATTTGGCAGTAAAGCTGGGTGTACATTAATAATACGGTTTGGGAAGTTTTCAATAATATTTTTAGGTACCATCCATAAGAATCCTGCTAAAATGATAAGATCTGGATCGATGTCTTTTAATACATGAAGCACATCATTAGAATGATAAAAGGAATCTCTATCAAAATGTAATGCCTGTACATCTAAATCGTAAGCGCGACGCAAAACTCTGGCGTTTCTTTTGTTCGAGAAGACCGCTACTACCTTAATATTTTCAGAATTTTCGAAATAGCGTATAATATTTTCAGTATTTGATCCTGATCCCGAAGCAAATATGACGATTTTTCTTACGTTATTATTTTTTGGTTGATCACTCAAAACAAGGCTGTTAACAATTATTAGGAGATAAAGTTAACCTCTTTCATCGAAAAATATGTAAATTACCTTCACATTTTTAAAGTAAAAATCGGTTTTAAAATAAAGTTTTTTATTTTTGCCACCTAATCAAAATTAAAATAAAATATTATGTCTGACATTGCATCAAGAGTAAAAGCGATTATCGTTGACAAATTAGGTGTTGATGAGAACGAAGTTGTTAATGAAGCAAGCTTCACCAACGACTTAGGTGCTGATTCATTAGATACTGTGGAATTAATCATGGAATTCGAAAAAGAATTCGATATTCAAATTCCAGACGACCAGGCTGAAAATATCGCAACAGTTGGTCAAGCAATTTCTTATATTGAAGACGCGAAAAAATAAAAATTAAAAGAACCATATGGAGTTAAAGCGAGTTGTAATAACGGGCTTGGGTGCCCTTACCCCAATCGGTAACAATATTAGCGAATATTGGGACGGCTTGGTAAATGGTAAAAGTGGTAGTGGCCCTATTACGCATTTCGACCCCGAAAAGTTCAAAACAAAATTCGCTTGTGAACTCAAAGATTTTAATCCGTTAGATCACTTCGATCGTAAAGAAGCGAGAAAACTGGATAAATTTACCCAATATGCCATGGTAGCTTCAGACGAAGCTATTGCAGACTCCGGAATAGACCTAGAAGCGGTAGATAAATATCGCGTAGGTGTAATCTGGGGTGCTGGAATTGGTGGATTGGAAACCTTCCAAAACGAAGTGCTTAACTTTGCGGCGGGAGATGGTACTCCAAGATTTAATCCTTTCTTTATTCCTAAAATGATCGCTGATATTGCCCCAGGTAATATCTCTATTAAACATGGTTTTATGGGAGCAAACTACACCACGGTGTCAGCTTGTGCTTCTTCGGCCAATGCAATGATAGACGCATTAAATAATATCCGTTTAGGATATAGCGACGTGATAGTTTCAGGAGGATCAGAAGCTGCTGTAACTATTGCAGGAATGGGAGGTTTTAACGCTATGCATGCCCTTTCTACCAGAAACGAAAGTCCAGAGACTGCATCAAGACCTTTTGATGCTACTCGTGATGGCTTCGTACTAGGTGAAGGTGCCGGTGCGCTTATATTAGAAGAGTATGAGCACGCTAAAGCAAGAGGCGCTAAAATTTATGCTGAGGTAATTGGTGGAGGTCTTTCTTCAGACGCTTATCACATGACGGCTCCGCATCCAGATGGAAACGGTGTTGTTAGAGTGATGGAAAACTGTCTAAGAAATGCCGGAATTAAGCCTGAAGATGTAGATGCGATAAACACGCATGGAACATCTACTCCTCTAGGAGATGTGGCTGAATTGAAAGCAATTACTAAAGTTTTTGGAGATCACGCGAAGAATATTAATATTAATTCAACAAAATCAATGACGGGCCACCTTCTTGGTGCTGCCGGTGCGATCGAGGGTATTGCAAGTGTACTTGCTATGCAGCATAGCATCGTACCACCAACGATCAATCACGAGAATGTTGATGAGAATATCGATCCTTCGTTAAACTTAACCCTTAACAAAGCTCAGGAACGAGAATTGAATATCGTGATGAGTAATACCTTTGGGTTTGGCGGGCACAATGCCTGTGTAGCATTTAGAAAATTAACAGAGTAACTCTTAATGAGTGTTATTCGAAACATATTAAATTCCCGTTCTTCTAAGGGCGGGAATTTTTTTAATTCTCTCCATAAATTACTCGGATTTCGTCCTAAAAATATAGAAATCTACGAGCGAGCTTTTACGCATCGATCGCTTAATATTAAAGACGAATTGGGTAATCCTATTAATTATGAGCGTCTCGAATTTTTAGGGGATGCCATGTTAGGATCTGTTATTGCATCTCATCTTTACCAGAAAGTTCCAGAAGGTGACGAGGGTTATCTTACCAAAATGCGCTCTAAGATCGTTAGTAGGAAGCATCTAAATGAGTTAGGAAAAGATATGAACCTTATTAGGTTTGTAAAATCAAATATCCCAAACGACCAATTTGGGGTGAATATCCACGGAAATATTTTTGAAGCACTTATTGGTGCAATATACCTGGATAGAGGCTATAAATACTGCACTAAGTTTATCTATAATCGAGTGATCGAGCCTTATGTAGATATCGAGACTTTAGAAGGGCGTGTAATAAGTTATAAAAGTCTTTTAATAGAGTGGTGCCAAAAGCAAAAAAAGGAATTCAATTACCAGGTTTATGAGGATACCGGCAAAGATGAACTTAAACATTTTGCGGTAAAATTATGGATCGATAAAAAGGTGATTTCTAAAGCACGTGCTACCTCAAAAAAGAAAGCAGAGGAAAAAGCATCAAAAAGGGCATATTATGCACTTCAAAATAAAATGAATTAATTTTTGTCATATTCTCTATAACTATAACGTTTTCGTGAAAAATTATGAAAATTAATCAATTTAAATCTTTATTTTTGTCATCGATATTTTATCTTTATCGATAAAGTTGATTTAGCATGCAAGCACATAAAATGTTGCTGGATGATGTCGAGGAAGATGACTTTAAATTGATTGCGATTTATGCCAATTTAGAGCCTTATAAAATGGCTTTTTTGCTAAACCGTTTTTTAAACTTAAAGTTAATGCGAAGTCGCTTTGATGTTGACTTTAATCATAAAGATGCGCAGGCAATGTATGCTTTATTTAAGTACAAAGACCTGGCGAATTATAGAGATTACAGCCTTGTAAGCAATAAATTTAAAGGTAAATCCAGAAAGATTTTAAATGCTGGTACTTTATTTTTGGAAGAAGAAGTAAGACCTTTAGAGGTTAACCTTATTCCGCAATATAAAAAAGTTGACTTTTTTTTGAAGATAGAAGAAAATATAGAAGATCAACAGGTTCACCATTTGGTGAGTCTTATAAGTCGTATTCCCCAGGTACAGGCTGCCTACAAGATCCATGTGGATCAATTAAAATCCAAACAAAATCTAATTTTTGAATAATGCCAACAAATAAGAAGACAAAAATAGTTGCCACTTTAGGGCCGGCAACAAGTTCCAAAGACACCTTAAAAGAAATGCTTCAGGCAGGAGTAAATGTTTTTAGGATCAACTTTTCTCACGCTAATTATGATGATGTTAGAGAGCGCGTACAAATGATTAGAGATCTTAATGAAGAAGAAGGTTTTACTGCTGCAATTTTAGCCGACTTACAAGGTCCTAAATTAAGAGTAGGGACCATGAAAGAAGATGTAGTTGTAGCTGCTGGAGATGAAATTGTTTTTGCTACTGGAGAAAAATTTGAGGGCTCTAAAGAACGCGTTTATATGAATTACGACGCTTTTCCTAGAGATGTGAACGAAGGAGAACGTATTCTTTTAGACGATGGGAAATTGATCTTTGAGGTTGTTAGCACAAATAGAGAAAACGAAGTTGTAGCAAAAGTTATACAAGGAGGTCCTTTAAAATCCAAAAAAGGAGTAAACCTTCCTAATACAGATATTTCTTTACCTGCACTTACAGAAAAAGATGTTGAAGATGCGAAATTTGCCTGTAGCTTAGAAGTAGATTGGATCGCACTTTCTTTTGTAAGACACGAAAAAGATATTATTGAGCTTCAGGATCTAATTAAACAGCATACCGAATATAAGATCCCTATCATTGCTAAGATCGAAAAGCCAGAAGGTGTAGACAACATCGAAAAGATCGTTGCTTACTGTGATGGTTTAATGGTTGCACGTGGAGACCTTGGTGTAGAAATTCCGGCGCAGGAAGTTCCATTAATTCAGAAAAAATTAGTGCTTGTTGCTAAAAAAGCACGTATCCCGGTAATCATTGCTACCCAAATGATGGAAACAATGATCACCAGTTTAACACCTACCAGAGCAGAGGTGAACGATGTTGCTAACTCGGTTATGGATGGAGCAGATGCTGTGATGCTTAGTGGAGAAACTTCTGTAGGGCAATATCCAGTTCAGGTTATCGAGAAAATGGCTTCAATTTTAACGAGTGTAGAGAACTCTCCGTTAATTAAAGTTCCTCATGATCCTCCACACGTGCGTACAAAAAGATACATTACTAAAGCAGTTTGTTTTCATGCAGCGCATATGGCTAACGAGATTAAAGCCAAAGCAATTTGTACCTTAACAAATAGTGGATATACAGCTTTCCAAATCTCTGCCTGGAGACCAGAAAGTCATATTTTAGTTTTTACTCATAACAAAAGAATCCTTAACCGTTTAAGTTTACTTTGGGGTGTTAAGGCTTTTTATTACGATAAATATAGCACTACAGACGAGACGATCGATGATATTAACAGTATCGCAAAAGCTGGTGGTTTTGTAGAGCAGGGAGATTTTACAATTAATCTTGCAGCGATGCCAATTGCTTCTAAAGGAATGGTAAATACGCTTCGAGTTTCTGAAATTGAGTAATACCCAAACAATTTTTATAAAAGAAGAAGCCCCGATACGTCGGGGTTTTTTTATGGTTTTTACTGAAGTCGATATTCGATAAAATCAGGTAGTTTTTTAGAAATCGAATTTTAGCTGAACAACCACTTCTTTTTTTTCTTCTTTTTCTTTTGCTGAAGGTTTATCGGTATTTAAATTAGATAGTGAAATACCTAAAAGCCTCACAGAATCTTTCATTTTTTCCTGGTATAAAAGTTCTTTCGCGAGCTCTAGGATCAACTCTTTGCTAGAAATATAATAAGAGATCGTCTTACTTCGTGTTTGTAGCGTAAAGTCGCTGTATTTTATTTTTAAGGTAACTGTTTTACCTGCAACCTTACTCTTTTGCAGGCGACGTTCGATCTCTTCAGCAATATTGGTAAGTTTTTCAAGCATAAAAATTTCCGAAGAAATATTTTCGCTAAAAGTGCGCTCTGCACCAAGGGATTTTCGCATTCGGTTTGGTTTTACTTCGCTTTCGTGAATTCCTCGTACAACATTATAATAATATGGCCCGTGTTTACCAAAATGATCGGCCAGATATTCTTCAGATTTCGATTTTAGATCTTTCCCAGTGAAGATTCCTAATCGGTACATTTTTTCGGCAGTAACCTTTCCCACACCATAAAACTTTCTAATCTCTAGTTGTTCTAAAAATTCTGAAACTTCCTCTGGATGCACGGTTTTTTGTCCGTTTGGTTTGTTAATATCGCTGGCAACCTTTGCGATAAACTTATTGATCGAAATTCCTGCTGAAGCGTTTAGGCCCGTTTTCTCCTTTATTTTCGCCCTTATTTCTCTTGCAATCATTGTAGCACTTGGATTGCCCATTTTATTTTCGGTAACGTCTAGATAGGCCTCATCTAAAGAAAGTGGTTCTACAAGATCGGTGTACTCAAAAAAAATGCTTCTAATTTGCTGAGAAATTTCGCGATAACGATCAAATCGAGACTTAACAAAAATAAGATCGGGGCAGTTGCGTTTGGCGATAACGCTACTCATAGCACTTCTTACCCCAAACTTCCTAGCTTCGTAACTGGCAGCGCTAACTACGCCACGTTGCGAACTACCGCCAACAGCGATGGGTTTCCCTCTAAGTTCGGGATTGTCCAGCTGTTCTACTGAAGCGTAAAACGCATCCATATCGATATGAATTATCTTGCGCATTCTCACGGTTCTGCAAATTTAATGCTAAAACAATCCATCTTGAAAATACACTAAATGATTTTAATTATATTTAAAAGAACGATCTAAATCATGCAATATGGAAAAGACGGCAATTGTTTTGGGAGCCACTGGATTAACGGGGCGACATTTGGTAGAAGAACTTTTAAAAAATGAAAATTATACTAAAATAACTTTATTTTCCAGAAGTAAATTTGGGAAGGATCATCCAAAACTGGAAGAACATCTTATCGATGTACTAAAATTAGAAGATTATAAGGATGATTTTGAAGCACATGATGTATTTTGCTGTGTAGGCACTACAAAATCAAAGACACCCGATAAAGAGAAATATATGAAGATCGATCACGGAATTCCGGTTACTGCTGCAAAGTTAGCTGCCAAAACGGGAGCCGAGTGTTTTGTCGTGATTTCTGCCATGGGAGCCGATGCGAATAGCAGTATTTTCTATAATCGCACAAAAGGTGAAATGGAGCAGGATGTGATGGAAAAAAGTATTCCCAATATTTACATTTTCAGGCCGGCATTAATAGTGGGAGATCGAGAAGAAAAACGTTTTTTTGAGAAAGTCGCCACGCATGCTTTTAAATTATTTAATTTTATGCTTGTAGGGAATCTTAAAAAATATCGATCTGTTAGATCTGAGAATATCGCCAAAGCGATGATGCATGTCGCAAACTTTTGGTATTCAGATTCCATAATAAAATCAAATAAAATAAACGAACTCGCAGCAAAATACGATGGTAGAAATTGAAAGGAAGTTTTTAGTTAAAAATGAAGATTTTAAAGCAGAATTTTATCAAAAGAACCGCATTACACAAGGTTTTTTAAATACAGATCGACTGCGTACCGTTCGTATAAGAATTAAGGATGAAACTGCCTTCCTTACCGTAAAAGGAAAAAATAATGAAGCAGGATTAAGCCGTTTTGAATGGGAAAAAGAAATCGATAAAACTGAAGCTGAAGCACTTTTAAAACTTTGTGAGCCTGGAATGATCGATAAAACCCGGTTTTTGGTGAAATCTGCCAGTCATATTTTTGAAGTAGATGAGTTTTATGGTGAAAACGAAGGCTTGATCGTTGCTGAAGTTGAGTTAGCATCTGAAAATGAAAATTTTGAAAAACCGAAATGGCTAGGGCAGGAAGTTACCGGAGATCCAAAATATTACAATTCGCAACTGAGTAAAAATCCGTATAAATCATGGTAAAATGCTTTCGATTTTTGATGATTTTGAGCCTCATTTTTATTTCATGTCATACAGATAAATCAACTTCTGTTGAAGAAGATAAAGAGAAAAAGGAAGATAAGATTTCTGCGGAAGAAATGTCAAAGCAATTACAAGAAGATGGTTTTAAAAGCTTTACTTATAAAGAAGGTGACACCACTTACTTAATGCAACAATATTATATGGTTTTTTTGAAAGCTGGGCCAAATCGAGATCAGGATTCGCTTAGTTTAGCAAAATTACAACAGCAGCATATGGCGCATTTAGAACGAATGGGTAATGAAGGTTATGCCAGTTTAATTGGCCCATTTGAGGATAGCAGCGATATAAAAGGTATTGCCGTTTATAATACCAGAACACTAAAAGAAGCCGACAGTTTAGCCAATTTGGATCCTATGGTAAAAGCGGGACGATTAACTATAGAAGTTCATCCCTGGTGGACAGCCAAAGGCAATAAATTAAATTAAGCCTTAGATTTAATAATATTGATAATATCCTGCTTTTGTAAAACACCAGATTGGCGCCAAAGTTGAGCTCCATTTTTAAATAGCATCATGGTTGGGACACCCCTTACCTGGTATTTTGCCGCAAGTTGCTGATTTTTATCTACATCGATTTTAATGATCTTGATATTTTCACCAAGTTCGGTCTTTACTTCTTTTAAAATTGGCGCTAAAGTTTTACATGGGCCGCACCAATCGGCATAAAAATCGATTAAAACAGGATTTTCGTCTGTGATGATATCTCCAAAAGTGCTCATATTATTTGTTTTACGTGGTGGTTTATCATTGCTGAAATTTCATAAAATACCGCAATATTTTTTACAATCTTAATGCTTCAGCTTTACGTAAATTTAGGAAATTCAGAAGAAAATTAAAATGCAATGCTGTTAAGTATTTGGCTTATTTTTCAGCAACACAAAAAACATCTACACTCACTTCTCTTCCTTCCAGTTTTTGTGGCCCTAAAGGTTTTACAATGAAGTTTTCGGCAATTTTAGGATTCTCGTTTACCTTGCCAGAGATAAGGATTAATTTATCATAGGTTTTGCATAATCCCTCTATCCTTGAAGCCACATTTAAAGTATCGCCATGATAAGCAATTTCACGTTTTATATCACCAACTTCTACAGCAGTAACCAAGCCTTGATGAGCACCGGCTTTAAAAACAGGAACGTGATCGTAGGCCTTTAAATAATGCTCTTTTTTATGCTGAAACCGTTTGTGGACGGCGTAGAAAAATTCGATCGCTAAAGAAGAATCAAAGCATCTAAGCGGCCAGCTTACTACAATTTCGTCACCTACGTATTGATAGATCTGGGCATTATATTTTTTCACCATTTGATTGATGTCCATAAAGCTTTCCTGGATAAAAGCACTATAGCGCAAATGCCCAAGCTTTTCGGCCAATTGGGTAGAATCCTTAAGATCCAAAAACATAAATAATCTATTCTCTTCAGCTGGGTAACGGAATTTACCAAGTAAAAAAGGTAAGATAAGACCTGGTCCAAATTTATTGGTCATCTGATTAATAAAACTCAGCACTAAAGTCATAAATAGCGTATAACTTAAGATGATCACGTTGTAATATTCCCAATTCATCCTAATAATATGCTCGGTATATTGATTTAAAAACGTACCGCTAATAAATTCTATAACAATATATCGTAATAGAAAAATTATCGAAGTAAGTACCGTAAAATAGAGTACACCACCCACCAGAATATTAAAACCTAACGAGCGATTTCTAAACATATAATTTTTAAGAAAATGGTCGATGATCCCTAAAGCTAAACCTAATAAAGCACCAAGGCTAAGAAAGAGTGTAAGCACGCCAGAAATAGAAATATCTGTAGGTCTTCCCATTGCCTGTAACACAGACAATGCGGTGAAATGTATAATTAAAAACAATAATCCATACGCGAAGATCCAGAAGATGATCTGTTTAATGATCTTGCTTAAAAACGGATATTGGTTAGAAAAGCTATAGAAATTTACAGCGTAATATTTTCCCATAAGCTTTGTAGTTTTTGTTCGAAAAGTTTGTGATGATTGATGAAAAAAATTGGATAAGCAAAAATATAACTTTTAAACGCATTGATTTTAATTCTAAGCGAAATAATGCGATAAAACAGCCCCGAATTTTTTTAAATCCGGGGCTATTTCCAACAATTAACAAATAACAAGATTCAAACTATTGCCATCCTCCCCCAAGTGCCTGGTATAAATTTACCATAGAATTTAATTGGGAGTATTTGGCATTGATCAGATCTAATCTGGAGTTTAAGGCATTTTCTCTTGCCGTTAATACTTCCAGGTAGTTCGCTAAACCATAGTTTAGCAATTCTTCAGAATAATCTGTAGCAGTGCTGTAAGAGTCGTATTCTTTTTCTTTGATCTCGATACGATCTGTAGAGGCTTCGTAATTATAGAGAGCATCGGCAACTTCTTTAGTGGCTGTTAAATAAGCCTGTCTAAACTGTAATCTTGCTTGCTCCTGCTGTGCCTGGGCCACTTCGTACTGTGTTCTTATTTCTCTTCTTTGGAAGATGGGTTGGGTAAGTCCACCTACGATCGTCGCAAATAATGAATTGGTGTCAAAAAGATCTCCTGCACTTAAAGCCTGTACCCCACCAGTTGCAGTAAGGGTAATTTGTGGATAAAAGTTTGCTCTCGCCGCATTGGTTAGCTCAAAAGCATTAACTAATCCATATTCTGCCTGCATAACATCTGGTCTATTTCTAAGCAATTGTGCCGGCACGCCCGTTTTCAATTCGGTTTCGATCTCCTGTCCTTCTAATGTTGTACGATCGATCGATGTTGGCTCTTTTGCTAAAAGAATTGAGATCGTATTTTCTAGTAACCTAATCTGGTTATTAATATCGATCAATAAGGCCTGGGCAGTATATAATTGTGCTTCTGTTTGTTTCACACCAACTTCAGTAATATTACCAGCTTCTTTAAGAGCTCTATTGGTTTCCAGACTTTTCTTTCGGTTTTCGATGGTTTTTTCAGTAACCTCCTTTTGTTCATCTAAAGCCACCAATTGGTAATAACTTGAAGCAATATTAGCGATCAAGGTTGTTTTTACTGCCTGATGCGCTGCAACACTCTGCAGATAACTGGCTTCAAAAGCACGTTTATTACTTCTAATTCTTCCCCAAATATCAGCTTCCCATGAAAGGCTTCCTGAAACTTCGTATTGATCTAAAGAAGAGAATAATCCACCAAACTGACTGTTAGAAGAAAGTTCCTGGTGCGTTAGTGAAGCATTTCCTGATAATGATGGGAAATAGCTTGCTTTTCCTTGTTTTAGGTAAGCCTCTGCAGCAAGAATTTGCTGCATGGCTACTCTAATATCGATATTATTTTCCAGTCCTTCTTCAATATATCCTTGTAGAATAGGATCTGTAAACATATCCTTCCAGGAAACATCGGCCATTGTGATACTATCCTGTGGCAGGCTGTCTGTTCTATAATTTTCTTCTTTTACCACCTCTGGTCGCTCGTATTCTTTAGCAACAAAACAAGATTGTAAGCTAAGAATGACCAATGGAAAAACCAGGGTTTTAAAATTTATCTTTGTTTTCATCTTTAATGGCTTTCTAAGATTCTATATTTTTTACGGCTTCTGGTTTCTTTCCAACTTTCTCCTGAAGCCACTGGAATAGGATAAATAGAATTGGGATCACAAATACACCTAATACTGTACCTATCAATAATCCTCCAACAGCACCGGTACCAATTGATCGGTTACCCGCTGCACCAACTCCGCTAGCCAGTACTAAAGGCATAAGTCCAAGAATAAAGGCAAACGAGGTCATAAGGATTGGACGTAAACGTGCTTTTGCACCATCAATGGCCGCATCTACAATAGACTCGCCATTTCTACGTCGCTGAATCGCAAACTCTACGATAAGGATCGCATTCTTAGCCAGCAATCCTACCAGCATGATCAATGCGATCTGGAAGTAGATGTTGTTCTGCAGTCCCATTAATTTGGTACTAAGATAAGCCCCAAAAATACCTAAGGGTAATGAAAGAATTACTGAAAATGGTAACAAGTAACTTTCATATTGTGCTGAAAGCAGGAAGTAAACAAATACCACACATAAGATAAAGATCATTACGGTCTGGCTACCTGCATTTACCTCTTCACGAGTTAGTCCTGAATAAGCAATATCATAGTTATTCGCTAATTTAGAAGCTTCAGATTCTACGATATTAATACCATCACCAGAACTAAATCCTGGGTTCATCGCAACGTTTAAAGTGGTCGAATTAAACAGGTTAAACCTTGTTACAGATTGTGGTCCATAAACACGCTCTAAACTTACATATTCGCTAAGCGGCGACATATCGCCAGTCTCTGTACGAACAAACATTTTATTTAGATCATCCTTGTCGGCTCTTTCGTTTGGATAGGCCTGAATATACACACGATATTGTTTACCAAATCTAGAGAAATCGGCTGCATAAATACCTCCTACATACCCCTGAATGGTCGCAAAAATATCACTAATAGTTACCCCGGTTTGCTTGGCCAGTGGAATATTAATATCCATCTGGTATTGTGGGTAATTAGTATTAAATGCAGATTGCGCGTATTGAATTTCTGGATGTGACATTAGGTTTTGCATAAACTCCTGATTTGCCTGGTCAAATTCTTTAAAGTCACCACCAGAACGATCGAGTAGATTTACTTCAACACCAGATGAGGCACTAAATCCAGGAATACTTGGTGGGGCAAAGAAAATAATGTTTGCATCTGGAATCGTACTTGCGATACCAAATAACTGTCCGGTTATTGCGTCTGCAGACAGTGAGTCTTCTTCTCTCTGGCTCCAGTCTTTTAATTTGATGAATCCAAGAGCGTAGTTACTACCCTGTCCATTCAATAAACTAAATCCGTCTACCATGTTTAGTCCTTCAACTCCTGGTAGATCTTTTACTTTATTGTAAAGTTCTCCAGTAATTTCGTGAGTTTTATCTAGAGAAGAACCTGCAGGTAATTCAACATTGGCAAATACAATACCTCTATCTTCATTAGGTACAAATCCTGTAGGAGTAGTAGTAGACGTCCACCAGATACCAACAGCTGAAAGTATAAGGATTACAGCGGTAATCCACTTGTGTTTGTATAAGAAATGCAATGATTTACCATATCGATGAATTGTTGCATTGAATCCACGGTTGAATGCAGCATAGAAGCGCTGTAAGAAATTTTTCTTCTTATGATCTTCATGCTCGTCATGTGGTTTAAGGAATAATGCACACAATGCCGGACTTAATGTTAATGCGTTTATCGCTGAGATAAATATCGAAACGATAAGCGTAATACCAAACTGCTCATAGAAAACTCCTGTAGGACCAGTAATAAAAGTTACCGGGATAAATACCGCTGCCATTACTAAAGTAATCGAAACAATCGCTCCAGAAATCTCGTGCATGGCATCTATAGTTGCTTTTTGAGCATCTTTGGCACCTTCATCAATTTTGGCATGTACAGCCTCTACGACCACAATCGCATCATCCACTACAATACCAATGGCAAGTACTAGGGCGAAAAGCGTTAAGAGGTTAATCGAGTATCCAAACAGGTTAAGGAAAAAGAATGTACCCAGAATCGATACCGGTACTGCAATCGCAGGAATAAGTGTCGATCTAAAATCCTGAAGGAAAATAAATACTACAACGAATACTAAAATAAAGGCTTCAAAAAGTGTATGAACTACTTTGTCGATAGAAGCATTAAGGAATTCGTTAGTGTCAAATGGTATAAAAACATCCATTCCTTCTGGGAAGTCCTTCTTCAGTTCTTCCATTCTGGATTTAATGTTTTCAATAATTTCCTGTGCGTTAGAACCTTTTGTTTGGTAGATCGCCATACTCACACTAGGATGCCCTAATGTTCTGGAACTTACCTGGTAATTTTGTGCATCTAGCTGAATTTCAGCAACATCTTTAAGTCTTAAAAATTCACCATTACCAAGAGCTTTGATGATGATATCTTCATATTGGCCTTCTTCTTTATAACGACCTGGATATTTGATCGTGTAAGAAAAAGTTTCTCCACTGTTTTGACCAAGTGTACCAGCCGCCGCTTCTAAACTCTGTTCGTTTAGTGCTGCTGTTACATCTGAAGGTACAAGATCGTAGTTTGCAAGTTTATTTGGATCTAACCAAATTCTCATCGCGTAATCCTGACGAGAAAATACGTTCACATCACCAACCCCGTTTACCCTTTTAAATTCAGGTACAACATTAATGTTAAGGTAGTTGTTGATGTATGTAGCATCATAATCTGGGTTTTCAGAATAAAATGACAAGAACATTAAAGAACTGGTCTGTCTTTTCTGAGTTACAACCCCTGCCTGAGTTACCTCCTGTGGCAGTAATGGATTGGCTAATGCTACACGGTTTTGTACGTTTACCGCATCAATATCTGGATCTGTTTCCTGATCAAAATAAACGGTAATCTCAGCAGTACCATTGTTGGTAGCTGTAGAAGTAATGTAGGTCATCCCCTCAACCCCGTTAATTTGTTCTTCAATAGGGATAATTACACTCTCCAAAATCGTTTCAGCACTGGCACCCGTGTAATTTGCGGTTACCTGTACGGTAGGTGGAGCAATATCTGGATACTGCTCTACGGGTAAATTGCTAAGCCCAAGAACCCCCAAAATAACAATGATAATAGATATCACTGTAGAGAGGACGGGCCTTTCTATAAATGTTTTAAGCATTGTCTTGTTATCTAAGGATTATTGAAATAATTGATCTACCGGTTTAGCAATACTGTCAAAAGCAACTTCTTGTGGCTGGATCTCTGCGCCTGGACGTAGTTTCCCGGCACCTTTAGCTACAATTTTGTCACCTTTTTGTAAACCAGATTCTATAACATACAGGTTTCCAATAGCTGCTTTGGTTTCTATCGCAGCAGAAGATACTTTGTTTCCTTCGCCAACTTTATATGCTAATACTTTTCCTTGTTGTTCGAAAGTTGAGTTTTGTGGTACTACCGTTGCATCTTCGTAAGTCACCGGGATTTTGATCGTACCACTGTTACCGTTGGTAATAAGTTGATTAGGATTATCAAAGATCGCTCTAAAGCTCACCGTACCTGTATTTTGATTTACCTGTCCTGTTACGGTCTGGATCTTTCCTTTCTCTTCGTAAGTAGCTCCGTTAGTTAATACCAAAGAAACTTCAGGGAAGTTATCTACTTTTTCCTGGCGGTTTTCACCCTCAGTAGATTGGATAAAGTTTAGATAATCAGATTCGTTCATCGAGAAATAAGCATATACTTTCTCAATATCAGATACCGTAGTAAGTGGGGTCGTATCGTTTGGTCCTACAAGTGTTCCCTGTCTTAATCGAATGGAACCAACATAACCATCTACCGGGCTTTTTACAGTTGCATAACCAATACTAGCGCTAATACTTTCGTACTGACTTTTAGCCTGTTCTAGTTGTGCTTTTGCTGTTTCTAACTGCACTTCACTAATAATGTCTTTTTCTACTAGTGGAGCTAAACGGTCTACTTCTACCTGTGCAGCATTAACGCTTGCTTTTGCAGCATTGGCATCCTGGGTTAGCGATTGGGTTTCTAGTTTAAAAAGTGGCTGTCCTTTACGAACTTTTTCACCTTCGTCTACCAAAACCTCCTGGATGTATCCCTGTACTTTAGCACGTACATCACTGTTTACGATACCTTCGATTCTTGTAGGATACGAGTTGTATCCCGTTACCGTTTTAGTGGTAATTGTTACCACAGGTAAAGGCATTGCCTGTTGCTGTGCCTGTGCCTGCTGCTGGTTCGACTTATCATCTCCGCAAGAAATGAGCATAAGAACTCCAGCGGCAAGACCAATATAAGTTTTAATTGTTCTCATTATTAAATAATTAGGGGTAAGGATTATTAGATTTCTATTTTAGACATTTTGTTTATTACGCTCTCAATATTCACTTTTTGAGATTCTAAATACTCTCTGAATAGCAGTGCGATTTGCCCTGTGTTCTGAAACTTCTGAGTATTATTTGTTTTGTTGAAGTTTATGATTTTATCAATTAATTTAATTTCTTCAGTGATGTTTACATGATACTCTTCGAGTGTATTTTTTAAATAATAGGTACTGGCTCGAAAATATCTTTTACGATCACCGGGTTTTGTAAAATATTCTACTTTTTTAAGTTGTAAAAGATGATTTAAATGAGTAGAAACAGAGCTTTTACTGGCCTTTGTGATCGATAAGATCTCATCGAAAGTGTGCCCGTCTTTAGGTGATAGAATCATTATAGCATAGATTCTTGCAGCCAAAGGCGCTAATTGATGCACCTGTTCAAATCGCACTCCTATCTCCTCGATCAACTTCCCTTTTTCTTCTGAACAACAATTCATGATTCAAAATTTAGAAGTGCAAAGGTATGATTGGTTCGGAAACTACCGAACTAAATAAACTTAAAATAAAGTTAATTATTTTCTAGCGCGTAGAAAATCGAATTCATTGCTCTTCAAAAGGAACCCAATACGTATTACACTGCGATATTGATCGTACTCAATAAGATTTTCGTCGTAACCGGTAAACCATTCTAATACGATAAATTGGTTAACGCTATTAAAAGGATTGTATAAAATTCTTGGTCTCGCAGCACCTTTCCAGTCTAATGAAAGTCCTTTTTGAAGCATCAATTGCGCATAAAGTCTATTTGGGATAAACTCATAATCAAAATTTAACTGACCGTATCCAGAGTAATCCATAAGGTCTGGATTACTCTCTTTGTAGTAAAAAGGCAGCCAGGCTTTCACTCCTGCCACAAGTTTTTTAGAAATTGCCCGGTAATATTCTAAAGAAACAAAATTCCAACTACGAGAATAAATACTGTCGCGACCATTCGATTCGTGCTCTAAAGCCAGTGTTGCTAAAGAATTTACCCTGTTATCTTTGTCGTAGAAATATTTGGAATACGCAATTCCAGGATTAAAATTTATTTCTTCAAAAGGGCTGGAAAATTCGTAGATATTCCAGAAAGCCTTTTGGGTATATTTTAAAAATAAATAAGAATCCTGCGGCACTTTTTTTCTGAAAAGTAATTGCTTAAAACTTACCTGATATTTAGCGTCTGCAGTCTTTTTGCTAATCCCAGTATGCGTAGGAACGCCGGTAATAAAATAATTGTCTTTATGAATGGTGAAAGATGGAATCGTCTTTACACTATCCTGTAATTCTTCTTTTGTAAGTCGTTGTGCATAAACAGGTTTAAGTAGAAAACAGAAAGTAAATAAAGCAAAGAGGATTTTCATCAAAATAGAATTCAATTGTTGAGGTTGCCTTTAAAAAATAACAGTAAAAACCGATTTTTGAAAGTTTTAGAACTAGTTTTGCAAATTTAGGGCTTCGATTTTATTTATAGATTGGTTTAACAAATAAAAAAGCCCTGAAAAAACAGGGCTTAAATCTATATTTTTAAGCTGAAATTATTCGCCGTAAATACCAATTTTTAGCTCACCCTTTTTATTCATGGTAGCGCGGTACATCCCGGCAGTATTAAATTCCATCGCTACATTACCATCATGATCTATGGCAATGATTCCGCCATCGCCGCCCATTTCTGGTACTTTTTTCTGAATAACCTCAGCTGACGCTTCCTGTAAGCTGAATCCTTTATATTCCATTAGTGCTGAAATATCGTAAGCTACCACGCCACGTATGAAGAATTCTCCCCAACCGGTAGATGATACCGCACAGGTTGCGTTGTTAGCGTAAGTCCCGGCGCCTATGATGGGAGAATCGCCAATTCTATTCCATTTTTTATTGGTCATCCCGCCGGTAGAAGTTCCCGCTGCAAGATTTCCGTTTTTATCCAAAGCAGCGCAGCCTACGGTTCCAAATTTAGAATCTTTGATAAAACTATCGTAATTGGCAGCTGTTTTGTTTCCTGTTTTTTCTGCCTCGCGCTCTTTTACACGTTGTAAACTTTTAAATCGATTTTCAGTATAAAAGTAGCTTGGATCAACGATTTCTAGTCCGCGTTGCGCGGCAAATTCTTCCGCTCCTTTTCCGGCAAGCAGCACATGTTCAGAGTTTTCCATTACTTCATAAGCCAGGTTGATAGGATTTTTCACATTCGAAACTCCAGCGACTGCACCGGCATTTAAAGTTTCTCCATCCATAATAGAAGCATCCAGTTGGTTGGTTTCGTCATTTGCAAAAACTGCACCTTTAGCCGAATTGAACAATGGAGAATCTTCCATCACATTTATAGTTCGTTGCACCGCTTCGATCGCTGTCCCGCCATTTGCTAAAATTTCGTGACCTGTTCTTATGGCTTCTTCAAGTTTTACTTTGTAAGCTTTTTCAAGAGAATCGGTCATGTTTTTTTTGAGGATCGTACCAGCACCACCATGAATTACAATCCCAAAATTAGGAATACTATCATTTGTATTTTCGGTTGAGTTTTCTTCGGAAGTTGAAGAAGTAGCACTTTCTTTTTCTGAAGTTTCTCCGCAAGAAATAAAGGCGAAAATGCTAAAAAGAAGAAGTAGTTTTTTCATCGAATATTAGAGTTTAGATGGGTTGAAGTTATATAAATTAATTGAAATCTTTAAAATCGCGTTAGTGATAGCAGTGAAAAGCCCGTAAAGCACCTTTTTTGGCGCTGCGGACTTGCAACGAATAGCACGGTGGCCAAAAAAACGCAGTGATTTTGGCCAAACGCCCTAGTAATTATAAAACAGCATATACTTATAGAGTTTCTAAAAATCATCCTGAAATCGCCCAATCTTAGCCATAGTAAAGCGCCAGATATTTATCGAATCTTGGGTTTCTTTTGTTCATATTGTGTAATTTTAGATTCAAAAATTAAATTATGGCTGTAGCTAAACCTTTTAATCTTACCAAGTGGATCGAAGAGAACCGCGATACTTTGAAACCACCGGTTGGAAACCGAAATTTATACAGAGAAGCAGATGATTATATCGTGATGATCGTTGCCGGGCCAAATGCCAGAAAGGATTATCATTATAACGAAACTGAAGAATTATTTTACCAGCTGGAAGGGAATATCGAAGTTCATATTCAGGATGAAGGTGTGAAAAAAACCATGAAATTGGGGCCTGGAGATATGTATTTGAATCCGGCTAAAGTGCCACATTCACCAGTTCGTCACGAAAATTCTTTAGGATTAGTGGTAGAGCGTAAACGGGTGGATTTGCCGGGTGAAGATGGCTTGTTATGGTTTTGTGATCATTGTAATCATAAATTGCACGAAGTTTATTTTCCACTAGAAGATATCGAAAAAGACTTTTTAAAACACTTTAAAGACTTTTATGCTAGTGAAGACTTAAGAACCTGTGATAATTGTGGAGAGGTAATGCCAACCGATCCTCGTTTTGTGGCAGACGAAGATTAAGCAAACGAACAAACAAACCACACGCACAGAAAAAATGAGTCAAATCGCAAAAGATTTTGGAATTGATAAAGCCTTAGAAGAATTAGGGCTTAAAGATATAAACAATGGGACTTCGACTGGGAAAGATTTCTTTTCTGGCGGAGAAATTATCGAATCTTATTCTCCGGTTGATGGTGCTTTGATAGGAAAAGTAAAAGCCACCACACCTGAAGATTACGAAAAAGTAATCACTACGGCAGAAAAGGGATTTAAGGAATGGCGAACAATGCCGGCTCCGCAACGAGGTGAAGTTGTTAGAAAATTCAATGACGAATTACGCCGACTAAAAGAACCACTGGGAAAACTGGTTTCTTACGAAATGGGAAAATCGTATCAGGAAGGTTTAGGCGAAGTTCAGGAGATGATTGATATCTGTGATTTTGCAGTGGGATTATCACGTCAATTACACGGTTTAACGATGCATTCTGAACGTCCCGGACACAGAATGTACGAACAATACCATCCATTAGGAGTTGTTGGGATTATCTCGGCATTTAACTTTCCGGTAGCTGTTTGGTCGTGGAATACTGCTTTGGCTTGGGTTTGTGGCGATGCTTGTATCTGGAAAGGTTCAGAGAAAACTCCGCTTACCTCGGTAGCTTGCCAGAATATTGCTGCTCGTGTTTTTTCTGAAAACGGAGTGCCAGAAGGTATTTCCTGCTTGATCACCGGTGATTATAAAGTAGGTGAGTTGATGACCAAAGATGAGCGAATTCCTCTAATTTCTGCAACGGGTTCTACCAGAATGGGAAAAACCGTAGCGAAAGAAGTGGCCGGCCGATTAGGGAAATCGCTTTTAGAATTGGGCGGAAATAACGCGATTATCGTCACTCCAGATGCGAATATTAAAAATACGGTGATCGGTGCTGTTTTTGGAGCGGTAGGAACTTGCGGGCAACGTTGTACGTCCACCCGAAGATTAATTGTGCACGAAGATATTTACGATAAAGTGAAAAATGCGATCGTAGATGCTTATCAGCAAATTAAGATCGGGAATCCGTTAGATGAAAATAGTCACGTTGGGCCGCTAATCGATAAAGATGCGGTGAAAAATTACCAAGCTGCTTTAGAAAAAGTGGTAGAAGAAGGCGGTAAAGTTTTAGTAGAAGGTGGCGTTTTAGAGGGCGAAGGTTACGAGAGTGGCTGTTATGTAAAACCGGCAATTGCTGAAGCTGAGAATCATTTTGAAATCGTACAACACGAAACTTTTGCCCCCGTGCTTTATATTATGAAGTATAAAGGCGATGTAAGTAATGCACTAGAATTACAGAACGGCGTTCGCCAGGGACTTTCTTCAGCAATTATGACGAATAATTTACGAGAAGCCGAACGTTTCTTATCGGTTGAAGGTTCAGATTGTGGAATTGCGAATGTAAATATTGGAACTTCAGGAGCTGAAATTGGTGGCGCTTTTGGTGGTGAGAAAGAAACCGGTGGCGGTCGTGAATCTGGCTCTGATGCCTGGAAAGTCTATATGCGCAGACAAACCAATACGATCAATTACACGACAGAATTACCTTTAGCGCAAGGAATCAAATTCGATTTATAGCGCAAAAAATTAGTGCTGAAATTATACAATATCAACCTCGTAGTTTTTCTAAAATTACGAGGTTTTATTTTTTAGTTCTGTTTGCTTTCTAAACTCTTTTGGTGATCGATGCACGATTTGCTGAAAAGCATAACTAAATGCTGAAAGGCTGTTGTAACCGCAGCTGTAAGCAATTTCAGTGATCGAAAGATCGGTTTGCAAGAGCATTTCCATACTTTTAATGGTGCGCGAAAGTTTTACGTATTGCAAAAACGAAGTTTCCATATTTCCCTGAAACAGGCGTGAAAGTGTGCGTGAACTTTGCCCAAATTCTTCGGCGATTTTATCTAAATATAGCGGCTGATCGATATGTTGATGAATGTATTTTAATATTGGTCGTAAAGATTCATTTTCGGTAGTAGGTAAAACAATGGGCAAAGGATTTTCAGCAGCATCTAAAACAATATTCTTTAGCGCTAATAAAAATTCTAACTGAGATTTATCTTTTTTAGTAACATCTCCGCGCCATTTTTCCGTATAATAGATCATTTCCATCAATAGATCGGTTACGGGAAAAATGCCGCCACGTTCCTGTAATTTATGGTCTTTCGGGATCACCCATATTGGGAAGAAAATATTCCGAACAAATTTTACTGAAGTCCGTGAAATTACGTTGTGTTCTCGCCCTGCCGGGATCCAGATAAAATGCCTTGCCGGGAAAAAGTATGATTTGTTCCGGGTATTTAAAAAAGCAACGCCACCTTCTACATAGCTCATTTGGTGTTTATTGTGGCTGTGCATTGGCAATTGTTCTTCAATTTTAGTGTGATGCACAAAAAAGCTATCAGGATCACGCTTTACTTTCTCTAAAAATGGATGCATTGCAAGGTAACTTCAGAAATTAACATTGGCTGAAATTATAAAATATTTGGCTAATTTTTGAAAATAAGACTTGAAGATATGGCAGAAATTTGCAAAATGAAATTTAAAGAAGTGAACGACAGAATTATAAAACTTACTTTAAGTCTCTTTTTGTTGAATTTTAGTCAGTTGGCAGTCGCGCAGGTCACTCAGGATAGCATTTCGCTAAGTCTTGAAGAAGCCTGGAATCGCGCTAACACCTACAGCAAAGAGATTCGGTTAAGAGGTCTTGATAAAGAAATTGGTAAGGAGAACGTGATTAACGTTAAGCGTCAACGTTTACCGCACGTAGAAGTAGAAGGAAGTTATGGGCAGCTTTCTAATATCCCGATTTTTGTGGATGGAATTAGAAATGATGCCGAATACATTCATTTAGAAGATCATACCACATATAACGCAGGAGTACAGGCGTATTTCAATATTTATAACGGAAATAAAACCAATCTACAGATTTCTGAAGCTGAAACAAGGCAGGAATTATTAACGTATCTGGAAGAAGAAACTGCATCTGCCATTCATTATCGTGTCGCTGAAGCTTATTTAGATATGCAGCGTTCGATGGAATTTAAGCAGTTAATTCTTCAGAATATCGAAAGAAATGAAAAGCGCTTAGACCAGATCACGAAATTGTATGAAAATGGCGTGGTTTTAAAAAGTGACCTTTTGCGTGCAAAACTTCAGCTTTCAAGACAACAAACCAATTTGTTGGAGATGAAAAATAATGTAGAGTTGGCCACGCAATCGCTAAACATTCTGGTAGGTTTTGAAGATGAACAGCCTATAAAACCTGTAGATAGCATACAGGTAAATATGCTAAAAGCTGAACAAACTTATCGTGATTATGTGAATGATGCGCTGGAAGTTTCGCCAAGATCCAGAATTGCTGAAAAGCAGATCGAAATGCGCGAACTTCAGGAAGAAGAGTTGAAAGCCGATAAATTGCCAAGAATAGGATTGTTTGGAGATTACACGTATTCGTACCCGCAAATTCAGTTGTATCCTTACGAGACAGCTCCATATCTTTTGGGAATTGCCGGGATACAGTTAACCTACGATCTTTCAGCTTTATATCACGATAAACACAAAGAAGAAGCTGCAAAAATAGCGGTAGAGCGTCAAAAATTAGAGCAGCAAAATACCGAAGATCAGCTTCGAAAAGGTGTAAAAGCTTCCTATAAACATTTACAGGAAGATCTGGAGAAAATTGAAATTGCGAAGATGAATATCGACCAGGCGCAGGAAAGTTACCGAATCGTGAACCAAACTTATTTCAATCAGCTTTCCTTACTTACCGATCTTTTAGAAGCAGATACGCAATTATTACAGGCGAAATTCGAACTGGTAAACAATAGAATTTCAGCAAGATTACATTACTACCAACTACTAAAAATAACAGGCGAATTATAATGAGCGATAAAATTAAGAAATACGAAAATATAGATAAGGCAGCAGTAAAAACAACATATATCGTTGCACTAATCGTGTTGCTGGCGCTTATCATTTGGGGCGTGTTTGCATTAGTCAACTTTTGGAAATACGAACAAACCAACGATGCGCAGGTTAAAGAATATATTAACCCGATCTTGAGCAGATCTAACGGATACGTTCAGGAAATTAGGTATAGCGATCATCAAAAAGTAGCGAAAGGCGATACGCTAATCGTTTTAGATAAAGATGAAGCGAATGTGAGTTTGCAAGAAGCCGAAGCTGCTTTAGCTTCCGCAGAAGCTCAACTAAAAGTTTTAGAAAGCAATGTAGGAACGGCAAGCAGTAACGCCAGTGTGAGCGAGGCAAAAATTAGTGCTGCAGAAGCCGAATTATGGCAACAGCAGCAAGAATTTAATCGTTACAAGAAGTTGCTTGAGGGAGAAGCGGTTACCCAACAACAATTCGAAAATGTAAAAACCAGGTTAGAAGTTGCAAAATCGAATGTTGAAGCAATTAAAAACACCTACGATGCTTCGCAAGGAAGAACCCGAGATGTAAATGCGCAGATCGCGGTGGCGAAAGCTAATATTCAGCAGCGAAAATCTACTTTAGAGCGTGTAAAACTGGATATGAAATATTCGGTTATCGTGGCGCCATCAGACGGTTATATGGGAAAAAAGAATTTGCAGGAAGGCCAATATGTTCAAAAAGGGCAAACCATTGGTTTTATTGTAGATCAAAACCAGGGAAAATGGATCGTGGCAAATTTTGAAGAAACTCAGATCGCAAAAATGCAGGAAGGCCAGGAAGCGACCATCACGGTAGATGCGTATCCCGATGAAACCTTCCACGGAAAAATAGAATCACTTTCGCCGGCAACAGGATCTGAATTTTCTTTGTTACCAACCAATAACGCCACCGGAAACTTTGTAAAGATCACGCAGCGTTTCCCGGTTAGAATTCTGTTTACAGATGATGCTTCAAAATTGCAAAAACTTCGTGCAGGGATGAATGCTGAGGTTTTTGTACCAAAATCTTAAGTTATGCCGAGTGCAAAAAATAGTGATGTTTTTAAAAGCTGGGTGCCAGATTGGTTAATTTTAGTAGGCATTTTTTTATTTCTAATTCCGATTGCTTCGGTATTGGGAATTTATATGGCCGGGATCAATAGCGCTGCAAGTTATTATGGGATCGATGCGATCGATGTTCGCCTGTCTGTGGTGATCTTTTACCTGGCGATCGTTTGTGCTTTCCCGATAGAAAAACATTTTTTTAATCGGTTTTCATCGAGGCCATATTTGGTGGGATGCGCATTAATTTACGTGGCGATCAATCTCATTTTATATTCTACAAGTAGTTTTGCAGTTTTATTGATTCTGCGATTTTTTGGCGGTGTGTTATCGCTAAGTTTTATTGGAATAAGTTTTAGTATGATCTTTAGGCAATTTCACGCGCAACGTAGTCGGGTTTTGGGATATGCAACCTTGTATTCTTCATTATTTGCAACGGCACCATTAGCGCAAATCTTAGATGCTTATGTGTTTACTGAATACGATTTCAACACGATCTTTCTGGTAAAGATCTATGCTTTGATTCCGGGATTATTATTGTTTTTATTTATGCTGAAACCAAAGATCGATCTACGTCCAGAAGGGAAGATTCCGTTTAAAAATGTAGACTGGAAGAGTTTTGTATTGCTGGCAACTCCGCTAATTTTAATCGCTTATATTTTATTGTACGGCCAATATTATCATTGGTTAAAAAGTATACGAATCACACTTTGTATGATCGCTTTTGTGTTTTTTACAATGCTTTTTGTGATAAGACAATTAAAGCTGAAAGATCCTTATATCGATCTTGGTGTTTTTAAAACCAGAAATTTTAGGATCGGGATGCTGTTGCTTATTGCATTTTATTTTGCAAAAGGTGATACTAGCGCGCTCTATGGTTTCTTCGGAAATAGTGTGAATTTAGATATGTATAATCAGGGATATGTGATGCTGATCAATGCCGTGGGGATTATTGTTGGCGCAGCTTTAACCGCTAGATTTATTCTGGCTAAAATGAATATCAGGCTAATTTGGATCACTGGGTTTGCTGCCTTATTGGGATATCATTTGCTGAGTTTAAATGTGCTTGCCAATCAGGCTGAAATGAGTGATCTTTTGCTGCCTTTGTTTTTACAGGGTTTTGGTAACGGAAGTTTAATTTTATCGATCGTAATGTTTTATGTAACCGCCGTACCGCCAAACATAGGATTTTCAGCATCGGTAACCGGTGTGGCGTTTCGGTTTTTTACGTTTACCGCAAGTATGGCGCTGGTTTCGTTTATGAGTTTGCATCAACAAAAAGTACATCAACAATCTTTTGCTGAACATTTAACAGCCGATAATCCTATTGCAATGCAACATATTGCTGAATATTCCCAAGTTTTACAACAAGAAGGAAATCTGGTTGAATCGCCTAATGCATCAAATGCGTTGCTGAGTCGGGAAGTTGGCAAGCAAACCAACCTGATGTTTGTTAGAGATTACTTTATTTATATGAGTGTCTTTATAGGTGTGGTAATGCTGGCGATCGCATTGATTCCGCATTTTCACTATCATATTAGAAAGATAGGAGCGAAGTTAATTCCGATTTAAACTTTAACGAGATTTTTCTAAAATTTTATAATTCCGGTTTTCGATCCTTAGGTCTCCCCAAGCTTATTGATCGAAGCCGGAATTATTCTTTTTGGTTGTTTTTATAACCAAATATGAAATTCCAATGACTGCAATGATTAGGCATAAAGGGGAATAAAATGTGGTATCCAAACTTGCGAATTCAGTTTCTGTAACCTGTTTGAAAAAGCCAACAAACCTAAAATCACCTATTGATCTTATCAAAAATATAATAGGTATTGTCCAAAGCATTAAATTTCGGATAGAATCTAAGATTTTGTTTTTTAATGGTTTCTGGGAAAAGTGGTAAACAAAGCCAAAGAGTAGCAATAATGATCCAATTACAATACAATCAATCGTACTCGGTTTGAGAATTTTGATTCCTTGTTCATTACTAGGAATTGCGATTTCGAAACCCCATTTCCCACCAAGTGACCAATAAAAATGAATGATTGAAAGAATGAAAAATATAATTGTCAATATTCTGGCAAGTATGCTTTTCATTTTTTTTCGGTTGATGCAAATTTCAGAAAAAAATTACTTAGTTTTCTTGACGTATTGCGTTAGGATCACAATATGTTGTCCTTCAACACGACCTTCAATTTGTTCAGCATTATCCCAAACTAAAGAAATACGATGAACGGCCGTACCACGTTTTGCCGTAAAATTAGCCCCTTTTACATCCAGATCTTTGATAAGTACAACCGAGTCGCCATCTGCTAAGATGTTTCCGTTGCTGTCTTTATGAATAATTTTTTCAGCTTCATCTTCGGTTTCTTCAGTAGATTTTGCCCAGGTTAAAGCTTCTTCATCCAGATACATCATATCTAATAGATCCTGCGGCCAGCCTTCGCTACGTAAGCGATTCAGCATTCGCCAGGCAACGATTTGTACCGGTAAATGCTCGCTCCACATACTTTCGTTTAAACAACGCCAGTGATTAGGATCTACTTTTTCTGGATCTTCAATTTGCGCTACACAATTCTTACAAGCATAGATCGAATCGTCTAAAGTACCTTTAGAAGTTGGCGGTACCTGATAGATCTGTAAGTCGTGTTCGTAACCACATAATTCACATTTGTTGCCACTACGGTCTGCTAATCGTTTTTCAAGTACGCTCATTTTTCTAAAAATTTCTGCAAAAATACATTTTATTCTAGCTTATAAGCCGGAATATTACATTTTGTTAAAATTAGAGCTTTTTGGCATTGATTTTTTTGAAGAATTCGGTTCGATAGGTGTCGCCAAGCGGAAGATCTTTTCCGTTTATCCAAACCTCAAAATTGTCGGTTTTTTCGATCTTATTTAGGGCTATGATATACGATTTGTGAATTTTAATGAAGTTTTCTTCAGGCAAACTTTGCTGAATCTTTTTCAAAGTATTGTAAGTTACTAACTGCTCTTTTTCAGTATGAATTACCACGTAATTTTTGATACTTTCAGCATAAAGAATATCGTCTAATTTCACTTTTTGAAAGCGATTTTTCCCATCGGTCTTCACAAAAAAATAGTCTTCAGAATCTATAATTTCGGGTTGTATTTCCGTAGAAATTTTCTTTTTTACTTTTTCGACAGCTTCGATAAATCTTGGGAATGCGATAGGTTTTAGCAAATAATCTATCGCATTTACCTGAAATCCTTCTACAGCAAATTGTGCGTAAGCCGTTGTAAAGACGATATTGGTTGTTTCGCCGATCATTTTTGAAAGTTGAATTCCCGTAAGATCGGGCATTTGAATATCCAGAAAAACCAGCTGAGGTTCGTGTTTTTTTATGAGATCTAAACCTTCTAAAGCATCGGTGGCTGAAGCAATAAGTTCTATTCCTTTCATTTTGCCAACAAAAGTTTCCAGCACTTTAATTGCCGGTGGTTCGTCGTCGATAATGATACATTTTATAGTTTCTGCCATTATTTGAGAGGAAATTGAAGGTTTACAAAATAACGATCGTCTTTGCTGAAATGTTCTAAACTATAGTTTTTGCCGAAAAGCAAAGCGAGGCGCTGCTCGATATTCTTGTACCCAATACCAGATTCATCATAATTTTCCTGGGATTTAAAATAGTTTTCAACCTTAAAATGAAGCTGATTTTTATCGATTTTCAATAGGATATTTACAGGTTTTTCCGGCTGATTCAAAATGCCGTGTTTAAAAACATTTTCTACAAAGTGAATTAAAAGCAAAGCCGGGATTTTCTCGCTCCCAACCTGATCTGGAAAAGTGGTTTTTATAAAAAGCTGATTCGAAAACCGTCGCTGAAATAGATTAATATAGTTATTTATAAAATGAATTTCGTCTTTCAGTAACACGTATTCATCTTCGTTTTCGTAGGTGATATAACGTAACATTTCAGACAATTTTAAAATATCATCGCTAAGTTTTTCGTCTACCACCAAAGCATCAGCATAAAAACTGTTGAGAGTATTGAATAAAAAATGCGGACTCAACTGCGACTTTAAAATCTGAAGTTCAGCCTGTTTTTTTCCTAAACTCAGCTCGCTGATCTTTTGATTAATACTGAACTGATATTTTACGAAATAAAAGATCAAACTCAGTAAAAATATCCTGATTGCGTAGTACGAATTATCGAAAATATAGAATAATGGTTTGCGCGAATTAGGATAATAATTGTGCTCACCGGTAAAAGTGTATAAGATCACTTCTTCTAATAAATAGCGTATTCCGGCGAAATACAGCAAACTAAAAATGAGCCCTAAGAACAGCAATCCCCATTTTTTCTGCGGAATTGTTTTGGGTGCAATAAAACTATACACCAGGTAAAACAAACTCACTTGCAAAATTGTGAATTCCAGGTCACGCAAATTAAATTTTGTAAAACCCTGAAGCACAATTTCTGCAAACACGTCCATTGCAAAAAAGAGTAACCAAAAGATAATATGATATGTGATTTCCTGCTTTTTGGTCATATTGGGTAAAGTAACTAATAATTCTTAAAGCTCGTTGAATTTTACCAGTTCAAATTCTGGTGTGCTCTCGTAAAGCCAGTTTAAAATTGCTATGTGGGCTGCACCAAAAATTACCAGAATCCGGTCATCTGGAGTATGTTCAATTCTTTGGATCTTTCTAAAAATTCTAAGATTACGGTTCATCCATAACATTGAAAGTGCATCGGGACCTTCCATTTCTTCTGAAGTAAACTGTCCGCCTGAAATATATGCCCCAAAAGCGCGATCTAAAACCTTATCCGAATTCATGTATTTAAATGTTTCTAATAAGCTGTTTTGAAACGCTAAAGTGTCTTTATAGGCATAGAAATTTTTATAGCGTTTCATCATCTCGTCATCTCCTCCAAAATAATGTCGGTTTGCAATACTATCCAGATACGAATTTGTATTGGAGAATTCTTTTGTTCGTGTAGTTTTATACAGTAGATCCCCACTATCCACACCATAAATTGTGTCCAGCCCAAAACGATCTGCCAATCGCATTCCAATTTGGCTTCGTTCACTAGCGTAAAGTTCAGCTTTTCCTGACTTGTATGCTTTCCAGTTTTTTATAAATTTTGAGGAATTATAAGTTTCAATCATGATCTTGGTGGGTTTAAATTTACTGATGTAGTCCAATAATTCCTGAAGTTCTTTTTGGCGTTTTTCAGAGTAAATATTGACTTTCTGATCTTCAGCAGCTTTGTGGACATCAAGCCCCGGATAATTAAAATGAAAACTCCCCACTAAAAGTACTTTTGGAACCTGCTCACCTTTCCGAAGAAATTCATCTGGATCTTTAAAATCGCTCTGCGAGAATAATTGGGAAGAAATAAAACTGATTAAAATTGAAATAAGAATACTTTTCATAACTGTTCGTTATTTGATTTGCCTCAAAACTATAAAGCCTCTTCCTTTTTATTTTTGAGAAAAAACAAACCCCCCAATTTTATAGGATGAAATTGGTTATTTATACAATCAATTTTTTGAAAGCTGATTGCTTTTCTCGAAAATCGAGATTTTATATTCTAAGGATTGCCTCGAAAGAAGAACAAATTTTCTAATAAATGCTTTTTGGATTGCTCTAAGGAAGTTTGCTAAATTCCACGATCTGGTCGATCCAATTCGAAGTGTTTTGCAGGTAAAGATCTGGTGTGATTCCCTTGGTTTCGTATTGGTGTAAATTATTGTTTTCATGTTTGGTTGAAAAACTAACATTAAAGCCTAAACAGTCTGTTTTTGCTGAAAAAGATTTATTTCCATAGCCATATTCCAACATACCGCGAGAATTTTCGCCTGCAATGATACTTCGTTTATCTTTTTTTAGCTGAAGAGCAACAAGTTCGGCTGCACTGGCAGTTTTAAAATTAATCAGTACGAATATATGCCTGATATTCTCGTTTTTTTGAAGTGATTTTATCAGTGGTTCAGCCTGTTTTATAGCGCCGCCGGCATTGTTTCTTAAATCGATGATCAGGTTTTCTTTGCTAAGCTTTTCAAGATGATCTTCGTAAAAAACCTGTGCTTCTTTCATCAAATTTCGGGTTCTGCTTAAAGTTTTGATACCTATATAATCAAAGTCGGCATTTATCGATCTAAAATTGAAATTCTGTTCGTGATTTACATGAAAAAAGTATTGATTGGCTTTGTTCCAAAAAGTACCCTGAATTCGTCCATTTTCGATTTTGATATTATTTTGATACGAAAGAATTCCGTTCGCGAAAAACTCGAAGATCTCAAAGCTTCCATCTTCAGTTTTGTTGATTTTCAGCCTCATTTTTCCTTTTTTCCATCCTTCAGAAGCCGATTTCAAAGTAATTCCAAGCCATAAACTGTCATTTTCTTTTTTTAGAAAAATTTGATCTCTACCAGCGTGATAAATTCCGGAGATATTATCCTCAATTTTGGTGGTGTCGATGCTCTTTTTGTAAGTCGGGATATTTTCAGCAAGATCTTCTGGAACCTTATAAATCTGGTTGTGCCGATCTTTGATAAATGAGGCATATTTTTGCAAATACCCGGCACAAAAGTATTCGCTAAGCTCATCTTGTTTAATTTCAGTGATAATTTTTTCTTTCCATTGCTGAAATTCCTGTTCTCGATTTTCTTTTTTAATCTGAATTTTATAGCTTTTTGAATGCTGAATTAATGCTGAAATCTCCTCTAATGCTGAAATACAATTACAGTCTGAATGTTGTCCAAAAGCGGTAAAACTTCCGAAGAAAAATAGCATCAGAATTAAAGATTTTTGAATGTTTTTTGAAAAAAGAATACTGTAGATGTTGATCGATATTGCCATAGTGATGAACTTAAAAAATAGAGTTTAAAAATATCGAATATTGACTTTTGATTGTTTCAAATAATTCGAAACCAGGGTTTTTCAGGATGAAACAGGGGATTTTCAAAACGAATTCTAAAAGTAGCTGCCAAAAACGTATAACTTCAGTTTAGGTTAAGTCTTAAAACAATGATAACTTGGATAGTCGTCTGCTATAATTTTTTTAATTTGGAGCTTCAATTAAAAAATCAACAATGAGCATTTTCAGTAAAGACACAATCGAGGAAGAGCATAAAAAGAAACAGGAAGATTTTAAGGAAGAAGATGTAGATCGCGTTCTGGAGGACGAGGAGGAAATAAAATCTAAGTTTGAAAATAAGAATGCGTTGCGCCGTTATTTTGATGATGCGCAGATATTATTTAGTTTGGTGCGTGATTATGCAAGTGGCGAATATCGCGAAATTCCGTTTAACATTGTTGCTGCGGTAGGTGCTGCTTTGTTGTATGTGTTGTCGCCAATTGATTTAATTCCAGATTTTATCCCGGTAATTGGATATTTAGATGATGCTGCGGTAATTGCTTTTTGCCTTAGTTTGATCGAGAGAGATCTTGCGGCTTATAAGGTTTGGAAAGATGCGAAATCGTAAAAAATAAAAAGTGTTCAGAAAAATAAAAGTCCGCTGCTAAGCGGACTTTCTTATTTTCTATTCAGAATTAGATAATTCCGTTATTTTCTACCCATTTAAAAGTATATTGATCTTGCGGAATTGCAATACGATCTGCGATTCTCGTCATTCTATCTGGTAATTTCATTAAATAATCACGAGCTTTTTCAGCTTCATCGGTAAGCGCTCTCATTTTATCGATCTCCCAGTAAGCATTTAGTTTCTTAAGGATCTCGATATAATCGTAAGTGGTATAAACACCAAGACGTTGTGCTGCATTCGAGAAATTTTCGAAAGCCTGTGCAATACCTTCGCCACTTTCTCTTAAAAACTGCGCTGGCATAACGATCTTCTTTTTCATCATGTCGTGAAATGCTAACATCATTTCGCTAGGATCGTGCTCAAAAATAGTTTTCACAAATTCACGATAGGCCATATAGTGGCGCATTTCGTCTCCTGCGATGATATTACACATTTTTCCCAGCATTTTATTTCCTTTTTTCTTAGCTAACTGTCCCACTCGCTTGTGAGAAATATTTGTTGCTAATTCCTGGAAACTGGTATAAACGAAGTTTTTATAAGGATCTCTACCGGTACCAATATCAAAACCATCATTAATTAAATGTTGTGTGGTTTTTTCTATTTCGCGCATGTTTACACGACCCGATAAATAAAGATATTTGTTTAATGCGTCACCGTGACGATTTTCTTCACCCGTCCAGTGTCTTACCCATTTAGACCAAGGGTTTTGTTCACCATCGGCACGACGTTGCTGGTCTACACCTTCTACATCCATAAGCCAGCTTTCGTAAGTAGGCAGGGCTTCTTCAGTAACCATATCTGCTACAAGTACCACCCAAAAATCATAACCTAATTCTTTTGCTTCTTCACGTATTTGTTTAACGTTCTCCAGTCCTTCTTCCCCTTGTAGATTAGGCAAAAGATCTGTTGGTTGCCAAATATCATCGACGGGAATCAGATATTGGTCAATAAAACCATCTACTTTACTTTCGATAGTTTTCATCACTTCAAGTCTTATGTTTTCTAGGGCCATTATTTTTGTATGTTACTGTAAATTAAGAATTTTTATCTTATTTACAGAGTTGTTAGCAATATAAAATGCAATAATCATGCTAGTAATTAATCTACTAATACACGGTTTGCAAATTAAAGGGAAATACATTGAATTACAAAGTGCTAAATATTTTGTGGTATTCTTTTAATTTCTTCCGTTCTCATTTGGATATAAAGTGTATACAGGATCGCTTTGCCAAACTTCCTTAGTGTTTACTTCTAGCGCAGAAATACTTCCTTTAAAAGCAGCACCGGTATCTACATTCCAAATATTGGCTTTATTTACCGGGAAAGTCTCTCCAATCCTGGTAACGGGGGTGTGCCCAATAAAAATCTCTTTAAAGATCTGTAGTCGTTTAGGATAAAGATCGCTGGTTTCTTCGATAGAGGTATCTAATGCCAACGCCATTTCCCATAACGTGCGATCCCAGTAAAAACCGGTGTCATAATATTCACTTTCCGGGCCATGTAAATTGGTAAACCCCGCATGCACAAATAGTCGATTTTGGTCGTCTACATAATAATTTTGCATTTCAGAAAAGAAACGTAAATGTTGCTCTATTTCTTCAGAAGATAGTTTTGCATACCCATCGATGCTACTTTGCCCACCATGCATCACCCAACGATCGGTCATCGTTCCGTTTTTTAGGTATTGATGCGTAAGATCGTCATGATTTCCTCGCATAAAAATACAATCGAATTCTTTGCCAAGTTCAATTAAATAAGAAACTACTTGTGCAGATTCACTCCAGCCATCTACATAGTCTCCCAGGAAAATGATCGTATCTTCTGCAGTTATTTTTACTATATCGTGTAATAATTGTTTTAATGCTTTTAATCCCCCGTGTATATCGCCAATGGCTAGCGTTCTACCCATGCTAACTATATTTTACTTTTCTTAAAATTCGTGTACTCTCTTTATAATAGTGATAGGCTTCGCTGCTGTACTTTTTTAGGAATGGTTTTGCTTCTTCCAGTTTTTCCATCGCTTCGCCGAAGCCGTTAAGGTAACAAAGCAAATAGGTTGAAGGTAGGTTTTTAACATCCTTTCGCTGGTTTTTAGTAAGCGGAAGCAATTTTTTTAGACGCTCTAAAAGCATATTGTTGCTATTGTAGATATGATAAAGTGTGTTTTTGTCGAATTGTGGTGGCTCGAATACCAGTTCACTTTGGATCTCGTAAGTAGCGTTATCTTTAAAATGAATTGTGACTTCTTCTAAAGGATAATAACGATAGCTATTGGGAACACCAAGATGAACATACTCCAGGATTTTAAAACTGTTAGCATCTGAAGTGATACTTACTTCATCTAAATCTGAATAAAATAATTTTACCTGTTCGTTTATTAAAGCGATATCTACCCGGCTAAAATAAAGTTCGCCTTTTGCATATTTTTTCTTTCCCGCCCAGCAAACCACAAAATATTCTTTAAAAACCTGGTAAGTAGGATTCAGTTTTTTGTGGTGATTAATAAAATCGAAAACGCCGTTTAATGTTAGTTCGATATTGTTTTGTGCGTGTTTTTCGATGGAAGCAACAACTTCAGAATTTTCATCTTCAATTTTAATATCAAAATCTTTGGGCATACTTATGCTTCCGTCCCTAAGAAAGATCGATCCGCCGTAATACTTCCATATATTTTTTCGCAGCGAACATATTTTTCCATTATTAGGGCGAATGGTAACCAGCCCAACCACCAAATGATCTGGAAGGTGAGGAAACGGAATATTCTCGTACATCACCTTGGGCGGATTGCTTAGATAGGCATTAATTAGATTTTGAATCTTACTGTCATCAAAAAAATCGATCCCAATAATCTGATTGTCCTCATCTCTAACCCCAATAACGATATACGAGTTGTTTTTTGGGTTAGAGTTTGCCAGTGCACAAATATGTTTTAGAAACTTCGCCTTCCCCTCTTTTTCGCTAATGTTAAGTTGCAGTTTTTTATCATAAAAACTGTTTTCGTCATTATGCGCCAAAAGGTTTTTAATAAGAAGGCGTTTATTGATCATATCATTGTTTGTCTACAATAGTGCTACTTGCCTGTGCGGTACACATCACTATTAGATCTGCAATATTAACATGGTAAGGTCGTGTTACCACAAACCGAATGATATCTGCAATATCTTCTGGACGTAAAGCCTCAAAACCCTGATATACTTTTTTTGCTTTCTCGCTATCTCCTTTAAATCTTACGTCACTAAATTCGGTTTCTACAAGTCCGGGGTTTATAGCACCAACGCGAATTCCCTTGCCGTTAAGATCGATACGCATTCCCTGGTTAATCGCATCTACCGCATGTTTGCTGGCGCAATATACATTTCCATTAGGGTATACTTCTTTCCCTGCTGTAGAACCTATGTTTATGATATGTCCAGATTTTCTTTCGATCATTCCCGGAATTACCGCTTTGCTTACATATAGCAAGCCTTTTACATTAATATCTATCATCGCCTCCCAATCTTCTATGGCTCCGTCTTGGATTGGATCTAAACCATGTGCATTTCCGGCATTGTTAATTAGAATATCGATATTAGAGAAATCTGGAGGTAAATTTTCGATCTTTTTAAAGACTTCTTCTTTGTCACGAACATCAAAGCTTAGGCATAATACTTCAGTTTTTTTACCAAGCTCTTCTTTAAGTTCATTTAAACGTCCTTCTCTTCTTCCGCAGAGAATTAAACGATAAGCTTCACCGGCTAAAGCTCTGGCCGTTTCTTTTCCTATTCCACTTGTTGCTCCTGTTATTAAGGCAGTTTTCATCACAAAAATTTTTGAAGTCTAATTTAAGAAAGTATTTACAAGTTTGGGGGTAAAGTATAGCAATAAGACTTATAATCTTGTTAAAATGAGTTAAGGAATATTAAAGTTGAAAATGAAATAAAATTCGCGCCGTTATTTAGCCTGAATAAACCAAATCTATTTTTATGAGAAAGCAATTTTTTAATTTGAAATTTTTATGTCTGGCTGTTTTTACGGGGCTTGCCTTAAGCTCGTGTAGTGATGATGATGAATCTGGAGCGGCCGAAGGGGATGCCAGAATTTCGGTAAGAATGGTCGATGCGCCAGGAGATTACGAGGCTGTAAATATCGATGTAGAACAAGTGCAGGTGCAAACCGGAGCCGAGGACGACGAAAACGAAGCTTGGATAAGCTTAGATACTGAAGCCGGAATTTACAACCTACTTGAGCTTACCGGCGGAGTATCGCAATTATTAGCCGATGAGGAAATTGAAGCCGGATATGCCGGGCAAATTCGATTAATTCTTGGAGACGATAATACGATCGTGGAAAATGGCGAAGAATATCCGCTTGCAACTCCAAGTGCACAGCAATCTGGTTTAAAATTAAATCTTAATCAGGAATTAGAACCTGGTGAAGAGTATTTTTATGTGCTGGATTTTGATGTAGATGAATCTATCGTAACGCAGGGAAATGGTGGTTATACTTTGCGCCCGGTAATTAGAATCTCTGCGGGAGACGATGCCGGGATGATCGTTGGAGAAGTTCACCCATCAGAGTTTAGAAGTTTAGTAACGGCAACAAATGCTTCGTATAGTATTTCTGCTTATACTAATGCTGAAGGTGAATTTGCGCTCTACGGAGTGCCAGAAGGAACCTATCAAATCACTGTTGAAGCAGATCCAATCTCTGGATTAGATGATCTAACTGTAAATAATGTTGTAGTAGACGACGATGAAACTACAGATTTGGAGACTTTGTTCCTGGAGTAAAAAAATGTTATAAACAGATTATCGAAAAAGGCGCTAATGTAAATATTAGCGCCTTTTTTATTGGCACCGCCAACGGGTGTAATACTCCAAGGCTTGCCTCGAAATTAAAAAATTGTCTCTAGTGAATGCCTCGTGGGCTTGTCCCGAGGTAGTTAACTTTAGTGATTTTAGAGATGTTTCTTAAAGAAGCGTGTTTAAAGCTTAGTTCTGTCTGGTTTTAGCCGATTTTACAAGGTTTTAGAGAGAATTTTTAATAGAAATCAATAAAACAAAGAATCTGATTGTTATGGTTTTAAAAAATATTAATCACTGATACACAATAGAATTTAGTGCATTCCGTTAAATTTATGCTTAAAACAAATAATGTAGATTATTGAATACCCGAAAGTTTAATAATATTGAATTTGCTACGACCACTGTATGGTTGTATATTCACGTTTTAAAATCTAATTAGAATAATGACAGATAATCAATCTTCTTTAGACATCGCCAGTCTAAATGAAAAAATTGAAAGAGAAAGTGCTTTCGTTGATGTGCTAACTACAGAAATGAATAAAGTTATCGTAGGACAAAAGCACATGGTAGAACGATTACTTATAGGTTTATTAGGACAGGGACATATCCTTTTAGAAGGAGTTCCGGGTCTTGCAAAAACCCTGGCTATTAATACTTTATCACAAGCTGTGCATGGATCATTTAGTCGTGTGCAGTTTACTCCAGATTTACTTCCCGCAGATGTTGTAGGTACGCTTATTTATAATATGAAGATCAATGACTTCAGTATAAAAAAAGGACCTATTTTCGCTAATTTCGTCCTTGCCGATGAGATTAACCGTGCACCGGCAAAAGTACAGTCGGCTTTACTGGAAGCGATGCAGGAAAAGCAAGTAACCATTGGAGACGAAACTTTTAAATTAGATAAGCCGTTTTTAGTAATGGCAACGCAAAACCCGGTAGAGCAGGAAGGAACTTATCCTTTACCTGAGGCCCAGGTAGACCGTTTTATGCTAAAAACAGTGATTAAATATCCACAATTAGAGGAAGAGCAACTAATTATTCGTGCAAACCTTAGAGGTAGTTTCGAGAAGGTAAATCAGGTGGTGAGTATCGAGCAGATATTAAGAGCTCAACAAACGGTTCGAGAAGTATATATGGACGAGAAGATCGAGAAATATATTCTTGATATTATTTTCGCCACACGTACGCCAGAGAAATATCGCTTAGAAGATCTAAAACCACTAATTAACTTCGGAGCTTCTCCTCGTGGTAGTATTAACCTGGCAACGGCAGCAAAATGCTATGCTTTTATCAAGAGAAGAGGATATGTGATTCCTGAAGATGTTAGAGCCGTTGTTTACGATGTTTTACGTCACAGAATAGGAATTACGTACGAAGCCGAAGCCGAGAATATAACTTCTGAAGATATTATTGGTAAGATCGTTAACGAGATCGAAGTACCATAGGTATTTGCATTTATCAATTGTAAATTATCAAAAATGCTTTGGTAATTGATTATTGTTATTTGTTTATTGAAAAATATGGATACCAAAGAGTTACTTAAGAAAGTTCGTAAGATCGAAATAAAAACCCGTCGCCTTAGTGATCATATCTTTGGCGGTGAATATCATTCTACCTTTAAAGGAAGGGGAATGACTTTTAGCGAGGTGCGCCAATATCAATTTGGTGACGACGTTCGTAATATCGATTGGAATGTTACAGCACGATACAGTGAGCCTTTCGTTAAAGTTTTTGAAGAAGAAAGAGAGCTTACCATGATGCTGGTAGTTGATGTTTCAGGATCAGAATTTTTTGGAACTCAACGTCAGTTTAAAAAAGAAGTGATTACTGAAATTGCGGCGACATTGGCATTTTCAGCAACACAAAATAACGACAAGATTGGTTTGCTAATGTTTTCAGACCAGGTAGAGAATTACATTCCGCCTAAAAAAGGAAAATCTCACGTTCTAAGAATTATACGAGAATTGTTAGAATTTCAGCCAAAAAGTAAGAAAACCGATATTTCATTGGGCTTAAAATATTTATCGAATGTGATGAAGAAAAAAGCCATTGTTTTTGTGTTATCAGATTTTATGAGCGACGACTATCAGCAAACGCTTAAGATCACCGGTAATCGTCACGATGTTACCGGAATACGAGTATACGACCAGCGTGAAAAGGAAATTCCTAATATTGGTTTGGTACAAATGTTGGATGAAGAAACCAACGAATATATTACCGTAAATACAGGTAGCAAAGCGGTTAGACGCAGTTATACTGAATATTATCTGGATCGATTAAGATATTTTGAAGAAAGCTTTGCCCTTAGTGGAGCAGGAGTTATTAATACCAGGGTAGACGAAAGTTATGTGAAAAAACTTTTAGGGTATTTTAAAAGAAGAGGCTAAGCATATTAAGATGAAAAAAGATCAATTGTTAGATTCTATTTATAAAAAACATACTTTAAAAAAGCAGTTGCAGGCAGTATTGGTTATTGTTGTTGCTTTTTTTGCTTTTCCCGCCATGGCGCAGGAAGCTCAGGTTTCAGCAAGTATCGATACCGCCAGGATCAAAATTGGTGAGCAGATTCTATATAAAATTAATGTGGAAACAGATTCTACCAATCTGGTAGTTTTTCCTGAGGGGAATACTTTTTCACCATTAGAAGTTGTAGAATCATTAGGAGCCGATACTACAAGAATTCAAAATAGATTTCAGCTTTTAAAAGAATATACCTTAACCCAATTCGATTCGGGTTCGTACACCATTCCGCAGCAAAGAATTATTATTAACGAGAAACCGTTTTTAACCGATTCTATACGAGTTGAGGTTGCAGATGTTGCAGTAGATACTACCAAGCAGCAAATGTATCCTATAAAACCATCGGTAGAGATACCTCAAAGTTTTAGTATTCCGGCCTGGGTTTGGTGGTTGCTTGCTATATTGATGATATTGGGCGTTTTGCTATTCTTTTTTATTAAGCGTAGAAAAGAAAAAGCACTGGAAAATAAATTGCCGCCTTACGAGCAGGCTATGAAAGACCTGGACGATCTTGACAAAAGTACGCTTATCGAAAACCGAGAAGTTAAGGAGTATTATTCAAGATTAACATATGCGGTTAGACGTTATTTAGACGAAAAAGTCTATGATCGTGCAATGGAAAGCACAACGACCGAGCTGATTAGCTTTCTTGAAATGCAACAAAAATCTGGTGTGCTTCATTTGCATGGGAAAACACTTCAGAATTTAAAACAAATATTACAAAGAGCCGATCTTGCAAAATTTGCCGGTTCGCGCCCAGATGTGATCACAGCAAAAGAAGATCGTAACAAAACCCGAATGATCATTAACGACGTTAAATCGTCGATGCCAGAGCCTACCGAAGAAGAGCTAATGCTAGACGAAGAATATCGTCAAAATAAGCTTTCTAAAAAACGTAAGAAAAGATTGATTTTGGGTGTTTCAGGCGGAGTTTTAGTGATCTTTATCGCCCTGGCTGTTTTGATTAGTTCTAAAGGTTTGGATTATGTGATCGAGACCTACTGGGGACATCCAACTAAAGAATTGTTGGAAGGAGAATGGATTAGAAGTGAATATGGAGCTCCCGCTGTAGCGATTACCACTCCAGAGGTTCTGGTAAGACAGGAAATGGAACTTAGCGAAGATGCTACACAAACCTATGCCGATGCACAAATGTTTAGTTTTGGTAGTTTGGTAAGTAATTTTTACACCAGTTTAAGTACCCGAATTTTTACAAAACAGGATCAATTTGATCTTAAAACAGGAGTAGACGGGGTTTACAAAGAATTAGAAAATCAGGGTGCACAGAATATAGTGATGAAACAGGAAGAATTTAGCACTGTAAATGGCGCTAAAGGAGTACGAGTTTTTGGAACTTTAGAAATGACGAATCCTGTAAATGACGAGGTGCAGCCTAAAAAATATAGTATCCTGAATTTTGCTGAAAACGGAGGCTTCCAGCAGATCACAGTGATCTATGATGAAGAAGATAGCTATGCTGAAGAAATTTCCGGAAGGATCATAAATTCAGTAGAACTTATAAAATTGAATAATTAATGTTTGCGAATTTCACTTTCGAAAATCCTGAGTTTTTCTGGTTGTTTATTTTACTTCCGGTAGCGATCGCATGGTATTTCTGGAAAAGAAATCTGCAAACTCCGGCATTAAGAATGTCGAGTATTCAGGGATTTAAAGCTAAATCTAGCATTCTAGCAAAATTAAGACCGCTTCTTTTTGTTTTAAGGATGCTGGCACTTGCTTTACTAATTGTAGCACTGGCACGACCAAGAACAGTAGATGTTTCTACCCGAACCAATAGTACACAGGGAATCGATATTGTAATGGCAATAGATGTTTCTGCAAGTATGCTGGCGAGAGATCTTCAGCCAAACAGATTAGAAGCAACAAAAACTGTTGGTGAAGAATTTATAAAAGGGCGACCTTCAGATAGGATAGGATTAGTACTTTATTCAGGAGAAAGTTTTACCAAAACACCTATTACCAGCGATAAATCTGTGGTATTAAGAGCTCTAGCCGATGTAGAATTTAACACCATTTTAGAAAGTGGTACAGCAATTGGTTCTGGTCTGGCGACTTCGGTTAACCGATTAAAAGATAGTAAAGCCGAAAGTAAAGTGATCATTTTACTTACAGATGGTGTAAATAACTCTGGGTTTATCGATCCTAAAGTAGCCAGTGAGCTTGCTAAAGAATTTAATATAAAAGTCTACACTATTGGTGTTGGTACCAATGGGATGGCTTTAACTCCGGTAGGTATTGCAGGAAATGGTAGTTTTAGGTTTGGTAACCGCCAGGTAGAGATCGATGAAGAATTACTGCAGCAAATTGCAGATGAGACGGGCGGAAAATACTTCCGGGCGACCAATAATGAAAAGCTGGAAGATATTTATGAAGAGATCGATCAATTAGAAAAAACCGAGATCGAAGAATTTAAGTATACTAATTACGATGAGAAGTTTCGGCCATTTGCATTATTGGCAGGCGCCTTACTTTTATTCGAATTGTTATTAAGATATACCGTATTTAGAAGTTTTATATAAAGCTTAGGATGTTAGTATTTGAAGAAGAAATATATTTTTGGCTGTTTTTAGTCATTCCGGTGGTTTTACTACTTTTTATTTTCCTCCTATTCTGGAAGCGAAAAGCACGTAAAAGTTTTGCCAGTGATGAGCTTTTGCAAAAATTAGCGCCAAATAAGTCGAATTTTAAGCCTATTCTTAAAGTTATTTTGGCTTGTATGGCTTTGGCCTGTTTAGTGGTTGCTTTGGTGAATCCAAAAATGGGAACTACGATGGAAACTGTAAAGCGTGAAGGTGTAGATATCGTTTTTGCGATCGATGTTTCCAAAAGTATGGATGCTGAAGATATTGCGCCAAGCCGAATTGAGAAGTCAAAACAATTGGTAAGACAGATCCTAAACGGATTGGGAAGCGACCGTGTTGGGATTATTGCTTATGCAGGTAGTGCTTTTCCGCAGTTACCAATTACAACAGATTATGCCGCTGCAAAAATGTTCCTTCAGGCTTTAAATACCGATATGATAAGTTCCCAGGGAACCGCCATTAGTGATGCGATCGACCTGGCAACTACTTATTACGATGACGATAATCAAACAAACAGGGTATTGTTCATTATAAGTGATGGTGAAGATCACGAAGGAAATGTAGAGTCTATTGCAGATGAAGCTGCAGAACAAGGCATCAGAATTTATACTATTGGAGTAGGAAGCGAAAAAGGAGGGCCAATCCCAATTAAAAGAAATGGCGTAGTTCAGAATTATAAAAAAGATCAAAACGGGGAAACCGTAATAACAAAACTTAACCCGGCAACGCTTCAGGAAATAGCTGCTGAAGCTAATGGAGAATATATAGAAGGCAATGTAACTGCCAACGTAACTGAAACGGTACAGGATTTGTTACAGAACATAGAGAAAACAGAATTTGAAGCAAAACAATTTGCCGATTATCAATCACATTTCCAGTGGTTTTTAGGGATTTGCTTTATATTTCTGTTTTTAGACGTATTTCTTTTGGAGAGAAGTACAGCATGGATTAAAAAGCTTAATTTGTTTAACGAAACAAGAAAGGATTAATATGAGAACTGCTAAAATGACATTTAGGCAAAACTCGTTTTTCCTGATTTTAGCATTGCTTTTTTCTGCAGTGGTTAATGCACAGCAGGCTAATGATGAAAAACGTCTAAAAAAAGAAGCAAATGCCTATATGAATGAAGCCGAGGAGGCTTTAAGTGAAAATGATTTTGCAAGTGCAGAGGCTGCTTATAGAAAAGCTATAGCTAAAGATCCTGCGAATACCGCAGCAAAATATAATATGGGAAACCTGTATTATAATCGCGAAAAATCTGGCGAATCGCAATCCAGGTTTGTAGAGGCAGATAAGGTTTCTGAAAGTAAAGAAGATCGTCACCGGATAAATCATAATCTTGGGAATTCTTTTATGAAGCAGAAGAAATATAAAGAAGCTGTTGAAGCTTATAAAAATGCTTTAAGAAATGATCCTACAGATGATGAAACTCGTTATAATCTGGCTTTGGCAAAGAAGAAATTAGAAGAAGAACAGCAGCAAGATCAGAATAACGACGACAATCAGGACAATCAGGATAACAAAGATCAAAACGAAGATCAAAAAGATCAGGATCAAGATAACGAGGGAGATAAAGGCGAGGATAAGGATCAGGATGGAAAGCCAGAGGACGAAGGCGATAATGAAAAGCAGGATCCAAAGGACGGAGAAGGAGACCAGGAAAATGAAAAACCTCAGGATCAAAATCCTAACGAACAGAATAAAGAGGATCAGAATCAAAAAGATCAAAAGGGAAAACCCGATCAGCAAAAACAGCAACAGCCTCAACCTGCACAAGGACAGCTTTCGCCACAACAGATTAAAAATCTGCTTGAAGCTATGAATAACCAGGAAGAGAAAACGCAGGATAAAATGAATGCTGAAAAAGCTAAAGCTGTAAAAACTCGATCAGATAAGGACTGGTAGAATCCTGAATTTCGTTGATAAACGGGACTAAAAGATTCAGTCTCAATAGCCGTCGGGATGCCCCGAAATAAAGAGGTTTTTAAACAAATGCCTCATCGGCTTTTCCTGAAATAGTTTACTAATTAGATCTAGATTAGAATTAAGGTTTACAAATGAAATTAAAGTTAATAGTATTAAGTCTGTTTCTATTTACTACCTCACTTCTTTCTGCACAGGTAAAGTTTACAGCAGAAGTTAGCCGGGAGCAGGTTGGAATCAACGAGCGTTTGCGTGTTGATTTCAATATGAATAAGGACGGTGATAATTTTACTCCGCCTTCTTTTACCGGCTTTAAAGTAGTTGGTGGTCCCAACCAGCAGGTTAGTAATAGTTGGGTAAATGGGAAAAGTACTTTTTCTAAAACCTATAGTTATTACCTGCAGCCTAACTCTAAAGGAACCAAAACGATTGGCCAGGCAGAAGTTACTGTAGATGGTACAGTTTACAAAACTTCCCCTGTAAACGTAGAAGTTGGTGATGCTGTAGAACGACCTCAGGACGGAAATAATGCTGCCATCGTGCCCGAAGATAATCTGCATTTGGTTGCAGAGGTTTCTAAACCTAACCCATATCTTAATGAAGCGATAACCGTAGTTTATAAACTGTACGTAAGTGAGCGTATAGGGATTAGCAATTTTAGAATGCTGGACAATCCAACATTTCCAGATTTTTGGAGCCAAAACTTAAATATAAACGGTTATAGATTTGAACAGGGTACTTACCGAGGTGAGCCATATCGTTATGCAGTGGTGCACAAATCTTTATTATATCCACAAAAAACCGGGAAACTGGAGATCGATCCTATAGCAATTTCAGTTTCTGTAGATGTTCCTAGTCAGCGTAGAAGCATTTTTGGAGGGATCATTTACCAAACTGTAGAAAAGCGAGTAACCTCGTCTAGTAGAGAGATCGATGTAAAGCCATTACCAACACAGGGAAAACCTGCTAATTTCACCGGTGCTGTTGGTAGTTTTGAGTTTAGTGTAGATCCTAGTAAAACAACTTTAGATGCGGGTGAATCGCTTACAGCTTCAGTAAAAGTGAGAGGTCGTGGTAATCTTATGCTTTTTGATCTTCCAGATCTTTCAGTTCCAGCTTCATTAGAGATCTATGAGCCAGAACGTAAAGAGAATTTTAGTTCTACATTAAATGGAACGCAAGGAAGTCTTACCGAAGATTATACTATTGTTCCTTCAAGAAAAGGGGAGTATCCAATCCCGGGATTAAACTTTTCGTATTTCGATCCAAGATCTGAAACTTATAAAAGTATTAGTACAAACGATATTGTGATTGATGTTGAAAATGGTCCAGTAGGAACACCTGCATCTTCCACAAATAGTACGGGAGATAGCAATGTGGTTACAAATAATAAACAGCCGGTAACATTAAGTGGCGATCAATTTAGATATATAAAATTAAAAGCCAATCTAAAATCGTTAAACGAGCCTTCTTTCTTTAGATCATGGTTATTTTGGTTGCTATTAATTTTACCATTATTAATAATTCCTTTAGTGATCGTATTTGGTAAAAAGCGAGAAGCCAGAGCTAACGATGTTACAGGAAATAGAATAAGAAAAGCCGATAAATTAGCCAGAAAATATCTTTCTGAAGCCAGAAAAAATCTTGGTGAGCAGCAACAATTCTACATTGCATTAGAAAGAGCAATGCATAATTACTTAAAAGCCAAATTGCATATCCAGACTGGTGAAATGAGTAAAGAAAGAATAAGTGAAATCCTTACCGAAAAAGGAGTAGATCAAACAACAACAGCTCAGTTTATCGAGATCCTTAAAAGTTGTGAGTTTGCCAGATATACACCGGCATCGATGGTAACCATGAAGCAGGATTATGATAAAGCCGCGAACGTGATATCAACTTTAGATAAACAATTATAATTATGAAAAAGGTCTTTTTAATTATACTCGTTTTTTGCACTACAGTTGGTTTTGCCCAAAATGAGGCAGTTTTTGAAGAAGCAAATAAAGTCTACGCCGATGGGAATTACGAAGAAGCGATTGCTAGCTACGAGAGCATTTTAAATGATGGTGAAGCTTCTGTTTCTTTATATTACAATTTAGCGAATGCTCATTACAAATTAAATCATATTGCGCCTAGTATTTATTACTACGAAAAAGCACTTCAGCTAGCGCCAAACGATTCAGATGTAAAGAACAATATTCAGTTTGCCAGGAATATGGCGATGGATGATATTCAAAGTGTAGAGCGAACTGGTATTTCTAAAACTTTCGATGATCTAATTGCGACCTTTAGTTACAATACCTGGGGAAGCATTGCGATTGGCTTTATGCTAATATTCGTTATTTTATTCCTCTTTTATTACTACGGAAGGAGTACACTTGTAAAGCGCATCTTCTTTATTGGTTCAATGGTTTCTGTGGTACTTTGTATAGCTTCAGTAATATTTGCATTCAGCCAGGAAAATATTCAGCTAAATAATAATTATGCGATTGTTTTTGCTGAAGAGGCCGGAGTTAGAAGCGAACCAAACTTACGAGGAGATCCTTCATTTTTACTACACGAAGGGACAAAAACCAAACTCTTGGAAAACTATCAGGAATGGTACAAAATTGAAATTGCTGATGGTAAACAAGGTTGGATCTTAAAGGAAAACCTTAAAGAATTATAAGATTAGCTGTCTCCAGACTATTTTATTTTAAACAAAGTAGATACAGCCAGTTACAAAATTTCATACTTTTATAGTATGAAAGTGATCGCATATATCATTGCCCTATTGTTTTTGGGCTTTCTTGCTATACCTTCGATCGAAGCAATTGTGGACGATAATCTAAATTGTTCACAAGTTTATACTGTCAATGAAGAAGAGAATAAAAGCGAGATTAACTTTCAGTTTAAATTAACCCAGCATCAGGATTCAGGTTTTTTAATTAATCAGTTTAGTCTTGATAAAGATCAGGTATTTTATGATTCTCGCCAGACATATCACAATATCTATATAGATGTGACTTTTCCTCCACCTAAGCAGCTTTAAATTTTGAGGTCGAACTTACCAAAATCGACAAATTAAAAGGAAGATTTAATAGATCTTTTAAAAATTCAATTTTTAGAGGTCATCAAAATTTCAAGCTTATGTTTAAACATTTAAATAAAGATTTACCGGCCAGTCTTGTAGTATTTTTTGTGGCCTTACCATTATGTCTTGGTATTGCCCTGGCAAGCGGAGCCCCTGCATTTTCGGGTTTAATTGCCGGAATTATTGGTGGTATCGTTGTAGGAGCAATTAGTGGATCGCAGCTTGGTGTAAGTGGTCCTGCCGCTGGTTTAGCAGTGATCGTATTGGGAGCGATCGCAAGTTTAGGCTTTGAAAACTTTTTGGTAGCTGTAGTGATAGGTGGTGCAATTCAGATATTATTAGGAATACTTCGAGCCGGAGTTATTGGTTATTATTTTCCATCTTCAGTAATAAAAGGAATGCTTGCCGGAATTGGAATTATTATTTTTCTAAAGCAAATTCCGCATGCGTTTGGATATGATTCTGAGCAGGAAGGTGATTTTTCTTTTTTTCAGCCGGGAGGAGAAAATCTTTTATCAGAATTATTAAATATGTTCGATTATATTTCTCCAGGTGCTATTATTGTAACCTTATTATCGCTGGCTATTTTATTACTTTGGGAAAATGTCCTGATCAATAAAAACAGAATCTTTACTATTGTGCCGGGCCCATTGGTTGCGGTATTGGTTGGAGTAGTATATTTTTTATTAACTCGTAATACAGAGATCGGGATTGCTGAAGCTCATTTGGTAAAAGTTCCGGTTCCAGAGAGTTTTTCAGATTTTACCAGCCAGTTTAGTTTTCCAAAATTTGGAGCAATTACTAATCCTCAGGTCTGGATTACGGGAGTCACGATCGCAATAGTAGCCAGTTTGGAAACTTTACTTTGTGTAGAAGCTTCAGATAAGTTAGATCCTCATAAACGTGTTACACCAACCAATAGAGAATTGGTCGCGCAGGGAACCGGTAATATAATTTCTGGTTTAATAGGTGGTTTGCCTATAACCCAGGTAATTGTAAGAAGCTCTGCGAACGTACAATCTGGGGCAATGACAAAAATGTCTGCAATATTTCATGGGATATTCCTATTGATTGCGGTGGTGGTTATTCCGGCGGTTTTAAATATGATTCCGCTTGCTGTGCTTGCTGCAATTTTATTTCTGGTAGGTTATAAATTAGCAAAGCCCTCTCTTTTCAAAAAAATGTACCGTTTGGGTAAGGCTCAATTTTTGCCTTTTATCGTTACTATTATCGGCATCGTTTTTACCGATCTTTTAAAGGGGATAGGCTTAGGTTTGGCTGTAGGTATTATCATTATTTTACTGAATAGCTACCGCAATTCTCACTTTTTGCACAAAGAAGAAGTAGATTCAGATCTTCACATTTATAAAATGGTTCTTGCTGAAGAAGTTACGTTTTTAAACAAGGGAGCTATAAATAGGGAATTGCATAGTTTGCCGAAGAATTCTCAGCTTGAGATCAATATAAAGAACACCAGATTTTTGGATTATGATATTCTTGAAATTTTAGATGAATTTGCCGTCCATGCGGCCGAGAAGAATATTAGGATAACCATCCTAACAAAAAATGGGGAAGTTGTAAACCCTGAAAGTTATTCGAAATTTTTTATAACCAATGCTAATGCTTAATTTTAGATAAAAATAGAGATGGAATTTTATAAGCAGATTTTAGAAAACAACAAAGAATGGGTGAGCAACAAGCTAAGTTCTGATCCAGATTTTTTTAAACGTCTAGAGAATGGACAACAACCACCACTACTTTGGATAGGTTGTGCAGATAGCCGTGTTCCTGCAAACGAGATTATTGGCACACAACCCGGTGAAGTTTTTGTACATCGTAACATCGCCAACATGGTAGTGCATACAGATATGAATATGTTAAGCGTTTTAGATTATGCGGTTAATGCACTTAAAGTTGAACATATTATCGTTTGTGGCCATTATGGATGTGGAGGTGTTAAAGCCGCTATGGAAAACAAATCTATTGGCTTGATCGATAACTGGATTAGACATATAAAAGATGTTTATAAAATGCATACCGATGAGCTTGAAGCCATCGAAGATGAAAAAGAACGTTGGGATCGTTTTGTAGAACTGAACGTGATCGAGCAGGTATATGATTTAGCTGAAACATCTATTCTTCAAAATGCCTGGAAGAATGAGCAGAAAGTTGTGATACATGGTTGGGCTTATGGCGTAGGAACCGGTATTGTAAACGACCTGAATGTTCACTTAAGCGGAAATGAGAAATTAGATGAAGTTTACAGATTAAACTTCTAGTATTTATATTTTTTGTGCGGAAAGAGAAGAAGCCTTAGGGCTTCTTTTTTTGTTTTAAAAATCATCGTTAGAATCCTCTTCTTCATTGTTTTTAGGATCCCAAATATCACGTTCCCTTGCTTCTCTTAAAATGGTAGGCAAAATTGTTGGTGCAATGATCGCAATGGGCTCATAAAGTACAGATTCTTCAATGGTTTCGTCTTCAACGATATCAATTTGCTCTTCTGTAGCTCTAAAGAACATCATAACAACACTCGCTAAAAATGCAAGCTTTAAAAGCCCAAAAACACCTCCTAATATTTTATTTACCATTCCCAGCGCCGCGAGATTAGCCACTTTGGTTAGAAATTTTCCGGCCAAGGTTACCAGGAATAAAATTAGAATAAAGGTGATCGCAAAAGCGAAAAGATTGGTTACATTTTCATCCCAATTTACATGATTAGCTAAAAAATCACTTAAAATATGGCTAAAATAGATCGCACCATAGATCCCGGCGATTAAACCAACAAGCGCTGCAACTTCAGCAAAAAGTCCACGAAAAAAGCCACGTATTAGTCCGTATAATAAAACAATCCCCAGGATGATGTCGATGGTGTTCATGTAGTTTTCTTTGATCTATTGGTAAATTGTTTTAATATTTCGTTACAGTCGTTTTTGCCCAAATATCGCCCAATCTCTGATTTTTATCTGAAGTTTTTATAATCACGATGCCAATTACTCCAAAAAGGAACATATCGATTGGGTCTAAGAGATGTCTTTTAAAAGACTGTCCAAAACTTATTTTTTTCGAATAACCAGAAAATGTTACCGGTTTTAATTGAACAATAGTATTACCTACGGTAGCACCAAACCAGGTTTCGAGGCAAACAATAAATAGAAACCAGAATAAAACGGGGATTAAAGCGGGTAAGCCGTTTAGATGATAGGTATACTCATCGTCTGGCGTTCCCAAAATAAAAACGAGCAAAAAAGTAATAAAGTATACTATGCTATAATCGATAAAACCGGCCAAATATCTTCTAACAATATACTTAGGTTTTGGTTCTTCAAAGGAGTCTAAATCTTGCATGTAAAGGATATCTAATCAAATATAAATAATTTGCGTGCAAAACCTATATTTGCAGCATGGCAAGAGATGAAAAATTAAAAGAGCGGTGGGAAGATCTTCAGCAAAAATTAGCAGCCCAATTTGCAGATGGTGAGATCATGGAACTTGATGCTGTAATTTATATTATTGGTGTGCAGGAACTTGGGCAGTTACATCGCCGATTTAAAAAGGATCAAAAAGTCGATCTAATGCATATCGCTATTTGCAGGCTATTGGAGCCTTATGGCTATTACGAGTTTGATTATTTTGACGAAGACGGCTGGCCACATTATAAAGTTTTAGAGCAGTTACCTAATTTAAAAGCCGGCGAACAAAGTATCTTAATGAAAGAAGCAATAGTCCAGTATTTTCTTGAAAAGGAATATATTTCGTAGATGAACGCATTGCTTTATTTTACCGATTTCCCCAATGATTCTGGGCCTGTCTACACTGAAACCATTCAGGGAAGATTTCCGGTAGAACCTTTTAATACGTTTAGCAATCTTTTCTTTTTAGCGATCGTGATTTATTTCTCTTATCGCGTATATAAAAACTACAAGGCACAATTATTTTTAAGTTTTGCTTTACCCGTATTGTTTATTGGTTGGGTTGGCGGTACCATCTATCATGCTACCAGGAGTCACGAGATCTGGTTGTTAATGGATTGGGTGCCTATCGATATTCTATGTTTAGGGGCTTCTCTTTATTTTGCTTCTAAAGCCAGTTCTAAGAAAAGGCAGGTAGTGGGCCTAATGATCTTAGTGCTTTTGTTGGTTTTGGGAGTACGTTTTATTCCGTTTAGATCACATGGGCAAACTTATGCGTATATCGCAACGGCTATAGGCTTATTACTTCCTATAGGGATTCATGTTTTTCAAACTAGATTTAAGCATTCTAAATATATGGTTTTTGCGGTGTTAAGTTTTGCTGTAGCGATAAGCTTTAGAGCTTTAGATCGTTACATTCATTTTTCCATGGGAACGCATTGGCTGTGGCATAGCTTTGGTGCATTTTCAGTATTCTTTTTAATGAAGTATATTTTCCACGATGCGAAGTCGTCCAGACTCGTAAATAATCAAGATTAGATTTCTTCTTTTTAAGCTTCAGGTTTTATCGGTTTTTAATACAGGCTAAAGGCGTAAATTTTTATAAATTTGCCACCTTATAAGAATGGTATCTATGATTGATAAGATTAAGGAACATATTGCTGATGTTAAAGCGTTTAACGCTGATACGAAGGAAGAAATAGAAAATTTCAGAATAAAATATCTTGGTAAAAAAGGAATTTTAAATAGCTTTTTTGCTGAATTTAAGAACGTTCCTAACGAACAAAAGAAAGATTTTGGGCAAACGGTAAACGAACTTAAAACCTCTGCACAGGCAAAAGTAGACGAATTGAAGGATCGTTTAGAAAGCCTGGAAGAAGAAAAAGGAATCTATGGCGATCTTTCTCGCCCATCAGAACCTTTGGAAATTGGTTCTCGTCATCCTATTTCGATAGTTAAAAATCAAATCATAGAGATTTTCTCTAATATTGGCTTTAATGTTTCTGAAGGGCCAGAGATCGAAGACGACTGGCATAACTTTACAGCATTAAACTTACCAGAATATCATCCGGCAAGAGATATGCAGGATACGTTTTTTATTCAAACAGATCCTGATATTCTATTAAGAACGCATACATCATCTGTGCAGGTAAGATATATGGAAGGGAATAAACCGCCAATTAGAACCATTTCTCCTGGTCGTGTATTTAGAAATGAAGCTATTTCTGCACGTTCTCACTGTATTTTTCACCAGGTAGAAGGATTGTATATCGATAAGAATGTTTCGTTTGCAGATCTTAAGCAAACGCTTTTATATTTTACAAAACAGCTTTTTGGAAAATCTAAGATTAGATTAAGACCTTCTTATTTTCCATTTACCGAGCCAAGTGCAGAGGTTGATATCTATTGGGGATTAGAAACCGAAACAGATTATAGGATTACCAAAGGAACGGGTTGGTTAGAGATCATGGGATGCGGAATGGTAGATCCTAACGTACTTAAAAACTGTGGTATCGATCCAACAGAATATTCTGGTTTCGCCTTTGGGATGGGGATAGAACGTATCGCCATGTTGCTTTATCAAATTGGTGATATTCGTATGTTTTACGAGAATGATGTACGATTCTTAGAGCAATTTAAATCTTCTATCTAAAATCCTGAACAAGGAATTTATGAGTTTGTTGAGAGAAGACCAGCCTTAAAACACCGAACTTTCCAGAAAAAGAAAACTTATGAAAAAATCTGGTTTCATTATTCTGGCGGTTATCGTTTTAGGGATTGCGTTATATCTCGCAATAGCTGTTTTAAAAATCACAATTGGTTTAATTGTACTGGCAATTGCAGCCGTTGTTTTGTTTGTACTTTGGTATATGATTAAACACAAGTGGGAAGAAAAATTTGAAAACGAATCTTAAAAAGATCGAATTTTGAAAAAGGATATAGAAATTCCTAAGGTTGAAAAAGTTCACGTTGCTGCAGTAAGAGAATTCAATAAAGAGTTTCAGGCAGACGAGTGGAATGCTTACATTATCAATAATAAAAATGTTTCTATCGAAATGATCCTTATCGTAGCTAAAGGTTATGATGGGAAGAAAGAAACATCGGTGATGCGCCACAAGCTGGAAAAATTACCGCCACATTCATTCGCGAAGATCGAATTTATTCAGGATGAAGTTTTAGGACTTAATAATGAATACCAGGTAACTTTTTTTGCTGAAAACAAGATGTTCGAGAAAGCATTTGTATTTAAGAAGAATAGCGTTAACGAAGCAAATAAAAAAGAACTGCCTATTATTCCCAAATTGGGCATTTTAGCCGAATAATTTTAAATAAACTACCTCGGGGCAAGGCATCGAGGCATTCGTTGGAAATAAATTTTTAATTTCGAGGCTAGCCTCTGGGTATTATACCCTTTGGCGATGCCAATAAAAAAGCCTCTGGAAACAGAGGCTTTTTTGATATTATATTTTCAGTATAACTTACTGAAGTTTATTAGATGTATCGTTATAAGTTCCAACTACGGTACTACCACTATTCTGTCTAACAGTTCCAAAAACATGGATGCTGGAATCTTCTCCAACAAATTCTAAAGTAGCACCGCTATTCAGGTTTAAATTACCATAAACCGTAAGGCTTCCTTCGATTCTTAGCACAGAACCGCTGTTAATATTAAGATCGTGATTTCTGCCATAGGTTCCTACGGCCATTGCGCCTCTCATATTAAATTCTCCCTGGCTGTTGATGTTTGCACCGTTCTGAATGTTTATCGATCCACAGAAAGTGAAATCTCCACCAACGTTTAAGTTTTTAAGTGTTGCAGAACCACGGTAAGCTAAAACTTCGTTGCTGTTTACATTTAGATTAGAACGCCCGGTGTAAACATCGTAAGATTCACATTCGGCAAAGTTTTCGTTTACTTCTGGCTGGCTTATTTTTATGATTCTTAATCCGCCGGTGCCAGAGGCAACAAAAATATATTCACCATCAGATTGAATGTAATTAGAAGATCCTTCTAAATCTACAACACCTTCTTCAACTAAAGTATTATTTTCGTCTAGTTTAGCGATACCAAAACCAGCTCCACCATTAGCCATTAAAATAAAATCTCCTGCAATAGAAACTGCATTTGTTACAACATCTGCATCATCATATTCTGCTTCAGGAAGAATCTGAATGTCTAATTGCTGCAATGCATTCCCAGAATTGCTATCATAAATTCCTACACCATTACTACCTTCAGAAACCAAAATCGCCTGATCTTTAAAGGCAATAGTACGTTTCGATTCGCTCGCTAAATTAGGAGTGCTAATATTGTTTAAAACCGAAAGATCGTTAGGATTATACATTGCAAGACCTTCGCTACCACTTAGTACGGCAATTTTATTGTCTCCGTAAGCGATCGATCTAAGATCTGGTATAGTTTGCTCAAGGATAGTTTCTAAACTAGCTGCGTCGTAAAGACCTAAAACACCGGTCGCGCCACTTACTCCAATAATTCTGTCATTAAAACCTGCAATATCAACAGCAACATTTCCCTCAATTGGTTTTAATTGAAAGTCCTGTAAAAAGTTACCTTCAGAAACACTAACGTAACCAATGTTCGCGCGATATTCAAGATTTAAAAGCTCGTCTGTATTTACTGCGGAAGCAAAATATAATCTCCCATTATTAAAATAAGCTGAAGTAAAATCTACAATATCTGAAGTTACTCGGCTTTCTACAAAAGGATTGGTTTTATCTGTAATATTGATAATATCGATACCACCAAGATAAGCTTCACCTTCCATCATGTAAGTTACATAGGCATAATTTCCGTCGATCTTTACGTGGCTTGCTCTAAGTGTAGTTCCATCTACAACCGGAGGATCTACGGTTGCGATCTGCTCTAAAGCAATATCACTTACTTGTGGATCTTCGTCTTCTACAGCTTGTCTGGTAAGACTGGCTCGATTACTGGCAGTGATCGAAGAAATACTTAAAACACCGGCTCCGTTTCTGCTTAAAACGCTTTCTAATTCGCTTTCGTCATTATTAATTTCGAAGTTTTGCTGAGTGTATTCGTTCTCATCAAAATGGTCGTTACTGTCACTACATGCGATTGCCAGGAAAGACAAGATTATCAATCCTGCTAGTAATTTTTTGCTCATAGGGGGCTTGTTAAATTTTGGGCAAAAGTAATCAAAATCAAAGGTTATGCCGTTTAAACCTCGGTTATTTCAGGTTAGACTTTTGTTAAAAAAAGGAGGTTTTTGCCTCCTTAATCTAACTTATCTGCAAGTTTTTTAAATGTTTTCTTTGGGTTTTTTCCTTCGTAAAGAATCGCATAAACCGCATTGATAATTGGTGTTTTTGCTTTACGTTCCTTATTGATCTTGTAAGCACTGTCTGTAGCGTAATAGCCTTCAGCGATCATACTCATTTCCATTTGTGCACTCTTTACGGTGTAACCTTTCCCAATCATATTCCCAAACATTCTATTTCTACTAAAAACAGAATATCCAGTAACTAAAAGGTCACCTAAATAAGCCGAATCGTTGATGTTTCGCTTCATTTTGTGTACTTTTTTAATGAATTTTTTCATCTCGCGAATCGCGTTACTCATTAATACACTCTGGAAGTTATCACCATAACCAAGACCGTGTGCAATTCCGGCTGCAATAGCATAAATATTTTTAAGAACCGCAGCATACTCGGTTCCTACAATATCATCACTGGTTTTGGTTTTTATATATTCACTGGATAGAAAACCGGCTAGCATCTTAGCTTTTTCTTCATCACTACAAGCAATCGTTAAATAAGAAAGGCGCTCTAGCGCTACCTCTTCTGCATGGCAAGGCCCGGTAATTACACCAATATTTTCAAAATCGATATTGTAGAATTTATTGAAGTGTTCTCCAACGATCAAACTACTTTCTGGAACGATACCTTTTATGGCTGAAAAGATCGTTTTTCCTTCCAGAGATTGGGTAAGATTATCTAATTCAGATTTTAAAAAGGCAGATGGAATGGCAAAGATCAGAATATCTGCAGCGCTAACAATTTCATTAATATCATTGCTAAGATGTAGCTGATTAATGTCAAATTCTACATCACTAAGATAATTAGGATTATGCTCGTGCCTTTTTAAATGCTCTACAGCATAAACACTTCTCATGTACCAATGTACCTTTTCGATGTTTTCGGTAAGCATTTTTACGATAGCAGTTGCCCAGCTACCGCCGCCAATAACAGCTATATTAGGAGTTGTACTCATTTGTTTGGTTTGTTATGCGTACTACAAAAATAAAGATTAAATAGGGCTTTAAAATTTCTAGAGAAGCTAACCGCCTAAGTATGGCAAAAATTTAACACAAAATAGCCGTCCTTAAAGACAATCTTAATAGAAAAGCTCACGTTATCCATTTATTCTTCTTCTAACCAAAGGAGAATTTTCTTAGTTTTTTTGGTTGGTTATTTAGTTTGAAAACCGCCTTGTATAAAAGATACAGGGCGGTTTTTTGATCGTAGTATTCGTATATTTTAATAGCGAAGTGCGTCTAAATTTTAGTTTCTTTTGGCTATTTATAAAAATTGTTATGAAGCACGTAATCCCAAACTTTGGTTGGTAACATAGGTTTTATAAACTTGCCTTCTTTTATCGAATCTCGAATAAATGTTGCTGAAATTTCTATAACAGGAGCATCTACCCGAGTGATCTTTGGATGATCTTTAAATTGATTTTGTACCCTTCCGCCAGATTTTCTTGGATATACATACAACGAATGATTTTCTAAAATTACCTCATAATTTTTCCATTTATGAAAGCTCTTTAGATTGTCTTCACCCATGATAAGACAAAATTCGTTGGTTGGAAATTTTTCCTGAAGGTGGGCCAGCGTTTTTACCGTGTAATTTGGTTGCTCTAATCTAAATTCTACATCGCTAGGTTGTAAATGTTCAAAGTCTTCACAAGCCATAAACACCATATCCAGGCGATGATGATTATTTAAAAGCGTACTTTTCTTTTTATGTGGGTTATGCGGAGTAACCACCAGCCAAACTTCATCAAGATCTGAAAATTCGGCCATGTGATTCGCAATAATCAAATGCCCAATATGAATGGGATTAAAGGTCCCAAAAAAAAGTCCGATTTTTCTGTTCATCTTACTTTTTTATAAAATCCGAAACTAGATTATAAGCTTCTTCTAAAGCAACGTCCAGATCGTTATTTTCAATAATAAAATCAAATTGCGGTGCGGTGGCAAGTTCGATACTCGCTTTAGCGACACGCATATTAATTTTATCCATCGATTCGGTTTTACGCTTCTTTAACCTAATCTTTAATTCTTCGATACTGGGTGGTTTTACAAAAACAGCCAATGTTTTTTCAGGATAGATCTTTTTAATATCTAATCCGCCAACCACGTCGATATCAAAAATAACATGCTTTCCTTTTGCCCAAATTCGCTCTACTTCAGCTTTTAGAGTTCCGTAGAAATTATCACGATAAACTTCCTCCCATTCCAGAAATTCGTCGTTTTTGATCTTCTTTTTAAAATCTTCTAAAGACAAAAAGTAATAATCCTTTCCATCAACTTCGTTAGGGCGAGGATCACGAGACGTTGCCGAGATCGAAAAATCCAGCTTTAATTCGTTTTGTTTTAAAAGATGTCTTACAATAGTGGTTTTCCCTGAACCAGACGGAGCTGAAAATACGATTAGCTTCCCTTCTTTCATGGTGCTCTACTTTAATTTGGGTTAATTGCTTATAGTACGTTTAAGACCTGCTCTTTAATTTTTTCCAGCTCATCCTTCATCTGCACTACAAGCTGTTGCATTGGTGCATAGTTACTCTTGCTACCAATGGTGTTTATTTCACGCCCCATTTCCTGGCCAATAAAACCTAATTTTCTACCGTTGCTGTCTTGAGTATCGAGCGTTTCGGTGAAATAAGCCAGGTGATTTTTTAATCTCACTTCTTCTTCTGTAATATCGTATTTTTCGATGTAGTAAACTAGTTCCTGCTCAAAGCGGTTTTCATCTACATTTTCCTTAAGATCTTCAATTCCTTTGCGGAGACGCTCACGTACATTCTCTACACGCTCTGGATTAATTTGCATAATTTCATCTAACAAATTACCAATATTGCTAACGCGAAGTTTAAGGTCTTTCTCTAAAGCAGCACCTTCTGCTGTTCTAAACTCGTTAATTTCAGCAAGCGCTTCCAATAAGGTTTTCTCGATTTCAGCAAACTCATTTTCGTCGATCTCGTCACGCTCGGTTTTTAAGGCATCAGGTAAGCGCATCGCGATTTCTAAAAGTTGAGCTTCATGCTTACTGCCAACATTTGGTAATTTAAGATCCATCATTTGTTTGATGTAATTTTTTACCGCTTCAGCATTTACAGACGCAGAGGTTTCGTCTCCTGTTTGCTCTACATACAGAGAGAAATCTACTTTTCCTCTTTTTAAAGCTGAAGATATCGTGTTACGCATCACCAATTCTTTCTCACGATATTGCGAAGGGATCCTGGCATTTAGATCCAGATTTTTACTGTTTAAAGATTTAATCTCTATAGTAATCTTTTTGTTGGGAAGTTGTAGTACACTTTTCCCAAAACCTGTCATTGATTGAATCATGCTTCATTTTTACGGTTGGGCAAAGATAATCAATTCTTAGGCAGCGCAAAGGCTATAGAATAATTTAGCTGAATAATGGAATTTCCTGAAATTTTTCCTGAAATCTTAGAGCTGATCATGGATAAATTGAAGCGCTCTCTCTTCCTGGTAATACATTTTTTTATGCTGAATAAAACCTACGTGACCCCCATGTTTTGGAATTTCCAGATGTAAGAATGATGATTTTTCGGCTATTTTCTTCGGAAATGATGCTGAAGTCAAAAAACTATCATTTTCAGCATTTAATAAGAGTGTTGGGATCTTAATATTAGGTAAAAACTGAAGACAACTGCATTTTTCGTAATATTCTGCCGCTGAAGCATAGCCATGCGCCCGGCTGGTATATAACTCATCGATTGCTAACAATGAATTACAAGCCGATATTTGATGTTTTTCGAGTTCTTTTGGAAAAGCCAGTTGACGCTCAAAAAGCTGATCTTTCAGGTTCTTTTCGAATCGGTTGGTGTATAATTTGTTTTTTGGCAGGTTTAGCGCTTCCAAGCTGGCGCCTAGATCACAAGGTGTAGAAACAGCCACAGCAGTTTTTATTTGCGATGGCAGTTCGTGGCGTTCTCCAAGATATTTCAGCAAAAGATTTCCGCCAAGGCTAAAACCAACCAAAGCGATTTGATCGTACTTATTTTTGCTGAAAATATGGGCCAAAACTTCTTCCAGATCTTCAGTGGCACCGGCGTTGTAACTTCGGTATAATCGGTTAATTTCACCGCTACAACTTCTAAAGTTCATTCCGCAATAATCCCAGCCATTTTCAGTAAAGATTTTGCCCATTCCCAGCATATACGGTCTATTGGCATTGCCGGCCAAACCATGCATGGTTACAATTAATTTTTTGGATTCAGTTTTAGAAAATGCCCAATCTAAATCTAAAAAATCACCATCCTTTAGCTCCAAACGTTCTCTTTTTTCAGACTTAAAATCCACTTTTCTAAGCGTTGCTGCATAGATGGTGGCGATATGAGCATTTTTAAAAAGAGGCGGAGCGGTATAATTACTTTTAATCACTGGCATAGGGCAAATTTCAGAAAAAATTAGGTAAGGAAACTTATAATTTGGGATAAGAATAGCGGCAACTTCAAATCAAATTTTCGATGATTCGATGGAATAGTTAAACTAATTATGCATGCATAGCAAATATTTGTAATTTAGTAATTCTGTAAAAATTGAAAAAAATACTTATGTATACCAAAGAATTTGAAATACGCTGGAGTGATATCGACGCAAACCGGCACCTGGCCAATACGGCTTACATCAATTTTATGAGCCACACCCGGATGGGTTTTTTAATGGAAAATGGTTTTGGACAAAAAGACTTGGCAAAGCATAATCTTGGTCCGGTGGTTTTTTATGAACACGTGTACTATTTTAGAGAAGTTTTTGCAGGAGAACCGGTAAAAGTGAGCCTGCAGTTAAAAGGACTTTCTGAAGACGGAATGTATTTCGAATTTGTACATAATTTTTATGACAGCAAAGGAAGAAATTTTGCAAGCTGTGAAATGATGGGCGGTTGGATAGATCTTAAAGCAAGAAAGCTAACAGGTTTACCTTCAGAATTAATTAATAATTTTGATAGCCTGCCACATACCGAAGATTTTAAAGTGCTTACAAAAGAAGATACCAGGAAACACGGTAGAAAACCAAAGGACGTCGATCCAGAATTGCTAAAATAAAGCGAGCTGAAATTATCGATTTTCGATTTATATTTTTTGAAAACCCGGCTACGCCCGGGTTTTTGTTTTCTTAAAACTTACCAGGTAAACACCAACAAAAACCAGTACGCCAGCGGCAACTTTTATGGTGGTTAATTGGTCTGCGCCCACCAGGATCGCATAAATAATGGCGATTAAAGGCTGTAAATAAATAAAAACACTTATCGTAGAAGCCGATAATTGTTTTAATGCGTAAATATTAAGCAGGTAGGTAGAAAATGTTGTTCCGGCAACAACAAAGGCCATTCGCCAAATCGCATCGAATGGTAAGTTTAACCAGTCTACCGCTGTAAATTCAGAATAAGTAACGGGTAAATTTAAAATTACACCCATTAGGAAAAGCCATTTCATAAGAGTAATGGCGTGATATTTTTTGGTAAGTGGTTTTACGATCACCAGGTAAAATCCGTAAGAAAATGCATTGATAATAAACATTAAATTCCCAAGCGGAATGTTGGGCGCATTCGATACACTATCTGTACTGAAAAGCACTAAAGCCAATGCTCCAGATAAGCCCAAAGCAATACCAATTCCTTTAATAAGCGTGATCTTTTCTTTAAGAATAAATGAAGCTAAGATCAAAACCATGACGGGAGAAAGCGTGACAATAACCGAGCTGTTAATTGGGGTGCTAAGGCTTAATCCTTTAAAAAAGAAAAGCATGTTAATGCACATTCCAAAGACAGCGCAACCCAGCATTCTTGGGTAATCTTTTTTATCGATCTTTTCTTTTGGAGCAAACGGACTTAATAGCCAAAACAAAATAGCAGCGCCCAGCACTCGAAGCATAATAAAACCAAAAGCTTCGATATGTGCAGGCATCACTCCTTTGGCGATGGTGTGGTTTAAACCATAGATCGCACTGGCACCTATTGCGGCGAGGATCGCCAGCAAACGCTTATCCATGGATAGATTCTTTAGCGGCTGCTACATTCTTTTTAGCATTACCAATAAAGATCTCATTATCGTTAATTATTACCGGACGTTTTAAAAAAGTATAATGTTCCAGGATCAAAGCTTTGTAATCTTCTTCGCTAAGATTCTTGTTTTTAAGATCACGTTCTTTATAAAGTCGTGCTCTTTTGCTAAAAAGCGACTCGTAGCTACCCGCAAGTTTTTGCATTTCTTCTATTTGCGCTGCGGTAATTGCATCGGTTTTGATGTCCTGAAGTTCAAATTCTGCCGGAGCTTCGATCTCGTTTAAAATTCGTTTGCAGGTATCGCAGGTAGACAGGTAGTAGATCTTTTTCATTTTATTTCGATTTAAGAATGCATAAGAAAAGCTGCAAAGGAAAAACTTTATAAGAGCTTCTGCAATTTATTCGGTTGCTGAAAGATCGATTTTTAAATATTCTGAAATTTCTTTCAGCTCATATTCGTAAGTTTTTTGTCCTTCAGCATAAGCCGCAATCTCGTATGGATTATAGGTTAAGATCAATTTATCATCTCTAAAGCCAATATTTGCCGGAAGGTGAAATTCGTCGTTTTCGAAGAACATTCCGGTGCTGTTGATGTTTTCGTCCTGCGGGATATCTTCTTTATTTCTGAAGTCTTTTTCTACAAATTCTTTAAATTCTGCAGTAAAGAGATCCTTGTGCGTGTAAACTTCGCCAGTTTCAGGATTAAAATTCATATAGGTATTGCTTCCGTAACCATGTGCGCCACCGGTAAAGGTATAAGAGTTGAAATCTATACTTAATAATTTGAGGTTTTCTGAAGTAATTTCAGCAAAAACAGTCGCTTCCCAAGGGATGTCGGTTTCAGGAAAATCTTCTCGGTAAGAAGCATAATTTGCAATAAAACCATCAACCATCTCTTCCATAGTTGCAGGATTGTCATCTGGATTAAAACCAGAAACAAGTTGGATAATATGAGATTCTATAGAATCATTGAGCTTTTTAGCAACCTCTTCCTGGCCTTTGGCAACTGGATAGTTAATGTTTACAAAAGTGCAATTTCCGGTTTCAGGATTACACTTTTCATAAGATTTCTCTACATTATAATTGGTGAAAATAAGGGCTTCTTTTTTCTCTTCTTCACAGGCAAAAAGCATCAGGCTGGCAAGCAACACAAAAAGAAATTTTTTCAAAATGGTTTTCGGATTTTAGGTTATTGTTTTGCTAAAGTACGCAGCAATTTTGGCATTGCCAATGCGAAGCTTATTTTTGCTAGTAAGATTTTTAATAGCGATGAAAATCAGCTTATAAAGCTAGATTTTCGCTATAAACCAACTAAATTATTGTTATGAAATTTAATACCAAAACCATACACGGCGGGCAGGAAAATACAGATCCTGCATACAATTCTGTAATGCCGCCGATCTATCAAACCAGTACGTATTCGCAAAGCACCCCTGGAGGTCATAAAGGCTTTGAATATTCCAGAAGTGGAAACCCAACTCGTGCCGCTTTAGAACGTTCTTTAGCTAGTATCGAAAATGGTGAATTTGGGATGGCTTTTGGATCTGGACTTGCTGCGATCGATGCGGTAATGAAGCTTTTTAAACCAGGAGACGAAATTGTAAGTACCAACGATCTTTACGGTGGTTCTTACCGTTTATTTACCTCGATATTCGAAAATTTGGGCATTAAATTTCATTTTATCGGGATGCAGGAAGCTGAAAACATCGAAGCTTATATTAACGAAAATACAAAGCTTATTTGGGTAGAAACACCAACTAACCCAATGATGAATATTATCGATATTGAAGCTGCAGCTAAAATTGCGAAAAAGCACAATGTCTTATTAGCGGTAGATAATACTTTTGCGACACCATATTTACAGCAACCTTTAGATCTGGGAGCCGATATTGTAATGCATAGCGCCACAAAATATCTTGGTGGGCATAGTGATGTTGTGATGGGAAGTCTTGTGGTAAAAGATAAAGCTTTGGCCGATAAATTATATTTTATTCAAAATGCGAGTGGCGGAGTTTGTGGACCGCAGGATAGTTTTTTGGTGTTACGCGGAATTAAAACTTTACATCTTAGAATGCAGCGCCATTGCGAAAATGGAGAAAAAGTAGCCCGATTTTTAAAAGAGCATGCCGGAGTTGCAAAAGTGAACTGGCCAGGATTTGAAGATCATCCAAACCACGATATCGCCAAAAAGCAAATGAAAGGTTTTGGCGGAATGATCTCTTTTTCTACTACGGAAGGAAACGCAGAAAGTGCAATTAAAATTCTTGAAAATCTGAAGGTTTTCACTTTAGCTGAATCTTTAGGCGGAGTAGAATCTTTAGCCGGGCATCCGGCAAGTATGACGCATGCGTCAATCCCAAAAGAAGAACGTGAAAAAACCGGTGTTGTAGATAGTTTGATACGATTAAGTGTAGGAATTGAAGATGGAGACGATCTTGTTGAAGATCTAAAACAGGCGTTGGGATAATCGTAGTTAGATTTTAGACCGCTGCGCTGTTAGAAATTAGAAAATAGAAGAGTAAGCGATCGAGGTTATTTTTTCTGAAATTTTGCAGAAGTATTAATTTGATAAGGAAACAAATTTTTATGCTAATCCTGTTCGTTCGGCGGACTTGATTTAGCATCTCATGATTAAAAAAAAAAACGAGGACTGAAATTATCGAATTTCAGCACTCGTTTTTTAATCTTTATTCTAAGATTTAAAAGCGAAGCGGTCTAGATTTTAAATTACTTTGCTAAGCGCCCAGATAAGTCGTTTTACTTCTTCTTCTGTGTTGTAATGCACCAGACTGATGCGTACCACTCCATTTTTTTGGGTTAGGCCGAAATCTTCAACCAGTTTTTTAGCGTAAAAATCACCAAATCGAATACCTATTCGATAATCGTCGATTTGCGTTACAATATCATCACTTTTAAGTTCCTGATGTACAAAAGAAATCGTAGGTACTCTTTTAGAAGCATCGGCTTCAGGATTTCCTATGATCTTAACTTTAGGATTTTCATTTAAAAAACCAAGAAGCTTTTTGGCCAATTTCTGCTCATGTCGTGCAATAACTTCATAAGATCTTTTCAGCATTAAAACTGAAGATTCTTTATCTTTTGGAAAGTGTTGTTTATAGAATTCCTGAAAATATTCAGTGATTCCCAAAAGACTATAGGTGAGTTCAAAATTGAAGTTCCCCGGTTGAAATTTATACGGGATATCATCTTTTTTGAAGAAATAGTGGTTAATTCCATCTAATTCCAAAAGGTGCTCATATTTGCCGTACATTAAAGCTAAGTGCGGGCCATAGGTTTTATACCAGCTAAAGGTGTAAAAATCGACATCTAGATCCTGCACATCAATTTGGCGATGAGGTGCGTAAGCAACGCCATCTACGCAAATAAGCGAGCCGTTTTCATGTACAACTTCAGCAATTTCCTTGATAGGATTTATAGTTCCTAAAATATTAGAACAATGCGTAACAGCAACCAATTTGGTCTTTTGTGAAAGTAATTTTTTAAGTTCAGAAAGCTCTAATTCCATAGTATTTGGATTGGCTTTCCAGATCTTAACTTTTATGCCTTTTTCTTCTAAATCTGTCCAGGGAGAAACGTTTGCTTCATGATCTGTATTGGTGACGATTACTTCATCACCTTCCTGCCATTTTTTGCTAAGGGAAATGCTTAAAATCCTAAAAAGCATGCTCGAAGAAGGTCCTATAATTACTTCTTCGGTTCTATTGGCGTTGATGAATTTTGCAACTTGTTTGGTTGCCCATGCTAGCTTTTCGCCGGCTTCCTTGCTAATTTTATAAGATGCGCCAAGTTGTACGTTATGATGAATTAAATAGCCATTAATTCGCTGAATAACTTTTCCCAATACCTGGGAGCCACCGGCATTATCCATAAAGACAAAATCTTTATCGAGTGCAGGAAACTGTTTTCTAACAAATTCTATATCCATAAATCTATTTATCTAAAAGGCTTTCATTAAAAAGCTTAAGAATTCTGCTATACTCATCTGTCCAGCTGCTCGGCTCAACAAAACCGTGATCTTCTACTGGATAAACAGCCATTTCCCAGTTATCTTTTCCTAACTCGATAAGGCGTTGAGAAAGTCTTACAACATCCTGAAAATGCACATTTACGTCTACCATTCCGTGGGCGATAAGTAGATCTCCTTCTAAACCTTCAGCAAAATAAATAGGTGAAGATCTGCGATAGGCAATAGGGTCGTTTACAGGCTCATTAAGAATGTTGGATGTGTATCCATGATTATAATGTGCCCAATCTGTTACAGATCTTAGCGCCGCACCGGCAGCAAAAGTATCTGGTTCGTTAAACATTGCCATTAAAGTAATAAATCCGCCATAACTACCACCATAAATTCCGATTTTTTCAGGATTTATTCCGTGGTTTTCAACTAAATATTTTACACCATCTACCTGATCTGAAAGGTCTTTGCCTCCCATGTGGCGGTAAATCCCGGTTCTCCAGTCGCGGCCGTAACCAGCGCTTCCACGGTAATCGATATCTATAACGGTGTAGCCTAAATCTGTTAATAGATTATGGAACATATATTCTCTAAAATATGACGACCACCATTGGTGTACATTTTGTAAATATCCTGCACCATGCACAAATACAACCGCAGCATCATTTTTAGTTTCTTCACTTGGCGTGTATAATCTTGCCGGAACCATCGCACCGTCTTCAGCTTCAAACTTAATAAGTTCAGGCGTTCTCCAATCGTAACTTGCAAATGCTTCAGATTGGCCGCTGGTTAATTGTTTAGCTTCAGCTTTTCCGGTTTTCTTAAGATAGAGTTCCCATGGCTTATTACTGAAAGAATAATAGATCGCCATATATTTTTCATCTGGAGAAAGATAAACCTGATTATTACCTGTCATATTAGTCAGTTTCTCCATTTTACCACCCATCACCGGCATTTTATAGAAATGACGAACATCCGGGCCTTCTGCTGAAGTGGTTAAATACCAGTACTTTTTATTATTCGATAATTCTGGATCAAAAACTTCATATTCCCCTGGAGTAAGATCTTTTTTATCTCCGTTATCAACATTCAGAAGATATAAATGAGAATATCCCGTAGCTTCAGATTGAAAATAAATATGCTTATTATCTGGTAACCATCCAATGGTTCCGCCACCAAAAGACCAGCCAAGACCCGGCCCGGCGATCCATGCTTCGTCGCGTTGGCGATCGATGGTGGTAAGACTGCCATTTTCAAGGTCTAATTGGGCGATCCAGCGATCTTTGTTGTCTTTAGATCGAATGCTTACGATAGCTTTCTCTCCATTTTCAGAAAAATAAGCAGGCGAAGTAATCACTTCACGAACTTTTTCTTCCCATTCTTTATCTGGATAATCTTTTACGTAATCTGGCAAGTCTTTAATACCTTCAAGCTCTGCTGTGCTTACCATAAAAACGGTATCTTTTTCGATATTGTAAAGCGCTAATTCTACTTCGGTTTTATCGTCGCCAACTTTAGAGCGTGCAGGCAGATCTTTAGTGTATCCAGATTGGTCTACGTAATTAGGAACATCGGTATTTTCACCGCGTTCTCTTTTAATTAAATTGAAACTTACATATTTTCCGTTAGGAGAAATGCTAAGTCCGGATATTTGCTTATCTCCCGCATAAAAGGCATAATCTTCTTCTTGGGCAACACTTTCGCGATAGGATTTAGAAGTTTCAGATTTTTCTTTGCGTTCATTAACTACTTCTAGAAGATCAAGATTTTCATCCTGTATCCATTGGTTTTTGTCTGAAAGTTTCTCATCTCTTCCTTCGCGCTTTTTGCCGCTATTGATATTGGTTAATTTTGTTATCGTGCCTTCGTCAAGATCATAGATAAACGCATTGTCATTCAAGATGAACGAAATTTTAGATTCGTTTGCCATAAACTGAGGATCTATAATACGTTCACCCAGGTCGATCAATTCTGTTTTCGATGCTTTTCTGATATTGTATAAAAAGAGCTTCCCATTTTCAGTAAAAAGCATTTCGGTTTTTTTATCATTATAATCACCGTAACGCGGGATCATATTTTCCTTTTCCTGCTGAGAAACCTTTAGGATTTTTGATTGGTTAGAAAGATCGATCTTGTATAATGAATCGTCCGGGTCATTTTCCAGGTTATACTGAAAGTAGATATTTTCACTTTCGATTCCCCATTGTATTCTAGAGGGGAAAGTTCCCATCCATTTTGGGTCTTGCATAATTTTTTCCACAGAAAGATCGCTTTCTTGTGATTGCAGAGTGATGCTGCTAAATGCAATAAGCAAAAGGATTGCGATATTGCTAAAACGAAGCGTAAATTTTGTCATTTAGGTAAATATTGGATTTTAATTAGTGGTGAGATTTCGATAAATCAAAAAATTAAATTTTCGAAGCCAAAATACTCAAAAATATAATCATCAGCTCTTTGACAAAAAAGCTTAAAAATTTGCTCACAATATACTTAAAATCACGCTTGAATTCAAGAATAATAGGCCTTAAGCTATGATTTCAGTAAAGAATATATTTATATTTGAAAGCAATAATTCACCAAATTTTCAATCAAAATCCAATGAAAAACAAACTACAACTAGCTTTTGCATCGCTTGCACTTGCTGCGACGGCTTCTTTTGCACAGCAACAGGATCCAATCGTAGAGGAGATCGTTACAGAAGCTACCGAAAATTCTCAATTAAAAAAGTTAGGCCACGAACTTTTAGATGTTATAGGGCCAAGACTTGTAGGTTCACCACAAATGGAACAGGCACACGACTGGGCTGTTAAAACCTATGCTGATTGGGGAATTTCTGCCGAAAATCAACAATGGGGAACTTGGAAAGGCTGGGAGCGTGGTATCACACATATCGACCTTGTAGAACCTCGTCTAAGAACTTTAGAAGGAAGACAACTGGCATGGAGTCCATCTACTTCTAAAAAAGGAGTTACTGCAGAGGCTGTTCTTTTACCTAAAGCTAAAGACTCGGCCGACTTTCAATCTAAATTGAGCGCTGTAAAAGGCAAATTTGTATTGATGTCTTTTAACGAGCCAACTGGCCGTCCAGATTATAACTGGGAAGAATGGGCTACAGACAAGTCTTTTGATAAAATGAAAAAAGAACGTTCTGCAGCAGAAAATGCCTGGAGAGATCGTATAAGAACTACCGGATATTCTTCTAGAGAATTACCAAAGATCTTAGAAGAAGCAGGAGCTGAAGGAATTATTACTTTAAACTGGTCTAGCGGTTTTGGCGTAAACAAAGTATTTTCTGCCTATACTGAAGACATTCCTACCGTAGACCTTTCTTTAGAAGATTACGGGTTAGTATACCGTATGGCTGAAAGTGGAGATAAGCCAGAGCTTAGTATCACAGCAACTTCTGAAGATCATGGAGAAGTACCTACTTTTAATACGATCGCAACAATAGAAGGTTCAGAAAAACCTGAAGAGTATATCGTTCTTTCTGCACATTTTGATAGCTGGGATGGAGGAACCGGCGCTACAGATAATGGTACAGGTACTCTAGTAATGATGGAAGCTATGCGTATTCTTAAAGAAGTATATCCAAATCCTAAGCGTACGATTATTGCCGGTCACTGGGGAAGTGAAGAACAGGGATTAAATGGGTCTCGTGCTTTTGTAAAAGATCATCCTGAAATTGTAGAAAATGTACAGGCAGTTTTTAACCAGGATAATGGTACCGGTCGTGTAGTTAATATTTCTGGAAACGGATTAGTACAGGCTTACGATTATGTTGGTGATTGGTTATCTGCCGTACCAGATAGTATTTCAAGACAAATAGAAACACATTTTCCAGGAATGCCTGGTCGTGGAGGATCAGATTACGCATCTTTCCTTGCTGCCGGAGCTCCAGCTTTTAACCTAAGTTCTCTTAGCTGGTCTTACTGGAACTATACTTGGCATACTAACCGCGATACTTACGATAAGATCGTTTGGGACGATGTGCAGAGCAATGCTATTCTTGCAGCGATCTTAGCTTATAAAGCGAGTGAAGATTCAGATAAAACTTCAAGAGAGCAAAGAGTGCTTCCTATAAACAGTAGAACTGGTGAGCAAATGACGTGGCCAGAGCCTAGAGATGCAACACGTCGCGGAGGCTTAGATTAAACACCGAAATTCGATAAATTCAGATACAATTTTTTAAAACCCTTATTCTTTCATAGAATAAGGGTTTTGTTTTGTGCTGAATCTTAAGTTGTAATTTTTGTATCTTTGATTAAATAGCCTTTAGATATGGACTTGCAAACAAGAAAGTTAAATTTAATATCATATCTCGCCCAGATTCAGGATGAAAATCTTTTATCTGAAATAGAGAGTTATATTCTAAAAAATATATCGAGTGATCAGGAAACTTTTTTAGAGCCTTTTAGTCCGGAAGAATTAATAAAAAGAATTGAAATCTCTGAGAACGATTTTGAAAATGGGAGGTTTAAGTCTCAGGAAGATTTAAAAAAAATAACTGAAAACTGGTAATCATTTGATGTGTGGAGATAGTTTGGTCTGATTTTGCAATTAGTAATTTAAAAGAGATTTATGATTACTATAAAGAGAATGCAAATCATAAGGTTGCCAAGAAAATTAAGTCAGAAATTTTTCAATCTACAAATCAACTTAAAATATTTCCAGAATCAGGACAAATAGAATTTTATCTGAAGAAATTAAATAGAAATCATAGATATTTAATTTCAGGGAATTATAAGATCATCTACAATATAAAAGGCAATAAGGTGCTGATCTATGATATTTTTGATGTTCGAAGAAACCCAGATAAAATGTTGAAATAAACTCTTAAAACTTCTTCTTCAAACGTTTAGCTGCTTTTGTATATCCACCATTTCCGCCATCTACAAAATGAATATGTTCATGAGTGCTAATATCTCGCACGTAGCAGGACATAATACTTTCTTGGCTCACATGAATTCCGTAAGCTATTTTTCCTGAATTTTCCAGGTTTTCTAAATAGCCAATGAGTGCTTCTCTTTGCTGAGGTGTTCCTGAAATCACTGTGTTGATTCGACCATCAATGGTTAAGGTATCGGTTAACGCGACTAATTTTTTAAGGTAGTTTTTGCCGTTTTCTTTTTTAAGCCAGATGTGTTTTCCATACTTGCCCGTTAGCCAGCTTTTAACTAAATAAGGAAGGTTAAATTTGCCCAATTTGGCCTTCATTTCAGAATTGATCTTTCGCAAATTCGCTTTCAGTTTTAATCTTCTTACCGTGATAGGCTTTCTGTGACTTGGTGAGCCATAAATATCGTCGATCGCCTTAAGGACTTCAGCAAAGATCTTATAGGATTTAGTGTCGTTTTTAGAAATCACGATAAGGCTCACTACTTCCTGCCCGTTTTTAGGCGGTTTTATTTTGTCCCATTTGCATTCCATCCCCTCCAGATCAATGGGTTTTTCGTCTGGGACAGGTTCCTGCTCTGGGAGCGTATTTTTAATGAGATCTTCAGCATAGTGTAAAGCATCTCCCAAAACAACAGGAATGTTTAGATCTTCATTCACCTCAAGTTTGGCGATTTTAAGCTGAATATTTTCCTGGTAGATCTTCTTCACCGGAAAAGATCCCGTTTTAAGCTCTAATTTGAAGTTTTTTAGCGTATTTCTTTTATGTTTCTGAAGTGCGCTTAGTGTTTCTTCTAAAATTTCCTGGGGAACAAGTGCGATAGCACCATCGCCACCAAAAAAGAACGGAATATTGATCTTTGCCTTATAAGCAATATTGATCATGGCGATTACCGCGCCCGTAGCAATAAGGTTAACCGAGTTGTGCTGGCCTTTTGCAATCGCTTCAGTTGAATTTTTGATATCTGCAGCAACGATATGCCAATTTTCAGGAACATTCTTAAAATGACCAATATCGCCTACCAGCTTACTCACGGGGATATCCCAGGCCGTTAAATTTTCATAAAAATTTGTATCGATATTGGCCATTTTTAGCTTTAATCTCTTATTAAGTTTTTAATTCAACAAGGCATGCCTCGAAATTAAAAAAGATTCCTATCCATACCTCAAGGACTTGGCATGATGTCCTTGATTTATAGATCTGTAATTTGTTCTATCTCTGCTTCAGTAAGCTCTAATAAGCCGGCTTTTGGAAGCCTGGTGATCATTTCTCGCCAGTTATCGTCTTGTTCAAAAATTTCAGCAAAAACAGGCAAAGCTTCGTCCAGGCGATCGCTGTTTGCCAGCGCTACCGCTTTCCAGAATTTCATTTCCAGGTTATCAGGAAACATTTCTTCCGCAGTACCATATTCTTCTAAAGCCATATCGATATCACCTTTCTCAACGGCAAGATCTCCTTTGTTCATATGTTCGTAAGCACGAGCGGTTTTAAGTAATCGCTCTAACTCCTGTATTGGATTTTGATGATCGTCTACTCTAAGATCGATATTTTTCTCTTCCCAGGGATTTTCAACTTTTTTAGGGCCTACAACAATAAGTGCAGCCGATTGTTTACCGCGAATGTCACCACCTGCATTTTGTGCTGCTTTTAAAACCTCTACCATACGTTCAGCTAAAGGAAGATCTTCGTTTGATTTAAAAGCTTCGGCCATGGCAGGAACAACTTTGTCATTCAGCATCATATTCGCCTGTACAGAAAAGTTTTCTCCTTCGATATGTGCGGCAGACTCTACACAAAGTTTTCCGGTGTAAGCAGCAACATTTCCTTTAACATCAAGAAAAGCAATTTGGCGGTAATCACGACCTTCGTCCTGGCTTACTAATTCGTCCAAAGCATCTTTGGCAGACATACCGCCACCCATTAATTTTAGTCCGTTTGGTCCGTAAGCAGGATTTACGAAAGACTGTGTAGCGACAACGCCCACACCAGATTTTCCCCAGCTCACCAAAGAACCTACAGAAAACCAATGGCTTTGTACCGCAACGGCCATTTCGCCAGTTCTGGGATCTTTAGCAACGACAGAGAAGGTATGGGCAAAAGCTTCTTTGTCGATATTGGCATTTTGAGCTTTTGCTTTAATCATAAAAAAACAAATTAAAACGAGTGGTAAGAATTTTTTCATGTTGATTGTTTATAGATAAAAAACGAGTTTAAATATATACAATCTTTGGCGAAGCCAGCCTAAAATATATGTTGGTTAATCTTTGATATCTATAACCTTAAGATATTCTGGGCCGCCATCTATGGGATATCCTTCCACTTTTTCAGCAATAATGGTATAGGTTTGTCCCTCTAATTCGGTTAGATCTATTTTTCCTGAAGTCAAGGCATAGGTTTCATTATCGGTTCGTAAAATATGGCTTCCGTATTGATAAGACGTAATGCCTGCTGCTTCGATTAATCCGGTAAGTTTCATATTGCTGGTTACTTTTTGATTATTACAGGTTGCAGTAATAATTAATAAAAAGAAAGAAGAAAGTAGCACTCCTATTTTCATGGTCATATAAGTTAAGTTGCTTTGAAAATACATTTTCTATGCGACTTTGCCTTTACTCTTAGGGAAGTTTTAACGAGTAGAAAGTTTACATAATAAAAACATTTTTAATTTTGTGTTTGCTGAAAAAGCCGGCCTCGTAGTTCAACGGATAGAATAGAAGTTTCCTAAACTTTAGATCCAGGTTCGATTCCTGGCGAGGCTACAAACGCAAAAAGGGATTAGAGTTTAACCTCCAATCCCTTTTCCTGACTTTAAAACTTACTAGAACTAATTCCGCCGCCTTTACAAAGCAGCAGAATAATCAAAAAACAAATAACTGCCAGAACGATTAATATGATTTCCAGCATAACTTAATTTTTAATGGCCTCGCAAAAGCTTTTTATATCTTATTGAGCTGATTTGAAGAAATTTCTCTGTTATAGCTTTATAACTTGCCGATTTAATTTTTATTGCTGAAGTTGTGCTACAACCTCCTGCCATTCTTTAATTTCAGGGATTCCCGGTTTTCTTTTTCCGAAGAATTGTACGATCAATTCGTCATTATCGTCAAAACATTCTATAGAAGTAACAATGCCATCTTCGGTTGGTTTTCTAACCACCCAGCAATTTTCGACTTTTTCCATATTTAGATGAAGATTAAAATCTGGATCCATGATATTAAACCATTGCTGGTGCCATAGCGTTTTTTTAATGTCACCGGTATGAATTTGAATATTTCCGCGATTTCCAACAAATACCATGATAGGCACTTGTTTGCTGGCAACGATTTCTAACATTTTTACGATGTTATTTTTATCAATTTTATCGGCGTAGTAGGCACTAGGCGCTAATTTTAAAGCCTGTGTACGACTTATATTGTGTTTTTTAAGTAGTCCAAAAAAGTGATGCGTATCTTTTAATTCTTCCCAGGATTTTTGGAAGCCTGCAAGATCAACTTCTTCATCGCTCTTATAATTTTTTTCTTCGGAAAAAGGCTTAATTTCTAAATCGGCCGATTGCTCTTCAGCTTTATATTTTTCAACTAAATTTTTATAGGCTTCAATATTGCTTTGCGGTGTAAGATAAATTTTATGAATTGCCATACCATCTTCAGCAAAAAACTGAAGACTAAGCCGTTCTTTTCCGCGAGCCATTTCAGAAACAGCAAATGCAAATGCCCAATGCATAAAGAAAATTCTTAGGTCGATATCTTCACCCACAAAAAGGCCAACCGGAGATTTGCCAATCGATGGATTTAAATAGGTTCCTTTTCTTTCGTGTACACAACTTTCGTTTCGGGTTAGTGCCATTACTTTTCCTAAAGATTCAATTTCCTGTAAAATTTCTTTAGGTTTATTCGCTAATCGGGTAACGCCATTACCAATTTTTGTGGCAAGCAATTCAGCTTCACTTACATTTAGCGCCTGTGCGGCATTACGTATTCTTAGTTGAGGTTGCTCTTCTTTAAGAGTTTCCCATTGTTGTTTTAAACTTGTTGTACTCATGGGTTAATATTTTGAATTATTGAGGTTGATTTTTCCTCGCCAAACACGATCATAGGTGTTTGTGCGAGAGGGTGAGACATTACCTTGCAGGGAAAATCGTAAACATCGCAAATGGTTTTAGATGTAAGCACTTGTTTAGGATTGCCATATTTTACCATTTTACCATCTTTAAGCAAGAGAATGCGATCTGCAAATTGTGCAGCAAGATTTAAATCGTGCATAACAATAGCGGCCATATTGCCTTTTTTTACAAAGCCTTCAACCGCTTCTAAAACTTTATGCTGATAATAAACATCCAGGTTGTTGAGTGGTTCGTCTAGCAGCATTAATTTTTCCTGAAATTCGTTGTTTAGCTGTGCAAATATTCTGGCAAGGTGAACACGTTGTTTTTCCCCGCCAGAGAGTTGGTTATAAGATTTGTCTTTAAAAGCGCTCATCTCTGTAAGTTTTAAACTTTCAGAAACTACTTTTAGGTCCTTAAGGTTTGGCTTGCTGGTAAAATATGGATAGCGCCCCATCATAACGACTTCGTTTACCGGCAGCGGAATATCCTGTTGGTGATGTTGGCTAAATTTAGCCCTTGTTTTTGCAAGCTTTGCTGTGGTCCATTTTTTAATTGATTGCTGCTGAAAATTAATTTCTCCTGAATAGTTGATTTCTTCAGTCAGGGCTTTAAGCAAAGTGCTTTTCCCGGCACCGTTTGGGCCAATGATAACAAAAAGTTCCCCCGGTTGGATACTGAAGTTTATATCCTGAAGAAGTTTCCTCGTTTTTATGTTGATGTCTAACTGGTTGATGGCCAACATTATAAAGCTTTTTTAAATTGAAGAAGAATTAAAATAAAAACCGGAGCGCCCATAAAAGCGGTAATAATTCCTATTGGGATTTCGATAGGAGCTAAAGTGGTGCGGCTAATTATATCTGCAGTAAGCAGTAACAAACTACCAAAAACGGCAGAGAGCGGTAAAATGATGCGGTAATCAGATCCTAAAAGCAATCTTAGGATGTAGGGAACAATAAGTCCTACAAAAGCAATTGTTCCTGCAAACGCTACTGATGCTCCTACAACTAAAGAGGATAACCAGATAATTTTTGCATGATATTTTTTCACTTTTATACCCAGGTGCCTGGCATTTTCTTCGCCAAGCATCATGGCATTTAAAGCTTTACCATTGCCGAATAAAAAACTAAGGCTAACAAGGTTAATTATAAATAGAATAATCACTTTTGGCCAGTTGGCAGCACCAAGGCTTCCCAATCGCCAAAACGTAAGATCACGCAATTCATCATCTTTAGAAATAAAGGTTAGAAAACCTGTAGTTGCTTCGGCCAGGGCAGCAATGGCGACTCCGGCTAAAAGCATGATCACTACATGGGTTTTTCCGTTTTTAAAAGAAATGCTATACACCAGCATCATGACTAATAGTGCACCAATAAATGCAGCGATAGAAATTAAGGAATAATGTAAAATTTCAGGAAGAAAGCTTTTTATCGTACTTCCTAAAACAATGGCTACAGCCGCAAAAAGTGCAGACCCAGAAGTTATTCCTATAATTCCGGGAGTAGCAAGTGGGTTTTTAAACATACCCTGCAAAGATGTTCCTGTAACAGCAAGTCCTGCACCCATAATTATTGCTAAGATGGTTCGTGGCATACGTACATCAAAAAATATATAAGCATCGGTAGGATTTACTGCTACAGTATCATCAAAAATGCTTTTAAATAAAAGCAGAAAGTCATTCCAGTTTAGCTGGTATACGCCCAAAAGGCTAGAGGCTATAAAAGAGACAATCAATAGAATAAAGCCTAAGGACATATACCATTTAAACTTAGTTTGCATACTGGCTAAGCTTTGTGTTAAGTTGAGCTGCAGCTTCTCCCGTTCTTGGGCCAAATCCTGTAAGTAACAAGCCGTCCATGCTAATTACCTGTCCTTTTTTTGCAGCGGTCGTATTTGCCAAGCCAGGAATATCTTTTAAACCTTCTACACCGTTTACACTTTGTAATCCGCTATCAAAAAATAGCAACACATCTGGATTGGCCTGTGCTACAGCTTCTGTAGTAAGTGGGCGGTAATCATCATAAGTGTTCATTGCGTTTTCGCCGCCGGCAAGCTCGATCATTTTTGCTACGGGAGTTTCTTTTCCGGCAACAAGCAAAGTACCGGCACCGCGGGCATAAACAAACATTACTTTTGGTTTGCTATTAAATTCCTTTAAAGTATTAAGCTCATTTTCGATGTTTTTAGTGATCTTTTTTGGAGCTTCAGTATTTAGGTCTTTCGCAACACTATTGGCTAGTTTTTTTGCTCCTTCTACAGAGTATTCTGGCTCGTAATAGTGTACCGGTACTTCTAAACCATCAAGCTGAGCAATAATATCTGCTGAAAGTTCTTTCTTAACCGCGAAAATTTGTGTTGGTTTTTGCTGAAGCAGGGCTTCAACATTTAAATTCATTACATGGCCAAGATCTGTAGCATTTTCTTTTAAGTCGGCTGGGTAAATACTGGTAACATCTACAGCTACGATTTGATCTTTATAGCCTAATTCGCTAATAATTTCGCTTAGTGTACCATTAAGACTAATAATACGCTCTTTAGCTGTTTCTTCCTGAGATTCTTGTGGTTGGTTAGCTTCAGATTCGTTGTTTTTACAACCAATTATGGCGATAAAACATAGAATACTGAATAGTTTAAATAGCTTCATATATTATTTTTATTAAATCTAAATAAGGCAAATGTAAAATTCATTTTGAAAGAAGTCCAATTTCAAATGTTAAATTTATTTTTATTTAGATTGGTTAAAAATAATATGAGTTTTTCTTTGGTTGTTTCAATTTCTGCTTATAAGTTTGCGGTTAAATTTATTTAAACTAAATCTAAATAATGAAAATTGCAGCTTTTATTTATTTCAGCTTAATCTTTGGGAGCCTTTATGCACAAAAGGATTCGGTTAATGTAAATGAGTTGGACGAAGTGCTTTTGTTTGGAAATGAACAGACTATAAATAGTATAAATAAAGAATTATTTAGCGTAAATGCGATTAGCGCACAGCAGATAAATCAGGTTGGGGCGAATAACCTGGCAGATATTTTAAATCAGCAATTAAATATTAGCATTACGCCCAATGCTGCAGATGGTCGCTCTACCGTTAGCATGTTTGGTTTGTCTGGAGATTATGTGAAAATCCTTGTGGATAACGTGCCGCTAGTTAGTGATAATGGCTACGGAAATAATATTGATCTCACCCAAATTAATCTTGAAGATATTGCTCGGATAGAAATTGCTGAAGGCGCTATGGGCGTACTTTATGGCGATAATGCTGTAGCCGGAGTTATAAATATTATCACCAAAAAATCTAGTGCTTCTAAATGGAATATCAGGGCAAGTGTACAGGAAGAAACGGTTGGTGAAGAATATAATTTTGAAGATGAAGGGAGGCATATCCAAAACTTAAATATTGCGCATAATATTTCAGATCACTGGTATGCGTCAGCTAATTTTTCAAGAAACGATTTTAACGGATTCAAAAATAATTACTTCGGAAGAGATTATTTCGGCTTATCTGGAAATAGCGTGGCTAATGACGGTAGGCGTGGTTACGAATGGAATCCAAAACTTCAGCACACTTTAAATGGAATGCTGAAATTCGCTAAAAACGACTTCAATTTTTTCTACAAATTCAACTATTATAATGAAACTCTGGATATTTACAATCACGCTATAAATGCGCGAATTCAGGATGGAGAATACGATATTACCGCAAATGATGAGCAATTTGTAAGCAACCGGTTTAGGCACGAAGCTCAGGCTTTTGGGAATTTGAACCAGGTGCATTATAATCTTTCACTTTCGTACCAAACTCAGGTTCGAGATTACGAAACCTACGTTTACGATCTTAGGCGACAACAAAAGAGGAGTACAACTTCAAAAATGACCAATCAGGAAAGTGATCTTTGGTTTTCTAAAGGGACTTTCGAAAATTTATTGTCAAAATCAGCCAATTTCAATCTTACTGCGGGTTACGAAATCACCTATCAGCAAGGTTATGACGCCGTAGCCAGCGGAGCATATTCAGATAATATTGCAGAACAGGATTTGGGGAATTACGATGTATTTTCTCAGCTTTCCTTTACCAAAAATAACTGGTCGATCTATCCGGGAATCCGTTATAATTACAATTCTAATTACGATGGGAAACTTATCTGGTCTACCAGTGCTAATTACAATCCGGCGAAGGATCTAAAACTTCAGGCGGTGGTAGGATCGGCTTATAAAACGCCAACTTTCACTAATTTATACTACTATTTTGTAGATGCCAATCATGATGTGCGTGGTAATCCAGATTTAAAGCCAGAAGACGGAATTTCATACCTGATCTCTGCGGAAAAAACTTCAGTTTTAAACAACGAATTTCGGCTTCAGAATAACCTGAAATTCTTTCATTTTGATATTCAGGATAAAATAGATCTGGCGGTTGTGGGCGATAATTCGCAAATGGAATATCTAAATATCAGTGAATATAAAATTTTAGGTGTTTCTACTGAAAATAACTTCAGCTATAAAAACTTTCAAACCAATATTGGCCTAAGTTACACCGGGATTTCACAAAGCCTGGAAACCGAATTGTCCAATCCGGATGATTATTTATTCAGCTTAAATGCTACGGCTGCTTTACGCTACTACTGGCCAAAAGCTGAAACTCGTTTTTCACTGCTGCTAAAATACAATGGCGAGTTGCAGCAATATTTTAGAGATAACGATACTAACGAATTTGTAAAGGGAACGCAGGAAGATTACTCGTTAATGGATGCCAGCATCAACAAATATTTCTTTAAGAAACGTTTTGAAGTTACACTGGGCGCCAGAAACCTTTTTAATGTAGTTCGCGTAAACAATTCGGCTATTACCGCAACGGCCGGTCACGAAGCACCATCAACTTCTTTGTTGTTTGGTTACGGCCGGTCTTATTTTTTAAAACTTTTATATAACCTAAATATTTAATTCTAATCAACACCAAATGAAAAAGAATCTTTTACTTCAATTATTTTGCCTCTCTTTTATTGTCTTTAGCTGTAGTAGCGATGATGATAATGGAGGAGGAATTATCGAAATCCCCGCTGTAGAAAGTGCAGTTTTAGATATCGAGTCTGGTGGCTCTACAGAACCTAACCAGGTATATATCGATCTAAGTACAGAAGAAACAACTGTAGTTCGTCGTGATAGCTGGGAACTTGGTTTTATAAGTTCAGAGAATCGCGTGGTTTTAAACTCTTCGATTTTAGCTTCAGCAGCAAAACTAGAAGGTATTTACGATATCGATGCGGTTAGTGAGGATACCGAATTAACTGCGCCTATGACTTTAAAAACTCTAAATCAAGGATTCCAACCAATAGAAGTTACGGTAAGTACGTTAAACGAATTAAAAGAAGGAATTCCTGTAGGATATCATATGTATGGCGATCTAGAAAATAACATTAGGTTTACTGATGACAGCACAGGAGATTTAGATAAAACAGCCATAGGTGATATTCCAACTACTGAAGCCGAAGCTGAGGTGATAATTGTTTCACTTGGTAATGAAATCCCAAAAGATGAAGCCGAAGCAGGATCGATAAACACCACTGGAGATCATCGTGGTTTTTATAAGATCAAGGTTTTTATGAACAACAACGATTATGTGTTGCAATATGCTCCCCTAAGTTCAGATACGCACGAGGAAGTGGTAATTACCAAAGACGAAGCTTATGACTTTACTGCTTTTAGTTTAGAAAACGGGATCGAGGTTGATGTAGAACCAGCCAAAGAAAACTGGGATCTAAATTATACCAGTGTATATTCTTACTACGGAAGTTCAAGAGGATTGGTAGCTGGCGTCACTTATTCAGATTATGTGGTACATAATACTTTGAATGGCGTAGGAGTTTATATGGTGCTTACTGAAGAGCCTGGCGAAGGCGAAGATGCAGCGCCTGTTGCTACCGGAGAACCTTTGTACGACGAGTTTACATTAGAAGATGTAAACGAAAATGAATTTGAATATAACGATCGTGCCTTAATTGCAAGTGGATGGCGTTCTAGTAGTGAAGGAGCACTTTCAGATCGTTATTATATTGTAAGAGATACCGATGGTAATTTTTACAAACTACAATTTACTGCGTTGCTTAATGAACAAGGGGAACGCGGTTTTCCTCAGATCGTTTACGATCTTCTTTAAGGAGTGTTATTTTAGTTAGTTTTAATCCCTGTTCTTGTAAAAGGCAGGGATTTTTTCTCGATTAAAGCATTTGTTAAGCCTTGTAATGATGGAATTTAATTATCTTAAGCTTCAAATTTTTAGTATGAAAAGGATTTTCGTAACCTTATTCGTTTTAGTGGTAGCTTTTACAGTAAATGCGCAACAATTAAAAGCCTACGCAATTTATGATTCTGAAGGAAATTCGGTTTCGTTTCAAAAAATGAGCGATAGTTTATCGAATTATGATGTGGTGCTTTTTGGAGAATTTCATGATCATCCTGTAGTGCATTGGCTTCAGAAAAAGCTTACTGAAAAATTATATGCTAAAAACACCAATTTGGTCTTAGGAGCCGAAATGTTTGAAGCCGATAATCAATTGATTTTAGATGAATATCTTCAAGGTAAAATTCCGCAGAGCCGTTTCGAAGAAGAAATGCGACTTTGGAATAATTATAAAACAGATTACAAACCTCTAATAGAATTCGCAAAAACCAATAAACTGCAATTTGTGGCAACCAATGTGCCAAGACGTTATGCATCTGCGGTGTCGAAGAAAGGCCTGGATTCTTTAAAAAATTATGCTGAAGAAGCTAAATCTTACTTCGCAAAACTTCCCATAAAAGTAGATACGATCACTCCCGGTTATGCTGAAATGCTGAAAATGATGAGTGGTCACGGTATGCAGGGTGATGCCATGAAATTTGTAGAAGCTCAGGCGATCAAAGACGCGACAATGGCTGAAAAGATCCTGGATTATCTTCCTGAAGATGGGATTTTTCTTCATTATAACGGCGATTATCACAGTAAGAGTTATGGCGGAATTTACTGGTATCTAAAAGAAATGAACCCCGATTTGAAGATCGCGGTAATTAGTGCAGAACAAAGCGACGACGAAGCTTTAGAATTTGTGCCAGAAAAAGCGAATACCGGTAATTTTATACTTTTTATTCCTGAAGATTTTACGCGCACTTACTAAAGGGGAAATTTCCATTTTTGTATAAATAAGTTGTCGATTTTTAGACTTTGGAGTTATTCTTGTTTTTGAAAAACTTCAAATGGTATTCCTATGAAATTTTTCAAACTATTTTCAATTCTAACTGTTTTCGGGTTTTCTATTATGGCGAGCGCTCAGGAAACAGATTCCTTAGCAATTTCACCTGAAGTTTCTAATCATAAAGCCATTCAAAAAGATTATCTAAGCATAGTCTATGGTCCGTATAGTTTTAAGTATAATATGGCATATGTTTCTTTAAACGGAGAAGATTACCAGAAAATCAAACAAAAACGATCTAAGCTTTTTAATCATTATGATTTTAATGGATTAATAAAACTCATAAAAAAATATAATGCTGAAGGTTGGGAGCTTATTGGAGAAGAATTCAATTTTAAAGAAGAAAGTGGTGACTACCTATTTGTGATGATGGCAAGAGATAGTGAAGAACTAAAAACCGAGAAAAAATAAGGTAGCTGTAAAAGCTTAAAATAAAGTGAAATAACAAGCTGTTAACAATTTAAACGGTATTCAATTTATACTTTTGAATCAGCTGTTTGTCTTAAAGCTAAAAAGGAAAGAAATTAAAATGTATTTCTGGGCAATCATTCCCAAATCTGATTCCCCGGAAACAAATTCTGAAGAACTCAGATATTTGTAAATGATTTTAAGTGAGAGAGAGTGAGAAAAGGGCTGATCAACGCTTGTTGGCAGCCTTTTCTTTTTGTATAATTTTAAGGTCTCTTATAAAATTCCGTGAAATAACAGCCCATTAACATCACTTCCCTTAGCTGCTTCTTAATTTCGTATCGAACCAAAAAAAATGAAATTATGAAGATGAAAAAGAAACTCAATTTAGGTTTACTACTATTAGCATTTATTAGTTTTAGTGCGATTAATTTAAATGCTCAAAGCGAAAAACAAAAAGATCTAATCGACGATGCTACTGCATCTAAAGCTGCTTTTATTGAAGAAGAACCAGAATTGGCAGCTTTATTCGAAAAAGCCGCCGGTTATGTGATCTTCCCAAATGTAGGGGAAGGCGCTTACATTTTAGGTGGAGCAGCAGGAAACGGTGTGTTGTTTGAAGATGGGCAGGTAGCCGGGTTTTCAGAATTACGTCAGGTAGATATTGGTCTACAAATTGGCGGGCAGGCTTATAGACAGGCTATTTTGTTTCAAACAGAGGCAGAATTAGATGAATTTAAAGAAGGAAATTATAAACTTTCTGGAAAAGCTTCTGCCGTGATCGTAGAAGAGGGTAAAGCAAAAAGCGTTAATTTTAAAAAAGGTCGCGCCATCGTAACCATGCCAAAAGCTGGGGCAATGGTAGATATTTCTGTAGGAGGACAAAAGTTTGAATATAGAGACTGGAGTGAATAATTAAAATATTCAGTATTATTGTATAAAGCCGGTAATATAACCGGCTTTTTTTGTACCGAAGGATTTAATAATCCGAGGTACTTTACTTCAAAAAAAACATCATGAAGACAAAAGCTATAATTTTTGACGTAAACGAGACTCTTTTGGATATGCAAAACTTAGAGAATAGAGTTAATACTGAATTAGGTAATGAATTGGCTTTTCAAGTTTGGTTTAGTAAGCTTTTGCACTATTCGTTGGTGGAAAATGATACTGAAAATCATCATGATTTTTCTCAGGTTGCCTTAGCTACTTTCAAAATGTGTTCTAATTACTTTGGCAAAGAATATTCAGAAGAACAAATAAAATCTATACTGAAATTGGTTAAAGAATTGCCGGCTTATCCGGAAGTTTTCGAAGCACTTAAAATCCTAAAAAAAGACTGCATTTTGATCGCTTTAACTAACGGAAATCAGGAAACCGCTGAAGCTCAACTAAAATATGCCAAAATTGATGGTTTTTTCGATGCGATATATTCAGTAGATGTGGTAGGAAAGTTTAAGCCACATAAAAGTACTTACCAAAAGGTTTTAAGTGATCATCAACTTAATGCTTCTGAAGTTTTAATGGTTGCAGCGCATGGCTGGGATATTGCCGGGGCGCAAAATGCAGGTTTAAAAACAGCTTTTATTGCAAGACCGGGCAAAAGTACATATCCATTAGCAAAACAGCCAGATCACATTGCAGAGGATTTAGAAAATCTTACTAATATTATAATCTAGACCAGAAAAACCTGCGTGCTAGTTATTAGAAAAATCTTGATCTCTTATCACTTTAATTCTAGAATATCGAATACTAAAAAACAAGGACCGAAATTGTATAATTTCAGCCCTTGTTTTTTAGTATTTAAGATTGGTTAAAATCTCTAGAAATTCCTTTTGAGTAGATTGTGTTTTGTCTTTGGTGTACCAAGTGTGTAATTCTTTTTCGAAAGCTTCAAAATCTCTACCGGCAGGATTTTCTTTCCAATCCATTACCATATCCTGGGCATGCTTTGGTCGTGGTCCCCAGGTAAACAATTCTACTCCATCTTCAGAAAAAGCAATAAGCTTAGGGATCGATTTACTTCCGTTGGTATGGTATTTTTCAATCAACTCTGGATTTTCGTCTCTAAGAATTACTCTAAGATCGATTTTGTTCCCTGCGGCAGCAATTTCGCCTATAATTGGCAAATTCTGGGCACTATCCCCGCACCAGGCTTCAGTAATTACATACCAAACCTGTGGTTTTTGGAGTGTAGTGACAAAATTCTCTAATTCAGGAATTAGTTTTGTTGTTTTATTAAGCCTTTTCATTCGGCTTAAATTAAGCTCGGTAAATTTTATAAGATTTTCGGTTTGTTTTTCTCCGGAAGTCTGTTTGTTTTTTACCAGTTGTACCGTCCATTCGTAAAATTCGATATAACTAAATACCGGTTTATTTACATTCATTTTTTAATGTTTTAGAAGTTAAATCCTAGCGAGAACATTACTCTGTTTCCATCTTCGCTATGATATAATCCTAAATTACCTGAAAGTGCGTTAAACCCGTTTATAAAGATCGAACCACCAAAATCGTTATGCCAAACATCTGAGTTATCATCATCTTCCCAAACGCGACCGTAATCAAAACCTAAAGTGAATCCCATTCTTACAGGAACAAAATTGGTTCTAAATTTAGCGATTCCTACACGTAGATCTGTACTTTGATAAAATGATGTTTTACCATTAAAGCGTTCGTTTCTATAGCCTCTTAAACTATAATTACCACCTAAGGTTGCGCCGTGATAAAATTCGTAATTATCACCAAAAATCATCTGGCTTCCAATCTTAGTTGCAAGCACTGCCAGCCCACTTTCATGTAATGGATAATCTATAGATAAAGATGGTTTCAAATATACAAATTCGTTGTCGAATTCGTCGATATTTGTCTTATAACCTGTGGCAATATCGAACTGTAATCCTCTTCTTGGAAATGCCAGTTCGTTCCCTTTATTTTTATACTGAAATGAAAGCTCTCCACCGGCATAAATCTGGCTTTCGAAAACATCATTATCAGGATTAAAAAATTCGCCAGTAGCTTCATTCATTTTGTAATCTACTTCGTGAGATTCGAGCATTGGTTTAATAGCAAAGTTTATTCCGCTTCCATTTCGATAGATCAAAGAAGGAGCGATATTCCACTGTGCAATTCCTACTCGGTTATAATCTCTATCTACCGCATCGTCATCGTAACTGGTTTCATTTCCGTAGCCAAAAAAGTTGATCGCATAATTAGGGCTTGTAAATCCAGCTTCTATTCCAAAGTTCCAGTTATGGAAAATATGTGCAAATTCTCCAGAATAGGTAAATTCGGATCCATTAGTGGCAGAAAAATATGCTGCGCCAAAAATATGTTGCGATTGGAAAGGATTATTGGCTAATCCATAAGTGGTGTAAGTGTCTGAAACCCCAACTTTAAATCCTGCATCTGGATCCCAACCAATTGCCGGGAACATGGTGTTTGTACTGTATTTTCTCTTATCTGGATTATAGTTATTTACATCGTAATCGTCTACCAACCATTTGCTGCTATTACCTTTTATGGTATTCTTTTTATTCTTGTAATCGTAAAGTCTTGCGTTACGGTTATTTTCAAATTCATAGGTATCGTTATTTTCTCCACCAATTACTTTTAGCTTTATGTAATGATCACCGTCACCTTCAATTTTAAAATCGTCTTTTCCGTCTAAACCATATAACCATATTTCTTTGGTAGTTTCTTTATCGTAAGTATTTTCGAAAACCATCTCATCTTCAGTTTCGATCGAAATTGTTGTTTTCCCGTTAGGTTTTCTGGTGATAAGAAATTTGTCATCCTCTTCTGTCCCGGTGATCACCTGGAAGCGATTTAAATACTCGTAATAAGCGCGAGCTGGCTCTAAAAGATTATCACGTCGCTCTTTCATTGCTTTTTTGATATCTTCTATAGATTGATCCTGAACTTCTTCTGGTAAAACTTTAAATGAATTGTCGATTACCTGATCTGTAAGCTGATTTTGTATAAATTCAACTTGATTTTTCCAGTCTTCCCAGTCCAGGTTTTTAATAAACGCCTGGTCTAAGGAATATCCATCAAAATTTAGCCATTTGATGCTCTTAACTCCTTTTTCGTAATCCTGCATCTTTCGAAAATCTACGATAGCAAGTTTTAAAAACTTGATAAGCAAACCATCATATCTTGGGAAAGCCTGGTCACGATCACGGCGTATTGGTTTGTAAAGTTTAGTGTCGTCTTCCTGTTCAAATTCAGAAAAACGCCATTGATCATTGTGACGGTCCCAGTCCCCAATAAGCATATCAACCAAACGTGCTTTGATCCATTCAGATTCGTCGATCTTATATTCTTTAGATTCGCGCATATCTAATAAAAGATCTGTAGTAGAGACGATATCATCTGGAGTTCCAAATTTAGGATTGTCTTTATTTTCGTCACCTGCGTGCACTTCTTTCATATAAAGTTTATCCCCGTAATCTTCGTTAAAAATATTCAGGTTCTTTTGCTTTGGCAGGTAATAGATCTCTGGCTCGGCATTATAGATATTAAGCGTATCTAAGATTGGGTTTAATGCAAAAGGCGCGTAAGGATGTGCTGTGGTATAAAAATCCTGCACAATTCTTTCGGCTACGGTGTTTTGCATATAATCCTCTACGTAGTGATTTTTAATGGCAGATTGTATAAATCTAACCGCACTTTTTCTAAGTTCACGTAAAGTATATTCGTGGTCTTCATCATCCTTAATTCTTACCGATCTGGATTGGTGTCCACCACCTTCAGATATCGCAACAGGATTACCTGGTAATTTGCTAAGGTCTAAAACAGGAGCCTCGATTTCTTTGCTATACACATCGCGATAATGTGTTCCCCAAAAGAAATTATATACATCAGATTTAGAAGTTTCTTCTTTGGTGTATATCGAAGCTTTTTTAGTAGCTGGCCAGTCACTTATATCGTGATAAGAAACTTCGTCCATCGTTGTTTGCTGTCTTTTAATGATCTTACTGAATAATTTTTCAGTAGCTCCATTTTCAACTGAATAAAATTCAACTTCAGAGCTGTTATCGTCGTAAACAGTAAGTCTGGCAAAACCATGATCGCTTGAGGCAAACTGCCCGTCATCTTCATCGGCTCTTGCTTTTTTCGTTTTCTTTCCGCCCGTACCACTTATAATTTGTGGAATACCATCGTCTGCCAAATATTGTAGGTTTTTATCGCTAGAAGAAACAAATATCACATCAGGGAACATACTTGCCAGTGTTTCTATAGTTCCTCTTAATTGTTTACGTTGCTGACTGTAGAAATCTTCCTTATTAAAACCGCCGGTTTTTTCAAAAAACCCACGTCTTGTATTACTTAAAATAGGATGATGTATGGCTACGATTACCGTTTTGTTTTGCTCGTCTTTAAGGTCGTCTTTAAATTTGGTAAAGAATTCGTCGCGCGTTTTTAACTCGCATTTGTTATTGATATATAAATGCTCATCCCAATCTTCTAAGAACCATTGAGAATCTACCATTAAAAGTTCAATATTCTCTGTGTCCAGGTCTTCGATCTCACGAACACAACCATCGTTAGGCCAAAATTCAGCATTACTGTTATCCTGAATAAAAGATTCCATATCGTCGATATTCTCATGGCCATTTTTGTTCCATTCATTTTTACCAGGCGTGTAAATTACACGTCCGTTAAAATTTTCCATTGGTTCCATAAGACTTTTACGAAGTCGCTCTTTTGCCGCTTCACGATCTTTTTTCTTTGGAGGGAATCCATTTTTAGAAGTGATATTACCCAAAGCTACAAATGTTGCTTTCTCATCTTGTTGCGACATTTGGTTTATTGCTGAAAGAACCTCTTTTGTATAATTGGATTCATCTACACCGGTGTTCCCTGTAAAATAGAAAGTTTGTGAAACTTTTCTATCAGATTGCTGAGCATAAGAATAGGTGCTACTTATTGCTAATATTAGGCAAAAAGCGAAGTAAATTTTATTGAAGCTGAAAGTGGTTTGCTGAAGTATAAATCTATTAACCATGTAAATCCTGTTAGTTATCTGAAAAGTCGAAATTGCCGTAGGGCGATGTGAAATTTCAAAAAAAATCAGAGATGGGAATAAATTTTAACTATCTATAACACTTTTAATTCTTGAAGCCTAAAAGTTTTCCTAAAAACCAGGGCAATCCTAAGCTATCACTAGTTAAGATTACGTTTTTCGATAAAGAATTTTTTTAGCAGCTGGCTGCATTCCTGCTCCATAATTCCTTGGGAAACTTCTGTTTTTGGATGCAATTGAACTCCGAATTTTTGATAACCTCGATGCTCATCTTTTGCTCCAAAAACCAATCTAGAAAGCTGACTCCAATATAGCGCACCGGCACACATCTGGCAAGGTTCTAAAGTAACGTACATCGTGCAATTCCTTAAGTATTTTCCTCCTAAAAATCCGGCTGCTGCTGTGATAGACTGCATTTCGGCATGTGCGGTGACGTCGTTTAAAGTTTCGGTGAGATTGTGACCGCGTGCTATTATTCGGTTTTTGATTACGACCACTACACCAACAGGAATTTCGCCTTTTTCAAAAGCAATTTCGGCTTCTTCATAAGCCTTTTTCATAAAATAAGTATCGTCGTATGGTGTAAGCACGCTATAATTTTTAAGCAAGATAAAAAAGGAAGCGCTAAATATTCAAAATAGTTTCAGGATAAAATTAAATTTGTCAAGAATATGGAGTATCAGGTTTTAAATAAAATAGAACAACCCGAAGATCTAAGAGGTTTATCTTTGCAGGAATTACAGCTTCTGGCTAACGAGTTACGACATTATATTATTCAGGTTGTGGCGGTTAAAGAAGGCCATTTAGGGGCGAGTCTTGGCGTTGTAGAATTAACCATTGCACTGCATTTTATCTTTGATACTCCCAATGATCTGCTAGTATGGGATGTTGGTCACCAGGCCTATGGACACAAGATTTTAACAGGCCGTAGAAATAATTTTCATACCAACAGGCAGTTAGGCGGCCTAAGCGGATTCCCAAAAAGAGAGGAAAGCGTTTATGATACTTTTGGGGTTGGACATTCTTCAACATCTATCTCTGCAGCGCTGGGAATGGCTTTGGCTTCTCAGTTAAAAGGAGACATAGAAAAACAACATATTGCAGTTATTGGAGATGCTTCTATCGCAAGCGGAATGTCTTTTGAAGGTTTAAATCATGCCGGAGTAACCAATGCTAATTTGTTGGTGATCTTAAATGATAATGCAATAGGGATCGATCCTAGTGTGGGTGCTTTAAAAGAATATCTTACCAAAGCTAAAGTTGGTTATAAGCCTAAGGAAAGCAATATCATCGAGGCGCTTAATTTCAATTATTTTGGGCCGGTAGATGGTCACGATTTGGATGCTTTGTTATCGATTCTGAAAGAACTACAGCAAACTAAAGGCCCTAAATTTCTTCATGTTATTACTAAAAAAGGAAAAGGTTTAAAGAAAGCTGAAGAAGATCAGGTGAAATATCACGCACCGGGGAAATTTCAGCCGGAAACAGGAGAATTATTACCGCGAAATTCTGAAGGTTTAGCTTTAAAATATCAGGATGTTTTTGGTCTCACTTTGGTTGAATTAGCTAAAGAAAATAAAAAGATCATAGGGATAACTCCCGCAATGCCTACCGGAAGTTCCCTAAAATATATGATGAACGCTTTTCCTGAAAGAGCTTTTGATGTTGGAATTGCCGAACAGCATGCTGTGACCTTAGCTGCCGGAATGGCCACGCAAGGCGCAGTTGTTTTTTGTAATATTTATTCCACTTTTTTACAACGAGCCTACGACCAGGTAATTCACGATGTAGCGCTGCAAAACTTACCGGTTGTTTTTTGTCTGGATAGAGCTGGTTTGGTTGGTGAAGATGGCGCCACACATCATGGTTTATTCGATCTGGTTTATTTACGCGCCATCCCAAATATGATCGTTGCTGCCCCTGCCGATGAAATTGAATTAAGACAACTTTTGTATACCGCTCAATTAGGTATAGCGCATCCAATCGCAATACGTTATCCAAGAGGAAGAGGTGTTACTAACAATTGGCAGGTTCCTTTTGAAGCCTTAGAAATTGGAAAAGCGGTTTGTGAAAAAGAAGGCCAAAATCTTGCAATCTTAGCTTTAGGGGCGATCATTAAGAACGCAAAAGTAGCTTTGAAACAAATAGAGGAAGAGTTAGGATTATATAATATGAGGTTTGCAAAACCCTTGGATGAAACCATGCTACACAAGGTTTTTAAAGAATATAAAACTGTTGTAACGCTAGAAGATGGTGTGGCAAAAGGTGGTTTTGGTAGTGCGATATTAGAGTTCGCTGCAGAGCATAATTACACGAATAAAATAAAGTGTTTAGGAGTTCCAGATCATTTTATAGAACATGGAAAAATAGATGAATTACAAGAAATCGCCGGAATAGACGTTAAAAGTATTGTCCGCCAGGTGAAATGTTTATTATAAATTTTAATTTTGCGAATCCGAATAATCTAAATAACCAATGAAAGTGCGATTAACCATTAGTTTAATTTGTATTTCATGCTATCTGGGTCTTTCTTCTTTATCGATGTGTGCACAAAATCAAACGGCGCAAGACACCACACAGACGCCGCAAGATTCTGCAGAGGTCGAGCCTGTAGTGATATACTGGTCTGAAAAGAATTCAGTTGGAGTGAATTTAAGCGAAGTAGCCTTTGTAAACTGGAATGCCGGTGGAAATAATTCCATTTCAGCATTGTTTCATGGGCAATTCGAAAGAAACTACAAGAAAAAGCTTACTAGCTGGAAAAATTACCTCTCGTTAAGATATGGTTTAAACTCCCAGGAAGGTCAGGAAGTTCGAAAAACCGACGATCAAATTCAGTTTAAAACTACTTTTGGATACCGTAGAGACTCGGTTTCTAACTGGTATTATTCTGGAAATATCGATTTTAGAACTCAGTTTGCTAATGGTTATAAATATCCTAATACAGAAAATGCGATCTCTAAATTCATGGCGCCGGGTTACCTTCTAATTGGTGTGGGTACGCAGTTTTCGCATCCAGACGAAAATTTTAATGCCTATATCTCTCCGGTGACAGAGAAATCTACTTTTGTGCTCGACCAGCGTTTAGCTAACGAAGGTGCTTTTGGTGTTGATCCAGCGGAATACGATGAGCTTGGAAATCTAATTGACGAAGGAAGTAAAGTACGATCTGAATTTGGTTTTTTAATTACCAGTGATTTTAAAAAACAGGTGTTTCCAAACGTGAATATGAATACCCAGATAAGTTTGTATTCAGACTACCTTCGGGATTTTGGAAATATTGATGTCGATTGGCAGCTGGCTTTTGATATGAAAGTAAACGACTTTATAAAAGCTAACATTGGCTCGCATCTTCTCTACGATAACGACGTGAAATATAAAGAAGATGTCGATGGCGACGGCGAATTAGAAACCCTGGGAGCCAGAGTGCAATGGAAACAGCTTTTAGGGATTGGATTTACCTATGTCTTTTAAGCTGAAATCCTCGATCAATAATTTGGCAGATATGTCAAGATATCATTGATCTTTATTCCAAATAATTTCTTCTGAAAATTAAAAACCAGATCCCTGATATCTTTTAAAAGAAGAAACTGTAAACCCATCGGTTAGCGATGCGGTATACGAACAAACCTGAATTAATTTTTGATACACTGAAGTTTCAGCTTGTAGGTGTTTTAATTTTGGAACAGATTTTAAGACCAGATCATTAAAATTAGAATCCAAATCTTCGCGTTCTGGTAAAAATGCGCTAGTATAGGTGTCTAGTAAAGTTTCCAGCATTTTATAGCCGGCAATTTCTTTATTGATCACCTCTTCGCTTTGATAGATCTTTTCAACGCTAATTTTGATAATATCTTTGATCTGCGCTTCGTATTTACTTTTATCAAAAAGTGCCTGATGGAATTCTCCCGCAAGAATAGCTTCTTCGTTCGCTAAGAATATTTCGGCAGCTTCACGAATTAAAGTGTTAATTGCTAAAGATCGCAGATAACTTAAACGATCTGCTGTGCTTTGCAGCGAGTTATATTTTGGCGTAGAGATGTTGTCCTTAACCAGTTTTATCAAATATTCTAAGGCATAATCTTCATCGATCAAGCCAAGGTTTATACCGTCTTCAAAATCGATAATAGTGTAACAAATATCATCTGCAGCTTCTACTAGAAAAGCTAAAGGATGTCTGGAAAAACTAATATCTCCATCTTTGCCGGTTTTAGATAAGCCCAGTTCTTGTGCGACATCCAGCATGGTTTCTTTTTCACTTTGAAAGAAACCAAATTTCTTATCGGCAATATTTTTTGTGGGTTTGTGAGGTAAGGATTCTTTAGGATACTTCATAAAAGCACCTAAAGTTGCGTAACTTATTCTTAAACCTCCCGGCGTACCAGGTCGATCTTCGGTAAGAATTTTAAATCCGTTTGCGTTACCTTCAAACTTCACCAAATCCTGGTATTCTTTATCGCTAAGTTGTGATTTGAATCTTTTACCGTTTCCATTTAAGAAATATTCGCCTATTGCTTTTTCTCCGGAATGTCCAAAAGGAGGATTTCCTATATCGTGCGCTAAAGCAGCTGCGGCAACAATGGCTCCAAAATCGTTCATTTGGTAACCGTGAATATTGCTAAGATGTGGATGCTTTTCTAAGATCTTTTTTCCGGTTAATCGTCCTAAAGAACGACCTACTACAGAAACTTCTAAACTATGGGTTAAACGCGTATGTACAAAATCTGTTTTAGAAAGTGGGATCACCTGGGTTTTATCCTGTAAACTTCTAAATGCTGAAGAAAAAATGATACGATCGTAATCTACTTCGAAACCTAAGCGAGTTTCGTCTTGTTCTTTACGTAATCTTTTATTGGTATCTCCAGATCGTTTAAGTGATAATAGTTGTTCCCAGTTCATGATTTTGGTTTTGCGTTAGGGATAGAGCGGTTTGTTTGAGCTCTTGCAAGATCGATAGATCTTGCAAAGCGAGTAGCGAAAGCCCGGCCGCAGGCAACGCCCAGATTATAATTTTTCGGCTACTTTTTCTAATTCGGTATACCAGTCTTCCCCAAATTTTCTAATTAAAGCTTCTTTGGTGAATTTATAGATGGGTACACCTAATTCCTCGCCAAGGCTACAGGCATCGTCGCAAATATGCCACTGGTGATAATTTATGGCAGAAAACTCTGAATAATCCTGAACGCGCACCGGGTAAAGGTGGCAGGAAACCGGTTTTTTCCAATCGATTTCGCCCTGGTTATAGGCTTCTTCGATACCGCAAAGAGCAGTGCCTTTGTCATCGAAAGTCACATAAGCGCAATCTGCACCATCAATAAGGGGTGTTTCGATCTCGCCAAAGTCGTTGGTGATATATCGTCCCTGTTCTTCGATGGCATCGATTCCTTTTTGCCTTAGAAATGGTTTTACTTTTGGATAAATTTTATCCATGATCTCTTTCTCGTACTCTTCTACGGGAGCACCAGCATCGCCGTCTACGCAGCACGCTCCTTTGCAGGCAGAAAGATTACAAACAAATTCTTTTTTTAGAATTTCTTCTGAAACTATGGTTTTACCTAACTGAAACATACGGCAAAGATAATTTTAAGATTGATTTTATAAAGAAAAGCGCTTTATTATTTGCCTTAGAACAGCGATTTAAAATGGTTCTAGGCTAGGCGTAGAATAGATATCCTTAATTTTATGTTTTTGAGAAATATTTATAACTGAAAATAACTAAAATCGTTATGAAAATTTACTTTTGCAAAAAATTTTGAGCTATGTTTAATTTGTTCGATTTCAGGGAAGTGTTTACCGTAGGAATGATTTTATTTGCGGTAATCGATATTATTGGAAGCATTCCTATTGTATTGGATCTACGAAAAAAAGTAGGGCATATACAAAGTGAAAAAGCATCGATCGTTGCCGGTTTATTAATGATCGCTTTTTTGTTTTTAGGGAAAGAGATCTTAAATCTTATTGGGATCGATGTAAACTCGTTTGCAGTAGCGGGTTCTTTTATTCTATTCTTTTTGGCTTTAGAGATGATTTTGGGGATTAGTTTGTATAAAGATGATGCGCCAGAGTCTGCATCGATCGTGCCTTTGGCCTTTCCTTTAATTGCCGGGGCAGGAACCATGACCTCGCTTTTATCGCTTAGAGCAGAATATGAAACCATAAATATTATTGTGGCTATCATAATCAATATTATCTTTGTATATATCGTCTTAAAATCTTCAGGAAAAATCGAGCGGGTTTTGGGATCGCAGGGTATAAATGTTATCCGAAAGATATTTGGCGTTATTTTATTGGCAATCGCCGTTAAACTTTTTGCCGCAAACATTCAGAGTTTATTTTCATGACAAAGTATTTAATCTACACCATCGTTTTTTTAGGAATTGTTGTTATTGGATTTAATATCACTATTTTAGATTTTAATAATCTTATGGAAGACGAAAGTGGAACAGCATTAATCGCAATTGTAGCAAGTCTTTGTGTAATTGTATTAATGGGAATTCTTTTAGTTTCCAGAACGATCGCAAAAAAACATAATCAATAATATGGAATATGACCTTTTAATTGTTGGAGGAGGAGCTGCAGGGATGTCTTGTGCTTTAGTTGTAGGATCTGGTTTAGAAAAGGAATTTGCCAAAGACAAAAAAGTAGGGATCGTGATGCATCAAAAAACATCAGATCTGCAAACAGCACTTTTTAATAATGTACTTGGGTTACAACCGGGAACTAAAGGAATGGATGTGTTGAAAGCAGGACCAAAACAATTAGAAGACTTATATCCAAAAGTAGAACAATTAAAAGGCGAGAAACTTCAGCATATTAGCAAGAACGAAAACGGAGTTTACGAGCTTAAAACAAATAAGAATTCGTATTTAGCGAAAAAAGTGGTGATTGCTATTGGGTATTCAGATAATTTTAGAATTGGAGGTATAGACGAGTATGTGATTCCGCATAAAAAGGCGAAAGCTTCTAAGAATAGAGTGCAGCTAATAAATGAAGATCATCTTGTAGTGCCTAATCTTTACGTGGCCGGTTCTTTGGCCGGTTGGCGTAGTCAGTTTTCCATTGCCTGTGGTAGTGGCGCTGCTGTAGCAACAGATATTCTTACCGATTGGAATGGCGGTGAACACACCAAAGTTCATGATAAGTTAAGCTAGCATAAAGCAGCTTATAGCGGTGATCGTAGAAGTGATCATTAATATGATGAAGATGCGATGCAAGCCGCGATAAAGTAAAGCTCTTCTAAGTTTGCCTGTAAAAACCTTATCTGGGTTCGAAGCGATATGCCTTTTAATCGTATTTCTTGAGACATAAGACGAACTCACCATAATATCCTTTTGGAGAAATAACAAAGCACTATTATCCATAAGCCTGAAGCTAACTGCAATTACAAAGAAAAGCAGTGGCAGAATCACACAATAAGTACCAAGATAATCGATAGAATTCATTAATCTTTAAAGTTATTTTTCTTCTCAGATAATTCTAATACCTTATCGATTACCGGATCTCCCTCGTTCTTTAATTGCTGAAAGTAAGTAGAGCCAAATAGTTGTTGCGCCATTACTGCTTTTAAATACTGCTTCATTAAGGGCTTATATTCGGTAAGGCGAATATTTAGTTTTTCACTTTTTCCGAAAGCTATTAGTCTGTCGACAGTTTCATCTGTAATTTCAACTTCATTGTCGAATTCGGTTTTAGAAAGCGAATTGTAATAACTTCTGTCCCTTTCTAATTCCTGAAAAACAAATCTGCTTAAAAAGCCGCCGTTCAGCAAAATCCTGATGTGTTCGCGTTCAATTTCGATATCTTTCGGGATAAACACATCTGGGATAATTCCTCCACCGCCATAAACGATCTTTCCGCCGGGTGTCACATATTTTAAAGAATCATCTACTTTGATACTATCTACACTTTTAAGTTCACCATTTTTATAGCGACGTTCGTAATCTCTAAAGTAACTATCGTTACCGTTCTCGTATGGTTTTTGGATAGATCTACCGGTTGGCGTGTAGTATCTTGCGATGGTTAATCGTACTGCGCTGCCATCACCAAGATCCATTTCACGTTGTACCAGTCCCTTCCCGTAAGAGCGTCTTCCAATGATTGTTCCCACATCATTATCCTGCAATGCGCCGGCAACCACTTCGCTTGCTGAAGCTGAATTTTCATTGATCAAAACATATACATGGCCGTCTTCAAAATCGCCTTCGCGCTGAGCAAAAGTTTTTTCGATAGAGCCACTTTTGTTTTTTGTAAAAAGAATTAGTTTTTCATCTTTTAGGAATTCATCTGCAATATTTATTGCTTCAGCTAAATAACCGCCTGGATTATCACGAAGATCTAGCGCGATTTCCTTAGCCCCCATTAATTCTAATGCTTTTATTGCAGCATTAAATTCTTCGTAGGTCGATTCAGCAAAACGATTAATTTTAATATAGCCAACGGTTTTATTCAGCATATAAACCGCTTCCACACTTTTAATTGGTACGTGATCACGCTTTACATTAAAGCTTAGGAGCTCTTCTTTGCCTGGTCGTTTTACTTTTAATTCGACCTTACTACCTTGTTTTCCTTTTAAGAAAGTGGTTAAGGAATCACTGCTTACGCCAAGATCGAATAGTGGCGTATCGTTAGCATATAAAATGCGATCACCACCGCGAATTCCTATTTTTTCACTTGGGCCGCCCTCTAATGCCTGGATAACCATAATGGTATCTTCAACCGAATAAAAACTTACTCCAATCCCAACAAAATCACCTTTCATGTTTTGTGAAACATTATCGTATTCTTGCTCTGGGATGTAAACCGAGTGAGGATCCAGACCTTTTAAAATCGTATTTACCGTAACATCAACGATACTATCTGTATTTACTTCATCAACGTACTCGTAATCAATATAGTCGATAAGTCGGTTTAATTTTTCTTTTTTAGGATTTGATGAAAATAATTGATCTGAAGATGAATAATTTATCTTGCCACCCATAAATACGCCAATAGCGCAGGCAATACCTAAAAGCAGTGGGGTATATATATTTCTTTTATTTTTCAATCGTCTAATTGCGTTATCTGTATTAAATCGACACCTGCTTTTTTAAGAAAATCGAGACCGCTATTATCCTTATAGTCTACGCAATATACCAGTCTGGTAATCCCGGCCTGGTGTATAAGCTTACTACATTCTTTACAGGGCGACATGGTGATGTATAAAGTTGCGCCCTGGCAGGATTGTGTAGAAGCGGCAACTTTTAAAATTGCATTAGCCTCGGCATGTAAAACATACCATTTGGTGTAGCCTTCTTCGTCTTCACAAAAATTTTCAAATCCGCTTGGCGTACCGTTATAACCATCAGAAATGATCATTCTATCTTTTACAATAACTGCACCAACCTGTTTTCTTTTACAATGAGAAAGTTTACTCCACTCTCTGGCTATTCTTAAATAGGCTTTGTCGTATTTAAGCTGTTTTTCTTTTTGCATGTCTTCTGAAAAGAGATCTTTAGAAATCCCTAACTTATAATGTAAGAATCGCTAAAATATTGTAAGCGACAGGTTAAACCAATTTTAAGGCGTTAAAGTTACTTAAATCGCATTAAAATTATCTCTTAGAATAGGGAGAATAATTCCTATCACAATGGCTGAAACAACCAGTATCCAATCACGCTTAGAGGCCTGAAAGAAATTTTGAACGATAAGCGCCAATATTAGCACAGATAATACCACGATGGCCTGTGCGCATTCTATCCCTAAAGCGAATTCTATAAGCGGAAGGATCTTAGAAGAAAATCCGCTACTTAGCATTTTAAAGTAGGTTGAAAAACCAAGCCCGTGAATGATCCCAAAAAAAGCGGTGGTAAAATATAAAAGCCCGGGATTGCTGGTTTTCTCTTTATTACTTGCCGTAAATATATTATAGATCGCCGTGATCATAATGGAAACCGGAATTAAAAACTCTACCCAGGTCGTGTCTACGATCACAATTTCGTACGTAGATAAAAATAGTGCAAACGTATGGCCTATTGTAAAAATGGTGACTAACCATAACACTCTTTTCCAGGAGGTAAAAGTATACGACGCTACTAAAGCGATCAAAAAAAGAATATGGTCGTAAGCATTCAAATCTAGAACATGCTCCAGGCCTAACTTAAGATATAACCAAAATTGTGACATAAGGGATAAAGGCTAACGCTGCCGAATGTACGACTTCTTAAGAAAATCACAAAAGCTAATACGATAAAGCCTGAGTTTTCTGTATTTACATCGGTTTCAGTAAAATTTTAACAAACGCTAATGTATTGATAATCAGCGATCAGTTGTATTCTGTTTAAAATTGGTCTAATTAAATTATAATGAATTGAAAAAGCTGATTATTTTTGAAGCAATAATTTTGAATAAGTCTAAATAAAATCCTTTAAAATTAGCTAATCTTAGCAACAGCAGGCATTTGTAAGACTTGGTTAAATATATTTAATAATGAAGAAAAAGAAAAAGTACGGTTTACGCACATTTATTAACGATGTTCATTTATGGTTAGGATTAGCCAGCGGAATTATTTTATTCTTGGTTTGTCTTAGCGGAACCATACTTACTTTTGAGCACGAAATAAAAGATCTTTTTGCTGAAGATTTTAGGGTTGAAGCTGGAGACGAAAAATTATCTGTAGAACAACTAATATCGGCATTAGAAGGCGAAGGGATCGTAAGCTCGGTTACCGTACCGGCTGAAGAAGGCGAAGCTTACGAGTTTAGTGTAAAAGAATCGCCAAAACAACGACGTGGCAGTACCTATTATGTAAATCCTTACACGGCAGAATTCAGTAAAACGCAGAAATCTTCTTTAGATGGTTTTTTCTTTTCGATGTTTAAATTACACAGATGGTTGTTATTGGATTCTTCAATTGGGCGACCAATCGTTGGAGTTTCAACCATTATTTTTTTAATCCTTTCGATCACTGGGATCGTGCTTTGGTTTCCGAAGAAAAATATTAAGTGGAAAACCTTAAAACCTGGCTTCAAAATTAAATTTTCGGCAAGATGGAAACGTATTAACCACGATTTACATAATACTTTAGGATTTTATGCCTGTATTTTTTTAGTGGTGATGTCGCTTACCGGTTTGTGCTGGTCTTTCCAATGGTATCGTGATCTGGGAAGCGAAGTTATGGGGGCACAGATTTTTGGTGGTCGTGGTGGCCCGCGCGTAGAAAGTGAAGCCCAAATTGACGAAGATGAGGTAATATCTATTGCTGAAGTTGAAAAAATAACCACACAGGAACTGAATTACGAGGGGAAAACCTCGATTAGTTTCCCATCTGGAGATAAGGGTGTTTATAGTGTTAGAAAATACGAATCGGCTAAACTTTCCCCGATAATTGCAGATAATCTAATTGTAGATCGTGACGGGAAAGTGCTTAAAAAGGAAATTTTTAATGATAAGCCACTTAATGTAAGAATTACTTCTTTAATTAAGCCTTTACATACCGGAACCATTTATGGTGGCTTCTCTAAATTTATCTATTTTCTAGCTTGTTTAATTGCAACCACTCTTCCTATCACCGGGACATTTATCTGGTTGAATAAAATGAAGAAAAAGCCTAAAAAAAAGAAGGCCTAAAACTTTACAATTTCAGCTTATAGACTTGACTTTTTCTAGGAGTTCTGGTCTATTGAGTTTATCTTATAAACCGCCAGTTTTTGGCGGTTTTTTTATGCTTTTGTAGTAAGTTAGAAGGATTGAAAGTTGTTTCTTACAAATGTTTGAAAATGTAATTCTTAACAAAATTGCAATATGTTAATGAATACTTAAACAAATAGTGGTTTTGCTTTTAACTTAATAGGGGATCTGTGGTTTAAGCTTTCTGTTAGCTAATATTCGATAAAAATGGTGCATTTTATTATCGGGTTAATTTATTTCTTATTTTTAAAGTTATGTTAAAATCTAAATTCTAAAATGAGTAATTCTAACAGCAATCCACTATTTTACGTGGATAATTTACAAAAAGACGGTAGCAACTATAGCGTAGATTTCTACTTCCCTGATAATTTTTCGTATACCACTTGCGAAGTAATTGGTAACAGTCCATTAATTTTCGAAATTCTAAAGATTGAAATTTATGTAACCGGAGACAAAAACGTTGAACCTAGTAACGATGTAGCAACTAAAACTATTTCTCTGAATTTGAGTGACTTTCAATTTAGCTATTTAAAATTTAAAATAGTTTGGAAGTTAGGCACAGGAATAGGCGGTGGAGTTGGCGATCCAGATGATGATGAAACTGTTGGAGAGGGTGTCCTAAAAGGTGTGGGATAATGAAAAAGTTACTGGTTTTTTGTGGATTTTTAATCTTTGGGCTGGCCTCTTGCTTTGCCCAGCAACATCTTTTAGATGAAGCTGAAACTTCTCAAGAAGCAGATAATTATCAGTTATCTTTAGATATTCTATCACAGATAGATACAAATTCGCTGTCCATTCCACAAAAAGCCAGATTTTATTATCTACAATCTACTAACCATAAATTCAGAAATGAAGATTCAGACGCTTATCCCTTATTGCTTAGAGCGCGAAAGCTTTATACTGAATTGGATAGTCTTGAAAAAGTAGCAACCATTAATCTTGAAATTTTTCAGGTATTAAGAGATATTGGGAGTGAACATTTAAATTATAATGAATATATAGATGCTTATTTAAAATATCATCTATCGCAAAATAATCCTAAGAATTTACGAAAAGCTTATATTAGGATTGCAGCTAATTTTGCAAGAAAGAAAACTGTAGATAGTTCTTTTACATACTTTAGAAAAGCACTGCAATTAATAAAACAAGACAACGATACTCTGGCTGAAGCCAATATGTTGAACAATTTTGGAGTATTGTATAACGAATTTACCTCAAACAGGGATTCAGCCTTGTACTATTTTGATCTTTCTAGAAAGTTTTATGAGGAACCGAAAGATCTACAATCAAGCTATCTAAATACGGCTAGTGCCTATAAGAAGCTAGGTGAGTATGATAAAGCTATTTTAAACTATATAAAAGCAGATTCGCTTTTAGGTCTAGTTAAGGAGTATCAAATCGCTGATAAACAATTTCTATACGATCTAATAGCTAAAACTTACGAGCTGGACGAGCAACCTGCAAAAGCATTAGAATATTACAAATTAACCCAGGCTTACCAGGATAGTTTAAACCTGCAGGAACAGGAGAAAGCGATCTACGATATCCAAACCAAGTACGAGGTTCAGAAAAAAGAAAATGAAAACTTACAATTAAAGCAATCTCGATTTTGGTTAATTTCAGGAGTAATTTTACTGGTATTGTTGCTTATTGCCACTTATCTTGTGTATCGCAATCGCATGGCCAAAAAGCAGTTAGAAATAAAACAATCGGCTTTAGAGAAAAACCAGTTAGAAAAGCAACTTAAAGACCAGGAACTTGCCGGTTTAGACGCCATGATCGAGGGGCAGGAAAAAGAGCGCCAACGCATTGCAAACGATCTTCACGATAATTTAGGCGGATTACTGGCTACATTGAAACTTCATTTTCATAACTTAAAAACTAAAACCGATCGTCTTCGTGACGAGCAGGACGAATTATTTAAAGCTACCCATTCACTTTTAGATGAAACCTACCAGCAGGTAAGAAATTATGCGCATCAGCGAAATGCCGGTTTAAAAACCAGCGAAGGTTTGGTGCCATCGATAAATAATTTTGCCTCTAAAGTTTCTGTGGGGAATAACCTTGTGGTACAGGTAGAAGATCACGATATGGAAGGTCGCCTGGAAAATAGTGTAGAAATAACGATTTTTAGGATTGTACAGGAACTAATTACCAACGTGATCAAACACGCGCAAGCTTCAGAAATTATCGTACATCTTACTTCTTTCGAAGATCATATTAATATTATGGTAGAAGATAATGGTAAAGGTTTTGATCCTTCTATTATAAAGGATAACGACGGGATGGGATTGGCTTCGATCATAAAACGGGTAGAACATCTTGGTGGTAATGTAGATATCGATAGCCAGCCGGGTAGCGGTACCACGGTAATTTTAAATATTCCAAGAACATGATTCGTGTAATTATTGCTGAAGATCACTTAGCCGTTGCCGATGGAGTTTTGGCCTATTTTAAGTATCACGATACGATTTCGATTATTGGTCATGCAAAAAATGGGGAAGAACTTGTAAAACTGGTGGAAAAAAATATTCCAGATGTGGTATTGGTAGATATTAGAATGCCGGTGATGGATGGTGTCGAAGCCGCAAAATTGATCAAAGCGAAATTCGACAGAATTGCGATCATTGCTTTTAGTATGTTCGATCAGGACGAAGCGGTAGATTTTATGCTTCAGGCCGGCGCAACAGGATATTTGCTAAAGAATTCTCCGCTTACCGAAATGGAGAAGGCGATATTGGCGGTTTCTGAAGGGAATTTATATTACGATGCCAATTTAAGTCTTACTGCTGAAGATACCGTTCAGGAAACAAAAGGAATTCTTACCAAACGCCAAATCGAAATTCTAAAACTTGTAGGTAAAGGCAAAACCAATCAGGAAATTGCAGATGCTTTGTTTATTGGGAAAACAACAGTGGAAACTCATCGCAAAAATATGATAAGAAAACTCGGTTTACATGGGCCGGGAGAATTACTTCGCTACGCGTTACAGCGCAAATACGATTTTTAAAATATACCCTTGCATGGGGATGGTGCTATCCAAATCTATAAGCTAGTTTTGGAGTATTAATTCTTAGTACTAGCAGTTCTTAATAGTATTAATGAAGTATTTCGTTCAATTGCCTCTCTTTAGAGGTCTGTTCTAAAAACTTAGCTGCAAAACCTATTTGTTTTCTACTTTGCAGGGAAGTCTAAGAACGTTTTCTCGATTTCATTTATGAAATGATGCTCCCGGCTAAAAGGCGGGAGTTTTTTGTTTTTAAAAGTTTCAGAGCGATAAGCAGCTTGCCTTTAGTTTTTTAAAAGTCTATTCTTTTTTGAAGGCTTTTAATACTTCATGTTTAGGTAATATTGCTAACAATTATTGAAGCTAAACTTTACATTTAGTTGAATTGCAGCTAACAGTTTTTTAAGGTTTTTTATGTTTTTTTGAGATTGATTCGGGTTTGGTGAATACATCCAAATTTATATTAGCTTAAAGAGGTTCTCTTTAAGAAAATAACGAAACAGGTTTTAGAACCTGTTCATTCCTTTTGTTTCTTAAATCCACCTCTATCCCGGGGTGGATTTTTATCATAATCAAGATTTAAAGCTGTGTGGTTAATCCTGGGTATTATTTTTCTACGGAAGTAAACTTTAAGATTTTCAGAATTGATTTATAAAAAAGAGTTTAGGAATTATCCAATCTTGGGTTTAGTGGAAAGGGAATCATCAAAATTCGATTTTTAAAGAAAAAGATACTGCATATCAAATAATTTTTTAATTTTGCCGTCCAATTGCCTTGGTGGCGGAATTGGTAGACGCGCTGGATTCAAAATCCAGTTTCTTCGGAAGTGTGGGTTCGATTCCCACCCAAGGTACTAGAGAGCAAAACCCCTGCAATTACAGGGGTTTTGTCGTTTTTAGCCCTCAATATTACTTGTATGAAAATTGAGGTGAATATCACAAAGGAGCCTACAAAGGAGCCTATTTCGTTCGAAATCGTCGATATGAGTAAGAAGAAATATTCCGAAGTAAAAATTTACATTCCAAAAAAGAAAGGGCGAAAAAGTGTTGCTCCTGGCGATAAATGGTATGTATATTTTTATTGGCGAGATCCCGAAACAGGGAAGATGAATATTAAATGCAAGTATTATCGCGGCATAAATCAAAAAAAAACCGTTGCAGAGCGTGAAGAAGTAGCAAAGGCCTATCAGCGATCTTATCAAATGTTGTTGGAGCAGGGCTGGAATCCACTAAAAAACAAAATTAAGAATCAGAGATCTTCTCCTAAGAAGCAAAAGCATACTTTAAAATCTGCTATTGAATATGCACTAGCGATAAAAATTCGAAATACGAAGGAGAGTACAGCTCGAGATTATAAATTTAGATCTCAATTTTTTCTCGACTGGGCTGATGTCAATTTTAAATCAGGTTTGCCATTAGAACAATTTAAGCTTGAAGACTTTTATCAGTTTATGGATTACCTCGAGTTAGATTACATAAACAAAGCTTCTGGAGAACGATTGTCTAATACCAGTATAGATAATACCCGTAGAGTGATATCTGCATTATTTACAGAGTTAAAGAATAAAAGGTTAATTGATACTAATTTTGTGAAAGGAATTCCTAAACTTAAATCGGAACCATTAAAAAACCGTCCTTTTACGCATTCGCAATTGATTGAAATAAAAAAGTATCTTGAAGAGCATGATCCATACTTAATTCAATTCATTTCTTTTCTACTATATCCAATTTTAAGACCAATTGAAATTACCAGATTAAAAGTTCGAGATCTTAACACCGAAGATTGGATCCTTGGGGTGGAAACAAAAACTGAAGCATTTTCTTATCGAAAGATTATTACTAAAATGCAGCCTATTATTGGGCAGATGGAATTAAAAGGCTATCCAGGGTCTTACAGTTTATTCACAAATGAAAACAAGCCTAGTATATGGCTACCTAAGCAGGAAAAATCTAAAGTGAATCATTTTACGAACCGATTTAAAAAAGTAAAGAAAGCTTTAGGTTACGGAAAAGAATATGGATTATACAGTTTTAGACATACGGCCATTGGAGATTTATACAATTCAAAACAGGCAGAAGGAATACCGGAACAGCAAATTATTTATGATTTAATGCCAATTACCAGGCATAAGAGTGAGGCCGGTTTAAGGAATTACCTAAGAAATATAAAAATAGCACTACCAGCAGATCATAGTGATATCTACACCATAGATTTCTAAAATTTACTATATTTACCTGAAGACAATCTCAATTTAGTGTTTTAATTTAGTAGTAAAAAAGCCTGGTAATTTTACCAGGCTTTTCGTTTTAATATGCAGTTACAATAATTTCCGAAGAGGATCCAGAATCGGAACCAACTTCAAAACTTTCTACTTCTTCAAAATTGATATCTGAAACATCTTTATTTTCTTGATTTTTTTCTCTTCCTTCCGGCAAAAGCATTTGTTGTTTAAATATGCTATACTTTAGATCTGTTTCAGGCAATTCATTATACCTGTTTTTATTAGTGTAAATAAAGTTTTCCCGGTAATCCTCAAATTTTTCTGTAAAGAGTACTATATCCACATCGAATTGCGATTTAGAACCACCACGCATATTACCATCTGAAGTCAACTGAAAGATGAAAATAAATAGTTTACTATCATATTTCTTACGAAAATCTTTATCTACCTGAACATCTTTTTGAATTTCCCTTAATTTCTCGAAGCTATCAATTGCAATAATATCATTGCGCATGATTAGAGCATGTAAATCTTCCATCGTATTAATTACCGGAGCTTCGATATTATGTAAATTTTCCGGATCTATATATTGATCTTCCTTTTTTAGGTAAAGTGAGCTATCCGGATGCTCCTCCATACTAGCATGGCCCACCTTATAATTTTTAGCAAACGCATTGATTACCTGAAAAAGAAATCTCGTTTTTCCTGCTCCTTGTGGCGCAGTAATACTTATACCTACACTTTCTTCATCCTTAATTTCTACGTTACCTAAAAACTTCGCAATTTCCTGATTAGGAATATTATAATACCGGAAAGTTTTATTTTTAAGCTGTTCACGTCTAGCAGCCCTACTTTTAGGATTTTTTTGTCTCGAAATCGGTTCCGGTTTAGCTTCCTGCGGTTGGATAACTTCAGCTTTATGCACCATTGCCGTTTCTTCTTTCTGTACCGGTTGTGGTAGCGTTTGTAAAACTTCGGGTTCCTGGTCATCCAGTACCGCTAATTCCGTTTCGGTATTTTCAGGTGCATTTAATCCAGAAGAATTATTTTCCTTATCTTTGATAAAAGGTTTACTATTAACAGCAGACTGGGATTTTTCGCTTTCTGCATCGATAGTAAGCCTTTTTGCTTCTATGGCCTTATGATCGTAGTACACGGTGCCGTTCTCACCTTTGCGAAGCGTTAAGACAACCTCGTAGGGGAATTTGTCGATTACAGCATAGCTTTTCATTCGGTAAACCCCTGCAATTTCTGCCCTCTTCTTTTTGTCTTTTTCAAACTTTATTAAGGTTGAATTTTTTAGCATTTCCATTGCCTTAAAAATAAGCTGAACTTTTAATTTTGTTCGTCTACTTCTAATGGCATGATAGATACCGGCATTCGTAAAATGTACCGTTTCGCCAATTTCGTTATGCTCGTATTTTTTCCCTGTTAAATTGGCTTTTGCCCAGTTATAGGCGAAATTCGCAAATTCTTTGATGCTTTTGAATTTTTCCGGAGCTGGAGCATTTAGGCCTTCAAATAAAGAAAGCTGCTCTTCAGATTTATTTTTAGCTTTTTTCTCTGGTTTGCTATTTTTAAGGTTTTCCAGTTCCTTATGAAATTTTGGAATGCCCTCTTTGTCATAATTCAAGATAAAATCTGTTGCTTTTTGTGCAGCACTTGCAGATCTCATCAATAACCGGTTATCTTTCTTAAGATGTGGCAAGGCGTTCTGCCAGTTCTTTATATATTCAGCATGGTTGCTTTGATTTCGCCAAATAATACCGGCTTGTGCTGAAAGGAAAACAGCTCCAAATTCAGCAATAAGCTCTTCTTTCGCATAGGCCTTAGAACCAAACCTGTTTTTGACTTTTCGGTTAAGACGTTCTTCGAAACCGGTACTGTGGGTCATTTCGTGAAATAGCGTACGATAATAGTCTAAACCCGTATCAAAATCTTTGAATTCCGGCATGCTAATAAAATCATCTACAAAATTGTAATAAGCCCTTCCAGGTTCATGCTTTAATTTAGGCGCTGGAGTAGGGAAGCTTTTAAAAATGGCTTCAGCAATTTCTAAACGTGAATCGTCATTACCTTTAATGCCATTGTTATAATAGCCAATTTTGAAGTTTTCTAAATCAAAATCAATATCTTCAATATCAGATCCATTAAAGACATTGTAGTATTTCAGAATTGGAATAGCGTTCTGATCGGTTATACTTTCCGGACTGAATTTTTCTAACAGCTTAATATCCTTTCTGTTCTTTTTTAACCAGGATATCATTTTTAGACGGTTATAAGTACCGTACTCTAATTCAGGTTCTGCTTGTTCGTATTTATAAAGCTGTGTAAAGTAAACCACCTTTGCTGCCTTGGCTCCCTTTTTTATTTTCCCTTTGTGTTTCTCAATCTGGTTAAATGTCAAAAAGAAAGGGTTTTCGAAACTACCCATCGCGAAATCGGTAAGCATCATGGCATTAATACCCCTGTACGGTTTTCTTGTTGAAAAATTGAAAGGGATTAAATAGCCTTCCTTACGCCATTTTGTTTTATAACCTTCGCCACTGGCCGCTTCAATCTGTTCGATCATTTTATCGGTGATCATTTGGTAGATATCATCCGGGCTAACTGCTTTGCCTAAACCTTCAAATTCCATTTGAGGGATTTCCTGGTCAATGCCACAAAGACAATCTTCAGGTAAACGTTCTATTTCACGAGATCCAATGGTTATTTTAAATTCTAAATCTTGTTCAGAATTTAAAAGCTGATCGATTTTTTTAGTTATGGAATGTTGCCCCTGATCTGTAGCTAATATTGCGATTGTTTTTAATTCTTCGCGGCTGACTATTTTCCCATTTAAGTTGTTGAAGGCTTGAACAGCATTGATGATCATAAAGAAGGTAATTTATAATGTGAATTGTTTTCCAAATATTTCTATTGTCGTGGCTATATTCAGATTTGAACTGTCTCCCACGATATCTAATAACTCGCTAATGTTTCCTAAAGCTTGTGAAATTGGAATTTGAACAGGTATATTTTGTAATAGTTTTGTTCCCTGGGCCGAAATCGCAATATTGTTGATATTCGTATTTGCCGTACCTAGAAGTTGTCCTGATTTCGTAAAGAATTCTATTTGCTGAATATTAATCATGCTACCGGGGATAGAAAGATCTAAGTTTGAAGGATTAACAATCTGAACATCTGCTTTCAAACTTAAACCACCCAGGCCGTCAAAGCTTATATTATTAACCGATTTTAAATTGAAGGATAGGTTTTCTAAAGCCTGGGAATATCCTTTCACTTTATCTTTTCCAAAATAATATGCAGCTCCGGCAGCTATACCGCCCAGCATAAGAAGGTTTTTTAAAACCATAACTTTTTATAATTTGATTAATAATCCTACTCTAAACCTGATAGGGCTTACCGGATCCTGAAAAGCATACGCTATACCTGCGGAACCGCCAAACCGTCCTTTAATAAACAATACTTCAGTTCCTACCGAATTAAGAAGACCAGGCACAAATTCCACACTTGGTTTTAGATAAAAACCTAAAGAGGTTTTTTGTATGGTTTTGGTTTCGGTTATGGTGGTGCGTAGATGATCGATACTTGTTCTTAAATCGAGCTTCAGCACACGGCCTTCCGAAAGAATATCGCTATACACCACGGCATTTTCGAAATACGTCGTATCTCTATACCGATTTACTTGCTTTACCTTTTTAGGATCTTGCTCATGCATCTTTTCTTTCGGAATTATTTGCGTGCTGTCCTTATGCTCAACTACGTTTACAGTTTCTGGAGTTTTATTTTTGATTTGCTGATTACTGGAACTATCTACTTTAGTAACAATTTCTGTTTCAATAGTGGTTTCTTCAGAAATGACTACATCACTACAGCAGCTATCTGTGAATAGCAAAAAAGCAAGTATTGCTATTACAATGAGATAAACATGTGAAATATTCAATTTTTTAAGTAGTAACATTGTCTAAATTTTTGAAGGTTTGATCTCGCAAATAATCCAGGTATTCTAAGCGGTTAAGGAACTTTTCTCTTAACCGCTTAAATTTATTCTCTTGTTGTTTCAGTTTTTTTTCCATAGGAAACTGTTTTTACTCTCAAAACATCCTGAAGAAGGTTCTCGTATCTATTGAGCATTTGTGCCGTGTCTGCTTTCCCGTCCTTTAAAAGGGTGTAGTATTTCAGAGCAATTTCATCGATTTTGTTGTCCTTAGCTTTAATTTCATTTTTTAGAGCTGTCTTTTCTTTGATCAGATAAAAAATAATGCCTAGTAAGACCCCAGCGATTGATAATTCTTTGAAATTTAACACAGGGAGAATTTCTCCAATATCTACTTGAAATAGGTGCATAAAAGGGGAGTTAATGGTTACTACTTGATTTAGGGCTTAGATTGAAGTGCCGTGTTTTTCAGCAAGTTTCTTGAAATACCGGGTGCGCCAATATGGACGTTTCATCACTTCTTCGGCTATCCATTCGTGCTTGCTATCATTTACCCAATGCTCACCCATAATGGCGTGACCAGGATTATCGGTTGTAGCCACTTCGTAAAGCGTTCCCATCGTATGAAAGAACACCACCTTCAGCAGTTTTGGGCGTTCTAACAAAAATTCATTTAAGACAATGGTTTTACCTTTTTCCAGAACGGCCCCGAGAAAATTGTGATTAGCCTGTATGAATGCTACCTTTTCTAATTTCTGAAGTATCGGTACGTAGTTTATATGCTCATATCGGGCATGATCTACAAATTCATCTAACAATTTTGGTAGTGTTGGATGATTGGTAAGGATCTGATCTTCATTAGCCGTTGCAACGGCTTCAGATATTGCTATAAGTTCTTTTGATACACTTAGCTCAAATTGCTTAGAAGCTTCGGTCTTACTAAATTCCTGATCGGCCTTTTCAAACTTTTCAGTTATTGTGGTTTCCTGAGCAACTGTTATTGATGAAAACAATACCGGGGTTAAAAATGAGCAAAGTGCTAGAAATACAAATCGTTTCATAATGATGAATGTTTAATGATTGATGAATGATGTAAGAAAAAGCCAGATGTTAATAGTGTAGGATGATGAAGCCTATAACTACCGGTAAAATAAGAAGCAAGAAATTTCGCCAATGAAAGGCTTCTTCTGTTCTATGCTCCAGGTAATGTTCTTTAAAAACAGCTAATAGTGTTACTACGATTATTGCCTGGATATCATGACCGTTGAAAACGGCACACAAGGCTAGTGCGAGAATTGCCAGTACAGCGCCGATTAGTAGTTGTAAATACCAATCTCTTTTTTCGAGATAATTGAAAATTGTTTTCATGATTGATGAATGATGAATTAAAAAATTATGATGAATTGATTATTGTGCGTTTTGTTGTATTTGAAGCGTTTCTGATACGTGACCGTCTGAGATTTCAATATTGGCTACTCGACCAATTTCGGGAGTAGCGTTTGCATCGATTGTAACGGTTATCTTATCACTACCTACACCCGAAGTCTTGGAAAAGCTTATCCAATCGGAATTATCATCTACCGACCATTCGTATAAAGTCGCTATCGTGAGTTCAAAGCTTCCACCACCTGCGTTAATCGTCTTTGATGTATCGGAGATAAAAATATCTTGTAGATCTCCGCTAGCTAGCCAGTAATAATACCAAGTGCCATTTGATAACACACTAGAGAAAAAATAAATATCGACCACACCACCTTGAATAACCTGGTTAGATTTGCCTTTCGGTGTTAGAATTTGGCATTGCGGTATAGCTTCTCCGCTATTATCAAGTGTAAGTTTTCCTGCTACACGACCACGCATAACTTTGTAATGCGTTACATCGTGATCTTCTAAACTATTCTTATTAATACTGAAGCTTTGATCTGTAGTTCCTTCCTTAAGGTGTAATGCACTTATTTTTGAATTTCGGTTGAGTACATAAGTAGCAGCATTGGGAACATCAATAATTTCAGTTTTTTGATATCCAGGTACTTCAAGACTTTGGAATTTTCCAATATTCGCTTTGATATTTTCGGCAATGTGAATTTGTTCCAGGGGTGCATTGCCAACTCCCATTCCTAATCGATCGTTATTGAAAACTATACTACCCTCTGACATACTTTTATGGATGTACATGACGGGTTCATTCGTGAGCGAGTTAATAAGTAGAAAATAACCAGAAGGGTGTGTTTGCCATGTCCAGTCCCCTGTAATTGCATTCCCTGGGCCACTATTATTGGTTAAGCGAAGTGATGGATAATTACTTCTAGCTTTAAAGCCTTTTCCTGTTAATGCTGAATAAAATAGATCATTGTCCTGGTTGAAGAAAACCGTTAGTAATTCAAGAAATGAATTTCTATTAAAACTAACTTCCCTTCCGGTTTCATCGATAAAGAAAACTTGACTTTTATACCCTGTAGTATTTGCCTTTAAATCCTCAGTCTTTTCATTGATTTCCTTTAAAGCATCTTGTGAGTTTCTCGATAATAAGTTTGATATAGGCTCTAATTTTGCCTGGTATGCTGAGATATTTTTTTTTCCAAAATATTTAGGATCGAAAATATTAAATTCGTGCTGTATCCATAAATTTCCAATTATAAATATTTCGTTTGCTCCCCAATCTTCTACTTTTACAATACCTTCACTAACTATTTGTTTTTGAGGATAGCCAGCATCCGTGTTGTATAAGTAATAATCTTCCAATTCGGGATCATTGTAATAGTAATTAGCGATAGCAGGAACAATGGAATTATAGCGTGGAAAAGTATTATTTTCAACATTTCTTTGCGAGGAATCCAAAGGAACGCCTTCAAAATATCTAAGATCATTAAACCCGCCATTTGCACTTGATCTTAAATACTTAGAAACATTAAGTATTGCTTTTTTTATGTTTTTTGGCGTAACTCCATCAGTTGTTGATGAACCAGTGTAAATAATATTGGTAAGATTAATACTTCCCTGTTCTATACCTTCCGTAGTTTCATAATCATATAGGCGATCACCTGGAAAATGGTTTGCCATTGCATCTAGATGAGCTATATCTATGACATGGCATAGCGTTATGTTACTGTAGAATACCCCTTTGTTTCTATCATCAGAAGAGTTTCTGTATATTTCGTATAAAGTACCGTCCGTAAACATCGCATATTTACACCACATTTTTACGTGGTTTCTCATAGCGACTTCTTTTGGAGTGTCGTTATTATTAACAGCCCAATGATGAATATACCCCACGATATCAAACATTCTATTATTGAATATTGCTTCTTGGAAATTGGTTACTACAAAATCTATGTTTGGGGTGCCATCTGAATTTTCTATTGGATAATGAAGTGTTGTGGTAAGATATGATGGGATAGCAAAGTTTCCTTCTTTCCAATCAACCCCTAAAACAGCAGGTATTTTACGTTCATAATAATTCCAAAGAATGGTATTAAAGTCCTTAAAATAATTTTTTATATCCGATATGTTCTTATTTGTCCAAACATTTTGAATGTTGTAAATCAATTCAAATGCTTTGTGCATTTTCTTAATATTCGTAGCGAAATGGAAATAAGCACCTCCTATCCATTCTATAGTGCCAACAGGATGCTCAAATGTGCCAGGATCTTGTAGATCATTTGCCAGCAGTCTAATTACAAATTCTTCGGCTACAGCATTTGCTACACTTTGATCATTTGTCAAACTAGCATATAAAGCTGCATGAAAAATATTCCTTAATTTGCTTGTATCTTTAGTGCCACCCGCCATAACTGAGGGATATGAATATCTTCCCTCAGTAGGATTATCAAGAAATTCATCTTTATTATTTACTAAATCAGTAAAATCATCATTAAAAAATGGAGTAGGTTTAAATTTACTTTTAAACCTTTTAATGTTGATTTTTTTAGCTTTGGTGCTAAACTGTAGATCATCGCCTTCTAAACTTGTATCAGTATCCTCTCTAAGCGTTTGAGCCGTATCACTAGTATTCCCACCGGCAAGGACTGGAGAATCACCAAGAGCTGAGCGAATAGCTTCAAGATCTACCTGGCCATCAAAAGAAATTCTGGTAAAATCCCCGGCAGTCGCTAATTTTGTATTTCCATTATAAGAACCAGCAGCACCGGTAAAAAGCCAAACTACTTCTTTTTCATTTTGAGTAGCTGTAACCTGAACATAACCTGTTGCTGGAATTTCGAAACTGGTGCCGTAAGCCTGGTAATTTTCCAGAGCCTTATTGTTAAAGGCTTTTTCTATTGCCAGAGCATTGATGTTACCAAGATCAATAGTTTTCTTTTGCGCATTTTTTAGTTTCTCAATATCCTGTAATAGGCTTTCAGGGATTTCAGTATTACTGTTACCCCATCCAACACGATCAACTACTTTTCCTACTCCCATTTGTACTAGATATTTTGATTTGTTATTCCTTGGTAGATTAAAAAGCCAATAGTGGCCACAATAACAATACTTCCTACGGATAGCCCGGGATTTTCAACTCCGAACTTTTTTAAGCGTTTTAACCATCCCGAAAGGAATGTTGCTGAATTAGAAACTGTCTCGTAATGCTTTTTTCGATAACCGTTAAACAGATTGACAAAACGTACAGGATCTACACGGTTAATTGCAGATAAAGTCATCGGGCCCATTACATCATCTTCAGATAGATTATAACCGAAATGATTATTAAGACATCGCTGTGCCAATAGCACACCATTACCTGCATTTACTTCATGATCGATTATCGTGTTAGCAACAGCTTGATTAATAATTTTATCACCACCGTTCTTTAACCAGAAATACTCCAGGAATAATTCTTTTGCGTAAGATTTGGTAATCGCGAGCATATCAGCTTTACTTGGTGGGTAGCCCAAAATGCTTTCGTACCACCTTGCAGAAATGCCATGGTTCGTTCCTACATATTGACCAAGACTATTTTTATTGCCTGGATCATTTGTATTGTTTTGATAACCGCCTTCTACTTGCTGCAATAGGGGAGAGTAGGCCTCAAACGAAGCATTTAATCCAAGCGTTCCAAAATCTTTTGCGAGTAAAGGTTTGTAGTTTTTTAACTGAGCCATTACAATGTTGCTTTTTTAGGTTTGTTCCCCATAGAGATTAAGAGCATAAAGGCCAAGCCAACGCCTACCGGTTTAAACCAGTTTGTTTTCTTCTTTGGTGCAGTAATTACCACTTCATCCATAGCGTTAACATTTGTACTAAGTGTAATTGTACCTGGTACATTTGATACCGGGTATTGTTGCGCCTTAAATGATAAATGGGAAAAAATTATCGAATCGCCTGCTTGAACATTTAAGGTAGCTTTCCCACTGGTATCTGTGATCGTGCCATTGGTGGACGAAGTATATACGTGTGCACCGGAAATTGGCGAACCAAATTCATCTTTTACTATAAATTGCTTAGTCATGATATTAACGGTATTCGTGGTTTCAGATGAATTATTCGTGTTCGTTGCATCTGGAGTACTCGTAGGATTTTCCGGTTGTGCTACGTAGTCTGGATTATTATCCATATACTGTTTTGTGTAGGCGCTTCCGTATGTACGGGTAATTGTCTTCTTTCCCGGGTACGAAAAGACTACTCTATGATTTTCTTCTGAAGTGGTATGCGCAACGCCTTTACTATTGCTTACACCTCGATCGACTTCAAATCCCTTCTGGTCATACGTTACTACGGTTACACCTTTAATAACATCTCCGGTTGCACGATCAAAGAATCGAAAAGGTTTATTAATTGCCATTATGCTGCATTTTGATATCGTTTTGCTTCCGGTATAATCTGAGAGATTTTTGCAAAATCTTCAGCTGTGAGTTCGTTGCTTAACCAGGTCAAAAGACTATGATCGTCGCTGGTAAAAGGATCACCAATGTTTCTCCAAAACTTAGAATATTGTCTAGCTCCAAATGCTTCATAAACCTTTACAAAATCGTTTTGATTTAGATTTTGAAGGGAATTGAAAATGATGGTCTTTTCCTGATCATTAGGTCTTCCAAGAGTAGCCATTGCAGTATATAAGCGTTCGGCAATCGCCGTAGCTTCAACACTGCTTAATTGTGATGATGGATACTTAGGGTTTTTTTGAACCTTCGGAATTTCATCTTTTTTGAGGTACTGAAAACCTACATAGGCTACAGCTCCTAAAGCTGCTATTCCCACAACAGGAATAACGTATTTGCTAACCGCATTTGGGATTGGAATTGGTGTCATAATTTTATCAGATAAAGGTTTTGATCAGCCCCCATTTTTTGTCGAGAGCTTCAATCGCCTTTGGCTTTCTGGCCAGTTCTTCCAGTTTCTGTAAGTGTTCTGGAGAAAGATTAGCCAAAACGTTAAGCGATTTTCTTTTTTTGTTGGCCTCTTCTGGAGTGTTGGCCATAATTACAAGCGTTGATGCTGCCATGATGATTTAAATTAATTGATGTTCTTTTAATAAATTGATCCATAAAGGCTTTATTCTCTGCTAATCCCTGTGCAATAACATGAGAAGCGGCATTCGATAAATCGTCTGGAACCTGAGCCCTTCCGATTAAATCAATAAGATATTGTTTGTTGTCACTAAGTTTTGGTTGCTGTGGAGCGTTTAATCCCTGTGATTGTCCGCCGGGTCTGCTAAATTGCTGGAGGATCATTGGAATTATATCAGGCTTATCGGCTAACTTGTCAAGCAGTTTATCAAAACTAGATGGTTTGTTGTTGCTTTCCAGTTCATTGCGAAGTACCTGCTCTTTATATTTATCAACTTGACTTTTTAAATCCTTATTTTCAGCTTCTAAAAGGCTGTTTTTAGAAACTAACTCGTCATGTTGCTTTGCCCTGGTAAAAGTGTCTATGGTATCGCTAAAGCTTAAACCACTGGCAGGATTTCCAAGTCCCGGGAACATTTGTGATTGTTGATGTGTGGCAGCCGGCCGAACCGTACTACCACTTGCATCAACGTTTCTTTTTTCAGGCTGGGAGAGCGCAAAGTTTAGTCCGCATCCTTCTTTACGATAAGAAGAACCGTTTTTTCTTTTTCGTTGTAACTGTACATTGGTAACGCCACGGGATAATAACTCCTTAAAATAATCCATTGGGGCGGTGTAACGAGTATTCAAATCCTGAAAAGAAAGACATTTCTCCAGGACTTCATCTTTATTAACGTCGTAGACTTCCCAACGGTTAAGAGGATCGTTCTTAAGCCAATTAATGATTTTATCTAAACTTTGCTCTGCCATAACTTTTTAACATTTTTCAGGGACTACGAAATAGCATTTGCAGTCCTTTTTTCCTGCACCTTCAAATCGAACAGGTACATTTCCGGTCATTTCAAACCCGGTTGCACCGGCCTGAAAACTTTCTCCCGGTTTTAACCTGGCTTCCATCACATATACATCGGTTTCTCCAAAATTGTAAAAGGTTGGTTCTACCTTTCCATCGATTGGATAATCCCGATTATCAGTCTTGATAAGCTCGAAGGTTAATTTTCCTTTTAACATGTGGTGTCGTTGTCAATAATTCCGAAAACTACCTGTACCTGAAAGTTTTCGGTAAGGTCTGTAGTAGCCGTTAATTTTAAGGTTAACGTACTTCCACCGGTGTATTCAAGCGGCTTAAATCCGTCTAAGAATTTGCCGGTATCATTTTTCTTCCAGAAGTCAAGATCCATTTCAGTCTCAACCTCACTACCATTTTCATCAAATCCAAGATTTATAATTTGATCTTTTGGTTTAGAGCCTATAGCAGCAGCAAAAACACGTTTCCCGGAAGGGATAAGAATAGTATTCTGATCGTATTTAGAGCCGGCTTCAATGGTAAGTACCTGCTTGCGCCATTTAACTTTCTGCATAATTTTTACTTTAGAAAAAAAGCCCTGCCCGAATTGCAAGGCAGGGCTTTTCGAATTAAACTAACCAACCAACTAATGTTGTTATATGTTTTTCAGGGTTTTGAAGCCTTTGATTCTCACTTCTACATAAACATTTTTTCCTGCTTCAGAAGGAGCTAATGTTTGCCCACCAGGGAAAACAAAATCCCAGCTCATTGCTGTTTCATCTGCTAACAGAATGAAAGTTTCCAGGTCATGGAAATAATCTTCTTGCTTTGTAGGCATTTCACCTGCAATAAGATCGGCTACAGGTACATCTAAGATCTCACGGCCATTTTGCTTTAAAACGAAATTGGCGTTTCTAAGTGCTGCCGGTACATCCTGAGTGTAGATAACTGCACCTTCTTTGTCGGCTCCGTCTCCTTCTGCAAATCCTACAGAAATAGCATCTGCTACCACTGCCATGTTTTGTGGCAATGAATTTCCGTTCATGGTAGAGATACCAGCTAATTTTTTAGTGTTCTCGTCAATGAATGGATAAGTAGAAGAAGCGTTAGTTGCGTTCTTTCTTACTATTGCAGTATGCTTAAGTAAACGCACTCTTTGGCTTGCAAGATCCTGACGAAGACCGGCAGATAATTTGTCTGTTACTTCACCTAAGAACGCTAAGGCAGATAGGTATTTAATACGATTGCTATGAATTGTTGTCATTTCTGTTCGTTTTTTGAAATTGATGAATGATTTTTAAATGATGACTTTTATCGATTTTTATACTAGTAAGCTGAAGCTTTATTAGCAGATGGGATTCTTGGAGCAGCAGGCTCAAAGTTGATTACCGGAGCCGCGTTTAATGCAGTGTAACTGCCGCCACTCTCACAAGGGCATGCAAGACCAACCGCACCACCTACAAATCTGGAGGCCATAGAAGTGTCGTCTACAGAGATTTGACCTTCTGCGAAATCACGAATTGCTGCAAGACCTTGCTTAACTGCAATACCAATTCCTGCCATTTTTAAGGCCTGTGAGATACTGTCTTTTCCTTTTACGATAGAGGCTAATAGAATTCCGCCGCCGGTCATTCCGTAGCGTGCAGCCGTTTTATGCTCTGCCGGGATGATCGCCATAGCACCATCGGAAACAGCACCACCAAGAACAGCTCCACCGAAACTAACGGCTTCAGTGCTAATGTTTGCTAAAGAGATTTTTCCAATTTTCATTTTTACAATGGATTTAAATTTTGATTACTTATTTATGACGTTGATGCTATGTGATTACTTTTTTAAAAGATTCACGACCATTCCGGCTAGTGCTATCTTTTTGAAATGTTTATCCAACCAGCTTTTCTCAGCAGGTGGAGGGTTTTTTGGGACTACCGAAGAATCATTTATCGGAGTTTCTGCCGCCGTTGCAACGGCTTTATCATAATACCAGGCATGTGCTACCAAAGTTTCATCACCCGGCCACTTGTAGTTTTCTAACTTTTCTACTCCTGTTTCACTGGCCAAGGTTCTTTTTACCTGAAAAGCTGGATCTGTTAGAATGGCCTTAAGCGTATTTTCTATGGCGGTTATTACCTGTGTAAGCACTTCAGTTTTAGCAAGCTCTACATCGCCAATACTGCTGATAATGGATTCATTACTTTTGGCACGGTAATAAGCCGTTGCAACGGCTAGATCTCGAATAAGCTTATTGGTATCTTCTACCGTTGCAACGGCGTTGCAACGGCTCTCAAAAAAGGCTTTGAAGGTATCATTAAACCATTGTTCTACATCATTATGCACATGGCTGTCCAAATTTGCTTCTTCATTGCATTGCACAACTAATAGTAGCTGTGCCAAGCTATTCTGAAAAGTAGTTTTCGAGCTGTCCAAATTGATAGAACGGATTAATGATGTGATGATACCCAGCTGCATTACTTTTTAGTTTTAGTAGTTGCGTTTCCCTGTTTCATTTGCTTCATTACCATTGGGATAGAAATAGCTGCAATGGCTACTGGTGCGAGCCATCCCATACCGGCCTGACTAGCTCCCTGATTGGTGTTACCAATAGGAACCTGGTTGTTTCCGCCGTTTTGATAATTGCTTCCAGGATTGGTATTGCCTCCCATATTCAAATCCTGATCTGTAGTTACTACATCATCATAATTTGGTGTTGATGATTGGTTTCCGCCTTCTACACGGTAACTATCATATTGATAAGCGTATTTGCTACCAAACTCAGCTCCCCATGTATAAGGTTTGCCAATACTGGGCATCGGTTTTTCTGTTTGCAGAAAACCCTCTTTTTTCCCGGTGGGAACTAAGGTTAAACCTGAACTTTCCAAAGTTTGTAGTACACGCTGTTTAGCTTCTTCAGCTCCTTTTTGTCGTGCTGCATAGCCTTTACGAGTACAGCTTGCGTATTTTGAGGCTTGTCCGTTTTTTGAATCTGCTATGTATGCATCTATGGCATTCATAAACTTGTTAACCGTTGTGGTGTTAACGGCCTTATCAAGACCAGCGTGATCATTGATAAAGAAAGGAATATCGGTTTGTAATGCAGATTGTGCTTTACTTTCGGAGTAACTGGCATTCCAGCAGGAAAGGTCGAAACCATTTGCGAAAATGGCACCAAAGGTATTTCCGAAGAAATCCTGTGGTAACATATTCATTAAGGCTTTACCAGCAGCTACAGCAGCAGTGCCGGTAACAACTATCCCTAAACCTCTTTGATATTCCGGGTCTGAGACTAAGGTGAATGTAAATTCTTTGCCTTGAATGCTAATACCGTTATCAATAATAGCAAACTGAGGATCTACACCTTGCGAGGTATATTTATTCACTTCGCTGCGAATGGCATTTACCGTTGCAACGGGAACATTATTTTCTAATAGGAAAAGGCAAAACTTATTGAAATTATCAATAATGTTCTGCTTTTCTGCACTTAACACATTAGAAGGTGCATTAAGACCAACGTGCTGTAGCATCATAAGATCATGTTTTTCTAAATAATTAACTTCTTGATTGTGATGCCTTGTTGCATCAATTACGAACGTTGGTGCATTTTTAGAATAGCTTTCCGGGTTTTGGTCTTGATAGATCACAACATATACATGTGTCCAGTGTTCAGGATTGAAATATGGTTGACGTACCTGGCGAATGGCGTGTTTGATGCCTAGATTTGAGAGAATGGAGCTTGCGAAAACCGAAAAGCTTTTACAGTCTACACCTTCTTTTCTTTTATGCCAGGTGCATGCAGGAGAAGAAATTTGTTGCAATGCGCCGTCTGCGTTATATTGAATGTGATCGTAAGAAAATTTATAAATATTATGTGCCAATAACCTTAAATCTTGACTGTAAAGCAGGGCGGCAAGTTCTTTTGTTTGCCAGGCATACTTAATAATCCAATCTCGCATTTCATCTACAGTATGGAAGGTATCACCTTGCCCAAGATCTGTAGAGGCACAACTTACCGCCGGGATCAATTTCTCGTACTGTTTTCCTGGTTTCAGATTGCGCTTAAGTGATGCGTTTTGTTCCTGCGTTACAGCCATTGAAGCTTTTTCTTACTTGTTTAGGCCTGCAAGATGGGGAAGGGAAATCTTGGAGCTGAAGGATATAGTCGAACTGCATCGAATTCGATCTAACTTTCTGCTATAAAATAGAATTTTGAATAATTTAAACGCATTTTAAATTATTCCAATAAAGAGGGAGATATTATGTTTCCTGTAATTAAGAAAATACCTGACATTGGGTATAGTATTTAATTCGGTTTAATTGTATATTTCTGATTATCAATCAAATAAAATTATTATGGCAAGACAATTGGAAAATACTCAACTTTTATTCGTAGATCTTAACGGAGCTAATATTCAAAATCCTAACATATTTTATTCGGTCAAATTAGCAGAATATTTGGGGGGTGATGGTGATTCTATTAGAAATAAATTATGTGATATAAACTTAACAGCTTTTTATTGTCATGATTTGCCCGATTGGTCTAAGATGAATGAGGCGATTTTAAAGTTTAATGTTAAATATTATCCATCTAATGATAATAATGCTGATTTAAATGAAGCTTCATTTGTAAGAGACTTTAGGGTGAAAGATGGAACTTCTCCTGGAGGGTTCCTACATAGAAAAATCTTTAAGAATGTTAATTACGGAGAAGAACTATTCTTGAAAGTTAAGCTTGATGAGATTGATGAAAAGTTTGATATATCAAAGGTAACTGGAATGATTCAAAATACTAGTATTGGGGAATATTTGAATCTAGGTGGAGCGCTTGACTATATTAAGCTAGGAACAGAGATTTATGACGGTATTGCAGAAATGGTCGTAAAAGATGATCCGATTTGGGATGAGGATGATATAAGTTTACATTCTGATTTTCCTCAAGGGGGTGGCTCTGCAGCTTTAAAAGAGGGGACTTATATTTTAATTTCTACCTCAGATACAAAAGGGAAGTCTACAAAATATTGGGAGGATGATTATTCTAATGTTTTCTATAAGGGGAAACATTTACATTTGGGAGCCGAAGAAAACGACAATCATCTAAAAACTAATTACATGGTTTTTGAGATTAAATTTCATTAGTATTAGATTTTAAGATGGATAGTTTAGATATGATTATTTCTATTTCAGCAAGTATATTTAGTTCTTCAATTACGTATTATTTGGCTGTTAGAAAAAGTAGAAATGATAAGTTAAATCTGGAAAGAGAAATATCTGCTAGATATGGCGAAAAACTTAATGAATTAAGGCTTAAATATTACGGCAGAGCATTCGAATTAACAGACTTGCTTGGTAAACGAATCCGTGATGAAGATGATTTACCTGGTATTTATAAAACTCTAATTAATGGTTTACGAGATTGGAAGACAGGTGAAGTAAACCTAATTCTCTCCGATAACTCATTGAATTGCTTTTATGAATTAATAGAAGCTTCGAAAGCTGAGCTAGCGTTAGGGACAAAATATAATGATCAACAATTAGATAAAATTTGGCTAAAACGTACCGGGTTTAGAAATAGTCTTAGGCAAGATTTAGGTATTTTGAGACTTATTGATTCTAATCAAAAGATAAACTTTGTAAGGTAAAAGTTAATTGATAGAATAGAATTTAATCTAAATTATTGGAATTAAGAATTATTTAACCGAAAATTGTACTAGGCGATCGTAGAATAAAGAATTTCGTCAAATTTTGAAGAATTTGAACGCGTTTCATTACATCTAAATTAGAAAACCGTTAAAATTCTTAACGGTTTTTTTATCAGATAGTTTTAGTGCAGAATTTTTTAATTTCTAGTGAAATCTACCATTCTAAAGTTAAACTTTTTTGTGGATAGTTGATCATAAGATTAAAATTCTCGAGAAAATCAGCTGTGCCAACTAATGGGGGAATTGAATTATTTTTAATAAAAGAGACTTCTAAATTCATAGTTTTCACAATCGAATTTCTTTGCATGTTGAGAATATCAATTTTGATTTTAAATGAATATGTTTCCAAGCCCTGTCCAGAAATACCTGCTGTTCTTGTCTTTGATTCAGTTGATTTGTTTAAGGGGATTCCAAGATTAATTGCTATCATCATAGGAAAAGTACATTTTTCAGCTCCGCTATCAACTAAAGCTAATACGGATATACACTTTCCATTTTCAGGATTAGTTAACTTTAATGGTAATTTTGGTTTTAATTGATTCTTATTATCAATTGTTAACGGATACGAAGATCTACTCAAAATATGAATTGATAATCTGGATTAGTTTCAAAATCTAAAATAAACTCCTCTCCTGATTTTTCAGCTTGCTCAATTACTTTTAGAGCATCATTGCTTTCGAATATGACTTTACCCGTAAGAAGGCCTATAGCTCTTACCAATACCGTGTTTTGAGATTCGAATTTATTTTCTTTAGACATTTTTTAAAGAATTAGTTTGTAAAAATACCTGTTTTTAATCGAAATAGGTGACTTTTTTTGCTAAAATATACTTATTATGTCGTTAAAATACAAATAAGTCGGATTAAGTGTGGATGTTGTTCTCAGGTTCTATATCATAAACGTAAATCAATGTTTATTACTAATTTTTTAGAGACAAGCGTTAATTATATATTTTTATATATTTGATGAAATTTTTCCGTAAAATGTTAAAAGATAAACAAGTAAATTTTATTCTTAGTGGAGTTTTTCTTACTCTTTGCATACCTCTAATTATAGGTTTAGTTCTTTTCTTATGGATCTTAGATGACTTTAACTTTAGAGATGTTATGTTTTTTGCTACAGGATCTGTTGCTATCTTAACTTTTATATTGCATACAATTAATGGCGAAAGAGATAAGAAGTTCAAGCAAGAGCAAATGGAAGAGACCAAAGCTTTCAATGAAAAAAATCTTTATAATAAGAAGTGTGAAAGGAGTTATTTGATAATTTCTCAGTTCTATAAACCTGAGATGGTAGAATCACTAAGGGCTTATCGCGAATTAAAACGAGAAGTTCCGAATTTAATAAAGAATTCAAATGTAGAACCTTTTAAGGAGCATCTTTCAAAAAACCCAAAGGATCATTCAAGGTTGCATTTACTTTTAAACTCATTCGAAAATATTGCTATTCAAATAAAGAAGGAATTTATTGATGAGGATATTATAAAAGACGCTATGCATTCGATGTTCTACAATATTTATATTACATTACACAGTTACATAAAAGATGCTCAAAGTGAGAAAGGGCACGAAAAATGCTGGGAAGATTTTGTTAAGTTATGTAGGGATTGGGGCGAGCCTAATTAATAATTATTTTTATATTAGCGCAATATTAAAATGACAAGTACGTTGTTAAATAACATGAATTTATAAGATAAAGATAAAAATGTTCTTATCTTTAAATACGAGAATAGATTAAAACTAGACCTATTATGAGCAAAATTGAGAAGAATTTAAGTAGTAAAAAAGATTTAGGAGGTTTTTAAGCCTTTATTAGAATTAAATAAAAGCCCGTATTGTCACGCAATACGGGCTTTTTTTATGAAATCCGTTAGAGATATTGCGTTAGATTTTAAAAAGGTAATTGTAGTGCGATCGAAATGCATTCGTAGGTTCATAGCTGTTTTCTATAAACCATTCAGTTTGATTAATTAGTCGTAATTTAAAGTCCTTATTACCCCCAGAACCATTCACGCCCAAATGAATCGTAGTTAGATTTAGCGAAATAATCTATAATAGTATCCTCTAAGGGTAATGGGTTTTTTACATTCCACTTTTTAATAATTGGAAATCATGTATTTCTTTTTGGTAAAATGAAAGCCATTTGTTTAGATTCGATGTAGGTCCGATTTTTAAAATTTGAACTTCAGATCTGTTTGCAATGTTTGTAATAAGTGTAGCGATGCCATATTTAGTATTAAAAACGTCTTTTTTATTTACTGAAATTAATCTAGAAGTGCCTAAATAGAAAGTATTTTTGTTATCTTTTGATATTTGTGTAGCTATATATTGGCCGTTAGGTGAGTTGATTATATTTTCTTCTGAAAATTTCATAAGCTTAGATTTAATCACCGTTGCAACGGCTAATAAACGATTATGATTATGCTTTTATTCGAATAAATCATTAAGAATTTATCGCGATATTTAAGTTTAAATAATTGAGGAGTTTTAGATAAAAGTCACTTGAGTCCTTTCTCCCAGAGAATTAAGTATATTTAAAATCAGAAAAGCCGTCTTATGACGGCTTTTCTATATCTATTCTTTACATCCCTGGTTTTGGGCCTCCACCGCCAAAATCCATATTAATTGTTTGAAATCTTTTTTTAGCGATATTACCTTCAGAGTCTGTTACCACCAAATATAATCGTAAAACTTCCATTCCTTCAGGAATATAACTGTATACCGATTGGGTAGATCCCCATGTCATTGTGTATGTTTCTCCTTCATCAATGCTTCTATACCAGTGATATGTGTAAGGTGGTTCGCCAAGGTCTCCATAAGCTAAACCAGTCCAAGTATAGTTTTGGTCTGGATAACCATGGCTAGGCCCATTAACAGTTGCCCAGAATATTGGAGGGAAAAGTATTTGTATAGCATCAATATCTCCTGTAGAAAAATCAGATAAAGAACATGCATAACCACCTTGCATGATTGAATTGCTATCACTATATGGAGTATTAGGAATATAGCTTTCAGAGGAATCATTAGTGTGGGCTAATCCGATTGTATGACCTAGTTCATGCTGAACGTTTGCTATTCTTAAGGTTTCTGTGATTCCACCAGAGCATGCATTAAAATCAGGATTTATAAGTATTAAATTACCAGGCATTAAATTAGACGTTGGGGGTAGTGCAGCTCCAAATTCATTAGCATTTAAAGTTTGCCCAGCCGATGAATCATACATAATTTGGATATCAGCCGATGAGTTAGTTATTTCAACAAAATGAAAATTAGTTTCTAAGTTATTCCATCTCGTAATAGCTTGTCTGGATGCGTTGCGCCACGTGGAGGACATGCTAGGGTGCAAATAGACTGAAATAAACGTTCGGTCTGTGATATACGGTGTATGCCTTTGTCTATTTGAGTTTAGAGCATATGATTTTTCTTTTGAAAATAATATGTCTCCTTGCACAAGGTAATAATCTCCGAAATCTTCGATTTCTGACTTTTCATAACCTCTTGCGAGAATTACTTCTAAAGTTGTTACTTGTTGTTCTTCAATGGAGAGATTTTCTTCAGAAGGAACCTCGTCGATACTATCGGTTGTGCAGGAAAAACCTAAGAGTAATAGAGGTAATACAAAAAACTTGTTAAAAATTTTCATGGTTTAATTTATTTTAGGTTAAGTATGTGTTAATGTATGTAAAATTTTCATAAAAATGTATTTAATCGATAAAATAGGGTGTTTTTCCCCTTTACTGTTCTTTTTTCGTGTAGGAAAAATAGTCGTCATTAATATAATTATTACAGGGGTTCCCTGTAACCTTCCGGTGCTCCTAGTTCTTCAAATAATTTTTCTACTTGTTTTGCATTCAGCGAATGCATTCTTTTTGCTTCTTCTTCAGTGATGCCCGGGCAATTGTAGGGAACTTCCTTTTGGATCCAGTGGATGATTTTTCGAAGCTTGGCGGTACTCATCCAACCGTATAATCTGTAAATTTCCTGTTTCTTTAGCTTTTTAGGGATAGCTTGTAAGGTGCTTTGGTGTTGCATATCTTTTGAATTTAGGTTACAAGTTGGCTGATCGTAAAATAAATTCGAAAGGACACACTGTATTACGGTGGTAAACGCCGTTCCTGGTTAAAGTTTTTCATGATACTGCTGCTGCTTTAATTTGTAATGCTGTAGGTAAGGCCTGATCGATCACCGTAACATAGCCGTTGCAACGGCTGCGTTCCCATATTTCAGTGGTTTTTTGACTTACCTGATCTTGCAAGGCTTCTTTTAAAACAATTGCCTTATGCAATGGAAGGTCTATTAAACTATGGTTTGCCGGTTTTTGTTTCTCTGTCCTGCTATGGAAATCATAGTAAAGTTCTACTGCTACGCCTATTCGCATTTTATAATTATCTGCGTTATTGGGCAGCATGTCTATAAGTGCGTGTTGAAAACTTACATAGTTGTTCAACGCCATTTTAAAAAGTATTAGATCTTTTTGAAGCACTTTACTTATTTTTATTTGATATCTACACATGCTCTCTTATTTTAGGTTTCAACAAGCATTCGACCTCTTTCTTTATTCTCGAAAAACATGATCTTTTTTACGTTGATTTCTCCTACTTTTTTTGCAAAACGGTTGGCCATAGCGTGAAAGATCTTGTCCTGATTACTTTTATATTTTTGATCTTCTTTGAAATACGAATACCACACCGTTTTTTGATCATTGTGATCATAAGCGACCATTTTTATACTACTGCATTGTGAGCAATTACCGCCGTTGCCATGTACGCAACGGGTCGATTTGTGGTTAGCTGTTTTAAGCATCATAAGTTCTAAGTTTTAAAGTTTCGTTATTAATAATGTTCTTAAGACCTTCCCGAATGCTTTGATTCAGGTTGTTTTCTACGTAGTAATACAGTTCCTGGCTGGTAATTTTTCCGTGAAGGTATTTTCTAACCGCTTTGGCCGCTTTCTCGTAATCTGTACTGCGATTGGTTCCCGGTTTGATGGATCGATAGCCAAATTTCTCTACGCGATCGGCTTTTATGGCCGATTTTCGCCGTTGCGCCTGTTGTGCTTTCTTGGCACGTTGCGCTTTGCGAGCTGCTTTTTTCTTCTCGTTTTGTTTAAATTGTTTCTCCAGATACCAGAAGCCAACTTCTTTTGCATCGCGGCGCGTGGTGTCCAGGTAATCATTGATGTACAGGAATTGCCAGTTACGCTTTTTCGCCCAACGTTCGGCATGGTCTACCATCCACAACCATTTTTTATATTCAGTCAGCATTTTAGATTTGGTGAAGTAACGGCCTGCAAAATTGATCATCTTTTTATCTTCCAGTTCTTCAAATGCACGGTAAAATGCACCGGCAGCACTTTGATTTTCCGCCTTAAGGCGCGAAATGTACTTCATGAATTGTTGGAAAAGCAAGGTTCTAAATACCGGTTGTGAAAGTGTTCCGTTAGCAGCTTCAAACTCTAGTTGTTTGATGGCGATAGGCATTGCATGCACAAAATTATTGGCTGCAAGCTGTTGGCATAGTTCCCAAGGATCTTGTATAGCTTCGGTTAACTGGCCAGATACGGGATTCGCGCCGCCGCCCGGTGAATTTTGTTCCTGTTTTCTCGCAAGATCTTTAGCCTTTTGGCCCAAAATTTCACCTTTTTTGCTTAGTTTTTTTTCAGGCATTCCTTCGCTTGACGGTGACCCAGTAGTGTTTCCAGTAGCTGCCGTAGGTGCATTAGCACCGTTCCTTTCATCAGGGAGGCCATAGGCATCCCCTTTAATTCTATTCTTATTCTGTAATGATCCTGTACTATGATCACTATAGGTGGTTTTAACCGTTTTAAAAAGGCTAATCGATTGGTTTGGTGTGATTTGTGATTTTTTGGTTTTGGCTTCGTCTACCACCAAAATTTCAGGGTTAAATTGCAGGGAAAAGCCAGCGTTGCGGCCGTGAGATTTGTAATTGATAAGCATGCCGGCAGCAACTAATGTATGTACATGATCTAAGATAGCATCATTCTTAAATCGGCACTGCTTTACCCCGTCGATTTTGTACCTTTTTAAGCTCTCTGAGTTGGTATGAAGCCTTGGAAGTGTTCCGGTAGTATGAATTTTTGTACGTTCTTTCCAGGCGTTTAGATCGCGAATTTGGGCAACGTAAAATTTTAATAAGATTTCGAAGGTTTCAAGTTCGTTTTTAAGGGGCTGGTATAGGCGCATAAGAAATTTAGTGCCGTTGCAACGGTTAAAATCGATCACGTGTTTATTGTACTCCATAGGTTCTACCTTGGCCAGCTTGTTATCAATCTTAAACTCTTGCCACAAAATCTTTTGTTCTGTAGTGTGGGGGTGTTCCCGTTGCGCACGCCTGTATTCGGCATTAATTTCTTTTAGCCCTTTGCTTTTTTCGGCCTGTGCCTGGTTAAAGAGCTGCGCTGCTTTCTTCGCATTTTGGATGCTAAGATTAATGCAGCGTTTAGTGAATGTTGGCTTTCTATAGGATTTTTGCTTTTTAGTGGCGGTTGCTTGGGTTGCAGCATCGGGGAATTGATTAAGCAACAATCCTTTTAAAGAAATGTCTTGGTTTGGGTTGGATCTACCTTGGTTTATCATAATTATTGGTTTTAAGCAAATACAGGCCGGGGTAAGTCTCACTATCCCGGCGGTATTTGCAAGCTAAGGCTATGCCTCGCCGTCAGGTTTTGTTATTATTTTTTCGCCGTTGCAACGGCTCGCCACTGTACCGTTGCAAAGCCGTTGCGATATGTGTTTTTGTGATCTTTTTATCATGTTTTTGGGTTGCATTGTCTTGGTTTATTGTATATTTGTATTGGACTACTTGATTTATCAAAATCATGTTATCGGGGAACTGGGGAGTTCCCCTTTATTTTTTAGTAGTAAAACTCAACATACCCCGTTCTTTATCTTTTCCTGTATTTCTTCGAAAAAAGCAACTTCCTTTAGTGTTTCAGCTTTAAAACAGAAGTAACCAAGTTCTTCCAACTGGTCTTTAAGGTTTTCGGCTTCTATTGAATAAGCACTCATAACTATTTTAATTTAGGTTCAACTTGCTTTTAAATACCGTTGCAACGGTGATGTTTGTTAGCTTTGGGTGTTTTGGGAGGCTTTTATTTCTTCGTGGGACATAGGGAGTACGAAGAAGGTGTTATAGTCGTTTTCATCAAACCACAGCACTTCCATAAGTGGTGTGTTACTTAATACCAGTTCCCAAAACTTGGGACGTTTTTCATAGTACAGCTCTACAGAATATTGCTGTATGTGGTAGTTGTTAATGAGGTTTTGATGCTTAATATTTTGTCTAAAGCGATTGTCTATTCTTTGCTGAAAGTGCATGGCTTGATTAAAGCGTTGTACTAAGTGGGCAAAAAACATACAGACCAAAAAGACACAAAATGCAATAAGGATAATTAAGAATTCTATTCTTAATTGTGAGCCATATTGCAGGTTTTGAGCTACATTTTTTTGAGCAATAAATGCTATTAAAAACTTCATCATTTTAATTTTAAACAGGCGCACCTTTTTAACCAATTAAACCGCTTTATAACTCTACCTATGCCGGTGGTACGCCTGTATGTTATTTTTCTCCCCGTGCCAGTTCTTCAGCAATTAGCATGTGTTCGTTGCCGGGTTTATACTTTTCTTCTATTTCGAATTTTGGCTTTTTGCGCCTCTTTTTAGGTTTGCGCTCTTTTTGTCCAACTAACTGCATAAACACTTCTTTTTGATCTTCAGGTAGGGCCTGAAAAACAGCAAAAGCGTTATATGCGGTTAGTGAACTCATTTGTTAAGCCTGGTTGTTGTGATTTCGGTTATAAAATCTTTTGATCTCTTTAGCGGCCTGTATGCTAAAGTTTAAGGGTAGGTTTTTAAAATGTTGTGGGTTTTGGGTTTGCGGGGGAACTACTTGATTTTTCATGTTTATTTATTTAGAATTATTAGATTTCGTTTTTTGATTGCGTTGCACACGCCAGGCAGTTTCTACAGCATCGCGAAGAAGGAAGCCAGCCATAAAGAGTAAAAATCGTTTCATTTTCTTTTAAATTTTTGTTCGATATAGTGAGATAAGTAAATTAGCCCTAAGCAAAGAAATCCCCATATCCACACGGCTATGATGTATTTTAAAATGGGATCCAGTTTGTTATATATTTCGATCATAGGCTTTACTATTTAGCCGTTGCAACGGCGGTTTTACTTTATTTTATGCGATCTTCAGCACACCACTTATTCGCTCGATTCTTTGAGTAATCTTCCTGATACGTTGAATGTGTCAACTTATAAGCAGCCTGCACCATAAATGATCCTGTGGGAATAAATAAGAAAGCCCACATTTCTAAATAAAAGATGATACGTTGTGCTTTAAGGTTTATCTTGAATTCAGCTGTGCTTTTTTGATGATTTTTAATCCATAAAAGCCATTCTTTAGGTAATTGCATAGCTTAATTTTTAGACATGATTGCTCGATAGGTTAAAATGCTTAAAAGGAAAAAAGAAATAACTACGGCCCACGTAAGGTTTTTAAAATAGCAGCTTTGAATTACGCAGATAAAAACACATCCAAAAAGCTCAAAAATCGATTTTCGCATAGCTTTCCAATACGTTTTTATTTTGAACTTCCAATCTGCTTTAAATAGTTCTTCTTCCTCAATCATCCCCTCTATCAATTAGCCGTTGCAACGGCGGTTTTATCTTTAGAAAGTTTCTCGATTTTGCCCATTACCTGGTTAAGACCTTCTTGTTTCTGAAGACATTCCAGTTTATACTGAAATAGCGCCAATACGATATTGAAGTCTTTAGAGTTACGGTTAAGTACATCGCGTACCATTTTATCGGTATATTTTTTCGCTCTTAACGGCTTTTTACCGGCAGTATTTAAACTATTGGCGACAATAGTTGCGTAGCCTCTGGGGAATATGCCCTTTAATTCTGCGCTTTCCGCTTTCGTAAGGTCATTTTTCATATATTGCGTATGTTTGTGTGCACTAACATATATTAGTGTACGATTAGTCGCTTTTTATATACTTTAATAGTCGTTTACAGATACAAATATATATAAAAGCGACTATAAAGCAAGCGTATTTTATGCACTTTTGTATAATTATTATTTATGTATTTGGATATCAAGGAGTTAAGAAATAAATCTTCGCTTACTTTAGAGGAATTTGCTCAACGTTTGGGCATGAAAAGGTATCAGACGATATCCAAGTATGAAAAGGAACCAGAAAAAATACCAGATTCAATTAAAAAATTGATACGGTATGAATTCGCAGAATTTCTTCCAGAGGAAGAACGATTAGCCGTTGCAACGGCATCTCACCCTACACAATCCCAAGATTCCCCCCTACAGGAGCTAAAAGCTGAGAACGCACAGCTAAAAAAACGTGTTGCAGATCTGGAGCAAGACAAAGAAGATCTAAGGAAAGATAAAGAAATGCTTCAACTGCATATTAAAACGCTAACGGGAACAACCGGAAATAGCGAACAAAGCGCTTAAGAGCGATTTGGGTACATCCTGATTATAGTCGGTAATTTCCTTTGGTAGCAACAGGGGAAAATTACCCTAAGTTTGGTGTGTTAAATTTAGAAAAGTAATAATTCTAATTTTAAATATAAATAATGTTATCACGTAAAATTACTTATCATCTTTATAAGTTTTATGAAGAACGATTACCTGACACTGCGCTTTATCAAAACTTCGATTTTGAAGATTTTATTACATTTCTTCACAATTTAAATCCAAAAGAGAGAAAAAAGGGTTTATCCGATTCCAAATTTTGCTCTTTAGATTTTATTGAAGACATTACCTCAGATTCTTTAAAAAGAAGAGGAAAAACAAGAGTTTATTTTGGAGCAATGAAGTCAGCTATTTATGGGAGTAAGAAAGATTTACTGGATAGTGAAACAAATGAAGAAAGAGAAAATGATAAAAAAGTTAGTGAAGGCGAAAAAGAATTAAATTACTTTATCTTAGCTTTTGATAATAATGCAGAATTTGATATAATTTATCAAACAATTCATAATGGTGTTACTGCATATCAATTTTATAAATATTTAGAAACGTATATTGATAGATACATTATTGCTCAAAATATTCAAAAAAATTTCGTTACTTCCTTTGGTGATGTTATAGTAAATAATCCTAAAGAGTTAATTCATGATTTACATAGGGTGGTTGAATGCAAAATCTATATGGATAAGAAAATTTTGGGTTCAGACTTTCTTAATATCTCCGAGCGTACTTATACAGTCAAGGATTATTTAAAAGTTGATGTTACTGCTGATATTAAAAAAAGTATTGACGGGTTTGCAATAGATTGCATTAATGGACTGAAAAACGACCGAAGAATTGATAAAATTTGGATACGAGGAAAAGATAGCGAAAGTAATGAGAGTAAGTTTTTTATTGAAAAAATCCAGAAATCTAAATTCTTAAAGGTGGAGATTGATCCAATTAAAAGGACACTTAAGAAAAGTGATGTAAAAACTAAAATGATAAGTCTTATAAATTAGTAGATGTTTGGGGAGTTTATTTTTTTTATAGCAGACTATATCGCTATCTCCAAGAGATACCGATGGTTCGATATATTACTTCCTTTAATCATTACAATCATTATTGCTGTATTTGTTCCCAGTTCTATTTTTAAATTAGATAACAGTTTTTTAGGAAATGTTTTAACTTTAGTTGGTGTTTTAGCAGGTTTTAATATAACGGCGTTAACTGTTTTAATTACTGCGGATAATAAAAATTTAGATGAACTTAAAAGTAAAAAAACTTCTTCAGTTTTAAATCGTGAAACTATTTCCCTATATAAAGCACTATATGTATTTATATCCTATTCAGTATTTTTAGCTTTTGCTATTTTATTTATAGAGATCATTGGTTATATAATACCAGTCAAACAAACGTTTGGTATTTTTATATATGGAATATTGTCCTGTTTAAATGTTACTGCAATTATGCATTTAATTTTGCTCAATATTAGAAACATAACTTTTATTTATTTTAGTTTTTTTAATCAAAAAGATAGTGAACGTAAAAAGACTTCTTGAAGATAAAGGACTTTCAACCCGCGTTTGGGATTAACTTCTAAAACAATCAGAGGTTTGCTAGAAGATAAAAATATGTAAAAGACCGTTAACAAAAATTTTTACGATTATGGCACAATATAGAATTTCGGGAGTTTGGAAAAATTCTGAGGGTGTTATTACTCATTATGCTTTTCATGAGAAAAAAAGTAATTCAGTAAGCTTTGCTAATAAAGTTGATAAAAGTTATGCAATTCAATTATTAGAGAATCCTAATAATTCTGCATATACCTGGATTTGGAATTATAATTTGTGTAAATGGAAAATTGGTGAAGAGGTAAAAGTGGTTAATGGTAATTCTGGTAAATATTTGAGATCGAATCCAGATAAGACAGAAACCAATAATTTAGAACACTTAATTGATTATGATTGGCTCAGGTATTTATAGATAGTTTGATAACAGGAAAATAAATGAAATAGGAGTATTATTATGTGGATGCTGACCTTGCTTTTAAGTTTTGTGATTACTGTTTTTTTATAGTCATTGGCGTTAGAAGTTTTTTAAGTTTGAAAATATAATATCTTTGCTTTCAATCTTAAGTTATAACCTTTTGCAAAACAATAGAACAATAACTAAAATCGGTATAGAAGGGAATCTCATTACAGATTCGAATGGGATTAAAAAGTTATTTCAATTTTACAATAAAGCCGTTAGATATAAAAACCAGATCATAGAGATCGATATGTACAAAATGGGGTTCTTCGATGCGAATCTTTCCTGTGTTTTATATGCAATTTTATATAAGTTGAATAAGGATAATGGTTTGAAATTTGAGCTTGATTTCGATTATTTGCAAAAGGAGTACAGTGTGCTTTTTAGAAATGGATTGTTTATTGAAGGGGAGGCCGTAGACGAGAGAGAATCCACAATTCAACTTAAATCGTTTCAGCCAAATGCAGATAATGATGAAGAGTTTGTACATTATATTACTAATGATGTTTTAGGTCATAGAGGGATGCCAGATTTTTCAAGAAAAGTAAAATTAGGCATTGCACAAGAACTTACAGAAATATCAAGTAACATTATGCAACACTCACAAACAGATGAACCATTTTTTGTTTGTGGTCAATATTTTCCAAAGAAAAACTTACTTAATTTTTCTATAGTAGATATAGGGGTAGGATTTTTGCCTGCAATTAGAAAAAAGGAAGCGAAAATAACAGACCACGGTGCAGCGATATTATGGGCTTTGAAAAGTGGAAATACCACGAAAAAAGATGTGCCTGGTGGTCTTGGTTTACATAATTTGCTAAAATACTGTGACGATAACAATAGCTATATGCAAATTGTGAGTGGTGATAAGTTCTGGAACTCCGAGTCTATGCCTGGTTTTACCATGTCTCTGGGATGTGAATTTTCCGGCTCTGTGATTAATTTGCTTTTCTCAGATAAAATACGCTAAATTTGCACGCCTTTTTGCACAGAGTTTGCTTTTAAAAGGTTTTATATTTATATTTAATACTATGAAAATGGAATTAAAAAAAATTTTAGGATCATCTTTGGCTACGAACCCTAAACAGGGCAAAAGCTTTTTTAGTAGCCTAAATAAGGCTGCTAAGGGTTCTAATGAAATAGAAATTTCATTTGAAGGTATAGAGTTGCTTTCTTCTGCCTTTTTAAACGAATCTATAGGTAAATTCGTTATGATGTTCCCTGACAAAGAGTCTAATGTAAAATTTATTTATCCTAGCGATCAGCCAATATTTGAGACAAAGGTAAACGATGTTTTAGATAACGTAAAGATGGGAGATAAATATGACGAATGGTTGGAAAACGCTCAAACTCATTAAATGAGTGATTATAGTATATCCAAGCTTACAGACTATGATCTTACGGATCCTCCGAAAAAAAAATTTCTACTCGATGCAAATATTTGGATTAACGTAATTAGATCCAGTAATAAGCATAGAAAGAAAGCTAATTTATATAGAGAATTCTTTTTTGATATTGTGGACTGCAAGGGGGCTAATATTGTTTTACCTGCCTTGGTGGTTTCTGAAGTAATGAATAGATTATTAAGAGAAGTTTATTTAAAGAAATTTATTGAGAGAATTTGTGCAAAAGAACCATTAGATAGTAGATTCTATAAAGAGCAATTTCGACCTTCTAAAGAGTATCGTTCTGGTTGTATGATAATCGCTGATGAATTTAAGATGTACTTACAGAGTATAGAGCTTAAAAATGATGAGTTTGGTAAGAACGTAAAGTATAAGCATGTTCTTTCTAAATTTGATTTTGGCTTAGATTTTAACGACAGTTTTCTTTTTTACTTAGCAAAAAAGAATAATTACATAATTGTAACAGATGATGGTGATTTTTGCGTTAAAGGAGTTGATGTACTTACTTTAAATCAAGAGCTTTTGGAAAAAAGTTCTAAAATGTAATCTTGATAATATTTAAAAATGAAGGATATAGATATTAGATTAGAGTTACATTCTAACTACCTTTCCAGCTTCTATAAGCATGATCCTGATTCAGTTATAATTGATGAACTAGGTATTTGTCAAGGATCTTCTAAAATAGATATTGCTGTTGTGAATGGTCACTTGTGGGGATGGGAGATTAAAAGTGAAAAAGATAATTTAAAGCGGTTGCCTTCACAAATCCAATATTATAATAAGGTTTTCGATTATGTTACTATAGTAGTTGGGAGAAATCACTTGGAGGAAGTGAAAGAAATGGTTCCTGAGTTTTGGGGTATTATGGAGGCTAAAAATCAGAAGGGAAATAGCTTGTCCATAAAGAGTGTTAGGAACTGTAAGTTAAATCCAAAGATTGAAGCAATATCATTGGCTCAACTATTATGGAAAAATGAGACCTTGGAAATCCTAGAAAGATTAGGGAAAGATAGGGGATACAAAAGTAAACCGAGACGCGCACTATGGCAAAGGTTAACTGAGGTTCTTTCCCTTGAAGAATTAAATTCTGAGGTTAGATCTTATCTTAAGAATCGAAAGGGATGGAGGACAACTGATCAACAACTAGTTCTAAGTGGTGGTTAGTACCAATTTGTCTCCAGGTCGTAGCATTACCAGTACCTCCTATTTGCTGAGATTTCTCTAATATTTCATTATCTCCCCAGCTGAAGTCTTCGCCATAAAATTCTCCGGAATGATTAACTAGTTGATCGCATAGGCCGTAGAATTGATCATATCCAAACCTCTTAGCATCCCTTCCTTTTAAAATTAACCAATCATTAGCTATGGTGTATCTAAGGTTTACACTCATTCTTATCGTTCTAGGATCCATTTCGAACAATTCTGGATTAGCAATGGCATAGTCTCCAAATTCAGGTTTACGTTTTACCTTTGATGAAATTATATTTTTCCAGATTTTAAATTCAGATCTTGGTATTTTTTCAATAGAATCTCCACTTATCCCGGAAAGATTTTCGGGAAATGCTGTTAGAGAAAGTATAATTTTATTATAATCATTCAGAAACGGAAGCGAATTAACCATTAACTTTGAAAATTGACTTAGCATAGATTCTTGTTCGTTACGGAGGAATCCAAAATCTAATACGATATCAATTTGATTTAGATTTATTTCTAAAACTTCGATTATTCTTTCTATTTCTACTTGTAAATCAAAATCTTCAAAGTCATCTTGTGTAAGTCTTACACAAATTCTTTTAGAATTATTTTGAATTTCATTTTTCAATTCAATTAAGTAACCATTATCGAAATGTAGTCTGATAACTGGTATTGGAAATTCTCTTTTTTCTCTCAGACTTTCTAAAAGAGCGAATAGGATGTATTTATCTCCTATTTTTATCTCATCAAGTAATTCAACATCAATATAGCATGGGTATTGCCTTCTTCCGGTGCCAGATATGCCGTTAATAATAGTTTGTAAATGTTTTTCAATTGTTTTTGAAGGTTTGCCATTAACATAATCATAGGTTATGGGTGGAATTTCGAAGAGCGGAGTGAGATTTTCTCTCGTTTCAATCTTAAGCTTTTTTAAAGCTTTAAATTCTCCAGATTTCGCTTTCAAAATTGGAGTGTAGTGACTTTTCATAAATATATATTTTAAAATATTAACACTTCAATTTAGATTATTTTAACAAATAATGTTAGGGGAAAATTCCCCGTTATAGAAAATTTTTATGGATTTATATTGCGGTGCTTAAGCGAATTAGAGGACTAGGTTGTATGTATTTTTGCTTAGCCTTTAGCGGAGCCTATAAAATCAGTTTTGCTGTAAAAACGAAAAAAATAATTTATTTGAAAATCAAAGGGTTAAATCTCTAGATTAGGGTAGGAATAAAATTCAAAATCCAGTTTCTTCGGAAGTGTGGGTTCGATTCCCACCCAAGGTACTTTAGGACCTCTACAGGCTAGCTGTAGAGGTTTTTTTATGTAATAAAGTTTTCTAAAATGTTGAAATTTTAATTGAATTGATACGTTAATACAATTACAATTAGTAAATATTTATTATTTAAAAAATTCCAGAAATTAATAAAATTTATAATTTTCCCACCCCAAATCATATATTTATGAAACGTATCTTATTTATATTAATCTTTCTTAGTGCTCATGGCATAAGTGCACAAGAATCTAAGTTCGGATTGACTTTAGGTGTCAATTATCCATGGCAATCTAAGAATGGGGAGTTGGTTGCTCCTCCGAATCTTAGCTATTTTCCAAATCCGATGCTTGGTGGGCAGGCAGGAGTTTTTTACGAAAGAAACTTCAAAAAGTTTTTGATTCGTCCTCAGTTTTTATTTTATCGGTCAAGAGGAGATTATGATTTTCCGAATTCAAATCCAATATATACACTTGATAAAGTAAATTTAGAGCTTTTATTTGGTTATGAGGTTTTTGAAAAATTTTCAGTTCTTGCAGGACCAGGTTATCAAATTATTGTTAGAAATAATTTTGATGTTAGAGGTGAAGACTTAAGGGATAATATGAGTGCAATAAATATACCTTTTGGAGTCAAATATGTAATCAGTAAAAGATTAGATGTAAGTTTAATGTATAATTATACTTTAGGATCAGATGGTAATCAAAGGCCTCTATTACCTTACGATAGAGGGCTCCAGTCTTTTAATCTAGATGATGCAAAGATTGATGTTATCTCTTTAAATTTTAGCTTTGCCGTATTTATGTCGAAGAATAGAAGAAGTAAAAGAGCAAAAAGCGGTAGTCGCGGTTGTTATTTCTAAAATAGCTTTCAATGCTAATCGTGTTGTTTAAATGCTTCAAATAGAAATGCTGTTTGAAGTTTTTAACAAAGAATTAATTTCTAAATTTGCATCGCAACTATTAATTAATAATTAAACAACACAACAATGAGTACTCCTTTAACCGAAGCTAAGATTTTTAGCTGTACCCAAAGCCGGGATCTTGCAGAGAAAATTGCAGCTTCGTACGGTAGCAAGCTTGGGAATGTAATTACTTCTACGTATAGTGATGGTGAGTATCAGCCTTCTTTCGAAGAATCTGTTCGCGGTGCCAGGTTATTTATCATTGGTTCTACAAATCCAGGAGCCGATAACCTTATGGAAATGCTTCTAATGCTCGACGCTGCCAAACGTGCTTCAGCAAGACATATTACTGCAGTGATGCCTTACTTTGGATGGGCTAGGCAGGATAGAAAGGATAAGCCTCGTGTGCCTATTGCTGCAAAAATGATAGCGAGTATTCTGGAAACTGCTGGTGCCACACGAATCATAACGATGGATCTACACGCAGATCAGATCCAGGGATTTTTTGAAAAACCAGTAGATCACCTTTTTGCTTCAACTGTATTCCTTCCTTATTTAAGAAAGCTAAACTTAGATAACTTAACGATTGCTTCTCCAGATATGGGAGGGTCAAAAAGAGCTTATGCTTATTCTAAAGAATTACAGAGTGATGTGGTTATTTGTTATAAGCAACGAGAAAAGGCCAATGTAATTTCTCATATGGAATTAATTGGAGATGTTACAGGAAAAAATGTTGTGTTGGTCGATGATATGGTGGATACCGCAGGAACACTTACTAAAGCTGCAGATCTTATGATCGAGCGCGGCGCAAAAAGTGTGAGAGCGATTTGTACACATCCTGTTCTTTCAGGTGGAGCATACGATCGTGTAGAGAAATCTAAGTTATCTGAGCTTATTGTAACAGACTCTATTCCGCTTAGAAAAAAATGTGATAAAATAAAGGTGGTTAGTTGTGCCGAACTTTTTGCAGATGTAATGCAACGTGTGCATGGCAACCGTTCTATTAGCTCTAAATTTTTAATGTAAAATTTATCTTCTAAAAAATTTAGAATCAGGCTTTAATATTTCAGCAAAATGTTGCAATTTTGCACTCCTTAAAAATAAATAAGAAATGAAGTCAATTACGATCAAAGGATCTAAAAGAGAAAGCGTAGGTAAAAAAGCTACTAAAGCGCTACGTAATGCTGGCCAGGTTCCTTGTGTATTGTATGGTGGTGATGCAGAGCCATTACACTTTACAACCGAGGAAATTTCATTCCAGCACTTAGTGTACACGCCAGATGTTCACACTGTAGTAATCGAGTTGAAGAGTGGAGAAAAGTACAATGCAATTCTTCAGGATATCCAGTTTCACCCAGTGACTGATGCTATTCTTCATGTTGATTTCTATGAAATATTCGACGACAAAGCGATCTCTATGGAAATTCCAATCCATACTGTTGGTGTTGCTCGTGGTGTTAAGAATGGTGGTGTATTAAGATATAACCTACGTCGTTTAAAAGTACGTGGTTTACCAGGAGCACTTCCAGATTACATCGAAGCAGATGTAACTAAACTTAAAATTGGTCAGAAATTATATGTAACTGCTGTAGAAAGCGAAGATTACAAAATTCAGCACCCAGATAACACGGTAATTTGCCAGGTTAGAACTTCTCGTAACATTGTTGCTCTTGATGATGACGATGAGGATGATGATGATCCACAAGATGTACCATCTACAGAGACAGATGATGTTGCAGCTGTAAAAGAATAAATTCTATTACAAATTGTGATAATATTTATATCCCGTATCAACACGATACGGGATATTTTTTTGTAAGAACTTTAGCATTGCTGTTATTAAAAGCACAGTGAAAATTTTATCTTTACCAAAAGAAACAAGATAATGCTGTCGTTCTTCGGAAGAATTTTAAAAAATAAGAAAGCTAAAGAAGAAGAAATTGATCCCATGAAAAAGTTTTTAATCGCTGGCCTTGGTAATATTGGTCCAAAATATGAAAATACACGCCATAATATTGGTTTTAAGATTCTGGATGAATTAGCGGCGAAGCAAGAAGCAGTGTTCACTACTCAAAAGCTTGGTGATATTGCCCAATTTCGATATAAAGGCAGAACATTTATTTTGCTGAAGCCTAGCACTTATATGAACCTAAGTGGTAAAGCTGTGAATTATTGGCTTCAGAAGGAAAAAATTGCAGTAGAAAACTTATTGGTGGTGACAGATGATCTAAATCTGCCCTTCGGAACATTGCGACTAAAAACCAAAGGAAGCGATGGCGGTCATAATGGTTTAAAGGATATTCAAAGTCAGCTTAATACTACAAAATATAACCGATTCAGATTCGGTATTAGCGATCAGTTTTCTAAAGGTCAGCAAATCGATTATGTATTGGGAGAATGGAGTGATGAGGAAAATAATGAACTTCCGGAGCGCTTAAAAAAGTCGGCCGAGTTGATCGAATCTTTTGGGACAGCAGGTGTTTCTAATACAATGAATTCTTTTAACGGAAAATAATTAGCCTTGAAAATACACAAAGGAGCAAACGCATTTAAAAGTGATAAGCCAACAGTAGTAACTATTGGTACTTTCGACGGAGTGCATGCGGGGCATAAAAAAATAATAAATCGTCTGGTAGATAGTGCGCAGGCAAATAACCTGGAATCGGTTATTCTTACCTTTTTTCCGCATCCAAGAATGGTTTTACAAAAAGAAAGTGGCATTAAATTAATTAATACCATAGAAGAGCGCACCGAGATTTTGGAGCAAACGGGAATAGATCATTTAGTGATTCACCCATTTACCATGCAATTTTCAAGACTTACTGCGAACGAGTTTGTTAAGGAAGTTTTGGTTGAAAAACTTAAAGCTAAAAAGGTAATTATTGGCTACGATCATCGATTTGGTAGAAATCGAACGGCAGATATTGATGATCTTAAAAAGTTTGGAGAGGAACTAGATTTCGAAGTTGAAGAAATCACTCGCCAGGATGTAGAAGAAGTAGCAGTAAGTTCAACAAAAATAAGAGCCGCATTAGAAGAAGGTCGGGTAGAAAAGGCGAATACTTTTTTGCAACATCCATTTTCTTTAGAGGGAGAAGTGGTGAGAGGTAGAGGCCTTGGTAAAGAATTTAGTTACCCAACCGCTAATATTAATATTGCTGAAGATTATAAACTTATTCCTAAAAACGGTGTTTACGTGGTACGTTCTAAAATTGAAGGCAAAACCTATTTTGGGATGATGAGTATCGGCACAAACCCAACTGTTGGAGGCACTTCAAGAACCATCGAGACATTCTTCTTTAAGTTAGACAAAGATCTTTATGGAAAACGTTTAAAGATAGATCTTTTAATACGCATTAGAGACGAGAAAAAATTTAATTCAGTCAATGAGCTTAAGATTGCGATGAGACAGGATGAAGCATTTTCTGTTCAATATATAAAAGATAATTATGTGGAATAAGTGGCTTTTTACGCGAGTAGATAATTCAGGATTAATTTTCTTTAGAATTGCATTTGGATTGTTAATCGCGCTAGAAGCTATTGGCGGAATTTTTACAGGTTGGATTCGGCGAACTTTAGTCGAACCAGATTTTACTTTCAACTTTATAGGTTTCGAATTTTTACAACCCCTTCCTGGTGATCTTATGTATTACTATTATGGATTGATGGGTGTTTTTGGAATTTTAGTAATGATAGGTTTTAAATATCGATTTTCGATGTTTTGCTACACAATTATGTGGGCATCGGTCTATTTAATGCAAAAGTCTTCTTACAATAATCATTATTATCTTTTAATGCTGCTGTGCCTTATTATGATCTTTCTGCCGGCGCATAAGGCCTTATCTTTTGATGCCTGGAAGAATAAAGCAATACGATCTATCTCAATGCCACGCTGGGTGTGGCTTTTTATTGTGCTTCAGTTGTGGATCGTTTATAGTTATGCTTCCGTAGCTAAATTATATCCAGATTGGTTAGATGGAACGGTGCCAGAATTGCTAATGCGCAGTAAAAGTGATTATTGGCTGGTAGGCGATTTTCTTCAGAAACCATGGATAAAATGGGTGATTGCTTATTTTGGATTAATTTTCGATCTATTGATTGTACCAATGTTGCTTTGGAAGCGAACCAGGTTACCATTTTTCATACTGGCGATTTTCTTTCATTTATTCAATAGTTTTATCTTCCATATTGGTATTTTTCCATACTTATCTTTGGCGTTTTGTGTGTTCTTTTTTCCAACCCAAAAAGTCAATAAATATTTACTTCGGAATAAAAAAGAGCACTATGACGGTAAAGAGGTGATCGTTCCTGAAAATAATACGGTTCTGAAACTTGCAATTGCTTTGTGGTTCGTTATTCAAATTTCGCTACCCTTGAGGCACTGGTTAATAAAAGACAATGTACTTTGGACAGAAGAAGGACATCGTCTAAGCTGGCGAATGATGCTAAGAACTAAAAGTGGACGATCTACTTTTAAAGTGGTGGAGAAAGGTACGACAGATACGATTATTGTTAAAAAACAACACTATTTATCCCGAAAGCAACGAAGGATCATTAGTACAAAACCCGATGTGATCTGGCAATTTGCACAACGTTTAAAAGAAGACTATGCAAAGAAAGGCAAAGATATTCAGGTTTTTGTAGACGCAAAGGTTTCGGTAAATGCCAGGCCTTACGAAAGGCTAATCAATCCAGAAGTTGATATTGCAAATGAAGAATGGAATTATTTTGCTCATCATGATTGGATTTTGCCTTCTAATTTAGATAAATAATTAGCCCTGCTTTTATTACATTTGTTGCTTCAAATTATTATTAACGGCAATAAAAATTAATTGGCCTTATGTTACAAGTTAACAACATCAAAGAGCACAAAGACGCTTATATCGAAGCGCTGAAGAAGAGAAATTTTGATGCTGAATCTATTTTTGATGAGGTATTGAGTTTAGACGAAACCCGTCGCTCCACTCAGTCCAAACTTGATGATACTTTGGCCGAATCCAATAAACTTTCTAAGCAAATTGGATTGATGTTTAAAAATGGAGAACATCAAAAAGCCAATCTTTTAAAAGAGAAAACAGGAAAGCTAAAGGAAGATTCTAAGAATTATTCTGAAGTTTTATCGAATACGATCGCAGAGCTAGAAAAGCTACTTTATACAATTCCTAATGTTCCTAACGAAGTTGTTCCGGCAGGAACTTCTGAAGATGATAACGAAGAAATTTTCAAAGAAGGAGATGTTCCGGTGCTAGCTGAAGGTTCTTTACCACACTGGGAACTTGCAAAGAAATACGATATTATCGATTTTGAACTGGGAAATAAAGTTACCGGGGCTGGTTTTCCTATTTACAAAGGTAAAGGAGCAAGGTTACAACGTGCTTTAGTTTCTTACTTTTTAGATAAAGCGGTAGAAGCAGGATATTCAGAATATCAACTGCCATTAATGGTAAATGAAGCTTCTGGATATGGTACCGGGCAATTGCCAGATAAAGAGGGGCAAATGTATCACATCACTGCAGACGATCTTTATATGATCCCAACTGCAGAGGTGCCAATTACCAATATGTATCGTGATAATCTTTTAATAGATAAAGATTTTCCTATCGCCTGTACCGGTTATACACCCTGCTTTAGAAGAGAGGCGGGTTCTTACGGAGCGCACGTACGTGGTTTAAATCGTTTACATCAATTTGATAAAGTTGAATTGGTAAGAATTGAAAAACCAGAGAACTCTTATAAAGCTTTAGACGGAATGGTAGATCATGTAAAAGGGCTGCTTAAAGATCTAAAATTACCTTACCGTATTTTAAGATTGTGTGGTGGTGATTTAGGGTTTACTTCTGCCTTAACTTACGATTTCGAGGTTTTTTCTACTGCTCAGGATCGTTGGTTAGAAATTAGTTCAGTTTCAAACTTTGAAACTTTCCAGGCAAATCGTTTAAAGTTACGTTATAAAAATAAAGAAGGTAAAAAAGAATTGGTGCATACGCTTAACGGAAGTGCTCTAGCGCTACCTAGAGTTTTAGCCGGAATTCTTGAAAATTACCAAACCGAAAACGGAATTAAAATTCCAGATGTACTTGTGCCTTACACAGGTTTTGATATTATCGATTAACAACTTAATTATCATAAATAAGAAGCGCATTTTGTTATATTTACATTATGCGCTTTTTTATTTTATTCATATCATTTTTCCTCTTTTCGCCGGGAGTAGATGCACAGTCATTACAACTAGCTAAAAACTTTTTCGATAAAGGAGAATACGAAAAAGCCTTATCGTATTATCAAAAAACGCTAGAGCAACAAAGCAATAATCCGCAAGCCTTTAATGGCATCATTAGTTCTTTGCAGCAGTTAGAGCGATTTGATCAGGCGGAAGAAATGCTTATGCGTCAATTAGAAAATTCGCCTCAAAACTCGACGATTTTTATCGATATTGGGCATAATTTTGCGCTGCAAAAAAACGATATTAAAGCTGAAGAATATTACCAGAAATCATTAGCTCTCATCGGAAATGAACCAAGACAGGCTTTTGGTGTTGGCTTAAGATTCGAGAATTATAATTTGCTGGATTATGCCGCGACCGCTTATAAAAAAGCGAACGAAATAATGCCTAATGCCGGCTTAGAGCTTAAACTGGCAAGACTTTATGGCGAGCAGGGAGAACTTCAACAAATGTTCGAAAGTTATTTGAATTTAGTCATCAAGGACGAAAAATATTTCCCGTATGCCAATCGAGAATTTGGAAAGTTTATTACTGAAGATGCTTCAGCCGAAGCTAATATTATACTAAGAACCTCGCTTTTAAAACGACTTCAAACAAATCCCGATCCGTTTTATAATGAGATGCTGAGTTGGTTGTATATTCAGCAAAAAGATTACAACAAAGCACTAATCCAGGAAAAGGCAATTTACAGACGCTCTGAAATGCCAAATCTTAACCGCATGATGAATCTGGCTTATGCTGCAAAAAGAGCAGAAGATCTTGAAGCCGCAATTGCAGTAACTAATTTTATAATTGAAGAGGCACCGGCAGCTATAAAATTACGCGCAAAACAACTAAAATTGAGTTTAGAAGTCGCTACTGCAAAAGCTTCAGAATATCCTGAAATTGAAGAAAACTTCCGTAGTGTTATTTCAGAATTCGAAAATTCAGGAGAAACCATTCCGTTGCAAATCGATTTTGGTCAGTTTTTAGCCTTTAAATCCGGTAAAGTTGATAAAGCAGAAAGTCTATTGAAAAATTTACTGAACAAAGCTGTAAACGAATACGAGGAAGCCCGAATCAAAATGGCTATAGCCGATGTTCTGGTACTTCAGGAAAAATTTAATGAAGCACTTATCACCTACACCCAGGTGCAAAAAATGGTAAAGAACGACCAGATCGCGCAGGATGCTCAATTTAAAGTGGCCAAAACCAGCTATTATAAAGGCGATTTTGAATGGGCGCAAACCCAGCTGGACGTCTTGAAAAAATCAACATCCCAGTTAATTGCTAATGATGCGATGGAACTTAGTTTAATGATAAAAGATAATACTCGGGAAGACTCTACCCAGGTGGCGCTTAAAAAATATGCGCACGCAGATCTTTTGGCTTATCAGGGAAAAAATGAGCAGTCGATTACCGAATTGCAGCAATTGCTAAACGAACATAAAGGCGAAAAGATCGAAGATGAAGCTTTATTTAAGCAGGCGCAGTTGTACGAACTAGAGGATCAATATCTTTTAGCTGAAGAAAATTATCTGGCAATATTGGATAATTTTGGGCAGGATTTATTAGCTGATAATGCAGCCTGGAATCTTGCCGAACTGTATGCTGGAGAACTCAATTTACCTGAAAAAGCCAAACAATATTACGAACAGATATTGTTCAATTTTGAGGATAGTATTTATTTTATCGAATCTCGTAAAAAATACAGGGCGCTAAGAGGCGACGAAATAGAATGAAGTTTTTTCTAACCAAATCATATAAACTATTTTGGGTACTTATTCCATTGGTATTTATGTACGGTTTGTTCAATAAAGAACATTCTTTGATGGTAAATATTCATGCTACTTATTTCGTAATTAATCACTTGGATTTTGCAGGACTCATTGTCATATTTTTTGGCTTATTTGGATTAGCATATTGGTTAATGGATATATTCAACAAGAAATTGATCAGCTGGATGACGGCTTACCATGTGTTTATAAGCATTTTTGGTTTATTGATATTACTGGTTTTTTACGATGAAGTTGAAAATTTAGAGATCGATTATGCTTTTAAACAAACTTTAATATTGCTTATGCTTATTACCGCAGGTGTTACCGTCGCAGTGCAATTATTATTTCCTATAAATCTTATCGTCTCATTTCTTCGGAAGAAAAAGCACTAATTTCAGCTAATATTGAAATTAACTCGCTACCATTCGTACGATTCGTAATGTATTGACTTGTAACAAGGCTTTTGATTCGTACTTTTGCAAATTCAGGATAAAATTTTAGAAAATGGTTATTTATAATGTAACAACGAATGTTCAGGAAGAAGTTCATCAAGATTGGCTAAACTGGATGAAAACTGAATATATTCCTGCAATGCTGGATACTGGTAAATTTACCAAAGCTTTAATGACCAAAGTGCTTACCAAAGAGCCTATGGGCGGGATTACGTACTCTGTGCAATATACTGCTGAAAGTATGGCCTATCTAAAAACATTTTATGTAGAAGACCACGCAAATATGGTGGCTAAAACCGCTATTTTTAAAGGGAAGATCGTAGAATTTTCTACAGAGCTTCAGGTGATGGATGAGCAATAATTTGTTTTAAAAACAAACAATATGAGCAAGAAGAAATTCAGGAAAAACTATAAGCCTTCACGGGAAGAGAGCCAAAACGGGCAGGTTAGAGCTAAAAAGCATCTTGGGCAGCATTTTTTAAAAGATGAAAATGTCGCCAGGAAGATTGGTGATACCCTGTCGTTATCTGGTTACGATCTTGTATTAGAGATTGGACCGGGAATGGGTGTTCTTACTAAATTCTTGCTCGAAAAAGATACAGAAGTTCACGTGGTAGAAATCGATACTGAAAGTGTCGAATATCTAAATGCGAATTACCTTCAATTACATGGTAGGATCCATGAGCAGGATTTTCTAAAATACGATCTTAAACAGATCTTTGGCGACAGACCTTTCGCGATCACCGGTAATTTCCCGTACAATATTTCATCGCAAATTGTTTTTAAGGCACTTGCAATGCGTGATCAGATCCCAGAATTTTCAGGGATGTTTCAAAAGGAGGTTGCGCAACGAATTTGTGAAAAGGAAGGAAGTAAAACTTATGGTATTCTTTCGGTCTTAACGCAGGCGTTTTATGATGCTGAATATTTATTTACGGTGCCGCCTTCAGTATTTAATCCGCCACCAAAAGTAGATAGCGGTGTATTACGACTAACGCGGAAAAAGGACTACCATCTAGCCTGTGATGAAGCCTTATTTTTTAGAATCGTTAAAACCGCGTTTCAGCAGCGTCGAAAAACCTTAAGAAATAGTTTAAAAAGTCTTAATTTACCTGATACTTTAAGGGAAGATGCTATCTTTGGCAAGCGGCCAGAGCAGCTAAGCACTCAGGATTTTATTTCACTGACCTTAAAAATTGAGCCTTATGCAATTTCAAATTAGCACAGAACTAATTGAAAAAATTCAATTCCTCATTGAACAAAAGAACGATGAAGAATTATTACTGCATTTAGATGAGGTTCACCATGCCGATATCGCCGAGATCATTAGCGAACTTAGCTTAGATGATGCGACGTATCTTGTAAAACTTCTTGATAGCGAAAAAACTTCTGAAGCTTTAATGGAGCTGGAAGAAGGAGTTCGTGAACGTATTTTAGAGACCCTCTCGGCTAAAGAGATCGCAGACGAATTGGTAGAAATGGATACCGATGATGCTGCAGATATCATGAACGAGCTTTCTCCTGAACTGCAAAAGCAGGTAATTTCTGAAATTCAGGATGAGCAGCACGCAGAGGATATCGTAGAACTTTTACGTTATCCGGAAGATTCTGCCGGTGGTCTAATGGCAAAAGAGCTGGTAAAAGTTAATGAAAACTGGAGCGTTACCGGTTGCATGACAGAGATGCGTGCGCAGGCCGAAAATGTTACCCGGGTACATTCTATCTACGTTGTAGATGATAAGAACCGCTTAAAAGGACGACTTTCTTTAAAAGATTTACTTACTGCGGCAAGCAACGAAAACATTAGAGATGTCTATATTCCGAATGTAGATTATGTAACTGTTCATACCGAAGGTGAAGATGTGGCCAGGATCATGCAAAAATATGATCTGGAAGCAATTCCTGTGATCGACGAGATGGGACGATTGGTTGGTAGAATTACGATAGATGATATCGTAGATTTTATCAAAGAAGAAGCCGAGCGTGATTACCAAATGGCGGCTGGTATCTCTGAAGGGGTCGAAGCAGATGATAATATTTTTAAGCAAACCAGAGCAAGATTGCCCTGGCTTTTAATAGGAATGTTTGGTGGTTTGGGGGCCGCAGGAATTATAAGCGGATTCCAGGAAACTATGGCTGTTTTTCCAAAATTGCTACTTTTTGTTCCACTAATTCAGGCGACTGCCGGGAATGTTGGTGTACAATCCAGCGCAATAGTGGTGCAGGGGTTAGCTAACGGAAGTTTAAAAGGAAATATCATCGCAAAACGCTTGCTTAAGGAAACCTCATTGGCCTTAGTAAATGGTATCTCGATCGCGATTATCGTTTTTATAATTAGCAGTGTTTGGTTTGAAACCAGTTACACCGAATCTATTAGTGTTGGTGTTGCTTTAATTTCTGTGATCTTACTGGCAGCAATGATCGGAACGGTAATTCCAATAGTTTTAGACAAGAACAAGATCGATCCTGCGGTAGCTACCGGGCCATTTATTACTACCAGCAATGATGTTTTTGGGATTCTTACTTACTTTTTGATCGCTAAAGCGATATTAGGCTTTTAAGAAAAGCCGATATTTCTTCTTCATATTCTCAGCATTGCTTAAATTTGTGAGTTATTGCAGCGGTTGAATATGACACTTTTCACTTTTCAACAATTAAATTTAGAAAGCGGTTTTATCCCTTTTTCTTCGGGGAAATCAGCTATAAATTTAGATTATACCTTTTTCAGAAAATATTATAAGCAGATAAGTAACTGGTTTTCTATGCTTAACTGTCTAAGTGATAGCTGTGTTTCAACTAAAAATCATAAATCAAATATTAATAAAAATAGATTAAAATGATCATTTTACACGCCGATACGAATCACTCTAAATTGATTGAGTTATTGGCAGATGCAGGGCATCACAATATTGAAGGATTTACACAAAGCAGAGAAGAAACTTTACAAAACCAGCATTTATATGACGGTATTGTGATAAGAAGTAGATATACTATCGATAGAGCTTTTCTAGATGCAGCACCTAATCTTAAGTTTATAGCCCGGGTTGGTGCCGGTCTAGAAAATATTGATGTAGACTATGCAGAAGAGCGCGGTGTTAAATTATTCTCTGCTCCAGAAGGTAATAGAAATGCTGTAGGAGAACATACTTTAGGGATGTTATTATCTCTTTTTAATAAATTAAATAAAGCCGATAGAGAAGTTAGAGAAGGACTTTGGAATCGTGAGGAGAATCGCGGTATCGAGCTTGATGGAAAAACAGTAGGAATTATTGGCTACGGTAATATGGGGAAAGCTTTTGCAAGAAAGCTAAGAGGTTTTGATGTAGAAGTGCTATGTTACGATATCAAAGATGATGTAGACGATAGCAATGCCATACAGGTAGAATGGGAAGAATTTACCAAGAAATGTGATGTGGTAAGCTTACATACACCATGGACAGAGAAAACCAATAAAATGGTAAATGAAGAATTTATAAAATCTTTTGCGAAACCATTTTGGTTTATTAATACCGCTCGCGGTAAAAATGTAGTGACTGAAGATCTTGTGCATGCGTTAAAAACAGGACAGGTACTTGGAGCCGGATTAGACGTTTTAGAATACGAAAAATCTTCTTTTGAGAGTTTGTTCGCTAATAAAAAGAACGTAGCGGTAAGCGCAGCAGAGCCTTTACCTGAAGCAATGCGTGAGCTTATGTTTATGCCAAATACGATTTTGAGTCCGCATGTTGCAGGTTGGACAACCGAATCTCATGAGAAATTAGCGACGGTGATCGCTAATAAGATCATCAAAGAATTTGGTGAAGGCGATGAGTAAATTACCTCAGAGCATTTAATCTCGATTATAGAGTCAATTTTAAAATTATAGTCAAAAGCTGCTTGGGATATTCGTTATTTCAGGCAGCTTTTTTTATTGGTATTATTTCTGAATTTTCTCCCAACTCTTCAGCTTAAAGAACTATTTGATATCTTAGAGAGCATTAGTAGTTAGCAAAACATCACGATAGCTTTCAGGACTAGAACAATTAATCTTGAATATCGAGTAAAATTAATTCAGAAATTATGAAAAACAGGGTAACAGGAATTGGCGGTATCTTTTTTAAGTCTGAAGATCCAGATGCGGCAAAAGCATGGTATAAAAAACATCTTGGTTTAGATACCGATAATTATGGTTGTACTTTCTGGTGGAAAGATAAGAAGGGGAACGATTGCTCTACACAATGGAGCCCAATGGATAAGGAAACCAGCTATTTTGAACCTTCTAAAAATCAATTTATGATGAATTTTAGGGTTGAAAATCTAGACGAGTTATTAAAAACTCTAAAAGCCGAAGGTGTTACTTTGGTAGGAGAACCAGAAAGTTATGATTACGGGAAGTTTGGTTGGATTTTAGATGCTGAAGGAAATAAAATTGAACTTTGGGAACCTGTAGATAAAGTTTTTCTGAAATAGCTTAAATGCTTAACACTATAGAAACAGGGAATCCTTCGTAGCTTCTTATTTTAGCGATATTCACGATTTTTCACATCGTTTTTTCAGCTGAATAATTGCTGAAGTTTTATCGTAAAAATGTGCTTATGAAGAACATTCTCGTGGTTTGCGCAGGAAACTCATGCCGCAGCCAGATCGCTCATGGTTATTTGAATTATTTTGGCTTTAAAAAAGCGAATATTTATAGTGCAGGATTAGAAAAACATGGAATAGAACCCCGCGCAATTGCGACCATGCAAGAGGATGGTATTAATATTAAAGAATATACCAGTAATCTAATCGAAGAATACAGGCATATCGATTTCGATTTCATAATAAGTGTTTGTGATCACACTAGCGAGAACTTCCCCAATGATTTCATAACTAAAAACGTTATAATTCATCAACATTTTAAAGATCCAGCTGCTGTAAAAGGTAATAATCGACAAATTCACGATGCTTTTGAAAATACTAGAATTGAAATTAAGGATTTTTGCAGACGATTTGTAAGGCAATATTTATAAAAAAAGGATGGTAAAAATACCATCCTTAATATCTTATAAAATCAAGGGTGATTCTATCCAATTCCGCTTAATTCGATCAAGGCTTGTTTTACAGGAGTTTCTCCTTCTAAAGCTTCAAAACTCATGTTTTTAGTAAGTGGATCTGCAAGTGACATTACCATTAAAAAAGCTACATCGTCACGAGCAATCTCTCCATATTCGCCTAGTTTTTCAGCAACTTTTACCTTCGCACGGCCAAGTTCATCACTTAAACTTCCTGGTTGCACGATCGTAAATGGCACTCCGCTTTCACGAAGATGATCGTCTGCTTTTTTCTTTGCTCTTAAATAATGTTCTAGATCACCGCCATCTTCGGGGCTGTCTGTTCCCATGGCGCTTAGCATTACAAACTTTTTTACACCATGTTCTTTCGCAGCATCGATCATTTTTATGGCTCCTTCTTCATCTACCGCGGTTGTTTTTTCTGGCCCTGTACTTCCACCAGATCCTGCTGCAAAAATAACCTTATCTACTTCGTTAAAAGCAGGTTTTACATCTCCTTCTAGATCGGCAAGTACACTTTCTACACCCATATCGTCAAAGATCTGTTTTTGATCTTCTTTTCTAATCATGGCTACAGGATTAAAATTCTGCGAGCTGTTTAATATTTCAATAATTCGTTTTCCTGTTTGGCCGGTTGCTCCGGCAATCAATATCTTTTCCATTTTTTATTTTCTGTTTTTACGGAATATAATAATTGGAGTATTATCTACCTAAGCTCTCGCAAGGTATAACACTAAATTAACAGCCGTGTAATTACTGGTTGTTTAAGTGCTTTTCTTCCAGTTCTTTTTGAAATTCTTCCATTACTGGTTTTACGGTGCTTTCAGGAAGATCTGCGATTCTAATGTACATTAAGCCATCTACCGCATTATTAAATAATGGATCGACATTAAAGGCAACTACTTTTGCATTCTGTTTAATATACTTTTTGATCAATACAGGTAATCGAAGGTTTTCTGGTTCGATCTCGTCAATAATCTTATCAAACTTATTAAGATCGGCTTCACTTTTATCAAAAACGATGTCCTTATCGGCATCTTCAAGTTTTACCTTAAATTCTTTCTTCGGTCTTACATATTGCGCTACGTAAGGATCGTAATAATTAGAGCGCATAAACTCGATCATAAGCGATTTAGAGAAATTAGAAAACTTGTTGCTAATGCTTACGCCACCAATAAGATATTTATGCTCTGGGAATCGAAGAGTACAATGCACAATTCCTTTCCATAGCAAAAATAAAGGCATTGGTTTTTGCTGATATTCTTTAATGATAAATGCTCTACCCATTTCGATAGATTCACTCATCATTTTATACAATTCTGGCTCAAATCTAAAAAGATCCTGAAGGTAAAAACCATTAATACCATGGTCTTTAAAAATTTCGGCACCCATTCCCATTCGGTACGCCCCGGCAACTTTTTTGGCATCGCTATCCCACAGAAAAAGATGATAATAATGATCGTCAAAAGGATCCAGGTCTACCGGATTATTTGTGCCTTCACCAATTTCCCTAAAAGTGATTTCACGTAATCGCCCAAGCTCCTGCACGATATTGGGAATGATTTCTCTTTTAGCTAAAAACACCTCGTAATTCTTAGAAACCAGTAAGCGTTTGTCAAGCTCTTTACACTTTTCAACCTCAGCTTCCATAAGCTCAGATTTGGTTTCTGTAGCGATCTTTTTTGGCGATTTGGGAAGTTTTAAAGTGTGCGGTATTTTCTCGAAAAGCTTCTTTTTTTCGAAAACATTGGCCAGCATATAAGTTTTACGGCGCAGGTACCCGGTAAACGATTCCAGGTCTTTAAATTCTGCCTGGTCTTCTACAGATATTGGATTACCAATTCGCACTTTTATTTTTCGGCGTTTTTGCGAAAGCATTTCACTAGGCAGTTTAGCTGTTCTAAGGACATCGCTCATCGAGGCTAAACGATAGAAAAATGTGCTGTTCTTTGCGTGAAAATAGATAGGAACAACAGGAACTTTTGCCTTTTGGATCAAGCGCATTGCTACCGGTTCCCAGGGTTTATCTACAATTAGTTTTTCATCTTTATAAGTAGAAACTTCACCTGCAGGAAACATCCCCAATCCGTGGCCTTCGCGCAAATGAGCGATCGCTTCTTTAATGCCGCCAACGCTCGATTTTGCATCCTTATGAGTTTCAAAAGGATTTACCGGCATAATGTATGGTCGTAAAGGATCTAGACGATGCAATAAAAAGTTTGCGATAATTTTATAATCCTCCCTTTGTTCCAGCAGTAGCTTCATTAAGATCATCCCATCGATACCGCCAAGTGGATGGTTAGAAATAGTAATAAAAGGGCCGGTTTTAGGAATACGCTTCAGATCCTTTTCTGGAATATCGAACTGAATTTCGAAACCTTCAAGAATTGAGTCGATAAACTCAACCCCTTTAAGGCTCTTTCGTTTTTGATATTCTTTATTTAATCGGGAAAGCTTTGTAGTTCTTAAAAGCACCCATCCAGCCGTGGTTCCTAGAAAACCCATTTTTTCGAGATTCATTACTCGAGCAACTTCTTTGGCGGTTACAAATCCCATTGGTTAGTTGGTTTTAAACAAATATAACAAACAAATAGCATTAAGGTTTTAGCAATCTGTTACCATCTGTACAGTATTATGCGTAAGCTGCTTTAACAGCACCTTTTTTCCTTTTTCTACGGAAGTAATTGCTGCTTCGTTAAAATGGCGAATAGTATATAATGAAACGCCGGTTTGATAGGTAACGCGAAATTTTGCTTTTAAGTGTTGAATTAATTTTTCGAGCTGATTGAATTTGTTATCCACACAAACCGAAAAACTAATGGCCGAATTTTGTATAAGATCGACTTTCATCTGGTATTGATGAAAAAGCTGAAAAACTTCACTAATATTTTCTTCTACCATAAACGAAAAATCCAGCGAAGATAAAGATATTAAAGCCTGATTTTTCTTTACGATAAAGCAAGGTAATTGCGGAACTACCGCGCATCCATCTCCTCGGCAAACTTTTGTGCCTTCGTTTTCTGGATGAAAAAAGGACTTTACAAAAAGCGGGATTTCCTTTTGCTGTAATGGCTGAAGCGTTTTTGGATGAATTACAGATGCGCCGTAAAAGGCAAGCTCAATCGCTTCTTCATAAGAGATTTCGTTAAGCAAAGTCGTCTCGGTAAATTCTCGAGGATCTGCATTTAGAACTCCGGGTACATCTTTCCAGATTGTAACACTTTCAGCATTTAAGCAATACGCAAAAATTCCGGCTGTATAATCACTTCCTTCTCGTCCTAAACTCGTCGTAAAATTGTTAGCGTCTGAAGCTATAAAACCTTGCGTAATGCTTATACTTTCAGGCTTAATTTCAGTAATAATATTTTTCTGTGTCGTTTCCCAATCTACTTTAGCATCACGATAAGTACTATTGGTTTTTATAAGATCACGAGCGTCAACCCAAGTGTTTTTAATACCGTTTCTTGATAAATATTCACTTACAATGCTGGTAGAAATTAACTCGCCAAAACCTATAATCTGATCATAAACAAAGTCGTATTGTTTCGATTTATTATGCTGAAGAAAATTTTTAAGATTGGTGAAAAACTGATTGATTTTTTCGAAAACCGCAGCCTGCTTATTTTCGAAAAGTCCGTTCATGATCTCTATATGAAACAGCCTTAAGCTTTCAATTTCGGGTTCAGGAAATTGTTCGCTCAAATATTTCTGGATAATAACTTCCAGCGCATTGGTAGTTTTCCCCATCGCTGAAATTACGATCAGTTTATCTGGATTTTGGTGCTTTTGCAGCACTTTTAGAACATTTTTTACTCCTGTTGCATCTTTCACAGATGCTCCCCCAAATTTGAAGACTTTCATTCGTTATTTTTGGATATTCTTTTTAATAACGCTTTCATTCATGTGAACCGTATACCAGTTCTTTTTAATATCGGCACCTGTATTTTCGTAAAATTCGATCGCATTTTTATTTCCTTCAGAAACCACCCATTCTACACGTTTTACGCCATGCTCATAACCATATTTTACCACCTGATTATATAGAGCGCCACCTAAACCGGTGCCTCGCATAGTTTCAGTAACAATTAGATCTTCTAAATGAACAGTACGACCTTTCCAGGTAGAAAATCTAAAATAAACTAAAGCCATCCCGGCAAGTTTGCCATCAACATCGGCAACAAAACATTTAAAATTTCCGTGATCAAAACCTTCAGTTTCCAGGTCTTTTACAGAAATTTCTACTTCATTTTCAGCATTTTCATGTTTTGCCAGTTCCATGATCAATTCAAGAACTTTTGGCATGTCCTCCCGTTTAGCTTCGCGTATCTGATATTCCATAATTTTTGCTTTGATTTTAACAAAAATAGGAATATGCTTTTAGAACTTTCAGGATTTAAAAGGACTTAGCTTAATCTTAACGGGTTTTTGCACAAAAAGCTTCCATAGCGGCTTCATCCATCTGTACTGTGCGCCATTCTTTAAATACAGTAGCGCCACTATTTTTGTAAAACTCAACTGCATTGGTGTTCCAATCCAACACAACCCATTCGGTTCGTTTGCAACCCTGTTCTTTAGCATAATTGATCACTGCAGCATACAATGCGCCACCAAGACCTTTTCCACGAAAAGCTTCGCTTACCACCAAATCTTCAAGGTGTACGGTTTTTCCTTTCCAGGTAGAATAGCGATAATAGAATAATGCCATACCTTCGATCTTGCCATCGGCTTCAGCAACAAAACATTCAAATAACGGGCGATCTCCAAAACCATCGTTTTCCAAATCTTTTACAGTAAGCTCTACAGCATCGGGTTCATTTTCGAATTTTGCTAATTCATTTATTAGCCTTAAAACAGCGGGCATATCTTCTTTTACAGCTTTTCTAACTTCTATTTTCATATTGAAAACCTTTCAGGTGAAATTTTAATTTGTGTTAAAACGTTTACGAAAACGATGTAAAACGGCAATTTTTCAATAAATTTGATAACAAACTACTGTGAATCAAAATGACTAAAACCAGACCAACGCTCGGTGAGTTTATCATCGATAACCAACAGGATTTCCCATATTCGACGGGAGAATTATCAAGATTAATACGTTCTATTCGCTTAGCAGCAAAAGTAGTAAATCACGAGGTAAATAAAGCAGGACTCGTAGATATTACAGGGGCTGCTGGAGAACAAAATGTTCAGGGAGAAGATCAACAAAAATTAGATGTATTTGCGAATAATACGTTTATCCAAACCCTAACTAATCGTGAAATCGTATGCGGAATAGGTTCCGAAGAAAACGACGAATTTATCACTATTGCCGGAAGCCGTAAAGACCATAAAAATAAATATGTGGTGCTTATGGATCCATTAGATGGAAGTTCTAATATCGATGTAAATGTTTCGGTTGGGACGATCTTTTCGATCTATAGAAGAGTGACTCCGATAGGAACTCCGGTAACTTCAGAAGATTTCTTACAGCCCGGTAATTTGCAGGTGGCTGCAGGATATATTATTTACGGAACTTCAACAATGCTGGTTTACACAACCGGGCACGGAGTGAATGGTTTCACTTTAAATCCGGCTTTAGGATCCTGGTATCTTTCACATCCAGATATGAAATTCCCTGAAAATGGAAATATTTATTCCATCAACGAAGGGAATTATGCTCACTTTCCAACCGGTGTAAAAAAATACATCAAATATTGCCAGGAAGAAGAAGGCGATCGTCCTTATACTTCAAGATACATTGGTTCGATGGTTTCAGATATTCATCGAAATATGATAAAAGGTGGTATTTATATTTATCCAAAAAGCACTAAATACAACAAGGGGAAACTTCGTTTACTTTACGAATGTAATCCTATGGCATTTATTGTAGAGCAGGCTGGTGGTAAAGCCAGCGATGGCTACCAACGTGTTATGGATATTATGCCAACAGAACTGCATGAGCGATCTGCCATTTTCTGCGGAAGCAAAACAATGGTCGAAAAAGCTGAAGAGTTCATGAAAGAATACGGAGATTAATCCTCTTTCTCTAATAAATACTGGTAATCTTCAAAAGAGATTTGTCCACCAAAGATTTGGATAGATCTTTTAATAATTGCATTCGAAGCCTGACTGGAAAAACCAAGCCCAATAGCGTAACGTTTTATCAGTTCGGCTTCTTCATCATCAATAACATTATCTGCAAAGATGATTCTAAAAAGATCGTGAAGTCGCTCTAAACGTCTTTCAGTGTCATGAGATGGAGATAAAGGATAGGCTTTTGGATTCTCAAGCACCTTTTTATACTCACTTTCTGTAATATCCAGTTTTCTGGCAAAGCGTCTTAATAAGTTCTCTTCTGCTTCATTAATTGCACCGTCTACCGCAGCAAGATTAACGATGGCTGCAAAATGACTTAAGTTTCTTAAATGCTCTCCCGAGCCGAACAAATCTGAAAATGACATATTGAGGGATTTTGGCTGCAAATATAAATAATGATGAGATATTTTTATTTTATTTTTAAGAAATTTCAATTATATAACATTCCCTAATCTTTTCTTAATCCTTTTTCCAGGCTTTCTATTTTACCTAATTTCATCAGGATTGTAGCAAAAAATATATAAGCTTGATGAAGAATACTCCGTTATTGGCGTTTAATGATATAGGAATTTACTGTGCCCAGGCAGACGTGTACCTAGATCCCTGGCGCCCGGTAGATAAAGCGATCATCTCGCATGGACACGCCGATCATTCTCGTTGGGGGCATAAAAAATATATAACTCATCATAGCAATATTCCAATTATAAAACATCGATTAGGAGAAATTAATGTAAGTGGCAAAGATTGGAACGAGACTTTTAGCATTAATAACGTAAAATTTTCATTTCATCCCGCCGGGCATATTATTGGATCAGCACAAATTAGAGTTGAGTATAAAGGAGAAGTTTGGGTGTTTACCGGCGATTATAAGACTGAAGATGATGGTGTGGCAAAGCCTTACGAACCGGTAAAATGCCACACTTTTATTACCGAATGTACTTTTGGTTTACCCGCTTTTAAATGGCAGCCACAGGAAGAGGTTTTTGCTGAAATAAATAACTGGTGGCAACAAAACCAATCTGAAGGAAGAACCTCGGTGATCTTTGGATATTCTTTAGGGAAAGCACAACGATTGCTGAAGTATTTAGATACTTCTATTGGGAAAATTTATACGCATGGCGCGATAGAAAATATGACCGAAGTTTTGCGACCACAACTAGAAATGCCAGAAACTACTAGGATTACCCGCGATGTAAAAAAGGAAGAAATTAAAGGCAATATTGTGGTGGCACCGCCAAGCGCTCATGGAACACCATGGATTAAAAAAATGGTGCCTTATGTTACGGCTTCGGCGAGTGGATGGATGACCTTTCGTGGTGCCAGAAGACGAAGAGCTATCGACCGCGGATTCGTACTTTCAGATCATTGTGACTGGCAGGGACTGCTCTCTTCAATAAAAGAAACCGGAGCAGAGAAAGTGATCTGTACCCATGGATATACCGATATTTTTTCTAAATATCTTCGGGAAATTGGTTACGATGCCAGAACCGAGCAAACCCAATATGAAGAAGAAAATGCCGAGCAAACTTCTAAAACCGAAGACGAATGAGACAGTTTGCAGAACTTATAAAAACGCTGGATAGCACCAATAAAACCACGCTAAAAGTTGAAGCTTTAACCAAATATTTCAATAATGCGCCAGATCGTGATAAGGTTTGGACGATCGCCATACTTTCGCATAGGCGACCGCCAAGACCGGTGAATACGACTTTAATGCGATTATGGGCTTCAGAAATTGCAAACATTCCGTTGTGGTTATTCGAAGAATCCTATCATATCGTTGGTGATCTTGCTGAAACTATTGCTTTGGTTATTCCGCCTTCTTCAGCATCTTCAGAAAAAAGCCTGAATCAGTTTTTACAGGAAATCATCGACCTAAAACCAAAATCTGATGAAGAGAAAAAAGAATATTTAAAAGACAATTGGCTCAGTTTAAATTATTATGAGCGTTTTGTGTTTACCAAACTCATCACCGGGAGTTTTCGAATTGGTGTGAGCCAGAAGTTAATGACGCGTGCGCTTTCTAAAGCAACATATATCGACGAGGATATTTTAGCTTACAAAATGATGGGCGATTGGAATCCTGCAAAAACCACTTATACAAAGCTGATTTTAGAAGAAAATGAAGAGGATTTTTTATCGAAACCTTATCCGTTTTATTTGGCCTATGCGATTGAAGAAGAACCAAAAGATCTGGGTGATGTAAGTGAATGGAGTGCCGAGCATAAATGGGATGGCATACGATCGCAGGTAATTGTAAGAAATGACGAATTATTTGTGTGGAGCCGAGGGGAAGAACTAGTAACCGATAAATATCCCGAGTTTGAAAAGTTTGTGGGCGTTGTTCCAAATGGTACGGTGATCGACGGAGAAATTTTGCCGTTTCCAGAAGGAGAAATAGGAACTTTTAAAGATCTGCAAACCCGTATTGGTAGGAAGACGGTTTCAAAAAATTTACTGAAGAAAACACCGGTAATCCTTAAAGCTTATGATGTTTTAGAATGGGAAGGAGAAGATATTCGACAACAAGCTTTTAAAGATCGTAGGACGATATTGGAGAAATTATATACTGAAGTAAAATCAGATGAACTGCCATTGCATTTATCGCACACAATTCAGTTTAAAAACTGGGAAGAAGCTGCTGAAGAAAGAGAGCGATCTCGAGAAGTGAAATCTGAAGGTTTAATGCTGAAGCGTTTAGATTCGCCATATTTGGTTGGGCGCAAAAAGGGCGATTGGTGGAAATGGAAAGTCGATCCTCTAACTATCGACGCGGTGCTTACCTATGCGATGCGCGGCCACGGTAGGCGAAGTAATTTGTTTACCGATTATACTTTTGGCCTTTGGGACGAGAAAAAAGAAGAACTGGTAACTTTCGCTAAAGCGTATAGCGGTTTAACCGATGCTGAATTTAGAAAATTGGATGCCTGGATCAAGAAAAATACTTTAGAGCGTTTTGGCCCGGTGCGAAGTGTTACGCCCCATCATGTTTTTGAAGTCGCTTTTGAAGGAATAGCCGAATCGAAACGTCATAAAAGTGGCGTCGCCACCAGATTCCCAAGAATTCTACGTTGGCGAACCGATAAAAAAATTGAAGAAGCCAATACGCTGGAAGATCTCAAAGCTTTGATTCCGTAGAAAATTAGATTCGAAATTCGATAATTTCAGGATATATTTATTTAAAATGACAAGACAGGAACTTTTGAAAATTGCTGAAGATTGGTTTACCAGCCAGGGTTGGAAGCCATTTAAATTTCAGAAGGATACCTGGAAAGCTTACCTGCAAAAGAAAAACGGACTCCTAAACGCGCCTACCGGAAGTGGTAAAACCTACGCGCTTTGGGTGCCCATTGTGCTGAATTACATTAAAAATAATCCCGATTATAAAACTAAACCCAAAAAAGGACTAAAAGCGATTTGGATCACACCACTTCGCGCACTTTCTGTTGAAATTGAACAAGCCGCTGAACGTTTTGCCTCTGGATTGGGAACTAATTTAACGGTTGGAATAAGAACTGGCGATACTTCGCAAAAAGAGCGCGCGGCTCAGAAAAAATCGATGCCGGATCTGTTAATTACGACCCCAGAGAGTTTGCAGCTTTTACTTTCTTCAAAAAATTACAATAAAACCTTTAAAAATCTCGAAGCTATTGTTGTAGACGAGTGGCACGAGCTTTTAGGGAGCAAGCGTGGCGTACAGGTAGAACTTGGTTTGTCGCGACTAAAAACTGTTTCAAAAAAGCTTCGAATTTGGGGAATTTCAGCAACGATTGGGAATCTTCAGCAGGCCAGGGAAGTTTTATTGGGACCAGAATCTGAAGCACTTCAGAATTCAGAATTGATCAGGGCGAATCTTCAGAAAAAGATAAAAGTAAAATCTATTATTCCTGAAACCATGGAAAAGTTTCCGTGGCGAGGACATATGGGATTGCATTTATTAGATGAGGTGGTGCCGATCATTAAAAACTCAAGAACTACGCTACTTTTTACCAATACCAGGTCGCAGTGTGAATTGTGGTTTCAAAAGATCATTTCAAAATATCCTGAATTTGCGGGCGAACTTGCCATGCATCATGGGAGTATAAATAAGGAAACGCGATTGTGGGTAGAGCAGGCGATTCGAAATGAAAGTCTTAAAGCGGTGGTTTGTACCTCGAGTTTAGATTTGGGAGTCGATTTTGCGCCGGTAGAAACCATTATCCAGATTGGCGGTCCTAAAGGTGTTGCCCGGTTTTTACAGCGAGCCGGGCGTAGTGGTCACCAGCCGGGAAAAGAAAGTGTGATCTACTTTTTACCTACGCATGCAATCGAATTGATCGAGGCTTCAGCTTTGCAAAAAGCTGTGGAGAAAAAAGCGGTGGAAGATCGAATTCCGTATTTGCTGAGTTTCGATGTTTTGGTGCAGTATTTAACCACTTTGGCGGTTTCAAACGGATTTTTCCCGAAGGATATTTATCCTGAAATAAAGTCGACTTTTTGCTTCCAGGCGATGACTGAAGATGACTGGCGCTGGGTGCTGAATTTTGTCACGAAAGGCAGCCAGAGTTTACAGGCTTACGACGAATATAAAAAGGTCGAAATCGAGGAAGATGGGAGATTTAAAGTGAATCATCGAGGGGTTGCCATGCGACATCGATTACAAATTGGGACAATCGTGAGTGATGCGATGCTGAGCGTAAAATACATGAAAGGCGGTTATATTGGAACCATGGAAGAATGGTTTATTTCTAAATTAACGCCGGGTGATGTGTTTACTTTTGCCGGCCGAAATCTGGAACTGGTCAGGATAAAGAATATGCAGGTTTTGGTTAAAAAATCGAAGAAAAAAACCGCCAAAGTTCCCAGTTGGATGGGCGGAAGAATGACGTTCTCTGCGCAGATGAGTGAATTGTTACGGGAAGAAATGTATTTAGCTTCAGAATATGATTCGGCTACCGGAAAGTCTGAAGAACTTTCTGCTCTAACCGGTATTTTTGAACGTCAAAAAAAGGAATCTGTAATCCCCAAAAGCGATGAATTTCTAATTGAAACCTTTAAAACTCGAGAAGGTTATCACGCCATCTTTTATCCTTTTGAGGGGCGATTTGTACACGAAGCTTTAGGAAGTTTGCTGGCTTATCGTATTAGTTTGTTGTCGCCAATTTCATTTTCTATCGCATTTAACGATTATGGGTTTGAACTGCTTAGTGATCAGGAAATCGATATGCAGCAGGTGCTGGATAATAATTTGTTTTCTGCGGAATTTTTGATGGACGATCTCTACAAAAGTCTGAATGCAACAGAAATGGCTCGCCGAAAATTTAGAGATATTGCCGTAATCGCCGGACTCGTTTTTACTGGCTATCCTAACAAGCTGGTAAAAAGTAAGCATTTACAATCCAGTTCGCAGTTGTTATTTAGTGTGTTTAGAGATTACGAAGAAGATAATTTGCTATATCTGCAATCTTTCAGAGAAACCTTTGAGCATCAACTAGAAGAGGGAAGATTACGACAGGCATTAGAGCGAATAGAGCATCAAAAAGTTGTGTGGCGAAATTGTGAAAAACCAACACCTTTTTCTTTCCCGATCATTACCGATCGACTACGTGAAAAATTATCTTCTGAAAAACTGGAAGATCGTATTCGAAAAATGATGAAAAGTCTGGAAGGATAGTTAGATATTAGACCGCTGTGCTTTTAGAATCTAGAAATTTGTTGATCTGTAAATGCGGTAATTCGATGATACGTTAATGTGATGAAACGATAATCTTAAAATTATCAAATAAGTTTATCTAGCTGAAGGCTAAAAACTGATAGGTTCTAGCTAAAAATACTGTCCAAATCTTGTTTTCCTATGATTGCCATTATTTCGACCGTTTTATTATTCACACGGTAAAAAATACTATCTGAGCCACATACGCATCTGCGGTAATCTTTTCTTATATAATCTACAGCTTCAAATGAGTATGGATTTTTGGCGATGATCTCGAAATATTCAAAAAGTTGATGAAAATATAAATCGGCTTGTTTAATGCCGAATTTTGAAACGCCGTAATGATGAATTCGAATTATATCTTCTTTTGCGGTGTTGGTAAGTTTATAATTAGCCATCTAATAATGACTTGGATTGTGCTAAAATATCATGTTTACTATCTGATGTAAATCCGCTTTGTTCTGCTTTTTCAAGTTTAGCAGTTATCCAATCAATTTTAGCCTGTTGTTTTCTGGCCTGTCTGATCAGGTCATTAATGATCTCACTTTTGCTGGAATATTCTTTACTATCTACCTGATCTTTGAGCCATTCATCGTTAGGTTCTGTTAAGGAAATGCTCTGTCTAGACATGGTGCGTTTTTGATGTGAATTTACACCAAAAATTTTATATTGTCAATATTAAGTTAGTAGTTGAAGGATAGAATCTTTCAGCTTCTCGCTAAAAATACTGTCCGCCGTAAACCATCAACTGTAAACTGAACGCTATTTCTTCAAGCTTTGATTTACCTTATTTCTAACCAATTCTGTAGTGATTCCGAATAAAAGATGCGCTATAAACTCGTTTGCCTGCATTTTTATAGGAACGTCGGTTGGTTTTTCTTTAAGGCCAAGTATAGGCAAGGAAGTTTGATGTGTAGAAACCCAGGTTGAGGTTCCCATAATAATTCCTTCAGCAAGATTTAATTGATCTTTATCTTTTTTCCCGTAGCCATAAGCAGCTCCAACACTAGCGCCAACGGGAAAATTCACCAATTGTTCTGCTAATTCTTCGTTTTGAACACTTATAGGAGTTCCGGTGATTTTGGTAGAAAGATCGTCCAAAATTTTAAGTTGAGCACTTCGATTTTCAGCTTTACGAACAGGTAAAAAATGTTCAATCAAACCTTTTACAGCTCCACCTGCCAAACCACCAATGGCACCTGCGATAATACTTCGGGTAGTTTTATTGTTAATTGTTGGATTGCTTTTTAAGTGTTCTAAAAACATGAGAATCGATTTTAACCTAAAACTATCTAATCTAGAACGCTTCTGCAATCATTTAACAATCATTTGACAGGAACTTGAAAAATTATCCTATTTTTAGAATATGAGCACAAAGGAAAATTTGAACGTAGCGATTATTCAGGCAGATCTAAAATGGGAAGATTCGGTTGCGAACCGAAGCCTTTTCAGTAAAGAAATAGCTGCTTTAAGTGATTCCGTAGAACTTATCGTTCTACCCGAAATGTTCACCACAGGTTTTAGTATGAATGCTGAAAATTTAGCCGAAGAAACCGAAGGTGAAACTTTGCTATGGATGAAAGAACAGGCAAAACTAAAAGATGCGGCCATTACCGGAAGTGTGATTATTACCGAAAATGGTGAATTTTACAATAGATTATTTTTTGTTTTTCCTGACGAAACAGTTCAAAAATATGATAAGCGACATACCTTTACTTTGGCAAAAGAAGACAAAACCTATACTGCCGGCACAGAGCGTTTAATCGTAAATTATAAAGGCTGGAAAATTTGTCCGCTTATATGTTATGATCTTAGATTTCCTGTTTGGGCAAGAAATACAGAGGATTACGATTTGCTAATCTATGTTGCAAACTGGCCACAAAAACGAGTTGCAGCCTGGGATGCTTTATTAAAAGCTAGAGCAATAGAAAACATGAGTTTTTGTATTGGCGTAAATCGTGTGGGCGAAGATGGCGATGGTTTCGTTTATAATGGGCATAGCGCAATTTACGATTGCCTGGGTGAAATTTTAATTCAGCAAAATGCTGAAACTGAATTCGCAAAAGAAATTACGCTTGATAAAACTCATCTCGAAAATACACGAAATCAGCTTAAGTTTTTACAGGATCGCGACGAGTTTAGATTAATCTAGGTAAAATTGATATACTTCGTCAAAATTGGCGCGAGTTTCTAAAGTATCTGGATAATAGCTTATTTTCTCTGGTCTTCTGCGTTCTAGCCAACTACCGGTATCCCAATATCCATTTTGATTTTCGTCATAAATGATCCTTAGGAAATAATTGCCTGGATTTATATGCTCAAAAGTAAATTGTGTGCCTTCAGTTAAGGTTTGTTCTTTAACAACTTCGCCTTTTAAAGTGGTTAATTGAACGATCATTGGGTAGCTTCGCACATTTCGAAGTGACATGATGATGCTACCATAATCAGAAAGTGGTTTGGTGGTTAATTTCTGACTTATCGTGTCGTTTTGATCTCCAAATAAGTCGGTTAAAGTTCCCGGTAAGGCTTTAAAATAGTATGTCCCTTCAGGTTCTTTATCAAAATAGACCTCTAATTGATTGTCCAGATCTCTAATTTCAGAAGTAAAAGAAACTTCAAGCGAGTCTTTATCCAAAATCGTAATTAGCGCATCATTTTTTTCAACCAAAGGCGTATTTGCTTTCAGTAAAAATGGCTGGTCGTATTCTATATTTCCAGACGGTTCAGCTTTTACATTTAAAGAATCACGCTCTAATTGCGCCATTCTTATATAAACGGTGTCGCGTTGGCGTGGCGTTATGTATTCTAAAGAAACACTATCGGTTTCTATAGGATCTCTAAACCAGTAATAAAGCGTATCGGTTTCAGCATCTCGGGTAATTCTGGAAACCGGCGGCTTCATTGGCGGATACAAAAAATTAAGCTCTAAATCATCTAAATTCGGCACTCCCTGGTAACCAATTAAAAGTTGTCTCCCTTTAAAAAGTTTAGGTTGTTTTACTTCAAAAGCTAATTCTTCCTGAAAAATGGAGATCGTATAAACACTATCTGTTGGAATGGTGATTGGCTGTTCTAAAAAGCCAATTTTATCTTTACCAGGATTAAATTTATAATTGTCGTTATCGTCTAAAATAGCGACCATTTGATATTTTCCTGCCTTTAAGTTTTCCAAGTCAAAATTCACACTGCTATCGCGAGTGTAAGCCACATAACGCGGAATTTCACTATACACAACAGAATCTGTATACGTGCTATCCATCTCGTAAAGGAAGATCGAAACAAACTCTGGCGTTTCTTTTAAATAGGCATCTTCAATAAATCCTGAAACTTCTAAAGAATCGATATAATCCCCGGTGCTAAATACGTATTTAAAATAAGGATAAGGATTCCCTTCGTTATTATCTACGATACTTTTCCCAAAGTTAATCGCGTAGGTAGTATTTTCTCTAAGGGTATCGTTAATTTCGATTTTCACATCTTTTCTAGCCTGTCCTAACGGAAGAATATTTGGCTTTGGATCCATTGGTGGCGAAATGATGATCTGCTGCTGCGGATTTTCAAGTTTAATAAATTCGTTAAACAGAATGCTAATCTCTTCAGCATCAAAATTTGTAGTGTAATTCTCTGGATTTGCTCTTATAAAACGAGGTGGTTCTTCGTCAATGGGACCGCCTTCAGGCATTCCTTTCTTAGCACATCGCACTACAGATGTGATTACTACAATAAAAAGAATAAAGTTGAAAAGCTTCCTGTTCATCTTCAAAAGAGCTATAAATTTTTCAGAATTCAGACTTAAAAATCCTTTCGCAAAGAAACGATTATTTTAAATTTAAACGTAACAATCAAATGGTAATTGCCATGGTTGCGATACTGATCTTTATTTTTTCTGAATTTCGTAAACAATTAATGCAGGCTTCTAAAGTGGCACCCGTGGTTAGAATATCATCGACCAGTAAAATATGTTTTCCTGAAATTGCCGAAGCATCGGTGAGCTGAAAGGATTGCTCCATAAGATTCCATCTTGAAATTCGATTTTTTAGCGCCTGTTTTTTGGAAGAGCTTGTTTTAGTAAGTAGATCATCGCGATATTCTGCATTCAGACTTTTGGCGATTTCTTTGGCAAAACCTTCTGTTTGATTATAACCACGTTCTTTTAAGCGTTTTTTATGCAGTGGAACAGGGATCACCATATCGATATTAGTAAATCTGCTGCTATTTTTCAGAATTTCGCCAGTCCATTCCCCTAAAAAATAGCTTATTTCAAATTGTCTCTTATATTTGAGCTGGTGAAGAAGCAGCTGTACCATATTTTTTTTACGAAAAAGTAGTAATGCGTAAGCGGCATTAATTTCGGCTCTGCCATAAAATACTTTATCGGCCTGGTTTTCGTTATTAGGTTGAAAGTTAGTAAGCGGGAGTTGATGTAAACAAGAGGTGCAAATCACTTTTTCATGATCTAACAAGGGCCGTTCGCAGCAATTGCAGGTCTTTGGATAGAACAGATTAATGAAATCGTGAAACATTTGTTAAGTGGTTGTTGCGGAAAGCCTTAAACCTCTAAATTTATAAAATATAAAATACTTTATGATGACTGAAAAGAAGAATAATACTGCATTAAAGATTCTTATTGGTGTTTTAGCGGTCGCTCTTATTGCGCTTACTATTTATACAGTAAGATTCTACAATGAAGAAAAAGAGAATAAAGAGATTCTTCAAAAAGAAAAAGCTGCCATAGAGAACGAGCTTAACGAGCTTATCGTAAAATATGATGAAGCTATTGATGAGAACGAAATTATGGATCAAAACCTGGTAGATGCTAGGGAGCGAATCAATAGATTATTAGACTCAGTTCAGGATTACGAAGCGAACCTTGTTTTGATAACAAGATACCGAAGAGAAATTAGTAATCTTAAAGCTGAAAAAGATAGATTGTTTAGAGTAGTAGATAGTTTAAGCCTGCAAAACCAAAGAATGGCAATGACCATTGATAGTACTCAAACAGAACTTTCTGAAAAGACCAGATTATCAGATTCGTTACAAACTTCTAATCAAAGTTTAGCTAATAAAGTGAATAAAGCTTCTCAGTTAAAAATAACCAGCTTGCGGGGGGAAGGCGTAATTGTTAGAAATAGTGGTAAAGTTGTAGAAAACGATCGTACCAGAAGAATCGACCAGGTGAGAACCTGTTTTACGATCACGGCCAATGATCTTACTGAAGCTGGCGAGAAAAATCTTTATGTACAGGTTTACAATCCAGAGAACGAATTGGTAGGTGATAAGATTGCGGTAGAGCATGATGGCGGTGTAATGGTGTACAGTGCGCAAAGTACAGTTTACTATGAGAATGATGAATTAGACGTATGTATTCTAGCCAATGCTGCTGAAGAAAAATTACTGGAAGGTAATTATAAAGTATATGTTTATAATAATGCAACACTTATTGGAACAGCATCTTTTAGCTTAAGATAAGAAACTCAAAAATTTAGAGACCGCCATGAGTTAAATCATGGCGGTTTTTTTATTTTTGCTACATGGCAAAACAAGAAGATTCATTTAAAAACGTGATATCCCATGCTAAGGAGTATGGGTATATTTTTGCGTCTAGTGAAATATATGACGGATTAAGCGCAGTTTATGACTATGGTCAAAATGGTGCTGAATTAAAAAAGAATATAAAAGAATACTGGTGGAAAAGTATGGTGCAATTGCACCAGAATATTGTTGGTATCGATGCCGCAATATTAATGCATCCAACAACCTGGAAAGCTTCTGGGCATGTAGATGCATTTAATGATCCACTAATCGATAATAAAGACTCTAAAAAGCGTTACCGTGCAGATGTTTTGGTTGAAGATTATGCTGAAAAGATCAATCAAAAAGCACAAAAAGAGATCGCGAAGGCTAAAAAGCGTTTTGGAGATGCTTTTGATGAAGAGCAGTTTGTAGCAACTAATCCACGAGTACAACGATATAAAGCTGAAGAAAAAGAGATTTTAGAGCGTTTGGCCAAATCTTTAACAGAAGAAAATCTGGCAGATGTAAAGGCTTTAATTGAAGAGTTAGGCATTGCCTGTCCAGAAAGTGGTTCTAAGAACTGGACAGACGTTAAGCAGTTCAACTTAATGTTTGGAACCAAGCTTGGAGCTTCTGCCGATAGTGCAACCGATCTTTATTTAAGACCAGAAACCGCGCAGGGTATTTTCGTGAACTTTGCAAATGTTCAAAAAACCGGAAGAATGAAAATTCCTTTTGGGATTGCACAAATTGGTAAAGCTTTTAGAAATGAAATTGTTGCAAGACAATTTATCTTTCGCCAACGTGAGTTCGAACAAATGGAAATGCAATTTTTTGTACGTCCGGGGGAAGAACTTAGCTGGTTTGAAAAATGGAAAGAAACACGTCAAAAATGGCATGCAAGCTTAGGGCTTGGTGACGAGAAATATCGTTTCCACGATCATGAAAAATTGGCTCATTATGCGAATGCGGCTACAGATATTGAATTCGATTTTCCTTTTGGGTTTAAAGAATTAGAAGGAATTCATTCTCGTACAGATTTCGATTTAAAAGCGCATGAAGAGCATTCTGGTAAAAAACTTCGTTTTTATGACCCAGAAATGGGAGAAAATTATGTGCCTTACGTAATTGAAACTTCTATTGGTTTAGATCGTATGTTTTTAGCGGTATTTTCTGCATCATTACAGGAAGAAGATTTAGGAGATGGAAAATCCAGAACAGTCCTTAAGTTACCGGCAGTTTTAGCGCCAACAAAAGCAGCTGTTTTACCACTACTGAAAAAAGATGGTTTGCCAGAGCTAGCTCAGGAAATTGTAGAAGAGCTTAAATGGGATTTTAGAGTACAATATGATGAGAAGGATGCGGTTGGGAGACGTTACCGTCGCCAGGATGCTGCCGGAACACCCTTATGTATTACGGTAGATCACGATTCTTTAGAAGATAAAACGGTTACAGTTCGTTATCGTGATACGATGGAACAAAAACGAGTACCAATTTCAGAATTAGCTTCTATTATCGATAAAGAAGTGAATTTTAAATACTGGCTTAAAAAAGCCTAAGATCTTTGAGATCTAGATACAAAAAAAGGCGGTTTTAAAACCGCCTTTTTTAATTTGAAATTTGTCTCGTCCTGAAATAAGTTGACACAAATTCGACTTATTTATGAAACATACAGAAAGATCTGGGAAGAAACGTACTCAGCGTGATTACAATTTAGGCTTTAAATTGGCCGTTGTATCTCAGGTAGAAAAGGGCGAAATGACTTATAAACAAGCCCAAAAAGCTTATGGTATCCAAGGCAGGAGTACGGTTTTGGTTTGGTTACGCAGACACGGTACCTTAGACTGGAATAAACCAAAGTCAAGACTTACCTGTAACACAATGAAAGAAACACCTGCTCAAAAGATCAAGAGGCTAGAAAAAGAGCTGTCAGATGAGAAGCTTAAGAATAAGATTCTCAACACGATGATCGATATCTCAGATCAACAATATGGAACTTCTATTCGAAAAAAGCATTTGCCCAATCAATCCAACGAATCCGGCAAGAACACCGACTAAGCCTGTCACGTTGTTGCAGATTGTTTGGGATAAGCAGACAGGCTGTCTATCAAGCAGAAAAGCGAAAAAATATAAGAGCTGATGAACTTGACTTGATAAAACCACTGATTTTAAGGGTGCGCCGGCAAATGCCAAGGCTGGGTACTCGTAAACTGTATTATTTGCTCAAGGTTGAATTTGAAAGGATCGGAGTCAAAATAGGCAGGGATGCGCTATTTGATTATCTCAAGTCAGAATCAATGCTTATAAAACCAAAAAAGAATTACACAAAGACAACAGATTCTAGGCATTGGCTAAAAAAACACCCTAACCTGATGAAAGATGTTACGGCCGTAAGACCGGAGCAATACTTTGTAAGCGATATTACTTACATCAAGAGTAGAGAAAGAACTCACTATCTTTCCTTGGTGACAGATGCCTTTAGCAGAAAAATAATGGGCTACCACCTAAGTGATGATATGAGTGCAGAGAATGTAGTTAAAGCAATGAAAATGGCTAATAAAAGAAGAACTACATTAAGCGAGGTAATACACCATTCTGACAGAGGCTTGCAGTATTGCTCCTCGTTGTATCAAACTCAATTGAAGCGATCAAATGCTATACCTTCAATGACAGATGGGTATGACTGCTATCAAAATGCGTTAGCAGAACGAATTAACGGGATATTAAAGGGAGAGTTCTTGATAAACAAATGCAATACAGGTAAAGAACTCAGCCTGCTGGTTCAACAGTCAATAAAAACATATAACAATCATAGACCACATGTAAGCCTTAGCTACAAAACACCTAATTTTATACACAACAAAAAATCCCGTGAAGCTAGCTTCACGGGATTGATTTAAACTTTTAAAAACTGTCAACCTATTTTAGGACGACTCAATTTTTTTATCTGAATTATTCAGGATTTGACTCTTCGCGAATTTCTTTAATTCTTTCATCTAAAAAGCGTAGTCCTACATTTTCAGTATTGATAAGATCAAACAACTCTAATGCTCTGCGCATGGTTTGCTCTTCTTCCATTTGTTCGTTTACGTACCACTGTAAAAAGTTTTCAGTAGTAATGTCACGTTTATTTCTGCATTCATAAATAATATTATGTATGCTTTTCGTAATAGCGATTTCCTGGTCTAATGCGGTTTCAAATATTTCTTCTAAAGAAGTAAAATCGTGATTAATGTTAGTTACTTCAGGAGAATATGCGGTCCCACCATTATCATTTATAAAGTGGAATATTTTCATCATATGTTCGCGCTCTTCTGCAGATTGCTCATAGAAGAACTCAGCGCTGTAAACAAGTCCGTTATGGTCACACCAGGACGCCATTGCAAGATAAGCTGAAGAAGACTCTGCTTCCTGCTTAATTTGTTTATTCAGTAAATCTAAAACATCTACGTGGATTAGTAGATTTTGTCTTACAAGGTCTTTCATAGGATTTGATTTTAGGCAAAATTACCTAAAAAAGGAGTAAGTCGCTAAGAATGAGGTCAATTTAGAAGTAGTCTAAACCTAAGCAAGAACCGAGTTAAGTTCCATCATGGCAAAAGTACCATTAATTAGATCCTGAAGATCAAGAATTTCTAGCGTATTAAAGACAAATAAGTGCTCACGGTTACAAAGACTAAATACTTCTAAACCATGTACATTTTCACCATTTAGATGCCTATCTATATTTACCGATCTAAGTTTATGTCTAAACGCCAATAACTGGCAAAAAGAAAACTTTACCGTTTTATGGCCAAAATCGATATAAAACTTTCGGCTACTGTCACACTGGCTGGCAACGAAATATTTTGATGTATAAATCGAATTCATTTGCCGCCAAAATTAATTTTAATTTAGAATAAATCCAAATATCAAATCTTAATTTGTCGACTTATTTGTTGATTTAACGAAATAAAGGTTTCTGTTCTCGAGACACCTTCGATTCCCTGGATGTTTTTATTCAAAACTTTCATTAGATGTTCATTGTCCCTGCAAAGTACCTTTACAAAAATCGACCAGTTTCCGGTGGTGTAGTGGCATTCGATAACTTCAGGGATTTCTTTAAGTTTATTTACAGCAAGAGGGTTGCTTACTGCTTTATCTAGGTACACGCCGACAAAAGCCATGGTTTTATAACCTAAAAGTCTAGGGTCAATAATAAGACGGGAGCCTTCGATCAAGCCAGATTTTTCTAATTTTCTTAATCTTTGGTGTACTGCTGCGCCGGTAATTCCTATGTTTTTTGCGATTTCTAAAATTGGTCTTTTGGCATCTTCCATTAGGAAGTTAAGGATAGTTTTGTCGATACCATCGATAACGACATTTTGGTCTATAATCTTCATTTGGTTGTAGTTATAAAGCTAAAATAGGAAAAAAGATTTCATTTCCTAATTACTTACCCCGCCTATGGCATTATATCCTAAATAGATTGTTTGTTTTTCTTTAAAAATGATACCATTTTCTTGAAGTTCCTGTAATATAGGTTGATAAACCTCCCTGGAAATTGGTAAATGTACACCTGGAGTGTTTATTTTATTTTTTAAAATTTTTAATGTGGCAATACCAACGGGCAGGCCTACTGTTTTGGCCATGGCGGTTTCTGTTTGATTTTTGCCAAGGCAAACCATGGTAGCATCTATTTGTTTTTTCTCGCCATTTAATTCGTAACCAAACTTATGATACATTACGATCATATCTTTGTCTTCTGAAGAAAGGCTCCATTTTTCTTCTAATATCTTCTGAAGAGCTTGCGCCGGAGTAGCCTTTTTGATCCCAATCTTTTTAATATTATTGAAAAGATCTAACTCCAAGAGCTTTTCCCACATAATATCATCTTGATCAATCCTAAGATTATGACGCAATTTCAGCTCTACAGAATCTGTAGGAGAGTAGGGAAGAAATGAATTCACGAATTCACGATAGGTCATATTTTCAGAATCTTCCATCGTAAAGCTATCATCTGTCATCCCAAGCTGCACAAACATATTCCAGGCACGACTATAACCTACACGGCGCATAGTGCCGCGGTACAAGGTAAGGATGTCCTGAAGGCCATATGCTTCACGGTAATCTAGAGAGTTACGGTTAGCGTAAGCCTCAAATCTTCCGTAGTCTTCGATATCCAAAAACTCGGTTCTTCTAAATAATCGGTGATACGGAATGTATTTATAGTTTCCTTCCTGAATAAATTTGGCAACACCACCTTGCCCGGCAACTACGACATTCCGCGGATTCCAGGTGAATTTATAATTCCATAGGTTGTTGTCGCTTTCAGGAGACAAGAGTCCGCCACAAAAAGATTCAAACATTAGTATTTTCCCGCCTTCATCCCTAATGCGATCGATCACCTGCATGGCGCTCATATGATCGATCCCTGGATCTACGCCAATTTCATTCATAAAAACGAGTCCGGCCTTTTTTACTTCTGCGTCCAGCGCTTTCATTTCATTACTAATGTATGATGCCGTAACAAGATTCTTCTTCAGTTTTAGACAGCTTTTTGCAATTTCTATATGTAATCTTGCCGGCAGCATCGATATTACAATAGCAGCGGGAGTGATATGAGTTTCGCAACTTTCAGCATCAAAAATATCAAAGCTAACAGCTTGGCAATTTTGGTGATTTTTAACTGCTTTTTTTGCAAGTGATAGGTCTTTGTCTGCAACAATAATTTGAAAGTTTTCTTCGGAAGACTTTTCTGAGAGATATTTTATAAGAACAGCGGTAGATTTTCCCGCGCCAATTAACAGGATTTGTTGCATAATTCAACTAATTTTGTGTAATGCTAACTAAGGTATTAAAACTTGTAGTATGACGCGCAGATTTTTAGTAACAGGAGGAATATTTGGACTTTTAGCGGTAATTCTTGGTGCTTTTGGGGCTCACGGATTAAAAAGTGTGTTAGAAGCAGAAACTTTAACTTCCTTTGAAACCGGAGTGCGCTACCAGATGTATCATGCGCTTTTACTTATTGGATTAGCTAATTTCTCGAAATTACAAAGCAATATTATTTATTGGTTTTTTCTAGTAGGAGTCATATTTTTTAGCGGTTCGATCTATTTGTTAAGTTTAGACGAATTAGCAGGATTGGATCTTAGTAGCATAGCATTAGTGACTCCGCTTGGAGGAGCTTTGTTAATTGTTGGTTGGACACTTTTCATATTTAAGCCCTTAAAGTTAAAATATCAATAATTTTATCTTTGAAATTAGTTCTTTTATTGAAGATTTTTAATTTTGTTGTTATTACAAACCACACAAAATATTTAATTATGGATTTAAAAGACATAATTACGAAAACGATTTCGTTAGAGCAATACGGAATCAAAAATGTGACTACAAATTATCAAATCTCGCCCGAAGAATTACAAAAAGAAACTTTAAAACGCGATCTGGGCAAAGAAACCAAAGACGGAGTTTTGGCAATTTACACCGGTAAATTTACCGGTAGATCGCCCAAAGATCGTTTTATTGTAAAAGATGAAGTAACTAAAGATCGAGTTTGGTGGGGAGACATTAATCTTCCCTTTGATGAGAAGAAATTCGATAAACTATATGATAAAGTAACTAGGTATTTAACTGGGAAAGAACTTTTTGTTCGGGATGCTTTTGCTTGTGCTCATCATGATTATAAACTGAATATTAGAGTAATTAATGAATATCCTTGGTCTAACATGTTTGCGTACAATATGTTTCTAAGGCCTACGGAAGAAGAACTTAAAACTTTTAAAGAAGACTGGTTAATTCTTAATGCCCCCGGTTTCAAGGCAAATCCCGAAGAAGACGGTACGAGACAGGAGAATTTTGCGATTTTAAACTTCAGTAAAAAGATCGCACTAATTGGCGGTACCGGATATACCGGGGAGATCAAAAAGGGTATTTTTTCAGCACTAAATTTAATTCTGCCAGTTTTTAAAAATACCTTACCAATGCACTGTTCTGCTAATGTAGGGGCAGAAGGAGATACCGCAATATTTTTTGGCTTATCAGGAACGGGAAAGACCACATTATCTGCAGATCCTAATAGAAAATTAATTGGTGATGACGAACACGGTTGGACGCCAGATGATAAGATCTTTAATTTTGAAGGCGGTTGTTATGCGAAGGTTATCAATTTGTCTAAAGAAAACGAACCCGATATTTATAATGCGATAAAACCAGGCGCAATTTTAGAGAATGTGATCTTTAAAAATGGAGAAGTGGATTATACAGATACCAGTATTACTCAAAATACGCGCGTAAGTTATCCAATAGATCATATTCAAAACGTTCAGGAAGCTTCTGTTGGGGAAAACCCTAAGAATATCTTCTTCTTAACTGCAGATGCTTTTGGGGTTTTACCGCCTATAAGCAAGTTGTCTCCTGGGCAGGCTGCTTATCATTTTATTAGTGGTTATACCGCAAAAGTTGCAGGGACAGAGGAAGGGATCAAAGAACCACAGCCAAGTTTCTCTGCATGTTTTGGTGCTCCATTTATGCCGTTGCATCCAACGGTTTATGCTGAAATGTTAAGCGAGAAAATGAAAAAATCTAATGTAAATGTCTGGTTAATAAATACCGGTTGGACGGGAGGTCCTTACGGAATTGGTCAACGAATGAAGTTGAAATACACCAGAGCGATGATAAATGCTGCACTTTCTGGTAAGTTAGAGAACAAGACATTTGAAACCCATCAAGTATTTGGACTAAAGATGCCAAAAGAATGTCCAGATGTACCAAGCGAAATTTTAAACCCTAGAAATACCTGGGAGAGTAAAGAAACGTACGATAAAAAAGCAGAAGAACTTGCTACCACTTTTCATAATAATTTTTCAGAGTTTAAGGAATATGCTAGTCAGGAAATTTTAATGGGAGGGCCAGTCGCCTTAAAATATAATGCCTAGTATTATTTGTTAATGTTGTAAATGAAGAAATCCGGTGTTTGATAATCAAAGCACCGGATTTCGAATTTTAATAGAAGGTAATCTTTATTTCTTATTAGCCTCAGCAATATATTTATTCAGAGCCATAGTCATCGATGGCGTTTCTGAAGTTGGGGCTTTAATATTCACAGTTAAACCGTGTTCTTTAGCAGCTTTGATCGTTGTGTTACCAAAAACAGCAATTCTTGTATCGTTTTGTTTGAAATCTGGAAAGTTTTCAAATAAAGATTTAATACCGCTAGGGCTAAAGAATACTAATATATCGTAAGTTACATCGCTTAAATGAGAAAGGTCACTTACTACAGTTTTGTAAAAAACAGCCTGTTTCCATTGTACTCCCAGTTTATCCAAAGTTTTTGGAATCACAGGTTTTAGCATGTCTGAAGAAGGAAGTAAAAACTTCTCATTCTTGTATTTTTTAATAAGTGGAGAAAGCTCTGCAAAAGTACGTTTCCCAACATAGATTTTACGTTTTCTATAAACCACATATTTTTGAAGGTAATAGGCTACTGCTTCACTAAGGCAAAAATACTTCAAAGAATCTGGTACTTTAAACCTCATTTCTTCAGCAACTCTAAAAAAGTGATCTACTGCATTTCTACTGGTTAGGATAATTGCGGTATGTTTTGAAAGATCTACCTTTTGCTGTCTAACTTCTTTAGAAGAAACACCTTCTACGTGAATAAAAGGGATGAAATCAACTTTAACCTTTTGTTTTTCCTCCAGTTCAAAATATGGAGAATTTTCTACTTTAGGCTCTGGTTGAGAAACCAAAATTGTTTTCACTTTCATATATCAATTCTTTATCTGATCGTTTAATACACTGTAATAAGCTTATATAAAATAAAGTACGGTGCAATTTCAAGAGCGCAAAGGTACAAAATAAAATAAAACCAGTGACCGCTTATCAACTTTTGATACTGTTTAAAGATGTTAAATATGCCTGTTAAATTGGCGAAAAGTATAAAACCAACCATCCCATATACCCACATATCACTAATATTAAAGGTATAAATCAATAGAAGTGTTAGCGGAAAAACCAGCAGTGAAATGAAGTTGCGATAACTTAATTTTTGGAATAGATAGATGTCAATGACCTTATCGATATTGAAGATATTAGAAATGATTTTTTCAACGCCAAATTTTAAAAGTATAAAACACACGTATGCGGTTAATATTCTAATGTAGATCAAAATGTAATCTGCAGGAGCCGGATTTGTATAGTATTTATAAAGCCAGAATATTAAAACAGAAATAGAAAGAGCGTTAACGCTAAAAAGTAATATGTTAAATCCATGAAAAGCGTTGTTCTCTTTTCCTCTAAACAACATAAATTTGTTTGAGGTAAGTATAGATAGAAACTCGTTAAAGCGATTCGTATACAGGTTTCTAACTATTACAATTAGTATAAAGCATATTATAAATATGATCGTAATCCAGTCTAAAGGTTCGGTATAACGTTCTATGGCCTGCACACTTATTTTTTTCGCAAATTTAAAGTAATGTGATAAAAACTAAGCTTAAAAACAAAAGAAAGCATTGTTTAAAATCCCTACATTTGTGCAAAATTTGCTAAAATGGTTCATGGGCTAATTATTATACCCACTTTTAATGAAATAGAGAATATAGAGCGACTGATTAGGAATATTTTTTCACAGCAGCGCAAATTTCATATTTTAGTGGTAGATGATAATTCGCCAGATGGCACGGCAACACGGGTGAGAACGCTCCAGGCCGAGTTTCATGATCAGCTTTTTCTTGAAGAACGCAAGGAAAAAACAGGCTTAGGAACCGCATACATACATGGATTTAAGTGGGCTTTACAACGGGAATATGACTATGTTTTCGAAATGGATGCCGATTTTTCCCATAATCCCAACGATCTAATGCGATTATATAATGCTTGTAAACGAGAAGGGGCAGATGTTGCTATAGGCTCTAGATATGTAACAGGTGTGAATGTAATCAACTGGCCAATGAATCGTGTTCTAATGTCGTGGTTGGCCTCAAAGTATGTGCAATTTATAACAGGAATGGATATCCACGATACCACGGCTGGTTATGTGTGTTATAAAAAGGAAGTGTTAGAACGTATAAAACTGGATAAAATTCAGTTTGTAGGTTATGCGTTTCAAATAGAGATGAAGTTTAAAGCGCATCTTTTAGGGTTTAAGATAACCGAAGTGCCGGTTATTTTTACAGATAGAACCAGAGGAACTTCAAAAATGAGCGGATCAATAATTTATGAAGCTGTTTTTGGAGTAATTAAGATGAAAGTAAAAAGTCTGTTTAACAGAATAAAATAGTGATGAAGAAAGTCCTGATTAAAAACGCCAAGATCGTAAATGAAGGTAAAATTACTGAAGGTGATGTTTTTATTGAAGATGGAATTATAAAAGAGATAGCCGAGACTATTAGTGCGAAATCTCCAGATGTTCAGATTTTTGATGCTGAAGGTAGCCATTTATTACCGGGAGTAATAGATGATCAGGTACATTTTAGAGAGCCGGGCTTAACGCATAAAGAGGATATCGAGAGAGGAAGTAAAGCGGCAGTTGCCGGCGGTATAACTTCGTTTATCGAGATGCCTAACACGATCCCTCAAACTACAACAATAGAAGAGTTAGATAAGAAATTCGCCACTGCGGCAGAAAAATCTTATGCTAACTACTCTTTTATGTTTGGTGGAACCAACGATAACCTGGAAGAAGTATTAAAAGTAGATCCTAAAAAAACGGCTGCATTAAAGTTATTTTTAGGCTCTTCAACCGGGAACATGCTGGTAGACGATCAAAAAGTATTAGAAGAGATCTTTTCTAAATCACCTTTGTTGATCGCGGTGCATTGTGAGGACGAAACTACTATTCAAAATAATCTTAAAGAATGTGTAGAGCGTTATGGTGATGATATTCCAATAGAGCTTCATCCAAAAATAAGAAGTGAAGAAGCTTGTTATAAATCCTCTTCAAATGCTGTGAAATTAGCGAAGAAAACTGGTGCAAGATTGCATGTTTTTCATGTATCTACGGCAAAAGAATTAGAACTTTTCAGTAATAAAAAGTCATTAAAAGATAAAAAGATTACTGCCGAAGTTTGTATTCACCATCTTTGGTTTAATGATACCGATTATCAGAAAAAAGGAACGTTTATAAAGTGGAATCCTGCGGTTAAAACTGAAAAAGATCAGGAAGCTCTTATGAAAGCTTTAAATGATGATCGTTTAGATGTTGTAGCAACAGATCATGCACCACATACCAAGCAGGAGAAACAAAATCCATATACAAAAGCGCCAAGTGGAGGCCCATTAGTGCAACATGCATTACCGGCCATGTTACAGTTCTACCATCAGGAAAAAATCTCTTTAGAGAAGATCGTAGAAAAGATGTGTCATAATCCTGCAATATTGTTCGATATTAAAGATCGAGGATATATTCGTGAGGGCTATAAAGCAGATCTAGTACTTGTAGATCTAAACGCACCATGGCAGGTAAAATCTGATAACATCCTATATAAATGTGGATGGTCTCCTTTCGAAGGTGTGACCTTTAAATCCAGGATTACACATACGTTTGTAAATGGTCATTTGGTGTATAAAAACTTTAAACACCAGCCATTTACCAATGTGGCACAGCAATTAGAGTTCGACAGATAATGAAATTGTTTAAATACAGCATTATTTTTATAGTTTTTATTGGGCTTGCCTGCCAGGATGTAGATCATATGAGCAAGCCTAAAAATCTTATTCCAGAAGATAAGATGGTAAATGTACTTACCGAAATGGCTTTGGTCAACGCGGCCAGAAACTATAACAAAGTGATGTTGGAGCAAACCGGTATTAAGCCAGACCAATATATCTATGATAAGTTTGGCATCGATAGCACACAATTTGAAAAAAGTAATGCTTATTATACCGAAAATTATGATGATTACGAGCGAGTTTTTGATAAGGTTAAAGACTCGCTCCAATCGTTAAAAACTTACATAGACGAAGTGGTAGCGGAAGAAAAGCGCGTCGAAGATTCTATTAAAAAGGCAAAAAGAGAGAAAAATCGCCCGGAATTTAAAAAGCAAGTCGATTCTACTGAAGTTGATAGTACAGTTATAGATTCTATTTCTATTGAAGGTGAAAAAATCCTGGATAGTTTAAAGCAAAATGAAGCGAGCAATGGAATCTCTTCAAAGCGAGAATTAGATCCTAGTGGTTTCTTTTTTTTCTAGATCTTGCACAAAATAATTCCCTGTTTCCTTAATTACTTCTTTTATAGGAGTAAACTTGAAATGCAATTTATCTTTAACCTTTGAGTTGTCGTAAGTCGATTTCTGGAAAATTCCGTTAATGTCACTCTTTGTAATGCTACGATCATAGCCAAAAAATGAGGCGAATTTTTGTACAAACCAACCAATAGAGATCATCCATTTCTTTAAAGGTTTTTGAGGTTTTGGTTTGTTTATACTTTCCGCAGTAAAATCTAATACTTGCTTAAAGCTTAGATTTTCAGCAACCAGAATAAATCCTTCATTATAAATTTCAGAAGACATAAGCTGTAGCATCGCTTTTACAACATCTTTTACGCCAACAAAGCCAGTTCCTTTTGGAAAATGATAGTTTAATCCTTTGTGGATACGAGTAAATAGCTGTCCACTTCCTTTATTCCAAAAACCAGGGCCGATTATCACTCCGGGATTTACAATAATTACTTTTATACCTTCCTGTGAGGCGCGCCAAACTTCAATTTCAGCACCATATTTAGAGATGGCATAATCGCTATTATTTCCTTCGGGATTCCAATTGGTCGTTTCAGTAGTTGGTTCAGGTTTTATGATTGGTTTACCTAAACTTGCAATGCTGCTTACATAGCAAAGTTTCTCGATCTTATTGTCGATACATAGATTTACAATATTAGCGGTTCCTTCAATATTAATTTTTCGAAGCGCTTTTTCGTCTTTTGGATTAAAAGAAACCAAAGCGGCACAGTGGTAAACTTGGGTAATATCTTTAAAAGCTTCGGTGAGTTGAGGAACATCGGTAATTTCAGCAATTACCCATTCGATTCGTTTAAAAAGACGTTCGGCTTCATCCTTAGAGTGATAATACGAGAAAACCTCTAGTGATTTATGTAGATCACTTTCTGGTCGATAGATCGCTTTAATCTTATTTCTTTGTTCTACCAGTTTTAAAAGCAAATGAGCGCCTACTAAACCGGTACCGCCTGTAACTAAAATCATGTGGTAAATATAGCTAAAGCACTTAGGAAAAATAAGAGTAAATGGTATCTTTACAGCTGTTTTAAGAACAAATTGTTAATTATGAACAAAAATTTTGTTGAAGAGCTTACCTGGCGTGGGATGATTCACGATGTGATGCCAGGAACAGAGGAACATCTAAACGAAGAAATGCGAGCTGCGTATGTTGGGATCGATCCAACGGCAGATTCTTTACATATTGGTCACCTGGTGGGAGTAATGATGCTTCGCCATTTCCAGTTAGCAGGACACAAGCCTTATGCATTGGTAGGTGGTGCAACAGGTATGATTGGTGATCCTTCTGGGAAATCTGCAGAACGTAATCTGTTAGATGAAGCTACTTTAAGACATAACGAAAACTCTTTAAAAGAACAGCTTTCAAGATTTTTAAATTTTGAAGGAGCTGAAGAAAATACTGCTGTTCTTGTAAATAACTACGACTGGATGAAAGATTTTTCTTTCCTTGGTTTTATTCGTGATGTAGGGAAACATATTAGTGTGAACTATATGATGGCTAAAGATTCAGTTAAAAAGCGTTTGTCTTCAGATGCTTCAGAAGGAATGTCTTTTACTGAATTTACTTACCAGTTAGTACAAGGTTATGATTTTCTTCATTTATTTAGAGAGCATAAATGTACGCTGCAAATGGGAGGTAGTGACCAGTGGGGAAATATTACTACCGGAACCGAGATGATTCGTAGAATTGGTGATGGTAAAGGTTACGCACTTACCTGCCCACTAATAACGAAAGCAGACGGAACAAAATTTGGTAAGACCGAAGGTGGAAATATTTGGTTAGATGCTAATAGAACTTCACCTTATAAATTCTACCAGTACTGGTTAAATACCAGTGATGCAGATGCTGAAAAGTATATCAAGATCTTTACATTTTTAGGTAAAGAAGAAATAACAGAATTGGTTGCGAAACATCAGGAAGCTCCACATTTAAGAGAGCTTCAGAAGGTATTAGCTAAAGAAGTTACCGTAATGGTGCATTCTGAAGAAGATTACAACAACGCTGTAAAAGCCTCTGAAGTTTTATTCGGAAAAAGTACTGCTGATGATTTAAAATCTTTAAATGAAGCTACATTTTTAGATGTTTTTGAAGGTGTGCCGCAAGCTGAGGTTTCTAGAGCAGATGTTGAAGCCGGTTTAGATATGATCGGTGCTTTAGCAGCTAAAACCGACTTTTTAAAATCTAATGGTGAGGCCAGAAGAGCCTTAAAGGAAAATTCGGTTTCTGTAAATAAAGAAAAAGTAAAAGAAGATTACACAATTACGGTTAATGATCTTATTAACGATAAGTATGTGATCTTAAACAAGGGAAAAAAGAATACTTATATTTTAGTAGTTGCTTAAGTCCATTATTCAAATTTAGATTGCCACAGTTATATATTAAAAATCCCCTCCTGATCGCTCAAGAGGGGATTCAACTAACTAACCAATCTAATATGAAAAAATTTCACTTAGCCACAGAATAAACTTTTGACTTCTTATATTCTGCGGAAAATTAGTCGGTTAATTTACAGATTACTTACAGCTTTTGGTTAAAAATAACACTCGTTTAAAGAATGACTGAAATTATAGCACCATAAGGTTACAACCGCGAATATCGCTGTTGTCGAATCTTCCTAGAATTTCTATAGAATCGTCTTTATTAATCTTGCCAAGATCCTGAGTGGCAATAAATGAACAGGAGTTAATATTGGCCAGGTCGATCACATTGATTCCGCCAGTTTTTCCTTTTTTTACTGAAGAAAAAGCGTCTTCAGGATCTCTAATTAGGATCTTCATCCAGGGCGGGCAATCAAATACACCATTTCCTTTAGAGTAAGCCTGAGAGAGCAGTTCGGTCATTCCATATTCACTATGAATTTCTGAAACTCCGAAGCCCTTAGAAAGAATGCTATGTAGCTCTTCTCTTATCATTTCTTTACGGCGACCTTTCATCCCGCCGGTTTCCATGATTATGGTATTTTTTAGCTGAAATTGGTGGTTTTCGATAAGGTCTAAAAGCGCGAAGGAGACACCGATCAAGAGTACCTTTTTTCCGCTTTTATCGAGTTTTAATAAGGTTTCTTTCAGTTCATCAAGATTGTTTAAATAGAAACCACTTTCTTTTTGATTACTTTTTTGAATAAGATGCTCTACCATATAAATTAAAGAAGAACCTTCGCGTTCTAAATAGGATGGAAGTAGTGCTAAAATGCATAGGTCTTTAGCTGGGCCATAAAATTGCTCAAAAGCTTTGTTGAAACTATCCTCGTAAATGCCCAAATTGGTTACAAAATGCTTGCTTGTAGTGCTTCCGGTGGTTCCACTACTGGTAAAAGTGATTTCGGCAGGCTTATCCTCTTTATCTTCAGCAATAATCTGATGAGTCTTAAAAAATTCGATTGGTAGAAATGGAATATCGCCGAACTGAGATACATTTTCTGGAGTTTTCTTCAGTAGTTGGCAAAAGCGATGATAAACTTTATTATGCTGAAATTGATATTGAAAGATTTCGAGACTAATTTTTAGAAAATCAGCTTCAGATCGAATATCAAAAATTTTGCTTTGCTGCATTGTCTGCAATGTTTACTCTATAATCGAGATTGTACGCTTCTAGGTTTAGCTCGAAGCAAAATAATTTTCTAAAAAACACCTTATGGTTTTGCAAAAGGTATTTTGCGCAAAGTTAAAAAGAATAAAATCTTCAGAAATAATTAATGAGAATAATACCGAATATCGTCTTTATAATGATCGACGTGGGCCGAAGCCTCTCCTCTTCATTTAACGACAAGCTTACGAGTAGCGATTTCGTTTTGCTCTTTGATTTTTACGATGTAAATACCGGCAACAAGTGAAGAAATATCGAGTTCTTTGCCACGAAGTTTTGTTTTCTTGATGGCTTTACCAAGAACATTGTAAATTTCTATCTCTTTTTCGAGATTTTTGGTACTAGTAATGTAGATTTTATCTCCAGAAACTGGATTTGGATAAAGACTAAGACCTTCTATAGTTTCAGTAGTTGTTTTCTTTGCAACACGCGAATCAGCATCCTGAGCAGTTGCAGGCGCAGCTACCAGTAAAAATAATCCCAAAAAAAGACTGTAGAGATAATTTTGTTTCATGCTTTCTTAGTCGGTTATTGCAAACTTACAATAAAAATTCAAAAATCATACCCAATATTTGCTTAATTCGATAAAATGTATTTGGGTTATTTTTAACAAGTTAGCAAAAAAAAGGCTGCACGTGGCAGCCTTTTAAAGTCTTGTGAATTATGGGATTAATTTACCCAACTAAAGTCTTCTACGTTAACTGTAGCTTCAGCTTCGTAAGTGTTAGTTGGATCAGATACTACTCCGTCGATCTCGATATTCGCGAAATCACCTTCTTCTGGATCTGCTAATTCGATACTAGTGTCGTAACCAGTTAATGATAAACCTGTAATGATTGCACCAGAAACAGATTTAAATTGAAGTGCAGTACCTCCGTTTTCAGAAATAGCAGTAAAGTTTACGATCGATGGTTGAGTTGCATTTCCATCAGCTTCAAGCGCTGTAGAGAAATCACTTCTTGTGTGAAGCACGTAAGTATTGGTTAAAGTACCACTCCATCCTTCTGTCCAATCGATAGCATCATCCTGTAAATCCTGAACATATACATTAGTTACGCTTACAGCACCACCAAAGAATTCGATTCCGTCATCTTCTCCGTTAAGAAGCGCTACGTTTTCGATCGTTGTTCCAGATCCAACAGCGTAAAGTGTTAATCCGTTGTATTGAGAATCTGCATTGATCTGTGCACCAGAGTTTTCAATAATTAAATATTGAATAGAACCCGAGTTATCCTCGTTGTTAGTACCACCATAGATAAGGCCACCAACTTCTGCAGTTGCATCAGATCCTGCTGTAGTTTCAGCGTCACCTAAAAGTAATAATCCTCCCCATGTACCAGGCTCAGATGGAGCCATTCTTACAGGAGCTTCAGCAGTTCCCTGAATATCGATCATAGCACCTTTTTGAATCACGATATAAACATCTGTTCCTGTTGCAGTGTTGATTGTAGTTCCTGCAGGAATAGTTAAAGTTGCTCCAGATTCCACGCTAAATACACCATCTAAATAGTAAGTTGTTTCAGCATCTAAAGTCATATCCTCATCGATAGAACCAGAAAGAGATTGTGGCTCAGAAAGTGCATCGTTAATCCAAGAGAAAATAGAAAGGTCTATTTGATTTGGATTAGAATAAGTGTTGTTAGGATTAGAATCCTGTCCTTCGATCTGGATATTAGCGAAATCGCCTTCTTCTGGATCTGCTAATTCTACACTTGTGTCGTATCCACTAAGAGATAAACCAGTAATGTTAGCACCAGAAACAGATTTGAACTGTAATGCAGTACCACCAGTTTCAGAAACAGCAGTGAAATTAGTAATGTTTGGCTGAGTTTCGTTTCCATCAGCTTCAAGAGCTGTAGAAAAATCGCCTCTTGTGTGAAGAACGTAAGTGTTGGTTAAAGTACCACTCCATCCTTCAGTCCAGTCGATAGCGTCATCCTGTAGATCTTCAACATAAATGTTAGTAGCATTTACAGCACCACCAAAGAATTCGATTCCGTCGTCTTCACCGTTAAGGATCGCAACATTTTCGATCGTTGTTCCAGAACCTACAGCATACAGTGTTAATCCATTATACTGAGAATCTGCATTGATCTGTGCACCAGAATTTTCGATGATTAGATATTCGATAGATCCAGAACTGTCGTTGTTGTTAGTACCACCATAGATAAGACCACCAACTTCTGCAGTTGCATCAGATCCTGCAGTTGTTTCAGCTTCCCCTAAAAGTAAAAGTCCGCCCCATGTTCCTGCGGTCGATGGCGCCATTCTTACTGGAGAAGATGCAGTTCCCTGAATGTCGATCATAGCACCTTGCTGAACTACGATATAAACATCTGTCCCAATAGCTGTGTTAATTGTTGTTCCTGCAGGAATGGTTAAGGTCGCTCCAGGTTCTACGCTTAATACGCCAGTAAGGTTGTAATCTATCGAAGCATCTAAAGTCATATCGTTGTCAATAGATCCAACTAATTCTGAATCTACGGGATCTGGATCTACACCAGTTCCGCCGCCAAGATCATCGTCACTACAGCTGGTAAAAGCCAGAAGCAGTACGCCTAATAAAAATGATAAGTTTTGAGTTGATTTTCTCATAGTGTTTAAATTCAAATTTAAGTTTATAGTTTGTTATTGGTTTAGAAAGTAAAACTAACCCCAAGATTTAGTGTTACCCCAAGGTTATAAGAGTTTACGGTTTCAGTTCTTTCTTCGTTATTTACAGGTCTTATATTTTGAGTTCTCTCGATATCTGGATTTAATAGGTTTTTACCTGTAAATCTTAAGACCCAGTTGTCGCTTAGCTGCTGAGTTAAAACAGCGTTCATTGAAACGAATCCTTTCTCTATAATTTCGTCACTGTAAAAGTTTTGGTAGTCTCTTGCATTCGTTGAAGATCCAAGGGAGAAAATCTTATCTGAAGCATAGTTAGCAGAAAGGTTTGCAGATAGTTTCTTTTCCCAATCTGTAGTATAGTTTAATGCTGCATTAAAGATCCAATCTGATGCTCCCTGAAGTTCACTGGTAGTTTTATCACTATACTTAAAAGTTCGTACCAAATCTCCATCTTCATTATATACATCTCTTAGATCTTGCTCGTGCCACATTCTAGTAACATTTACATTGAAATCTAGCTCACCACTCTTTTCCAGATCAAAAACATTGATATCGGCATCGAATTCTACTCCATAAACTTCAGCTTTATCAGAAGTGTTGAAGTAAGAAAATACTCCAGATGATCCTGTTGTAAGTGCTTTTTGAATAGGGTCTTCAATTTGTTTGTAAAAACCAGTTACCGATAAAAGCTCTGAAGATGATGGGAAAAATTCGTATTTAAGGTCGAAGTTGTAAGCAGTACTTGCTTCAAGATCTACGTTACCTCTGGTAGCCTGTCCTCTTGGGTTTACATATTCAAAAGGAGAGATTTCCTTGAATTCTGGTAAAGTAATGGTTTTACTTGCCGCAATTCTAATATTACTATTGTCATTAACCGCATAACGAACATTCAAAGAAGGGTAGATATTATCGTAGGCCTTTGATGAAGTTCCTCTGTTAGGATTAATGTTTTTAACATCATAATCAACCTCTAATTCATCACGCTGGTATCTTGCTCCAACATTAATGTTGAATTTATCGATCGAATAGTTTGCAGTAACATATCCAGCAGCAGAAGTTAGATCTGCTTTGTAGCGGTCATATTCGAATGCGTCAACATCATCCCCGGTAACTCTTAGTCGCGAGTTACGAATGTTATCTGCATTTAAAACTTCACCAAGATTATCTATAGATTGAGCAGTTAGTGGATTGTTAGGATTATTTTCATCTAAACCAATAAATACTGAAGCAAAATCACGTTGCTTGTTTCTAAAATTACCTCCAACATTAATGGTTAACGATGTGGTGTCTTCTTTTTCAAAGATCTTTAGTTCGTCGTTTAATCTTGCATTGATCTCTTGATCTTCTAATTGCTGGTTTGTTTTACGTTGCTGTAATCCACCAGTTCTACCAAGTATAACGCCGTCTTCTCTAAAGTTAACTTCGTTTCTAATTCTGTTTGGTTCATCTGCATTTACCAGGTTAGCACCAACACCCCAGGTGAATTCGTTCTTTTCAGAAAGTTTGTGCTCACCAAAGATCTGGTTTACCCATAATTGCGTGTTCTTGATGTTTTGATCTCTTATAAATTGTGAGTAACCTTCGTTAGGGTTAGTTTCATCCTGTGTAAAACCTTCTCCATTTCTACCTGCTTCATAAACGATATCACTAGTTTTATCTATAAAAAGACTAAGTGCTCTAACATTATTGTTATCGTTAAACTCGTAACCCAGGTCTACTAATGCAGTCGTGTTATAGGTTTGCTGGTACGTAGTAGCATCTGTAAACTCGTTTTCTCTATTGTTTTGTAAGAATTCTTTGAAAACACCGGTTTGGTATTGAAACTCTCTAGATTGTGATCCAGAGAATAAAACTTTAAATTTTTCGCCAAATTTTTTCCCAGCGTTTAATTGATATCTATAATTAATAGGAAGATCTGTGGTTTGAGTGTTCCAGCTTTGATTCGCTACAGCCTCCTGAGTAGACATGCTTCTGGTGTAGAAACCAAAATCAACATCGTTCATATTAGGAGAGCTTTTGAAGTTATCAAATACTCCGTCTTTCAATACATTGGTGTTTACTCCTGCACGTATTCCTGCGCTAAATTCTTCAGTTCCGGTAAGTGCTCTGGAGCTAATGTCTACATTACCCGAAGCCTGATCTGCTGAGTATCGTGGAGAGTAGGTTTTGCTAATCCCAATGCTCTGAACAATTCTGGTAGGGAAAAGTTCAAGATCGATATTTTTTCTTTCAATATCATCTGATGGAATAGGGAGACCATTCATTGTAGTGTATAAGTATCTATCTCCTAGTCCACGAACGTAAATGTCTCCTGAAGCCTGACTGCTGGTTACCCCAGATATTTTTGTGGTGGCCGTAGCAGCATCAGATACACCTAGTTTAGCTAATTCCTGCGATCCAATGCTTTCTTTGATATCTATGGCACCTTTTTGTTCTAATAATAAAGCAACTTCACTATCTCTTCTTGAAACAGTAGTAATTACAACTTCTTCTAATGCAGCTGCACTAGAACCAAGATCGGTATTGATTTCGGTAACTTTACCAGCAACTACCTGTACATTTGGTATTTCTAAAGTTTCATATCCAATAAAACTAAATACCACGGTATATGTTCCCGGTTCAAGTTTGTCTAGAACATAGAGACCATCGTAATCTGATGTTGTTCCTTTTGAAGTTCCTTTAATTGTTACGTTGGCAAATGGTAATGCTTCACCATTCATTTCGCGATCCGTAAGTTTCCCCGCGATAGAGCCTGTTGTTTCTTGTGCATTTACTATAGTAGTAAGTAAAAATGCAATTAGTACTAAAAATTTGTTCATCCCTTTGTTTGATTCTTGAGTGCAAATTAAAGGGCGATATGTAAAGCTTGTGTTAACGACAAATTAACGCTTTGTCATTTTAGTGTTATGTAAAGGTTACTAAATAAATGCTTAAATTGTAGGTTGAAATTAATAATTACATTTACCGCGTATTTGTTAAAATCTATACTGAAATGAAGAAAAAAGACATCCGCATCCTTCTAGTAGATGACGAGCCAGATATCTTAGAGATCGTTGGGTACAACCTGTCTGCAGAAGGTTATCAGGTAATCACAGCCGATAATGGCGCAGATGCGGTAAAAGTAGCTAAAAAGAAAAATCCGCATTTAATAATTCTTGATGTAATGATGCCTGGAATGGATGGGATAGAGGCTTGTGAACAAATGCGTAAAATACCAGACTTAGACGAAACCATTATCACCTTTCTAACTGCTCGTGGCGAAGACTATTCTCAAATGGCAGGTTTTGATGCCGGTGCAGACGATTATATTACAAAACCTATAAAACCAAAAGTTTTAATTAGTAAAGTAAAAGCTTTATTAAGAAGGTTTAGAGATGAAGAAACAGCCTCTAATATTGTAAAAGTAGGAGAGATTGTTATTAATAGAGACGAATACAAAGTAGTAAAGAATAAAGAGGAGATGATTTTGCCTCGTAAAGAATTTGAACTACTTTCACTATTAGCTTCAAAACCAGGTAAAGTCTTTAAAAGAGAAGATATTCTGGATAAAGTTTGGGGTAACGAAGTTGTTGTTGGAGGACGTACCATAGATGTACATATACGTAAATTAAGAGAAAAAATTGGTGACGACAGCTTTAAAACCGTAAAAGGAGTTGGTTATAAGTTTGTAGTTTAATGGCGAAAAAATTTAAGAAGTCCTACACATTTGCAATAAAGACCTCTTTATATCTTACCTTATTTTTAAGCGGTCTATGGACTGCTTTTTCTTATTTTTCAGGGAACTTTCATTGGTGGGCGCTACTGGGGTTTGCCGTGGTTTGCTATACTTTTTCCTTTTTTACAACGCAGTATCGGGTAGAGAATTTTATCTACAAAAGGATTAAGAAGATATACGACGATGTATCTTTATTAGATTCTTCTACGCTTAGTCCTAACCAGGTAACTACAGATATGGCGACACTTACTAAAGAGGTAGAAAAGTTTGCTGAGAATAAAAAGCTGGAGATCGAAACCCTTAAAGTTAGAGAGAATTACCGTAAAGAATTTATGGGAAATGTCTCTCACGAGTTAAAAACACCACTTTTTACAGTTCAGGGGTATATTCTTACTTTACTTGATGGTGCTATGAAGGATAAGACCGTTCGTAAAAAGTATTTGCAGCGCGCCAGTAAAGGGGTAGAAAGACTTATTTATATCGTAAAAGATCTTGATATGATCACCAAATTAGAAACAGGTGATCTGCATCTTTATATTGAAGATTTTGATATCGTGGAACTGATCCAAAATTCTTTTGATCTGCTAGAAATGAAGGCAGCGAAAAAGAATATAACGCTGACCTTCGATATGGAATACCAGGAAGCAATCTGGGTAAGAGCCGATCAGGAAAGGATTCAGCAGGTAATTACCAATTTGGTGGTGAACTCCATTAAATACGGTAAAGAAGGTGGAACAACCGAAATAAGTATCGAAAATCTTATCAAAAATAAAGTCATTGTTAGGGTGACCGATAATGGTGAAGGAATCGCTAAAGATAATATTCCACGTTTATTCGAACGTTTTTATCGCGTAGATAAAAGTGGATCGCGTAAAGAAGGCGGCTCTGGTTTAGGTTTGTCTATCGTTAAACATATAATTGAAGCACATACCGAAAAGATCTATGTAGAAAGTGTTTTTGGAGTAGGAAGTGAATTTTCATTCACGCTCGAAAAGAGCAAAGAGATCCCGGAAAGAGTGCTCGAACCTGAAATTGCTGAAGCCTGAGAATTCATCTAAATTCTTCAATTTTTCTAAAGAAAATTCTTCCTGTGTACAAAATGGAGCAATGCCGAGTTTCTCACAGCGCTCGGCAAGATATTCTTGTTCAAATTGCCCGGGAGTGGGTAAAAAAAATGCTTTCGCTTCAATTTTGCTAAGATCCATAATCGTAGTGTAACCCGAGCGGGCAATTACATAGTTGCAACTATTTAAGGCTTGCTGTAAAACCGCACCATAAAGATGGTTTCTAATGTTGATATTGGGGTTTTTCAGGCTAATTTCTTCCGAAGAAAAAACACCTCTAATAAATAGAATCTTAGATTCAGTATGCTTAAAAACCTGAAGTAATTTAAGCTCTAAAAATGTGCGTTGAGGTTCTGGACCAGATAAAATGATTAGATAATCATAGACTTTTGGCCAGGAACGCTTCTCAATTCGGCTTAAAGGTCCAATATATTTTATTGCTGAAGTCGTTTCTTTTAAATGACCAAGTATGCCGCTTAGGTTTTTGCTTCCCGGTAGATCAGGAATCCAACATTCATTAAATTTCTGAATAAATTTTTGCTGAATTTTACTGCTGAAGTAGGTTGTATTTCCTGAAAGTACATTTAATTGATGCGTGATAAAGACGCTTTTTATCTTCTTATTTCTCACGCCCCAACGATTATCTGAAATGATACCCGAAATTTGATAATCCTGGATAATTTTTTTGGTAATTTTCTTTTCGGTTTTAATGACGCCTAATATTCTGGGGCTGTCAAAAAGTAATTTCCATTTTAGATTCGAAGGATCTTCAGTGTATTTAATATTATAGGAAGGAAGCTCAATACAAATAATATGTGGGAATTCTTTTTTCAGCAATCGCAAAGCATCACCATCTGATGCTAAAATAGGCTCATAATCGGTTTTTAGAAGAGCTTTAATGATAGGGATACATCGAGTCGCATGACCCAAACCCCAATTTAAAACCGCAACCAAAATTCGCTTTTTTTGCATTTTACAAATATAGATTTGTTGAAAATTGAAAAGCTTTTTAGGTATTAAAAAAACATCACGAAAGTTTTAAATATCAATTTCAGGATTCTAAAAGCTTGTCTTTGAAGCCTGAAATTATACATTTGTAGTCCCAACTTTGCTAAAAACCGAAATAATATTATATAAATTTGCTGAAAATCAAATTTCGTCTGTGGGAAGTAAGAATAAATTAAAACGTTTTAAAGAAAACGAGACATTTTCAAATGTCATTCAGCCAACTAGAGAAGAGCTTACGGGAGCTCAATTTCAGTATAAAGGAAAATGGAATACCAAATTTTTTAAGAACGATCAACCAATAGTTTTAGAATTGGGTTGTGGTAAAGGCGAGTATAGCGTTGGTCTTGCGCAGGCATTTCCAGAAAAGAATTTTATAGGAATCGACATAAAAGGAGCGCGGTTTTGGCGAGGAGCGAAAACAGCGGTTGAAGAAGAAATGGATAATGTTGGTTTTCTAAGAACACAGATCGAACTTATCGATTATGCTTTCGCTGAAAATGAAGTAAGTGAAATTTGGATCACTTTCCCAGATCCTCAGATAAAATATAAAAGAACCAAACATCGTTTAACGAATACCGAATTTTTACAGAAGTATAAAAAGATATTGAAGCAAGATGGTGTTGTAAATCTAAAAACCGATAGTGAATTTATGCATGGTTATACTTTAGGTTTATTGCATGGCGAGGGTCACGAAGTGCTTTATGCTAATCACCACGTGTATAAAAACGAAGGTGCGCCGAAAGAAGTAACTGGGATACAAACTTTCTACGAAAAGCAGTATCTTGAAAAAGGAAAACCAATTACGTATATTAAATTCAGAATAAAATAACAGGTTTTTGGAAGAAGCAAAAATTTTTCTAATCGTTTATTTTGCGGCACTTTTTGGAGTTTTGCCGCCAGGCTTAGTGAACATGACCGTTGCTAAAACCTGTATTGAACGTGGTAAGAAAAATGGAATGTTGGTGGCGATAGGGGCTTCTGTCGTGATCTTGCTTCAGGCTTTTATTGCGGTTTTACTGGCCAAATACATTTTTGATCATCCATTTGTGCAGCGCGTAATGTTAAGAGCGGCTTTGGTGATATTCAGTATTTTAGGAGTGTATTTTTTTATTCAGGCGAAAAAGAAAAAAGGGATTCCTTCTCATTCCAAGAAAAAACATAATAGCAGTTTGTACAAAGGGATGCTAATCGCAGCATTAAATATTTTTCCTATTCCCTATTTTTGTGCGATTGCCGGTGGATTTAATGTAGGTGTTGGCGTTAGTTATAATTGGTTTAAAATTATTGCTTTTGCCAGTGCTGCCGCTTTAGGTAGTTTTACCAGCCTTTATCTTTACGTGCTTTCCTTTATTAAAATTGAAAAGAAAGCAGAGAAATTCGCTAAATATTCCAATTATTTTATGGCTGGCTTAATGGCCATTCTCGTCGTGATCACCATAATTAGGATTTATAATTCATGAGTGCAGTAGATAAATCTGGTTTTTTTGAAAGAGTTTATGATGTCGCTGCGCAAATTCCTGAAGGTCGTGTAACTTCCTATGGAGCTATTGCAAAATATCTTGGAGCGGCTAAAAGTGCGCGCATGGTCGGTTGGGCGATGAGTGCTTCTAAACACAGAGATGATGTTCCTGCGCACCGAGTAGTAAATCGAAACGGAATTCTTACCGGTAAAAGTCATTTTGGAGGTTCTAATGCCATGCAGCAATTATTGGAAGCTGAAGGTGTAGCGGTAAAAGAGCTAAAAATCCTTAATTTTGAGTCGATATTTTGGGATCCCATGATCGAGTTGGATGCTTAGTTTTAAGAAAAATCTTTCTGTAAGGTTTTAGAATTTTGGTATACTAAATTCATAGCATTTTCAATTCAGAAAAACTGAATTACTTGTGTTTATGATATAATAGATCAATTCTTTATAAATGCTTCGTGTTCTTAGCATTTCAAAGTATATTTGCGTTTAGAATCGATCTAATTAGAAGATATTCTGATTAAAAATTTTTATGAAATTAGATAGGAAAGAAATAATCAAAGCATTAGAAACTATTAGTGTTGCCGGTGAAGGCAAAAACATGATAGAAGGTGGTGCTTTGCAAAACGTTATGACCTTTGGTGACGAGGTTGTTGTAGATTTAGTATTAAGCTCGCCAGCACTTCACATAAAAAAGAGAGCTGAAGTAGATGTGATGAAAGCAATTCATGAGCACGTTTATGAAAAAGCTAAAATAAAAGTAAATATAAAGGTGGAAGCACCGGCAGCCGAGAAAAAAGCTCCGGAAATTAAGGGAAAACCAATTCCTGGGATTAAAAATGTAATAGCGGTTGCATCAGGAAAAGGTGGTGTAGGAAAGTCTACCGTTACTGCGAATTTAGCAGTTACCTTATCCAAAATGGGCTTTAAAGTAGGTGTTTTAGATGCAGATATTTACGGGCCTTCTGTCCCAATTATGTTTGATGTGGCTGCAGAACGACCATTATCTGTAAATGTCGATGGGAAATCTAAAATGAAACCTGTAGAAAATTACGGAGTAAAAATTCTTTCTATCGGATTTTTTACCAAACCAAACCAGGCGGTGATCTGGAGAGGACCAATGGCTGCGAAAGCATTAAACCAAATGATCTTTGATGCAGCCTGGGGAGAACTAGATTTTCTTTTAGTAGATCTACCACCTGGAACAGGAGATATTCATCTTTCTATCATGCAGTCTTTGCCAATTACAGGATCAGTTGTGGTAAGTACACCGCAAAACGTTGCCTTGGCAGATGCTAAAAAAGGTGTAGCAATGTTCCAGCAGGAAAGCATAAACGTACCAGTACTGGGTATTGTTGAAAATATGGCGTACTTTACCCCACAAGAGTTGCCGAATAATAAATATTATATTTTTGGAGAGCAGGGAGCTAAGAACCTGTCTGAAGATTTACAAGTGCCATTTTTAGGAGAAATTCCTTTGGTGCAAAGTCTTAGAGAATCTGGTGATATTGGTCGTCCTGCAGCGCTTCAGGAAGAAACTCCTTTAGAGGAATCTTTCAAAGAGATCACTAGAAATATGGTACAGGAAACGGTAAACAGAAACAAAAGCTTACCTCCAACCGAGGCGATTAAGATCACCACGATGGCTGGATGTAGTGCGGTTAAAACTAAGTAAATGACAAGCGAAGAAGTAAAACTTAATGTAGAAAAGGCATTAGCCGAAATTCGTCCTTTTTTAGAAAGTGATGGGGGCGATATCTCTTTGGTTGCGATTGAAGACGACCGTTTGGTAAAAGTACAATTAGAAGGTGCTTGTGTGGGTTGCTCTGTAAATCAAATGACGTTAAAGTCTGGGGTAGAGATGACGATAAAAAAGTATGTTCCGCAGATAGAAGAAGTAATTAATATTCAGAAGTAAATAATCTCAATCGATTAGAAAAATCTTCAAATTATTACAAATAGCATGATTAAAACAGATATGATAATTGTTGGTGCAGGACCAACAGGACTTTTTACTGTTTTTGAGGCAGGATTACTAAAATTGAAATGTCACCTTATCGATGCTTTGCCGCAACCTGGTGGGCAATGTTCAGAAATATATCCTAAAAAACCGATTTATGATATTCCTGGATTTCCAGAGGTTCTTGCAGGAGATCTTGTGACTAATCTTATGGAACAAATCAAATCCTTTGAACCAGGATTTACCTTAGGAGAGCGCGCTGAGACTATCGATAAGCAAGAGGATGGAAGTTTTATAGTAACCACTAATAAAGGTACTAAGCATCATGCACCGGTTGTTGTAATTGCTGGAGGTTTGGGAAGTTTTGAGCCAAGAAAACCGCCAATTCCAACAATTACAGATTTTGAAGATAAGGGTGTTGCTTACATAATAAAGGAGCCAGAAGTTTACCGCGATAAGAAAGTGGTTATTGCTGGCGGTGGAGATTCTGCATTAGATTGGGCGATCTATCTGGCCGATGTTGCTTCAGAAGTTTCTTTGGTGCACCGTAGAAAAGAGTTTAGAGGCGCTTTAGATTCCGTAGAAAAAGTAGAAGAACTATCTAAAATCGGAAAAATAAAACTTATTACTAATGCAGAGGTTGTTGATCTTAAGGGAGAAGACAATCTTGATGCTGTAGTAATTAGACATAAGGATACCGCTTTGGGCGAAGAGATTAAAGAAACCGATTATTTTATTCCACTGTTTGGTTTGTCGCCAAAACTTGGGCCAATAGGTGATTGGGGACTAGAAATAGAAAAGAATGCAATAAAGGTGGATAATACGTACGATTATCAAACCAATATTCCCGGAGTTTATGCTATTGGAGATGTAAATACATATCCTGGTAAATTAAAGCTTATTCTTTGTGGTTTTCATGAAGCAGCAATTATGTGCCAAAGTGCTTATCAGCGTATTTTTCCAGATAAGAAATATGTGATGAAATATACCACTGTTAGTGGCGTAAATGGTTTCGACGGAAGTAGAAAAGAAGCCAAAAAAGAAGTAGTTAAGAGTATAAATTAAAAGTAGAAGCTTAAGGCTTCAAAATATTGAAACATGTCTGATATAAAAATTACCATCATCGACAGAGAAGGTGAAGCACATACTGTAGATGCTCCTACAGATATGAATATGAATTTAATGGAAGTAGTTCGTTCTTACGAATTGGCGCCAGAAGGTACCATTGGTATTTGTGGCGGTATGGCCATGTGTGCCTCTTGCCAGTGTTATGTGCTTAATTTAGAGCATATGTTACCAGAGCAAAGTTTTGAGGAGGAAGATATGTTAGATCAGGCGTTTTTTGTTGAAGATAATAGTCGTTTAAGTTGCCAGATCCCTATAACTGAAGATCTGGATGGGTTGGAGGTAAAATTAGCTCCAGAGTCAACTTAAGATTTCGACTTATATTAAAACAGAAAATACCCGATTTCGGGTATTTTTTTTGTTTAAAAGTAATTCTATTTTTAAACAAACTTAGAATATGAAAGCTCTCTCTAAAATTTCAAAATTAGTTTGTTTTATTTCTGTCCTTTTTTTTGGTCTTAATGTCTCTGCTCAATCGATAGGAGATTTTGATGAAAAAGTAAGACCACTAAGAATCGGTGTGAAAATAGGATTTCCAAATATAGCAGGGGGGAATGTTGAATATGTTACTCCTCTTTTTAATAATCGCTTAGCAGCCAATGTTGAATACTCTAATATTAATTTTGGCTTTTTATCTGAATTTTTAAGTGATGATGTCGAAGAGGATAACGATAGCCAGGATCCAGATGTGAAATTCAGCTATTTTGAAGGTGGATTGAATTACTATCTTTTTAAGCCAGGTAAAGGACTTTATATTGGTGCGAGCTATAGTAGTTTTAATTTCGATGCTACCATTTATGATTATCAGCCAGAAATGTATGGCGATGTTCAATCATACGAAGGGACGGCGAATATAGATTTTAAACACGATTCCTTTAATCTTAAGCTAGGGGCTAAATTCGGAGGTCTATTTTATTTTAGACCTGAAATTGGTTACGCTTTTAGTTCTTATCCAGAATATTTAGAATACGAGTTTACTTATGAAGGCGAAACCAGAACAGAGTCAGAAAGTTTTGATGAGCTTTTTGCCGCAGACGAATCTCCGCAAAAGTTATTATTCGATGGACTGATCTTTAATATTGGATTCGGATTTTCATTTTAGGACTTTTTCCTGCTGAATTTCTTTTTCAATACCATCCCATAGTTCGATTCGGGCATCGAGTGCTTGTTTTGCAATTTCCTCTACCTCATCCCATTTGGTTCTGTCATTTCCGCAAAGATGTTCGATCATTTCAAAAGCCATTGGGCCGTGCTCATCGTCATCGAGTTCTATGTGGCGATCAAAATAATATTTGAATAGTTTTAAATCTTCTTCAGGAAAGTTCTTCTGAATTTTACTAATGATAGAAGTGAACATTCCCGGAATTAAGCCTTCTCTTCCAAAAGTGAAAGCTGAAGCAATTTTATGTGGTTTCCCTTCAGAAATAGTTTCAAAAGTAAATTTTACGAACTGCTTAATGCTCCATGGAAGATCACTAGCCGCAATGATTAGGTAAATATCGGTACCGTGAATCACCTGGTCTAGAAATTTATTGATTTTGGTCGTATTTGCACCTGCTTTTTCCATCGCATCAATATACATTTCATAATGACTTTGGTGTTTTCCGTAGAAATTAACATCGGTTTCTTCAGCAAGAACGATCTCGTTGATCAAATATCTAGTCTCAGGATTTCCAACAGGAAACCAGGGATTAGTAGTTTTGGTAAGATTTTGTTGCAAAGCTTTAAGTAAAGACATAAAGTCCCATACCGCAAAAACATGATGTTCCATAAAGATCTGTAATTCTTTAGGTGAAGTGATCTTTGAGTATAGCGAGTGGTTTAGTAAAGTTTCTACCTGAGGTTTTAAAACTTTATTGATGTCTTTAATCATAGCTTCAATTAAATTTGCAGCAAAAATAGTAGCTAGCCTAGGGATTTTAAAATAATAACAGTCTTTTTAAATAATGTTGGGAACAAAATTCGGGATTTCTGGCTAAATTGAAAGGTATTATGATTAGATTTACTCATTTTCATATCATTATTTTTTATTCTGAAAAGTCTAAAGATTTTCTCAGGGTAGAGGGTGTGGTTCCTAAAAAAGATGTGAAGCTTAAAAAGAAATGCTGCGAAAAATATAAAAAAGGTAAACGTTGTAAACGCTGCCCTTGTTTCGATCTACTATGACGATTTAATATCTTAAAAATACATGCCGATTTTATACAATTTCGACACTAATTTTTAGAATGCCGAATGGCCTGTAATATCTAATCCGGTAATAAGAAGATGAATGTCATGGGTGCCTTCGTAGGTAACTACGCTTTCTAAATTCATCATATGGCGCATAATGCTATATTCTCCTGTAATTCCCATAGCACCTAATATTTGTCGTGACTCACGAGCTATTTTTAAGGCCATATCTACATTATTTCGTTTAGCCATGGATATTTGTGCTGAAGTTGCTTTTCCTTCGTTTTTGAGTGTTCCCAGGCGCCAGGCTAATAATTGCGCTTTTGTGATTTCGGTAATCATTTCAGATAATTTTTTCTGCTGAAGTTGTTTTACGGCAATTGGTTTACCAAACTGTATTCTTTCTTTGGCATATCGTAAGGCTGTATCATAACAATCCATTGCTGCGCCAATGACTCCCCAGGCTATCCCGTATCGAGCTGAGTCAAGACAGCCTAACGGAGCACCTAATCCGTTTTTGTTTGGTAAAAGGTTCTTTTTGGGAATCTTTACATCGTTAAAGATCAATTCACCGGTCGCGCTAGCTCTAAGAGACCATTTATTATGCGTTTCTGGCGTAGAGAAACCTTCCATCCCGCGCTCGACTATCAATCCGTGTATGCGGCCTTCTTCGTTTTTGGCCCACACGATAGCAATATCTGCAAAAGGAGCGTTAGAGATCCATAGTTTAGCACCATTAAGTAAATAGTGATCTCCTTTATCTTTAAAATTGGTTAGCATTCCGCCAGGGTTCGAACCAAAATCAGGTTCGGTTAGTCCAAAGCATCCAATCATTTCGCCGGAAGCTAATTTTGGGAGGAGTTTTTTCTTCTGCTCTTCAGATCCATAGGCGAAAATGGGGTACATTACCAACGAAGACTGAACAGACGCGGTAGATCGTATACCACTATCGCCTCTTTCTATTTCCTGCATCATTAAGCCGTAGGAAATTTGGTCGAGACCTGCACCGCCATAATCAGCAGGAATGTAAGGACCAAAAGCCCCAATTTCAGCTAAGCCATTTAGGAGGTCTTTTGGAAATTCTGCTTTTTGTGCAGCATCTTCGATAATTGGGCTTAATTCCTTTTTTACCCAGGATCTCGTGGCTTCACGAACCATTTTATGCTCTTCATTTAATAAGTCGTCAATATTGTAATAATCTGGTGCGGTAAAAAGATCTGGTTTCATTTGTAACGTTTAGTTTTAATGATACCGCCAGAAGGTATAATGTCCCGAGGCTTGCCTCCAAATTAAAAATTTGTTTCCAGCGAATGCCTCTTGGATTTGCCCTCTTGGTAGTTTACTAAATGTAACCAAGTTTTTACTAGGAACCAATAGAAATTACATTTTCAGATAAAAAGGCGATACTAGTTTTATGTATGCTTCAGTATATTGATGTCTTTTATGTTCAATCACTAACTCATCGGTAATAGTTTCGGTTGATTTTGATATTAGGGAAATAAGACATCTTTTTATTTCTGAATCTGGAGTGCCTTTTACGTAAGTGATCTTTTCAGGAAATAGACTAAAATCTTTTGCGATGTGAAGAAATCTTTCTTCCTGGTTCTTCGGAATAATGACGGCTAACTTTCCATTTTCAGAAAGAAGGTAAGTAGAACCTTCTAGTAAAAGTTCGAAAGGTAAGGCATCCTGAAATCTTGCAATATCTCGTTCTTCTGAAGTAGTTTTATAATCTGAGCTATAGAATGGAGGATTGGATATAATTAGATCATACTTTTCTTCGTCCTGCATTTCTTCTACAAACTCACCAAATTCTGCATGATAACAAAATAGGCGATCGCCCCAGTCACTACGCTCAAAATTTTCAACAGCTTGCTCGTAAGCATTTTCATCGATTTCGAGAGCATCGATCAACTCTGCTGAATATCGTTGTGCCATCATTAAAGCGATTACACCTGTGCCGGTTCCTACATCTAAAATGCTTTGGGTGGAATTAGGTGCGGTTGCCCAGGCGCCAAGTAGTACACCATCGGTACCGATTTTCATAGCGCATCGATCCTGATAAACTTGAAATTGTTTAAATTTAAATGGTTTTGTAGACATGATCTGAAAATAAAAAAACCGCTTCAATCGAAGCGGTTTTTATCAATATATTTTTCCGAAGAAATTATTCTCCTAAAGCAACTCTTTCAAAAGCAACTACAGTAAGATCTGAATCTACAGATTTTACGTATTGTGCAACAGATTGCTTGCTATCTTTAATAAAAGCCTGGTTTACTAAAGTGTTATCTTTAAAGTAACGCTTAATTTTACCTTTAGCGATGTTGTCTAACATTTCTTCTGGCTTACCTTCAGCTCTTAATTGATCTTTAGCGATCTCGATCTCTTTTTCTATAGTTGATTGATCGATACCTTCTTCGTTTAGTGCAACTGGATTCATTGCGGCAGCTTGCATAGAAACATCTTTAGCAGCTTCTTCAGCGCCTTCTACATTTTTAGAAAGACCAGTTAAAACAGCGATTTTGTTACCAGCGTGAATGTAAGATCCTACGAAAGGAGCTTCTAAGGTTTTGAAAGATCCAATCTCGATCTTTTCTCCAATAACTCCAGTTTGCTCAGTTAATTTATCCTGTACAGAGATACCATTGTAATCTGCAGCTAAAAGTTCTTCTTTTGAGGAAGAGTTAAGAGCTAGTTCTGCAAAATCGTTCGCTAATTTTACGAAATCATCGTTCTTAGCTACGAAATCTGTTTCACAGTTTAATGAAATAACAGCACCTTTAGTATTATCTGCATTTACTTTAGCGATAGCAGCACCTTCAGAAGATTCTCTATCAGCTCTTTTAGCAGCTACTTTTTGTCCTTTCTTACGAAGAACTTCGATTGCTTTGTCAAAATCACCATCAACTTCAACAAGAGCTTTCTTACAGTCCATCATTCCTGCTCCTGTCGCTTTTCTCAATTTATTTACTTCAGCGGCGGTTATCTTTGCCATAGTTGTTTTAGTTTTTAATGAATAAGTCGCTTAGTTAATTTGTAAAGAAAAAAACTAAACGACTCATGTAATTTACCAAAATGTTATTTTTTATTCCTCTTCGTTAGAAGAGGTAGCTTTCTTTAAAGTTTCCTGCTTAGATTCTAACTTAACATCTTTTTTAGCCTCTTTCATGGCTTTTTGATCTGATGGATCTTGAGATGGAACTTCTCCTTCAGCTTTTGGCATTTTTGGAGCTGGTTTTTCACCTTTAGATTCTTTCTCAGCTTTTTTGGAATCTTTGTTAGATTTTCTGTCAGATAAACCATCTACGATAGCATCTGAAACATAAGATACTACTTTATCAATAGATTTAGAAGCATCATCATTAGCAGGAATTACATAATCCACTTCACGAGGATCTGAATTCGTGTCTACCATAGCAAAAATTGGAATGTTTAATTTTTGAGCTTCTTTAATTGCGATGTGTTCACGAGTGATGTCTACAACAAATAATGCAGCTGGAAGTCTGGTCATATCTGCAATAGAACCTAAGTTTTTGTCTAACTTAGCTCTTAAACGATCTACTTGAAGACGTTCTTTTTTAGAAAGCGTGTTAAAAGTACCGTCTTTTTTCATTCTATCGATAGAAGCCATTTTCTTAATAGCTTTACGAATAGTAACGAAGTTTGTAAGCATACCACCTGGCCATCTTTCAGTGATGTAAGGCATATTCGCTTTTTCAGCTTGCTCAGCTACGATTTCTTTTGCTTGTTTTTTGGTAGCAACGAAAAGTATTTTTCTGCCGCTAGCTGCTATTTTCTTAAGGGCTTCACCAGCCTCTTCCATTTTAGCAGCACTTTTATATAGGTTGATGATGTGAATACCATTACGCTCCATATAAATGTAAGGAGCCATGTTTGGATTCCATCTTCTTGTAAGGTGTCCAAAGTGTACACCTGCATCAAGTAATTCTTTAACTTCTACTTTGTTTGCCATTTTTGTAATAGTTTACTTTCTGTTGAGATAGCAACAACCAGGTGGCTACTTATGAAGTATGGCCCTAATCGTTTAGATGCTAAACTAACTCTCGACATTTGTGATCGAGATAACAACAAAATTTTTAATTTAAATGAACTTAATTGGGAAAATGCCCAATACATATTAACGTTTAGAGAACTGGAATTTCTTACGAGCTTTCTTCTGACCGAATTTCTTACGCTCAACCATTCTTGGATCTCTTGTAAGTAATCCTTCTGGCTTAAGCGTAGATTTGTTCTCTTCGTTAAGCTCTACCATTGCTCTAGATAAAGCAAGACGGATAGCTTCTGCCTGTCCTGTGATTCCTCCACCATATACGTTGATTTTTACATCAAAAGTTCCAGCGTTTTCAGTAAGATTGAATGGCTGGTTTACTTTGTACTGTAAAGTACTTGTAGTAAAGTAATCTTTAAGATCTTTTTTGTTTACAGTGATGTTTCCTTTTCCTTCTGAAACATAAACACGTGCAACAGCCGTTTTTCTACGACCAATTTTGTGAATAACTTCCATTACTTAAGATCGTTTAAGTTAATAGTTTTAGGTTTTTGAGCTTCCTGATCATGTTCTGATCCTGCATAAACCTTTAAATTGCGGAAAAGTGCTGATCCTAGTTTGTTTTTAGGAAGCATTCCTTTTACTGCTTTTTCAACAAGACGCTCTGGCGCTTTTGTAAATAATTCTGAAGCAGTTAGACTTCTTTGTCCACCTGGATAGCCTGTATGACGAATGTATTCTTTCGCATCCCATTTCTTTCCAGTTAAGTTGATTTTTTCTGCATTGATAACAATTACGTTGTCTCCACAATCAACGTGTGGGGTGAAATCTGGCTTGTACTTACCTCTAAGGATTTTTGCAACCTTAGAAGATAGGCGGCCTAAAGTCTGTCCTTCAGCATCTACAAGTACCCATTCTTTGGTTACTGTCGCCTTGTTGGCTGATACTGTTTTGTAGCTTAATGTGTCCACACTAAATAAATTTACTTAATAATTAAACATTCCATTCCTGATCCCAAAGTCGTAGCAGGGGAAATTCAGGGGTGCAAATGTACAATTATAAATTTATATAGCAAATAGCATTTTCATTTAAAATTATAAGGAAATATTTTGATTGTCAAAGATATATGAGTTATTCAGAAATCGCTAATCGCAAAACAATTTATTAGAACATCGATTAAGCTATCGATCTTGTGCTGAAGTCAATTTTTGAAAGTTTATTATCGATAAAATGTCGGTTTTTTATGTTTAAGAGTGTTAAAAAAGTTAAAAAAACCTTAATTTTAATTTGAGTGTTTAAATTTGCACGAGAAAAATACATTTGATTAGCTAATCAAATAATATAATTTTTAGTGTTAGTCTGGAAACCTCGTTTGCAATGTAGGGTAAAGCAAACGGGGTTTTCTTTTTTCAAATTATCTTAATGTGCCTCTAACCAATCCTGGCCAATACCTAAATCAACATCTAGTGGAACTTCTAGTTGGTATGCATTTTCCATTTCAGATTTGATAAGTTCTTTTACCTTTTCTAATTCTGGTTTGTAAACATCAAAAACCAATTCATCATGAACCTGAAGAAGCATTTTGGTTTGTAGTTTTTCTCCTTCCAGTTTTTTGTGAATATTGATCATTGCGATCTTAATGATGTCTGCAGCACTTCCCTGTATTGGTGCATTTACGGCATTACGTTCAGCGGCACCTCTAACTACGGCATTCTGAGAATTGATGTCTTTCAAATATCTTCTTCTGCCTAAAATAGTCGATACATATCCATTTTCTCTGGCATAAGCCACTTGATCTGCGATGTAATTGCTAAGTTTTGGGTAGGTTTTATAATAAGTATCGATTAGTTCTTTAGATTCAGCTCTACTTAAACTAGTTTGATTACTAAGTCCAAAAGCCGAAACCCCATAAATGATCCCGAAATTCACTGTTTTCGCATTACTACGTTGTTCTCTTGTTACTTCTTCAATAGGAACATTAAAAACCTGTGATGCTGTTGAGGCGTGAATATCTTCACCATCTTTAAAGGCTTTGATCATTGTTTCTTCCTCACTAAGAGCAGCAATAATTCGTAATTCTATCTGAGAATAATCGGCAGCTAACAAAACATAATCTTCGTTTCTTGGTACAAAAGCCTTTCGTACCTGTCTTCCGCGTTCTGTTCTTATTGGTATATTTTGCAGGTTAGGATTGTTGGAGCTTAATCGCCCTGTCGCAGCAATAGTTTGCACATAATCTGTATGAACTCTCCCGGTTTTTTCAACCTGTCCAGGTAAAGCATCAACGTAAGTATTCTGTAATTTTACTAGTCCGCGATAATCTAAAACATGCTGAACGATATCATGTTCTGGCGCTAAATAAGAGAGAACATCCTCACTGGTAGAATACTGTCCTGTTTTGGTCTTTTTTGGTTTCTTTACTAAAGCTAATTTTTCAAAAAGAATAATTCCCAGTTGTTTTGGGGAGCTAATTTTAAATTCCTCACCGGCAGTTTCATAAATCTTAGCTTCTAATTCTTTAATATCGCGATCTAAAGCTTCAGAAAGTGATTTAAGAAAATCCAGATCAAGGTTAATTCCTTCGATCTCCATATCGGCTAAAACTTCAACCAGCGGCATTTCAATTTCGTTAAAAAGCTTACGTGTTTTTGCTTCGTCAAGCTCTTTCTCGAAAAATTCTTTAAGCTGAAAAGTAATATCGGCATCTTCCGCAGCATATTCGGTTTGTTCGGCCAAAGGAACATCGCGCATGCTTTTTTGATTTTTGCCTTTTTTACCTATTAATTCTGAAATAGGTTGCGGAGTATAGTTAAGGTAAGTTTCAGCTAAAACATCCATATTATGGCGCATATCTGGATTGATCAAATAATGTGCGATCATTGTATCGAAAGTTGGTCCTTCGACCTGGATGCCGTATTTATCTAAAACCTTAATGTCATATTTTAGGTTCTGCCCAATTTTTTCAATTTCTTGAGATTCAAAAAATGGTCTTAGTAACTCGATAAGTTGTTGTGCCTTTTCTTTGTCCTCTTCAAACGGAAGATAATAGCCTTTGCCGGATTCCCACGAAAATGCAATACCTACAAGTTCTGCTTCAAGCGGATTCAAACTGGTTGTTTCAGTATCAAAACAAACCGACTTTTGTTTCATTATTTTCTGAAGAAACAAACGTAAGCCTAAACCAGTATCGACTTTTTGATAGACATGCGGTGTGTCATTTAAGGTTTTTCGGCTATTAGTGCTTTCAATTTTTTCTGAAGTGTCACCGCCGCCAAATAACGAAAATTGACCTGCACCAGCAGTTTGCGCATTTTTCTTTGCCGAAGGTGAATTGGTTACCTGTGTTTGATTACTTTCTTCTTCGCCGCTAAATAATTTTATAAATTGCTCCTTTAAACGTCTAAATTCGAGTTCGTCGAAAAGTTCCTGTACTTTTTCTGAATCGGGCATCGAAAGCTCGTAATCTTCAGCATGGAATTTCACATCACAATCGATAATAATTCGGGCTAATTTTTTTGAAAGAATTCCCTGTTCGGCATTCGCTTCTACCTTTTCTTTCATTTTTCCTTTTAGCTGATCTGTGTTTGCTAAAAGTTCTTCCATAGAGCCAAATTGCTTCAGGAATTTTTTTGCTGTTTTTTCTCCAACTCCGGGTAAACCAGGAATATTATCTACAGCATCTCCCATCATTCCTAAAAAGTCGATCACCTGCTCTGGGCGCTCTACTTCAAATTTTTTCTGAACTTCAGGAATTCCCCAAATTTCAATTCCGTTACCCATTCTCGCAGGGCGATACATAAAAATATTTTCAGAAACTAGTTGCGCAAAATCCTTATCTGGCGTAACCATATATACCTGGTAATTTTCTTTTTCAGCCTGTTTTGCGAGAGTTCCAATAATATCGTCGGCTTCACAACCCGGCAGTTCCACAACCGGAATATGCATAGCTTTTAAAATGCTTTGAATATATGGGATTCCCTGCATTATCGGCTCTGGAGTAGCATCTCTATTCGCTTTGTAATCTGAAAACATTTCAGTTCTTACCTGGCTACCTTCTTTATCAAAACAAACCGCCAAATGATCTGGCTTTTCTCTACGGATAACATCAAATAGGGAATTCATAAAACCCATGATCGCTGAAGTATCAAAACCTTTAGAATTAATTCTTGGGTTTTTTATAAAAGCGTAATATCCACGGAAGATCAATGCATAAGCATCTACTAAAAACAGTCTTTTTTGAGCGGCCATATTTATTGGATGATTTGTCTGTATCTTTCCAAAACTACGAAGATAATGTTATACAAAAAGAAAAACCGCCCATAAAAATGAACGGTTTTTATATAGAATATTGATCTTAATTGATTTAAATTTCCACCTGTCTTTTTCGGTTTATAAAGCCATAAAAGAAAATGTAAGCGTAAGCAAGCATTACTAAAACAAAGGCTACGCTAAACCCAAATCTATCGGTTAAAAATCCAAAAGAAGGAGGTAGAACAGCTCCACCAACGATCATTGTACATAAAATACCAGATCCTTGTGGTTTATCGTCTCCCAGGCCATCTAAAGCTAAACTGAAGATTGTTGGGAACATGATAGAGTTAAATAATCCAACCGCAATGATCGTCCACATTGCGATCACACCAACAGAAAGATTGGAAATATTAACCATAATAATGGCGAATGCAGCAAAAGCACATAAAACAACTGCCGGGTTGAAGATTTTGGTTAAATAAGAACCTATAAATCTACCAATCATAGCACCTGTCCAGTAAAATGTTACAAATACACCAACTATGGCCATGCTACTTGCATTCTCTAAGCCAGTATCTAAGATCCATTGGGCGATATTGCGTAAATATGGTGTTGTTTTTATTATTTCTGAAAGTTCTAAAGTTAGGAAGTAGTTTACCATGTAACTTCCTAATGCAACTTCAGCACCAACGTAAAAGAACAATCCAATCGCTCCTAACATCAGGTTCTTGTTTTTAAGAACCCTTCCGTAGTCATTCGAAGCTGCTGTGTCGCCAACCTTTGGAAGATTTACAAATGCGAAAACCAAAGCTATTACTGCGATAAAAATTGCAATACCTACGAAAGGTTTTTGTACCGCACCGGCTTCAGCAATATAATAAGCTTTTTGTTGCGCTTCGCTTAATGCATCGATTTCTGCAGTGGTCATTACCTTATCTTTCAGAATAAATAAAGCACCTATTGCAGGAGCGATAGCAGTTCCTAATGAATTAAATGCTTGTGAAAGATTAAGTCTACTCGAAGCAGATCGCTCTGGTCCTAATATAGTAACATATGGATTTGCTGCAACCTGAAGAATAGTGATCCCGCCTGCTAATACAAAATAGCCTAACATAAAGATCCAAAACACTCTATATGATGCCGCTGGCCAGAATAATAAACAGCCAGCTGCCATGGTACTAAGTCCTAAGATTATACCTTTTTTGTATCCAATTTTGGATAGAATATATCCTGCCGGGATCGATAGTAAAAAGAATGCCCCAAAAAAGGCAAACTGAACCATTCCTGCCTGAAAATAACTAAGTGTAAATACTTCCTTTAATCGTGGAATAAGTGAATCTACAAGTACCGTAATAAATCCCCATAAAAAAAACAGAATTGTTAAAAATAGAAATGCGGTGCGGTAAGATTTATTCGTATTGTTTTCTGTGTTCATAAATATTAGACCTGTTTACTACAGGTAACTTTTACATTTTACATTTTCGTTTTCGCTGTCTTGGTATTTTGCATACGAGAATCCGTCGTGAATACTGTATCCGCCAACTTCTCCATCTTTATTGATGGCGATAAAACAAGCTTGAAAGTCATTGTGATTATCGTTCTTCTTTACGATCCTTTCGATAGCTTCTTTACAGGCTTCCTGCGGAGATCTACCGTTTCGCATAAGTTCTACCACTAAAAAGCTGCCAACACTTTTCATGATGGCTTCTCCCATTCCGGTTGCTGCTGCACCTCCAACTTCGTTATCCACATATAATCCAGATCCTATAATTGGCGAATCACCAACACGGCCATTCATTTTATAGGCAAGGCCAGATGTTGTGCAAGCTCCTGCGATATCCCCATCCTTATCGATACAAAGCATACCTATGGTATCGTGATTTTCGATATTGATAATTGGTTTGTATTCTTTTTCTTTAAGCCATTCTTTCCAGGCTTTTTCAGAATCTTCAGTTAGTAGATTTTGTTTTTTGAAGCCATTCTGAATAGCAAATTGTAAAGCACCTTCACCGGCAAGCATTACGTGTGGTGTGTCCTCCATTACTTTCCTTGCTACAGAAACAGGGTGCTCGATGTTTTTAAGGTAAACTACAGAACCTGCGTTTCCGTTAGGAGACATAATACAGGCGTCTAAAGTTACATTTCCATCACGATCTGGTGCGCCACCATTTCCAACGGTGGTATTTTTTAAGTTTGCTTCTTCGACCATTACCCCTTGTTCAACCGCATCTAGGGCAGAAGTTCCTTTGTCTAAAAGACTTCCTGCTTTTTTTGTGGCTTCATGAAAATTCCAGGTAGCAATGGCTATGGGAAGAGTAGATTTTTTCGTGTTTGAATTTGGCGAAAAATCCTGAGCAAAAATAGAAGGTGTGGTTCCTAGTACAGCCCCTGTTATTCCTGCTTTTTTTATAAAGTTTCTACGTTTCATACTGCGTAGCTATAAGGTTTTAGCTGAGAAATTTGTCGGAAAGGTAGACTTTACAGCGTAAACTCGCAATTTTATGCTTGTTAATTTTAGGATCTTTTAATGTTGAAGCTAGTGTTTATAGGCATTATTACGTTAAATTACTTTTAAAAATATCGATTAAAGATTTGATTAAAAGTACCTTCGCTAAATAAAATACTTTTCTATGCGTTGGCTGCTGTTTATCGCCTTCTATTTACTTATCGATATTTACGCTTATCAAGCTCTAAGAAGTCTTAATAGATCCTGGTGGGTTGGTGCGTTATATTTTCTGGTAACGCTATTGGTAATTGGGAATTTTGTTTACCAGTGGCAGAGTGCAGGTGGCGGATTTTTTAGTGCGATTGGCTTTGCTTTCGGTATTGTTTTGGCCTTTTTATTGGCTAAGCTTGTTCTTGTCATTTTTATGTTTGGGGAAGATATCGTTCGCTTTTTTGTAGGAATTTCTAAAGCAATTGGGGGTTCTGGGTATAAAGCGCCGGGAAGGCGAAAGTTTGTGAGTCAGATTGCGCTTGGTTTAGCGGCAATTCCTTTTATTTCGGTTTTATATGGGATGTTTAAAGGAAAATATGATTTTAGAGTTTTAAATTACACGCTGTATTTTGATGATCTGCCTGATGCATTTGATGGTTATCGAATCGCGCAAATTAGCGATGTGCATAGCGGAAGTTTCGATAATCACGAAAAAGTAGCTTATGGGGTAAATCTTCTAAAAGATCAGGATACCGATGTGATCTTTTTTACCGGGGATCTTGTAAATAATAAGGCTACGGAAATGCAGGAATGGAAATCCCTTTTTAGTACGGTAAAAGCTAAAGATGGAGTCTTTTCTATATTAGGAAATCACGATTATGGTGATTATGTAAATTGGGAAAGTTCTGAAGATAAAAAGCAAAACCTTGACGATCTAAAAGCTACACATGCTGAAATGGGTTGGGATCTCTTACTTAATGAACATCGCTATCTTGAAAAAAATGGTGAAAAAATCGCCATTGTCGGTGTTGAAAACTGGGGAGGTGGTCACTTTAAAAAAGCAGGTGATCTTGATCTTGCCGGTAAAAATGTAGATGATAAAGACTTTAAGATCCTTCTAAGTCATGATCCTTCACATTGGCAGGAAAAAGTAAAGCAGAACAATAAATTTTATCATTTAACGCTTAGTGGACATACACACGGTATGCAATTTGGAATAGAAATTCCGGGTTTCCTAAAGTGGAGTCCGGCGAAATACCGTTATAAAAACTGGGCAGGGATTTATAAAGAAAATAACAGATATATAAACGTAAATAGAGGTTTTGGATATTTGGCTTTTCCTGGAAGAGTAGGGATTTGGCCAGAAATTAGTGTAATAGAATTGCGAAAGGGGACTGCGCCAGCTTAGTGACAATTTATTGCTATATTTGATTGTAAGCCTTTTGGTTTGCAATAACATGCATTTTTAATCACGAATTTTAATAGATCTGATTTTAATTTTTTAAAAGAGCAATTGAAATCAAAAAACCTCGAATATCGAGTAAAGTTCAATTTTATGTCAAAATTTGGAGAATTAGTAGGTTTAAATGTACCGGTGCTTATCGATTTTTATACCGAATGGAATGAAGCTTCAGTAAAAATGCATCCGGTATTAAGGGATGTAGCTTCGGCTATTGGTGATAAAGCAAAAGTGATAAAGATCGATGTCGATAAGAACACGCAATTAGCAGAAGCCTTACGTGTAAAAGGTTTACCAACACTTATGATCTATAAAAAGGGAGAAATGTTGTGGCGTAAAAGCGGAGAGCAAAATGCTGAATCGATCATTGCGATTTTAGAACAATATTCTTAGAATAACGACTCAAATTTCCATCCTTTTTCGGTGTATTCTTCTAATAATTTAGGGAGAACGTACTTTAAGTTCTTTTCAGCTTTAAGGCTATCATGAAAAACAATAATGCTACCCGATCTTATTAGGTTTCGGGTGTTTTTTAAGCATTCTTCAGCATCATAGTTTTTGTCGTAATCCCCCGTAATTACATCCCACATTACAATTTTATACCCAAGATTAGCGATTTTAGCCGCTTGTTTATTTTTGATCTTTCCGTAGGGAGGTCTAAATAATTTTTCTTCGGAAGTTAATTTTTGCTGAAGCTGAGATTCGATGATTTCTTCCGCTTTTTTGAAATTTTCAATATAATCTGAAGTTTTAGTTTTCCAACCATCCAAATGATTGAAGGTATGGTTTCCAAAAGCATGACCTTTAGCTTTTATTTGCTCAAAAACTTCAGGATGTTTTCTCACATTATCGCCAATACAAAAGAAAGTGGCTTTGGCCGAGTGTTTTTCAAGTAGACCTAAAACCCAGGGTGTTATTTCAGGGATTGGTCCATCGTCAAAAGTTAAAAAAAGGGTTTTTTCCGCAGTAATTCTTGAAAGTCTTTTTGGATAAAGCTTTTTTAGAATCCAAGGATATTTAAGGATAAGTCGATTCATAAAAATAAGGTCTTAAAATATCGAATTTCGATATTTTAAGACCAGATTATTTATTGTGCAGCATCGAGTGTAAGAGAATCCTGTGCAGCTTGTCCCTGGTTAAGTTCCTGCTCTAATTGCTGTTGTCGCAATTGTTCTTCAGGAGAAACTTCAGGTTCAATTCCTTCTTCTTCAGAATAGAAATGCTGGAATTTTTTCAGGTAATTATTAAACTCGTCTGCTTTTTCTTTAACGATCTCTTCGTCCTGGTTTCTAACCAGGATATCTACAATACCGCGGTAACGTTCAACATCAGTAAAGATCTCTTCAGCATAACGGCGTTGTCTCTGGAAATCCCAACCGCTATACCAATCCAGGTTCTGCTGGTATTTTTCGGCTACTTTATTCCATAGTTCTCGTGCTTTTTCATCTTCGCCAACTTTATAGTAACCATCAATAAATGGTTCTAGAAGTGTGTAATATCCATAATGATCTGTTGGCATGTTTTCCATTCCAAGATCGAGGATCTCCTTGGCGCGTTCAGTATCATTTTCATTTAAAAGATTTTCTACCAATCGAGCAAGATTACTTCTATAAGTTATCGAATTTTTACGAGTTTCTGGATCGTGATAGATCTCTGGGTCACCCATATTGCCCCAATCCCAATTCTTTACGATATTGTACATTTTATCGGTATTCACCCTTCCCATATCGAATGGGTTTCTTGGGTTAACCGGTGTTTTTATGGGGACTAGTTTATATGCTACACCTTCTAATTGCAGGTAATCTTTCATCCATAAATAATCATCATCGCCGTAGCTACCGCCGGTAAAATAAATTGGGCGCTCCCAGTTATTGTTAGCGATAATGTCCAGCATTAATAATCGGTTTTTATAGATAAGATTAGAGCCAATTTCTATATCGATATGATCTACAATTTGATCTGCTTCGCTAGGATCTACAATTCCGTTATCTAAAATGGTTTGTTTGTCTACCGGAATTCTAACGTGTTTCGAAGGATAGGTATTGAAAGTTTCATCTTCAGAATATTCTAATTTTGTTCTTGGATCGTCACTTTCAATATAATTCATCCATTGTTTGATATTTAAGGTATCCTGTGTAATTGCTCGGCCTACGACAATATCATTTTTACCGGTGTAAAAATCATGATCTAATTGCGAAGGTATAGGATCACTGTCAAATGCCTTCCGTTTCATCTGGTCGATATACCAATCTGTTGCAAATAAACTGGTGTTTACAATACGAACATCCATACGGTAGCGCTCGATTTGTTGCGCATACCATAACGCAAAGGTATCGTTGTCACCAATGGTGAATATGATTCCGTTTTCGTCGACAGAGTCCAGATACATCTTCGCCATCGCTAAAGCTGAATATTTATCTGAACGGTCATGATCGTCCCAGTTTTCTGCCGCCATAATTCCCGGAACAATTAGGGATGCTACAATAACGATTGGTGCTGCTAGTTTTGGAGATATATAGCCTTTTAGTTTGTCATAAATGGCATACACTCCAAATCCTATCCACATCGCGAATACATAAAAAGAACCTACTAGAGCGTAGTCTCTTTCACGTGGTTCAAAAGGTCTTTCGTTTAGGTAAATTTTTAGGGCTATTCCTGTAAAAAGGAAGAACACTAAAAGTACCCAAAAGTTCTTTTTGTCTCGGTTTAGATGAAAAAAGAAGCCAATAAATCCTAAGATGAATGGTAAGAAATAATACGTGTTTCTAGCGGGATTGTTCTTTACATCGTCTGGTAAATTATCTTGTGGACCAAGATGCCATTCGTCTATTGGTTTGATACCGCTTAACCAGTTACCATGAAGATCTGTATATTTTCCCTGAATATCATCCTGGCGACCAACAAAATTCCACATAAAATAACGCCAGTACATATAACCGATCTGATATTCTAATAGATAGGAGAAGTTGGCTGAAGAAGATGGTTTTTCAACATCAATATATTCGCTAAACTGCTGAAGGAATTTATGGTAATCTGCATTATCGAGCTCGCCGGCAGAGTAGCGTTGTTTAAATTGAGAGATGGCTTGCATCAGGCGTTCTTCGCCTTGATATTCTTGCTTAACAGTAAATTGAAGCGGTCCCGTAAGATCCATATAATTAGAAGCATGCTCTGTGCTCCACATTCTTGGTAAGAAAGTTTTGTGAGCATCATCTAAATTTTGCTTTGTATTTTTCCAGTCGTTTACAATTACATATTTACCAAGTTCTTCGTCTTTCTCGTACTTTGGTTTTTTATCGTTATAAGGATTTTCTTCATCTAGCCCAGAATACATTTCAGACCACTGTGGCCCAAAGAATAGATGTGTTTCACCATATTGTTCCCGGTTATAATACGCTAATAATTCTCTTGCGTTATCAGGACTATTCTCATTAATTACCGTAGGTGCATTAGATCGAATAGGGAGCATGATCCAACACGAGAAACCAATTAGTATGAAAAGTATGCAGTGTAATAAGGTGTTAACTTCAGTTTTCTTGTTTTTGATACTCCAATTAATTCCGAGGTAAAAAATAGCGATAACTGCCAAAAATGCAACGATGGTTCCCGTATTAAAAGGCATCCCTAACGAGTTAGTGAAGAAAACCTCTGAAGCCGAGAAGAATGTAAGTGTATAAGGTAGTAGTAGTTTGAAGATAAATAATAATACGGCTACCACTACAATATTAGCAACGATAAAATTTTTAATAGTAACTTTTGGATAGTTTTTGAAGAAATAAAGGAAACCAATCGCCGGAATGGTAAGTAATCCCATAAAGTGAATCCCGAAGGTAAGTCCTGTAACAAGTGAGATTAATATAAGCCATTTGTTTCCACGGGCTTCGAACATATCGCGCTCCCAAAGCAATCCAAGATAGAACATAATGGACATTAGACAGGCCGCTGCAGCGTAAACTTCGGCTTCTACAGCACTAAACCAAAAACTATCTGTAAAGGTAAAGGCTAAAGATCCAACAGCTGCACTTCCTAAAACAGCAAGTTTGCCTGAAAAACTTAGACTTTCAGCCGGGCCAGAAACCCTTCTTATTAAAAGTGATATCGACCAAAACATAAATAAAATAGCAAATGCACTGGCAAGACCAGACATAAAGTTTACCATTAAAGCGATGTTGGAATTATCTGGGGCAAAAGTTGAAAAGAATGCACCCAGCATTTGATAAAGAGGAGCTCCCGGTGGATGTCCTACTTCTAAATTAGAGGATGTTGCAATATATTCTCCTGCATCCCAAAAACTAGCAGTAGGTTCTAAGGTCGAACTATAAGTAAAAAGCGCAACGGCAAAAATCACCCAACCGATGATGATGTTCCACTTTTTAAAGTTGAATTCTGTCATTTGTTATATTCTTGAATCTTGTGTGGCGAATTTAATAATAAAAATATTGAACGCCTTAATAACGCTAATGTAAACTATTTTATTTTTTAGGATTGAAGGTGTTGGTGGTTGGGTTTTTCTTGTTTATATAATTGGATAAGATTATATAAAATTTACTGGAGTTTTGTAAATTGTTGGTATATTGAAGTTTATTGAAAATCGATAATTGTTTCAAGGAATTTATTTGATTCGGAATTAAATTTTTTCAAAAAAATATTTGCGGGAATGAAACTTTGTTTTAAATTTGCATCCGCATTACAGCAATGGCCTATGGTGTAACTGGCAACACGTCTGGTTTTGGTCCAGAAGAGTCTAGGTTCGAGCCCTAGTAGGCCAACAAAAAAAGCCCTCAAATTTTTTGAGGGCTTTTTTGTTTTAATCAGGGATTGGTTTCTTTATCTTTGATTTTTTGAAATACTCACTGTAACCTGAAATTTCATGTCTGTAGAGGCAATTATCACATTATGTGTTATAGTTTGTGCAATTATACTTTTTGCAACAGAACTTTTATCTATTGACCTAGTAGCCTTATCGGTTATGTTGGTTTTAGTTTTAACTGGAGTCATAACACCTCAGGAGGGCGTGAGTGGTTTTAGTAATAAAGCGACAATGACTGTTGCCTTTATGTTCGTTTTAAGTGCGGCTTTGTTAAAAACCGGCGCTTTGCAGGTGGTGGCCCATCGCTTGTCTTCTATATTTAGGAATAGATTTAGTATGGGTATTGTCTTAATGATGATTCTTATTGCAGGTATTTCTGCTTTTGTAAACAATACACCAGTTGTTGCAGTTTTTATTCCGGTGGTTATCCAGATCGCTCATTCTTCGGGTCAAAGTCCGTCAAAAATGCTTATTCCTTTATCATTTGCATCAATATTTGGTGGCACCTGTACATTAATAGGAACTTCAACTAATATTCTGGTAAGTAGTATTGCTGAAGATGAAGCTGGTTTCTCGATTTCAATGTTCGATATGACGCCGCTTGGTTTGATCTTTATGGTTGTAGGAACTCTATACATGATCTTATTTGGTGTGAAGATCTTGCCGGATAGAAAAAGTAGTAAAGATTTGAAAGCTAAGTTTCAAATGAGTGGGTACTTAACTGAAATTGAGTTATTGGAAGATTCAGGCTCTATAGGTAAAAAAATCATGGATTCTGGTTTGGTTAAGGAATTGGAGATGGACGTTATCGAGATAAGAAGGGGAGATCAAAAATTTACATTACCTCCAGGTGATTTTATTCTGAAAAGATCTGATATTCTTAAGGTGAGATGTGATGTAGAAAAGATAAAGTCATTAAAAGATAGAGCGAAAATTGTTGTTGGAACTTCTATAAAGATAGGGGATGATGATCTTAAAGGAATAAATTCAACCATCGTCGAATTAGTGTTAACTGCAAATTCAGAAATTGAGGGGAAGACATTGAAATCAATGGATTTTCGAAGAAGATATAGAGCGGTACCTTTAGCGATTCGACATAGGGAAGAAGTAAGACACGATCATCTTTATGACGTGAAATTGAAGGCTGGAGATGTTGTTCTGGCTGAAGTAAAAAGTCATTACGTGAAAGAATTAAGAAAGAAAGGAAGTTCTCAAAATGCACCTTTTATCGTTTTGTCTGAAGATATGATTACAGATTTTGATAAGAGGAAATTTTATACTGTAATAAGTGTAATCCTTGGGGTAGTTTTGTTGGCGACCTTTAATATTTTGGATGTTATGGTAGGTGCAATTACCGGAGTTACTTTACTAGTACTTTTCAAAACAATATCAATGAAAGAAATGTACCAGGCCATTAACTGGAAAATTATATTTCTATTAGCTGGAGCTTTGAGTATGGGTACTGCAATGAGCAATACAGGTTTGGATCTTACTATTGCCAACGCCCTGGTGAATACATTAGGTTCTTGGGGTCCAATAGCTATCGTATCTGGACTGTATTTGGTAACTTCAATGTTAACTGAAATTATGTCGAATAATGCAGCGGCAGCCTTGCTGACTCCTATTGCGATTGCTACAGCAGTCAATTTAGGTCTTAGTCCTATGCCTTTTTTAATGGCAATTATGTTTGCAGCTTCAGCTAGTTTCATGACCCCGGTTGGTTATCAAACTAATACTATGGTTTATAGCGCTGGACAGTACAAATTTTTTGATTTTATAAAAGTAGGAACCCTTTTAAATATTCTTTTCTGGATTATTGCTACTTTAATGATTCCTTTGCTGTACGGGTTTTAAATCTGAATCAGGTTATTCATAAAGCTAATCAAAGAAAAGATTGAATTCAATTTCTATTTCATCTTTTACTTTAATTAAACCAAATATCTTTTTAGGTGGTTCCAGCTTAAAGTCCTCAATGTTTAAGTGAATAACACCCTTGTAGTTAGATTCGGCTGTGTCTACTTCCACCGGAACTACGTATTCTTTTTCAATCCCAGCAATTTCAATATTTAATGTTATTAAAGCCGATTTTTGATTCAGGAACTTTAATTTTTCAAGATTCAGGTTAATATATGGGAATTCTTCAGCTTTGATCAATGCTTCAAAATCCCTGTTTATAGGTCGGCTTCCACAGTCAAAAGCTTTCGAGTTTAGTTTTAAACTTGTGCTATTAAAAACCAAAACCTTATTATTTGTTTTTTGAAAACTTACATTTAGGCTTTTTGGAAGTTCTTCAGGATCAAAAATACAGTTGAAGCTATTTATGTTGGTATCTCCGCTTATTCTTAGTTCAGATTCAGAAGAAATCTTTAGAGTTTTATGCTCTAAGCTCTGAGAAAAGCAATTACTGCTAATTAATACGAATAAAACTGCTATTAAGGTTTTCATTGAGAAAGGGGATTAATGAAACAATAATAAATAAGAAGGAGAGCGAAAATTCGCTCTCCTAATGTAAAAGGAATTTATCTAAAAGCTAATTACGGCTTCAAACATTACACCATCAAACTGTCCTTCGTTATAGATGCTTGTAGTAGCAAAATCGTCATATTGTTGATTTACATATTCTAATTTTGCTAAAATGTTTTTAGTTAAAAACCATCCAGCACCAAGGTTAAGTCTGCTAATGCTAGCGTCATATCCATCTTGAGTTTCGCCTTCGGCTACATTGTATCTACCACCTACGTAGAAGTTTTCATTATTTCCGAAGCGATATAGGAGCTCACCTGCATATTGATTCCAGGTTCTTTCTTCTGCCTCACCTGTAGCTCTACCACTGGAGTTTTCGAATACCCCGAAGAACTCTAATCCTTTATATTTGATAAATGGGTTGATCATAAACGCTGTAAGTTCATTTCTAAATCCTGGATCCCATCTACCAGATCTAAAATTGCTGCTAGAAGATGCATCTGGGTTTTCCATTACTAAGTAGTATCTAGCTCCTGCACGGTCACCAGCATATAAATATGTTCTGGCAGATTTGTTGGTAGTGTATAAAGATCCAGTTAATCTAAACCTTAAATCTTCAGATAAATAATTATCATATCCTACTTTAGCAACAAATGAAGGGTCTGTAGTTTCTGGATTGTCAACAGATTGATTTAATTTACCATTTGTTACACCAACCATTGCTAACCAGCCATTGTTTCTATAATATACTTCACCACCAACTTCTGTAGTAAAGGCATCCATAATGTAGTTTCCAACAAATGGGTTGTAAAGTGCCTGGGCGTTATCACTTCTTCTAAAGTGAGTGTCACCATAGTTATTTTCGAAGTGACCAATTTTTATAGTAAGATGTTTCATTAGGTCTTCCATAAAACCCTCTTGAATAAATTCTAATTTATCAATTAAAAAGTATCCACCTTTTACGTAAGGTTCTGGGTGGTGTCTGGAAGATAAATAGGTTCTTAAGTGCATTCTAACACCATCGTAAAGAGCTACGTCTAAGTCTAAGTTTGCTGTAGCCAAGTTAAAATTGTCACCTATTTCAAGCAATTCCAGATTTCCAGAGTTTTCGTGATCTATCGCCTGAAATTGTAAGGCAAACGATCCACCAACTCTAACTTTTAGTCCGTCGAATGTAGAAACTGTATCTTTTGGAGATTCGAAAACATTTATTCCATTTTTATCTGGCTCGCGATAGTTATCTAGACTACGATTTTTTTGAGCTTCCATAGTTATTCCTAAGAATAGGAAAGAAGCAATAGCGGAGATTTTAAATATAGTTCTCATATTAGTAAAATTATGTTGTTGATTATTGGTTTACTTGAAATTTAAAGTTTACGGTAACTTCTTCACCGGTTTTAATAGTTCCCATTAGCGCTGTTGGAGGTTCAACACCAAAATTGGTCATGTTTATGGTATGTTTTCCTGAAATTTCTACACCCTGACTTACTTTTTTTGTGCTTACAGGAATTGATACTGTTTTTGTTTTGCCGTTAATGGTAAGTTTTCCTGTTATTTTACTAGCGCTTACTTCAGAAGAAGTAAATTTTACAGTTGGATAATCATCTTCATTAAGGGCTTTGTAAGCATTTTTGTCCATCCCGCCTTTACCACTTTCTAGTGATTTTACAGGAATTTCAACTGAAATCTTTGAAACATTTCCGCTGTTGGTTTCTACGTTTGCAACAGCTTTTTCAGAGGTCATTTCCCAATCATGAATGTTTGAGGTTCCTTCAACAAGAATTTCAGTTTTAATTGGTTTTAAATTTTGACTGTTTACTGATGCTCCTACAAAAAGGAAAATTAAAAGAGCGAATACTGAATAATAGTTAAGGGATTTTGTTTTCATGGCTTTATTGATTTTGTTTGAGACAAATTTCCTTCAATAAGCCAGCTTAAATTATGACTATTATCATATTTCGTAAAAAAGCATTTGAAATTTTGTGAACTTATCAACTATAGCGTTATAGTTGAATTGCGAATCGATTATATCGATAAAAATTTACTTTTAATCCACTTGTTTAAGTAAAATCGTGTTAAAACATTTATATTTATACCTTCAAAATTCACATAAGCTAATATTGTTTAAGAAAACTCCCCCTAATACGTTTTTTTAAATTACTTGCCCCAAATTAGTTTTGAGCTTTTAAACTAAATTTATTGGTATGTCTTGGTATGTAATTTATACAAAACCAAAATCAGAAATTAAAACAGCACGGAGGCTGGAAAAAATAGGGGTTAATGTTTTTTGTCCTGTTCAAAATGAAATAAGGCAATGGAGTGATCGTAAGAAGAAGTTTACTGTTCCATTGTTTACATCTTACCTGTTTGTACAATTAGAAGAAAAAGATCGAGCTAAAGTTTTTGATGTTCCTGGGGTAAATAATTATTTATTCTGGCTTGGGAAACCTGCGATTGTTCGTGATACTGAAATAAAGCTGATAAGAAATTGGCTAGAGGACGATTTAATAGATGAGGTGAAGGTATCTAATTTAAAACCAGGGGATCGTCTTAAAATTAAAAATGGAGCTTTCAAAGATAGAGAAGCAACTATTCAGGAAATAGGAAAAAGAAAATGCAAGCTAATTTTGTCTAATTTGGGAATTTTGCTTGAGGCAAAAATTAGCGAAGTATGCATGTCTTAAGTTTTTGTTAATTGTTAAAAATAACCTATTGCTTATTAGATTATCAATAATAAAGTTAATAGCTTTTTGAAATTAAGATAATAGTAACAAAAGCTTAAATTTTATCTTGGCTAAATTAACATTTATTTATAGGTTAGTGGTCTATAATTGAATAGATTTGGCGTTCGATTTTATGAAAATAAGTGAAAAATGAGATGAAGATCTAGGTTGTTTTATATAAAATAACATGATCTTTTTTCTTTTTTATAAAGCTGAAAATTAGCACTTGGGAGATTTTATGTGTGACTCCTGCGGCGGAGCCGTGAAAAATTTTATCTTTAAGCAAACTAACTAATCAAAATATGAGTGCAACTTATCATGTAATTCTTACGGGAGGTGTTGGTAGCCGTTTATGGCCACTTTCCAGAAAATCACGACCTAAGCAATATTTAGAGATTTTTAAGAATGATTCACTATTTGAATTAGCAGTAAAACGAAATCAAAAGTTTTCAGATGGTTTAATAGTGGTTGGTAATAAGGATAATAGAAGTTTGTCTATAAATAGTTTAGAAAAACTTCAAATAGAGAAATATTACGAGATTGTAGAAGCTACACCTAGAAATACAGCACCTGCAATAGCGTTTTCAGCATTTCAGGTTAATCCAGATGATATTTTGGTTGTTACGCCGGCAGATCATATTATTAAAGCAGATGAAAATTATGATAAAGCGGTTTCAAAAGCTGTTAAACTAGCTGAAGAGGGTAATATTGTAACTTTTGGAGTTAAACCAACAAGACCAGAGACTGGTTATGGTTATATTGAAAGCGAAGGTCAATCTGTGTTATCCTTCCGTGAAAAGCCAAATTTAGAAACTGCAAAGGAGTTTTTACATCGAGGTAATTTTCTATGGAATAGTGGTATGTTTTGCTTTAAGGCTGGTGTTTTTCTTTCTGAATTAGAAAAATATGAGCCAAAAGTATATAAAAGCTCTAAAGAAGCTTTTGAAAAATCACAGGAAGGCAAGCTTGATGAGGCTTTATCTATGGAGATTCCGTCGATTAGTGTCGATTATGCGGTAATGGAGCGAAGTGAGCTCATTAAAGTAGTTAATGCTGAATTTGAGTGGAGTGATATGGGAAGCTTTGAAGCCGTTTATGACTATTTTGTAGAGTCTGGATATCCAACGGATGCCGATGGAAATATGGTGATAGGTAGTGATAAGTTTACTGCTTTTGTTGGTATGAAGAATAGCATATTGGTAAATACCAAAGATGCTATCTTAATTTTAGCTAAAGAGGCTTCTCAGGATGTTAAGGGGGTTTATCAACAATTGGTCGATGAGAAATCGGAACTTATTCAATAATGAAAAATAACCTATGAATGGGTAATGTTATTCCTCATAAATATGAAATAACCTCAGCTAAAAGAGCTTTGTTGAAAAAGCAAAAACCGCTTGTTGTTTGGTTTAGTGGCCTTTCAGGTTCCGGGAAGTCTACATTAGCAAATTGGCTGGAAAAGAAACTGTTTGCTGAAGGATTTCATACTTATATACTTGATGGGGATAATATTCGTTTAGGTCTTAATAAGGATCTTGGTTTTGATCAGGATTCGAGAAATGAAAATATTAGAAGAATAGCCGAAGTTTGTAAACTTTTTCTAGATAGCGGATTGATAGTAATCGCCGCCTTTATAACTCCTAAGGAGAAAGATAGAAGAATTATTGAGTCTATTTTAGGAAATCACTATTTAGAAGTTTTTGTAGATACTCCGTTAGAAGTTTGTGAGAAGAGGGACGTGAAAGGATTGTATAAAAAAGCAAGAAATGGTGAAATTTCAAATTTCACCGGAATATCATGCGATTTTGAAATTCCTTTGAATCCCGATTTGCATATTAAAACCGAATCCGAAGAAGCTGAAGAAAGCATTGGTAGAATATTTCAGTATATTCACGGCCGAATAAATGAAAATTGAAAAATGAAAAAGTATTATCTGAATTATTTAGATGAACTTGAATCAGAAGCAATATATGTATTGCGAGAAGTTTGGGCACAGTTTGAAAATCCTGTGATCCTTTTTTCCGGAGGAAAAGATTCTATATTAGTTACTCACTTGGCTAAAAAAGCTTTTTATCCAAGTAAAATCCCATTCTCTTTATTACACGTAGATACGGGGCATAATTTCCCCGAAACAATTGCTTTTAGAGATGATTTGGTTGAAAAACTTGGAGTTAAACTTTTAGTGGGTTCTGTGCAAGAATCTATTGATGAAGGTCGCGTTCAGGAAGAAAAAGGAAAGAATGCAACAAGAAATGCTCTGCAAATCACTACGCTTTTAGATGCGATTGAGGATAACAAAATTGATTGCGCCATTGGTGGAGGTCGTAGAGATGAAGAAAAAGCTCGTGCAAAAGAACGTTTTTTCTCACATCGAGATGACTTTGGGCAGTGGGATCCTAAGAATCAACGCCCTGAATTGTGGAATCTTTTAAATGGAAAGTATTTTGAAGGGGAACATTTTAGAGCATTCCCTATCAGTAACTGGACTGAAATGGATGTTTGGAATTATATAAAAAGGGAGAATATTCAAATTCCATCCCTTTATTTCGCTCATCAAAGAGAAGTGGTGTGGAGAAATAATTCCTGGATTCCGGTTTCAGATTTTCTGAAATTAGAAGAAAACGAAGAGGTTTTTTCAAAGAAAATCAGATTTAGAACCTTGGGTGATATTACAATCACTGGAGGAATAGAGTCTGATGCTGATACTTTAGAAAAAATCGCAGAGGAAGTTTCAACTATGCGCAAAACAGAGCGCGGAGATCGATCAGACGATAAGCGATCTGAAACGGCAATGGAAGATAGAAAAAAACAAGGTTATTTTTAATAAAATAGGTCGAAGACCTTAAGATATAAGTTACAATGGAAATTAGTAATAATCAGTTATTACGATTTACAACTGCGGGTAGTGTAGATGATGGCAAGAGTACTTTAATAGGTAGATTGTTATATGATTCTAAGTCGATTTTTGAAGATCAGTTGGAGTCAGTTACTGCAACAAGTTCTAAAAAGGGGCATGAGGGTGTTGATTTAGCACTTTTTACAGATGGCCTAAAGGATGAAAGAGAACAGGGGATTACGATTGATGTTGCGTATAGATATTTTACCACTCCAAAAAGAAAATTTATTATTGCAGATACTCCTGGTCATATTCAGTATACCAGAAATATGGTAACAGGAGCTTCAACAGCTAATGCAGCAGTAATTCTTATAGATGCCAGAAATGGCGTAATCGAGCAAACTAAAAGACATTCTTTTATTGCCTCCCTCTTAAATATTCCGCATTTAGTAGTCTGTGTGAATAAAATGGACTTAGTTGATTATTCAGAAGAAGTTTTTAATAAAATTACGAGTCAGTTTGAAGAATTCAGCAGTAAATTATTGATGAAGGATGTGCGATTTATTCCAATTAGCGCTTTAGAAGGTGATAATGTGGTAAATAAATCAGAGAACATGAGTTGGTATGCTGGCGGAACATTGCTTAATGTTTTAGAAACATTACATATTAGTAGTGATATCAATAAAATTGATGCCAGATTCCCAGTTCAAACAGTATTAAGACCGCAGTCTGAAGAATTTAGAGATTATAGAGGTTATGCCGGTAGAATTGCTAGTGGAATTTACAGAAAAGGAGATGAGGTAGCTGTTTTGCCTTCAGGTTTTACTTCAAAAATTAAGTCAATTAATACCGGTGAGATCGAAGTTGAAGAAGCTTTCGCTCCAATGTCTGTTGCTCTTACATTAGAAGATGATATAGATATTAGTCGAGGAGATATGATTGTTAAAAAGAACAATCAGCCAGAACCTTCACAAGAGTTTGATGTGATGTTGTGTTGGTTAAATAATGATGCTGCCAAGCCACGTGCTAAATATGTGATTCAGCATACCTCTAATGAGGAGCGAGCAATGATTAAATCTGTGGTTTATAAGGTGGATATCAATTCCTATGAACGTGAGGAAGGTGATGATAGCTTAAAAATGAATGATATCGCTCGGGTTAAAATTCGTACTACAAGAAGATTAATGATCGATTCTTATCGCGATAATAGAAATACCGGAAGCATTATTCTAATTGATGAAGGTACTAATGAGACTGTAGCAGCAGGAATGATTGTTTAATTTGGAAAATCAGTATTTAGAGATAGCTATAAAGGCAACTTTTAAGGCAGCAAAGGAAGTAATGTCTATTTATCGTGATGGGAGTTTTGACGTAGAGATGAAATCAGATAATTCACCGCTGACGAGAGCTGATAAAGCTGCACATCTAATTATAAAAAAGGAGCTTGAAAAAACAGGAATTCCAATCCTTTCTGAAGAAGGGAAACATCTGCCTTATGAAGAAAGAAAGCATTGGAATAAACTTTGGATTGTAGATCCAATTGATGGTACTAAAGAGTTTATCAAGAAGACGGGGGAGTTTACCATTAATATTGCCATTGTAGAGAATCAAAAACCTGTGATGGGAATTGTTTATGCGCCGGCTTTAAAGCTTATTTATTGGGGATCACGGGCCGGATCGTATAAGCTGAGTGAGATTTCGAATTTTGCAGATTTTGAAAGTAATTTAGAAGAAAAACAAAGATTGCCTTTACAGGATCAGAAAGAAGCCTTTGTAATTGCCGCAAGTAAATCACATTTAACCGAAGCTACAAAGAGATTTATTGATCGAAAGCGTGACAATTTCTCGAAGGTAGAAGTTATTTCAAAGGGTAGCTCGTTAAAGATTTGTATGGTAGCAGAAGGAACAGTTGATTGTTACCCGAGGTTTGGAACCACTATGGAATGGGATACTGCGGCAGGGCATGCAATCTGTCGTAACGCAGACGCTCAGATTGTGGACCAAAACCAAAATCCATTAATATATAATAAAATAGATCTTAGGAATACGGAGTTCCTTTGCAAAAATTAATATAGTAACTAACTAAAAGTAATAAAAATGAAAGTTAAGAATATCTGCTGTATTGGAGCTGGTTATGTTGGAGGACCAACTATGTCAGTTATCGCTCAAAAATGCCCGGAAATAAATGTTACCGTAGTAGATCTTAATGAAAAAAGAATTGCTGCCTGGAATGATGAAGATGTCGATAATATTCCTATTTACGAACCAGGTTTATCTGCGGTTGTTGCCGACGCAAGAGGGCGTAATCTTTTCTTTTCTACCGATGTGGATGAGGCGATAGATAAGGCGGATATGATTTTTATTTCTGTTAATACCCCGACTAAAACCTATGGTATAGGTAAAGGTATGGCGGCTGATTTAAAGTGGATTGAATTATGTGCCCGTCAGATAGCCAGAGTGGCTACTTCAGATAAGATAGTTGTGGAAAAATCCACCTTACCCGTAAGAACGGCTCAGGCTTTAAAGAATATCCTTGATAATACAGGTAACGGAGTTAACTTTCAAATCCTTTCAAATCCGGAGTTTTTAGCTGAAGGTACTGCAGTAGATGATTTGTTAAAACCGGATAGAGTATTAATTGGTGGTGATCTGGATACCGAAAAAGGTAAAGATGCGATGCAAGCTTTGGTCGATATTTATGCACATTGGGTGCCTCAGGCAAATATACTTACAACAAATGTTTGGTCATCTGAGTTGTCAAAGTTAACAGCGAATGCCTTTTTAGCTCAACGTGTTTCGAGTATTAATGCAATGTCAGAACTTTGTGAGGTAACGGGTGCAGATGTTAACGAAGTAGCTAAAGCCGTGGGTATGGACTCTAGAATTGGTCCTAAGTTTTTAAAGGCTTCCGTGGGTTTTGGAGGATCATGCTTTCAAAAAGATATTTTGAACTTGGTGTATATCGCTAAAAGTTTTGGTTTAAATGAAGTGGCTGATTATTGGGAGCAGGTGATATTAATGAATGATCACCAAAAAAGAAGATTTGCGGCTAATATCGTAAAAACACTTTATAACACCGTTTCAGGAAAAAAAATATCGATGCTGGGTTGGGCATTCAAAAAGGATACTAATGATACCCGGGAAGCGGCTTCTATTTATGTTGCTGACTATTTATTAAATGAACAGGCAGAAATTGTTGTATACGATCCAAAGGTTACTGAAGAACAAATTTATGCAGATTTAGATTATTTAGGATCGAGACCTGATGAAGAAAACAGAAAATTGGTTAAAGTTGTAAATACGTCTAAAGAAGCATGTAACGAGGCGCATGCAATTGCTGTGATGACTGAATGGGATGAGTTTGTAGAGATTGATTGGCAAACTGTATACGAAAATATGTTGAAACCTGCATTTTTGTTTGATGGGCGTAAACTCTTAGATAAACATAAAATGAAAGATTTAGGTTTTAAATTTTATGCAATAGGAAACTAATCGAATTTAAATTCGAGTAGAATAATTACAATTAATAATTAAGATATGGATAATAATTCTAAAATATATTTAGCCGGACACCGAGGTATGGTTGGTAGTGCTATATGGAGGGCTTTAGAAAATAAAGGTTATACGAATTTAGTTGGTAAAACGAGTGCTGAATTGGATCTTAGAAACCAAGCCGAAGTAAATGCTTTTGTTTCTAAAGAAAAACCAGATGTAATTATCGATGCTGCTGCTCGAGTAGGAGGGATTTTAGCTAATAATGATCACCCCTATACTTTTTTAATGGAGAATTTGCGAATCCAAAATAATTTGATAGAGGCAGCTCATCAATTAGAAGTGAAAAAATTTATCTTTCTAGGGAGTTCTTGCATCTATCCAAAATTTGCCCCGCAACCATTAAAAGAGTCATATTTGCTTACTGGGCCATTAGAGCCTACTAATGAATGGTATGCTATCGCCAAAATAACTGGAGTTAAGACATGTCAGGCAATAAGGAAGCAATTTGGAAAAGATTTTGTGAGTTTAATGCCAACTAATTTATATGGTACTCATGATAACTTCGATCTTAAAACCTCTCATGTTTTACCAGCGATGATTCGTAAATTTCATGAGGCTAAAGAAAATAATAATAGCACTGTGGAATTGTGGGGTAGTGGTTCGCCAATGCGTGAGTTTTTATTTGTAGACGATATGGCGGCAAGTGTTGTATTTGGTTTAGAAAATGTACTTCCAGATCATTTGTATAACGTAGGTACAGGTGTAGATATTACAATAAAGGAGTTAGCTGAGATAATTCAGCAAAAGATTGGGCATACAGGTGATATTGCCTGGGATAGCTCTAAGCCTGATGGTACACCTCGTAAATTAATGGATGTTTCTAAAATGCATGATCTTGGATGGAAACATAAAGTCGATTTGGAAGAAGGAATTGAAAAAACATACAACTGGTTTCTTGAAAATATCGAAAACTTTAAGGAGGTAAAATTATAACGATTTAACAATCTAAACTAATACTTAAAATTTTAATTATGAAAGTCGCACTAATCACTGGTATTACAGGTCAAGATGGATCATATTTAGCTGAATTATTATTAGAAAAGGGCTATATGGTTCATGGGATAAAAAGAAGAGCTTCCTTATTTAATACTGATCGAATAGATCATCTATATCAGGATCCACACGATCCCAATCAACGCTTAAAGTTACATTATGGGGATTTAACGGATTCCATGAACCTAACTCGGATTATTCAAGAAACTCAACCTGATGAGATCTATAATTTAGGAGCGATGTCTCATGTTAAGGTATCTTTCGATTCCCCGGAATATGTAGGAAATGTTGATGGATTAGGAACACTAAGAATTTTGGAAGCGGTACGTTTATTAGGGCTAGAGAAGAAAACCAGGATTTATCAGGCTTCTACTTCTGAACTTTACGGCGGTTTACCGGAAAATAAGAATGCAAATGGATTCTACGACGAAACCTGCCCTTTTTATCCGAGATCTCCTTATGGTGTAGCTAAGATCTATGGCTTCTGGATCACAAAGAATTATCGCGAAGCCTACAATATGTATGCTTGTAATGGTATTCTATTTAATCATGAATCGCCTCGACGAGGGGAAACTTTTGTAACTAGAAAGATCACACGCGCTGTAGCTAAAATCGCTCTTGGATTACAAGATAAAATATATTTAGGAAATCTGGAGGCGCAACGAGATTGGGGACACGCAAAAGACTATGTTCGTATGATGTGGATGATTCTACAAGCTGAAAAGGCTGAAGATTGGGTAATAGCTACAGGAGTAACTACAACGGTAAGAGAATTTGTGCGTATGGCTTTTGAGGAGGTAGGTATAGAATTAGAATTTAAAGGTGAAGGGGTAGATGAAAAAGCTTATGTAGTGGCTTGTAAAGGTGATTATAAGGTAGAAACTGGTAAAGAAGTATTATCAGTAGATCCATCATATTTCCGTCCGACTGAAGTTGATTTGTTATTAGGAGATCCGTCAAAGGCTAAGGAAAAGTTAGGTTGGGTGCCTGAATTTGATCTAAAAGGATTAGTAAAAGATATGATGAAAGGTGATGTGAAGTTGATGAAAAGAGATGTAGATTTGTTAAAGGCTGGGCATAAGATTTTAAAGCAGGTTGAGTAATTAACTTTGTTCCTATTTGTCTTTGTTAAACTTAAGGGTATCTAATTAAAATGATTATTATTATAAAATGTATTTTGTACCCATTGATCAATTTTTTCTAGATCGAATAACTTATATACCAGATAGTTCTAAATGAATATGAAAATAACTAAAAATTTACTGATCAAAATAGAACATGTCTACAGCGAATAGGGTTATTAAAAACACGGGTTTTTTATATGCTAAGATGGGGATAACAATGTTTATCTCTTTGTATACAACAAGGTTAGTTTTAAATGCTTTAGGAACATCTGATTATGGAATATATAGTGTTGTGGGTGGAGCTGTTGCAATGTTAGGTTTCTTAAACGCTGCGATGGCCAGTGCTACTCAGCGATTTATGTCTTTTTATGAAGGTAAAGGTGATAGGATTCTTCAAAAAAAAATTTTTAATGTAAGTATTGTATTACATTTTGGAATTGGAATATTTTTAGCTTTAATATTGTTATTAGCTGGTTATTTCTTTTTTAACGGTATATTGAATATCCCAGATAATAGAATATATGCAGCTAAATTTGTTTACGGGAGTCTCATAGTTAGTACTGTATTTACAGTTATGAGTGTACCTTATCAGGCTTTGTTAAATGCACATGAGAATATGTTTTATTTTTCCATAGTTGGTGTTCTGGAATCTATTTTAAAGTTACTCGTAGCCTTATTTGTGGTTTATACAGCAATGGATAAGTTAAAGATGTATGGTGTTCTAATGGCTCTAATTCCATTAGTAATTCTTACAATTATGAGAGTTTACTGTCACAAACATTATTCAGAGTGCGTTGTATCACCCAAACGTTTTTGGGATAAATCCCTTCTAAAAGAAATGACTGGGTTTGCCGGATGGAATTTTTTAGGCTCCACGATTTCAATCGTTGCCCAATATGGTCAGGGTATAGTTCTTAATATGTTTTTTGGTACTAGAATTAATGCAGCACAGGGTGTAGCAAATCAAGTTAATGGCCAAGTTAGCGTTTTTGCTGCAACTATGCTAAAAGCATTAAATCCTGTTATTGTTAAGAATGAGGGAGCTGGGAAGAGAAGAAGTATGTTGAGAACAGCTATGGTTGGTTCTAAATTTTCATTTTTTCTTTTAGCCCTTTTTGCAATTCCTATCTGTATAGAAATGCCATATATATTGAAGTTATGGATTAAAAACGTACCGGAGTACACTGTTATTTTTTGTCGTCTTTTATTAATTATAAGTTTGATAGATCAGTTATTTATAACATTACCATCAGCAATCTCTGCCACAGGTAAAATTAGAAATTATCAACTATCTGTATCAGTTTTACTAACGTTACCAATAGTTTTGGGGTGTATTCTTTTTACTATGGGTTACCCTCCTTATACCTTATATGTATTGTTCATTACTCAAAGGTTAATAAGAGGTTTTGGTGTTGTTCTGCATTTTGCAAAGAAAATTGTTGGTCTATCTAAAAGTTTATTCCTGAAGCAGGTTGTAGTTCGATGTCTGTTGTCCACGATGGTGTCATTAAGTATCGGTATTTTAATTATAGAGCTGTTAGAAGAAGGTTTGTTTAGATTAATTATAACCTTAGTTGTTACCTTTATTGTAGGTATATTGAGTTCATATTATATTGGTCTAGCAAGTGATGAAAGGGGTCAAGTTATGCTATTGTATGGGCAGGCAAAAGTGAAAATAGGAGAAATGTTAAAAAGGAGTTAGAGAGGTATGATAAATATAAAAGATGCTCTAATTTATAGGATTAGACCTATATTATTTAAAAAGATTAATAAAAAAGTAAAGAATAATTTTCAGAGTGATAACAAATCGGTAGAATATTTTGATGTAAAAGAAACAACTAATATAAAAAGTGTAGAGGATTTTTTTGAGTTCAAGGATAATTCTTGGAGTCAAATTAAATACATTGAAAATCATATGCTTAACGATTTAACACCTTTCAAAGTGAAGGATGTGAGTTATGAGAATGATAATGTATGTGATAATTCGAAAGTGGAATTTTTATCTGATGGAATTATTAAATGTTTCCATGAAGGTGTTAGGAATGAATGGGTATTACTAAAATACCGAAATAAATTACAAAAGCCCTATATTTTTGAGTTTGATGCTAAGATTAATACTGTAAATTCTGAATTTCAGATAGCTTTTAATTTCGATAATTTAGGCAAGAGGTATAGGTTTAATTTTAGGCATAACGAAAAATTATCTTTTGAGGTAGTTTATAAGGGTTTTTTTCATAATCATATATGCTCTCAATTTTTAAAGGTAGATTTGGGTGTTTATAATAATTTCAAAATAATTGTTTGTAATAACTATTACCAGTATATCGTCAATGACAATGTTATATTATCTGTCAAGGAGAAGGAAAAACTTTTTAACGCTTCTGGGTTAGCATTAATTCTGTGGGATAATGATGGTAATTTATTAGATGTTAGTTATAAAAACATGAAAATTTTAGAAATCTAACAGGGAATAAGCTATTTTGATAAATAGATAGAAATAACGGACTAATTTGAAAGTATATTTGATACATGACTTTGATTTTAGTAAAATTCTCAATTTTTGCTGCAATGTACTGCTATGTCTTCTTTTATTTATTTCCGGCCGAAAAGGAAAAAATAGGATTGTATTAGGAGACTCTTGTTAAATTTCAAAAGAAATTCATTGATGTGTTTTTATGGAGTTGAATGCTGTATTTGATCAATGACAAAGTTTTTTTGAAATGTTTTTTATATAAGCAGTGTTTAGCAAACGTATCTGATAAAATTGTTAACCAAAACCAATCCAACTTTTATCTTTATCATATAAATTAAAAATACTATAAAATACAAATATTGATCTGTCTTACCATTGATCGTAATATATAGAAGGAATAGGAACTGTTATTTGGGTTCATAACTTTGAGAGCTGGTGCTATTGTATTTGGTTTGGTCAAGTTGGAATATTTTGAATCAAGATTGACTTTAATAAGTTACTTCAGATCATGATATAAGTGATTTTTGCAATATTTATAAAAATAAAACGGGAATGAGAATAGGTATAATGACAACCCAAGACGCTTTAAATAATGGAGCGATGTTGCAAGCATTTGCTTTACAAACATTTTTAGAAAATTTAGGGCATCAGGTTGAGTTTATTAATTTTGAAAGAGAGCGAACTAGAACTTGGCGTTCTTTTGTTTCAAAAAGCCCAAAATTAATGAAACAAAAATTAATTAATGCACTAAACGAAAGCCGCTATAGAAAGCAAGGGAACTTTGGAGCTTTTTTAAAGAGGGGTGAGAAGGTTTATAAGAGCCTTAAAGCACTACAACAAGATCCGCCAGATTACGATATTTATATTGCTGGGAGTGACCAAATTTGGAACGTAAGTTCTAGAAATACGATTAATCGGCCATTTTATCTTGATTTCGGAGGGGACCATGTCAAAAAAATTGGCTACGCGGCAAGCATGGGGCAATGTAATGTGCCTGAGTTTATGAATGATGAAATTCATTCTTTGTTAAAGAATTTTTATGCAATCAGTTTAAGAGAAACAATTGCCGTGAATTTTATTCAATCTTTATTTAAAGAGACAAAACAAATATATCATACACCAGATCCTACGTTTCTACTTTCCGTAAATGATTATAAAAGATTTATACCAGATAGTAACATCCAAAAGGAATATATTGCTTCCTATATATTGGTGCCTAATGAATTTCCTAAGGAATTGAGGGAAGCCTGTAGATTTATTGGAAACCAAAAACGAATGGAGATATTAAATTTAAGAAATCCGGATACTTGCATTTGGTTAAAAGGAGCAACAGATATAATTGTTGCTCCTGAAAAGTGGTTGGAATATTTTTATTATGCTAATTTTACTATTTGTTGTTCTTTCCACGCTGTCGTATTTTCATTAATATTTAATAAACATTTCGTCGTTTTAACACCTTATAAAAATGAGAGGATAGTGTCTTTACTAGACAGGGTAGGACTTGGAGATAGAATAGTTTATAAATTTGATAAAGAACAAATTTATAAATTATTGAACCAAAATATTAATTGGAAAGAGACAAATAAACAATTAAGCGAATTTCAAAGTGTAGGAGTTAATTTTCTTAAAGAACATATATGAGTATGATATCAGTTGTTATTCCGTTATATAATAAAGCACATACAATATTAAAAACTATTCAAACGGTTTTAGATCAAACTTTAACAGAATTCGAATTGATAGTTGTTAATGATGGATCAACTGATGAAGGGGTCGAAGTGATTGAAAAAAATATTAATGACCCCCGAATTAAAATAATAAATCAGGATAATAAAGGGGTTAGTGTTGCCCGCAATACAGGTGTTAGGAGTGCAAAAAATAAATATATTGCTTTTTTAGATGGTGACGATGAGTGGCTGCCAACTTATCTGGAAACGATGGCAGATGCGATCAAGAAATTTCCAAATGCTGGTATGTTTTGTTGTGCAGGTTTAATTAGGAATTCGACAGGTATACATGATAGAATAGCCACAGACTATAGAGATAAAATAGTTCAAATTAGTTTTTTTCAAAACCCTCATGTATTTCTTCATACGAGTGCTACAATTGTAAGTAAAATTGAGTTTGATAAATTGGGAGGATTTCCTGTAGGAATGAAAAGAAATCAAGATTATGCTCTTTTTTTTCAATTAGCACTTACTTCAAAGGTAATCTATTGTGGAACTCCACTAAGTATATATGTAGGTGACGTTGCAGGTCAAGCCACCCAAACTAAAATTAAAGAGGTGATAAAGCATGTAGTTGGTAGATATAATTTAGTACACGCTAGATGGCTAAAAACAGGAGGGCTAAATGTTGATTATCCAACTTTTCTGAGGTATGAAGTTAGGCATTTTTATCTTTCTTTTTTAAAAAAGAAAGATTATTCATCCATAAAGTACTTTAATAATAATCTAAATATAGAAATAAAGAAATGCTTTACTCCATTTGAATTTAATTTATATAGAAATACGAGAATATTGTCATATATTTTCATCTATCTTACTAAAGTTAGATGGCGTTTGAGAGGATACCCGAGATTAGGGAAATAAAAATTTTGATATGAATACAACAAAAAAAATTCTGCTTAAATCATTACGTCGTTTGTATATTAAAATCACTCGTAATTCTGAACGAATTTCAGAAAAGAAAATTTATATTAAAAGTTCTGAAAATCTTATTTATGATAGATTGCTTGCTGATGAACCTTGTATGATAGCTAGGTTTGGTTCTACAGAATTAACATGCTTAATAAATTATGTAGGGGTGAAGTCGGGAAGTAAAAATTATATAAAATTTATTAGAGGGGAAGAAAATAAATGGTGGTGGGATTATAATATTATTGATCAGATGTACGAATGGAGTGGCTTTTTTCCTCCAACTTTAAATAATATTGAAAGATTTTGTGAGATGATGATCGATGATATGCAGGAGGTAGATATTTTAGGTTCGTGGTTAGATGGAGAGAATTATTTTGATGGGTATTTAAATTGTTACAAAACACATTTACGTAATTTAGAGCCTTTTTGGTTAGATTTACCATGGACAAAGGCTTTAGAAAATAAAAGAGTTTTAGTAATTCATCCCTTTTCAGAAACAATACTTGCGCAATACGAGAAAAGAAAAAATATATTTGAAAATTCAAATATATTGCCCGAATTTAAATCTCTCGATGTTATAAAAGCTGTCCAAACTTTAGGTCAAACTAGTTCGGAATATGATGATTGGTTTGATGCTTTAAATGGGATGAAGAAGCAAATTGATAAAACTGATTTTGATATTTGTTTAATAGGAGCCGGGGCTTATGGTTTTCCATTAGCAGCACATGTGAAGAGAATTGGTAAAAAAGCTATTCATTTGGGAGGAGCTTTGCAATTGATTTTTGGGATTAGAGGGAAAAGATGGGAAGATGCAAATTATGGAGTGAAAGAATGGGGAATATCTAACGGTGAATATTCAGAATTAATGAATAAATACTGGGTACGACCACTTGATAAAGAAAAACCTAAGACTGCAGGTAACGTTGAGGATTCATGTTATTGGTAAATTATGAAATATTTAAAAAGACTATTGTATTTTCCTTTAGGAGCATTGAAAGCGTTTTTATTTTCTAGTAATTTGTTTGCACGGGATATTGTAAATCGTAAAAAATTTAAAACGGCAATTTTAGAAAAAAACATTTCATTAACACCAGATTGCGAGATTGATATGCATTCGCATATATACTCCAACACAATAATTAATCATAGCAAAATTGGAAAATATACCTATATTGGAAGAAATTCACTTATCCAAAATGCAGAAATAGGTAACTTTTGCTCAATTTCACATGAGGTGAATATAGGTTTGGGATGTCATCCTACTAATTTATTTTCTACATCTCCAGTTTTTTATAAACGTAAAAATACTTTAAATATTGAAGTGGTAGAGAAAAATATGGATTTTATGGAGTATAAGAAAATTAAAATCGGACATGATGTCTGGCTTGGAACAAGGGTTATTTTGATGGATGGAGTTACAATAGGTACTGGAGCTGTAGTTGCTGCTGGAGCTGTAGTTACTAAAGATGTGCCGCCCTATGCTATAGTAGGTGGTGTTCCTGCCAAAATATTAAAATTCAGATTTGATGAAAATAAAAGAAATAATCTATTAAAGAGTGAGTGGTGGAATGAGTCTCCGTGGGATATTGTTAATATGAAGAATTGGAAATGAGAACTAAAGCTTATTACTACACAACTAGAATTTTACCTTTTTTTATTTTATTAATAACATTATCCTCAGTAAATCAATGGTCTAGACTACCAATAGGGAATACCTCGTTTTGGTGGATTATCTACGGCGTGATCTTGGTTCTCTTTTTTAAAACAAAATCTTATCTATTAAATTCTATCACTTCTAGTTTGTGGCCTATATCTTTTTTCTTGATTATTGTATTATTTTCATTTATTCATGGTCTTATAAAATCGGAATATTATTGGGATTGGAAACTGTTAATAAGTAATTTGATGGTATTTTTAATGCCAATATCAGTGTATGCATTTGGTTCACCATTGATACTGAATAGAACGATAAAATATTGGAAAAATTACGCATTACCTTTATTTCCAATTTTTCTAATATTCATTTTACCTGAGGCTTACGGGAGATATTTAATGCCTATTAGTTTTTTATTATTATTTTTCCCAATTTTACCTAAAAAGTGGAAAGTTATTGGTGTTCTGTCAATAGTATTAATAACATTTCTAAGCAGTGGTGCTCGAAGCAACGTAATTAAATTTATAATTCCATTTGGATTAAGTTTTTTATATTATTTCAGAAAAAATTTCACTAAAAAAATATTTTATTATATTACCATAATATTTTTTCTATTGCCTTTTGCTTTTTTGTATCTCGCTGTTAACAATACCTTTAATGTATTTAAATTTAACGAGTATTTAGATACTAAGAATGATAATGAGAAACTTTTGGTAGATACTAGAACTTTTCTGTACGAAGAGGTCATTAGTTCTGCGATAAATAATGATTATTGGCTTTTTGGAAGATCTATGGCTCGAGGTTTTGATAGTAATTTCTTCGATTGGTTGGAAGCTTATAAGCAATATCGGTTAGAAACTGATAGGGATGAACGCCAAAGCTCCGAAGTTTCTATATTAAACATTTTTAATTATTTTGGAGTAATAGGAGTTATATCATATTTTATTATTTTTTTTAAAGCAGCCTACACTTCAATATATTCATCAAATAATATTTTTTCTAAAATTCTTGGAGTGTATGTCGCATTTAGGTGGTTTTATAGTTGGATAGAGGACTTTAGCCGCTTTGATTTAAACTTTCTAGTGTTATGGATTGCTGTTGGTGTATGCTTTTCTGAAACTTTTCGAAAAATGAGTGATAAAGACTTTACTAGTTGGATTCGAAGCCTTTTTAGTAAAAATGCTTTTATTAATTTAACTTAATAACCTTAAATGGAAATAAAATTACTTTTTAAATTAATTTTTAAAAGCCTTAGAAAAGTCTCTCAGATTCTTGTTAGAGGTTATGATAAGTTGATGTGTTATATTATTTTTACAGGAAATGGTGCCTCTTTTGGTAAATTTAAATCAACTGGGTTTCCTTATATGATGATTGCCCGTACAGGAAATTTTACAGTAGATGAGAATTTTTCTATGCATAATAGGATTGATGGGAATCCTATAGGGGTTTATGAAAAATGTACCTTTTTTGTTGGTAATAAGGCTAAGATAAATATTGGTAAATCTGTGGGCATATCGCAAGCTGCTATCATTTGTCACGAACTTATACATATAGGTGACAATGTGAAAATTGGTGGAGGAGTCAAAATTTATGATTCAGACTTTCATAGTGTAGATCCAATTGTGAGAAATTCTGAATTAGACTTAGTACGTAAGAAAAATGCTCCGGTTTATATTGATGATAATGTATTTATTGGTGCGCAGAGTATTATTTTAAAGGGAGTGAAAATAGGTAAGAATAGTATTATTGGTGCAGGTTCCGTTGTAACTAAGTCTATTCCCTCTAATCAAATTTGGGCTGGTAATCCAGCACGGTTTATAAAAAATATTTCATGATAATAGCAGTACTTCTTACTGTCTTTAACCGAAAGGAGCAAACATTAAGCTGTTTAAAGCGGCTTTTTGATCAGGATATTTCTCAATCTTTTGAAATTAGTGTATTTATGGTTGATGATGGTAGTGCTGATGGAACCTCTGATGCTGTTAAAGATAGGTTTCCTAAGGTCAATGTTATTAAGGGGAGTGGAGATTTATTTTGGAATAGAGGGATGCATTTGGCTTGGACTACAGCTTTAAAAAAGCAGGAGTTTGATTATTATCTCTGGTTGAATGATGATACTTATTTGAAAAGAGATGCTCTGAAAAAATTATTAAATACTTCTTATGATTTTAAGAATGAATCAATTATTGTAGGTACTACTAGCGCTCTTAACAATCATAATCTGGTTACATATGGCGGTCGTTCTAGGAAAAAGGGTTTGTTGATTCCAAAGGAATCTCCAGAAGAATGTGATTATTTTAATGGGAATATCGTTTTGATACCGTCTTATGTTTATAAAATTGTCGGTCTTAATGATCCAATCTTTAGGCATGCTTTGGGAGATTTTGATTATGGTTTACGGGCGAAAGCTAAAGGTGTGAAAATTTATATTGCCTCAGAAATATTAGGTAGATGTGATCTACATACTGAATTAGCTACTTGGTGTAATCCTAAAAAGTCCTTCCTGAAGCGCTGGAAAGCTTTTCGTTCACCGTTAGGAAATAATCCTGAGGAATTTTATAAATTTGAAAAAAGACATAAAGGTCTAGGAATAGCGCTATTCCATTATTTAACGAATCATATAAGACTTGTAGCTCCTAAATTATGGAACTAAAATTTAATTTCTGTGATTAAAAAAACAAAGGCGTTAATTTTTTTTCAATATCTACCACCTTGGCGTATAGATGTTTTTAATGAGATGAGTGTATATTATGATCTAACTATTGCTTTTACTGATTCTGAAAGGGAGGGTTTTAAGTATAATAGAGATGAACTTTTAAATCTATTAGAACCTGAAATAAATACTGTTTTTTTGACCAAAGGTTTTAGAATTGGTAAAAGACCTATAAGATTTGGTATTCTGGGTTTAATTAATTCAGTAAAGCCAAAAATTATTTTTTCTCATGAATACGCTCCTACTAGTATAATTCTTGCATTTTATAAAAGGTTTTTTAAATATAAGTATGTCATTACGACTTCCGATAATATTGCTATAGCTCAATCAGTAAAAGGTTTAAAGGCTCAATCTAGAAAATATGTGCTGAAGAATGCTGATGCCTTGGTTGTTTATAGTAATAGGGTAATGAACTGGTATAGAAACGTATTTCCTAATTTGAGGGTGGAAGTATGTCCAAATATTCAAAATCCTGAAAGTCTTTTAGGATACAGAAGCTTGTTTCCTGAAATTATAAATAAGTATGAGGAAGATTTTCATCTTAATAGTAAAAAAATTATTCTTTATTCCGGGCGTTTGGAACATGTTAAAGGATTGGATTTGTTGATTTCTGCATTTGCAGAATCTAACAATAGGGATCATATATTAGTTTTGGTAGGAGAAGGAAGTAAAAAGAATGAGTTGTTGGAGCAATCTAAATCTTTAGGCATTTATGATAGAGTGGTGTTTGCAGGTTTTTGTTCAGGAGCTAAATTGTATGCATGGTATGATATAGCAAACTTTTATATCTTGCCAAGTAGATTTGAACCATTTGGTGCAGTGGTTAATGAGGCTTTAATTTTTGGTTGCCCAGTTTTGGCAAGTAAGCATATTGGAGCAATTGATTTTATATCAGACAAAAATGGTAAAATTTTTGAGCCTCTAGATAAAGAAAAGTTTGTTAATGAGCTTAACAATTTTTATTCCATAGATCATATTAGGCAAAATCACAGGCCTAATTTAATGCCGGTATCTTTTAAGCAATATGTAGAAGTTTTTAACGATTTTTTATAGTATATAGGTTTTTATGAATTTTCAGTATAGTAATATGCCGGTAGGATCAAGTAAGTTAAAATTTGTATTGAATCATTTTCTTAACGTTTTTCGTTCCTGGTATGTATTTAGCTTTAAATTTCCTTTTGTTAAATATAATGGATTTGTAAGGGTAATGAAAGATGTTAGATTTGCCAAGGGACGTAAAATAATTTTGGGGGATAAGGTGCAAATTGGCAAAGGATCTAGAGTAGCAACAGATTTAACTATTGGAAATCATGTGCTTATAGCGGGTGATGTTTCTTTTGTTGGTAGAAATGATCATACATTCGCAAAACCAGGCATAAGTATGTGGGATTCGCCAAGGGGTAAAGATGAAATAACTTATGTTGGCGATGATGTGTGGGTTGGGAATGGAGCAATAATTTTAGCAGGGGTTACTATTTCTTCTGGATCTATAATCGCAGCAGGTAGTTTAGTAAATAAAAGTGTACCGCCTTGTGAAATTTGGGGTGGAGTTCCTGCAAGGAAAATTAGGGATAGGTTTGATTCTCCCAAACAAAAAATTGAACATTTGGAATATCTTCATAGACTGAAGACTAATTAATTCAAGAATGAAAAAAATAGGTATTATTACCATATCGAGAACTAATAATTATGGTGCTGAATTGCAAGCCTATGCGCTTCAGAGAAAATTAAGGGACCTAGGTTATGATGCAGAGCTTATTGATTATTTATATTATAAACATAAAGATCATAAACCAACGGGTTTATCCCAGCCACTTATTAAACAAGATACAAAAAGTAAATTTAAAAACTTTTTAATGTACCGGGTGATTTCTCCTTTAATCGAAGGGAGTTCTGTGTTTTCTGCTGCTATCGAAAATAGAAAAAAAAATTTTTATAGATTTCATGCAAATGGTAAAACTAGATATTCTAAAGATCAGTATAGGAGTTATGAGGAACTTTATAAAATGAGCTTTGAATATGATATTTATATGGTAGGTAGTGACCAGGTTTGGAATCCTGGAACCGGGACGTCATTATCACCGTATTTTCTCGATTTCGCTCCGAAGAATAAGCTAAAGGTAACTTATGCTTCCAGTTTTGGCGTTTCACAAATCCCTGAGAGTTTACATGCTAAATATCGCGATTTTTTTAATAATCTTGATTTTATAGGTGTGCGGGAAAAGCAAGGAGTTGCTCTAGTCGAGCAGCTATCTGGGAAACAAGCAAAGCAGGTTTTAGACCCTACTTTATTGCTCTCTAAAGATGATTGGAGTCGGGTTATTAATGAGGATAACAAGAATAGCTTGCCAAAAGGAGATTATATTCTTGTTTATAAGTTACATGAATCTGATGAATTAGTGCAAAAAGCTTATGAGTTAAAGCGAAAGTTTAATTGCGAAATATATAATCTTTGTAAGAGAGCTTATGCAAATAAAAAAATAGAAGGCATATACAATATTGAGGATGGAGGACCGTCTGAATTTATAGCCTTATTTCAAAACGCTAAATTTGTTTTAACAACTTCTTTTCACGGCACTGCTTTTTCTGTCAATTTCAATATTCCATTTTTTGCAGTTTTGAGACCGAATAAAGCAAATAATTCGAGAATTACGAACTTTTTAGAAATGCTGCATTTATCAGATCGTATTGTTTGGGAAGGTGGAGAAAATGATAATTGGGAGTTATCTGAAAATATAAATTTCAGTGAACCTAATCGACTCTTAAATGAATTCAGAAATGATTCAATGGAATATTTACAGCGTATTTTGAATGCTGAATAAAAATAAATTATGAAAGAATTACTCTTTAAAATTTTTCCAGACAGTTTTATTAGATTTATTTTCAATAAAACTTTGAGAGCATATACTATTTATCAGTCTTATAATTACGATAGAAAGCGTTACAAAAAATATTCTGATTCATTTTTAATGAAAAAGCAGAATGAATTGATAGGTAATATTATTAAACATTACCATGTATTTGAAAAAGGATTAACAATGCCAAATACCCGCTTAGGTTTTGGTCAACCTAAGTTAATTGTCTTAATTAATGAATGTTTAAGGTATATTGATTTGTTTGGGGCTAATGAACCTCAGTTAAAACATGCTGTTGCTGTAATAAAAGAGTATGAAAATTTTCATGCTGAGAATAACTTTGCATTAGAAGATAATACTCTTGAAAATTTAAAGAAAATTAATACTTTGAATATCGAGGGACCAGTTTCTAAGCAGCTTGTACAAAGTAGTGAGGGATATTTTAAAAATGTAATGGCTCCGTTTGATGAATTTTCTTTTTCAAGGCATAGTTTGCGTAATTTTAAGGATTTGGAAATTCCTATGAGTAGTATTACAGAGGCATTGGAGATAGCAAAAAAAACACCATCTGCGTGTAATAGACAAGCTTGGAGGACGTATATATTTACTGATAAGGCGCTGATACAGGAAATTTTAAAAATACAAGGAGGGAACAGGGGGTTTGGTCATCTTGCTGATAAATTAATTATTGTGACATCTGAGTTGGGGGTTTTTGGTCATTCTTTTGAAAGAAATCAGGCTTTCATTGATGGAGGAATGTATCTAATGAATCTTTTATATGCGCTACATTTTAAAAAAATAGGAACATGTCCTTTAAACTGTAGTAATACTCCTGAAAAAGATAAAATACTTCAAAAGTTATGTAGTGTTCCTCAATCAGAGGTGTTTATCTGTATGATTGCGTGTGGTTTTCCTCCAGATGAATTTAAACTGGCTACATCACCAAGATATGATATTAATTTTACCAATAAAATTATTGGTTAGAGTTTTTGAATTCTATAAAAATGCTTAAAATTCTTATTAATGCTTATGCTTGTTCCCCACATACAGGAAGCGAGCCGGGAATGGGATGGAATTGGTGTGCCAATTTAGCTAGATACTGTGAGGTTCATATAATTACCGAAGGAGAATTTAGAGGGTATATAGAAGAAGCTCTAAAAACTTTGCCGCAGGCATCTAATATGTATTTTTATTATAATCCGGTTTCTGATGAAATCCGAAATATGTGCTGGAATCAAGGAGATTGGCGCTTTTACGGGCATTATAAAAAGTGGCAATATCAAACTTATAAATTAGCGGTTGAAATTGTAAAAGAACATAATATTGATATTCTCCATCAACTTAATATGATTGGTTTTCGGGAACCCGGGTATTTATGGAAAATAAAATATATTCCTTTAATTTGGGGTCCCATAGGTGGTTTAAAGCAATTTCCGGTAAACTATTTAAAAGAGGCGGGTCTTAAATTTCAGCTTTTTAATAGGCTTAAAAACTTTCTTAATATTTGTCAACTTAGATTTGATAGCAGGGTTAATAAAGCTTTAAGGGGAGCAGATGTCCTTATAAGCTCTATTCCCGATTCTTATAAAGCTCTAAAAACTTATAAAGGCAAGGACTCGTTAATTATTCCCGAAACCGGAAGTTATCCTTCAGACATTAAAATTTCTACAGGCAGATTCTTTTCAAAAAAATTAAATATTTTATGGGTAGGTAAATTTGATTTCCGTAAACAATTACCTTTAGCATTAAAAAGTATAGCTCAAATAAATAACCCTAATATTATTTTACATGTTGTTGGAAGTGGTACGAAACAGCAGGAAGCTAGTGCAAAACTTATTGTAGATACTTTGGGTATAAAAAATCAGGTTGTTTTTTATGGAAATTGTCCCAATGCAATTGTTTTGAAAAAAATGAAACAAATGCAACTTTTTTTCTTTACCAGTGTGAGTGAAGATACTTCTACGGTTGTGATGGAAGCAATTTCAAATCAATTACCAGTTCTTTGTTTTGATACATGTGGTTTTGGAGCTGTAATTAATGATAGAATCGGGGTTAAAATTAAACTTACCTCACCAGAAAAATCTGTGTTGGATTTTTCTTCACATATAGATTATTTATCGGAAAATAGACATGTATTAAAAAAAATGTCTATCAATTGTATTGAGCTTCAGAAAGAATTATCTTGGGATAATAAAGCAAGAAAAGTAATTGAGCTATATAGGAGAACTTTAAATAAAAGGTTGGATTAGTTTGAATTGGAGTAAATTCAAAAATTTAGAAGATAATTTTTAATGAAGAAGAGACTTATAAGTATTGATATATCTATTAAGGCATATCAGGATTTTATTAAAGATTTAACAACCCTTGCACTGAACAAAAAATCAACCTATACTTGTGTAGCCAATGTTCATATGTTGGTTGAAGCGTATAAAAGCAAGGATTTTGCTGAAGTGGTAAATAACGCAGATATGGTTACCCCAGATGGAATGCCATTGGCTAAGGGATTAAAACAAATTTATGGCATAGAACAGGATCGTGTTGCAGGTATGGATTTATTGCCAGATTTGCTAAAAGAAGCTGAAAGTAATGGAATAAAGGTTGTGTTTTATGGAGGCACCCAGTTAACTCTCGATAAAACTAAAGAGTTTTGTGACCAATATTATCCTAATTTAGATATTGTAGGCTTAATAAGCCCACCTTTTAGAGAATTAAGTGAGGAAGAAGAAAAGGATTACACGGACTTGATAAACAAAAGTGGGGCAGGTTTTGTGTTTGTTGCTTTAGGTTGTCCTAAGCAGGAAAAGTGGATGGCTAATATGAAGGGGAGAATTAACGCCTGTATGATTGGTATTGGAGGGGCGCTTCCGGTAATGGTAGGCCTGCAGAATCGGGCTCCGGTCTGGATGCAAAAAACTTCTACAGAATGGTTATATAGACTATCTCAGGAACCAAAACGTTTATTTAAACGTTATGCCTATACTAATACTTTGTTTGTCTATTTGATGCTAAAGGAAAAATTAAAGAGATAGTATTAATTATATTAACATTAAACTCATATTTATTAAGTAGTTTAGCACTTTAGTTATAGAAAAATATGAAGAGGTCTTCTTTAGTCATACCTGTTTCAATTGTTATTCATCTTATTATTATCAACTTCACGTTGTTTACGTTAAGCTTTGAAACATATAACAATATTTCGGCTATTGTGTACTATAATCTTAGTTGGTTACTCATTACTTTTGCTATAGATTATTACCCAACGAAAAGAAATGAACGTTTTTTTACTAATTTTGATAAGGTGCTTAGCTTGTTTCTTATATTCTCTCTGGCTTATTTTACTAATTTTAGTTTTCGAAATCTTGTTATTTCCCCTATATATCAGTTAAAAGTATTAATTGTCATTTTCTCAACGATTATTATTTATCGTTATATTTTTTATTATTTAAGAGATATTTATAGGGTTGAAGGAGGTAATTTCGTTAGCGTGGTAGTTATTGGAAGAGACAGGAAGTTGAAAAAGATTCGTCAGATTTTCGATCAGCCGGAGTTAGGGTATCGGTACAGGGGATATTTTGATGATCATCCTTCAAAAAGTATTACTTATTTAGGTAAAATAGATAATGCTTTTAATTTTATTCGTAGTCATACAGTAGATGAAGTGTATTGTATGGTATCTCGTTTATCTTCAGATCAGATGAACGAGCTTATTGCTTTTTGTGATAATAATCTGATTAAAATTAAAATGGTTCCTGATAATAAAGAAATCTATACCAGGGCAATGGATGTAGAGCTCTTTGGAAATGTTCCAATTCTTAATCTCAGGAAATTACCACTGGATACCGATGTGGCACGTTACACTAAGCGTAGTTTTGATGTGGTTTTTTCATCTTTGGTGATAATTTTTGTACTATCTTGGCTCGTGCCAATTATAGGAATTATAATAAAATTAGAGTCACGTGGTCCTGTGTTTTTTAAGCAAAGGCGTCATGGAGTAAATAAAAAGTCATTTTTCTGTTATAAGTTTCGATCTATGGCAGTAAATAGAGAGGCTGATACAAAAATGATGACTAAGAATGATGTTCGCCTTACTAAAATCGGAAAATTTATTCGGAAAACGAGTATAGATGAATTACCACAATTTATTAATGTTTTATTGGGAGATATGAGTGTGGTGGGTCCTAGACCTCATATGGAAGCACATACTCGTGAGTATGAGAATTCAGTTGATAAATATTTGGTGAGGCATTTTGCCAAACCTGGTATCACTGGCTTGGCACAAATTAAAGGTTACCGGGGAGAAGTGGTAGTTAAATCGGATATTATTAATCGTACAAGATTGGATATATTTTATGTTGAAAAATGGTCTTTACTTTTAGATATTAAAATTATTGTTAGAACCGTTTTAAATGCTATAGGAGGAGAAGAAAAAGCTTATTGATAATATTTAAAATTTAAAAATAATTTTTTAAGTTTTTATAAAAAATTATTTTTAGTCTAAAATCTAATTGATGTTGAAATCCAAATTTTTCGTTTGTATATTTTGTTTAACGTTATTGTCATCCTGCGTGTCTCGAGAAGAGATGGTGTATTTTCAGAATTTAGATCAGATCGGAAGAGGTACTGATCATTTAACTTATAATAATTTGGAGATTAAGCCAAATGATCAATTGGCTATTACCGTTTCCGCCGATGAAATCGAAGCTGCAATGCCTTTTAATTTACCATATGTAGGTAATAGTTTAGGAGGGCAACCAGGAGAAGTTAGAATTGGAGGTACACCTTCTCTACAAAAGTATCTCGTAAATTCCCAAGGTGAAATACAATTTCCTATTCTTGGATCTGTCAAAGTTGTGGGTTTGAACCGAAAGGAGTTGTCATCTTTACTGGAAACTAAAATTTCAGACTACATTAAAAATCCTATTGTTAATATTCAAATTTCAAATTTCCAAATTACTGTTTTAGGAGAAGTTGGTCGTCCTGGAACCTTTACAATTAATGATGAATATATAAGTTTGCCTAAGGCTTTAGGACTTGCGGGAGATTTAACCATTTATGGTAAACGTAAAAATGTTCTCGTAGTTAGAGAATCTATTGATGGTACCAAAGAGCATGCGTATTTAGACTTAACTGATGCAGGTATTGTAAATTCACCGTTTTATTACTTGCAACAGAATGACGTTATATATGTAGAGCCTAATGGTCCACAAATTCAGTCTGCAAGTTATAATCGAAATGCTTCGGTTTATATTTCAATAGCTTCTGTATTAATATCTTTAGCTGTAGTGTTAACTCGATAATCTAAATATGAATAGTGAATATCAAATTTCTGAGGAAGAATTTAATTTAAGGGAAGAAATATATAAGTATTTAAAGTATTGGCCATGGTTTATTGTTTCCGTGTTTATTACGTTGCTTACTGCATTTGTATTTTTAAAATTTTCAAATTCCGTATATAGAAGTAGTGCTACTATTATTATTAAAGATGAAGATACTAAATCTCCAGGGTCTGGAATATCTTCTTTTGCCGATTTGGGATTTATTGATGGTTTGCAAACAAGTAGTATTGAAAATGAAATAGGTTTATTGGAATCTAAAAGGATGTTGACCAAAACCATAGAGTCTTTAGATCTAAATATTGAATATTACGCAAAAAATCTTTTCGTAGCTAGAGAAATATACGATAATGTTCCTTTTAGGGTAAGTATTTTACAATTAAACAAAGTCAAATTATATGACTTTGTAAGAAATGAACGTAATAATTTTATTATTGACTTCAAGAACGAGAACGGCGTAAATATAACTAATGCAAAATCTGGTGAAAAGTTCAAGCTTAAATATGGTGAGCCAGGTAATATAGGTTTTGCCGATATTGTCTTGAGGGAAAATAAAGATTTCTTAATAAACGGGAATAATGAAATTGAATATAGTTTTGTAATTAACCCAATTTCATCTATAGTTTCCCGTTATAGTAGCCGTTTGGAAGTCATGCTAGTAGACGATAATTCTACTTTAATTGAAATTAGTCTAAAAGATGAAGTTCCAAACAAAGCAGAAGATATAATAGATCAATTAATAATAGAATACAATAAAGAAGCTATTATTGATAAGAATTTGGTTGCATCCAATACAGCAGAATTTATTGATGAGAGGTTAAAAATTATCAATTTCGAATTGGATTCCGTAGAGAGCGATAAGGAGGCTTTTAAAGAGAATCGTAAGCTTACAGATATCCAAGCAGAGTCAGAGTTGTTTCTAGAAAATGCAAGCGAATATAAAAAGAAGCGCCAAGAAGTTCTGACTCAAGTGCAATTGGTAAATGCAATGTTAAATTATCTTGAGGACGGATCTAATTCAGATCTTTTACCTGCAAATCTTGGACTAGAAGGTGATGGTGTGAACAAACAAGTAACAAATTATAATCAATTGGTTTTAGAGCGTAATCGTATTTTAGAAGCCTCCACTTTAAAAAATCCAACTATTCTAAAATTGGATCAGCAAATTGATCAAATGCGGTCTGTTATTGTTAAAAGTTTGAATCGTTTAAGTGCAAACTTGGATATTTCAATGAAAGAATTAGATAATGAAGCAAAAATTATACAGTCCCGAATTTCCTCTGTTCCTTCAATAGAACGTCAATATCGAGGTATAGATAGACAGCAGCAAATAAAGGAGGCTTTATATCTATTTTTATTACAGAAAAGGGAGGAAAATTCTCTTTCCCTAGCAGTAACTGCTCCAAAGGCTAAAATTGTAGACCATGCTTATACATCAGGTCAAATAGCACCTAGATCTAAAGTAATATTATTTGGAGGTTTATTAGTAGGTTTAATAATTCCTTTTGGAATCATCTATGGTAAGAATATTCTTAACAACAAAATTAAGAATCGTGATGAGTTAGAAAAGAAAGCAAAACAGATTTCAATTGTAGGTGAAATTCCTAAAATAGATAAAAAGCAAAGCCATTTAATTACAGAGGCTGATCGTTCTGTTTTGGCAGAATCCTTTAGAATTGCAATTACCAATATGCAATATTTGTTGATAAATAAAACTGATAAGCAGAAAGGAATTAAGATGTTGGTGACTTCGACCGTAAAAGGTGAAGGAAAAACTTTTACATCCATAAATTTAGCTTTAACCTTGGCAAATATGGGGAAAAAGGTAATTGTGGTTGGGGCAGATTTACGTAATCCGCAGTTGCAGAGATATGATGTAGGTTCTAGAAAACAATTGGGAGTTAGTGATTATCTAATTAATGAAGATTTAAAGTTAAATGAGCTTATAGAGCAAACAAAATATAATAAGAATTTAGATTTTTTAACGTCAGGTAGTATACCACCAAACCCTTCTGAATTATTGAGGCATCGTCGCCTTGGTGAAATGCTTAACATGTTGGAAGAGCAGTACGATTATATAATCCTTGATACCGCCCCATGTATGTTAGTAGCTGATACTTTTTTAATAAGCCAATATGCAGATCTAACGCTTTACGTTGTAAGAGCTTCTTATACTGAAAAAGCTTTGCTGCAATTCCCTATTGACTCCAAAAAAGCTGGGAAACTACATGATGTTAGCTTCGTATTGAACGACGTCGATTTTGCTAATTTTGGATATGGTAATAAATATGGTTATGCCTATGGGGCTGATAAGAAAAGCTTTTGGGAAAAGTTTAGAGAACGTTTTTAAAGCTTAGCGGGTATAGTTAAAGAGGTGTTTTTGAGCTTATTTAAAATATTATGTCAATTGGAGGAAATTTTAAAGCGTTATAGTAAATTATTCTTATTTGGATGTTTTTATTTAATAGCTATAGCTTCTTATGCACAGTTCCAACTAGATATTGAATCTGAGGCATTTTTTAACGGAGATGATGCCTTGCCATTTTGGTTGCATTCCAATAATTATGGAAGAGTTGGTAGGCAAACTAATGCTAACGCTGTAATTGCGCCATCTTACGATTTGTATCTTAATGAAAAATCAAAATTCACTTTTAAATCAGCATTTTCTTATCGAGATAAATTTAATGAAGTTGGTGAAGCCAGCGATATTTTTATAGATGAATTTTATGCTAAATTTGCCTCACAATATATTGATGTAACAATAGGAGTAAAACATGGTGAAAAAGAATATTACGGACTTGCATCTTCAAATCAAAATGTGCTTTGGTCGGGTAACGCTCGTTCTTTACCCGGATTAGAAATTAAAACAGCTAAGCCTTTATATCTTTTTTTTAATAAACGTTTGGGTTTTGAAGCTTTGTTTAGTGAATATATCTTAAATGATGATAGAGCTACTTTGGATACACATGTACATCATAAGTATTTAGCTTTATCTTATAAAATAAATACAACTTCAACTGTAAAATTGGGAGTTAGACACGTGGCTCAATATGGCGGTAATCCGTCTGATCCCAGGTTTCAGAATCAATCGATCGGATTCTCAGAATATATAAGAATGTTTTTTGGAAGAGCTGGTAGTGAAAATTCGCTAGCTACAGATCAGGCAAATGCAATAGGTAATCATATAGGTAGTTACGAACTTGTTTACAATAAGCAGATTGGAGAAGGAGAAATAGAACTATTTTATAATAGTATTTTCGAGGACGGTTCGGGTAGCGCTATGAGAAATTTTCCGGATGGTCGATATGGAGTTTTTTACGATTCTGGAGAGTCAGATAAGGTTATAAATTCTTTTGTATATGAATTCGTTTACACAAAAAATCAAAGTCAAACAGCTCCGCATCTTTGGGATAATTATTTTAATAGCGGTGTCTATAGTAGCGGCTGGACTTATCAACAAAATGTAATTGGTATTCCTTTTATTACCAGTACATATTTAACTGATTATGGGGGAGATTTTATAAGCGTTGGGAATAATAGATTAATAGCTCATCATTTTGGGATGCAGGGAAAATTATATTTACCATTTGAATTGAAGTTGAGTTATAGAAGAAATTATGGTTTTAATCAAAATATAGCCTATTTGAGATATCGTCACTACGATTCTGATGATGAACGATCCCTATTTAAAGTTTCTCCAGAGGTTGTTTCAACTTATCTTAAAGTTGGAGTTTTAAAAAGTTTTATTGATCTCGATTTATCATGTGCAGTAGATTTTTCGAAAGATAACAGTAATTTCGCAGCAGGTCTTTCAGTCTCCAAATCTTTCTTCTAAACATCTACAACACTAACCCCGTTTATTAGCCTGTTTTTACTATCCATTACGGCGTTATTTACAAATAACGTAGGTCCAATACTTTTCTTACCAAAATCATCATGAACGTGCCCAAAAAAATGAAGTTTGGGTTTGATATCAACTATTTTCTTTAGCAACTCCTCGCAGCCAATATTTTTATAAGTTTTACTTTCATCTAATATTCCGTAAGGAGGAGTATGAGTAATAAGGATATCTGTATTTTGCGGAATAAGATTCCATTTCTTTCTAATCGATCTTCCTCTTTCGAGATTAAATGCCCAATTCCCATTTCCTGGTGTGAATGGACTACCCCAAATTCTAAAATTTTCTAATGTAATTCCGCTGTCAGACAAATAATGAATATTGTCTGGAATAATATCGTCTAAGTTGGTGGAATATTTTTCTAGATGGAAATCATGATTTCCTGCAATTAAGATTTTATGTTTATGAGGTAGTTTAGAAAACCATTGTAAAAAATCTACAATTTCGGGTTTTGTTCCGCCTTCCGAAATATCTCCGCAGTGGATTAGAATATTGCCATCTGGAATTTCCAGATCCTGGTGCTTATTGTGAGTGTCTGAAATTGAAATTATACGCATATAATTATTCGCCGTCAACCGTTCCGTCTTCCTGTTCCTGTGAGATGTAGTCTTTATCTACCGGTAAAAATTTATTGGTGATTTTAGTAAGCGCAAACGCGATGATAACAGCGGTAAATGCAAAGAAAATGAACTTAACCAATAAACTGTCACTCATAGCAAAACTGTAAAATGCCAAAAATATTTCAGCAATTATAAACAGAATCTTTATGGATAATTTAAGGATCATTGGTTATTTAGTTGATTGTTGCAAATATAGTTTGTAATCTCTTAATTTTTGTCACAATTTATCAGGTTTGACGAAAATTTAACGTAGCTTACTTTTTCATCATAAAACTTTTAGTTAAATATTCTTAATCCTGTAATGGGCTTTAGTTAAAGGTTGTACATTTCAACTAAACCCCTGTATTTTGAAAAGAAAAACTAAAGTTGTTATTTCCATTTTTGCTGTTCTAATCCTGTTCTTTGTAATAGGATTGTTTCTGAACTCTTTTGTCGAGAAAAAAGCAGTCAACTTACTTGAAAAGCAGTTACCCGAATTGCAATTTGAAGATCTCCAAGTTCAGGTTTTTAAAAATGCTGCTGAATTAACCAAAATCGACCTAACTAGAGGCGAAGTTAACATTCAATCTGAGCGATTAAAGGTTTCTGGGCTCGATTATTGGAAATTTCTTACTAAAAAGAATATTGATCTTAATCAAATTGAAATTAATGATCCTGAAGTTGTCTACCAAACAAAGTCTTCTGGTAAGAAATCTTCATTAAATACAAGTAGTGACAACAAAAGTTCTTCAGGTTCAGGTAAGCTTAATAAAAAGATTTCTGTTAAAGAAATAGTTCTTAATCACGCTAAATTTACTTTATTAGATAGTACTTCAGAAGAAAAAATAAAAGTCAAAACCTTCGATTTTCAGCTTCATGATCTAAAGATCGATAGTACCTCGGTTTCAGAAAAAATCCCATTTAATTTTAGCGATTTTGCGCTTAAGGCAGATTCGGTTTTTCTTAAAGTAGACGAAAGACATGTGATGAAGGTAGTTTCAATCGAAATTCATGAGAAAAATAGTGCACTAAAAGGACTAAAATTAGAATCTATTTATTCTAAACAGGAATTTCAGAAGCATACACGCGTCGAAAAGGATCGTTATGATCTAAGGATAGATAGTATTGCAATAGCTAGTCAGGATTTTGGTTTTCAGAATGACAGTGTGAAATTTCAGTCATCTAAATTTTTAATCGATAATGTAGATTTTCAGATTTACAGGGATAAGATGCAGCCTAAGGATAATTCTGTTAAGCCTATGTACAGTGAAATGCTTAGAAAACTGCCATTTTTGTTGAAAATAGATACTTTGGAGGTTGAAAATACCCGAATCGTTTACGAGGAACGGATGAAAGCAGACCGGCAACCGGGTAAAGTTGTTTTTGCTAATGTAAACGGAGAAATATTCAACTTAACTAATTATAGCAATAAGGCTCAATTTCCCTCTACACGAGTTGTTGCTGCTGCAGATTTTATGAATGAAGCTTCGTTGCAATTAAATTGGTCTTTCAAGGTAAATAATCTTAGTGATTGGTTCAATATTTCGGGGAACATGAGTTCGCTTTCAGCAAAAAATATGAATGGGTTTCTAAAACCCGCCATGAACGTTAAAGCTGAGGGGGAAATTACTAATATGGATTTTGATTTTTCGGGCAATCGGAATAAAGCTACCGGTGGAGTAAACATTGCCTATAAAGATTTTAAAATTGAAGTACTAAAAAATGATGGCACAGAAAAAAGCGGATTTCTAACAACTGTCGCCAATATTTTCGTAAAGCATAATGGCGAAAGTGGTAGAAATGTAAATGAAGGTCTTGAGATAACCCGGGATAAAACCAAATCTTTTTGGAATTATCTTTGGTCTTGTATTAAAAAAGGAGCGCTTAAAACCTTTGTTTAGATCTTAAAAGTGATTACAGGTCGCTTTGCGTGATTTACAAGATCTTCACTAATGCTTCCGTTAAAGAAGTGAGCCAGCCCTTTACGGCCATGTGTGCTAATGCCAATAAGATCAGCTTTAAATTTTTCAGCAAAATTTAAAATTCCTTTTTCCACACTTACATCATTATAAATATGCTTTTGCACGTTATTGTAGTTCATTTCTTTTAAAAATTCATCTAAATCTGCATAGGCTTGTTTGCTTGTCGTGAAATTATTTGGTGTATTTACGAAAAGCAAATTCAGTTCTGCATCAAAAAGTTTAGCAAATTCTATGGCTTTTAGTAGTGTTTTTTTATTGTCAATTTCAGTATCTGTAGCAAAAATGAATTTCTCAATATTAAAATCTGGCGTTGCTTCTTTGATAACTAAAACCGGAATTTCAGATTGTCTAACAACTTTTTCTGTGTTAGAGCCAATAAACATTTCCTGAAATCCGCTACTGCCGTGTGAGCCCATTACGATAAGATCGCAATTATTGTTTTTAGCGAATTCTGTTATACCTTTAAAAGCGTAATTAAACTGAACAGCTTCACCAACTGCAATATCATTTAAGTATTCCTTTTCTTTAATATTGCTGAATTGCATATGTGCTAGCTTCATAAAATAAAGGGCTTCGGGCACATTTTGGCTATTTCCCTGCACTGGGTCGATAAGACTTAAAGGGAGATCTAACATATGAAGTAAATAGATTTCAGCTTCAAATTTCTTAGCGATTTTTGCAGCAATTTTTAGAGCATTTTCCGCTTCAGCAGAGAAATCTGTAGGTACAAGAATCTTTTTCATGGCTGGAAAGATTATAAATGTTTAATATCTATCTTAAATTTACGAAGATTTTTGCCTAAATGCCTGGTTTTCTTTCTCGGGAATTATTATTATATTTGCACCGTTGAAACTAAAAAAAGTACAGCGAGGGGACATAAAGTCCCCTCTTTTTATAACCAGTATGGAGTTGAAGGAGAACGTAGAAAAGTTACTACAAGAAGCATTCGAAGAGAATAATTCATTATTTTTGATTGATCTTATTGTAACACCAGATAATCAAATTAGAGTGGTTATCGATGGCGATAAAGGTGTCTCTGTAGAAGATTGTATAAATGTGAGCCGTAAGGTAGAGCACAATTTAGACAGGGAAGAAGAGGATTTTTCTTTAGAAGTGACATCGGCCGGAGTATCCGAGCCGCTACAAATTCCCAGACAGTATAAAAAAAATATTGGCAGAAAGTTGCAGGTTAAAACTGAAAATGAAAAATTTGAAGGAAATTTAATCGAAGCTACAGAAGACAATATTAAACTTCAATGGAAAGCACGTGAACCTAAACCTGTAGGAAAAGGAAAGGTGACGGTAGAGAAAGAAGCTGTATTAGAATATTCAGCGATTGTTGAAGCAAAAGTTATGATAACATTTTAATTGTTTTAGTATGGAAAATCTCGCCTTAATAGATTCATTTTCAGAGTTTAAGGATGATAAGTTGATAGATCGTGTAACCTTAATGGCGATCTTGGAAGATGTTTTTAGAAATGCTTTAAAAAAGAAGTATGGTGAGGATGATAACTTTGATATCATTGTAAACCCTGATAAGGGGGATTTGGAGATTTGGAGAAACCGTGTGGTGGTAGCCGATGGTGAAGTTGAAGATCCAAATCAGGAAATATCTCTTACAGAAGCTCGTAAAATTGAGCCAGATTTTGAAGTTGGCGAAGATGTTTCTGAAGAAGTTAAATTAAAAGATCTTGGACGTAGAGCGATTTTGGCATTAAGACAAAATCTTATTTCTAAGATCCATGAGCATGATAACACAAATATCTATAAGCAGTTTAAAGATCTTGAAGGTGAGATCTACACTGCAGAAGTTCATCATATTAGACACCGTGCAATTATTCTTTTAGATGATGAAGGTAACGAAATCGTATTGCCTAAAGACAGGCAGATTCCTTCAGATTTCTTTAGAAAAGGAGAGAATGTTCGTGGTGTAATAGAAAGTGTAGAATTAAAAGGGAATAAGCCTAGCATTATTTTATCCAGAACTGCACCTGCATTTTTGGAAAAATTATTTGAGCAGGAAATTCCTGAGGTTTTTGATGGTTTAATTACGATCAAAAAAGTTGTTCGTGTACCTGGCGAAAAAGCGAAAGTAGCAGTAGATTCTTATGATGATAGAATCGATCCTGTAGGAGCTTGCGTGGGTATGAAGGGTTCTAGAATCCATAGTATCGTACGCGAACTTGGTAACGAAAATATCGATGTGATCAATTATACAAATAACGATCAGTTATTTATTACAAGGGCGCTGAGTCCTGCTAAGATCACATCTATAAAAATAGATGAAGAAAATAAAAGGGCTGAGGTTATGCTTAAGCCTGAAGAGGTTTCTAAAGCTATTGGTCGTGGAGGCCATAATATTAGGCTTGCAGGGCAATTAACAGGTTACGAAATTGATGTGTTTAGAGAAGGAGTAGAAGAAGATGTTGAATTATCTGAATTTTCTGACGAAATCGAAGATTGGGTGATCAAGGAATTTGCAAAAATTGGTTTAGATACGGCAAAAAGTATCTTAGAGCAGGATGTGAATGACCTTGTTAGACGTACCGACCTGGAAGAAGAAACCATTCGTGAAGTAATGAACGTGCTTCGCGAAGAATTCGAAGAATAATTTATTGTAGTTAATAAACAAAAGAGGTTAATTTAGAGGGCAATTTATGGCTGAAGCAAAAACAATGCGATTAAACAAAGTATTACGTGAATTCAATATTTCGCTAGATCGGGCTGTAGAGTTTTTAAACTCTAAGGGGCATGATATTGAAGCACGTCCTACTGCTAAAATCTCTCAGGAGACTTATAAGGTTCTTTTTGATGAGTTCCAGACAGATAAAAGCAAAAAAGTAGCTTCTAAAGAAGTTGGTGAAGAGAGAAAGAAGGAGAAGGAAGAGCTACGCTTAGCCCGGGAGCGTGAGCAGGAAGAGAAAAAGAAGGAGCAGGAGAAAAAAGAGCAGGAAAGACTTAAAGAAGAGCAAGAGCGTAAGAAGGAAGAGCAGGAAGCTCTTGGTGCTCGTACTAAACTTTCTGGTCCTAAAACTGTAGGGAAGATCGATTTGGATAAACCCCAGGTTGAAAAGAAAAAGGAGGAGCCTAAAAAGGAAGAAAAGGTAGAGAAAGCTCAGCAGGAAAAGCCAGCCCAAAAACCAGCTGAAGAAAAGCCTAAGCCTAAAACTGATACAATTAAAGATCAGAATACAGCCCCTAAAAAAGAACAGCCTAAGCAGCAGGAACCTAAGAAAGAAACTCAGGAGAACACTGAAGCTGCAAGCCAGGATGAGGTATCAAACCGTATAAAAACAAATTATACGAAATTAGATGGTCCTAATTTTACTGGGGAGAAAATAGATCTTTCTAAGTTTAAAAAGCCTGCTAAGAAGAAAGACGATAAAAAGACTGCTTCAAACAACGACGATAAAAAGGGTAACCGTAAAAAACGTCGTCGTAGAATAAGTAAAGATGTAAAAGGAGGTCCTAATCAGGGTGGTGGAAATAATAACAACCGTAAAGGACGTAACAATAAGCAGCGTAGTAGGCCGATCGCTAAAGAAGAGCCTAGCCAAGAAGAAGTACAAAAACAAGTTAGAGAAACTCTTGAAAAACTTCAGGGGAAATCTAGCAAAGGTAAAGGTGCTAAATACCGTAGAGATAAAAGAGATCAACACCGTCAACGTTCAGAAGAAGATCTTGCAAAACAAGAATCAGATTCTAAAGTACTTAAAGTAACCGAGTTTGTTACGGTAAGTGAAGTAGCGACGATGATGGATGTGCCGGTAACTAAGGTTATTTCAGCTTGTATGTCTCTTGGTATGATGGTAACCATGAACCAAAGATTAGATGCAGAGACTTTATCTATTGTTGCTGAAGAGTTTGGTTACGAAGTTGAATTTGTAACCGCAGATGTTGAGGAGCCAACAGATGAAGATCAGGATGCACCAGAGGATTTACAGGATAGAGCGCCAATCGTTACCGTAATGGGTCACGTAGATCACGGTAAAACATCTTTACTGGATTATATTCGTAAAGAAAATGTGATTGCCGGTGAAAGTGGGGGTATTACACAGCATATTGGAGCTTACGGAGTAAAACTTGATGGAGGGCAAAAGATTACTTTCCTTGATACTCCTGGTCACGAAGCCTTTACGGCGATGCGTGCTCGTGGAGCCCAGGTAACTGATATTGCAATTATTGTTATCGCTGCAGATGATGATGTGATGCCACAAACTAAAGAGGCGATTTCACATGCGCAGGCTGCTGGTGTTCCGATTGTATTTGCGATTAACAAATCAGATCTTCCAACAGCTAATCCAGAAAAGATTAAGGAAAAGCTTGCTGCAATGAATCTTCTTGTTGAAGATTGGGGTGGTAAAATTCAATCTCATGATATTTCAGCAAAAACCGGTCTTGGTGTTAAAGAGTTATTAGAAAAAGTACTTCTTGAAGCAGAAATTTTAGAACTTCAGGCTAACCCAGAAAAGGTTGCTAACGGTACTATCGTTGAAGCTTACCTTGATAGAGGACGTGGTTACGTAGCTACAGTTCTTGTTCAGGCAGGTACGCTAAAGATTGGAGATTATGTATTGGCTGGTCGCCATAGTGGTAAGATCAAAGCGATGCATGATGAAAGAGGTCACGAGATCAAAGAAGCTGGTCCATCAACTCCGGTTTCTATTTTAGGTCTGGATGGTGCGCCACAAGCAGGAGATAAGTTTAAGGTGATGATCGATGAGCGTGAAGCTAAAGATATTGCTTCTAAACGTACACAGTTACAACGTGAGCAAAATGTTAGAACGCAACGTCATATTACTTTAGATGAGATTGGTCGTCGAATTGCATTAGGCGACTTTAAAGAGCTTAATATTATTCTTAAAGGTGATGTGGATGGATCTGTTGAAGCATTAACCGATAGTTTCCAGAAGCTGTCTACTGAAGAGATTCAGGTGAATATTATTCATAAAGGTGTTGGTGCGATCACAGAGAGTGACGTATTGCTGGCTTCAGCTTCAGATGCGATCATTATTGGATTTAATGTGCGTCCTGCTGGAAATGCAAGACAGGTTGCAGATAAAGAAGAAATCGATATTAGAACCTATTCTATTATCTATGATGCGATCAATGATCTTAAGGATGCGATGGAAGGTATGCTTTCTCCAGAACTTAAAGAAGAGATTACTGGTACTGCTGAAATTAGAGAGACATTTAAAATCTCTAAAATTGGTACTATCGCAGGTTGTATGGTAACCTCTGGTAAGATCTACAGAAATGCTGGTGTTCGTTTAATTAGAGACGGCGTAGTGATCTATACAGGAGAGCTGTCTTCACTTAAGCGTTTCAAAGACGATGTTAAAGAAGTAGCTAAAGGATACGATTGTGGTATGCAGGTTAAAAACTACAATGATATCAAAGAAGGAGACGTTATTGAAGCTTTTAGAGAAGTAGAGGTGAAGAAAACCCTTAAATAGTTATTAGACTTACGTAAATAGAAAGGCCGCATTTGCGGCCTTTTTTATTTATAGTCTTCTTGCTATTCTTATTTGATAGCGAAAAAAACCAAGGCTTAAAATGATTAATATCATTTTAATTTATCCTAGATTTGACAGGTGTATTATTGACTATATTATTTTCTTTTTGGTTTAGGAATAAAAGCAGAAGGATAGGTTTCTTTTATGACTAAAAGTGCTCTGTCTGCTTCTAATCGATTTCTAAAATTTCCAACCCAAACTTTATAATTTGGCGCTTCATATTTTATCCTCGCAGGGTAGTCATATAGCGATTCATAATCCTTTATTTCTTCGCTAGCTTCGCCATTGCTTCCACTAAATAGCTGAATTACAAATCGATCGCCAATATTGTGTGATTTTTGAAGCTTTACTTTCGTTTGTATTAATTCTGCGATCATTTCATCTTCAGAAATGTTAATTTTTGCGGAATCCTCTTGGCAGCTGGCTACGCCAGTAAAACTTAAAAAGGTGCCGAGCATTAGGTTTCGGAAGCTTAAAATATTCATAGTTATGATTTTATAGACAAATGTAAAACTAAATAACTGAGATTCTATCTATTTTATTATTTAGAACTAATATAAATTACCTATTAACGCTTCTCTAACATAAACAAAATCCAACTTAAGTATTACTTTTGTGCCTGAATTTAATGGTGCGATTCTAAGTTTTTACGTACAGATTTTAGTCTTAAAAACCGTACCAAAGTTTAGACGTTAATTCAACTTATAATATGAAAAAGGTGAAATACCGCCACTCAACTTCGCGATTGCTCTTAATTGTAGCGCTTTTTCTATCGTTCACAGTAACGAGTTTTGCTCAGGATTCCACAGATGTCGAGGCTGGCGAGCCAGCGACAGCTGCTGATGCAGCAGATGCTTCAGCTTCTGCAGAACTAGGAGATCCCGAAGCAGGAAAAGGCTTGTTTAATTCTTTATGTGCAGCTTGTCATAAACCGTATTCAGCAAGTATTGGTCCTGCTTTGAATGGTGTGACTTTAAGACATGATAAAGAATGGCTTTACGCATGGATTAAAAACAATGCTGAGCTAAGAGCTTCTGGTGATGCAGATGCTGAAGCAGTTTATCAGGAATACAATGGTACTGCGATGCCAGCTTTTCCTCAATTGTCTAATGAAGATATCGATAATATTCTTGCTTACGTAGAGCAACCAGAACCAGAACCAGCTGCTGCTGCAACTGGAGGTGCAGGTGCTGAAGGCGGAGAAGGATCTGGTGGAGGTGTTTCTGTAAATATAATCCTTGGGGTTTTAATATTTGTACTGGTAATGTTACTTGTTGTTTTATTCTTGGTGAATAAAACATTAAAGAATTTTGCTGCTGCAAGCGGAGTAACACTTCCAGAGAGACCATCAAGAAAACCAATTTGGCAGGCATTTGTAGAAAACCAGTTTTTAGTATTGGTGTTTTCTATCGTTGTTCTATTAGGTGTTGGTTATTTTGCTTACGGATTTTTAATGCAGGTTGGCGTAGATCAAGGTTATCAGCCAATTCAACCAATTCATTATTCACATAGAATTCACGCTGGGGACAATGGTATTGAATGTAAATATTGTCACTCTTCAGCGCGTGTATCAAAAACTTCAGGAATTCCATCTTTAAATGTATGTATGAACTGTCATAAAGCAATTTCAGAAGTTGCTCCAGAAACAGCTACTGCAGAACACTCTAAAGAATTCTATGACGGTGAAATCGCTAAGCTTTATGATGCCGTAGGATGGGATCCTGCTACTAGAACATATTCAGGAGATCAAAAACCTGTGAAATGGGTGAGAATTCATAATCTTCCAGATTTTGTTTACTTTAACCACTCTCAGCACGTTTCGGTTGCTGGTGTTCAGTGTCAACACTGTCACGGTCCAATTCAGGAAATGGAAGTTGTACATCAGGAAGCACCACTTACTATGGGATGGTGTATTAACTGTCACAGAGAGACTGGAGTTCAGATGGAAGGAAATGAGTACTATGAAAAGATTCATGAAGAGCTTTCTAAAAAGTATGGGGTAGAAAAGCTTACCATTGCTGAAATGGGAGGTCTTGAATGTGCAAAATGCCACTATTAATAACTGCGTAAGCAGATATAAATTAAGAAGTTAATATCTAGATATATATGTCATCAAACAAAAAATACTGGAAAAGTGTTGAAGAACTAAAAGGTAGTTCTGTTGTTGAGACGCTAAAACAAAAAGAATTTGCAGAAGAGATTCCTGTTGATGAATTTCTTGGAGATGAAGAATCTTTAAGTAATTCAAAAACGTCTAGAAGGGATTTCCTAAAGTATGTTGGGTTTAGTACAGCTGCGGCTTCATTAGCTGCTTGTGAGGGTCCGGTTGTAAAATCGATTCCCTACGTAGTTCAGCCAGAGAATATTGTTCCTGGTGTAGCAAATTACTACGCTTCTACTATTGCAAATGGTTTCGATTTTCAAAGCGTATTGGTTAAGACTCGTGAGGGCCGTCCAATAAAAATTGAGAATAACGACCTTGCTAAAGTAAAAGCTGGTGGCGGTGCTCGTGTTAATGCTTCAGTTCTTTCTTTATATGATAAGAAAAGAGTGAAGCGTCCTATGATAGACGGTAAGAATGTTTCTTGGGAAGAATTCGATCGTCAGGTTGGAGCTGCTCTAAACGGAGTTTCAGGAGATATCGTTTTGTTAACTCAAACTTTCGCAAGTCCAAGTACTACAAAATTAATTCAGGAATTCAGTGCAAAATATTCAAATGTAAAACATGTTGTTTATGATGCCGTTTCTGAGGATGCTGCTCTTTCAGCTTTTGAATCTAGATATGGAAGAAGAGCATTACCAAATTACGACTTTAGTGAAGCAGAAGCGATTGTTTCTGTTGGTGCTGATTTTCTAGGTGATTGGCAAGGTGGAGGATACGATGTTAGTTATGCTAAAAGTCGTGTTCCAGAAAATGGAAAAATGTCCAGACACGTGCAATTTGAATCTAATCTGTCTTTAGCAGGTGCGAAGGCAGATAAGCGTGTTCCGGTTAAACCATCGCAGCAAAAAGCAATTCTAGCTGCATTGTATGGTTATGTAGTTGGTGGTGGTTCTACAAGTGAATTACCTTCTAATATTGATGATGCTGTTGTGAAAGCTGCTAGCCAGTTAAGAGAATCTGGAAGTAAGGCGGTGGTTGTTTCTGGAATTCCAGATGCAGACGCACAATCATTAGTGTTAGCAATTAATGAGGCTTTGGGTAGTACAATTATGGATACTGATAATGCGCGTATGACCCGTCAGGGAAATGCTGCTCAGGTTTCAGAACTTGTACAGGATATGAATTCCGGTAGTGTTGGTGCTGTAATGGTAGTTGGCGTAAATCCGGCTTACAGTTTGCCAAATGCTCCAGAGTTTGTTGAAGGATTAAAAAATGTAGAAGTTTCCGTTTCATTTACCATGAAAGAAGATGAAACAGCTAAACTTTGTAAATATGTAGCGGCTACTCCACATTATTTGGAGAGCTGGGGTGATATCCAGTTTACAGATCAGCAATTCAGTTTAATGCAGCCTACAATTAGGCCGTTATTTGACACGCGTCAATTTCAGGATTGTTTATTAAAATGGTCAGGAAATAGCCAATCGTATAGTGATTATATCAAAGAAACCTGGTCTGGTAACTTATCAGGAGGCTGGAATCAAGCACTGCATGACGGTGTTTTTGAAGGAACAAGTCCTGTTGCTGTAGGAGCTTCAGAAGACTTTACTTCTTCAAATAATGATGCTTCTTCTTTAAGAAAAGTAGTTTCTTCTTCTCAGGAAGGAGGTGAGTATGAACTTACTCTTTACACTAAAGTTTCAATGGGAGATGGAGAGCAGGCAAATAACCCTTGGTTACAAGAGCTTCCAGATCCTATTACTAGAACTACCTGGGATAATTATTTAATGATCTCTAAAGCCGATGCAGATAAACTTGGTTTAGAGAATGAGATAGTTTCTAATGGAGCTTTAAACGGTAGTTATGTAAACATTAGTGTTGGAGATACTACTGTGAAAAATGTTCCAGTTATCGTACAACCTGGTCAGGCTAAAGGTTCTGTCGCTCTGGCGCTAGGTTACGGTAAGAAAGAAGGAATGCAAAAGGAAATGCAGGTTGGGGTTAATGCTTACCCACTGTATAAAAACTTTAGTTCTTTCCAGAATGTAACTATAGCGAAAGCTGAAGGAACGCATGAGTTTGCCAGCGTACAAATGCAAAGTACACTTGCAGGACGTGATGATATTGTTAAGGAAACAACACTTTCTGTTTTAACTAACAAAAGTAAACACGAATGGAATAGTGTTCCTGAGGTAGATTATAATCACCAGGAAATTCCTGTTAGTGATGAGAAAGCTGATATTTGGAGTGCTTTTGATCGTACTATAGGTCATCACTTTAATCTATCTATAGATCTTAATGCTTGTACTGGTTGTGGTGCTTGTGTGATTTCTTGTCATTCTGAAAATAACGTACCAGTTGTAGGTAAGGATGAAGTAAGAAAGTTTAGAGATATGCACTGGTTAAGGATCGATAGATATTATTCGGCTGGTGATACTTTCGTTGAGGAGCAGGAAAAGCTAGAAAACCTTCCGGCTTTCGAAACTTACGATACTATAGAGGATCCATCTTATGATAATCCACAAGTGGCTTTTCAGCCTGTTATGTGTCAGCATTGTAACCATGCGCCATGTGAAACTGTATGTCCAGTAGCGGCAACATCTCACGGACGTCAGGGGCAAAACCAAATGATTTACAACAGATGTGTAGGTACAAGATATTGTGCAAACAACTGTCCTTATAAAGTAAGAAGATTTAACTGGTTTAATTACGCTCAAAACGAAGAGTTTGATTATCACATGAACAACGATCTAGGTCGTATGGTATTAAACCCAGATGTGGTAGTACGTTCTCGAGGAGTTATGGAGAAATGTTCTATGTGTATCCAAATGACACAAAAAACTATTCTTGATGCTAAGCGTGAAGGAAGAGCTATCAAAGATGGCGAATTCCGTACTGCATGTTCAGCGGCTTGTGATACCGGTGCAATTGTTTTTGGAGATGTTAATGATAAAGAATCTAAAGTTTCCAAATTACAGGAAGATGATAGAACTTATCATTTACTTGAAAGTATAGGTACTAAGCCAAACGTAATGTATCAGGCTAAAATCACCAATACTGCTGAAGCATAATAATTAAGTAATAAGAATCAATTTTTAAGAAATATGTCGTCACATTACGAAGCACCTATAAGAGAACCTCTTGTTACCGGGGAGAAAACTTATCACGATATAAGTGTTGAAGTAGGAGCGCCTGTACTTGGTAGAGCAAATAAAACCTGGTACATTGTATTTACACTTGCCTTAATTGCATTTTTGTGGGGATTAGGTTGTATTATTTACACCGTTTCAACAGGAATCGGAGTTTGGGGATTAAACAAAACCATAGGTTGGGCCTGGGATATTACTAACTTCGTTTGGTGGGTAGGTATCGGGCACGCTGGTACTTTAATTTCTGCAGTGTTATTGTTATTCCGTCAAAAATGGAGAATGGCTGTAAACCGTTCAGCTGAGGCAATGACAATTTTTGCGGTTGTTCAGGCAGGTTTGTTTCCAATTATTCACATGGGGCGTCCATGGTTAGCATATTGGGTACTGCCAATTCCTAACCAGTTTGGTTCTTTATGGGTAAACTTTAACTCACCACTTCTGTGGGACGTGTTTGCGATTTCTACATATCTATCGGTTTCACTGGTTTTCTGGTGGACTGGTTTACTTCCAGATTTTGCAATGCTTCGTGATAGAACAACAAATGAATTTCAAAAGAAAATATACGGTATACTAAGTTTTGGATGGAGTGGTCGCGTAAAAGACTGGCAACGTTTTGAAGAAGTATCTTTAGTTCTTGCTGGTTTAGCAACACCTTTAGTACTTTCTGTACACACGATTGTATCTTTTGACTTTGCTACTTCAGTGGTTCCTGGATGGCACAGTACTATTTTTCCTCCTTATTTCGTTGCAGGAGCTATTTTTTCTGGATTTGCAATGGTACAAACCTTGCTTATCATTATGAGAAAAGTAGTGAATCTTCAGGACTATATTACGCTACTTCATATCGAGTATATGAACAAGGTAATTTTGTTAACTGGTGGTATCGTTTCTGTAGCTTATATTACTGAATTCTTTATAGGATGGTATTCTGGTACAAGCTATGAGAATTATACTTATTTATCTTTTGGTGCTGCCACCGGTCCATACGCATGGGCATTTTGGGCGCTAATTATATGTAACTTTGTTGTGCCATTGACTCTTTGGGTTAAGAAACTTAGAAGAAACATCCTTTGGACGTTTATTGTAGCTCTGGTAATCAATATTGGAATGTGGTTTGAACGTTTCGATATTATCGTTATCGATTTAAGTAAAGGTAGAACTCCATCTTCATGGGCGATGTTCTCTCCTACTTTTGTTGATATTGGTGTTTTTATCGGTACTATTGGTTTCTTCTTTGTATTATTTCTTTTATATGCAAGAACTTTCCCAGTAATTGCCCAGGCTGAAGTGAAAACGATCTTGAAGTCTTCTGGAGAATATTATAAAAATCTACGTGCTAAACATGGTGATGACGTGCCTCATCATGCTGAAAGTGATCCTACAGCAAAGGAGCCAGAAGCTAATGTAAAGGATAGTGATGCTTTTATGGGTAGTACTTCGAGTGAAGGAACTTCTCATGAGGCCACAGTGAATGCTGATGCACTAAATCTGACTGACACGCAGAAAGATCAATTAGATGCTATGTTAGCAAGAATTGGAACTTACAATCCACAAACTGAGAAATCTGATGATTTACAGAAGTTGGATGGTGTTGGCCCTGTATTAGAACAACATTTACATCAGGTTGGTATCTATAAATACGATCAGATAAGTAAATTAACCAAAGAAGATTACGAATTGCTGGATGAAGTTATAGAGAACTTCCCTATTGCTACTAACCGTGGTGACTGGAATGTACAGGCAACTGAATTAAAAAATAAATAATCAAGATGGCATCAAAGACAATACACGCTATTTATAACGATGATGATTTGCTTTTACATGCGGTAAAGCAGGTTCGTGAAGCGCGCTATCATATTGGTGAAATATATACTCCTTTTCCAGTTCATGGGCTAGATAAGGCTATAGGTGAAGCACCAACTAGATTAGCTATAACTTCATTTTTATACGGTATAACGGGTTTATCTGTTGCTGTTTTGATGATGAACTTTATGATGGTGCAGGATTGGCCACAGGATATTGGTGGTAAACCTAGTTTTTCTTTTATTACGAATATGCCATCATTCGTTCCGATTATGTTTGAGTTAACGGTATTCTTTGCAGCTCACTTAATGGTAATCACTTTTTATATGAGAAGTAGACTAGCACCGTTCAAGAAGGCAGAAAATCCAGATCCAAGAACAACAGACGATATGTTCTTAATGGAAATAGACGCAACTAATCATAATGTAGATGACCTTTCTAAGTTTTTATACGATACGGGAGCTGCAGAAATTAAATTAATTGACAATAAATAGACCAGATGAGAAGTTTATTTCATAAATCTTTAATCTTTGTTATAATCGCAGGCTTTTTAAGTTCTTGTGCCGGAGATAAGGATCGTAACTATCAATATTTCCCAGATATGTACCGTCCGGTACCTTACGAACCTTATGGGGCTTATAATATTTTTGCCAATGAGCAAGAAGCCAAATTGCCTGTAGAAGGTACTATTCCAAGAGGGTGGATGCCTTACGATTACGAAGATACTCCAGAGGGAAGAGCAGATGCTAAAGCAAATCTCAAGAATCCGTTGCCATATACAGAAGAGAACTTAACTAAAGGTAAAGCATTATATACTGTTTACTGTGCTGTTTGTCACGGTGATAAAGGAGATGGTCAAGGTACTTTGGTTGAAAGAGAGAAAATACTTGGTGTGCCTTCTTATGACGACCCAGGTCGTAGCATTACTGAAGGGAGTGTATATCACGCAATGTATTATGGTCTTAACAATATGGGATCTTATGCAGTTCAGACAAGCATTAAAGAACGTTGGCAGATCGACCATTATGTTATGAATTTGAAAGATAAACTTGAAGGTAATCCTGAAAGATCTTTTCAAACTAACACGGTGACTCAGGAAAACTCAGATAATCTTAATCCTGCAGAGCCTGCAGAAGATCTTAGCGAAGATCAAGATGAAACGCAATCTGAAGAATAATAAAATAGGAATATAGCTTTTAGATCTAGTAATATGTATACGCTTTCTAGTAAATTAAAATTAACTGCAATTATTCTAATAGTAGTTGGTGCCATAGGCTTGGTTTATGGATTTATTTCTACACCATCTAACGAAGAAGAATTGAAGGAATTATTGGCTGCAGATGCCCATGGAGAACATGATTCAAATCAGGTTGACGCTACTGTTGAAGTAGAAGGTCATGGTTCGGCTTCAGATGCTCATCACGATGAATCTTCAGAAGCTCATGGTGAAACGGCTCATGGAGAAGGAGAGCATGGCGATTCTCATATGGAACACGTTTTGCATCAATTTCAAACAAAACCATGGTCTGCACTATTTGTTTCTGCTTTCTTTTTCTTTATGATCGCTTTAGGTGCTCTTGTTTTTTACGCGATTCAATATGTAGCGCAGGCGGGATGGTCTCCAGTTTTATTTAGAGTTATTGAAGGAATTACAAATTATCTTTTACCTGGATCTATTATTGTTGTATTGATTGTGATCTTTGCTGGTACTCATTTTTACCCATGGCAAAATCATGAGCTTGTAGAAGAAGATGTAATTCTTCAGGGAAAATCTGGATATCTTAACTTTCCATTTTTTGTAATAAGAGCTATCATTTATTTAATAGGATGGAATTTATATAGATTTATAGCTACAAGAAATTCTGTTGCTCAGGCTACAGGTTCAAGTTTAACTCCCTATAAAAAGAACTTTAAAGCTTCTGTCTTTTTCTTGTTATTCTTTGTGGTAACTGAAACTACAATGGCTTGGGACTGGTTTATGAGTATGACTCCGCATTGGTACAGTACATTATTTGCATGGTATGTTTTTGCAAGTGTATTTGTATCTGCGATCACTGTTATTGCCTTAGTAACGATGTTCCTTAAGAAAGCTGGGCATTTAGAATTTGTAAATGATAGTCATTTACATGATTTAGCTAAGTTTATGTTCGCTTTTAGTGTTTTCTGGACGTATCTTTGGTTCGGTCAGTTCTTATTGATCTGGTACGCGAACATCCCAGAAGAAGTAACTTATTTTATTATTAGAATTGAAGAGTATAACTTGTTATTCTTCGGAATGATAGCATTAAACTTTATATTCCCTATTCTAATGTTAATCAATAGTGATTATAAGCGTATTCCTTGGTTTGTGATTATGGCAGGTGTTGTAATACTTGTAGGTCATTATATCGATATTTTCTTATTGGTTATGCCTTCTACTGTAGGTCCTTACTGGTCTTTCGGTATTACAGAAATCGCAGGGATATTATTCTTCCTTGGTCTGTTTATTTTCTTTGTAGGAACCGGGCTAGGAAAAGAATCCTTATATCCAAAAGGTAATCCTTTCCTTAAGGAGAGTGAAAATTACCATTACTAATTAAAAGATTGATTGTTTAAAGAAGACTTTATAAAATGACACCATTTTTAATAATCATAGTAATAGCACTTCTTGCTGTAACAGGATGGCAAATTTCAAAAATATTTGAATTGTCAAAAACTCCTGATGCAGATACTTCTCAGGTGGCTAATAACAAGGATAACGAGAACCAGGGTAAATTAATGATGGGGTTTGCCGTTTTCCTATATCTTTTAATGTTTTACTGTTTTTGGACTTTTACAAATGTAACTCTACCAGATGCTGCTTCAGAGCATGGAGGGAAATATGACAATCTAATGTTGATTTCAATGTTATTGATCATGTTTGTTCAGATAGTTACTCAGGCCTTATTACATTATTTCGCTTATAAGTATAGAGGAGCAGCTGGCAAGAAAGCTTTGTTTTACGCCGATAACGATAAACTTGAATTCATCTGGACTATTATACCAGTAATTACTTTAGCTGGATTAATTATCTATGGTCTTTTTACTTGGACAGATATTATGAGCGTTAACGAAGATGAAGATCCAATCGTTATCGAGTTATATGCTCAGCAATTTAGTTGGACAGCACGTTATGCAGGTGATGATAATACCCTGGGAGAAGCCAATGTAAGATTTATCGAAGGTATGAATACTCTTGGGGTAGATCAGGAAGATTCTTATGCTAATGACGATAAAGTAGTGAGAGAACTTCATTTACCGGTTAATAAACCAGTTTTATTTAAGTTAAGATCTCAGGATGTATTGCACTCAGCTTATTTCCCTCATTTTAGAGCTCAAATGAACGTTGTTCCAGGTATGATCACCCAGTTTGGATTTACTCCAACGGTAACTACCGAAGAAATGAGAAATAATGACGATATTGTTGATAAAGTAGAACGTATCAACGATATTAGAAGAGAGAATGGAGACGATTCTTATGAATTTGATTATTTCCTATTATGTAACAAAATTTGTGGACAGGCGCATTACAATATGCAGATGAAGGTTGTAGTAGAGTCTGAAGCAGATTATGAAGCATGGTTAGCCGAACAGGCTACCTTTGAGGAATCAATGTCTGAGGAATAAAATAACATTTAAGAATTAAAAGTATTATTTAAAAGATATGTCAGCAGTAGTAAACGCACCAGCTCACGATCACCACGAAGATCACGGACATCATCATAAGCAAACCTTTATATCGAAGTATATTTTTAGCTTCGATCATAAAATGGTAGCTAAACAGTTCCTTATTACAGGTTTATTAATGGGGATTGTTGGTATTGGTATGTCTATCTTGTTTAGAATTCAATTAGCATGGCCAGAGCAGTCTTTCGCTATTTTCGAAGCTTTATTAGGTAAGTGGGCACCAGAAGGTGTTATGACACCAAATATTTATCTTGCTTTAGTAACCATTCACGGTACCATTATGGTATTCTTTGTGCTTACGGCTGGTTTAAGTGGTACGTTTAGTAACCTTCTTATTCCGTTGCAAATTGGTGCGCGTGATATGGCTTCAGGTTTTATGAACATGCTATCATACTGGTTATTCTTTTTAGCTTGTGTGATCATGCTTTGTTCTTTATTCGTAGAAGCTGGGCCTGCATCTTCAGGTTGGACAATCTATCCTCCTTTAAGTGCACTTCCACAGGCTATTGGTGGTTCAGGAATGGGAATGACATTATGGTTAGTTTCTATGGCATTATTTATTGCTTCTCAGCTACTAGGTGGTATAAACTATATTGTTACTGTTATTAACTTAAGAACTAAAGGAATGTCTATGACAAGACTTCCGCTAACCATTTGGGCGTTCTTTGTAACAGCTATTCTTGGTTTAGTTTCTTTCCCAGTATTATTATCTGCGGCTTTATTACTTATTATGGATAGAAGTTTTGGTACTTCTTTCTTCTTAAGTGATATTTTCCTAGACGGGGAAGTATTAAGTCATCATGGTGGTTCACCAGTACTATTCGAACATTTATTCTGGTTCTTAGGTCACCCAGAGGTGTATATTGTAATTCTTCCAGCGCTTGGTATTACTTCAGAGGTTGTAGCTACAAACTCTCGTAAGCCTATCTTTGGATACCGTGCAATGATCGCCTCTATCCTGGCTATTGGTTTCCTTTCAACAATTGTATGGGGTCACCACATGTTCGTATCGGGAATGAACCCATTCTTAGGATCTGTATTTACATTTACAACTTTATTGATTGCGATACCTTCAGCGGTAAAAGCCTTCAACTATATAACAACTTTGTGGAAAGGTAACCTTCAAATGAACCCAGGGATGCTTTTCTCTATAGGATTAGTATCTACATTTATTACTGGTGGTTTAACCGGTATTATTCTTGGGGATTCTACATTAGATATTAACGTTCATGATACATATTTCGTCGTGGCTCACTTCCACTTGGTAATGGGTATTTCAGCTTTATATGGTCTTTTTGCTGGTGTTTACCATTGGTTCCCTAAGATGTTTGGACGAATGATGAATAAAAATCTTGGTTATATCCATTTCTGGGTAACGGCTGTTGGGGCATATGGTGTTTTCTTCCCAATGCATTTCTTAGGTATGGCTGGTCTTCCAAGACGTTATTATACAAATACTGCATTCCCTTACTTTGATGATCTTGCAGATATTAATGTTATTGTAACTGTTTGTGCTATTATTACGGCACTTGTGCAATTAGTATTTATCTACAACTTCTTTAGCTCAATGTTCTATGGTAAGAAAGCCACGATGAACCCTTGGAAATCGAATACGCTAGAGTGGACAACTCCTGTAGAGCACATTCATGGTAACTGGCCAGGTGAGCTTCCTGTAGTATACCGTTGGGCTTACGATTACAGTAAAACCAATAGTGATGGTGAATATGTGATAACAGGGCAGGATTATGTTCCTCAGAATATTCCAATGCAGGAAAATGAAGAAGATTTGCATCACTAGAAAAAATCTATCTTAAAAATACACAAAAGCCTTTTCTTTATTGAAGAGGCTTTTTTATTTTATCTTTGTTTTGCCTATACTTAGGTTGAAATTAATTTATCTGCTATGAATGAAAACCTGGATGCCACTGGCGAAAATTTTTCTTCGGAAGAATTTGATATTGAAAGAGCTTTAAGACCGCTAAGTTTTGATGATTTTGCCGGGCAGGAGCAGGTTTTAGATAATCTTAAAGTGTTTGTTGCGGCTGCAAACCTAAGAAGCGATGCTCTAGATCATACGCTTTTACATGGCCCTCCTGGATTGGGGAAAACTACCTTGGCGCATATTTTGGCAAATGAACTAGGGGTTGGCTTAAAAGTGACTTCAGGGCCTGTTTTGGATAAACCTGGTGATCTCGCTGGGCTTTTAACCAATCTGGACGAACGTGATATTCTTTTTATTGATGAGATTCATCGATTAAGCCCAATCGTAGAGGAATATTTATATTCTGCAATGGAAGATTATCGTATCGATATTATGATCGAATCTGGACCTAATGCTCGTACGGTTCAATTAAATTTGAGTCCGTTTACACTTATTGGTGCTACAACACGTTCTGGTTTGCTTACCGCGCCTATGAGAGCACGATTTGGTATTTCAAGCAGACTGCAATATTATTCAACCGAGTTACTTTCTGATATTGTACAACGTAGTGCACAAATTTTAAATGTGCCTATTAGTATGGAAGCTGCGATAGAAATTGCCGGCCGTAGCCGTGGGACGCCTCGTATCGCCAATGCGCTTTTACGAAGAGTGCGTGATTTTGCTCAGATTAAGGGTGACGGGAAAATTGATATCAATATTGCCAAATATGGACTTAAGGCTTTAAATGTTGATGCACATGGTTTAGATGAAATGGATAATAGGATCCTGGAAACTATCATCGAAAAATTTAAAGGTGGCCCGGTAGGAATTACCACTTTGGCGACAGCGGTAAGTGAAAGTGCAGAAACAATTGAAGAAGTTTACGAGCCCTTTTTAATTCAACAGGGATTTATTTATCGTACGCCAAGAGGAAGAGAAGTGACTGAAGCAGCTTATAAACACCTTGGGAAATCCCGTGGTGCGACGCAGGGAGGCTTGTTCTAAATTCAGAATAACTAGAAATAGCTTCGAAGAAATTCTGTATAATTTTTGATGATTTTGATTTATGAAGAAAGAAATTCCACAGGTTTCAACCTTAATTTTTTTTAAAAATGCTGCTCAGATTGTAAAAAATCCGCTGCCATTTCATCGTGAGAATTTTTCGAAACATGGCGATATTTTCAGGTTAAATATTGGTCCAAAAAAATCAGTGATCTTTTGTAGAGATGCCGAATTTGCCAAATATGTACTTCAGAAAAATCAGAAGAATTATATAAAATCTGAAATTCAGACCAAAGATCTGGTAAAATATGTAGGTAATGGTCTGCTAACTTCCAATGGTGAACATTGGCAGAAACAACGAAAGCTTATCCAACCCGCGTTTCATAAAAAGCATATCGCCAATCTACTCAATACGGTTTTAGAAGCTATTCGAGTTGAATATTTAAAGATTCGCCCAGATAAAACCATTGATGTCTATCCTGTTTTTAACGATCTGGCTTTTCAAACGGTCGTAAAATCTTTGTTTAGCAGTGCGGCAAGCCAGGAAGAGATAAATCGGCTTCAATTTGTAACCGAAGCTAATCAAAAAATGCTGGTTAAAGAATTGCGACAACCATATAAACACTTGTGGTTTAATATTAGTGGGAAACTAAAACATCATCTTAAGCTTAGCGAAGAATCAAGGCAAATTTTAAGGAATATCGTTAATAAACGAAAGCAAAATCCAAAGCGCTATGATGATTTACTCGATATGTTACTGGATGCACGTTACGAAGATGGGCAACCAATGAGTGAAGAGCAGTTAATCGACGAAATTCTAATTCTTTTTGTCGCCGGGCACGAGACCACTTCTAATTCTTTAAGTTTTACCACGCAATTATTAGCTCAAAATCCACAAATTCAGGATAAAATTTTTGCTGAAGTAAAACCTGCTTCAGACAATACAAATTCGTTAATGGATTTTCTTCAACAATGTACATATACCCAAAATGTGATTTTGGAAAGTATGCGCTTATACCCGCCGGCGTATTTTATGGATCGGGTAAATTTGGAAGAAGATGAGTTTAATGGTTTGAAATTCGATAAAAACTCGAACCTTTTATTTTCATTTTATGAGATTCATCGAAGCGAAAAACATTGGGAGAACCCCTTAGAGTTTAATCCAGATCGATTTACTTCAAATAAAAATCCTGAAGCTTATTTCCCATTTGGTGCAGGTCCAAGAAAATGTATTGGAAGTAATTTTGCGATGTACGAGATGATTTTGGCGGTTTCAGAACTTGTTTTAAATTATAAGATCTTACCGGTAAAAGAGGAGATAGAAATATTGCCGCTTATTACCCTGAAACCTAAAAATGCTTTTGTAGAATTTCAGAAAAGAGCTTAATGGCGATAGAAAACAAGGCAAAAAATACCAATCTTATCAAAGAGGAGGCAAAACGCCTTGGTTTTATGTCCTGCGGAATGAGTAAAGCAGAGTTTTTAGAAGAGGAAGCACCAAGATTGGAAGAATGGCTTAATAAAAATCGAAATGGACAAATGTATTACATGGAAAATCATTTCGATAAGCGCTTAGATCCTACAAAACTGGTAGAGGGCTCTAAAAGTGTGATCTCTTTATTGCTGAATTATTATCCCAATGAATTTCAAAACCCAGAATCTTACAAAATCAGTAAATATGCCTACGGAAAAGATTATCACTTTGTGATTAAAGACAAGCTGAAATCTTTGCTTCAATTTATACAAAATGAGATCGGGGAAGTAGAAGGACGAGCTTTTGTAGATTCGGCTCCGGTTTTAGATAAAGCCTGGGCTGCGAAAAGTGGCTTGGGATGGATAGGTAAGAATTCTAATCTTTTATCTAAAAAAGCAGGCTCTTTTTTCTTTATAGCCGAGTTGATCGTCGATCTTGAATTAGAATATGATACTCCGGTTACAGATCATTGCGGTACGTGTACTGCCTGTATTGATGCTTGCCCAACGAATGCCATTGTAGAACCTTATAAGGTAGATGGAAGTAAGTGTATTTCGTATTTTACCATAGAACTTAAGGATGAGCTGCCTAATAGTTTTAAAAATACCTTTGACGATTGGATGTTTGGCTGCGATGTTTGCCAGGATGTGTGTCCCTGGAATCGATTTTCTAAATCCCATAGTGAACCACTATTCGATCCTCATCCAGATTTGTTGAAATTCGATAAAAAAGATTGGCAAGAAATCACCAAAGAGACCTTTAACGAAATCTTTCGAAAATCGGCCGTAAAAAGAACCAAGTTTGAAGGTTTGAAACGGAATATCAATTTTCTCGATTCCTAGAGCGATTTATAGATCTTAAGTCCACATTCTTAAAATGCTGTTTAGATGGAACTTCCGAGTTTTCATTAGTTTGGGTGTTAAAACCTAAATTTGATTAAAAACAGGCTAAAATCTTATCATTATTTTAAAATATTTAGGTAGTAATTGTAATCTACCTTACTAACTTTGTATTAGCTAAAACCAAAAGTTATGAGCAACAATTCTAGAAAAAGGCGCGAGGCGTTGGTATATCATGCCAAGCCAAAGCCTGGAAAAATTCAAATCGTACCAACTAAAAAGTATTCGTCGCAAAGAGATCTTTCTTTGGCGTACTCACCTGGTGTGGCAGAGCCATGTCTTGAGATAGAAAAAGATAAAGAAAATGCTTATAAATACACTACTAAAGGGAATTTAGTAGCTGTAATTAGTAATGGTACGGCGGTTTTAGGACTTGGCGATATTGGGCCAGAAGCTTCTAAACCTGTGATGGAAGGTAAAGGTTTGCTTTTTAAAATCTTTGCAGATATCGATGTTTTTGATATTGAAGTAGATACGAAAAATGTAGATGCTTTTATCGAAACTGTTAAAAATATAGCTCCAACTTTTGGTGGGATCAACCTTGAAGATATCAAAGCTCCTGAAGCTTTTGAGATCGAAAGAAGATTAAAAGAAGAGTTGGATATTCCTGTAATGCACGACGACCAGCACGGTACCGCAATTATTTCTGCCGCTGCCTTACTAAACGCAACAGAACTTGCTAAAAAGAAAATGAGTAAGGTGAAGATTGTGGTGAGTGGAGCCGGTGCTGCAGCCGTTTCCTGTACAAAACTTTACAAGGCTTTTGGCGCAAAGGCTGAAAATATTGTAATGCTAGATAGTAAAGGTGTGATTAGAAAAGATCGTCCAAATCTATCTGAAGAAAAATTAGAGTTTGCTACAGATCGTGATCTAAATACTTTGGAAGATGCAATGAAAGATGCCGATGTGTTTATTGGTCTTTCTATCGCAGATATCGTTTCTCCAAAAATGCTTAAAAGCATGGCGAAACGTCCTATCGTTTTTGCGATGGCAAATCCTAATCCAGAAATCGATTATCAACTAGCTATGGATACTCGTAAAGATGTAATCATGGCAACAGGACGTAGTGATCATCCTAACCAGGTAAATAATGTGCTTGGTTTCCCATTTATCTTCCGTGGGGCTTTAGATGTTAGAGCAACAAAGATTAACGAGGAAATGAAAATGGCTGCTGTTAAAGCTTTAGCTGAACTTGCTAAAGAACCAGTGCCAGAACAAGTGAATATTGCTTATGGGGAAACTCGGCTTAATTTTGGTTCAGAATATATCATACCGAAGCCATTTGATCCAAGACTTATTGCTAAAGTGCCGCCTGCGGTAGCAAAAGCAGCAATGGAAAGCGGTGTTGCCAGAACTGAAATTGCAGATTGGCAGAAATATGAAGACGAGTTGTTAGAACGAATGGGAAGTGACAATAAGATCACTCGTTTGTTAATGCAACGTGCTAAAAATAATCCGAAGCGTGTAATTTTTGCTGAAGCAGATCATTTAGATGTGCTGAAAGCTGCGCAAATCGTTTTTGATGAAGGTATCGGGATTCCTATTTTACTAGGTCGAAGAGAAGTAATCAAAGAATTAATGAATGAGATCGATTTTGATGCAGATGTAGAAATTATCGATCCAAAATCTGATGAAGAACGGGAAAAACTTCAAAAGTATGCTGAAGCTTATTTTGATTCTAGAAATAGAAAAGGAGTTACGCTTTATGATGCGCAACGATTAATGCGTGAGCGTAATTATTTTGCGGCGATGATGGTAAACGAAGGTGATGCAGATGCCTTACTTTCGGGATATTCCAGAGCTTATCCAACGGTGGTGAAACCAATGCTTCAGTTAATTGGAATGGCCAAAGGAATTTCAAGAGTTGCCGCTACCAATGTAATGAACACCAGTAGAGGGCCAATATTTATAAGTGATACTTCGATAAATATCGATCCTTCAGCAAAAGATCTTGCTAAGATTGCGCAATTAACTGCGGGTGTTGTGAAGTTATTTGGTTTAGAGCCGGTAATGGCAATGCTTTCTTACGCGAACTTTGGATCTTCTAATCATCCTGAAGCCAGAAAAGTTAAAGATGCCGTTTCTTATTTACATCGTTATCATCCAGATTTATTGGTAGACGGTGAACTTCAGTCAGACTTCGCATTAAATAAAGAAATGCTTCAGAATAAATTTCCGTTTTCTAAATTGGCTGGTAAAAAGGTAAACACTTTGATCTATCCAAATTTAGATTCAGCAAATAGTGCTTATAAACTTATAAAAGAGCTTAACGAAGCCGATTCTATTGGGCCCATCATGATGGGGATGAATAAACCGGTGCATATTCTTCAGCTTGGTGCAAGTGTAGAAGAAATGGTAAACATGGCTGCAGTTGCTGTTGTAGATGCTCAGGAAAAAGAAAAAGCCGCAAAGGCCAAAAAGTAAGCGGAGTTTTTTTGATAGAATGAAGGCATTTCTATCAAAAATAAATTTAACATACACATTGATTAAGGGGGAGGACATACGTTTTCCCCCTTATTTTATTTTAGTACATTTGGGCTTTAACTTTCGGTTAACGTATGATTCATCACTTAAAGGGCAAACTGGTAGAGAAGAATCCTACCAATGTTGTAGTAGATTGTAATGGAGTTGGTTATTTTGTCCACATTTCGCTTAATACTTTTTCAAACTTAAAAGACGAAGAGAATATCTTTTTATTTACCCATTTACAGGTGAAAGAAGATTCTCATACGCTTTTTGGATTTAAAGAAAAATCAGAAAGAGAAATCTTTAGGCTGCTTATTTCCGTAAGTGGTATAGGGGCAAGTACGGCAAGAACCATGCTTTCTTCTTTAGAACCTGCGCAAATTAGAGATGCGATTGCATCTGGAGACGTTGCAACTATACAAAGTATAAAGGGAATAGGAGCAAAAACAGCGCAAAGGGTTATTTTAGACCTAAAAGATAAGATTGTTAAAATCTTTGGTATAGACGAGGTTTTTGTAGAACAAAACAATACTAATAAAGAAGAAGCGTTATCTGCTTTAGAGACTCTGGGGTATGCTCGTAAGCAATCAGAAAAGGTGCTTAATAAGCTTATCAAAGAAAATGAAGATCCTACGGTGGAGACTCTAATTAAATTGGCGCTAAAAAACTTGTAGTTACATTGAGAAACAATTACCTGAGGTTGTTAACATCGGTGCGTTTTCCTTCATCAATAGTGCTGTTGCTTTTAATTTCTTTTAATTTATCTGCACAGGAAGAAGAGGAAGAAGAAACGCAGCAGGATACAACACAAACTTCTACGTTTGGTAGTATTGTTATGCCCGATCCCGGGTCGATACAATCTAAGTACGAATATGATCCTGCATTAGATCTCTACTTTTATAAAAAAAGCCTGGGAGAAACTAATATTGGTCTTCCCTTGGTGCTTTCTCCTGAAGAATATGAAGAACTGGTGATCAAAGAAGAAATGCAGCGCTATTTTAGGCTGAAGAATCAGGCGCTTTCAGGTAGATCTGATGATGCAGATGCTTTACAGCAAGATCTATTGCCAGATTTTTATGTGAACTCAGACTTCTTTCAAAGTATTTTTGGAGGAACAAATATCGATATTTCTCCGCAAGGTTCGGTCGCTATGGATCTTGGGATTTTATATACCAAACAGGATAATCCTGCTTATTCGCCCAGAAACAGGTCTAATTTCACCTTCGATTTCGACCAGCGAATTCAGTTATCGCTACTGGGTCAGGTAGGAACACGATTAGGGATTACGGCCAATTATGATACCGAATCGACTTTTGATTTTCAGAATCAATTAAAACTTGAATATACACCAAGCGAAGATGATATTATCCAGAAAATCGAAGTAGGTAATGTAAATATGCCGCTGAATAATACTTTGATCCAGGGAGCGCAAAGTCTTTTTGGATTTAAGACTCAGCTTCAGTTTGGGAAAACAAGAATTACCGGAGTTTTTTCAGAACAAAATTCAGAACGTAGAACGGTTAATGTTGAAGGTGGTGCGGCCGTTGAAGAATATGAGAAATTTGCCCTGGATTACGACCAGGATCGTCACTTCTTTTTAGCGCATTATTTTAGAGATAACTATAACGAATTTATTGCCGATTATCCATTTGTAAGAAGTGGTATACAGATCAAACGAATCCAGGTTTGGATCACGAATCGAACAAACAACGTACAGAATCTTACCGATACCAGAAATATCGTTGCAGTGCAGGATATTGGGGAAAGTCCGGTTGACGGAAATATTGGATTGGAAAATGTGCCTCCAGGTTTCTTTAATCAGGCTTCAGGTGCATTTCCAGATAACGAAAACAACGATTTTAACCCTTTTGGAATTAACGGCAATGGCGAGTCGATCTTAACTCCTGCAATTCGGGATATTTCTACAGTAGAAAGTGGTTTCGGAAACGTACCGGTTACAGAAGGAATAGATTACGCAAAACTTGAAAATGCACGCCAGCTTAGTCCAAATGAATATAGATTAAATCAGGATCTTGGTTATATCACGCTTAATCAACGCTTGAGTAATGATGAGGTTTTGGCCGTTGCTTTTCAATATACGGTAAATGGGCAGGTTTACCAGGTAGGGGAATTTGCAAATGATGGGGTTAATGCCACAGGAGATGAATCCCAGCAGCAGGAAGGACAAACAGATGCTAGGGTGAGTCAGAATCTAGTGGTGAAAATGCTTAAAAGTACCATCACTAATGTAAACGAGCCTGTTTGGGATCTAATGATGAAAAATATCTATAGTCTTGGAGCATACGATCTAGATCCTAATGATTTTAGATTGAATCTTTTGTATACAGATCCGCAGCCTTTAAATTATATTCAGCAGGCAGAAAATTCGGCTGTTCCTTTACCAGAAGATGTTCAGGAAACTCCGCTTTTGCGTGTTTTTAACCTTGATAATTTGAACACCAATAACGATCCTATAAATGGTGGGGATGGTTTCTTTGATTTTGTTCCAGGATTTACGATCGATGTTCAAAACGGTTTGGTGATTTTTACTTCTGTAGAACCTTTTGGAGAATACCTATTCGATAAACTAGATAATACACCAAATAATAATCAGGAGATCTATTCTGAGCCTTCAACTTGGAATGGCAATCAGGAAAAATATGTATTTAGATCGTTGTATCGAACTACAAAAACTCAGGCTGAGCAGGAAGATGCCGATAAAAATAAATTTCAGTTAAAAGGGCGCTATAAATCGTCGAATTTCGAAGGAATTCCAATTGGTTATAATGTTCCGCAGGGATCGGTAACGGTTACCGCTGGCGGAAGAACGCTTCAGGAAGGTGTAGATTATGTAGTGAATTACGATCTGGGCAGAGTACAGATTCTGGATGAAGCACTTTTAGCTTCCGATACTCCAATTCAGGTAAATACAGAGAGTAATGCTTTGTTTGGTCAGCAATCTAAAAGATTTACAGGAATAAATGTAGAACATCAGTTCAATGAAGACTTTATTCTTGCCGGTACGTTCTTAAACCTTAGAGAGCGTCCACTTACTCAAAAAGCAAATTATAGTTACGAGCCTATAAACAATACTATTTTGGGGCTAAATTTTAATTACACAAAAGAGGTTCCTTTTTTAACAAGATTAGTCAATAAATTACCCAATATCGATACTGATGTGAAATCGAATGTTTCGGTACGTGGGGAGTTTGCGTACTTAATCCCGGGTGCTCCTGCAGTAAATGATTTTGACGGAAAAGCAACTTCTTATATCGACGATTTTGAATCGGCACAAACCTCTATAGATATTAGTACTCCGCTTAGCTGGGAACTTTCCAGTGTGCCTATTGGTTTTGGAGGAGAGCGAGCAAATGGTGACTTAAGTGTAGGCGATCGAAGAGCAAAACTGGCCTGGTATACTATCGATCCTGTGTTTTATAGTAATAGCCGTCCAGATGGTATTACAGATTCAGATCTTAGTAGTTACGCAACACGACGAGTTACAGTAGACGAAATTTTCCCAAATACAGATGTGATCCAGGGACAGGCGCAGGTGATCTACACTATGGATGTTGCTTATTATCCTGAAGAACGAGGGCCTTATAATTACAATTCTGCCGCAGCAGGAAGTAATACGTTACCAAATCCTACCGATAATTTTGGAGGAATGATGCGCGGAATAAATACTACCAATTTTGAACAGTCTAATGTTGAGTATATTCAGTTTTGGGTAATGGATCCATTTATTTATCAGGATGATCCAGATAATATAAATAACGACGGAAAAATTGTCTTCAACTTAGGGAATATTAGTGAAGATGTACTAAAAGATGGTAGAAAGCAATATGAAAATGGATTGCCTGAAGATGGCTCAGATCTAAATACAACCGAGACCGCATTTGGGAAAGTACCTTCAGATCAATCTTTAGTTTATGCTTTTAGTTCAGAAGGTGAAGCGAGATTAAATCAGGATGTGGGTTATGATGGTTTAGGAGATGCTGAAGAAGCGCAAAAATTTCCTCAGTTTGGTAATCTTCCAGATCCATCTGCAGATAATTATGAATACTTTCTAAGCGCGGATGGCGGAATAAGAGAACGCTATAGAAATTACAATGGTGTAGACGGGAATTCACCAGACAATTCTGGTGATAATAATCGTGGTAATACCACGCTGCCTACTACAGAAGATGTGAATCGTGACAACACCATGAACACGATAAATAGTTATTTTCAATATGAAGTTCCATTTTTTGATGGGATGAATAGTGAGAATAACGAGTATGTTTCAGATACTAAGGAATTGAATGTTACACTTAGAAATGGGCAAACACAGCGTGTACGTTGGGTGCAGTTTAAAGTGCCGATCTTTGAACCTACTGAAGCTATTGGCGGAATTGCAGATTATCGCTCTATCCGTTTTATGAGAATGTTTCTTACTGAATTTCAAAATCCAACACTGTTGAGGTTTGGAACTATGGAATTGGTACGTGGTGATTATCGTCGTTATAATGGCAATTTGGATGAAGAGAGTAACTTACCTGAAAGTTCTGATGCGCTTTTTGAAGTTACAGCGGTAAATATCGAAGAAAATGAAAATCGAGAGCCCATTCCTTACGTGTTGCCTCCGGGAGTGATACGAGAAGAATTATATCAAAATAACACCAATATTAGACAAAACGAGCAATCACTTGCTATGCGTGTTTGCGGTTTAGAGCCACAGGACGCTCGTGCGGTTTATAAGAACTTTCAAGTCGATATGCGCCAGTATAAAAATCTTGAAATGTTCTTGCATGCTGAAGGTTTCCAGGGGCAGGCCGATCCTGATGATGGTGAAATGGTTGCTTTTGTAAGAATAGGAACAGATTTTACAGAGAACTTTTATCAAATAGAAATTCCGCTTTCGATTACTGCGGCAGGTAGCGTAAGTCCTACAGATATCTGGCCAGAACTTAACCGTTTAAATTTACCTTTAGAATTACTTCAGCAGGTAAAAACAACAGTTTTAGGAGATCCTTCATACAATACGACACGTTTAAATTTCTTTGATGAAAATTTAGAACCACGAAACCCTGAAGATGATTATGAACCGGGAAGATTAAGACTAGGGGTTAAGGGAAATCCTAGTTTTGGGAATATACGCCTTATTATGCTTGGGGTAAAAAATGGAACTCCTCGCGCTGGTTTGCAAGATGTTTGTGGTGAAGTTTGGTTTAATGAACTTCGACTTTCAGATCTTGATAACGAAGGTGGTTGGGCCGGAGTTTTAAATATTGATACGAATTTGGCCGATTTTGCTACCTTTTCTGCAACCGGTAGAAAAAGTACAGTTGGTTTTGGAACATTAGATCAAGGGCCAAATCAGCGTAGTAGGGAAGATGCAGAACAGTATGATTTTGTGACCAATATTAATATGGGACAATTACTTCCAGAAAAATGGGGAATTAAAGTTCCGGTGAATTATAGTCGTGGTGAAGAGGTGATTACTCCAAAGTATGATCAGGAATTCTTAGATATTGAACTGGATACACGTTTGGCTTCGATTACCGATCCACAGGAGAGAGATCGTGTTAAAAAACAATCGCAAACTTACACAAAACGAGAAAGTATAAATCTTATAGGTCTTAGGAAAGAACGAACAGGCGAATCGAAACCACAACCTTATGATGTAGAGAATTTTGCGTTTTCAGGTTCTTACAACCAGGTAGATTATCGTGATTTTGAGATCGAGGAATCTTTAGACCAAAATGTGAGAACGGGTGCTACTTACGAATTCAATTTTGCACCTAAAAAAGTAGAGCCTTTTAAAAATATTACCGCTTTAGATAGTAGTCAGTATTTTTCTTTGATCAAAGACTTCAATCTTAATTTATTGCCTTCTAATATAAATGCAAGTGCCAACTATTTTAGACAGTATACCGAGCAGCAATTTAGATCTTTAGAGTTAAGTGATAATGATATAGGTATTCCTACGCTATACCAAAGAAACTTCTTGTTCGATTGGGAGTATGGTATCAATTACAATCTAACTAATGCTTTAAATTTTAGTTTTAATGCATCGAATAATCGCATAATTCGAAACTATATCGACGAGGATGGTAATGCTAATGACGAAATTGGTGTTTTTGACGACTATTTTAATGTTGGGGAACCAAACTATCATTATCAAAGCCTGCAGGTGAATTATGAATTACCGCTGAATAAATTACCAGTTTTTGAATTTTTAAAGGCTTCTTATTCTTACACAGGAGACTTCCAGTGGCAACGCGGTTCTAGAATTTATCAAAACCTTGAAGGTGTTCCTAATATTGGTAATTCTGTACAGAATTCTAATTCGCATCAATTAACAGCGAATATGGATCTTCAAAAGCTGTACAATTATGTGGGGCTTAGAAAGAAAGAAAATAAGCGAGGTACTTCTATTGCAGAAAGAAGCATGGGAGTTCCAACTTTACAGCCTTCAGGAGAAGAAACTCAGGAAAAGCCGGTGCGTAAAAGAAGTTCGGCTTCAGGAAATAAAGCTTTAAATACGGTTGTAGATATAGTGACTGCGGTAAAAAGGCTTCAGGTAAATTATCGAAATACGCAAGGAACATTTTTGCCGGGTTATACTAGAAGTATCGGTTTTATGGGAACATTGAAACCTTCCGCAGGATTTACTTTTGGGATGCAGGACGAAATTAGATACGAAGCAGCAAGACGAGGTTGGTTAACTTTGTATCAAAATTTTAATCAGCAATTTACTACTAACGAGAATGAAGAGTTAAGTTTACAAGGTTCTATAGATCTATTGCCAGATCTAACGATAGATATTACCGGGAGAAAACTATATTCTGAAACTTATTCTGAAAACTTTCAGGTAGATCCTCAAAGTTTGCAATATCAATCTCTAACGCCTTATACGTTTGGGAATTTCAATATCTCAACGATTTTAATTAAAACAGCATTTAACCAGAGTAACGAGCAGTCTTCAGAAACTTTCGATCAATTTAGAGCTAATCGAATCGAAGTAGCCAGGAAGTTAGCGGCAGAACGTGGTCTAGATCCTAATAATGTAGACGAAACGGGTTATCCTGTAGGTCTGGGAAGAACAAATCAAGCTGTGTTGTTACCAGCTTTCCTTGCAGCCTACTCTGGTACTTCTGTAGATAATGTGAAACTTGGAGCATTTAGAGATGTTCCACTGCCAAACTGGAATATAAAATATACTGGTTTGATGAGATTGGAGTTTTTTAAGCGTAATTTTAGAAGAATCTCACTTTCTCATGGTTATCAGTCTAATTATACGATCAATCAGTTTCAAACTAATTTAGATTATAATGCTGAGAATCCTTTTGAAACTAATCAGGCTGGGGATTATAAAAATCCGACTTTATTCTCGAATATCGTGTTGTCTGAATTATTTACGCCATTGCTTCAGGTAGATCTGGAAACTACTAATAATATTCAGTTTTTAGGAAGATTAGAAAAAGATAGGCAGTTGTCACTTAGTTTCGATAATAACATTCTTACTGAAATTAGCGGTAATCAATACACTTTAGGGATGGGATATCGTCTAAAGGACATGAAAATAGTTACCGCTTTGGGCGGGCGTCGTAGAGTGCTAAGCAGTGATCTTAACTTTAAGGCCGATGTTTCTTACAGAAGAAATAAAACTATCGTTAGATATCTTGATCTATCCAATAATCAGGTAATCGCCGGGCAGGATATCTGGTCGATCAATTTTGTGACAGATTACGCGATCACGAGAAACCTAACGGCATTATTCTACTATGAGCATACGTTCTCTGAATATGCAGTCTCTACGGCATTTCCTCAAACAACAATTAGATCTGGGATCACTTTAAGATATAATTTTGGAAATTAATGCCGGCCTATTTGAACAATTAACCGAAAAAATTAACTTTGTCGCTATATAAAACATAACTATGAATATTCCAGAGGATTTAAAGTACACCAGAGACCACGAGTGGGTTAAGATCGATGGCGACATTGCAACTGTAGGGATTACAGATTTTGCACAAGGTGAATTAGGAGATATTGTTTACGTAGAGGTAGAATCTGTAGACGAATCTTTAGAGCGTGAAGATGTTTTTGGAACCGTAGAGGCGGTAAAAACAGTTTCAGATCTTTATTTACCATTAACAGGAGAGATCGTTGAATTTAACGATAGTCTTGAAGATGAGCCTGAAAAGGTAAATAACGCGCCATATACAGATGGGTGGATGATCAAGATTAAATTTGCTGAGATCGCCGAGCTGGAAGACCTTCTTACTGCGCAGGAATATAAAGAGATCATTGGTGGTTAAGCTTGCCTTTTCTCTGGCAGGTCTATATACGGCTACGCTTACGTTTTTTTCTTTATATAAGATCACGCCTAAAGTAGAAATGGGTGATTTGACTATAGGGGACAAAATTTTGCATGTTTCGGCTTATTTTGTTTTATTTTCTATTTGGAAACTATCTTTTTTTCTAAAAGCAGAAAATAATGTATCTTATAAGTCGATTATAATTAAAATAGCTGTTGCTTGTATTGCTTTTGGTATGTTAATTGAGGTATTACAAGGAACACTTACCAGTTACAGACAACCAGATTGGTTAGATGTAATTGCAAATTCAACTGGTGTTTTAATAGCATCAATCCTTTTTTTAACTTTTGAGAGGCCACTTAAAAAGGTTAAAAACTGATATTTATTTAATTTTTTGGAAAAAATATTTATTTTAGCAAACCTTATTAATCATTAACCATTATGGAACCTAAGAAAAATCCGAAAGCAGATTTATCCAGAAGAAGCGTATTGTTTCTTCAATTAGGTCTTATATTGGTTCTTTTTGTTACCTGGCAGGCTATTGAATGGAAGACTTATGAAAAGTCTGATATTGATACCGGAATGGTGCAGATGGATCAATTAGAAGACGAAGAAATTCCAATTACCGAAATGCAAAACACTCCGCCACCACCTCCACCGCCACCACCGGCACCAGAGGTTATCGAAGTTGTGGAGGATGAGGAAGAAGTAGAAGAAGATGAGATCGAATCTACAGAAACCAGCCTTGACGATATCGTGGAAGTAGAGGAGGTTGTTGAAGCGCCTGAAGAAGAAGAGGTAGCAGACGTTCCTTTCGCGGTTATCGAAGATGTACCAATCTTCCCAGGATGTGAAAATCTTAAAGACAACGACGAGCGTAAAGCTTGTATGAGTGAAAAAGTAATGAAATTTGTACAAAAAGAATTTGATACAGATTTAGGAGCTGAGCTTGGTTTATCAGGTATTACTCGTGTAATTGTTCAGTTTAAGATTAACAAACAAGGTAAAATTGCTGAAGTTAGAGCTCGTGCACCGCACCCTAGATTAGAGCAGGAAGCAGCGAGGGTAGTTAACAAGCTACCTAAAATGCAACCAGGTAAGCAAAGAGGTAAGCCAGTAGGAGTTGTATACTCTTTACCAATTACTTTCCAAATTCAAGACTAAGGAAATAACATATACTTTTTTTAGAAATCCCGGTTTTTACCGGGATTTCTTTATTTCAGTATAGATGTAAAAAGTGTATCTTTCGGCCCGAATATCTATTACTCTAGTATGAAGTATCTTCTACTTCCATTTTTTTTATTATCAGTTTTTTTAGGACAAGCGCAAAATGCAGAAGTTTATCCTGTATTTCCAGAATGTGAGTCTGTAAGCTACAATGCTTCGGAAGATTGTTTCAAAAATAGCCTTATAAGCTATATTGTTGATCATTTTCAGGTTCCTTCAAATGTCTTAGCTAGTAATTATAGTGGCGAGATCGCTGTAGTTTTTGAAGTAACTAAAGCGGGTACTTTCAAATTAATGTATGTAAATGCTGCCTACGATGAGTTGAAAGATGAGGTAGCCAGAGTGTTTGAGCTACTTCCGGTAATTCAGCCTGCGAGATATAATGCGACGCCAACCTATATGCAATTTAGGTTACCTATAAAAATACCTTTAGAAAGAAACGAAATTCAGGATTTGGAAGATTTTTCTTCAGAAGAAATAAATAGGTCTGAAGTAACGAGATCAAAAGATTTAGAAGACAATCAGTTGATCCTAGCGGCTAACGAGTACGACTCTATTCAAACTAAATTGTTTACTAATCCGCGTTATGAAAGCAGTATAAATATTCCATTATCACATGAATATTATTCCAGATTCGATGCTGCTTTAAATCAGGTAGGGACAAATAATCATACGGCATCTAAACCTTTGTTATTTAAAGATGTTTCAAAATATTATGATCTGAAAGCTGATGCTCAGCGTCTTCATCATAACCGAAGAACGCTCGTAGGTCGTAAAATATGGAATGAGCATACGGTAAGATTTCAAAACGAAGATTACTGGTTTACCTTCGATTTTGCATTAGATCTTCAGCTAGGAAAAGATTTTGGAGATACTAATGCAGATTATACCTATAATAATACAAGAGCTGCTATTTTCCAGGGAGGATTAGGTGAAAACTTTAATTTCTACACTGTGGTTTATGAAAACCAGGGTAGATTTGCAGGTTATTTTAATAATTGGGCAGAATCTATAAGGCCAGATGGTGGTGATCCAGCAATCATTCCTTCAAGAGGAATTGCAAAGCCATTTGGCGAGGATGCTTATGATTATCCGGTAGCCGAAGGTTATTTGTCTTATAGTCCTTCAAAATATTTTAATATTCAGTTTGGTCATGGTAAAAACTTTATAGGCGATGGGTATCGATCTTTACTGGTAAGTGATGTTACTTCTCCTTATCCTTACTTCAAACTAAACACCACATTTTGGAAATTGAAGTATACCAATACTTGGATGTCCATGAGAGATGTGAGACCAGAAGTGACCGGCGACGGAAGTTTCAGAACAAAATATATGGCTAATCATTATTTAAGTCTCAATGTAACTAAACGACTTAATATTGGTCTTTTTGAATCGGTAATTTGGGAGAATGACAATAACCGAGGTTTTGATGTTAACTATCTAAATCCTGTTATTTTTTACAGGGCAATAGAATTTTCTACAGGAGCCAGAGGTGGTAATGCATTAATTGGATTGAGTGGAAAGTATAAAATTAGTGATCATTTAAATGCTTATACTCAGGTTATCATCGATGAATTTTCCAGCAGTGATATCTTCGGAGGAGAAAAAAGCTGGAAGAACAAATTAGGTTATCAGGTAGGGCTTAAATACTTCAACGCATTTAAAGTACCCAATTTATTTCTTCAGCTAGAATATAATCAAGTACGTCCTTATACTTATTCGCACAATACCGAGGTTTTAAATTACGGCCATAATAATCAATCTTTAGCTCATTTGTGGGGGGCAAACTTTAGAGAAATAATAGCGATAGCCAGATATAAAAAAGATCGTTGGTATGGAACTGCTAAATTTATTTATGGAAAGCGTGGTTTTGATTATGATAACGATCCTTTTTCTTACGGAGGAGATATTTATCGAAATTATGAAGATCGTCCTTTTGATAATGGCGTGGAGATTGGCCAGGGAAATACAGGGATTTCATTTTTTGGTCAGGTAGAAGCAGGATATATTATTAATCCAGAGACCAATCTAAAATTATACGGAAGCTTTATTTATCGTAATATGAATACCGATGTGAATACAATAAGTAGTTACGATATATCTACTTCCTGGTTAAATTTTGGTATTCGTACAGATATTTTTAATTGGTACTATGATTATTAGCAAAAGCAGCAATTTAAAATTAACAATTGTACGGCCTTGCCAAAACCTAATTAAGGAGTATCTTTGCGCCAATTGTAAAAAATAATTTTTGAGTAGCGCACGCGTACATAATTCTTCCCCTTCGTTATTATCAGATTTTAAGGAAATAACAAAAATGCGCTTAGCAATTAGCGTAGTTTTTTCTTCTGTTGCGGGTTATTTTTTAGGTGCTGAAACGGTAGATTTTGTTGTTGTGCTCTTATTAGCTATAGGCGGATATTTTATGGTTGGTGCATCAAATGCCTACAACCAGATCATCGAGAAAGATCTTGATGCCTTAATGGATAGGACTAAAAATCGTCCTGTGCCTTCTGGGAGAATGTCGGTAACTACTGCATTTATCATCGCAAGTGTTTTTACAGTCTTAGGTTTGGTAGTGCTTTATATTATCAATCCTAAAACAGCAATGTTTGGTGCGATAAGTATCTTTTTATATGTAAGTATTTACACGCCATTAAAAACAAAAACACCACTTTCTGTATTTGTGGGAGCTTTTCCGGGAGCAATACCTTTTATGCTAGGTTGGGTTGCCGCCTCTGGAGATTTTAGTATAGAGCCAGGAACTTTATTTATGATCCAGTTTTTTTGGCAATTTCCTCATTTCTGGGCTATCGGATGGTGGTTGTATGATGATTACAAAAAAGGAGGCTTTTTTATGCTTCCCACCGGTAAGAGGGATAAAGGAACTGCGATTCAGGTGATTTTGTATACGATATGGACCATTTTGGTCTCTTTGATCCCTGTCTTTGGAGTTACAGGAAGATTATATCTTACTCCGGTTTCAGGAATAATCATCTTACTTTTAGGGCTTGGAATGCTCTATTATGCCATTAGGCTTTTTAAATTGAAAACAGCAAATGCCGCCAAGAAATTGATGTTGGCTAGTGTTTCATATATTACTTTATTACAAATAGTTTACGTGTTGGATAAATTTATTAGAGAATGGATTTAACAAAAGGAAGCGAACAGGAGAGAAGAGATCGCGCAAAGAAAATGATGCTGTGGTTTGCGATCATAAGCATGGGGATGATGTTTGCCGGGCTTACAAGTGCTTATGTGGTAAGTAAAACAAGACCAGATTGGCTTACAGAATTCGAATTACCGCAGTCTTTTATGTGGAGTACTGTCGTAATTATAATTAGTAGTGTTACTATGTTTTTTGCGAAAAAGAATATTATATTAGGAAACAGAAAAAATGGTACTGCTTTTCTGCTGGGAACTCTTATACTTGCTTCGTTGTTTGTAGTGTTTCAGTTTCAGGGTTTTGCAGATATTGTTGATGCTGGTTATTATTTTACAGGTAGTGAGAGTACGATCACAACAAGTTTCATTTACGTTCTTGTTTTGGCTCACTTAGCCCACTTAGCGGCGGGTTTAATTGTGCTTTTGGTCTTAATTTATAATCATTTTAAACAACGATACCATAAGGGGCAAACACTTGGATTAGAGCTTGGTGCAACATTTTGGCACTTCCTTGATGTACTGTGGGTTTACCTGTTTTTCTTTTTATATTTCTTTAGATAATAAAAATGCGTATTTTTGCGCAGCACTTAAATTAAATGACTTCTTCTATGGACGCTACTGTTGTTAGAACAGGCACCGAAGGTAAAACTTGGGGCGGTGGTAATCAGCCACTTGGAGCCAGCTATGGTAAGTTGATGATGTGGTTCTTCATCCTTTCCGATGCACTTACTTTTACAGGATTTTTATCGGCTTATGGTTTTTCAAGATTCAAGTTCGCAGATTCTTGGCCAATACCCGATGAGGTTTTTAATCACTTTCCATTTTTACACGGGGTAGATGCACCAATGTATTACGTTGCATTGATGACCTTTATTCTTATTTTCTCTTCTGTAACGATGGTGTTAGCGGTAGACGCTGGTCATCAAATGAAACAGGGGAAAGTAACCACCTATATGTTCTTAACAATTATTGGTGGTCTTATTTTCTTAGGTTCTCAGGCCTGGGAGTGGAGCAACTTTATTTCAGGAGAATATGGTGCGCTAAAAACAAAAGGAGGAAAGATCCTTCAGTTTGTAGATGGTGAAGGACATCGAGTAGCCTTAGAAGATATTGCTGTGATTCAGGAGTCTGAAAGAACTACTCATAGAGAAAATACCGGTGTTTGGTTTGAAGGAGGTTCTACAGTTTCAGAATTTACTTTAGAAGGAATTAAAGAAGGATTTGCTGCTAGTGACGATCTTTATATTAGAACATTAGATTTTAATGAAGAGGGAGAAAAAACGATCCTATCTAGAGAGGAATCTCAAAATTGGTTAGACAATAATGTTACTGGTATCGTAGAAGGAGCTAATCTTACCGAGAATGAATACGGGCCTCCGTTATTTGCAGATTTCTTTTTCTTTATTACAGGATTTCACGGTTTCCACGTTGCATCTGGAGTTATAATTAATATCATTATTTTCTTTAATGTTATTTTAGGTACTTACGAGAGAAGAGGAAGCTACGAAATGGTAGAGAAAGTTGGTTTATACTGGCACTTTGTAGATTTAGTATGGGTATTTGTATTCACGTTCTTTTACCTTGTTTAATTTTTTGAATCGAAGAAATTATGGCACACGATAGCACAGCACATCAGCACGAATCAAGTACAAAAAGAATCTGGCAGGTTTTTGGGATTCTTTCTATAGTTACTATTGTAGAAGTTGTTTTGGGGATTTTTAGACCTCCATTCTTAACAGAGACTTCTATCGTAGGAATGCACTTGCTAAACTGGATTTTTATTATTCTTACATTATACAAAGCATATTATATAGCCTGGGCTTTTATGCACATGGAGCATGAAACTAAGGGTCTTCGTAGAGCTGTTGTGTGGTCTGGAGTATTCTTAGCGATCTATTTGATCTTCATCTTACTTACAGAAGGAGATTATATATACGAGGTTTATAAAAACGGGTATATTGCCTGGGATTTTTAAACTATACAAAAGTTAAAAGATTAAGAAAAGGCGGTTTTGTAAAACCGTCTTTTTATTTTTGTACTCCTTTTCTGAAACGGTGTTATGAAGAAATTTTTTGTACTCACAGTACTTTTTGCATTGCCGATTGTTGCTTATCTTTTTTTTGCATCGGGTAAAAATAACTTTGCCAGATTACCAATCTTAACCGAGAATATTACTGATGTTTCAGAGCTTTCCAGTTATGACGATGAACCAGTTTATCTTCAGGATCATATAAGCGTTGTTGCTTTCTTCGGAGAAGACTTAGAAAATTTAAAAGGTAATACCTTTAATCTTGATAAGAAGATTCTTGAAAAATATTACGGATTTGACGATTTTCAATTTGTAATCATATTGCCTGAAAGTGCTCGAGCCAATGCTGCAGATTTTGCAAAAGAGTTTGAAGGTATCACTAATGCACAAGAATGGAAATTCGTTTTTGGTACACCGGGCGAGATCCAGAATGTATTTGAGAGTTTTGATAGTCCCTATCAGCTTTCCGACAAAAACTACACTCCTTATGTTTTTATTGTAGATAAATCCAGAAATTTGAGAGGTAGAGATGACGATGAAGATGATGAAATTCTATACGGATACGACTCCAGAGATATTGCAGAGCTTACCAATAAAATGAATGATGATGTAAAAGTGATCCTGGCAGAGTACAGACTGGCTTTGAAGAAAAATAATGCAGGTAGAAAAAACAATTAAGCGAATTTTAGAAATTCAATAGTAATGAAAAAGAAATATTCATATGCTGGTCTAGGTGTTATCATTATAATCTTTGGGATTATTGTAATGCCTAAGATCTTTGATAGAATGAATAATGGAGAAGTTGTAGAAGGTGATCGTCTTAATAAAGAAGGTGCTAAAAGGCCTGAAAAAGAATCTCCAGAGGTTGGATACTTAGAGCTTAATGGCAAAAAAAGAAAAGCTCCAGAATTTGAGTTTATAGATCAGCATGGCGATACCATTAGTAATGAAGATTATTTAGGTAAGGTGTATGTGGTGGAGTTCTTTTTTACAACATGCCCAACAATTTGTCCTGTTATGAGCGAAAATCTTGTTGAAGTTCAGGATGAATTAGAAGAATTTAAAGATGATTTTGGGGTAGCTTCATTTACGATCGATCCAGAACATGATACGCCTGAAGTACTTGCAGAATACGCAAATCACTACGGAATAACCAATCCTAACTGGCACCTGCTTACCGGAGAAAAGGATAAAATTTACGAACTTGCTAATGCTGGTTTCCAAACTTATGCTGGTGAAGATCCAGATGTTCAGGGAGGATTTGTGCATTCTGGTATGTTTGCTTTAATTGATCAAGATGGATATATTCGATCCAGAAAAGATAGATTCGGAAACCCATTAATTTATTATAGAGGTTTTGTTAAGAGAAATAAGTCGGTTTTAGAAGGAGAAGAAGAACCGCAGATCGATATGTTAATTGAGGATATTAAGACGTTGTTGTGAAAAAAACATTAACAAAAACAGATAAGATCGCCATTCCGGTGATCATTGCGCTATCGGTATTAGTGCCTATCGTGGTATTAATTTTAATGAATTTACCCGAGCGTTATAATTTACTAGGTACCCAATCGGGAACCTTCCCATTATTCCATGCAGTACTTAATGGATCTACTGCAGTATTACTTTTAATGGGATATTTTTTTATGAAGATAAGAGAATACAAATTACATAGAAATGTAATGATCACAGCATTCGCTTTATCTGCTGTTTTTCTGGTGAGTTACGTGATCTCGAAGATAAGCAATGCACCTGTGCATTATGAAGGTGAAGGATTGCTGAAGTACATGTACTTTTTTATACTTATTTCTCATATAGCACTTTCAGCGATCATTATTCCGCTTGTGTTATTTACCATGTATCGCGGTTTAACAGCTGAATATGAAAAACATGCCAAAATCGCCAGGTGGACATTTCCAATCTGGTTATATGTGGCGATAACCGGTGTTTTGGTGTACATTTTTATGTATCCGTATTATTAAAATTGATTGAAAATGAAGAAGATTTTTAATGTAAAATCGGTTTTAGTCCTTTTAGTTTTACTTTTCATGCCATTGTTTGCAGATGCACAATGTGCGATGTGTAGAGCAGTGCTGGAAAGTGAATCTTCTCAAAATGCTGCGGAAGGGATTAATGACGGAATTCTTTATTTGATGGTATTTCCTTATCTATTAGTCGGCGGTTTAGGTTATTACATTTATCGCTCTTATCGAAAGAAGAAATACGAAGCTTAAACAGCTCTTTTTTAATAAACTTATATTTTTCCTGTAACATTTTTAGCTTTTTGAAGTCTTATGGATATAAGCAAGCATTTTGCTTTTAACCATCAGTCAAAAAGTTATGATCACAATTAAAGATTTGCATAAATCTTACAAAACGGGAAATAACTCACTTCACGTCTTAAAAGGAATAAACTTCAATGTTTCTGAGGGAGAACTTGTTTCCATAATGGGATCTTCAGGTTCTGGTAAATCTACGCTTCTAAATATACTGGGAATGTTAGATGAAGCCGATACCGGCTCGTATACTTTAGATGGTGTTGCCATTAAAAACCTGAATGAAAAGATTGCAGCTCGGTACCGCAATAAATTTCTGGGTTTTATCTTCCAATCATTTAATCTTATCAATTATAAAAGTGCGCTCGATAATGTTGCTTTGCCTCTTTATTATCAGGGTATGAAGCGTGGAGAACGCATGGATAGAGCCAAAGCTTATTTAGAAAAGGTAGGGCTGGCACAGTGGATGGATCATTTGCCAAATCAACTTTCGGGAGGGCAAAAACAACGTGTAGCCATCGCTCGCGCTTTAGCATCAGATCCAAAAGTCTTACTTGCCGATGAGCCAACGGGAGCCTTAGATACTAAAACTTCGTATGAGGTGATGGATCTAATTCAGCAAATAAATGATGAAGGCAGAACGATTCTTATCGTTACGCACGAGCCTGATATTGCTCAAATGACCAAGCGAATCGTTAACCTGAAAGATGGTTTAATTATCGATGATACTAAAGTTAACCAGGTAAGAGCTTTGCAAAATGTTTGATCTTGAACGTTGGCAGGAAGTTTTTGAAACCATTAGCAAAAATAAACTGCGTACATTTTTAACCGGACTTTCAGTGGCTTCAGGGATTTTTATTCTGGTGATTTTACTTGGGATTGGTGAAGGAATGAAGAACGGAATAGAAAGAGAGTTTCAGGGTGATGCCGCAAACGCCATTTATGTATATCCCGGTGTAACTACCAAAGAATATAAAGGCTTAAATCCTGGCCGTAGAATTCAGTTGAAAAACGACGATTTTGAATATACTTCCGCAGAAAATAAATCAGCATTAGAGTTTAAATCTTCGGTGTATAGGATTTATGGAGGATTATTAACCTACGAAAATGAATCTGGTTCTTATAGTGTAGAAGGAGTTTATCCAGATTATCAATTTCTGGAAAATGCTAGTATGGTTACTGGTCGATTTCTTAATTACAAAGACATTGAAGAATCTACGAAAATTGTGGTGCTAGGAAATCGAGTAAAGATGGATCTATTTAAAGATTCGAAAGATGTGCTTGGTGAGTATGTAGAAATTTCAGGAATAAAATTTCAGGTGGTAGGTGTTTATACAGATCCAGGAGGGGAACGAGAAGAAAGTCGAGTATTTGTGCCTATTACCACGGCACAAAAAGTTTTTAGCGGCGGTAATAATATTAATTCTTTAAGTTTTACACTAGAGCCAAAGGATACTTATGAAGAAGCACTGTTGGCATCTAACAATTTTACGAACAAAGTAGAAACCTATTTAAAAGGAAAGCATACAATAGCCCCAGGTGATAATAGCGCGGTGAGAGTAAATAGTAGGTTAGAAAATACTAAGCGATTCTACGATCTTATAGGGATGATAAAAATGTTCTTTTGGGGAGTGGGGATCTGTACGATCATCGCTGGTGTTGTAGGGGTAAGTAATATTATGCTGATTATTGTAAAAGAGCGTACCCGTGAAATTGGCGTTAGAAAAGCATTAGGAGCACAACCGCTTTCTATCATTGGGATGGTGCTACACGAGTCTATATTCGTGACTTCCTTTGCTGGGTTAACTGGCTTAATAATGGGCTTAGTACTTTTGGATTTTGTGGGGCCAATGATTCAAACCGACTTTATTTATAATCCTACGGTGAATTTTAAAGTAGCCTTATCTACTGTAGTTATTTTAATTGTGGCAGGAGCTATTGCTGGTTTCTTTCCCTCTTATCGCGCAGCGAGAATCAAACCTATTATAGCATTAAGAGACGAGTAAATTTTAAAGATCATGTTTAGTAGAGATCGCTGGGACGAAATTATAGAAGCTTTAACCGCAAACTGGTTTAGAACATTGCTTACCGCTTTTGGAGTATTATGGGGAATTTTTATTCTCGTTATTTTGCTGGCTGCAGGAAAAGGGCTTGAAAACGGAGTTAAGCAGGGCTTTAGCGGAATGGCTACAAATTCTATGTTTATGTGGTCACAAACCATCTCTAAATCATATAAAGGTTTACCTAAAGGAAGAAACTACAACTTTAAATTAGCGGATGTAGAAGCTATAAAAGAAACTGTTCCCGGTTTAGAGATCGTTTCTCCAAGAAATCAACTTGGTGGTTTTGGTGGCGCTAATAATGTGGTTAGAGGTTTAAACAGTGGTGCTTATAATGTCTACGGAGATTATCCTGAAATTATACGGCAACAACCTATGGATATTACTTCTGGTAGGTTTATAAACTATTCAGATATCGAGCAAAAACGAAAAGTAGCTATTATCGGTGAAGGTGTAAAAGCTGGATTGTATGATATTAATGAAGAGGTTTTGGGTACGTACATCAAAATTAACGGTGTTAATTTTATGGTAGTAGGAACCTACAAGAAAAAAGGAAGTGGCGGTAATGTAGAAGAACAGCAAAAGGAAATATTTGTGCCTTTTACTGCATACTCACAGGCCTTTAATATGGGAGACGTAGTTGGTTGGATGGCAATTACTGCAGATGACGATCATTCTATAACCGAGCTTAAAAGCAGCGTTTTTGATGTTATTAAAACACGACATAGCATTCATCCAGAAGATGATCGTGCGGTAGGGAATTTTGATCTTTACGAAGAATATAGCCGAATTAACGGTTTATTTATCGCACTTCGCCTAGTCGCCTATTTTGTGGGTACGCTGGTATTGCTTTCAGGAATTATTGGTATTAGTAATATTATGCTAATTGTAGTGAAAGAAAGAACTAATGAAATTGGTGTTCGTCGTGCTTTAGGAGCAAGCCCCTGGAGTATACGTGGGCAAATTTTGCTAGAATCGATCTTTTTAACCATTGTTTCCGGGATGGCAGGAATTATCCTTTCGACACTCGTTATTTACGTGGTTAACTCATTGTTAGATGGAATGGATACTTCAGAAATGATGTTTTTAAATCCAACGGTAAATATTGGGGTGGTACTAATTGCCTTAGCTATCCTTGTAATTTCAGGTTTATTGGCAGGCTTAATTCCTGCGCAAAATGCGATTAAAATTAAACCTGTAGACGCTTTACGAACAGAATAACAACTTTAGAACATAGAATAAACACAATCAAAAATGAAAAGAACAGTTACCATCGTTATTTTAGCCGTAATCTTTATTGGCTTTTTGGGTTCGCTGTATTATTACTTTCAAAAAGGTCAGGAAGACCCTGTGGTTTATCAAACCGAACAGCCTTCTGTACAAACCATCACTAAAAATACAGTAGCAACCGGGAATATCGTTCCGCTAGAAGAGATCTTAATAAAACCTAATATTAGCGGAATTATAGATGAAATTTATGTTGAAGCCGGTGAATCTGTAGAAGCAGGTGACCTAATCGCCAGGATTCGAGTGATCCCTAACGTAACTTCTTTGCAAAGCGCAAAAGATGCTGTGGCTACTGCAAAGATCAATTTAGATAATCAAAAGAAAATATTCGATCGCCAAAAATCATTATTCGATAAAGGCGTGATTTCAGCTAACGATTTTGATAATGCTGAAGTTGCCTACCAAAGAGCCGAGCAGAACTATAAATCTGCACAGCAAAATTTTGAGATCGTTAAAACCGGTACAACAAGCGGTATTGGTAGTGCGGCGAACACATTAATACGAAGTACGGTAACCGGGATGGTTTTAGACGTTCCTGTAAAAACCGGAAACCAGGTTATCGAATCTAATAACTTTAACGACGGAACCACGCTGGCCACACTTGCCGATGTGGATAAGATGATCTTTGAAGGAAAAGTAGACGAAAGTGAGGTTGGTAAAATAAAAGAAGGTTTACCACTTGAAGTAACCGTTGGTGCTATCGAGAACAAAACTTTTGATGCGGTTTTAGATTATATCGCTCCCAAAGGTGTTGAAGAAAACGGGGCTATTCAATTTGAAATTAAAGGAACTTTAGATAAAGCAGAAGCTACTTTTATAAGAGCAGGGCTTAGTGCTAATGCTTCGATCATTTTGGCGAAAGCAGAGGATGTATTATCAATAAAAGAAGCTTTGGTGCAGTTTGATAATGATACTCAGCAGCCATTTGTAGAAATAGAGACTGCAGATCAACAATTTGAGCGTAGAGATGTAGAATTAGGCGTTAGTGACGGGATTCACGTAGAAATTAAAGACGGGATAGCTAAAGACGATAAAATAAAGGTGTGGAATCAGCTAAAACCAGCTCAAAATTATGCTGCTAATTAATTTTTTGCAGTTTTTGTAACAACTCAACTTTTTGTTAGACATATCCATTACAATATACATTATGAAGAAATTTAGCTTTTTTACCATTTTACTTTTAGTTGGGTTCATCGCCAACGCGCAGGAGAAAAAATGGACCTTGCAGGAATGTGTAGAGTATGCTTTACAGCATAACATCTCTGTTAAACAATCTGAACTTGATGTAGAGGCAGCCGATATCGATAAGAACGATGCTATTGGTAATCTTTTGCCGGGAATAAATGGTAACGCCAGCAATTCCTGGAATACAGGTTTAACTCAAAACGTAACAACTGGTGTACTGCAAAATCAAACTACCAGAAACTTCTCTGCCGGAGTAACCGCCAGTGTGACTTTATTTGATGGTTTAAGAAATTTTAAGCAGTTACAAAGAGCAAAATTATCTAAGCTTGCTGCCCAGTATTCTTTAGATAAGATGCAGGATGATATTACACTTTCTATAGCAAATTCTTATTTACAGGTGCTTTTTGCAAAACAGGAATTAGAAGTACTTAAATCTCAAAACGAAGTTACCTTTGAGCAATTAGATCGTACCCAGCAATTGGTAGATGCAGGTTCGTTACCACGAGGAGATCTTTTAGAGATCCAGGCGACCAATGCAGATGAGAGACAACGAATGATCATTGCGCAAAATAATATCAAGATCTCACTTATTAGTTTAGCACAAACTTTATTGATCAAGGATTACGAAAACTTTGATATTGTAGAAGACGATTATGATATCTTCGGAACAGAGATCTTGGATAATTCAGTATACGATATTATTGAAAGAGCTAAAGAAGAGCGTTCAGAAATTAGAATTGCTGAAGCTAATAAAGAAATCGCAGAGCAGAATGTTGAAATAGCTCGTGGTGCTTATATGCCCACTTTAGGTGCATTTGTAAACTATAACACAAGGGAAACTGGTGCCAATAGGATAGATTATATTAATCCTCCCGGTACAACCATCAATGAAATTGGATACGTTCAATCCACGGGAGAAACGGTTGTAACCGAATCACCAAATGCGGCAGTGCCAATTTCTTTGCCGCCAAGACCATTTATCGATCAATTATGGTTAAACGATGGTATTTCTTATGGATTTCAGTTAAGCGTTCCTGTCTTTAATGGATTTGCTACTAGAAACCAGGTGAAAAGAAGCAAGGTAAACGCGCGTAGAGCCGAATATCAATTAGAGCAGGCAGAATTAGATCTTGAAGCTAATGTTTATCAGGCTTATGTAGATGCTACCGGTGCTCTTGAAGCTTATGAAGCAGCTTTGGTTGCAGCAGAATCACAGGAGAAAGCTTACGAATATGCAACAGAGCGTTTTGATGTAGGATTAACCAATGCATTCGATTTTAGTCAGTCTAAATTACGATTCGAAAACTCTCAAAGAGAGGTGTTGCGTACTAAATACGATTATATATTTAAATTAAAAGTGCTGGAGTTATACTTTGGGGTACCAGTTGCTAATTTGAGATTCTAAAGCTAATATTTAGCTGTTTTAAATAAATGAAGCCGAAGCAATAATCGGTATATAGAAATGATTGCGTTTTAAAAATTTTATAAATGAAAAAGAAAACTCTTTTTATCATTCTTGGAGTAGTGCTGGTTTTAATAGTACTATTAGTTGTAGGTAAAAAATCTGGAATGTTTGGTAAAAGCGGTAATTTCAAGCAGGTTGAAGTTGCTGAAATTAAACCTTTAGATATTGTAGAGACAGTTTCTGCAACCGGGAAAATTCAGCCAGAAGTAGAAGTGAAATTATCATCTGAAGTTTCAGGAGAGATCATAGAGCTTCCTATTGCTGAAGGTCAAACAGTAGAAAAAGGTGATCTTTTAGTGAGAATCAATCCAGATATCTATCAATCTAATTTGCAGCGTTCACAAGCGAGCATGGAAAATGCACGTGCAAATTATGCGCAATCTCAGGCAAGTCTAAAACAAGCAAAAGCAGATTACGAACGTAATAAAACGCTTTTTGAAAAAGGAGTGATCTCTAAAGCAGAGTGGGATGGTATCGTTTCCAGCTACGAAGTTGCAGAGGCCAACAAAGAATCTGCTTACTACAGCATGCAGAGTGCAGCGGCAACGGTAACCGAATCTAAGGACAACTTAGGCCGAACCAATATCTATGCGCCAATGAGCGGAACAATCTCTAAACTTGATGCTGAATTAGGGGAGCGAGTTGTAGGTACGCAGCAAATGGCCGGTACAGAGATCTTACGTGTAGCCAACCTTTCTAATATGGAAGTTGAGGTAGACGTAAACGAAAATGATATTGTAAAGGTTGAAGTTGGTGATTCTACGATCGTTGAGGTAGATGCTTACTTAAGAAAAGAATTTAAAGGAGTAGTAACCGAGATTTCAAACTCTGCCGATAGCGAATTAACTACAGATCAGGTAACCAATTTTAAGGTAAAAGTTAGAATCTTAGAAGATTCTTATAAAGATCTTTTAGAAGGAAAACCAGAGAATTATTCTCCGTTTCGACCAGGAATGACAGCTACCGTAGATATTATCACAAACAAAAAAAACGAAGTTATTGGTGTGCCAATTAGTGCTATCGTGGTAAAAGCAGATACATCTTCTGCAGCGATGGGAGCGACAGCTCCTACCAATGTAGAAACAGATCCTTCTAAACTTTTTGAATGTGTCTTTGTAAAGAACGGGGAAGAAGCTAAATTGCGCGTTGTAAAAACCGGAATTCAGGATGATGCTAACATCCAGATCACAGAAGGTCTTGAAGAAGGCGAAACTGTAATTACCGGTCCTTATAATGTAGTAACAAAAACTCTAAAATCTGGAGATAAGGTTGAGGTTACAGGAAGCGTCAACAGTGAAGGATAGAGTTTAAAATTAGATAATTTTGGCTATAATTCTTTGTTTGGAGACCGCAACCACCAACTGTTCGGTTGCATTATGTGAAGATGCTAATGTAATTGCGTTAAAAGAGGATAATAGCAAAGGCTATTCTCATGCAGAGAAGCTTCATGTTTTCATCGACGAGATCTTAAAAGAAAATGATCTTAAGATCGATAACCTTGATGCAGTTGCGATAAGCAAAGGCCCTGGATCATATACAGGATTAAGAATTGGAGTTTCGGCAGCAAAAGGATTGTGTTTTGCGCAGGATATTCCGCTTATTTCTGTACCAACACTAACCGCTTTGGCAAAACAGGCAACTCCAAAAGAAGGAGAACAGGTTATTTCAATGTTAGACGCCAGAAGGATGGAAGTGTATTCTGCTATATTCGACTCAGCCTTCAATCAAATTCGCGATACGAAAGCTCAGGTGCTTTCAGAAGATAGTTTTCAGCAAGAATTAGCGAACGGAAAAGTTCATTTTATAGGAAATGGCGTTGCTAAATTCAGGGAGATCTGTGAGCATCCAAATGCCGAGTTTGTCGAAGATCGTTTACCTTCAGCAAAAGAAATGTGTAGCATAGCTTATGATAAATATAAAATAAGCGACATCGAGGATGTCGCTTATTTTGAACCTTATTATTTAAAGGATTTTGTAGCGGGCTAAACGCCTGCTTTTTTATTGGCACCGCCAAAGGGTATGATAATCCGAGGCTTGCCTCGATATAGTTTATTCAGTTTTATCTGAGCTGCTTTTTTCAGATTCTTTTAAAACCGTACCGCTCATTTTTGTTTGATCGTAAAGATAAACATCACGTTGTGGATAAGGAATCGTCATACCAGCTTCTTCTAATCTAATTTTTCCTTCTTCTAGCATATACCAGTGGATATCCCAGAATACAGAGTTTTTAGCAAAATATCTTACGTAAAAGTTAACTGAATTATCACCAAGTTCACCAACAAGTACTTGTGGCGCTGGATCTGCCTCGATACCTTCTTGCTCTTTTACAAGATTCATAAGAACTTCTTTCGCCTTCTTGATATCATCATCATAAGAAATTCCAAAGGTCATATTCTCACGACGAACACCGTTTACAGTATAGTTTACAATATTGTCGTTCGCTAAGCTTCCGTTAGGAATTACAGCTTCCTGGTTTCCAAATGTATCTAATTTTGTGTAAAATAAGCTTACATCCTTTACACTACCAGAAACGCCTTGAGCTTCGATCCAATCACCAATTTTAAAAGGTTTTAAGATAATAATCAAAACACCACCAGCAAAATTGGCTAATGATCCCTGTAAAGCTAAACCTATGGCTAAACCTGCAGCACCTAAAATTGCAACTAGAGAGGTGGTTTCGATACCAACCTGAGATATTGCAACGATAATTACCAGTATTTTTAAAGCCCAACTTACCAGTGTGGTTAAAAAACCTTTTAAAGCAACGTCATAGTCCTTTTTATCAAGAGTTTTTTGCATAAATTTCACCACACGTTTTGCAATCCAAAATCCTATAATTAGAATTAAAATTGCGGCAATTAAGTCTGGTAAAAAGTCGATTAGTTTTTTAGCGTATTCCTGTGCTAACGCAGAAAAGTCATTTAATTTATCCATAGTTACAAGTAGTTTTACACAAATAGAGTAATTTTTTGAATTTTATGCGAGTAATTCTCGTTTAAGTTTTGTTAAACAAAGCTGATATTGTTTAAAACAGGCGTTAATTTTTCTTCTGGAAGCTGGCATTTTCCCTGCTCACATAGATAAAGTAAGGTTTTTCCCTCAACAAAACGATCTTCTAAAATAGATAATTCACTACTTGTTTTGCTACCCGAAATTATAAGATTTGGCAGGTATTTTTTATGAATTTTATTTTGCTCGTTTGTTGCATTTTCTCCTAAAATCGCTAATTCGTAAAATGGGTTACTGAAGTTTAGATATAAATGAAGCCAATTGGAATAGCCCATTGGATACGACCCAATTTTTCCTGAAATTGCCTGCAGCATTTTTTCTGAAATCTCTAAATATTCGGCATTTCCTATTAAACTTCCCAATCTGAAGAGATTATTTGCCATTGCTGAATTTGATGCAGGGATCACATTATCGGTAAATTCTACTGGATTGCTAATTAAAGCATCATCTTTTTTGGAGGTGAAATTGAAGAGATGGTTGTCCTGATTGTAGAAATATTCAAAGCAATATTGGCTAAGATTGTTAGAAAAATCGATCCATTTTTCATCGAAAGTGACCTCGTAGAGTCTTAAAAATGCTTCGATGGTAAACGCATAATCTTCAAGATAGCCATTAATTTTGCTTTTTTTACTTTTGTAAGAATGGAAAAGACTATGATCTGATTTTAGCTGATTTTCGATAATAAATTCAGCATTTTTCAGTGCGCTAACAAGGTAATCTGCATTTCCAGTCGCTGCGTAGGCTTCAGTAAAACCTGTTATTGTAAGTGCATTCCAAGAAGTAAGTGTTTTATCGTCTAAACCTGGTTTTTTCCGTGGTTTTTTTGCTTCAGAAAGAATTTTAGTCCATTTTCCTTTTTTCTGCTGAAGTTCTTCTATCGAGATTTGATGTTTTTCAGCAAAAATATTGTCCTTTTCAGTTTTATAGAGAATGTAATTTCCGTTCTCCCAATAGCCTTTTTCATTGATATTAAAATAAGCCGAAAAAGTATCGAATTCTGTCTCCAACAATTCCTGAAGTTCCTGTTTTTTCCAAGTATAAAAGGCACCTTCTTCTTGGATTCCTTTTTCATTTTCAGAATCGGCGTCCAAAGCTGAATAAAATGCTCCGCTTGAATCAGTAAGCTCAGATTCGATAAAATCAGCCGTCTTTTTAATGATCTCTTTATACCAAGGATCCTGAGTTAGTTTGTAGGCTTTGCTGTATAAACTCAGTAATTGAGCATTATCGTAAAGCATTTTTTCGAAATGTGGCACATGCCAGCGATCATCTACAGAGTATCGCGAAAATCCGCCATCGATATGATCAAAAGTGCCTCCAAATGATATTTTATCTAAGCTATGAAGTACGTACTGCTGCAATTCTTCGTCTTTAAATTGATATGAATAGCGTAACAGCAAATCTAAATTAGTTGGCATCATAAACTTTGGAGCATTTTTGGTGCCGCCCAGTTTTGTGTCTAAATAAGGTTTCCAGAGCTCTACAAATTCGGTTAGCCTTTGCTGTGAAAATTCATACTGATGATCTCCAAGATCGATTAGGTTTAGCTGTTGCAATCCTTCTTCAAGTTTATTAGCATAATTGGTAAGTTGCGAAGGCTCTTTTTTATAAATCTGCTGAATTTGCAGTAGGGCGCTTTTCCATTGCTCTTTTCTAAAATAAGTACCGCCCCAAACCGGCCTTCCGTCAGGTAATGCGACGATGTTCATTGGCCAGCCGCCACTGCCGGTCATAATTTGCACAGCCTGCATATATACCTGGTCGATGTCTGGACGTTCTTCACGATCTACTTTTATAGAAATGTAATGAGCGTTCATGATATCTGCGACTTCAGCATCTTCAAAGCTTTCGTGCTCCATCACGTGACACCAGTGACAGGCAGAATATCCAACACTTATAATGATAAGTTTGTTACTTTTTTTTGCTTCATCCAAAACATCTTTATGCCATGCTTTCCAATCTACCGGGTTATGCGCATGTTGCAAGAGATAAGGGCTGCTTTCGTGAATAAGATCGTTAGTGTATTTGGGAGTTTTCATAACCTAATTTTAATAGAAGGTAGGGAAATTTAAAAGTTCTGGTGCAATGATATTTAGATAAGTTTATCTTGCTGGTGACCATCCAAGCTTAAGATTAGTATATTTGTCGCTCAAAATCAGCATAAAGCTTAATTCTAAAGAGTAAAATAAATTAAAGTTTTGGTAACCTTGGAGTGCTTTTAATTTCGAAAAAAAGAAAGACTTTTGCTGGTTGAAAATATTGGATTTATGGAAGATGTTTACATTGTAATGCTTGTGGCCCTTTTGGCGCTTGCGATTACAGATTTGGTGGTGGGAGTTAGCAATGATGCCATCAACTTTTTGAATTCTGCTATTGGGTCTAAGGCGGTATCAATGCGAACCATCTTAATTGTAGCGAGTATTGGTGTAGCCATTGGAGCGATCTTTTCCAGTGGTTTGATGGAGGTAGCTCGTAAAGGGATATTTCTTCCGCAGCAATTTTATTTTGAAGAGATCATGATCATATTTATGGCGGTAATGATCACAGATGTGTTATTGCTCGATTTCTTCAACTCCATAGGTCTGCCCACCTCAACAACCGTTTCTATCGTTTTTGAACTTCTTGGTGCAGCGGTTAGTATAGCCGTAATTAAGATTTACAAAGGGGATGGAGATCTAGGCTTATTAACAAATTACATAAATACCAGTAAAGCAACCGAGATCATTATAGGTATTTTGATGGCAGTGGTCATCGCTTTTATTATAGGTTTGCTGGTGCAATATATTTCCAGACTAATTTTTTCCTTTCAGTTCGAAAAGAAGATGAAGTATGTAGGAGCTGTATTTGGAGGTGCTTCTCTAACAGCTATTCTTTATTTTATTCTAATAAAAGGGCTTAAAAGTGTTCCTTATCTTTCTGAAGATACTCTTACTTATATCAACGAAAATACGCTCATCATTATGCTGATTGGTTTCGTATTCTTCTCGATCGTGAGTCAATTGCTTATGAGTATTTTTAAATTGAATATTCTTAGAGTGATCATCGTTATAGGGACATTTGCTTTGGCATTAGCTTTTGCCGGTAACGACCTTGTTAACTTTATTGGAGTACCTATTGCAGCATGGCAATCATATAATTTATGGGAAGCAGCCTACCAATCTTCAGGAACTTTACCGTCTGAACTATTAATGAGTGGTTTAAGCGGAAGCGTCCCTACTCCAGAGTTTCTTTTAATTATTGCCGGTGGTGTAATGGTTGTGACTCTTTGGTTTAGTAGTAAAGCAAAATCTGTCGTAGAAACAGGGGTGAACCTGGCAAGACAGGGTGATGGGGTAGAGCGTTTTGAACCAAACTGGTTGTCTAGAAGTATCGTAAGATACTCTGTAATGTTTAGTGGTGCTGTTTCTACTGTTGTACCTAAAGCTGTAAAAAATAAGATCGATAAGAAATTCGAGAAGCCAGAGAATAATTCACGTACTAAAAGAATAGATGCTCCGGCTTTTGATATGGTAAGAGCTTCTGTAAACCTTGTGGTAGCAAGTATTTTGATTTCTATTGGTACTAACTTAAAATTACCTTTATCGACTACCTATGTAACTTTTATGGTGGCAATGGGTTCTTCTTTGGCAGATAGGGCATGGGATCGTGAAAGTGCGGTTTATCGTGTAGCGGGAGTTTTAAACGTTATTGGTGGTTGGTTTGTAACTGCTTTGGTAGCCTTTACAGCAGCGGCTCTATTTGCTTCAATAATATATTACGGCGGAACAATCGCGCTTGTAATCTTGATCATTTTAGCTGTTGTTTTAGTGGTAAGAAGCGGAATCATACATTCAAGAAAATCTAAAGAAGAGAAGAAAAATAAGCGTTATAATCGAACTGATATCATTACGATAAACGAAATTACTACGGAAACTTCAGAAAATATTTCTAGTGTAATCCACGGTATAAACCGAATGTACACTAAAACGGTAGACAATCTTGGTTATCATGATCTAGGTAAGCTGAAGAAAAATAATAAGGCAATTGGTAAGCTTGAAGAAGAAGTAGATGAATTAAAAGGTAATATCTTCTATTTTATCAAATCTTTAGATGATGACTCTGTTGAAGCGAGTAAGTTCTATATTTTAATCCTGGATTACCTACAAGATATGACGCAGTCTATCGCCTTTATTACTCGTAATAGTTACAATCACGTACATAATAATCATAAGAACCTAAAGTTTAACCAGATTCGTGATCTTAAGAAAGTTGATGAAAGAATGCAGGTGCTTTTCGATGATATCGAACATGCATTTAATAATCACGAATTTGCGAAGATCGATCAGATCTTAAAGGATAAGCAGGAGTTGCTTGATTATGTTTCAGATCTTATTCAGAAACAAATTAATCGTATTAGAACTTCAGAAACTAGTCCGCGTAACACGAAACTTTACTTTGGTCTATTATTAGAAACGAGGGACCTTATAACCTCTACAATGAGTTTGCTTCAGTTGTTTCAAGAATTTTACCGTGAAGCAAAAAGTACGTTCTAAGGAAATAAATATTGGGTATAAAAAAACCGCTTCGATCGAAGCGGTTTTTTTGTTTTTATATTCATTAACAGTTATCCGTTTACTGCTTCAACGTAATCTACTTTTCCTTTCAGCATATCGCGAAGCATGGTTTCGATACCACTTTTCAAGGTCATTGTAGAAGATGGGCAACCGCTACAGGCACCTTGTAGAATCACTTTTACTGTTCTGCTTTCTTCGTTGTAAGAATCAAATAAAATGTTTCCACCATCACTGGCCACAGCCGGTTTAATATATTCCTCTAGAATAGCTACAACCTGCTGCGAAGTATCGTCAAGCTCATCAAGGTTAATTTGTGGTTTAGGGGCGCTTTTTGGAGCTTCACTTCCGTTTTCCTGCCCGGCAGTTCCCGTTACAGCATCGTTATTTAAAACTGAATTTCCTTCCTGTAAGAAATTACGAATAAATTCGCGCAGTTCCATCGTGATCTCTTCCCATTGTGCCACATCATATTTATTTACACTAACGTAGTTTTCATCAATAAAAACCTCTTTTACAAAAGGGAAGTGAAATAATTTTTCAGCTAAAGGAGATTCTTTAGCATCATCGATATTTTTAAACTCTGCCGCATGAAGTACAAGTTTTCTGTTAGAAACAAACTTCATCACCTTTGGGTTAGGTGTGCTTTCCGCATAAACAGTTACAGGAATGTTTTTCTGTTGGTCATCGGTTTTAATGACAACTCCGCCTTTATTCAAATAATTTTCAATTTGCTCGGCAACTTCATTCTCTACTTCTGGCCATTCTACGATATCGTATTTTTCAATAGCAATAAAATTCTGAGAAATGTAAACGGTTTTTACGAACGGAAGGTAAAAAAGTTGTTGGGCAATTGGAGATTTAGCCGCCTCGTCGATGTTTTTAAACTCAAAATTCTCATGTTTGGTCAAGAATTTATTAGCTTCAAATTTAACAATTCCGGCTTGTGTAGTATGTTGTATATTAATGGTGTAATTTTCCATTTCCTAAAATTTTCGGCAAAAATACTAAAGAAAAGTTAGCTTATGTATATATTTACCCGACTTATATTAAATAGTATTTGATAGTTTGATAAAATTTTACTCTGATCTTACGTGCCTCGATCGTTTTAGACGAATCCTGATCTTGTTGATTTTTGGCTCTCTTTTTTTATTTCCTGCTAAAAAGCTGGAAGCACAGGAGGTGATACCAACATATTCAGATTACCTGATGGATAATTTATATCTTCTTTACCCATCAATGGCTGGTGCCTCAAACTATAATCAAATTCGACTTACGGCCAGGCAGCAGTGGTTTGACGTAGATAATGCACCCAACTTACAAACTTTAAGTGTAAATGGTAGATTAGGCGATAAAATTGGTTTGGGATCTATCTTTTTTAGGGATGAAAATGGATATTTTTCCAAATTAGGAGCTTACGGAACTTTTGCGTACCACCTAATGTTTTCCAGAGATAATGTGAATCTTAATCAGCTATCTTTTGGGATTAGTGGAGGGATTATTCAGCATCGCTTAGATCAATCTCAATTTACTGTATTTGATCCGCTTTTAGGGAATAATGATACAGCAACAGATATTTTCGCAAATATGGATGTGGGGATGTCCTATTATTATATGGATTTTTATGCGCATGTTGCTGTGAAGAATATTATTTCTGTAGAAAGAGATCTTTTCTATTCAGATGCGGTACCTAGTAATCAAAGAAAATACCTTGCTTCTGCGGGTTATGTCTTTGATTTTTATCGTAATGATTGGGGGCTAGAACCTTCTTTTCTTTTTCAGCTTCGAGAACTGAACTCACAGGCAACGATCGATGCTAATATAAAAGCTTACAAAGATTTTGATATTGGCCAGGGATGGATTGGTTTATCTTACCGGCAAGCTTTTGACGGAATGGAATACACGCGAACCGGGGAAGAAATTCAGCGTCAAAATTTAAGGTATATAACGCCGTTTCTGGGATTAGAATATAAGCGGTTTATCTTTGGATATACATTTAGTTACCAGATGAACACGATGGTACTTAGTAATAACGGTTTTCACCAGCTTACCTTAGGCTATAACTTTGGCGAAAGTAGGCAGCGTTATGATTGTCATTGTCCCGCAATCAATTAAAAATCCAATTGCTTAACCTGAAATTTTTTGTTTTCAGGATTAATTATTTTTTTGAGTACTGAAGGATTGTAATTGGTGTAGAAAATACATGTCCCATTTTGGCTAAAATTGGTATTTAGAAGATGCTTTTTTTCTAAAATTGCTTTGGTTTGCCTTGCTACCGCTTCGCCAGAGTCAATAATGCTTAGATCTGGACTAAATTTTTCTTTTAACTTCGGAATCAAATAGGGGTAATGGCTGCAACCTAAAACCAGATAATCGATAGGATTTTCTTTAAACGGAAGAAGAAGCGTATTTAATAAGCTATCCATTTCTTCAGAATTGATCTTGCCATCTTCTATAAGTTCTACAAGACCGTTTCCTTCAACTTCAACAACATTTAATCCCTGAGTGTATAATTCAGAAGTTTTAGTGAATAAACTGCTGCTAAGTGTTCCTTTAGTAGCGAGTATTCCTATGGTTTTAGTTTTAGAATTTAATGCAGCGGGTTTTATGGCAGGCTCTATACCAATAAATGGTACATCGAATTCATTTCTTAATTCATCGATCGCGTTCGTGGTAGCTGTATTGCAGGCAACAACAATGATCTTTGCACCAAGCTCTAATAATTTAATCGTGTTTTTTCGGCTAAGTTCTATGATCTCTTGTTTGCTTCGAACGCCATAAGGAGCATTAATACTATCGGCAAGATAAATAGTGTCTTCAAAAGGTAGAAGCTCATGGATCTCTCGCCATATTGAAGTGCCTCCAATACCAGAATCAAATATGCCTATTTTCTGTTTTGCCATAGGTATCAAAAATAAAAACTGCGCAGATATCTACGCAGTTTTTATGATAATTTGTTGATCTAATTTTTAGATTAGATTCCTAATTTAGTTTTTACGTCTGGCATAAGATCGTAACCATCTGCCATGATCACACCAGCACCAGTAGTAGAATCTAATACATAATCGTATCCTTTAGCTCTTGCTACATCTTGGATGGCATTACGAGCTTTCTCTAAAATTGGTCTAACAAGATCTTGTTGTTTCTTTTGAAGATCCTGAGAAGCCTTTTGGCTACGCTCCTGGATTCTTCTTTGAGCACTTTGTAGCTCCATAGAACGCTTTTGGTTTTCTTCTTCAGTTACAGTTTCTGCTTCTGCTTCGTAACGTTGTAGGGTCTTTTGAGCTTCATTCATCATATCCTTGATCTCAGCATCGTAAGTGTTTCTCAACTTATCAAGCTGAGTCATTGCATCTTTATAAGCAGGCATAGATTCTATAAGCTCCTGTGTTGCAATATGTGCAACTTTAGAGTCCTGAGCGTTTACAAAAGTTGTAGCTCCTAGGGTTAATGCTAAGGCTATAAAAAATGTTTTTAATTGTTTCATTTTAATTATTATTAAGTGTTAAAGTAATTATTTGTTAATTAATTGTATCCTTCTCCTGTTGCGCGGCTTCGCGGGCAGCTTTAATACTGTCTGTTCTCGCCTGGCGTTCTTTTAATATTTCTTCTCTTCTCGCTTCGAAAGCTGCTTTTTTTGCAGCTCTAACAGAGTCTCGCTCTCTTCTTCGCTGGTCGATATAAAGCTCTCTTTCTGTTTTTGCATTTTCAGATGCTTGTGCTCTTGCCTGAACAACCGAATCTTGAGCTACTGTTCTATTTTCAGCCTGTTCTAATTCGATACGATCTTTACGTGTTTCTATTTGTTCACGATTTGCCGCTCTGGTAATGATCCTTAGTACCTGATCGCTCATATCATAATTGGACTTGGCATAAATCATACCAATTTCTGAAGTGCGATCAAAAATAAAGTCAAAATTTCTTCTGTCAGCTATTTCCTGAACAGCGGTAAACACTTGATCCTGTATAGGTTTTATAAGCTGTTTCTTCTGAAGAATAAAATCTCCTCCAGGCCCAAATCTTTTTTGTTGATACTCGGTCAATTGCTCTTGTAAATATTGAATATCCTCTTCTCTTTCTTCTAAAAGTTCTTTAGTTAATAAAGCTCTTTCATTTTCAAGTTGCGTTTGGATTTCTGAAATTTCTCGTCTTTTTGCATCGATTTCATTTTTCCAATCCTGTACGCGATTATCTAGTTGTGATGAAGCTTCTTGGTATTCTGGTATGTTTTCTAAAATATAGTCCATATCAATATAGCCAATATTAAGACCACGCTGGGCAAAAGTTGCCAGGGGTAAAAGTATTGCTATTATGATAAGACTTGTTTTTTTCATACGCTCGAATATAGAAAATATCATGCCATTTTAAAATTGTTGGCCAATGATAAAGTGAGTTTCCCAACCGTTTGCTTCAGACTGTCCTGGGATAGGGTCAAATCCGTAACCAAAGTCGATACCTAATAATCCAAATGCAGGCATAAAGATTCTAAGACCAGCACCAGCAGAGCGGTTTAATTGGAAAGGGTTAAAATCTCTAAAGTTGTCGTAAGACGCACCACCTTCTAAGAATGTTAATGCATATATCGAAGCAGAAGGTTTTAAGGTAATTGGGAAACGAAGTTCTAAAGAGTATTTGTTATAAATAGTAGCACCATCTTCATCTGAAGCCTGACTTAAAGACGTTCTGTCTAACGGAATTAAAGACTGGTTAGGATAACCTCTTAATCGAATAGTTTCACGACCATCAAGACTGTAAGATCCTAGACCATCACCTCCAAGATAGAAACGCTCGAAAGGAGGAACACCACGATCCTGGTTATATGCTCCTAAGAAACCATACTCAACATTTGTTCTTAGAACAAGGTTTTTGTTTTCTCCAAAGTTGGCAAGAGTGGTATACCAATCTCCTTTAAATTTCACTTTGTAAAATTCTAGCCACTTATATTTTTCTTGGTCAATTTTAGATTGATCTCCCACAGCATTAGCAGGAGTTACTCTGTTTCCACTATTGTCGATAAGATTTCCGTTATCATCTTCTAACTGAAATTCTCTTTGATTTTGAAGATCGTTATAATCTACACCATTCCAAAGAGAGTAAGGAGGAGTGAATTTAGCCGTGATGCTAAAAATGGATCCTCCAACAGGGAAAATCGGGTTATATCTGGTGTTATCTCTAGTAATACCTAAGGTGTAAGTAAGATTGTTAGAGAAACCATCACCATAGGTAAATAGTCCTGTATTATAATTATTAAGATCGTAACGTTGGAATCCTACTGAGTGAGATATTTGCAAATATGGATCTGGTTCTGTAAGACGTTTACCAAAACCAACGCTTACTCCAAGGATGTCAAAACTACGGTCTCTGTCTGCTTCTCTCGATCTGTAATCGTATAAGAATTGTCTCGTATAAGAGAACGATGTTGAAAGCTGTACCGGTTTTCTGCCGCCTAACCATGGTTCTACGAAAGAAAGGCTATAGGTCTGGTAGAATGTACTGGCTTGTGCTCTTAGAGATAGACTTTGTCCGTCTCCCATTGGTACTGGTTTGTAAGCTTCTTTATCAAAGATTCCTGCTATAGAGAAGTTGTTGAAAGAAAGCCCTAGTGTACCAATAAAGCCACCACCACCGTAACCACCTTGTAGTTCGATCTGGCTGGCGCCAGCTTCAACCACATTATATTCTAATGATAATGTTCCTGTTTGAGGATCTGGATCGATAAATTCTGGACTCAACTGCTCTGCATCAAAAAATCCTAGCGAACCTAATTCTCGTACCGTAGAAACCACATCCTGCTGATTGTATTTTTGTCCTGGTTTAGTTAACAGGTTTCTATAAATTACGTGGTCTTTTGTTTTGTTGTTACCTACAACTCTAATTTCATCAAAATAAGCTTCTTTACCTTCTGTAATACGAAGTTCGAAATCGATCGTGTCGTTGTAAACATTAGTTTCAACTAAATTGAAGCTAGAGAATAGATATCCGTTATTTCTGTAAATAGTTGAAATGTTAGTAGCATTAGGATCCTCTGCATCTTCAATTCTTTCGTTCATCAGAACACCGTTATACGTGTCTCCTTTCTTAATTCCTAAAGCTCGGTGGAGAAATTCGTCAGTATATACAGTGTTTCCTACAAAATCGATATTTCCGATATAGTATTTATCTCCTTCTTCAACATTGATATTTAAGGCGATGTTGTTTTCATCTACTTTGATAAGGCTGTCTGAGATGATACGCGCATCTCTAAATCCATTTTCTTTAAGCTTATTTACCAGGTTTTCCTTGTCTTTTTGATAGTCTTCCTGGTTAAATTTAGAACGTTTCCAAAAACGATAGAATCGCTTTTCTTTGGTGTTTTTCATCGCTCTTTGAAGCTTAGCATCAGAGATCTGTTCGTTGCCAATAATATCGATATCCTTGATCTTTACTTTGTCTCCAGTATCGATATTTACAACCATATTTACTTGGTTGTTATTTGTAGTGTCTTGAACTTCAATAGTATTAATAGCTACTTTTGCATTAAAGTATCCGTCTTTTTTATACTTGTTCTCTATGTAGTTTTTGGTGTTTGTGATAAGGTTTTCAGTAACATTAATACCAGTTCTAAGTTTGTTTTCTTCGATAAGTTCTTCCTGCTCTCTCTTTTTCTTTATCCCTTGAATACGAACTTCAGCAAGTTTTGGAATGTCGGTAATTACAAGTTCAAGGTCTGCAACGCCATCTTCAACATTAGTGATGTAGAATTCAATATCACTAAACATATCCAGATCCCAAAGTTTTTTGATCACATTACTTAGACGCTGTCCCGGGATATAAAGTTCGTCTCCAGATTTAAGTCGGGTAAATGAAACCACGGTGCTTTCGTTATATCTTGTAGAACCGGTAACTTTAATTTCACCTAAAGTGTATTTTTTACCATTTCCTATAGGGAGATCCTGCGCATTGGCAGCGATACTAAGCGTAAAACAAATTATTACGAATGCTAATATCCTTTTCGTCATAAATGCACTAACTAAGTTGCTCACTTGTTTTTCCAAATCTTCGTTCTCTGTTTTGATAATTGTAAATGGCTTCATAAAGATTTTCTTTTCTAAAGTCTGGCCATAAAATATTTGTAAAATACAACTCGGCGTAAGCCATTTGCCAAAGCAAAAAGTTGCTAATTCTTTGTTCGCCACTTGTTCTTATCATCAAGTCGACATCTGGAATATCTTTAGTATATAAACTTTTAGATATCAAAGAATCATTTATTTCATTTGGTTGTAACGTTCCATCTTTTACTTTATTGGCTAAAACTTTAAAAGCAGAGGTCATTTCTTCTCTGGATCCATAGCTTAATGCCAAAATCAAAGTCATTTTAGCGTTATCTTTTGTTTTATCGATAACATCTAAAAGTTCTCTTTTTGCTTTTTTAGGTAGGTTTTCAATATTACCTATGGCGGTTAGTTTGATATTGTTGTTTTGAAGTGTTTTAATTTCTTTTTTAAGAGAAGAAACTAAGATCTTCATTAACGCATCAACTTCTAGTTTGGGGCGATTCCAATTTTCAGTGGAAAAAGCATATAGTGTTAAAAATTTTATTCCAATCTCAGCGCTGCCTTCAACAACATCTCTTACAGATTTAACACCTTCATTATGGCCAACGGCTCTTAAAAAGCCTTGCTTTTTTGCCCAACGACCATTACCGTCCATTATAACGGCAATATGCGAAGGTAATTTTGTTAAGTTGAGATTTTCTTTAAAATTCATTTTCTAAAAGCTCGAATAACATGGTTTTCTACCAAATGTTACGGTGAATGTTATTCCGGTAAATACATACCAGTCGTTAGTGTTTTGATTACCAAAGGTGATTATAGGATCTTGTGAATCCAGTAATTCTTCAGGATTACTTCCATCCAGATTATCGGTAAAGGTATATCTGGCGCCAATTTCCAACGCACCAACTAAATGCTGGCTAAGCGTTGTTTTGTAACCCACTACCATAGGAATTGCAAATTCCCAGTTGGTACCTTCGTTTACTAAAGGTCCACCTCGCGAACCATCTAAAATTACATGATCTGCACTAAAATATGTGACACCAGTGTAAAGATATGGAGCGCTTTGCGGAGTTCCTTTGTGAAGGTTGAAATCCCAGAAGTTAAATTCTAAACCCAAAGAAGCTTCAGTAATCGTATTGCTAAAGGAATAACCTCTTTGCTGTCTACGCGTATCTTTGCTTTCTGCATCATCAGCTTCAATATTTCCCATAATTAAGGAGAACCTAAAGGAATGACGCGGACTGCGATTCCATTTTAGGATTCCGCCTGCTGCAAGACCACTTGGATTCACGTAGAAAGAATTTCCTACGTCACCAATATAATTTGCGCCACCTAAAAAGGCACCGACCTCATACGTCTGAGATTGCAAATTAATTGAAGTGATCGACATTAAAACAAAAGCTATTAGATACCGCATAGGTTCTTAAAAGTTTGCAAATATAACAATTATGTTTGCTCTGCAATAATTTGAGCTCATTAGTATTACATTAACAGTATTTGCAAAAAAATATTGTCTAGTTACGTTTATCTTCTCCCCATAGCAGTTTTTTTCGTAGGGTTTGAAGAAAGCTGTTGTCATTTAGCTCTACCAGGTTGATGGTGTAGGGCGCCTTTTGAATAATAATTTCGGTGTCGTTCTTTAAACTGGCAAGTCTGGAATCCATAGATAAAAGATGGGAGTCTTCTCTACCGCTAACTTTTAAAGTTATTTTAGTGTCATCTTTAATGATTAATGGTCTGGCATTTAAATTATGCGGAGCAATTGGTGTGATTACGATCGAATCTGCATCTGGAGTAATAACAGGGCCGCCACAACTTAGTGAGTAACCGGTAGATCCTGTTGGTGTGGCAATAATTAATCCGTCGGCCCAATAAGAAGTAAGATACTGGTCATTTAGCCAGGTGTCTACCGTGATCATCGAGGTGGTGTTTTTTCGGCTTACTGCAATTTCGTTAAGTGCTACATTATCGAAAATTTCATCATCAAACCTTGGTTTAGTTTCGATCTTTAGAACTGCTCTTCTGGAAACATGAAAGTCTTTTCTTAGGATCGTATGTATGGTGTCTCCTATTTGTTCTTTTTGGATCGTAGATAAAAAGCCTAACCTTCCGGTATTTATCCCAACAATAGGGATATCTAGATTTTTAATGTAATTTATGGATTTTAATATAGTACCATCGCCACCAATAGTGAAAAATAGATCATACGAAGCATCTAAAACATCAAAAGTTTTGTAATCGCTATATTCGCCAGTAACACTTTTATTCTTAATTATAAGATCTAAAAAATTACGTTCGATAATAACATCAACCTTTTCTTCCTGTAAAAGTTCTAGAAGTTGATTAATATAAGTGCCGGCGTTTTCATGATAAAACTGACCGTAAATGCCTATTTTCATCTATACTTAAATTTACTCGATATTTGAGATATAATTCTTCAGTCAGTCTACATTCGTATTGAATTCCGAATTAATAATAATATCTATCAAGTGTCCTTAAACAGGACGTTTTTATTGGCACTGCCAAAGGGTATGATAACCCGATGCTTGCCTCGAAATTAAAATTTTATTTCCAACGAATGCATTATGAGCTTGCCCCGAGGTACTTTACTAAATATTAAGGTATTTATCTAAATACTTAGATCGATCACGAAGGTTTTTATTAAAAGCATCTTCCTGATGTTGTGAAATGATATTGTAACCGTATCTTCTTAAAGATTGTATTACTTCATTAAGACCAGTAGGGTTTATTTTTATAGTGATCTGTGCAAGATCATTTTCGATCTTAGAAACAAATAGTCCCAAAACATGAACATTGCTGGATTCTACGATCTGGCTAATTTCACTTAGCGAATAATCTTTAAACCCTTTTTCAACAACAATAATATTTCCGGCTTCATTTAAAAATGGAGTTTCATTAAAGATTCCCATAATCTCATTTAATTCTACATAGCCTAAATACTCATTTTCGCCATCCAGAACAGGTAAAATATTGGAATTGTTTTGTGCGAAAGATTCTAAAATATCAAGCCAGTAATCTGCATTCCTAACAAAGAAACCTTCTAGGGCATACTGATAATCTTCGATCGATTTTTCAGCATCAAAACATCGAATATCATTTTCAGAAATGCATCCCATATAAATACCATTATTCTCTACCGGTAAGTGAGAGTAGGTAAGTTGATTAAAATCATTCTGTAAATCACCGATCTTGTCTGAAAAATGACGTATGGCAACATCATTTAAAACGTATTCTTCCATATTCATAATCCTCGCGTCGTTTAACGCAAATTAATTAAAATAATATTCATTAAGCCATCCTCAACTTTGTATTTTTGTTAAAACAGAAAGTTTAAGGATAAGCTTTAGAAGTTATAGTGAAGATCTCATTTATTATTGTAGAAGATCCTAAGTATTTATATCAAATTTGAAACCAAAGCCTTACGGCAAAGCTAATATTATGACGAAGTTAAGCGTAAATATCAATAAGATCGCAACGCTAAGAAATGCAAGAGGTGGCAACATTCCTAATGTTGTAAATTGTGCTTTAGATATCGAAAAATTCGGTGCAGAAGGTATTACTGTACATCCTCGCCCAGATGAAAGACATATAAGATATCAGGATGCAAGAGATTTAAAACCAGTTTTGAAAACCGAATTTAATATTGAAGGAAATCCGGTCGTAAAATTCATTAATCTCGTATTAGAAGTGAAACCGGCGCAGGTAACCCTGGTGCCAGATGCAGTAGATGCCATTACCAGTAATGCAGGTTGGAATACCATTAAAAATAAAGAGTTTTTAGTTGAAGTAATTTCAGAATTTAAAAAACACGGTATCAGAACATCGATTTTCGTAGATCCAGATGAGAAAATGATCGAAGGCGCTGCTGAAACCGGTACAGATCGTATCGAATTATATACTGAAAGTTTTGCTGAACAATTTGCCGCCGGGGATAAAGAAAATGCAGTTAAACCTTATGCTGAATGCGCTAAGCTTGCCCATAAATTAGGTTTAGGGATCAACGCCGGGCACGATCTGTCTTTAGATAATATCGAATTCTTTAAAAATCAGGTGCCATTTGTAGACGAAGTCTCTATAGGGCATGCTTTAATCGCTGAAGCACTTTATCTAGGCCTTGAAGAAACGATCGCCAGATATTTACAGAAATTACAATAAGTCGGAATTGGTCATTTTTAGACTAATATTTTAAAAAATTGCAATGAAGTTACATACCAATATTATAGGAGAAGGGAAACCTTTTATCATTTTACATGGATTTTTAGGAATGGGTGACAATTGGAAAACATTAGGAAAGATGTTTTCTGAAAAAGGATACGAAGTTCATCTCGTAGATCAGCGAAACCATGGTAAAAGTCCGCATAGTGACGATTTTACTTACCAAGTATTGGCAGAAGACTTAAAAGAATATGTCGAGGAGCATAATTTGGATAAAGTTGTGCTTATGGGACATTCCATGGGTGGTAAAACGGCTATGCTTTTTGCAACAACTTATCCAGATCTTTTAGAAAAGCTGATAATCGTAGATATTGCACCTAAATATTACAGACCACATCATCAGGATATTCTGGCAGGACTAAGTTTACTAGAAGAGTCTGATGTTTCTTCAAGACAGGAGGCAGCTAAAATTATTTCTGAATATGTTCCCGATAAACCAACTCAGCTTTTTCTTCTTAAAAATCTAGATCGTGAAGGAAAAGATAAGTACGTCTTAAAAGTTAACCTAAAGATATTTAAGGAGAAAATCGATAATATCGGTAAGGCTTTGGGTGATAGTAAAGTATATGAGGGAGAAACACTTTTTATAAAAGGAGAAAACTCTAACTACATCAAATTGCCTGAAGATGAGGAGTTACTACAGACTCATTTTCCATCTACTAAAATCGAAGTGATTAGCAATGCAGGCCATTGGGTGCATGCCGAGAATCAAAAAGATTTCTATGATGCTGTAATTCGGTTTCTTTAAAAATCACCCCTAAATATTATGCATACATAATATTTTTACCTATTTTGTTGCAATATTTGTATTTTGCGTTATTTTTGAGGCGTTTTGTACAAATAATGAAACAAACTTAATTCTACTTAAATTATGAAGAAACTTTTATTCCTAACCCTTTTTGGGTTGGCGGCTGCAATGACTTATGCCGGGGGATACAGAGTAGGGCTTCAGGGACAGCGTAGGCTGGCCATGGGGCATACTGGTGTGGCTGTAGTTGATAATGCAGAGTTAGCATTTTTTAACCCTGCTGGGTTAGTGTATTTAGAAGATCGTATAAATGTATCTTTTGGAGCAAGTGCGGTATTCTCAGACGTGGTGTGGCAAAATGACGAATTTGGGCAAATGGCAAGAACAGACAGCCCGGTAGGAACGCCTTTTTATGCCTATGTTTCTTATAAAGCTTCAGATTGGCTAACTTTAGGTCTTGCGGCGTATACGCCTTACGGTAGTTCTGTAGAGTGGCCAACAGATTGGTCTGGTTCTCATCTTGTGAATAATATAGATCTTCAGGCGATCTATATTCAGGCATTGGCTTCTGTAAAAATTTCAGATAAACTTAGTGTAGGTGGTGGTCCTATTTATGTAAATGGAGCCGTAAACTTCAATAGAAATTTAAACAGAACTCTTAGCGATATCGATGGAAATAGAGCAAACGTAACTGTAGACGCTTCAGGAGTGCATGCCTGGGGATGGTCTTTAGGAGCCATGTTCAATCCTACAGATAAACTTAGAATAGGAGCAAACTATCGTTCAGAAATTATTGTTGAAGCAGAAGAAGGAGATGCCGATTTTAGTAATATTCCGGCTTCACCATTAACTCCATTTAATGATACTCGTTTTGACGCTTCTTTGCCTTTACCAGCAGAACTTTCTGTAGGGGCTTCTTATGAGATTTCAGATAAATGGTTAGTAGCTTTTGATTATAACCGTGCCTTTTGGGATGTATATCAATCTTTAGATATCGATTTTCAAGATCCGGCAGTTCCAGATTCAGAAAATCCAAGAAATTATAAAGACGCTAATACGTATAGATTTGGTGCGCAGTATATCGCAAACGAAATGTTTACCTTAAGAGCAGGTTATTATTTCGACGAATCTCCTGTACAATCTGGTTATTTTGCTCCAGAAACACCACGAAATGATGCGCATGGCTTTACTGCGGGTCTTTCAGTAAATATAACAGAGAAACTAGCGATCGATGCTTCATTCTTATATAATAGATTCGAAGAAATTAACGAATCTTACGAGTATTATATGGAGAATGGGCAGAATGTACCATTTGAAGGGGATTATAAAACAGTAGCTTTTGTGCCAGGTCTTGGTGTGACATTTAAAATTTAAACTTACAAGAAATGATGAAAAACTATAGATTTTTAGCAATAGGCTTGTTGGCTTTGGGAATAGTTTCTTGTGAGCCAGATTTAGATAATCCAATAGATGAAGCAGGAGGTGTGTATAGTAATGGTGGAGCCGATTTTACCAATTACGTAGCTTTAGGAAATTCGTTAACAGCAGGATATGCAGATAATGCACTTTATATTACGGGGCAAACAAATTCGTATCCTAATATTTTAGCAGGACAGTTTGCTTTAACGCAGGAAACAAACGAATTTACCATTCCTTATATGAATGATAACGCCGGTGGACTTTTAGCTGGCGGGCAGCAAATCACGAGTAATAGATTGGTGTTGGCTACAGATAGCCAGGGAAATAATAGTCCGTCGGTTTATGCAGGGATGGCACCAACCACAGATATTACAAATGTTTTAGAAGGGCCTTTTAACAATATGGGAGTTCCTGGAGCTAAATCTTATCACTTAGGAGTAGAAGGTTATGGTAATTTAGCAGGAGTGCAGTCGGGCATGGCGAATCCATATTTTGTAAGATTTGCCTCTTCTCCTCAAACTAGTGTAATGGCCGATGCTTTAGCGCAAGATCCTACATTTTTCTCTTTATGGATTGGGAATAACGATGTTTTAGGTTATGCAACTTCTGGAGGTGTTGGCGTAAACCAGGCAGGAAATCTAAATCCTGCTTCTTATGGTTCTAACGATATTACAGATCCGCAGGTTTTTGCTCAGGTATATTCACAAATGGTGCAGGCATTAACCGCTAACGGAGCAGGCGGAGTTTTAATTAATATTCCAGATGTAACTTCAATAGCATTTTTTAATACAGTACCTAACAACGCATTAGTTTTGGATGCACAAACCGCTGGAAATCTAACTGCTTATTTCAGTGCAGTTTCTCAGGTTTTTGCCGGTGGACTAATTGCGCAGGGAGTTCCGCAGGAACAAGCTGTAGCTTTAGCTTCTCAATACGCTATAACATTTAATGAAGGTCCAAATAGATTTATAATCGATGTTCCGGTGAGTCAAACCAATCCGCTTGGATTTAGACAGATGACAGAAGATGAATTAATTCAACTTCAGGTAGATCAATCAGCTTTGGCTAGTGGTTATGGTTCAGTTAATTTAACTACTGAAGTGCAGCAAGTTTTAGGATTGCTTATGGCAGGTGGGACGCCAACTCAGGAACAGGCTAACATCTTATTTGGAGGTGTGAATGGTTTAGATGATGCAGATGTCTTAGATAGCACAGAAATTTCAGAAATTCAAACAGCGACCACTTCTTTTAATCAGACTATTTCTGCAGTGGCTAGCGCAAATGGTCTTGCAATGGTAGATGCAAATGCGTTATTAAATAGCGTTGCAGATGGGGGGTTATCTTTTGATGGCGGTACTGTTACTGCAACCTATGCCACAGGTGGTGCTTTTTCTTTAGACGGAGTGCATTTAACGCCAAGAGGTTATGCAATTGTTGCTAACGAGATTATCGATCAGATTAATGCAACTTATAGTGCAACTGTTCCTAAAGTGAATGTGGGGCAATACGGTACAATTACGCTGAGTAATGAGGTGCAGTAATGATAAACTTATATTAAAATAAGGAAAGTCGGCAATTAGCCGACTTTTTTTTTCGCAATTTTGAACTATCAATCAAACCTTTGAAGAAATGAGACTTTTATTAAAACTTCTATTATCTGCCCTTGTAGTGGTGGTTTTAGCCAAATTGTTGCCAGGTGTAGCAGTAGCTAGTTATTTTACGGCATTTATTGTGGCGATAGTTTTAGCGATACTTAACCTTATCGTTAAACCGATATTAGTGATCTTAACCTTGCCGGTAACTATTGTAACCCTGGGCTTATTTTTACTTATCATAAATGCTATAATTATCTTTTTAGCAGATGGTTTTGTAGGAGGCTTTAGTGTAGATGGCTGGTTTATGGCGATAATATTTAGTTTACTTTTTTCATTATTTCAGTCGATATTATATTCTCTTCTTGATAAGGATTAGAAGCTTGCTGAAATTCAATAATTTGAAACTTTGCAGGCTAGTGAAAAAAGCTTAATTTTGCACACCAATTTTTTATAATAAGTCAAGATGAATATTACCAGAGAGAATATTGATGAATTGAATGCGGTAGTTAAAGTAGATATCGCAAAAGACGACTATGCTCCTAAAGTAGAGAAGATCCTTAAGGATTACCGTAAAAATGCCAATGTTCCTGGCTTTAGAAAAGGTCACGTTCCTATGGGGATGGTGAAAAAACAATACGGGCAGGCTGTATTGGTAGATGAAGTAAATAAACTACTACAGGAAAACCTTAATAAATATCTTACTGAAGAAAAATTAGACGTTCTTGGAAACCCAATTCCTAAAGAGCAGGAAAATTTTGACTGGAATAAAGATGACTACACTTTTGAGTTTGAAGTTGGTCTTGCTCCAGAATTTGAGGTAAGTCTTGATTTAGAAAAGCCTGTAACAAAATATAATATCGTTGCTGATGATACAATGATCGACAGACAGATCGAGAATATCCAAAAGCAGTACGGTAAATTAATTTCTAAAGACGAGGTTGAAGAAGGAGATATCGTTGCCGGAACTTTCAAAAATGAAGAAGAAGGTATCGAAAATGAAACTTCGATCGAATTAGAAAAGATCAAGGGAAAAAGAAACCTTAATAAATTTGTAGGATCTAAAGTAGGAGATACGATCAAATTAAAGACTAAGAGTCTTTTTGAAGACGATCACGATTTGATCCAGCACTTAAAGATCGAACATGATAAAGCTCACGATCTTGATATCGAAGTAGAATTTACTATTTCCGAAATCAATAAAAGAGAGCTTGCAGATCTAGACCAGGAATTATTTGATAAGCTTTTTGGTGAAGGAAAAGTAAAAACTGTAACCGAGCTTAAAGAAAAGATCAAGGAAGATGCTGAAAAGCAATTTGTTCAGCAAAGCGATCAACAGTTAATGAATGATGTTACTGAAGCATTGATCGAGAAAACTGATTTTGATCTTCCAAAAGAGTTTCTTCAAAAATGGATTAGAACTGTTGGTGAAAAACCATTAACAGAAGAAGAAGCTGTTGAGGAATACGAGAATAGCGAAAAGGGACTTCGTTACCAGTTAATCGAAGGGAAGATCGTAAAAGACAACGATATTCAGGTAGATTTCGAAGCGCTTAAAGCATTCGCTAAAGATAAAATTAAAGAGCAAATGGCTCAATTTGGACAAATGGATCCTTCAGATAAAGAATTAGACGACATCGCTGCGCGAATCATGTCTAATCAAGATGAGGTGAAGCGTCTTTCTGAGCAATTAGTTAACGAAAAATTGTTAAACTTCTATAAAGACAATATGAAATTTGACGAAAAGGAAGTTACTTACGATGAGTTTGTAAAAGAAATTTATGAGTAAAAAAACTGCTGGTAGTTCAGTAGAATAATTTGCTTTTGGCTAAGGCCTTCAAATAAACAAATCTCGATTATCGAGTAAGCCTTTTTTATAATTTATACCTATCTTTAAGGCGTTAACCATAACGGTATAACGCCTTTTTTGGCTTTATAGATTACTTTGTAATTAAAAAGAAAAATTGATGGACTACGGAAAAGAATTCGAAAAGTACGCAACCAAACACCACGGAATAAATAGTAATTATTACGATAAAATAGTAAGCAGCATGACGCCTGTTGGGATGACTCCTAACATTATTGAAGAGCGCCAGATGAATGCTGTGGCAATGGATGTATTTTCTAGATTAATGATGGATAGAATTATCTTTATGGGTACTGGCATCAACGATCAGGTAGCAAATATTATCCAGGCGCAATTATTATTTTTAGAGAGTACAGATTCTTCAAAAGATATTCAAATTTATATAAACTCTCCTGGTGGTAGTGTTTATGCTGGTTTAGGTATATACGATACTATGCAATTTATTAAGCCAGATGTTGCAACGATCTGTACAGGTATGGCAGCTTCTATGGGAGCCGTATTACTTTGCGCAGGGGAAAAAGGAAAAAGAAGTGGTTTGCCACATTCTCGAGTGATGATTCACCAGCCACTTGGTGGAGCTCAGGGACAGGCAAGTGATATCGAGATCACTGCCAGAGAGATCATTACTTTAAAAGAAGAATTGTACAATATCATTTCTAAACATTCTGGTCAGTCTTACGATAAAGTTTACGAAGACAGTGATCGTGATTACTGGATGAAAGCTGATAGAGCTAAGGAATACGGAATGATAGACGAGATTCTTACCAGAGAGAAGTAAGATCGAGATTAGACAGAATTAGAAGAGATTTTCAGGATGCTATATTCTGAATTTGAACAGGAAATATAACAAGATGGCGAAAGAGGAATTAGAATGCTCCTTCTGCGGAAGAAAAAAACCTGAAACCAATTTATTGATAGCAGGTTTAGATGCTCACATTTGTGATCGATGTATCGAGCAGGCGCATGGTATTGTGCTTGAAGAATCGAAGCAGGGAGAAGCAAACGAATTATCTTCAGAATTAATGCTAAGTAAGCCTAAATCTATTAAGGCATTCTTAGATGAATATATTATCGGGCAGGAAGCAACTAAAAAAGTAATGTCTGTTGCTGTTTATAACCACTACAAACGTTTATTACAACCAGAGAGCGATGATGATATCGAGATCCAGAAAAGTAATATCGTGATGGTTGGTGAAACAGGTACCGGTAAAACCTTAATGGCAAAAACTATCGCGAAAATGCTTAATGTGCCTTTAGCGATCGTTGATGCAACGGTGTTAACTGAAGCTGGTTATGTTGGTGAAGATGTAGAAGGAATTCTTACACGTTTACTTCAGGCAGCAGATTATAATGTAGATAAAGCTCAACGCGGAATTGTGTTTATCGACGAGATCGATAAGATCGCTCGTAAAAGTGATAATCCTTCGATCACCAGAGATGTATCTGGAGAAGGTGTTCAGCAGGCATTATTAAAACTTCTTGAAGGAACCACGGTAAATGTTCCGCCAAAAGGAGGAAGAAAGCATCCAGATCAAAAATTTATCGAGGTAGATACTGAAAATATTCTGTTTATCGCCGGTGGAGCTTTTGATGGAATCGAAAAAAATATCAGCAAGCGTTTAAATATGCAGGCGGTAGGATTCAGTGCTTCGAAGAGTGATGATAATATCGAAAGAACCAATCTTTTAAAGTATATCATCCCTAAAGATTTGAAGGATTTTGGACTTATTCCTGAAATTATTGGTCGTTTACCGGCATTAACTTATATGAATCCGCTAGATCAGCAAACGCTTCGTTCTATTTTAACCGAGCCTAAAAATGCGATTATCAAGCAGTATACAAAACTGTTTGAAATGGATGAGATCGAATTTAGCGTTACAGATGAGGCTTTAGATTATATCGTAGAAAAAGCGGTAGAATATAAGCTTGGTGCACGTGGTTTACGTTCACTTTGTGAAGCGATCTTAACCGATGCAATGTTCGATCTTCCTGAAAGTGATGTGAGAGAATTTACACTTACTCGCGAGTATGCTGAAGAAAAACTAAATAAATCCACTATGAATGCGCTAAAAGCAGCTTCATAGAAAAGATAATAATTGTTTTAAAGTTAAAAGGCCTCGCAGATATTGCGAGGCTTTTTTATTGCTAAGATTCGATAATTTCTAATACGTTTTCTTTCTTAAAATTTAGGGTACTTTATTTTTCAATTTTTTGAAAGCTTTAGCATAGCGCTATAATCTTCTGTTAATCATTTGAAGTCGGTTTTATTAATTGGTAATTTCAAAGAGATAGACCACTCTATTACCAACTAATAAATCTCAAAGCATGGCAGAGGATAAAGCAGCAACAGCCGAAATTGAAAATCAGGAATGGCTGGATTCCCTTAAATGGGTTTTGCAAAATGAGTCGAAAGAACGAGTAGAAGAAATACTAAAATTACTACGAGCAGAAGCTCAAAGACACGGTGTAAAATCAAACTTACCTTTAACTACACCATATATTAATACCATAAGTCCCGGGGATGAAGAAAAATATCCAGGGGATATCGAAATCGAAGAAAAAATATTAGCCTACATCCGTTGGAATGCAATGGCAATGGTTGTGCGGGCAAACAATAACAGCAAAGGAATTGGCGGGCATATTTCAACCTATTCTTCTATTGCTCATTTATGGGAAGTTGGTTTTAATCACTTCTTTAAAATGGATCGAAGTGCCGGTTCAGATATGGTTTACTTTCAGGGACACGCTTCTCCAGGAGTATACTCCAGGGCGTTTTTAGAAGGTAGATTAACCGAAGAGCATTTAGAAAACTTCCGTAGAGAAATAAAATCAGATAAAGGTCTTACTTCTTATCCGCACCCCCATTTAATGCCGGAATTTTGGAATTTCCCAACTGTTTCTATGGGCTTGGGGCCAATAAGTGCAATCTACCAGGCGCGTTTTAATAAATACCTCGAAAAACGGGGAATCATAGAAAAAGATGATCAACAAATTTGGGCGTATTTAGGAGACGGAGAAATGGACGAGCCAGAAGCCCGTGGCGCTATTAGTGTGGCAGCGCGAGATCAATTAGATAATTTGACTTTTGTAGTCGATTGTAATTTGCAACGCTTAGATGGTCCTGTTCGCGGTAGCGGAAAAATCATTCAGGAATTAGAAGGATTATTTCAGGGAGCAGGTTGGAATGTGATCAAGCTGATCTGGGGAAAAGACTGGGACCCGATTTTCGAAAAAGATACTGAAGGAAAACTGGTGAGCTTGCTTAACGAATTACCCGATGGGCAACTTCAAAAATATGCTTTTTCTGAAGGAGATTTTATTCGTGAAGATCTCTTCGGAAAAGATAAAAACCTGGCTAAAATCGTCAAAAACCTATCTGACGACGAGTTAAAACGCCTGAAGCGAGGAGGGCATGATCATCAAAAGATTTACAACGCTTACAAACAGGCAACCGAGCATAAAGGCCAGCCTACAATTATCCTGGCACAAACCATAAAAGGTTATGGTCAGGGTAAAGCCGGCGAAGCCAGTAATGTTTCCCATAAAACGAAAAGTTTCAAAGAAGAAGAATTGAAAGCTTTTAGAGACTTTTTCAGTTTGCCGGTTTCAGATAAGGAGTTAAAAGATATTCCGTTTTTAAAGCCTAAAAAAGATAGCGAAGAACTTAAATATCTGCACGAAAAAAGAGAAAAATTAGGTGGTTTTCTTCCGCAGCGAAAAGATAAAAGTGAGGTGATTAAGGAACCTGATAAGAAAGTATTCAAAAGCTTTTTAGAAGGTTCGGGCGATGACGAAGCCGCTACCACAATGGTGATGATCCAGACTTTAAGCCGCTTATTCAAAGATGAAGAATTAGGGAAATATATCGTTCCTATTATTCCCGATGAAAGTAGAACTTTTGGAATGGAATCTTTATTTAGGCAAGTTGGAATTTATGCGCCGGGCGGTCAATTATACGAGCCGGTAGATAAAGAAAGTCTTCTTTTTTATAAAGAATCTGAAGACGGTGCGATCATGGAAGAAGGAATAACCGAATCTGGTTGTATGGCCGAGTTTATTGCAGCGGGTACTGCCTATTTGAACCAGGCAAAACCAATGATTCCGTTTTACTTTTTCTATTCGATGTTTGGTTTCCAACGAACAGGAGATCTAATGTGGGCAGCGGCCGATGCTGGTGCTAAAGGGTTTCTCGTAGGAGGAATTTCTGGGAGAACCAGTTTACCGGGAGAAGGTTTGCAACACCAGGATGGGAATAGTCATTTATATGCTTTAGCATTTCCAACACTAAAGGCTTACGATCCTGCATTTGCTTACGAGCTCGCGACCATTGTAAAAGCTGGGATCAAAGAAATGTATATCGATAAAGAGCATTATTTCTATTATATCACATTAGGAAATGCCACTTACAAAATGCCTAAAATGCCAAAAGATAGCGAAGAAGGTATTTTAAAAGGAATGTATAAATTCCAAAAAACCAGAAAACGCAAAACCGATAAAAAAGCGCATCTTTTTGGTAGTGGTTCTATTATGGCTGAGGTGTTAGAAGCAGCTGAAATCTTAGAAAAAGAATACGATGTTGCGGTAGATATTTGGAGTATTACCAGTTATAAATCGCTTTATGATGATGCGATCGATACCGAGCGTAACAATCGCTTAAAAACTCAGCTAAATAAAGATAAAAATTATATCCAGGAATGTTTAGATGATGAAAAAGGAGTTTTTGTAGCTGCTTCAGATTATGTAAAAGCATTGCCAGAATCGATCGCAAAATGGTTTCCCGCAAATCTTGCTGCGTTGGGAACCGATGGTTTTGGCCGTAGTGATGCGAGACCAGAATTACGCGAATTTTTTGAAGTAAACGCAGCTCATATTGTTTTTGCTACGCTGTACGAATTGGCAAACGATGGAAAAATTAAAGCGAAGCAGCTTAAAGAAGCGGCAAAAAAAATTGATATCGATGCCAAAAAACCAAATCCAAGAACATCCTAACCAATAAAAGAAAAAGAAAATGGCTAAAGAAATTAAAGTTCCACAAATAGGAGACGGAGTAGAATCTGCAACAGTTTCTGAAATATTAGTTGCTGAAGGTGATAAGATCGAAAAAGATCAGGGTGTTATTGCTGTAGAAAGTGATAAAGCTTCAGTAGAAGTGCCAAGTTCGGCTGCCGGAACCATCAAAGAAATAAAGATTAGTGAAGGCGACGAGGTTGAAGTTGGGCAGGTGATCATCATGTTAGAAGCTGCTGATGAAGACGAAGAGGAAGTTGATGATAACGAGGAATCTTCAGAAGAGCAGGAACAAGAAAAAACTTCCGAAGAAAATGAAGAAACAGAAGATGATGAAGCTGAAGAAAAAAGTTCAGATAAGAAAAAGAAAAAAGTAAAAGAAAAAAAAGCTAACGATAGTGAAGAGGAGTCTGAAGAAGACGAAGAGGATGAAAAAAAATCATCTAAAAAAGACAAATCTGAAGAATCTGAAGAAAAATCTTCTGAAGAAAGCGAAGATAAAACGTCTAAAAATTCTTCAGGTAAATCTACCGGAGCCGGAATTCAGGCTTCGCCGGGTACACGTCGTTTAGCTCGTGAACTAGGTGTAGATCTTGGTGAACTGGCAGAAGAGATTTCTGGAAGAATTTCAGAAAAAGACGTCAAAGAATTTTCTAAAAAAGGAAGTCAAAAATCTACAAAATCAGCTTCAGTTGCTTTACCAGATTTTGAGAAATGGGGAAGTGTAGAACGCAAGCCACTAAATAATATTCGAAAAGCAACAGCGAAAAATGTGACGGCTTCCTGGCAATCTGTGCCGCATGTTTTTCAGTTCGATGAAGCCGATATTACAGATATTCAGCAGTATTTAGAAGCGAATCAGGATAAAGCTGAAAAGGCCGGCGGTAAATTAACAATTACAGCATTACTGACGAAAATCGTAGCAAGCGCACTTGTTAGATTTCCAAAATTTAACGCCAGTGTAGATATGGAAAACGAAGAAATGATCCTGAAAAATTATGTAAATATCGGGATTGCAGTAGCTACAGAGAAAGGTCTTTTAGTACCGGTAATTAAAGATGCCGACAAGAAAAGCATTATAGAAATTGCTGTAGAATTAAGCAATATTGCTGAAAAAGCCAGAGATGGAAAATTAACTAAAGAGGATATGGAAGGTGCTAACTTTTCTATTTCTAATCTTGGTGGAATTGGCGGAACTAATTTTACGCCAATTGTTCCCGCGCCACAATCCGGAATTTTAGGAATTTCACGTTCGGCTAAAAAGCCTGTGTACATCGACGACGAATTTAAACCAAGAGAAATTTTACCGCTTAGCTTATCCTACGATCATCGTTTAATCGATGGTGCCGATGGCGCAGCATTTATAAATTGGATCACGCAGGCACTACAAGATCCTTATAAAGCCTTGCTTGGGGCATAAAACTAGAGATTATGGCAAATAGCAAGAAAGAGAAAAAAGAATTGGTGGTGATCGGTGCAGGCCCGGGCGGTTATGCAGCAGCTTTTAGAGCAGCAGATCTGGGAATCAAAACCACTTTAATTGATCCAGAAGCCAACCCCGGTGGCGTATGTTTATATCGCGGCTGCATTCCTTCAAAAGCCTTGTTGCATGTAGCGAAGGTGAAAAAAGAGGCTACAGAATTATCGAATTTCGGGTTAAGTTTTGATGAACCTGAAATCGATGTGAAGAAAATTGCAAAGTGGAAAGATGGTGTCGTAAAAAAACTTACCGGCGGTTTAGGCCAGCTTAGTAAAGCCAGGAAAGTTGAGTTTATCCAGGGGAAAGCTTTTTTTAAAGATGAAAAAACGCTAGAGGTTGAAGAAAACTCAGGTGAGTCGTACGAGCTTGAATTCGAAAATGCAATTATCGCTACAGGATCTACACCAACCGAATTGCCAAATATCGAAGTAGATCATAAACTTATCTGGAATTCTAAGGACGCGCTCGATCTTAAAGAAATTCCGAAGAAATTATTAGTGATCGGTGGCGGTTATATCGGCTTAGAATTGGGTAGTGTTTATGCTAATTTAGGAAGTGAAGTTTCTATTGCTGAAATGACTTCTGGTTTTTTGCCGGGTGCCGATCGCGATCTGGTGAAAGTGTTTGGAAAAGAACAGCCCTTCAAAAATTTGTATTTTGATACCAAAGTCGAAAAAGTAGATCCTAAAAAGAAGAAGGTTGAAGTGGTATTGAAGTCGGGCGATAAAGAGGAAAAAAAGAAATTTGATAAAGTGCTGGTAGCGATTGGGCGACAGCCTAATGCAAAGGCCAGTAAGCCGCAAAATGCAGGGGTAGAAATTGGAGAAGACGGTTTTATAAAAGTCTTTAATAATCGTAAAACTTCAGCAAATAATATTTATGCGATCGGTGATATCACCGGGCAGCCTATGTTAGCGCACAAAGCCTCACACGAAGGTCGTGTTGCTGCGGAAGTTATAAAAGGAGAGAAAGGTTCAACCTATGATGCAAAGGTGATTCCTGCAATTGTTTTTACAGATCCTGAAATTGCCTGGTGTGGGCTAACAGAAGAGCAGCTTAAATCATCGAATATCGATGCTAAAGTGGTTAAATTTCCATGGTCGGCGTCGGGGAGAGCAAAGGCTTTAGGAACCGATAACGGACTTACAAAACTGATCGTCGATAAAGAATCTGAAGTTATTCTTGGTGGTGGCGTTGCCGGTAAAAATGCCGGGAGTTTAATTCCTGAAATTGCATTGGCCATAGAAATGGGAACGACCGCAAGAGATTTGTCGCTTACCGTGCATCCACACCCAACGCTTTCTGAAACAATTATGGAAAGTGCTGAATTGTTCTACGGAAGCCCTACACATATTGTTGATAACTAATTTTAGCTGAAAGTCCCTATGTTCATAGAGACTTTGAAAATGTAAGTGATGTAAAGCGAGATTTTAACTTTCTCGCTTTATTTATTTTTATAATTTTGGAATAAATCCATTAAATAGGATTAAATCCAATAATATATGATTTCGAAGTCTATTTTACATCTCGACCTGGATTCATTTTTTGTTTCTGTAGAACGAAAACATCATTCAGAATTAAATAACAAACCGGTGATCGTTGGTGGGATGGGCGATCGTGGCGTGGTGGCTTCGTGTAGTTATGAAACCAGAAAGTTTGGTGTACGATCTGGAATGCCAATGAAAATTGCTAGAAGACTTTGCCCACAGGCAACTTATATAAAAGGGAACGCCAGTATTTATACTAAAGAGTCGCATTTAGTAACTGAGATTATTAAAAATCAGGTGCCTTTATTTGAAAAAGCGAGTGTAGATGAGTTTTACGCAGATCTTACCGGGATGGATCGTTTTTTTGGGATCGAGCGATTTGCCAAAGAACTTCGCGAAGGTATTATTAAAGAAAGTGGTTTGCCAATTTCGGTAGGATTGTCGCAAAATAAAGTGGTCTCTAAAATTGCAACCAGTGAGATAAAGCCCGATGCAATGAGTGTTATTAAATTGGGTGAAGAAAAGGAGTTTTTAGCGCCGCTGGATGTGAATAAGATTCCCATGATCGGTAATAAAACGTTTCAATTATTAATGGGACTTGGGGTCTATAAAGTGAGAACGCTTCAGGAAATGCCGGTAGAAGTTTTAGAAGGAGTTTTAGGTAAGAATGGACGCACGATCTGGAAACGGGCTAACGGAATAGATGATTCTCCTATTATTCCGTTTCACGATCGAAAATCGATTTCTAACGAGCGAACTTTTCATAAGGATACTACAGATATTACACGTTTGCACGCTACGTTGGTGGCGATGACCGAGAGTTTGGCCTTTCAGTTACGTCGAGGCAATAAATTAGCTTCGAATATTAGCGTGAAACTTCGGTATTCAGATTTTCAAACCAGCACACTTCAGGCTAAAATTCCGTATACCAGTGCCGATCATATTTTAATTCCGAAGGCAGAAGAACTTTTTAAAAAACTATATAATCGTCGGGTTTTGATTCGGCTGGTTGGCGTAAAACTAAGCGGACTCGTAGGCGGGCATTACCAGATCAATCTTTTTGACGACAGCGAGAAGATGCTGAGTTTGTATAATTCTTTAGACCGAATTAAAAACAAATACGGTGAACGCAGTGTGGTAAGAGCGGTAAGCATGGGCGCAAGAACTATAGGAAGGATGAGAAATCCTTTTGATGGTGAACCGCCGATCGTGCTTGCGCATCGAAATCAATAATTACATCTTAAAATATCAAATTTCAATATAGAGGAAAGGAAATTATGTATTTAAACTGTCATTCTTATTTTTCGTTGAGGTATGGCACTTTTTCTGAAAATGATCTGCTAAAATTAGCAGCGTCGAATAAATCAAAGTTTGTAGCGCTTACCGATATTAATAATACATCAGCTTGTCTAAATTTTTTAAAACAGGCTAAAAATTTTCCTGTAAAACCTCTTGTAGGGATCGATTTTCGTAATGGTGTAGATCAGCAATATGTGGTGATCGCTAAAGATCGTGATGGATTTAGACAAATGAACGAGCATCTTTCTAAACACCTCCATGCTAAAAAGAATTTTGATGAAAAAGCACCGATATTAGCAAATTGCTATGTGATCTATCCTTTTAAAAAAGTACTGAAAATGAACAAAACTGAATTCAGAGAAAATGAATTTATCGGGGTTTCGGTACGTGATCTCAATAAGCTGAAATTTTCAGCATACAGAAAGCTTACTGCAAAATTGGTGGTTTTACAGTCGGTTTCTTTCCGAAGTAAAAAAGATTTTAACGCCCATCGATTATTGCGTGCTATCGATAATAATACATTGCTGAGTAAACTTCAGGTGGAAGAGCAGGCAGATCCTGAAGATAAAATGCTTTCCGAAGAAAAATTAATCAAAGCTTTTAATGAATTTCCTAAAATTTTATCGAATACTGAAGCACTAGCTGAAAGTTGTAATGTTGAATTTACCTTCAGTAAAAAACAGAACAATAATTTATCGAAAATCGAAGGAGAAAAAGCTGATGAATTTAAGCTTAGAAAATTATGTTTTGAAAATATCGAAAAGCGATATCCAGAGGCTACAGAAAAGGTTTATGCGCGGTTGGATAAAGAGCTTACGGCAATCATAAAATTAGGTTTTGTTTCTTATTTTTTGATTAATTACGAGATCGTAAAATATGCACGCAAAAAAAAATATCCGGTAATTGGGCGAGGAAGTGGTGCCAACTCGATCGTGGCTTATATTATTGGAATTACCAATGTAGATCCCATAGAACTAGACCTATATTTTGAGCGTTTTATTAACGAAAATCGAAGCTCGCCACCAGATTTTGATATTGATTTTTCCTGGAAAGACCGTGAAGATGTTACCCGTTTTATTTTTGATAGTTTCGATCATGTAGCTTTGATGGGAACTTATGTAACTTTTAAAAGGCGAGCGGTGATTAGGGAATTGGGAAAGGTTTTTGGACTTCCCAAAGCCGAGATCGATAAGCTTTCTTCAGGAAGGTTTCATGTTTCCAGTTTAGATAAAATGGAACTTTTAGTGCTTAATTATGGAAATTTGATAGCTGGTTTTCCCAATTATTTAAGTGTGCATTCTGGCGGGATTTTAATTCTGGATAATTCAGTTTTTAATTATGGTGCGACTTTTTTGCCACCTAAGAATTTCCAGACGATCCAGATCGATATGAATATTGCTGAAGAAGTTGGGATTCATAAATTCGATATCCTGGCGCAGCGCGGTTTGTCTAAAATCACAGATACTTTAGAACTAATTCGGCAAAATCAGCCTGAAGCTTTTGTTGAAGATATCGATGATATTCCAAAATTTAAAAGTGATCCAAAAATTAACGATCTGCTTAAGATTGGTGATTGTATGGGTGTTTTTTATGTGGAGTCGCCCGCCATGCGAGGTTTGTTAACCAAGTTGCAAACAGATAACTATATGAATCTTGTGGCAGCAAGTTCGATCATACGACCGGGAATTTCTAGCGGCGGGATGAAGGAGGAATACATTAAAAGACATCGCGATCCTAAACGGCGAAAATTAGGGCATCCTGTAATGTTAGATATTATGGATGATACCTACGGAATTATGGTCTACCAGGAAGACGTGATGAAAGTAGCGCATCATTTTGCCGGGCTTAGTTTTGATGATGCCGATGTGTTACGTCGTGGGATGAGTGGAAAGAAAACTTCAAAAGGACAAATGGAGAAAATTGAAGCGCAATTCCGCAGTAATTGTAAAGAAAAGGGCTATACGCAGCAGATCACCGATGAGGTTTGGGAACAAATCTCATCATTTGCAGGTTATGCTTTTCCGAAAGGTCATTCGGCTTCTTACGCTGTAGAAAGTTACCAGAGTTTATATCTAAAAAAATACTTTCCGTTAGAATTTATGGTGGCGGTGCTCAATAACGGTGGTGGATTTTATTCGGTTGAAACCTATGTTCAGGAAATAAAAAATTGCGGCGGGAATGTGCATGCTCCCTGCATTAATAATAGTGATCACCCCAATACGATCTTTGGTAAAAATATTTACCTGGGGTTTGGGTATATCAAAGAGCTGGAGACAAAAACGGTGCAACAAATTCTTGAAAATCGACAGTTTTTTGGCGTTTATAAGAGTCTAGACGATTTTATCGATCGAGTAGAAATTTCTATAGAACAACTTAGAATTCTATTAAAAGTCGGGGCGTTTCGGTTTACGGGAAAGGATAAACATCAATTGCTTTGGGAAGCTTATTTTAGGAAGATAAAATCAAAAAAGAAAAACGATCAGCCGGGACTTTTTAAGATCGAGCATAAAGAGTACACTTTGCCTGAATTTCAATATTCAGTATTAGTAGATGCTTACGATCAAATCGAGCTTTTGGGCTTTCCGTTGTGTAGTTATTTTAAATTATTGCAGCAGCCGATAAGACAATCTGTAAGTGTAAAACAGCTTACTGATTTTGTAGGAAAACAAGTAAGAATTTATGGAAAGTTGGTTTGTAAGAAAAAAACAACCACTTCTAATGGCAAAGAAATGTGTTTTGCTACGTTTTATGACGTAAACCATGATATTTTTGATACTGTGCAGTTTCCAAATCAAGTAACTAAGTATCCGTTGTATAATAATGGGATTTACCTATGTGTAGGAAAAGTGAATAACGAGTTTGATTATATTTCTATAGAGGCTGATATAATCGAATTTCAGAAGATTCAGGTAGATCCTCGTTTAGTATCTTCTCAATTTAGTGCTTAATTTTTGATAAATCGGCAACCATAAAGTGCTAAATCGTTTGTAAACATCTGAAAATGTTAAAATTATGCTGTTTGTCGATTTTTCTTGTTTGTAGACTATATTTTATGTTTTATTTGCCATAACCAAAATATTTAAGATAACCTTAACCTTTTACGAATCTAATCTTAATAATAAACTATTCCCTAACTAATAGTTATTATGAAGTTGATAAAATATGTATTCCTGCTAATTTTTGCAGGAGGGTATGGGCAGGCTATTACTGTTGACGATAAAGGTGTTACGAAAGAAGAATTAGTCGCCGGACTTTTAGATAATTCTTGCGTCCAGATTACTAATATCGCGCAATCTGATAAAGAGGCTGTGGCTTATTTTAGTAATAATTCTGGCGATTTCCCCATTTCTGAGGGTGTGATAATTCGTTCGGGTAAAGCTAAACTTACCGAGGGGGCTTATTCTGGCCAAAATTTAAGTACACAAATAAATACAACTGGAGATCCAGATCTACAGGCAATTAACAATGCTTCGGGGCAAAGTACAGCGATATCTGATGTGGCGTATCTGGAATTTGAATTTGTACCTCTTTCTGAAAATTTTAGTTTCGATTTCATTTTTGCAAGTAATGAATACGGGCAATGGCAATGTGCCAGTAGTGATGTTTTTGCTTTTTTATTAACTGAAATAGAAACCGGGGAAACAAGAAATATAGCGGTGGTGCCAGGAACTAACGCACCGGTTTCTGTTAGGACGATAAAAGATCGCAGTTTTAATGAGAATTGTCAAAGTGATAATCCAGAATATTTTGCAAGTTATCAGGTAGATGCCGCAAACTCGGTTGTGAATATGCGTGGGTATACAAAATTACTTACTGCGGCAGCCACGATAAAACCTGGCAAAAAATATAGAATTAAACTGGTGATAGGTGATAGTCATGATTCTAATTACGATAGCGCCATATTTATAGCCGGTGGTAGTTTTAGAACAGATTTGGATCTGGGAGCAGAGAGAATGCTGTGTGAAGGCACTTTTACTCGTTTAAATACTGGTTTGGAAGAACCAATTTATAAGCATCAATGGTTTAAAGATGATGTTGAAATCCTAAATGAAACGAGTCATTTCTTAGATGTGAATGCCCCAGGGAATTATATGGTAAAAGTAACTAAGAACGATTCTAGTTGCGATATAAGTGATCGTATAAAAGTTGAAAGTCTTACCTATAATGATCTCCCAGATATTGTGGTTTGCGATGATGGATCTGCAGAACAGTTCTTTGATCTAACCAATAACGGTCATGAAAGATTAGGATTGAGCTCAGAGCAGTATGATCTAGTTTACTATAGTGGTGATGTTAGTGCTTCTAATCAAATAAAGTCTGAAGATCTAACTTCTTTTAAAAGCAGACCCGGAGAAACAATTTTCGTGAAATTGAAAAGTAAGGAAACTGAAGAGTTTTGTAACGCAACCGCGTCTTTTAATTTAGAGGTAAACGAATCTATTCGACTTGAGGTTCCAGATGAGATCGTTGCCTGTAAGCCACAAGGTAGTAATCTTGTCAATCTTTCTGAAATTAGCGATTTGGTGAACGATCAATTGTTTGAAGATTCGTATGTTTTTGAACTTTATCGAACTGCTGGAAACGCAGATCAGGGTGTCGATCCTGTTGCTGATATTTCTAATTTCCAGCTTTCGGGAAACGCTTCAGAGTTCCAGGTTTTTGGTAAAGTTCAGGACACTTTGGTTAGCGGTTGTTTTAATATTTTTACGCTTAATATAAGTTTAAATGATTTACCTCCGGTTTCTGTTTTACAGGATGTGGTAGAGTGCGATACATATGTACTTCCTGCCATTACTGATGGAAATTATTATACGCGGGCCGAAGGAGAAGGGAGAATGCTTCAGGCAGGAGATGTGATCGAAAATTCAGGGACTTACTATATCTATAATCTTAATGAAGCAGGTTGTTCTAATCAATCAAGTTTTAAGGTTGAGTTAATTCAGGATTATAAACTCAATGAATATTACTGCGAGCAATTTGTGGTTCCTTCTCCTCCTGCAGGTGCTTTTTATGATGCTCCTGATGGTCCAGATGGAGGTGGGCAGGAAGTGGCTTCGGGAACAGTATTCACTTCAGATTTTAGTATCTATTATTACGGGGAGATGGAAGATGGTTCGCTATGTAAAGAAGAAAAATTCGATGTAGCTATTTATCCCCTGCCTGAGGTTGATAAATTTGATGATGTAGTAGTCTGTAATGGATTTATTTTGCCAGAACTTACTCATGGGGAATATTATACAAACCCCAATGGAGGTGGGCAACGATTAAAGTCAGGCGTTCGCATAACCACTTCAATGACTCTATATGTTTATAATGACGATGGGAGATGTAATAACGAAGATGAATTCAAAGTAAGGATCATTCCAAATTTTGAAGATGTGATTGCCTGCGGAAGTTATACTTTGCCAGAGCTTGAGATCGGTGAATATTTTGCTGCAGATGAGAGTAGTCTACAGCAAGGAGCAGTGTTAACTGAAAGTACCGAGGTTTTTTATACCGCTGAAACTACAGATGGCTCAGATTGTGCAAAAGAGATAAGATTTTTTATAAATATCACACCTATTCCAGATGTAGATAGGTTGCAGGACGTGACTGTTTGCGTAGAGGATGGTTTTGTACTTCCAGAAATTGAAAACGGTGAATATTTTACGGAGCCTGATAGACAGGGAGAGCAGCTCTCACCCGGGGATAAGATCTTTGAAAGTAAAAAAATCTTCATTAATAATATCGAAAATTCCTGTGCAAACGAAAGCAGTTTCAATGTAGAAGTGAGAGAGCTTGCTCCTGTAGAGAATTTTGTAGATGTATACTCATGTTTCGGTTACGAATTACCAGAGCTTCAATTCGGAAGATATTATACTAAAGCCAACGCGCAGGGCGAAGAGCTTGCAGCAGGAACTTATATCGAAGAAACAAGTCGAATTTATATTTATAATGAGTGGGAAGATCTTGAAGGATGTGCAAATGATAAGTTCTTTACAATTTATATAGAAGGTGTAAAAGTAGATCGTCCGGAAGAGGTAAATGTCTGTGATTTGTATGTATTGCCAAAGTTGAATGAAGGCGAATATTTTACAGAATCTGGAGGAAAAGGAAAGAAGATCGAGGCGGGAACCGAGATTACAGCGAATACGAGACTTTATATCTATAAGAAGGCAGGAGTTCGATTTGTTTGTGAAGATGAGTATGTGTTTGATATTAATGTTTCACGAACACCAAATGTTGCTACGATACCAGATATAGAAGTTTGTGGTAGCTATAAGGTGCCAAATATTTATTCTCCAATGGGTATCATGCCGGTAGATTATGAGATGTTTTACACTACAGACCTAGAAGATGATCGTGCTATTTTGGGTCCAGAAAATGTGATTACAGAACCAGGAACTTATACGATGTATTTAAAAGCACAGTCTTTATCTAATGATGCATGTTATAATTACAGTTCGTTTAATGTAACTGTGTATCCATTGCAAGATTTGGAAATCGAAGAAGAGGCTTTATGTGTAAATACTGAAAGTGGGGAGGTTGAAACCGGAGCGTATTTTTATACCGGATTGGATCCCAGAGTTTTTGAAGTGAACTGGTATTACCAGGATAAGTTGATGCATACAGGGCCAGAATTCGAAGCCATGCAGCCAGGAGAATACATTGTAAAAACGACCAAGATCGATGGAAAAATAGAAACAGGTTGTGGTTTTAATGAAACATCTGTATTCGTAAAAGAGTCTGCGAAACCAGAAATTTCTGTAATAGTTACTGAGCCTTTTGAGGATATTGCAGTGGTGAATGTAGAAGTAGTAAAAGGTAGAGGTGATTATTTATATAGTTTAGATGGAGGTGAATTTCAGCCTGAAAATGAATTTTATGATGTCGCCTCAGGAACACATACGGTAGAAGTGAAAGGTGTGATGGGATATTGCGGAGTTACTGCTGAAGTTGTTGAGGTGCTTAAACATCCAAAGTTTTTTACACCTAATAGCGATGGTTTCAATGATACCTGGAATATTACAGAGTTGGAAACTCATCCAGAAGCCGAGATTCATATCTACGACCGCTATGGAGCTTATATTACAAAGATAAAGCCAGCAGAAGGAGGTTGGGATGGTTCTAAAGATGGATCATCGATGCCTTCTAACGATTATTGGTTTGAGGTAGGCTTCCAACAGGATGGAATCGCTAAGACTTATCGCTCTCATTTCTCCTTGAAACGATAAAAATTAACTGTACCTATGATCTAAAGTTGATTTTGTTTAAAAGAAAAAGCCCGCTAAAATTAGCGGGCTTTTTTAAAGGTGGTGCCTCCAGGAATCGAACCAGGGACACAAGGATTTTCAGTCCTTTGCTCTACCAACTGAGCTAAGGCACCAGTTGCTTTTTGAAAGCGGTTGCAAATATAAATTCAATTTTAGGAACTCACAAGGCTTTTTTGAAAAAAATGCTTTCGTACCTTAGCATTTTTTAAAATCGAGTTATGAATCTTGTTGTTGATTTGGGTAATACATTTGCGAAAATTGCTGTTTTTCAAAATTATAGAGTTTTAGAAACCTTTAAAGTTCCGAAGAAAGAAAAAAGTAAAAAAATTGAAAAAATTTTTCAGCAGTACTCTAAAATTGAATTTTCGATACTTTCAAGTGTATTAAAAGATGATAATTCGATAAAAAAAATACTTCAAAAACATTCAATCTTATATTATCTGGATAGTAATTTAAAATTGCCTTTCAATAATAGATATGCTTCTCCTCAAACTTTGGGTAAAGATCGTATAGCTTTAGCTGCTGCTGCTGTAAATGACTATTCTGGGAAAAATTGTTTAGTGATAGATGCAGGAACCTGTGTGACGTATGATGTTATAAACGATAAATCTGAGTATTTAGGCGGGGGAATTTCTCCTGGTTTACAAATGAGATTTAATGCCGTACATAAGTTTACAGAAAAATTACCGTTAATAAAGTCAGATAGTAACCATCTAAAATTGGTAGGTGACTCTACAGAAGAAGGTTTAAAAAGCGGTATTTATTTTGGATTTGCTGCAGAAATCGATGGGATGATTAGCCAATACAAATCAGAATTTAAAGATTTAACAGTTATTTTGACGGGCGGTGATCTTCTATTTTTGTCAAAGCGACTAAAAAATAGCATATTTGCGAACTCAAATTTTCTTTTAGAGGGTTTAAACCATATTTTAGAATATAACAAAATTCAATGATTAAACGATTTATAGTAATCGTAGCCTTATTTTCTGCATTTTGGGCCAAGGCTCAGGAGAACACTTCTTCCCCGTATTCTTATTACGGTATTGGGCTTACCAATTTTAAAGGAACTGTAGAGAATAGAGCGATGGGAGGTCTTAGTACATTTTCGGATAGTATTCATATGAACCTTACCAATCCTGCCGGATATGGTAAATTGGCAAGGACAACTTATACTGCAGCGGCAAGTGTCGAATCTACACAGCAAGAAACTTCAGAGGCCGATGATCAGGTTAGTAATGTTTCTTTAGATTATTTAGGTTTAGGAGTTCCGGTGGGCCGTTTTGGTTTTGGTGCAGGTCTTATCCCATATTCTTCAGTAGGATATCGTATTCTTGATATTGAAGGTGATGCCGCCAGCAGATTGCAGGGTCGTGGAGGGATGAACAAAGTTTTTCTATCTGCAGCTTATGCTATTAGTAGAGATCTTAGTATTGGTGTTAATGCCGATTATAACTTTGGAAATATCCAACGCAGAAGAACGGTGTTAAGAGATGGTATTCAATACGGGACCAGAGATATAGATCGTTCCGATATTTCTGGATTCAATTTTAATTTTGGATTAGATTATCAAACAAAACTGAATAATGGTTTAAAACTACATGCTTCTGCAGTTTATACACCTGAAGCCGATATAACGACAGAAAGTTATCGTGAGATCGCTAATGTGATATTTAATGCAAATGGAGAGAATGTATTAAATGTTCGAAATTTTGATGTGGAATCTCAGGATATCACATTGCCTTCTAAAACTACATTTGGTTTAGGTCTAGGTAGACCTAATAAATGGTTTGTTGGGGGTGAATATTCTGCATTTGGAAGTATCCCAGAAATTTCGGTTTTTAGTACTCCTGTAAATGATGCCGAATATAATGATGGAAGCGCATATCGATTAGGAGGTTATATTGTGCCCGAGTATAATTCGCTTACGAGTTATTTTAAACGTGTTGTTTATCGCTTTGGTGGACGTTTCGAAGAAACAGGCTTACAACTTAATGGAGAGTCGATTGATGAGTTTGGCATATCTTTTGGATTAGGATTACCAATTGGAGGTGATTTCTCTAATTTAAATCTGGGTCTGGAGTATGGACAGCGCGGTACAACAAGCTCAGGATTAATACAGGAGAATTTTTTTAAATTATCAATTGGTTTATCTTTGAATGACCAATGGTTTGTAAAGAGAAAGTTTAATTAACCATAATAAACAACAAGATGAAAGCGAGATTTATAGTTTTATTATCGGCGGTAATGCTAGGTTCTGGGGCATTTGCTCAGGATTGTACTACTACTGCAGCTTTGGCTTACGATGATGCTAAGGCGAAGAATTATGATGCGGCTTATGAGCCATTAATGCAGGTGAAAGAAGACTGTCCAGATTATAGTTTGGCAACTTTTCAATACCTTGAAAGAGTGCTTAAGCATAAGATTGACGGTGCTTCTGGTGACGAAAAAAATAAGTATATCAATGAATTAATTGATACATACAAAGGAAGATTAGAATATTACCCAGAGAAAACTAAGAAAGGTGATGTTTACGGGGATATCGCTTTATTAAAGTTTACTCATAAAATGGGAACTACTGAAGAGCGTTGGGAAGCTTTTGATAAAGCTTATACAGAGGATAAAGATAACTTTACCAGCCCAAAAGGTCTTTATGCGTATTTTGATCTTATGGTAAATATGCAGGATGCAGGTGAGCGTGAGCTACAAGATGTTTTCGATATTTATGATAGAGTAATGTCTAAGATTGAAGAAGAAGAGATCTATGAGGCAGATCGTTTACAGCCGCTAATCGAGAAGCAAGATTCTGGTGAAGAGTTAACAGCTAAAGAAGAAAAAACAGCTGGTATAGCAGAGCGTAGACTAACTAACTTTAATGCAGTTAAAAATGCTTTAAATGCTAAATTAGGAGCACGTGCAGATTGTGATAATCTTGTGCCGCTTTATGAAAAAGATTTTGAAGCTAAAAAAGAAGATGTAGCATGGTTAAAAAATGCAAATGCTCGTCTTTCAGCTAAAGACTGTGAAGATCCATTATTCTTTAAAGTTTCTGAGGCGCTTCATCAATTAGAGCCTTCTGCAGCATCTGCTTATTCTTTAGGACAGTTAGCAGAAGCAGATGGTGATAGAGCTAAGGCTTTAGAATATTATAATGAAGCTGCAGAGCTTGAAGAAGAACCAGGAGATAAAGCGAAAATTTACTATAGAATCGCTCAGAACTATAAGTCTTCAGGAAGTTTTTCACAAGCTAGAAACTTTTATAGAAAGGCGGTTCAGGCTAAGCCATCTTACGGTAGAGCTTACTTGAATATTGCAGATATGTATGCAGATAGTGCAAACAACTGTGGTGATACTGCTTTTAACAAAAGAGCTGTTTACTGGTTAGCTGCAGAGTATGTGGCAAAAGCTGGTAGAGTAGATCCATCTCTTTCTAAACATGCGAATGCAACAGTAGCGGCTTACAATGGTCGTGCCCCACAAAAATCTGATGTATTCCAAGAAGGGAAAAAAGCAGGAGATGCTATCCAGATTGGTTGTTGGATAGGTGAAACTGTGCGTATCCCTCAGTTATAATATGAGAATCACATATCGTGAAATAATACAAGGCATTGTCACGCTTATCGGCGTGACAATGCTTTTTTCATGTGAGGGTAATTTAAATGAGGTTAGAGCACTTCAAAACCCTGCAGATGCCCCGGCAGGAGTTGCTAAAGGTATTCTATTAAAATATACCGATTCTGGGCGAGTGGTTGCTACGCTTCAAAGTTCCAAAATGTTCGATTACGAGAATAAAGATTTTCCTTATCGGGAATTTCCAGAAGGTGTGTATATCGAATTTTTTGGTGAAGATGATGAGAAAAGTACGGTGGTAGCAGATTATGGTATTGTGTATAGCGGCACAGGTCTGGTAGATCTTCGAGGGAATGTAGTTATTCTTACATCAGATAGTACACAGTTAAAAGGCGATCAACTTTACTGGGATCAAAATCAAAGTTGGGTGTTCACAGATCGTGAAAATCAGATTAAATTTCCAGATGGTTCTTTTAATGAAGGAATGGGTTTTGATTCCAATCAAAATTTCGATAAATTCAACTTTAGAACCAATAGCGGAATTCAAAACATAGACGAGTCAGAAAAATGACAAAATATTTCAGGTATTTCGAGTATGCGTATTTAATAATTGGAGGTTTCTTTATTTTCGAAACTTTTGCAATTTGGGATACCGAACGCAGTAGAGCGTACATTTTTATATTTCTTGCCTCAATGGCCATTTTCATGTTTTTCTTCAAAAGAAATTTTCGTCGGAAGCTTGAAAAAAGACAAAAAGAAAAGAAATAATGAGTGCAGAGGTCATCGTCATTATTTTTTCATTATTACTTTCCGCATTCTTTTCGGGTATGGAGATCGCCTATGTATCTTCAAACAAGATCTATATTGAAATAGAGAAACTTCAAAACGATTTTTTAGCTAAAGTTTTAAAACGTCTTACTAAAAAACCTTCAAAGTTTATTGCTGCCATGTTGGTAGGCAATAATATCGCTCTTGTTGTATATGGTTTTTATATGGGTGATTTGATCATGGCATGGTTAACCGAAATTCAGCCTGTAAATAATGCAATATTGAATTATTTGGTGACCGATCTTAGTCTGGTAACTCAAACAGTGCTTTCTACACTGCTTATTTTGGTGACGGCCGAATTTCTTCCGAAGGTATTCTTTCAGATCTATGCGAATACCATGCTGAAATTTTTTGCGGTGCCGGCCTATCTTTTTTATTTGTTATTCAGTTTTATTTCTTCTTTCGTGATATGGATTTCAGATATGATCCTGAAACGTTTCTTTAAAACTGATGGAGATGAAGTTCAGCTTGCTTTCAGTAAAATTGAATTAGGGAATTTTATTAGTGAGCAAATGGAAACCGTAGAGGAAGAAGATGAAGTAGACTCCGAAATTCAGATTTTTCAAAATGCGCTTCAGTTTGCCGATATTAAGGCTAGAGAAGTAATGATCCCTAGAACTGAAATCATCGCCGTAAACCAGGATGAAGAGCCAGGAGACCTGGTAAAAACTTTTACTGAAACGGGTCTTTCTAAAATATTGATTTATAACGATACGATCGATGATATTATAGGTTATGTGCATTCATTTGAACTTTTCAAAAAGCCAGAATCTATAAAATCTATCTTATTACCCGTGATTTTTGTCCCGGAGACAATGTGGGTAAAAGATGTGCTTAATGTATTGATCAAAAAGCGTAAAAGTATTGCCGTAGTTATTGACGAATATGGTGGTACGAGCGGAATGATGACGATAGAAGATATTGTTGAAGAATTATTTGGAGAGATCGAAGATGAGCATGATTCACCTATTTTGGTGGATGAAAAAATTAGTGACGAGCATTTTAAATTTTCAGCAAGAGTAGAAGTCGATTATATCAATGAAGCCTATCGTTTAAATATTCCTACCGGTGAAAATTATGAAACCCTGGGCGGTTTTATAGTGAATCACACTGAAGAAATTCCGCAGCAAAACGAGGTGGTTCGAATCGATGAATTCGAGTTTACGATCCTCGATGTTTCCAATACAAAAATCGATCTTGTAGAGCTTAAAATCAAGCCAGAAGATTAAAGCGTTAAAAAGTTAAGATTTTGCTAATTATAAGTTTTATAATTAGCCTAAAAACACTATTTTCGCCCACTATATTTTGATAAATTATATCTAAAAATGGCAGTATTAAATAAAATCAGACAACGTTCTGTTTTCTTAATTTTAATTATTGCATTGGCATTGTTTGCATTTGTTCTGGCCGATGTGATTAGAAGTGGTGGCTTTAGCGGTAAAGATAACTCTATTGCTACTGTAAATGGAGAGGAGATCAGCCGGGAAGAATTTGCCCGTCAGGTAGAAGCTTATCAGCAAAATATGCGTGGTAATATTTCTACTACTCAGGCCGTAAATCGTGTTTGGGATCAACAACTAAATCAAATTATTGTTGAAGAGCAGGTAGAAGAACTTGGGATTAGAGCAGAGCAGGCGCAGGTAAGACAAATGATGAGAGCTCAAATGTCTCAAAACCCTCAGTTTACTAACGAAGCTGGAATGTTCGATGAAAATCGAGTAAAAGAATATGTGGCTAGTTTAAAGCAAACTTCTCCACAAATGTATCAGCAATGGTTAAGCTATGAAGAAGGTCTTTCAGAATCTGCTGCTCAAAATATCTATGCGAATATGATTCGTACTGGTGTAGGAGCAACCTTAACTGAAGGAAAACAAGCTTATCACTTGCAAAATAATACGATGGATCTTCGTTATGTTCAGGTTCCTTTTTCTTCAATTTCAGATGATGAAGTTGAAGTTTCAAAATCTGAAATTAAAGAATACGTAGATAACCATAAAGCGAAATTCGAAACTGAAGCAGCTCGTAATATCCAGTATGTTATTTTTAGTGAAGAGCCTTCTCCAGAAGATAAAGAAGAGGCTAAGGCTTCTTTAAGCGAATTATTAGAAGATAGAGTTGAGTATAACTCGGTTTCTAAATCTAACGATACTATTGCCGGGTTCAATTCAACTTCAGACGATCAGGAATTTGTAAATTCTAATTCAGATCTAACTCAGCCTGTAACCTTCAGATTTAAAAATCAACTTCCAAAAGAATTTGCTGATGAATTATTCAATCTTGAAGAAGGAGAAGTTCACGGTCCTTACGAAGAAAATGGATACTGGAAGTTAAGCAAATTAGTAGAGACTAAGCAAATCCCAGATTCTATAAAAGCAAGCCATATTTTATTAGGATATCAGGGAGCTCAGGCTGGCGGTACTCGTACAGAGGAAGCAGCAAAGCAGTTAGCAGATAGTTTAGCTGGTGTAGTTAGAAGTAATAAATCTAAGATTGGTGAGCTTGCAACAGAATTTTCTGATGATCCTTCTGCTGCACAAAATTCTGGTGATCTTGGTTACTTTAGACCGGGTATGATGGTGCCAACTTTCGATGATTTCGTTTTAAATAATAACGAAGGAACAGTAGGTGTTGTAAAAACAGATTTTGGTTACCATGTAATCTATATCGAAGAACAAACAGAAAGAGAAAAAGCAGTTAAAATTGCTACCGTATCTAGAGAGATCGAAGCTACAGAAGGTACAAGAAACAAACTTTTTAACGAGGTTACTAAATTCGAAATCGCAGCCGGTGAAGGAGACTTTACAGAAGAAGCGAAGTCTGCAGATTATAGAATTCGTACCGTACGTGATGTAAAAGCTTTAGACGAAAATATTCCAGGAGTTGGGCAACAACGAAGAGTTGTACAGTGGGCTTTTGAAGAAGATGCAAAAGTAGGTGATGTTAAGCGTTTTGATACTCCGGCTGGCTATATCGTAGCGCAAATCACTGCTAAGAAGAAAAAAGGATTAATGAGCCCAGAAGATGCCTCTTCTGAAGTTATTCCAATTCTTACTAAGCAGAAGAAAGCTGAAATGATCAAAGAAAAGATCTCTGGAACAACTGTAGATCAGGTTGCAGAAAAACAAGATAAGATCGTTCAAACTGCAAATGCTGTAAACTTAAGTTCTCCAACACTTGCAGGTGCAGGTAGCGAGCCAGAAGTTGTAGGAGCTGTTTATGCTTTAGAGGTTGGTGAAACTAGTAAACCAATCGTAGGAGATAAAGGTGTTTATGTTGTAGAATTAGTAAGTAAGAGCGAAGCTCCCGAGTTAGATTCTTACAAACCATTTGCACAACAGGAAACCAGTAGCCGTCGTCAAATGGCGAACAGCAGGGCGTTTGAAGCTTTAAAATCTAAAGCCGAGATCGAAGATAAAAGAGCTAAGTTTTACTAGGATTTAGATATAAATAATAAAAAAAGCCACTCGATCGAGTGGCTTTTTTTATTTCTGCAAATCTCCAGTTTTTGATTTTGTATAATTTCTGATACTATTTTTAGAAGTAAAATTTATAAGACCATTTCTGAATATGGGATCACAATTTCAAATCCTTTTTCTTTAAAGTAAGCGGTAGGATCTTCTTTACTTGTAACCATCACAAAATCGCCTCCCCAGGCACCAAGACTTTTAATGCTTCCTGTGAAATCGGCGAAATGCTTATGCTTTACTTTAGGGAGATTTATTGTTTTTGCGATTAAACTTTCATGAATATCAACGAGTAATTCAAATTCAGCCAGACTTTCGCATTTAATGATCTGCTGCGTGATATTGGATACTTTTTCGATTAAAATTTCCCGATGTGTATCTTCTTGATTTCTGTAATGCGCTATACCTTCTCTACTGTTCTGTTTCTGATTTAGATAAACAAAGTAGATGTGATCTGAAAATTCTGGATCAAAAGGCGATTTTAGTGAAATCTGAGTCTCTTTTGTTCGCTCGTAAGTAATAGGGCCGTCGGCTTTAGCGCAGGCAATATCATAGCCGCTTCCTCCAAAAGTTTTATTCAGTAAAACATAAGGATCAATAGCCAGCCATTGTGAAATATTATTTATCAAGGTTGAAGATGTGCCTAGTCCCCATTCCCGTTTAAACTCTAATTCGGTTTCGATTGTATAACCTTTCTCAAAAAGATTTAAACCAGATAATTCTTCCGCAGCGGTTAAAATTTGGATACAACGTTGCGATATTTCAGCATTTTTCCCTGAAATGTTTTCTTCTGAAGTTGATCGTATTCCAAAGGAATCTTTCTTAAACTCATCCTGAAACCAAATCTCGCCGTTTTCGTCTTTACTGATCCATTTTATTGATCCTGAAGAATTTTCTTCAACATTTAAAAACTGACCTTTTTTCGTAGGAAGACATAAGGCCTGTGCGCCATCTAAAACTGCATATTCTGCAGTAATTAAAAGTTTTCCGTGGCTATAAAATCTCATCGTCTAAGTTTTTCAAGTTGCACAGCAACATCGCTATGAGAAACCACATTGGTTTTGTAATATTCGATTAGTTTTTCTTTTTCTTCCAAAGTCGCATTATGCTGATTAAGAATATTCATTAAATGCATCTTCATATGGCCTTTCTGGATGCCGGTAGTGATCAAAGATTTTACAGCGGCAAAATTCTGAGCCAAACCTGCTACGGCGACGATTTCCATCAATTTTCTGGCGTTTGGTTGGCCTAGCATTTCCATAGCAAGTTTTACCAGGGGATGTAGACTTGTCAAACCGCCAACGGTTCCTAAAGCTAAAGGAACTTCAATCCAAAATTTAAAGATACCGTCTTCAACTTTTGCATGCGTTAAACTGGAATACTGCCCATCTTTTGCAGCATAGGCATGAACACCGGCTTCAATGGCTCTAAAGTCGTTCCCTGTAGCCAATACAACCGCATCGATACCGTTCATTATTCCTTTATTATGGGTAACGGCCCTAAAAGGTTCGGTTTCGGCGATCTTTATTGCTCTTAAAAACTTTTCAGCAAAATGCTCTCCGCTGAAATTGGCGTCATCAGATAGGTCTTCGAGCGAGCAGGAAACTTCAGCACGAACGATACATTCTGGAACGTAGTTCGAAAGAATACTCATTACGATCTCGATATTGCGCTCTTCATCATTAAAATCTTCCCAGATCGCAGCTTCGTTTTCAAGAACTTCAGCAAATTTTTCAAGGCAGCTATTTATAAAATTAGCGCCCATACTGTCTACAGTTTCAAAATGGCAGTGCAACTGGTAGTAATTTTCAACTTCAGTAGTGCGCTCTCTTAGCTCTATGCTTTTAATTCCGCCACCGCGTTGCTCCATATTTTTAGTGATAGGCGCAGCAGCTTTTCTAAGTTTAGGCTCTAATTCGTTAAAAAACAGCTCTAATTTTTCTTCACTTCCCTTATAAATAAAATGTACCTGCCCGACTTTTACTGTATCGATCACTTCAGTTTTAAAGCCGCCTCGACTGCCCCAAAATTTAGCTGCTTTACTCGCCGCAGCGATAACAGAACTTTCTTCGATCGCCATTGGGATGGCAAATAGCTCGTTGTTAATTAAAAAATTAGGAGCGATCCCAAAGGGTAAATAGTAATTAGAGATCGTATTTTCAGTAAACTCGTCGTGTAATTGTTGTAATTTTTCGTCTTTATTCCAGTACTGCTTCAAAACTTCTACAGCCTTAGGATCGTCATTCAGATAGGTCTTAGTTAACCAGTGAATCTTTTCTTCTTTCGTTAGCTTCGAAAAGCCAGAAATTGGTTCCTTCATGAAATTTCGTAATAGTTTCTTTACAAAGATACAATTGTTATTTGGTTGCAGATAAGACATTAATTTTAATGCCAGGTTTAAAGATGTTGAAAATACCTTTAACAAATTGTTAGTATTTAACAGGTCTTCGGCCGGCTTTCTCATCAAAATTTAGTAAACTTGGCCTGCAATAAAATTTTTATAGAATTTAATGAGGTTCTCAAAAATCTTAGTTCTGCTTATGACGATAGCAGCTTCTGTTGCGACTTCCCAGGAAAAGAATATTACGCTTGAAGAAATATGGAGCGGAAAATTTAGTCAGCAACATTTACAATCCCTACAATCTCTTAAAAATGGTGTCGAATATGTGGTACTTAATCACGATCCAGATACCGGCAATTCTAGCATCGATGTTTATAGTTACAAAACCGGGGAGCAAACCCGCACGCTGGTAGATACGAAAGATCTTAAGGATCTGGATAAATTTCAAAGTTTCAGCTTAAGCGACGACGAATCTAAGATCTTACTAGCTACAGATCCTCAGCCAATTTATCGTAGGTCTTCTAAGGCGATATTCTATATTTTCGATGTAAATTCTAAAAAACTTAACAAGCTTAGCGATAAGAAATTTCAGGAACCAACATTTTCTCCAGACAATTCGAAACTGGCTTATGTTTTCGAGAACAATATTTACATCTACAATGTTGCTGAAAAAACCGAGAAACAGATCACCAAAGATGGTAAGATCAATAGTATAATCAACGGAATTACTGATTGGGTTTACGAAGAAGAGCTTGGTTTTGTAAGAGCATTCGAATGGAATGCTAAAGGCGATAAGATCGCTTTTTTAAGATTAGACGAAACTGAAGTGCCAGAGTTTTCTATGGATATTTTTGGTAGTGATCTTTATCCTAGCGAGCAGGTTTTTAAATATCCAAAAGCGGGTGAAGCAAATTCTAAGGTATCACTTCATATGTATGATGTAGCAACCGAAGAAACTCAGAAAATCGATCTTGGTGATTATTCAGATTTTTATATTCCAAGAATTAAATGGACCAATAAAGATTATATCTTAAGCGCTCAAGTGTTAAACAGGCATCAAAATCAATTAGATCTTCTTTTTGTGAATGCTGAAGATAATACTGCAGAAGTTATTCTTACTGAAAAGGACGAAGCTTACGTTGATGTGACAGATAATCTAACCTTTTTAGAAGATAATAGCTTTATCTGGACCAGTGAACGTGATGGTTTTAATCATATTTATTTATATGCTGAAGATGGAAAGCTGAAGCGACAAGTAACCACAGGAAATTGGGAAGTGACCAATTACTATGGTTACGACAAGAAAAGTGATCGCTTGTTTTATCAAAGCACCGAAAACGGCAGTGTAAACCGCGATGTTTATTCAATAAAAACCAACGGGAAAAGTAAAAAAAGACTCACCGAAAAAACCGGGATGAATAATGCCGATTTTAGTGCTGATTTTACATATTTTATCAATGCTTTTACCAGTACTGAAACTCCTATGGAGTACACGCTTCATTTAGCGAAAAATGGAAAATTAGTTCGTGAGATAAAAGATAATAGCGATTTACTGGATATTGAAAAACCTTATCATTTCTCTCCAAAAGAGTTATCTACACTTCAGGTGAATGGGAACGAACTAAATATGTGGACGATCAAGCCTTCAGATTTTGATGAATCTAAGGAATATCCGTTATTAATGTTCCAATATTCGGGGCCTGGCTCCCAGTCGGTTTCTAATTCTTACTTCAATACTAACGAATATTGGTATCAGTTGTTAGCCGATCAGGGATATATTATTGCTTGTGTAGATGGTAGAGGAACTGGTTTTAAAGGAGCAGATTTCAAGAAGGTAACTCAAAATGAGTTAGGGAAATACGAATTGGAAGATCAGATCGCTGCAGCTCAAAAACTAGGAAAGCTGGATTATATCGATGCTGATAGAATAGGGATTTGGGGATGGAGCTTTGGTGGGTTTATGGCGTCTAACGCAATTTTAAAAGGTAGTGATACTTTTGCTATGGCAATTGCTGTAGCGCCGGTAACCAGCTGGAGATTTTATGATACGATCTATACTGAGCGTTTTATGACCACACCGCAGGAAAATGCTTCTGGTTACGATGAAAATTCACCAATTAATCATGTAGATAAATTAAAAGGAGACTTTTTAATTGTACATGGTGGTGGTGATGATAACGTGCATCTTCAAAATACCATGCGAATGGTTGAAGCACTTATCCAGGCGAACAAGCAATTTGATTGGGCAATTTACCCCGATAAGAATCACGGTATCTATGGCGGAAATACCAGATTACATCTCTATACAAAAATGACAAACTTTATAAAAGAACATCTATAAAACTCAATCAACAAACTTAAAATTATGGCAAATACAGCACCTCCAGCTAATCAAAAAGAACTATTTGGGCATCCGGTAGGATTATACATTCTATTTTTTACTGAATTATGGGAGCGTTTTTCATACTACGGGATGCGTGCACTTTTTGTACTTTATCTAGTCGCTGAGACAAACTCTGATAATCCTGGTTTTGGATGGACTAATGCTGAAGCATTAAGTTTATACAGTTGGTATACCATGCTTGTTTACGTGGTTTCTATTCCCGGGGGATGGATTGCAGATAAGTTTTTAGGGCAAAAGAAAACTGTATTGATCGGTGGTATTTTGCTTTGTATTGGTCATGGTATTCTAGCATTCGAATCTGAAACTTCTTTCTATATCGGTTGTTTGTTTATCATTCTTGGTGTTGGTGGATTAAAGCCAAACATCTCTTCTATGGTAGGTGGTTTGTATAAGCAAGGTGACGAGCGTAGGGATCTTGGATTCTATATTTTCTATATGGGGATTAATATTGGTGGATTTTTAGCACCAATTGCCTGTGGATTTTTAGCTGAATATTACGGATGGCACTGGGGCTTTGGTCTTGCAGCTATAGGAATGTTATTAGGACAAATCGTTTACATGATGGGACAAAAACATCTTACTCATGTTGGGAATTTAATTTCCAGAAAGAACGAAGCAGATCGTGCAATTTTAGATAAGCCATTAACGTCTATAGAAAAAGACAGGGTAAAAGTCTTATTACTTTCTTTCTTGTTAATTATCCTTTTCTGGGCGGCTTTCGAACAAGCAGGTGGATTAATGAACCTTTATGCAGCAGAGAAAGTAGATAGAACACTTTTAGGTTTTGAGATTCCGGCTTCAGTATTCCAATCGGTGAACTCATTCTTCATTATTACGCTGGCAACTTTGGTAGGTAGTTTCTGGTTTAAATGGAAGCAAAAAGGAAAAGAATCTTCTTCGATCTTTAAAATGGCTATTGGTTTGATCATTATGGCTTTAGGATTTGGATTTATGAGTGCTGCTTCTGTACAGTATCAGGAAACCGGATCTTCAGGAATGTATTGGCTAATCGCAGCTTATTTATTCCATACCATTGGTGAACTTTGTGCTTCCCCGGTATCACTTTCATTCATTACGAAATTGGCACCGTTAAAATACGCTTCAGTAATTATGGGGATGTATTGGGCTGCAACTGGTTTAGGAAATAAAGTAGCAGGTCTTATTGGTCAGTTTGCTCAGGATCTTGGGGAGTTTGAAGTTTTTACAGGTATCGCTGTGATCTGGACTTTAATAGGGATTATAGTAATTATGTTACTTAAACCTCTTAAACGTCTTACTCACGGAGCTGAAGATGCTAAAATGGAAGAGGGTATTCCTATGGAAACCACAGTAGAATAAATTACATAAAATATATTATAAAAGAAAATTTATAGAAGATGAAAAGATTGTTTTTTATAGCATTGGTGCTTATTGGTGTTGCAATGCAGGCGCAGGAGTCTGAAAGTAAGATCAAATGGATGACGATGAATGAAGCTTTGGCAGCACAAAAAGAAACACCTAAGAATATTATTATGGATGCGTATACAGATTGGTGCGGACCTTGTAAAATGTTAGATAAAAATACGTTTGGACATCCTAAAGTAGCTGAATTTATAAATGAGAACTATTACCCGGTAAAGTTTAATGCTGAAGGTGAAGAAGAGATCAATTACAAAAATGAAGTTTTTGCCAACCCACAATATAATCCAGATTTAAAAGGAAGAAGAAACAGTCCGCATGAATTTGCTCGTGCGCTACAAATTTCTGCTTATCCAAGTATCGTGTTTTTTGATGAAAAAGGAGATTTAATAGCGCCATTAAAGGGATACAGAACTCCGGCGCAGATTGAAATTTTCCTTAAAATCTTCGCAAAAGACGAATATAAAAATTTAACTACTGAAAAAGCATGGAACGAATACAATGAAAACTTCGAACCTACGTTTACTAAGTAAGTGTTAGTTGTATCATAAACAATAGTTTGTGGTTAGTAGTTAAAAGCTCCCTTTTTACCTGTCTGGTAGAAAGGGACTTTTTTATTTAGGCAGGTTTGTTCCCAAAGTTCGATAAAGCTTGGGTAGTTGCTAGCATCAGCGATAATAATGCCTGGCTTTAAAACTTCTATAACCCGGTTTAAATTCACTTTTGGAGAGTTAGAAAGTAGTAAGATATCGGGATTAAATTCAGGGAAATTGAAAAGCGCTGTGCTATCGATCACCATAATTCGTTTTTGCTTTAGCTCGTAAAAATTTTGTAGTTCCTTAAACTCAATATTCGATATTTTTTCAGCTATTTTAAAATCATCGATATAACTCCAGCTGCTATCTTTTTGTGCGTTTCCGTAGAGATTTAATAGGTCAGCTTTCTTTTCAGCAATGATACTAGAACCAGATTTATTCAGAATAAATATTTCTTCGGAAGAATGCTGATATTGGTCAAAAAACAGACTAATTTGAAACAAAATAATATTTACTAAAGTCAGCAAAACCTGCTTTTTCTTTTTCTGCTGAAGTAAAAAGAAGCTGCTAATGATGATTCCGAATAAAAGTAAGACTGAAAAATGACTAAGATGAATGTCGTTAATAATAAAACGTTCATGGCTGGCCACCCAGGCGATAAAATGATTTAGATTTTCAACCAAAATCGAATAAAAGTGAACTAGAACTTCAGGAAGAAGGTCGAAAATGCCTAGAACAAGAATCAATATTCCTGAAATTAATAAAATCCCAAGTCCCGGCAGAATCACAATATTGGTAAGTAAAAATAATCCCGGGAATTGATGAAAATAGAATAAACTTAAGGGCAAAACACCAATTTGAGCACAAATACTTACCGTGATAATACTATAAAAAAATCGTACAATCTTATATTTTGGATGCCATAGTTTGCTGAATTTAGGCTGAAATAAGGCAATGCTGAAAACCGCCGCAAAACTTAATTGAAATCCCACCTGAAACACATAAAACGGATTGATAAGAATGAGCACGTAAAACGCCGAAAATAGGGTATTGAGAAGATTGACCTTCCGATTAATTTGAAGTCCTAAAGCTACAAAACTGAACATAAACGAGGCACGAACTACAGATGCCGATAAACCGGTAAGCAAAGCAAAACTCCAAATTCCGATTAGCGTTAGAGTGAATTTTAAGATTTTCGATTGCTGAAGTGGTTTTAGGATAAAGTTGATAAGGAGTAAAACAATCCCAACGTGCAAACCTGAAACGGCCAAAATATGAATTGCGCCGGCAGCTGCATAATTTTGATATAATTCGTTAGAAATAGCGGTTCGTTCCCCTAAAATTAATGCCTGAATCACTGCAAGTTCATCTCTTTTGAATCCTGAATTTTGTAAAGTTTCAAGTAAGGAATAGCGAATCTTACTGAGTAGTGATGGTTTGGCTTTTTGATCGATCAAAATTTGATCTTTTGAAAGCTGAATTTGATGAAAAATACCCTGAAATTTCATGTATTCCTGATAGTTGAATTGATGCGGATTTAGTGGAGGATTAATTTCGCTTACGTTTGCGGGAACGATGATTTCCTGCCCAACTTTCAAACGAGATGTTAGCGGTAAACCAATCAGAATTTTCCCAAAAACTGGTTGAGATTTCATCGAATCTTGGCCTTGGATAACTTGTACTGCTTCAGCAATAAAACGTTTCTGGAAGTTTGGCTTTAATTCTTCAGTCAATTTCAGTTTTAAAAGATCTTCTTCAGAATTAATGAATTTCGAGAAATAAAATGGTTTATTTTCAGGGAATTTAAGCTGGTAGGAAATACTTCCGAAGAAAAATAAAACCAGAAAACAGCAAATTCCAAAATAGGGGAGTTGGTAGAGTTGAGATTTGGCCTTAAAAAAGAAAAACAGAAAGAAAGCGATACTAATTCCGGCAGGAATTATCAGGATTTTTAAAGGAATTTCAAAAAAATGCGCAGCTAGGATTCCGCATAAAAATGCAATCGAAAATTGTAGAATCTTAATATTGATGTATCCCATCTTTCTGATTATAAGAAAGTAGGGTCAGTTTAAAAGTAGTGAAAATCTGCTTTTTAGCAGGTGATTTTAAAGTTTAAATCACGCGCCTTGCCATCACGAAGCTATTGTTCCAATAATTTTCTGAAAGTTTACTAATCACTACACCTCGTGAAGTAGTGGAGTGTATAAATAGAATATCGCCTTGTGAAATATCGACGACAAGCCCAACGTGATTAATTACTTTACGGTTTTTGTTGGTTTCAAAGAATAAAAGATCGCCCACCGTGACATCTTTTAAGTAAAGGCGTTCGCCTTGCAAAGACATCGCCCTGGAAGTTCTGGGAAGTTGAATATTGTTTTCCTGAAATGAAACAAATAAAAGCCCAGAACAGTCCATCCCACGTTTTGTGGTGCCACCATATTTGTACTTGGTGCCTTCAAAACTTATCGCATAATTTACAATATCGTAAACGCGATCGTCTTTGGGTTTTATTGTTTTGCTGTTGCGAGTGACTTCTGGATCGTAGTGCTTTGTTTTTGTACGCTTGCTTTCGGTTTTTGTGGTGACTACCTTGGGCTTAGAAGATCCGCATGAACTTAAAAATATAGCGATCAATACCATTATGCCTATTCTAAGGCCCTGCTTCATCATCATGCTTCTTTCTATATTTTTCATTTTAATTCAGTCGATATTGTAAATTTAAAAGATCTTATTTTATCGAATTGTAGATAAGCGTGGCGGTTTCTAGACTGGCGCCAGTTCCACCAAGTTTTTGTTCTAGTTCGTAATAGTCTTTAAAAATGCGCTCTCTGTTCTTCTCTTCCAGGATCTTTTGTAATTCTGTTTTAAGGGATTCTGAATTAAATTCATTCTGAATCAATTCTTTCACCACTTCGCGATCCATAATTAAGTTTACCAGTGAGATATAGTCTAAATTAATAATTCTTTTTGCAATATGGTAAGAAATATAATTGCCTTTATAGCAAACTACCTCTGGAACTTTAAAAAGCGCAGTCTCTAAAGTTGCCGTTCCTGAAGTTACCAATGCTGCATGAGCACAAGTTAAGATGTCGTAAGTTTTATTTGTTACCAGGTTAATATTGGTCTTTTTTAGATAAGGTTTATAAAACTCGGTTTCCTGGCTTGGCGCTCCGGCAATAACGAATTGATAATCTTTAAAATCCTGAGTGATACTAAGCATCACTTCCAGCATTTTAGAGATTTCCTGTTTTCGGCTTCCGGGAAGTAAAGCGATTATTGGACGATCATCGAGATTATTTTCTGCTTTAAATCTGGCTACATCGGTATTTTTTCTATTTGAAATCGCATCGATAAGAGGATGTCCAACAAAATTTACCGGGTAATTATGTTTCTTTTCGTAAAAGTCTTTCTCGAATGGTAAGATCACATACATGTGATCTACATCACGTTTTATGGCTTTAATTCGGTTTTCTTTCCAAGCCCAGATCTGTGGCGAAATATAAAAATGAGTATCATATCCTTCTTCTTTTGCCCATTTAGCGATACGCAGATTAAAGCCTGGATAATCGATAAAGATCAAAGCGTCTGGCTGAAAAGCAGAAATATCTTTTTTACAGAATGAAATATTGCCTAGTATGGTTCGTAAATTCATAACAACTTCAGCAAAACCCATAAAGGCAAGATCGCGATAATGTTTTACCAGAGTGCCGCCCTGTGCCTGCATAAGATCACCGCCCCAAAATCGAAATTCGGCATTTGGATCTACTTTTTTTAGAGACTTCATAAGATTAGAAGCATGTAGATCTCCCGAGGCTTCTCCTGCAATGATATAATATTTCAAGACGTATTTGTTTTTGCTGAATAATTAGAAATTCCGAATTTTTACAACTGCGATCGTGATAGCTACAACAAGACAGGCGAGTAAAATTCCACGGGCGTGATAGATCTGTTTCTTCCGCATAAAAACGAAAAAAGGTAAAAAATTAAGCACTGCACCAATAGCTACTAATTTTCCGAAGTAATCGTTAGTGATCGAATCTCTTAAGCTCGCTTCAAAACTATAATCAGAAAAAAAAGTAGTGAACAAAAAAACGCCGCCAATCGTTGTAGAAAGACCTATTAAAAAACCTATTACAATATTGCCTTTATTCATCCAGTTTCCAGTCGTTTAATTCTTTCATAAAATGATGGGCGGTTAAGTCGAACTGTACTGGCACTAGAGACACAAAACCATTTTCTAAAGCCCACTCATCTGTGTCCTGACCTTCGTCGTTATTTACAAATCTTCCGCTTAACCAATAGTAATCTCTACCTTGTGGATTGGTTCGTTTATCAAATTCTTCTTCCCAGTGTGCATTAGCCTGCCGACAAACTTTAATGCCTTTAATTTCTTCCGCAGGTAATTTTGGAAAGTTTACGTTTAAAACCACCCCATTTGGGAGTCCGTTTTTAAGTACATTTTTAGTGATCGCTTTCACGTATTTTTTGCAGGGCTCAAAATCGGCATTTAGCGAGTAGTCTAAAAGTGAAAAACCAATAGCGGGAATTCCTTCTACACCAGCTTCTACAGCTGCACTCATAGTTCCCGAGTAAATTACGTTTATCGAAGAGTTAGAGCCGTGGTTAATTCCGCTTACGCAAAGATCGGGTTTGCGATGTAAAATCTCCTGTGTGGCGATCTTTACGCAATCTGCCGGGGTTCCAGAGCAACTGTACTCTTTATGATTATAATTTTCTTTTAAAGTAACCGAATCACAAAATAAAGTATCACTAATCGTGATGGCATGTCCCATTCCACTTTGAGGGCTATCTGGGGCCACTACAACTACATCTCCAATTTCTTTCATTACCTGTAATAAGGCTCTAATTCCCGGTGCGGTGATACCATCATCGTTGGTGACCAGAATAAGCGGTTTTTCTTTGCTCATAGCTTAAATTTTCTAGATGCTAAATTAGTAATTTCCTGCGGAAACCGTATTTTAGTAGTTTAACAAATTATTAGTCGCTGTTCCTATGAATGGCACAGTTTTTAATGTATTTTGTACAGAATTTAATGACGAAATCTATGCGATATATGAAAAGGAATTTAAAAATCCTGGTGTTGGCTGTTTTGATGGCAGCAACTTCATGCAGCTTCACCACAAAAAAGTTTGACGACCCTAACAAAGACAAGCTTTTAATTGATCTTATTACCTATGTTCTTAGTCAGGGACACTACGATGCAAAAGAAATAAATGATGATTTTTCTGTAAAAGTATACGATCATTACATCGAAAGTCTGGATCCTTCAAAACGTTTCTTTTATAAAAAAGATATCGAGGAGTTTGAAGAATACAAGATTTTAATTGATGACGAGATCAACAACAAAGAACTTAATTTCTTCGATCTAACTTATTCTAAATTAGAAAAACGTAACGAAGAAGCTAAGCAATTATATACTCAAATTCTGGCTGAACCTTTTGATTTTTCAAAAGAAGAAGATTTTCAAACAGATGGTGATGACTTAGAATATGTTACCTCTAAAGCCGAATTAAAAGAGCGTTGGAGAAAGCAGCTTAAGTTTTCTACTCTTATTAGTTTTTACGATTTAAAGCAGGACGAAAAAAATAAGAAAGAAAATGATTCAGATTACACCATGAAATCTGATGAGGAATTAGAGAAAAAAGCACGTGAAACTACACAAAATAGCTTAGATGAATATTTTGATCTAACCGATGATCTTGAAAGAAAGGATTACTTTTCTGTATTTATCAATTCTGTTGTAGAAGAATTTGATCCTCATACTTATTATTTCGCGCCTAGAGATAAAGATCGTTTCGATATCCAGATGTCTGGTAAGATCGAAGGTATTGGAGCAAGATTACAGAAGAAGAATGATGATATTACCATTATGGACGTTATCTCGGGAGGTCCAGCATGGAAGAGTGAAGAGTTAGACGCTGGGGATGTTATTTTAAAAGTGAAGCAGGAAGACGAAAATGAGCCTGTAAATATTTCTGGGATGCGTTTAGATGATGCTGTCGATCTAATTAAAGGGCCAAAAGGATCTAAAGTTACACTTACCGTTCGTAAGAAACTACTAGGAAATATAGAACAGATCAAACTTACCAGAGATCTTGTAGAATTAGAAGAAACTTACGCAAAGACCGCGATGGTTGACAAAGATGGTAAACAATACGGAGTAATTAATCTGCCTAAGTTCTATTTTGATATGGAAGATTATGATAGCCGTAATGCAGCCTCAGATATGAGAAAAGATATCCTAGAGCTTAAAGAGCAGGGCATGGATGGTCTTGTTGTCGATCTTAGAAATAATGGTGGTGGTTCTTTAAAGACCGTAGTTGATATTGCTGGTTTGTTTATCGAAAAAGGACCTATCGTACAGGTGAAATCTAACGGCGAGCGTAAAGAAGTTCTTAATGATGAAGATTCTGAAATCGTATGGGACGGCCCGCTTGTGATTTTAGTGAACGAGCTTTCGGCTTCTGCTTCAGAGATCTTAGCTGCAGCGATGCAGGATTACAAAAGAGCTGTTATAATTGGTAGTAAACAAACTTATGGTAAAGGAACTGTTCAAAATGTGATCGATCTTAATCGTTGGCTAAGAAATAATGATTATGGCGATATGGGAGCTTTAAAGATCACTACCCAGAAGTTTTATAGAGTAAACGGAGGTTCTACGCAGTTAGAAGGAGTAAAGAGTGATGTTGTGGTTCCAGATCGTTATAGCTATGTTGATATTGGTGAAAAAGATCAGGAAAACCCTTTACCTTGGGATAAGATCGATCCTGCAGATTACGATATTTGGGATGGATACCTTGGTTACGAAGAAGCCATCGAAAATAGTAAAAAGCGTATGGAGCAAAGTGAGCAAATTAAGCTTATCGAGCAAAATGCAAAATGGATAAAAGAGCAGAGTGAAGATGATTCTTATTCTTTAAATTTTGAGCAATATGCTGCAAATGCCGAAAAGAATATGGAAGTAGCTAAGCAATATGATGCTCTAAAAGATTATAAAACAAATCTATCATTCTCTTCACTACCTTACGAAAAAGAATTGTTTAAAGCCGATTCTACCTTACAGGAAAAAAGAGAAAGATGGCATAAAGATTTAAGTCGCGATGTTTATGTTGAAGAGGCTATTAATGTACTTTCTGATATTAAAAGAAGTAACATGAAAAATAAAGTAGCAGATTCAGATAAATTTAAGGACTAACAGATCTAAAACGAATTTGTATTTAAACGCCTGAAGTTTTTTAACTTTGGGCGTTTTTAATTTGTATTATAATGAAACGAAAGATCGTTTATCCTTTTTTGATTTTGGTTGTTGCAGCCGCTCTTTTGATAGCGGAGCGCTGCACCATGTAAGTTTTAATATTCCTGAAGAAATGCTGAACCCTCTCCATTTTCGGCATAAGCTTTTATGATCTTGTTTCTTTCAGCAAGAAAGTCTTTAAGATATTTCTTCAGAAATAAGAAGTCAGCTAGTTTTCCTAAAATTTTTAGTGGAGCTTCATAAGCTAGAATATCTTTAACCAAAGTTTTTTCTTCGGAAATTACCTTGAAGTGATGCTCGTGTCTAAAGGATTTAAATATTCCTTTTTGCATTTGATCAACAAATAAAAACGGAGGCTCAAATTCGATAATTTTAGATGTGAATTTTTGTGCCACTCCGAAATGTCTTGCCTGCCAGGTGACCTGTTCACCTAATTCAATTAAACCTTCCGTTTTGCCAGCAATTGCCTTTTCTTTGGTCTTTTCAGTAGAAATAATGTAAAGATCTATACTTCTGGAAAGATCGAATACAAGCTGAATTTCAGCATTAATTTCTGTAACGATTTCAATTTTCGGCATTAGAAGGAGAGTCGGTCAGAATCCAATCTTATAAATATAAATAATAAGATCGTAAATCCCCACAATCCCGAACCTCCATAGCTAAAAAATGGCAAAGGAATTCCAACAGTAGGGAAAATGCCAATCACCATTCCTATATTCACCATAAAGTGTAGAAATATAATTCCAACGACACTATAACCATAGATACGATTAAACTGTGATTTTTGGCGTTCTGCGAGAAATATTAGCCGGAGTAATAAACAAACAAATAAAAGCACTACAATGCCACTCCCAACAAAACCCCATTCTTCACCAACGGTGCTAAAAATATAATCGGTATGTTGTTCTGGTACAAAGTGGCCTTTGGTTTGTGTGCCTTCTGTCCACCCTTTACCGGTCCAACCGCCACTACCAATAGCGATTTCACTTTGGTTGGTATTATACCCAATTCCGCGGCTATCTACTTCTTTCCCAAGTACGATATTAAAGCGGTCACGGTGACGTTGCTCAAAAACATTATTAAAAATGTAGTTTACCGAGAATGATAATCCAATACAAGCGACTACAATAAATAGCAATAATGGAATGCCCGGTCGCTTTTTCTTTTTCAGTAAGAAACTTAATGCGGCAAGTACAACAACAGCTATGGTGACCCAAATGGGCCCAATTAACAAAGTTCCTACGAAAATAAGAACACCGGTAAGTGCGAGTACCAAGTACAAGGCTGAAATTCCTTCCCTGTATAGCGGGAAGAAGAATGCGGCATAAACCATTGCACTCCCAGGATCTGGTTGAGGAACAATAAGTAATGCCGGTAAGGCAATAATGATGAATGCTTTAAATTGATGCGAAAAAAGCTTAATATTGGTTTGTATATCGCTAACGTATTTTGCAAGCGCAAGCGCAGTAGCGATCTTAGCAAATTCTGAAGGTTGTAATCGAAAGGAGCCAATCGCATACCATGAAGTAGCTCCAGAAATGGTTTTACCAAAAACAAAGAGACCCGCAAGCAGGACCAGGGCCGTGATATAGATAACGCTGGAAAATCGCTGATAAAACTTAACTTCTATCGCCAATATTATGACGATAATAAAGATGCTTAGACCAATCCATAAAGCTTGTTTTCCGTAAACCTCGTTAAGGTCGAAATAGTTCCCTGCGGGACCTGAGCCAAGTGAGGCCGAATAAATATTAGCCCAACCAAAACATACCAGTAAAAAATAAATTAAAATCGTTAGCCAATCAAAGCCAGCCGTTTTTCTTGCCATCATTGATTAAGAAAGGTTCTCCGCTATAGGGTTTTTCATATTCATCTTCTAAACTATTCTTTGGATCCATTACGTAGTCTTCAAGATCCTGTCTGGTAATTTTACCTTTAATGTATTTTTCTATCATTAAACTGGCGATCTTTCCTCCGTATCGACCTCCCCAATATCCATTTTCAACAAAAACTGCAATAGCGATTTTTGGATCATCAACAGGGGCAAAAGCTACAAAGATAGAATGATCGGTAAGCTGCATCCTCTTTCCGTTTACTCTAACAAAGTTTTCTGCAGTTCCTGTTTTTCCGGCAATTTCAATTCCGTCGATCTGCAAAGACCTAGCCGTACCATTATTATAAACGTCGTGCATTCCCTGGATTACAGGCTCAAAATTTTCAGGATCAATAGTAGTTTGATGTTTTTTAGTAAACCTTTCATCTTTTATAGGTTTGCCATCAATTTTTTTGATCATGTGCGGTGTGTAATACCATCCTTTGTTAGCAATGGTAGCCGTCATATTAGCTAGCTGAATTGGTGTAAGCAAAACTTCACCCTGCCCAATCGCATTAGATAAGGTCGCCGTAGCGTACCATTTATAGGTTGGGTAATCGTAAATTTGATTATAATATTCTGAAGTTGGTATCTTTCCCGGTCTTCCTGTACTTAGGTCATTTCCTAGATAATCACCAAGGCCAAAACTTCTCACGTGCTTATTCCAGGCGTCCATTCCTTCTTGCGGAGTAGGATATTTTTCGATGATCTTTCTATATACCTGCGCAAAATATGAATTACAGGATTGTGCAATTCCCTGGTTCATATTCACGGGGCTGGAATGCGCGTGACAACCCATTTTACGACCACGACCATAACTATAACCATGGTGGCAGGAGAAAGTATCATCTGTATCTACAACTCCTTCTTGCAGCGCGATCAATGCATTCATTGTTTTGAATGGAGATCCCGGTGGATATTGCGCTAAAATACTACGATCATAAAGCGGTCTTGCAGTAGAATCTAGCCACATTTTGCTGAAATTAGGTGATCTTTTTCTACCTACCAAATCGGCAGGATCGTAGGTTGGTGCGGTAATCATGGATAAAATTTCTCCTGAAGAAGGCTCGATAGCGATAATTCCACCACGTTTATTGGTCATTAAATATTCTCCATAAGCTTGTAGATCTGAGTCTACAGAAATGGTGATGTCTTTACCACGCTCTGGTAAAGTGTCATAAATTCCGTCTTTATAAGGGCCAATATCCCGATTCAGTTTATCTTTCTGAATGTACTTTACCCCTTTTACTCCGCGCAAGGTGTCTTCATAAACGCTTTCTACACCTTTTCTTCCAATTAGATCTCCACTGCTGTAATAAGGATTCTTTTTAATGGTAGCAGGAGCAACTTCAGCAATAAAACCTAAAACATTAGCGCTATGGTCTACATGATAATCTCTTAAAGATCTCTTCTGAATATAAAAACCTTCATAATTACGCATTTTCTCCTGTAAGAATGCATATTCACTTTTAGTAAGCTGAGGTACAATTACTGAAGGTAAGAAAGGAGAATAGATCTTTGCTTTATCTAATCTTCGCTCTAATTCTTTACGTTCTAAACTTACAATTGCGCAAAGTTCTGTAGTATCGAAAGGCTTAAGATTACGAGGTATTACCATCACATCGTAAGATGGTTGGTTAGAAACCATAAGTTCGCCATCACGATCGTAAATATAGCCTCGTTGCGGGTAATCGTAAACCACTTTTACCGCATTATCATTAGATCGAACAGCAAAGCTGTCGTCTACTACCTGCAAATAGAAAAGCCTACCAAGAAATATAAATCCGGTAGTAAGAATTATAACATATAACAGAATTCTTCTCATCGATATTTTTTGCTGAAAAGTGCGATACTAAGTAAAATTACAAGTACAGTAAATATACCTGAAAATAACGTCTTTTTAAGTATTAGTATTATATGACTAAAGCTAAACATTTCCAAAGAAAATAATACTAAATGATGTATAGCTACCATAAGCACCACATAACTTATCCTGGCTCCAAGCGGAGTGGCAGATAAGCGTAGTGTTTGATGATCATAACTTATACCAAAAGAGAAACGAAGTAAATTTGGTCGCACAAAAGCAGCCACTAGGCAGGCAGCAGCATGTATACCGCCGCTATCCTCAAAAATATCTACAGATAATCCCAGTAAAAAAGCCAGAAATAAAAATAGACTATGATTGGTGTTAAAAGGATATAACAACAAAAATAAGATGTAGAGGAATGGATTTACATACCCCATAAAATTAATATTGTTAAGAACCAGAACCTGAATTAAAATTAGGCCTATAAAACGTAGAATATTAGAAATTAAGTTGCTATTCATTTTCCTCTCCTTCTTCTAAAAAAAGAATTTCTTCCTTGTTCTTATTCTCAATTACATAAACATAACCAATATTGGTCATATCATTGAATAGCTTTACGTTGATCGTAAAATAACTTTCGGTATTATCTAATTTGAAATCCTGGATAGTACCAATTAATAAGCCTTTTGGGAAAATTAAACTTTTCCCTCCGGTGATAATAGTATCGCCTTTTGCAACAGGAGCCTGTTTGGGAACATCGGTAAGTTGCATTAGGTTAGGGTTTTTACCATCCCAGATCAAACTACCAAAATGATTTGATTTTTTAAGCTGTGCATTAATTTTAGACTGCGAGTTTAAAATAGAAATTGCACGAGAGTAATTGCTATTAGTTCTATCAATAATCCCAATAATACCTTTACTTGTTATAACACCATTTTCTGCAGCTATACTATCATTCTCTCCTTTATCCAAAGTGATATAGTTATCCCTTTTAGAGAAATTGTTATTAATCACATCTGCACTTCTAAATATGTAATCTGAAGCAAATGTGGTATCGGTATAATTCGGGATGGTGTCCTTTCCGCTTAATTGCCTTATAACGTTTCGAAGGTTTCTGTTCTCCTCTACCAAACGCTGATTGTATTCATCTAAATAAAAGTAATCCTGCACATTATTGTTCCAGGAATAAATACCGCCGGTTACCCAATTGGCAGAACTTATAAATTTACTTTTATGAAATGAATGGGTTTGTATCGTAAGGAAAATAGAAAACGCAAGCAATGCCAAGAACAAAATATTATTCTTGTTCCGAATCAGAAAATTGAATATTTGCTGCATAAGCTACTGCTTCTCCTACTTGATCAATATTCCTTTATATCTATTTAGCGTTTTTAAAGTAATACCAGTTCCTCTTACCACCGCTCTTAAAGGATCTTCAGCAATGTAAACCGGTAGATCTGTTTTGGTAGATAAACGCTTATCTAGACCTCTTAACATCGATCCACCACCGGCAAGATAGATACCGGTATTGTAAATATCTGCTGCTAATTCTGGCGGAGTTTGAGATAAGGTTTCCATAACTGCGTCTTCAATTCTAAGAATAGATTTGTCCAGTGCTTTGGCAATTTCTCGATAAGAAATATTTACCTGTTTTGGTTTTCCTGTTAAAAGATCACGTCCCTGTACGCTCATTTCTTCTGGCGGAACCTCTAAATCTTCAGTAGCAGCACCAATCTGAATTTTAATTTTTTCCGCAGTACGTTCACCCACATAAAGATTATGCTGTGTACGCATATAATATACGATATCGTTGGTGAAAACATCCCCGGCAATTTTGATGGATTTGTCACAAACAATTCCGCCAAGAGCGATCACCGCGATCTCTGTAGTACCACCACCTATATCTACGATCATGTTCCCTTTAGGCTGCATGATGTCTACACCAATACCAATAGCAGCAGCCATAGGTTCATGAATAAGGTAAACTTCTTTACCATTAACACGCTCGGCACTTTCTTTTACCGCACGCATTTCAACTTCTGTAATTCCAGATGGGATACAAATAACCATTCTAAGAGCCGGAGTAAACATTTTACGTTTAAGCGCCGGAATCTCTTTAATGAACATGGTAAGCATCTTCTCACTCGCATCAAAATCTGCAATTACACCGTCTTTTAACGGCCTAATAGTTTTGATATTCTCATGTGTTTTTCCCTGCATCATTGCCGCTTCTTTTCCAACAGCCGTAATTTTTCCAGAGGAACGATCACGGGCTACTATCGAAGGGCTATCCACCACTACCTTATCATTATGAATGATAAGAGTATTGGCAGTTCCTAAATCTATCGCTATTTCTTCAATGAGAAAATCAAAAAATCCCATAGGTTATTTTATGTATTGGTAAAAAGTATTCTATTAATGTTTAAAATGGCGGGTTCCTGTCATTACCATTGCAATATCATTTTCATTACAATAATCGATACTTAATTGATCTTTGATAGAACCACCTGGTTGGATCACTGCTGTAATTCCAGCATTTCCGGCAATTTCTACGCAATCTGGGAATGGGAAAAAGGCATCACTTGCCATTACCGCTCCTTTAAGATCGAAATTAAAAGAACCTGCTTTTTCAATACTTTGTCTTAGAGCGTCTACACGTGAGGTTTGTCCCGTTCCGCTAGAGCAAAGTTGTTTGTTTTTTGCCAGAACAATGGTGTTAGATTTTGTATGCTTACAAATTTTTGAAGCAAACAAAAGATCTTCGATTTCCTGTTCTGTAGGTTTATTATTTGTTGCGTAGGATAGATCGTCTAAAACATCTGTTTTATTGTCTTTATCCTGAACTAAAACTCCGTTTAAGCAGGTGCGAACCTGATTTTCTGGAAGTTCTGTTTCTTTTTGAATTAAAATAATTCGGTTTTTCTTTCCTTTTAAAATTTCTAAAGCCTTTTTAGAAAAAGAAGGAGCAATTACTACTTCACAAAATAAAGAATGAATTTCTTCAGCAGTAGCTTTATCAATTTCAGTATTAGCAATTAAAATTCCGCCGAAAGCAGAAACTGGATCGCCGGCCAAAGCATCTACATAAGCTTGCTTAATTGTATCACGTTGTGCAAGACCACAAGCATTATTATGTTTTAGAATGGCAAATGTTGGCGCTTCTCCTTTAAACTCGTTCATAAGAACTACCGCAGCATCAACATCTAAAAGGTTGTTGTAAGATAGTTCTTTTCCGTGGAGCTTATCAAACATTGCATCAAAATCTCCAAAAAATGTTCCTTTTTGATGTGGATTTTCACCATATCGCAAAGATTTTCCTTCCTGCATACTTTGTTTAAAAGCAGGAATTTCTTCTGAAGTATTAAAGTAGTTAAAAATAGCAGTGTCGTAATGCGAAGAGATATTAAATGATTTTGCCGCGAAATTTTTACGTTGTGCTAAGCTGGTTTCACCATTTCCTTCATTCAAAATGTCCAAAAATTCAGCATAATCGTTAACAGAAGAAACACAAAGTACATCTTTAAAGTTCTTTGCAGCAGCGCGAATAAGAGAAATCCCACCTATATCAATTTTCTCGATAATATCCTGCTCAGAAGCTCCAGAAGCTACTGTTTTTTCGAAAGGATAAAGATCTACAATTACGATGTCTATTTGTGGAATCTCGTATTGAGCAATTTCTTTAACGTCATTTTCGTTATCCTGGCGGTTTAATATGCCTCCAAAAACTTTTGGGTGTAAGGTTTTTACACGACCACCTAAAATAGAAGGGTAAGAAGTAACGTCTTCTACAGGAACAACATCGATCCCTAGATCTTTAATAAATTTCTCTGTTCCTCCGGTAGAATAAATTGTGATTCCCAGATCGTTAAGCTTTTCAACGATGGGAGCCAAACCATCTTTACTAAAAACTGAAATTAATGCAGATTTGGCTTGTTTTAAATTGCTCATTATGTTGTGTTTGTTAAAGAGGCAAAAGTAAGTATTTAAGGCAAAAACTTAAAAGTGTTTTTGCTTATTTATAAATAAATTTTGTAACGAATATTCAAGCTATGCGTCATATAAATAATTCTGTTTAAAAAAGCAGCCATTTTATTATGCTTATATTTCTAAGAGTACTTGGTGAGAGCTTTAATTTTGCGATTAATGCTTTAAAAAATAACCTGTTGCGTACATTTCTCTCGTTGCTTGGAGTAACGATAGGAATTTTCTCTATTATCGGTGTACTTGCTGCTGTAGATTCATTAAAGAACGAAATTTCTGGATCTTTAAGTAGTCTGGATAATAGTACGACCATCGTGATGCGTTTTAATTTTGGACCTACAGATATCCCACGGTGGAAATGGCAACAATTTCCAGATGTTACTTACGACGAATATCAGTTTTTAAAACGAAACCTGCCAGATGCCAAAGCAGTTACTTTTACTCAAAACGTTCCTGCTGAAACTATAAAATATCAGGATGCCAGTAGCCTTGGTGTGTCAGTGCAGTCGGTAGGAAGTGAGTATTACGATATTGAAGCGATAAATATTGAAGAAGGTCGATTTTTTAACGAATCTGAGGCTGCCAGTGGTTCGCCTGTAATCGTAATGGGAAGTGAAATTGCTGAAAATCTCTTTGGAAACATAGATCCTATTGGTAAACAGGTTCGTTTATACGGAAGAAAATTTACGGTAATTGGCTTGCTGAAGAAAGAAGGTTCCTCGATGTTTGGGCCTAGTAAAGACAGTCAGGTTTTTGTGCCGGTAAATGTTACCAGAAGGATTTATGGGGAAAATAATAGAAGCATTTTTCCTCAAATAATGATAAAACCTGAAGCCGATGTCGATAATGCCGAATTCCTTGCGGTTTTAGAGCAACGTCTTAGAACTTTCCGCGGAATAAAACCCGGTGAGGTAAGTACCTTTTTTGTTAATCAATTACAAGGATTTACAGAAATGATCGATAATATTACAGGAACGCTAAATATGATCGGACTCGTAATAAGCGGATTTTCATTATTAGTTGGTGGTTTTGGGATTGCCAATATCATGTTTGTAAGTGTAAAAGAACGTACTAACCTAATCGGAATTCAGAAATCACTTGGGGCAAAAAATAAGTTCATTCTTTTCCAATTTTTATTTGAAGCAATCATTCTGGCCATCATTGGCGGTGCAGCAGGATTGTTCTTTGTTTGGATCACCACGATCATAGTTTCTAATTTCACGGGAGATTTTGAATTTATTCTTTCCTTCGGAAATATTCTTTTGGGAACAACAGTTTCAGCATTAATCGGCTTGATCTCGGGGATAATCCCGGCGATTTCAGCATCAAGACTAGATCCTGTTGAAGCTATTAGAACCGGAATGTAAAATTTAGACCGCTACTTTAGAGAATAGATTCTAGAGTTTAGACAAGATCATTTTTTACTTTGAAAAATAAAAACCTCACAATTTCGATAAAATCAGGATTGTGAGGTTTTATCTTTGTGGGAACTATTTTCACTGTCTGCCGTCAACGGCGACTTAAACTTTTTACTGCAAACTGCCTACTGAATTACTGCTCCAGGATCTCGGCAACTTTTTCGTTCACAAATTCTAAGAACAATTCGTCTTCTTTAGAAAATGGATCTGGCGTATGAGAATCGATATCGATCTGGCCAATGTTTTCACCATTTACAAATAATGGCACTACAATTTCAGCTTTAACATGAATGCTACATGCGATATAATTGTTCTGTGCTTTTACATCTGGCACCACAAAATTCTCGTTAGAAACAGCAACCTGCCCGCAAATTCCTTTTCCGAAGGGAATAATTTCGTGATCGGTTGGTTCACCGGCAAAAGAGCGAAGTTTTAATTCCTCTTTATCACCATTTTTAAAATAAAACCCAACCCAGTTATAATAAGGAATGTTTTCCATCAATAACTCACAAACCTGTGTTAATCGATGATCTACAGATAATTCTTTGGTGTTTAGAATGTCTTCAACCTGTGGTCTTAATTTGTCAAATGGCATAATTTCTAATTTTTAAGCAAAAGTATTTAAAATCTAAGTGCTGTTACAGCCATTTGTCTAAATTTGTTGAAACTCATTACAATTGCTTCAGCTTTTTAAAAAATATAGCGTTGTTATTCGGTTTATTGCCGTTTTCCTCGGAAGTTATTTTCTGCTTTCTGTGTTGTATAATTCCTATTTAATTTATTCTGAAGCTCAAACTGAATTTTACCCCGATTTTTTCACCAATATCGTTAGCAGGCAAAGTGCAGTGGTCATGGAATTTCTGGGATACTCGACAAAACTTGAAGCTCACGAAACTGAAAGAGCCATAAAGGTTTTTATTGAAGATGCTTTTCTAGTCCGCGTGGTAGAAGGCTGTAACAGTATAAGTGTGATTATTCTTTTTGTCTCTTTTATCCTGTCTTTCTTTGCGAAAAAAAGAACCACGATTTTTTACATTTTGGGTGGGAGTGTACTTATTTATGCCATGAATTTAATTAGAATCGCTTTGCTTACCATTGGGATTTACGAATATCCGCAATATGCGAGTTTGATGCACGAAATTATTTTTCCGCTAATTATCTACGGCACCGTTATTATTTTATGGATTTCCTGGGTGCGGGTCTATGCAAATTTAGAAAAGAATGAAGGCGAGGTATAGAATCATTTTTATCGGGATCTTAGTGATCGTGCTGGCGGCCATTCGGTTTTACGAAAGCAGTCTTTTCTACGATCCGTTAATTCGTTTTTTTAAATCTTCAGATTACCTGCGTGATAAGATTCCAGAGTTTAAGCCGGGATTATTGATTCTGAATACATTTTTTAGATATACTCTAAACAGTCTCATTTCCGTAGGGATCATCGCGATAGCATTTGTAGATCGCAATATTGTAAAGTTTTCAGCCGTTTTATTTCTATTGCTTTTTGGGATTGCCGGGAGCGTTTTTACCTATTTAGTTTTTACTATTGAAAACGAACATTTTCTCGCCCTGTTTTATGTTCGTCGTTTTTTAATTCATCCAGTGTTCATTTTGGTGCTTTTACCCGCTTTTTATTATTACCGAATGCACAACCGAAGAAGAAAGAACTTAAATTGAAAGAATTTCCCTAAATTTTGAAATTCTAAGCTCCTTTATTCTATTATTTTTGCTGAGTGAATAGCTATTTAGCTTGTTCTAAGCTAGTTTACAGATTATTTTGTTGTAAATTATCGATTATCGACTACTTTTGTAATAAATGAAAAAGGTTTTTGCTAAAATATTCGCTTCCACTTTAGCCGTTTTAGTGCTTTTTTCTACCTTATCTTTTACGGTAGATCAGCATTTCTGCGGAAATTTCCTTGTGGATAGCGCCATTTTTACAAAAGCAAAGACCTGCGGAATGGAAATGAATTCAGCAACTTCAGCTGAAGCTTCCATTACAAAAGAACCCTGCTGTACCAATAAGAAAGTAGAAGTTAAAGGTCAGGACGAACTGAAGCAGAACTTCAATAATCTCGATTTTCAGCAGCAATTATTTATCACTGGTTTTGTCTATTTTTACCTTCAGGTTTTCGAGGTTTCAGAGCCAGATTTTATTCCTTTTAAAGATTATTCCCCGCCAAAACTGGTCTGCGATATACAGTTGCAGGATCAGGTGTTCCTTATTTGATCTAAACATATTTCAATGTCGAAGCTTAATCAAGTTTCGATGATTTTGCTATGCCTTTTTTTAGGTTAGGCTCAAAGCTGAAATTATGTGTTTTTAAGATCAAATATTTCTTTTTATGCTGAATAAAAGCATTAAATTTTTAATAGAAAACAAACTGGTTGCCGTAATCCTACTTGTGGTTTTGGTAGGATGGGGAGTGGTAAATGCGCCTTTTAATTGGGATACAGGATGGTTGCCACGCGATCCGGTGGCGGTAGATGCGATTCCCGATATTGGTGAAAATCAGCAGATAGTTTTTACAAAGTGGGAAGGTCGTTCGCCGCAAGATATCGAAGATCAAATCACCTATCCACTTACCACTTCGTTACTGGGAATTCCCGGGGTGAAAACTATCCGGAGTTCTTCGATGTTTGGTTTCTCCAGTATCTATATCATTTTTGAAGAGGATATTGAATTCTATTGGAGTCGAAGCCGAATCCTGGAAAAATTAAACTCATTACCAGGCGGATTGCTGCCCGATGGCGTAAATCCATCTTTAGGGCCAGATGCTACGGCTTTAGGTCAAATTTACTGGTATACTTTAGAAGGTCGCGATAAAGATGGGAATGTAACCGGTGGCTGGGATCTTCAGGAATTACGAAGTATCCAGGATTTTTACGTGAAATACGCTCTTTCTGGTGCCGGTGGCGTTTCAGAAGTTGCTTCGATTGGCGGTTATGTTCAGGAATATCAAATCGATGTAAACCCTGAAAAGATGCGCCAGTATAATGTTAGTTTGCAAGATGTCGTTAAAGCGGTAAAAGAAAGTAATCGTGAGATTGGAGCGCAAACTTTAGAGATCAATCAGGCAGAATATTTAGTGCGTGGTCTTGGCTACGTAAAATCTATTGAAGACATCGAAAAAGCCGTTGTTTCTTCCAAAGATTTTGCGGCACTAAAAGTTAGCGATGTAGCAAAAGTTTCGTTAGGCCCTGCAGCCAGACGCGGCATCTTAGATAAAGAAGGCGCTGAGGTTGTAGGCGGAGTGGTGGTTGCTCGTGATGGCGCTAACCCAATGGAGGTGATCAATAATGTGAAAGATAAAATTGCTTCTATAAGTGGTGGTTTGCCTTCTAAAGAACTATCCGATGGCACCACTTCACAACTTACGATCGTACCTTTTTATGATCGATCTGAACTGATTCATGAGACTTTAGGAACTTTAAACGAAGCACTGAGTTTAGAGATTTTGATCACCGTTTTTGTGATAGTGATCATGGTGTTTAATCTTCGAGCCTCTATTCTTATTTCAGGATTGCTTCCTGTCGCGGTGTTAATGGTATTTATCGGGATGAAATTCTTTAATGTCGATGCTAATATTGTGGCACTTTCAGGAATTGCGATTGCTATTGGGACGATGGTCGATGTTGGGGTGATCCTTTCAGAAAATATTATTCGGCATTTAGATGAAAACGAAGCAGATTTACCAACAAACACGGTGGTTTATAATGCAACGGCTGAGGTTTCTGGTGCAATTATCACAGCAGTATTAACAACGATAATTAGTTTTATTCCGGTGTTTACGATGGTAGGTGCTGAAGGGAAATTATTCCGCCCGCTGGCTTTCACAAAAACCATGGCGCTTACCGCTTCGATCATTGTTGCACTATTTTTAATTCCGCCATTTGCGGCAAGTATTTTCAGAAAAAGAACACTTCGGAAAAATTTCAATTTAGCTATTCAGGGAATATTGATATTGGCCGGAATTGCAATGATTTTTTACGGATTCTGGATAGGCTTAGTGTTGATAGGTTTAGGAGTAGCCGGAATTTTAAAGGCGCAAGAAATCACTTCAGAAAATCAACATAACTGGCTTGTGGTTGGCATTATTGCGACCGCTATTGTATTTATGCTGGCTGTTTTTTGGAGACCACTTGGTTTAGATACTTCGATCATTTGGAATGTGATCATGGTGGCGATCATTTGTTTTGGTTTATTGTTCGTTTTCAATCTTTTCAAAAGCAATTATACCCGAATCTTACATTGGGCATTAGCAAATAAGATTTTATTCCTTGTTTTTCCACTGGCCATCATCATTGCAGGATTCTCGATTATGCGAAACACGGGCGAAGAATTTATGCCTTCGCTTAATGAAGGTTCATTTTTGCTGATGCCAACCTCGATGCCTCATGCAGGAGTTGCTGAAAATAAGAGAATCTTACAGCAATTGGATATGGCGGTGGCCAGTATTCCTGAAGTTGAAACGGTGGTGGGAAAAGCAGGTAGAACCGAGTCGGCTTTAGATCCTGCACCGCTCAGTATGTACGAAAATATCATTCAGTATAAATCTGAATATATGCTGAACGAGAACGGGAAACGTCAACGTTACAAGGTTGATAACGATGGTTTTTTTATACTGAAAAATAAAAAGCTCGCTATCGATGGAAGTGCACGTTTTACTGAAAATGAGATCCCATATTCGATAAATTCAAGCTATAAAATTAGTAGAGAACAATTAATTCCAGATGATGATGGCGAGTACTTTAGAAATTGGCGACCTGCGATAAGCTCACCAGATGATATTTGGAATGAAATTTCAGCAGCTACAAAATTACCTGGAATCACCTCTGCGCCAAAACTGCAACCTATCGAAACACGGTTGGTGATGTTACAAACCGGGATGCGTGCGCCTATGGGGATAAAAGTAAGCGGACAGGATTTAAAACAAATTGAAGCTTTTGGGATGAAGCTCGAAGAAATCCTAAAACAAGCTGAAGGCGTAAAAGATGAAGCCGTTTTTGCTGATCGAATCGTAGGGAAACCCTATTTGCTAATGGATATTAAACGCGATCGATTAGCCAGATATGGAATTTCAGTAAGTGATGTTCAGGAAGTTTTGGAAGTTGCCGTTGGCGGAAAAATGTTAAGTCAGACGGTTGAAGGTCGAGAGCGATATTCGGTTAGAGTAAGATATCCAAGAGAGCTTCGCGATTCACCAGAGGATCTTAAAGATATTTATGTTCCGGTAGAAAACGGTACGCCTGTTCCTTTAAATGAGCTGGTGGAAATTCGTTATGAACAAGGGCCGCAGGTAATAAAAAGTGAAGACACTTTTTTAATTGGTTATGTGCTTTTTGATAAAATGGATGGTTTTGCTGAAGTTGATGTGGTTGAAAATGCACAGCGAACTATTCAGCATAAAATAGATTCAGGTGAATTAGAAGTTCCGCAGGGCATTAATTATGAATTTACTGGGAATTACGAAAATCAGGTTCGTGCTGCGAAGACTTTATCGATCGTGGTTCCACTGGCGCTGCTCATCATTTTTATGATTCTGTATTTTCAGTTTAAATCGGTTACCACATCCTTTATTGTGTTCACCGGGATTGCGGTAGCTTTTGGAGGAGGATTTATAATGATCTGGCTTTACGGGCAGGATTGGTTTTTAAATTTCAGCCTGTTTGGTGAAAATCTTCGAGATCTATTCCAAATGCATACCATCAATTTAAGTGTTGCGGTTTGGGTTGGATTTATTGCACTTTTCGGGATTGCGACAGATGATGGTGTGGTGATGGCGACATATCTAACACAAACTTTCGGTAAAAATGAACCCGATACGATAAAAGCCATTCGAGCTTCTGTGGTTGAAGCTGGTGAAAAAAGAATCAGACCCTGTTTAATGACCACGGCAACGACCATTTTGGCATTGTTGCCGGTGCTAACAAGTACGGGACGTGGAAGCGATATTATGATCCCAATGGCGATACCAAGTTTCGGTGGAATGTTAATCGCTTTGATCACACTTTTTGTGGTGCCGGTATTGTTTTGTTGGAAGAAGGAGTTGAAGTTGAGAAAAGTAATGAGAAGTTAGAATTGAGACCGCTTCGCTGTTAGAAAATAGAAGATAGACAGGGAAATGACGACAGGTTTGAGATACGTTTTTATGATTGGAATAGGAAACAAAACTTTAAATGAAAAATTAAAACAAGCTAATCGCTGAAAGCTGTCAGCTAAGAGCAAAATAAATTGTAAACCGTGAACTGTAAACTAATAATAAAGAAAACATATAAAATATTACCAATTTGGGTGATGTTATTTTCTTTTGCTACGAATGCTCAGCAACTGGAAAACTACATTTTAGAAGCGCAGGATAATAGTCCGGCGATCGATGCTTTGCTAGCGAAATATGATATTTCTAAAGAGCAGATCAATGCGGTAAACACGTTGCCGAATACCGAATTTGCTGCAGGTTATTTTGTGAGTGAACCCGAAACCAGAACCGGGCCGCAGCAAGCCAAATTCTCCGTGAAGCAAATGTTTCCTTGGTTTGGGACGATTTCAGCGAGGCAAAATTATGCCAGCGCATTAGCTGAAGAAGATAATATTGAGGTCGATATCGCTTTGCGCAAGTTAAGATTATCGGTTTCTAAGAGCTATTTTCAGTTGTATGAAATTCAGGAAAAAATTAAAGTAATTCAGGGAAATATTGAGTTATTGAAAATTTATGAAGAACTGGCGCTAAACGGAGTAGAAGTAGGGAAAGCCAGCGCTGTGGATGTGCTTCAGCTGCAAATGCGTCAAAATAAGTTGAGAGATCAGCAGGTAAATCTGGAAAGTCAATTAAATGCCGGAAAAGTGGCTTTTAATCGATTGCTGAATAGAGAAAATAATGCTTTAGTTGAGCTTGTGGATACGCTGGAGTTGCCTTCAGAAGAAATAAATATTTCAGAAATAAAAGTTCATCCAGAATTATCCAAATTTGATGAAAGTCTGGAGAGTGTTGATTTTGCCGAAGCCATAAATCAAAAAGAATCGGCTCCGAAATTTGGTTTAGGTGTAGATTATATTAATGTTGGGACGCGTACCGATATGGCAATTCCCGATAATGGGAAAGATATTGTGATGCCAAAGGTATCGCTTTCGATTCCGATTTTTAATAATAAATACTCTTCGGTTTCTGCACAGAATGAATTGCGGAAAAAGCAAATTTCAGCAAATAAAAGTCAGCGTTTAAATGAACTGGAAAGTAGTTTGTTTAATGCAATTGAAATGCGGAATTCAGCTCGCAATTCTGTAGAAATTCAACTTCGTAATATTGGGTTGACAAAAGATGCGGAAGATATTTTGATGCGCAGTTACGAAAGTGAAAGTTTAGATTTTAGAGATGTGCTGGATATTCAGGCAATGCAATTAGATTATCAAATGAGATTGGCCGAAGCGCTAAGTAATTATTTTCAGCAAACGGCGATGATTCAGTATTTGGTGGAATAGTAGGGAGTAGTTAGAATTGAGTATTTAGCAGATAGAAAAGAGAATATAGAGAATAGAAAATAGATTTGATTTTTTTAAGCTAATGGCTGAAAGCTGATAGCTAAAAGCTACAAAAACGATTATGAAAAAAACAATTATATACACAGGTTTGGCTTTGATCATTGGCCTTTTTGTTGGCTATTTGGTTTTTAGCGGAAGTGACAATCAAACCGAAGAGACGCATGCTGAACACGATGCTGCAGAAGATACGATGTGGACATGTTCTATGCATCCACAGATCATGCAGACTGAACCTGGCGATTGCCCTATTTGCGGCATGGAGTTGATCCCGGCAGATCAAAGTGATGCAACTATTGCAGGTTTTACGATGACAGAGAATGCGATGAAACTCGCGAATATTCAAACAAGCATTGTTGGAACTTCTAATACCGATAAATCAATTAATCTTTCTGGAACTTTAGAAGCGAATGAAGAATTAAATGCGGTGCAATCCTCTTATTTCGCAGGGAGAATTGAACAGCTTTTTATCAATACCACAGGTGAGCAGGTTAAGATTGGTCAAATTCTGGCAACAATTTATTCACCTGAACTGGTTGCTGCGCAGCAGGAACTGTTAACGGCTTTGAAACTAAAAGAATCTCAGCCTAAATTGTACCAGGCGGTGAGAAACAAGCTTAAAAATTGGAAATTGAGTGATTCGCAGATCAATGCCATCGAAGAAAGCGGAAAAGTAAATGAGAATTTTCCTGTTTTTGCTTCAAATTCGGGTACGGTGACTGAAAAAATGGTAAACGAAGGTGATTATGTAAATCGTGGAGAAGCTTTGTATAAAGTCGCAAATCTTACCAAAGTATGGGCGGTTTTCGATGCTTACGAGCAGCAATTGTCTAATTTAAAAGAAGGTCAAAAACTTCAAATCTCGGTCAATGCTTTTGCAGATGAAAGTTTTAGCGGAACTATTGATTTTATAGATCCTATTTTAGATAATTCTGCCAGAACTACAGAGGTTCGCGTGGTTTTAGATAATCGAGACGGAAAATTAAAACCGGGAATGTTTGTGCAGGCTGAGGTTGAGTTAGAAGCTACGGAAGCTTCGCAAATAAGTATCCCAAAATCTGCGGTGATGTGGACGGGAGAACGATCTGTGGTGTATTTAAAAACAGATCCCAATACACCGCAATTTGAAATGAAAGAAGTGAAATTAGGCAGTGAAATTGGCGATTCTTACCAAATTTTAGAAGGTTTGGCAGAAGGTGATGAGGTTGTTACAAACGGGACTTTTACGGTAGATGCTGCGGCACAACTTCAGGGGAAAAAATCGATGATGAGTCGGAATGCGGTTGATAATAACAATGAATCTATGACGATGGAAATGAGTTTGCCAAAAACTTTCCAGTCGGCACTTCAACCGGTAATTCAGGATTATTTACAGTTGAAAGATGATCTTGTGGATAGCGATGCCACTTCAGCAATGCAGGCGGCGAAAAAAGCTTCAGCAAAAATCAAAAATATTAAGACTGCGGAATTGAATAAAATGCTGATAGCTCATTTTAAAGTGATTCAGGATAAATTTAAAGCGATAAGTGCTGCAGAAGATATAGAGACACAACGAGAGAATTTTATTGCGCTTTCACAAAATATGATCGCGTTGGTATCGAATTTCGATGAAATTGAGGAGATTTATATTCAGCGTTGCCCAATGGCGAACAACAACAAAGGTGCAACCTGGCTAAGTAGAAATAAAGAAATTAGAAATCCATATTTTGGAGAGCAGATGATGACTTGTGGTGAAACTTTAGAAACGCTAAATTAAACCTGGAAGAAAACAGCATGATAAAACGTAAAACAGCTTTAAAAATTAGGAAAACGCACCGATATTTGGGTCTTTTTATAGGAATTCAGTTTATCATGTGGACGCTGGGTGGTTTATATTTTAGCTGGACAGATCTGGATGAAATTCATGGGGATCATTTTAAAAAAGAATATCAGGAAACCGCATTTTCTGAGCTTTTAAATCCGATTGATCTGGTGCCTTCGGTTTCTTCAGTAGAAATAAAAGAGATTGCAGGCGCGCCTTATTATTGGGTGAATAGCGAGCAATTATTTCATGCAAGATCGGGTGAAAAGATTCAGCATATTTCAGAAGAAATGGCTGTAGCGATTGCAAATAGCAGAATAAAAGATGAGCTTAAGATCAAGAAGGTGAAGTTGATAACGAAGACCGGGAAACATCACGAATATCGAGGAGGAGAGTTACCGGCTTATGTAGTTTCTTACAAAAATCCAGAGAATCTAAAAGCTTATATTTCTGCAACAAATGGAAGTTTTAAAACAGTAAGACATCGCGATTGGCGTTGGTTCGATTTTTTATGGATGGCGCACACAATGGATTACGAAGGCAGGGATGATTTTAACAACTGGGTTTTGCGAATATTTTCAGTATTAGGCCTGGTCACCGTTTTGAGCGGTTTTGTACTTTGGTATGTAAGTTCACCAACAATTAGAAAAATAAACAAGTAAACAATTAAATAACAAGCAATTATGAAACGTATACACAGAAATCTATTTTTTATCGCTCTTTCAGCAGGGATCGTTAGTTTTACCAGCTGTAAGGAAAACAAGGAAACTTCTACTGAAACCTCTGCTGAAACTTCGCATGAAGAAATGGAGATGTCTCACGACGAAGAGATGGGCGAAGAGTCTGCTATGGAAATGAGTGAGGCCGAATTTGATGATGAAAAAGTTGCAGCGAATTACGAAGCGTATTTAGATTTGAAAGACGCTCTAGTAGCTACAGATGCTGAAGCAGCCCAAACAGCAGCTAAAAAACTATCTGAAAATACAGAAGCTGAGATTATGGAAGTAGCGAATAAAATTGCAGAAGCTTCAGATATCGAAGCGCAGCGTAAGGCATTTTCAGAATTAACAGCTATGATGGAGCCTGTTTTAGAAAATGCGATTGCCTCTGGAGCGATCTACAAGCAATTTTGCCCAATGGCTTTCGAAGGTAAGGGCGATTACTGGTTTGCAAGTTCAGAAGAAATTAATAATCCTTATTTTGGGGATAAAATGTTGCATTGCGGTAGAGTAGAAAAAACTATTCAGTAAAAGAATTTAGTCTCTCGCTATGTTTTTGTAGCGAGAGATCTTTTAAAAATTATTGTTTTGGCAGAGAATATTGTTCATATAAAAAATGTGGTTTGTGGCCGTTGTATCGCAACGGTAGAGGATATTCTGTCTAAACTTGAGATTCCGTATAAAAATGTGAGTCTGGGAGAAGCAAGTTTGCTAAAAGATCTTTCTGCGGAAGAAAACGATCTCTTGAAATTAGAATTAGAGAAAGTAGGTTTCGAACTTATTGAAACTAAAAATAAACGCATCGTAAATCATATAAAATCGGTTTTAATAGACGAGGTTTCTAATAGTACCGATCATAAAAAACTTTCTGAGATCTTAAGTACTCAGCTCCATTACGATTACAGCCACATTACCAATTTATTTACTGCAGAAGAAGGGCAAAGCATTCAGTCATATTTCAATAAACTAAAGATCGAAAAAGCCAAGGAACTTTTGGAGTATGATGAACTTAGTATTGCTGAAATTGCGTATCAACTAGGGTTTTCAACGGCAGCCTATTTATCCACTTCCTTTAAAAAACAAACCGGAATCACACCTTCAGAATATAAAAAAATGCAAATAAAAGGGCGAAAAGGCCTTGATTCTGTTTAAGCTTTCCTAAAACCGAAATTTCTTACCATAATTTTAAAAGTACTTCTGCTACTTCTCGTTTAATTTTGATAGAGAACCAAAAAATCAAAATGATGAGAAGTGAGAAATTAGTAAATGCTTTAGTAGATTGTGTAAATCATTGTAACTACTGTGCCGATGCCTGTTTGGATACAGATGATATCGGAATGATGAAAGATTGTATTCGTACAGATAAAGTTTGTGCAGAAGTTTGTAGTGCACTTGCTAAAGTTGCGTTGATCGATGGCGCAAATATTACCGATCTTGTAAAATATTGTGCAGCGATTTGCCAACAGTGTGCAGATGAATGTAAAAAACACGATCACAAGCATTGCCAGGATTGCGCAACCGCATGTGAAACCTGTGTAGAAGCCTGTAGTTCTTATTTGGCTTGAAATTGAATTAAATACCATACCGAAAACCTGAAACTGCAGGTTTTCGGTTTCTTTTCTTATGATGAAGCATAAATACCATGTAAGCGGAATGAGTTGCGAGGGCTGCAAATCTCATGTGACTAAAGCGCTCGAGAATATACCTGAAGTAGAACAAGTTGAAGTTGATCTTGAAAAAGAAACTGCTGAAATTTCTATGAAAAAGCATATCAAAATTGAAGAATTTCAACAGGCTTTAAAAAATGCCGGTGGAAATTATCAGATCTCGATGCCTTCCGAAACAAATTCTTCTGAAGATCATTTGATGACTCATAAATACCATGTAATCGGAATGTCCTGCAATGGTTGTCGCTCTCACGTAGAAAAAATTTTAAATGAAGTTGATGGTGTTGAGAAGGCTGAAGTGAATCTTGAAAAAGCCGAAGCAAAAATCAGCATGCATCATCATATTGAAATAGAAAAGTTTCAGAATGCCTTGAAAAATGCCGGTGGAAATTATCAAATTTCGATGCCTTCGGATACAAATACTTCCGAAGAAAAACTAATGACACATAATTATCATGTAAGCGGAATGTCTTGCAATGGTTGTCGCGCTCACGTCGAAAAAACCTTAAATGAAGTTGATGGTGTCGAGAACGCTGAAGTAGATCTTGAAAAAGCCGAAGCGAAAATCAGCATGCTTCATCATATTGAAATTGAAAAGTTTCAGCAGGCTTTAAAAAATGACGGTGGTGGATATGAAATTCATCCGGTAGATCATAAACATCATCATTCAGAAAAAAGTAACAAGAAAAAGAAACCTAAGGCTAAAGGAAAGGGTAAATGGTATTGCCCAATGCACTGCGAAGGAGATAAAATGTATGATGAACCGGGAGATTGCCCGGTATGCGGAATGGATTTGGTGCAGGAGCAAAGTTTAAGTGCCTCAAGTAGTACATATACATGCCCAATGCATCCGGAGATTGAAGAAGATGAGCCTGGGGATTGTCCAATTTGCGGGATGGATCTCGTAGCTAAGGATCCCGAGCCGGATGCGCAAAATTCAACGTATTTAAAATTGCGTAAAAAGTTCTGGCTTTCTGTAGCTTTTACATTGCCGGTTTTCTTAATCGCGATGTCTGATATGCTGAATAACAATCCGCTTTACCAGATTATGGACTTGCAATATTGGAACTGGGTACAGTTTGGATTGTCGATTCCGGTGGTTTTTTATACAGCATGGATGTTCTTTGAACGTGCATGGAAATCTATAATAAACTGGAATTTAAATATGTTCACGCTAATTGGTATTGGTGCCGGTGTAGCATGGATTTTCAGTATTTTAGGGCTGCTTTTTCCAGATCTATTTCCAGATCAATTTAAAACCGAAGCAGGAACGGTACATGTTTATTTTGAAGCGGCCACGGTAATTTTAACTTTGGTTTTGCTTGGGCAAATGCTAGAAGCCAGGGCGCACGATCGTACTAATTCGGCTATAAAAGAATTACTGAAACTGGCGCCTAATAAAGCTACTCGAATTAAAGATGGAAAAGAAGAAGTAGTTAAAGTCGATGAGATTGAAGAGGGTGATATTTTAAAGGTAAAACCAGGCGAAAAAATCCCGGTAGACGGAATTATAAAAGATGGAAAATCGTCGATCGATGAAAGTATGATCACGGGAGAACCTGTTCCTGTAGAGAAATCGGCTGAAGATAAAGTAACTTCAGGAACCATAAATGGGAATTCTTCGTTTACTATGATTGCCGAGCAGGTTGGGGATGAAACGCTGCTTTCGCAAATTATCCAAATGGTAAACGATGCTAGTAGATCGCAAGCGCCAATTCAGCGTTTGGCTGATAAGATTTCAGGATATTTTGTTCCGATCGTTGTATTTATCTCGGTGATCACTTTTGTGATCTGGGCAATTGTTGGTCCGTCGCCATCTTATGTTTATGCTTTTGTAAATGCCATCGCGGTGCTAATCATTGCCTGTCCTTGTGCGCTTGGTTTAGCCACGCCAATGTCGGTGATGGTTGGAGTAGGGAAAGGCGCTCAAAATGGTGTGCTCATCAAAAATGCGCAGGCGTTAGAGCAGATGAATGAGATTGATACTTTGATTATCGATAAAACCGGAACGATCACTGAAGGAAAACCTTCCGTAGAAAAAATAGTGAGTTTTGGTAATTATACTGAAGCTGAAATTGCAGGATTTATCGCTGCTTTAAATACGCATAGTGAACATCCGCTGGCCACTGCAACGATAAAATACGCGAAAGAGAAAGAAGTTAAGATCGAGGAAGCTTCAAATTTTGATTCGGTTACCGGAAAAGGTGTGATTGGTGAACTTCAGCAGAAAAAATTAGCGCTGGGTAATAAGGCGCTTTTGGATGAAAAAGGAATCAATTCTTCAGAAAAAATCGATCGCGAAATTGAACAATTTCAGCAACAGGGAAAAACCGTTTCTTATTTAAGTGTAGATGCTAAGGTTGAAGGCTTTGTGGTAATCTCAGATCCCGTGAAGAAAACCAGTAAAGAAGCACTTACCAAATTAAAAGAAGATGGCGTTGAGGTAATCATGCTTACCGGTGATAACGAACGTACGGCAAAGGCGGTCGCCGATGAAATGGGAATTGCTTTTAAAGCCGGAATGTTACCACAGGATAAAATGAGTGAGGTTGAAAAACTTCAGCAACAAGAACGAAAAGTAGCTGCAGCCGGAGACGGAATTAACGATGCGCCGGCATTGGCTAAAGCCGATATTGGAATTGCTATGGGAACCGGGACCGACGTGGCTATCGAAAGTGCAGAGATCACGCTGGTAAAAGGTGATTTAAAAGCAGTGCTGAAAGCACGAAAACTGAGCGATAAAGTAATGGCAAATATCAAGCAAAACCTATTTTTTGCTTTGATCTATAATAGTATTGGTGTGCCAATTGCAGCCGGAATTCTTTATCCGTTCTTCGGAATTTTATTGTCGCCAATGATCGCTGCTTTGGCGATGAGTTTTAGTTCGGTTTCTGTGATCGCTAATGCGCTGAGGTTACGAGCTTCGAAACTATCGTAAGATTTTAAATAAACTAACTAACCAAAACAGGAATTTATGAATGATTTTTTAAGCAAATGGGGAGAAGCAGCAAATACCAGTCTGGGATTTTTCTGGATGGCATTATGGGCTTTTGCTTTGGGGTATGTGATTAGTAGTTGTATTCAGGTTTTTGTGACTGAAGAACGAATGCAAAAAACAATGGGCGAAAAGGAATCTAAAGGAGTTTTATTGGGAACCTTTTTTGGATTTATAAGTAGCTCCTGTAGTTTCGCTGCTTTGGCTTCTACCAAGAGTTTGTTTAAAAAAGGAGCAAGTTTTGTCTCAAGTATTGCATTTTTACTGGCGTCAACGAATTTGGTAATCGAGTTGGGAATTATCATTTCGATCTTTTTAGGTTGGCAATTTGTGGTAGGAGAATATGTAGGCGGAATTTTACTGATCTTGATCAGTTGGTTGCTTATTAGATTATTTCATCCAAAAGGTCTTATTAAAAAGGCACGAGAGCGACTTCAGGATGACGAGGATGATGATATGGACGGCCAGAAATCCTGGAAGAAAAGAATTAAAACCGAAAAAAGCTGGGCGAAAGTGTCTCAGCAATATGGGATGGAGTGGAAAATGGTCTGGAAGGACGTTACGCTTGGTTTTACTATTGCCGGGATCGTAGCAGCTTTTATTCCAGATTCGTTTTTTGAAACACTGTTTATCAATAGTGGGCAGGGAAATACAAATTTCTCATTTTTGACGATTTTAGAACATATTATTATTGGGCCGGTAGTTGCTTTTATCACCTTTATTGGTTCGATGGGGAATATTCCGCTGGCTGCCTTATTGTTTGGTAAGGGAGTGAGTTTTGCCGGAGTGATCGCTTTTATTTTTAGCGACCTGGTCGTATTCCCAGTACTTAGAATCAATGCAAAATATTATGGTTGGAAAATGTCGTTTTTCATCTTAATGTTGCTTTTTATATCCCTGGTTGGTACTTCGCTCTTGTTGCATTATGGCTTTTTAAGTTTCGATTTAATTCCAGATCCGTCGAGTGTGCAGGTACAGGATCAAACATTCTTTAAAATAGATTATACCTTTTTTCTGAATATTGCTTTCCTACTTATTTCAGGATATTTGATCTACTTAGGTTTCTTTAAGCGAACCGATGTAATGCAGATGAAAGAAATGGCACCAAAAAGTAAACTAATGGAACAAAGCCTAAAGTATATAGCTTTTGTTTGTTATGCCTGGTTAGCTGGTGGAATGATCGTAAAATATTTTATTCAGTAATTATAAAAAAATAAAAAGAGAAGCTGTTAGGCTTCTCTTTTTTGCAATTGAACAATTATAAAATTGAAATTTATTTGGGGGTTTTGTGTTTATCTCTAAAATCTCTGTGATGATCTTTAAAAGCCATCATTCGATTTCTTCGTTCTGCCCTTTTTGAGTCTTTCCAAAGTTTATATTGATCTGGACTTAGAATTTTCTGAATAGATTGCTGAAAGGCAATTTCTTTATCTAAACGAGCATTCATTCTTTCGAAAGCTTCTTCTTTTAGTTTGCCATCTTCCGCAGCATCTTTCCTTTCTTCACGCATTTTGGCTCTGTCTTTAGCTCGCTCTGTATATAATTTCTGAAAATTATTTTGTTGCTTTTCAGTAAGATCTAAAGTTAAGGTAAGCTGCTTAGATTTAAGAATAGCTTTTTCTTCAGCAGTCATATTCATAACTGCACGTTCCTTCATTGGCTTTCTACGATCTTCTTTTTGCTGAGCAAATGAAGATACTGCTACAAGCATCATCATAATAAAACATAATCTTTTCATATTGAAGAATTTTAAAGTGAATTCTATAATAGGACTGTTAAAAAGGATAAAGGTTTAATGCTATTTTGGATTTCAGTTTTTAATTTAAATAGAAAATACATTAAAAACGTATAAAATCGATATATAATTTGAAGATAGATAATTAAAGTTAGAACAATAAAAAACCTGCCTCGTGGGGGAGGCAGGTCTTAAAAAACTAATAAATCAAATATAGTCTATCGCTAGACTAGTCGTTAGGATTAAGGATCTGATCTATTCTTTCTGATGCATCCTGAAGGTGATATCTTGTTAACGTATCTCCTGAACGGTACATTGAGTTTCTTATTTGTCTTTGTAATGTTTGTAATTCACCTCTAACGATTGGGCGAATATCACTTTGGGCTACATTAACATTAGTTCTGCTAATCCATCGACGGTAAGCGCTAGGAATAGCATCCTGGTCTTCTGTCATTAAATAAGCCATACGATCGATATAGGCTCTTTGAAGGTTTCTACGGTATCTATCGATTTTTTGGCCAGAGCTTAATTCACTCCAGATTCCTTTGCGTAAATCGTCCATCATTTCTAGAAGTGTGTAAGCTTCTTTACCGTTTATTTCTTCGTTTTCTAATAAACGTTGCATTCTTCCGAAGTCTAAAACATTAGAAAGTGTGTTGCTTTGCATACCTCTAATTCTTTCGATGTTTCCGTCGAATTCAATTTTATTAAAAATGTCCTGATCGATTAACCAATTTGGAGTTTCGAACAATTGTTCCTGTAAGAAATCCATTGCTCTTTCCTGCTTTTCTTTAGCAACATGCGTATAAACTGCACCCTCTTGATCGTAGGTTTTAGTGTTTTCGTAAACACCACCAATATTAGCGGTAACATGGCCCATGTAGCGATTAAGCTGGCTAAGCACTTGTCCGTAAAGATCATCTAGATCCTGGTAGTCTTTACCGTCTTCAGCAGTCCACTCTATCAAGTTTGGTACAATACGCTTCAGGTTTTTAATACCATACTCACTGGCAAGCATTGCATCGTCACCAAGATCTTCGGTTTGAGAAGAAGGATCGATAACACCACCACTTTGTTGACTTCCGAAGCGATATAAAGGATCACCTGCATGTTCTAAGATCCACTCATCTAAAACAGGCTTTTCTTCTTTACCTTCTTTTTCTGGGATTGGTTTGTAACCCCACATAATTGCATACTTATCGTAAGTACCAATATTTGGCATTAAAGCTACATCACCATCACCAGGTTGTGCTACGTAGTTAAAACGAGCGTAATCCATGATAGATGGAGCTGTGCTGTATTTAGCAGTGAATTCTGGATCACGTAGATCTTCTACTGCGTAAGCCGGGCTACTACCCATGTTGTGAGGAAGACCTAAAGTGTGACCAACTTCGTGAGAAGAAACGAAACGAATTAAACGTCCCATGATCTCATCTTTAAATTCTACTCCGCGTGCTTCTTCGTTGATCGCCGCAGTTTGTACAAAATACCAGTTACGTAATAATGTCATTACATTGTGGTACCAGTTAATATCTGATTCTAAGATCTCTCCTGAACGCGGATCGCTTACGTGAGGACCATTTGCGTTTGGAATAGGAGATGCTAAGTAACGAACTACAGAATAACGAACATCCTCTGGACTCCAGTCTGGATCTTCTTCTGGAGTAGGAGCTTCTTTAGCGATAATAGCGTTTTTAAATCCAGCTTCTTCAAAAGCTACCTGCCAGTCTTCGATTCCCTGTTTAATGTAAGGTACCCATTTTTCTGGAGTTGCACGGTCGATATAATAAACGATCTGTTTCTTAGGTTCAACTAACTCGCCGTTCTTGAACTTCTCCATATCTTCTTCCTTCACCTCTAATCTCCAACGGTCAAGGTATTTTACGGTTTTACTCTTTTGAGCTTCTAAACCATAATCTGTCTGGCTGGTAGTAAACCATCCTACACGTTCGTCGAAATAACGACGCTCCATTGGTTCTTTTGGTAGAAGTATCATAGAGTTACTAAACTCTAGAGAGATAGAACCAGTAGTAGAATTTGATGGTGGATTACCAGCGTTATAGGTTTTTATGTGACGAATTTCGATGTTTTCAGGGTAACTTCTAATCGTATCGATAAGCGAACGACTGTCGTCTAACCTTGAAACTTTGTATTGTTTACGGTATCTGTCACCAAGTCCTAAAGCCTGTACATCTTTCTTGTAAAGATCTGTAACATCGATAACGTAAGATTTATTGATAGAATCTTTTCCTACAGTTTCAATTTCGAAAGAGCTAAGGATCGGCTCGAAGTTAGAATTGGTAACCGCCTCGTGAATAGGAAGGGAGTCTGCTGCGTAAATATTGTGAGAAACAACTCTTAGTAATACCTGGTCACCTTTCTTTTGCCAGCGGTGAACCTGAGTGTTCTGTTTACCTCCACCAAAACCAAGTCCAGAAGCCGTTTTTGCTATTCTTGTTACTGTTAGCATTTCTCTATTAAAGAGACTGTCTGGGATTTCGTAGTAATATTTGTCTTTTACTTTGTGAACGGTGAAAAGACCCTCGTCTGATTTTGCATCTTTGGTGATGACTTTAGAGTAAGGTTTTAATCCGTCTTTAGATTGTTCTTTTTGTGCGGTAGTAGCCTGACTTTTCTTGTTCTTTTGAAAAACAGCACAAGATGCCATTAAAAAAGATAGCCCCACAGCACAAATCCTGATCGGTAGTTTGTTTGTCATAAGGTTTAATTAATATTAGCCGAAATTGGATTGAATTTTTTGTAAAAACAATTCCTGTAGAATCCAAAATCGATTGTTTGACTTTGAAACTTTAAAAAGGTTTAAAGAGAAGTTAATAAAAATGTAAAATTATTGAAAAAAGATACAAAAAAAGGCCACATAACTATGTGACCTTCCTGATTTATTAGTGCTAAACCGTTGATTAAGCAATGCTTATTTTCATGTCGTCGCCTTCTTTAAAAACTTCGATCATTTTATGCTTTCTTAAAGATTTTAAAGCTTTATCCCACTTTTTATTGCTCAAGCCAGATTTCTCCTTAATAAGATTCATATCGTGGTTCTGGTCGTCTTTTAATAATTGATAAACCGCTTTTTCTTCCTCGGTAAGTTCTACCTGTTTCTTTTCAGGCTTCATTTGTGGGAAGAATAATACTTCTTGGATAGATTGATTGTTTGTTAAGAACATAATTAAACGATCCATCCCAATTCCTAATCCAGATGTTGGTGGCATACCATATTCTAGCGCACGTAAGAAATCCTGATCGATAAACTCGGTTGCTTCATCATCTCCTTTTTCTGCTAATCGTAATTGCTCTTCAAAACGCTCGCGTTGGTCGATAGGATCATTAAGTTCAGAATATGCATTGGCGATCTCTTTCCCACAAACCATAAGTTCGAAACGCTCGGTTAACTCTGGATTCTCTCTATGCTCCTTACAAAGCGGACTCATTTCTTTTGGATAATCGGTGATAAATGTTGGTTGAATGTAGTTTCCTTCACATTTCTCACCAAATATCTCATCGATAAGTTTTCCTTTACCCATGGTTTCATCAACCTCGATACCCATTCCTTTCGCTGCTTCAAATAATTCAGCTTCAGATTTACCGATAATATCAAATCCTGTGAATTCGATAATAGCATCAGTCATTGTTACACGCTTGTAGGGCGCTTTAAAATCTACTTTATGATCTCCGAAGGTAGCTTCCGTAGTTCCGTTAACCGCCATGGCACAATGTTCCAGAAGTTTTTCGGTAAAATCCATCATCCAATTATAGTCTTTATAAGACACATAGATTTCCATCGCAGTAAACTCTGGATTGTGAGTTCTATCCATTCCTTCATTTCTGAAGTTTTTAGAGAATTCATACACTCCGTCGAAACCACCTACAATAAGCCTTTTTAAGTAAAGCTCGTTGGCGATTCTTAAATATAAAGGAATATCTAAAGCATTATGATGTGTGATAAATGGGCGTGCGGCTGCTCCACCTGGGATTGATTGAAGGATAGGTGTTTCAACTTCAAAATAACCAGCCTCGTTAAAGAAATTACGCATCGCACTAAAAAGTTTAGTACGTTTTACGAATATCTCTTTCACTTTTGGATTTACAGCAAGATCTGCATATCGTTGGCGATAGCGGTGCTCTGGATCTGTAAAACCGTCGTAAGTATTTCCTTCTTTATCTGTTTTTGGTAATGGCAATGGGCGAATAGATTTGCTTAGCAGGCTAAAATCTTTTACCATCACGGTCATTTCGCCTACCTGAGTTTTAAATAATTCACCTTCAATACCTATAAAATCACCTATATCTAGCAGCTTCTTGTATATGTCGTTGTATTTGGACTTATCTTCTCCAGTACAAATTTCATCACGGTTAAAGTAAACCTGAATCTTTCCTTTAGAATCCTGAAGCTCTGCAAAAGATGCTTTACCCTGAATTCTACGAGACATTAGTCTACCCGCGATTACAACTTTTTTACCCTCTTCGAAATTTGCCTTGATATCGGCAGATGTGTGATCTAATGGAAATAAATCGGCCGGATAAGGATTAATTCCTTTTTCCCTTAATGTAGCCAGTTTTTCTCTTCTTACAATTTCCTGTTCAGATAGCTGCATGGTGTAATTTTAAAAATTTAATGGCTTCCCGTTTTAAGAAGCAGCTGCAAATATAATGACAATCAGAGTACCAACCAATGTTATACTTAAGATTAGATATGAATCTGGTTTAGAAATTCTATCTTTGTTTTTGGTTTTAGATAATATCGAAATTATGAGTATTTGGCGTGTTATTTTATCGATCATTTTTCCGCCTTTAGCAGTTTTTGACAAAGGTTGTGGTTCTATTTTGATCGTGCTTATTCTTACTTTGCTTGGTTGGATTCCAGGAGTTATTGCTGCGCTTATAATTTTGAATAACCCTAATAAATGATGCAAGAGGTGCAAAATAAGAAAATAGAAGTACAGGAATTAGGACTTAAAGATTATAAAGAAACCTGGGATTATCAGGAACAGCTTTTTGAAGAAATTCTGGACTTAAAAGTAAAGAACAGGAGAGAGGACACCAATCTAGAGACGCCCAACTACTTACTTTCTGTAGAGCATCCTCACGTGTACACTCTGGGGAAAAGCGGTGATATTTCTAATCTTCTAATCAACGAAAAGCAGCTGGAAGAAAAGGGCGCTAAATTTTATAAAATTAATCGTGGTGGTGATATTACGTATCATGGTCCTGGACAAATGGTAATTTATCCCATTTTAGATCTGGATAATTTTTTTACTGATATACATAAATATCTTAGACTTTTAGAGGAAGCAGTAATTTTGGTTTTAAAAGAATACGGTATTAACGCTGAACGTAGCGATGGGGAAACCGGAGTTTGGCTCGATGTAGGAACTCCATTTGCTAGAAAGATCTGTGCGATGGGTGTTCGTGCTAGTAGATGGGTAACTATGCATGGTTTAGCTTTAAACGTAAATGCGGATCTTGGTTATTTCGATAATATTGTTCCCTGCGGAATTAAAGAAAAGGCCGTCACTTCTTTAAATGTTGAGTTAGGTAAAAATCAAGTGGATATGGAAGAGGTGAAACAAAAGTTTCTGAACCATTTTAAGGATTTGTTTGATGCAGAGTTTTAATGTTAATTTCAAATTTATTCAACTATTTTTGCTTTTCATGTGACAACTCAGGATGGTTCCAACAACTTAATTACTCATTACGCCGATCAGGATAATGGAGGGCGTGGTAATGGTATAAGTGTTAATGATGAATATTTAGCCATGTTTGATTCTGAAGACGATGTACGTAGTGAGTTTTTCTATGCTAGTGCGCAAAGTGAAGATCTATTAACAGCTAAATATACCAACCAGTTTGGTAATGTTATGGTACTTAGACTGGCAGAGATGTATTTGATTAGAGCTGAAGCAAATTTACGTCTGGGTAGTTCTGTCGGAGCAACGCCTGTAGCAGATGTAAACGTAATTGGAGAACAATCTAATGCAAATGCGATGAGTACAGTAGACTTAGATGGTATTATGTTAGAGAGAGAATTAGAGACAGCTTTTGAAGGTTTATTAATTCACGATCTAAAGAGAACAGTGCAGAATGTAGGAAATATTCCTTACAATGATAGGTCATTGTTATTTCCAATACCACAAAGAGAAATGGATGTTAACTCATTGTTAACTCAAAATCCTGGTTATGGTTCTTAATTAACTTATAATTCGATTTTAGTTAAAAAGGAGGTGTATTTTACACCTCCTTTTTTTTATTGAAAAATCTTTGTTTTAAGATTTTGATTAAACGTTTTAACATTTGTGTTGATGGGATGTTGTTAAATTCTTTATAATGCTGTTTTTTTTAAAATAACTTGTGTTTGAGTTAAAAATATGATTTTTTGTTATTCAAATATGATTTTTGATAATTATTAATTCTTAAAAAGGTTAAAAAATATAAATAAAATCATTGTATTCTTAATTTTTGCTAACATTTTTCCATAAAAATGAGCGTTTCACTTTTGATTATTAAGTTTTTATTATGATTTTTGGCCAGAGCTAATTCAAATTAAAATTATAATGAAAAAAACATTACGTGGATTGCTAACACTATTTATGGTGTTAGCTGTGCAAATTCTTTTTGCACAGGAAAGAACAATTACTGGTACGGTGATAGACGAGGAAGGTTTGCCTTTGCCAGGAGTTAACGTAATTGAAAAAGGAACAAGTAACGGAGTACAAACAGATTTTGATGGTAATTATAGCATCGAAGTTGAGGAAGGTGATGTTATTGTTTTTAGTTACGTAGGGTTCTCTGCACAAGAGAGAGAAATTACGGCATCAACATCTACTTTGGATGTAACTTTGCAAGTAAGTGCCGATGCTTTAGATGAAGTTTTGGTAGTAGCCTATGGTGCGCAAAGAGAAAAAGCTATTGTAGGTTCGGTTGCGTCGTTAGATTCAGAAGTGATTCAAAAACAGCAATTAACAAGTGTAACACAGGCTATACAGGGTAATGTCCCCGGAGTTAATATACTTACTTCCGGAGGTCAACCGGGAGAAAATCCTACTATAAGAATTAGAGGGGTTTCTTCTATTAATGCAAGTGCAGATCCTCTTATCGTTGTTGATGGAGCGCCATACAATGGAAACATAAATTCAATTAGTCCAGATCAAATTGAATCTATGAACGTGCTTAAGGATGCATCTTCAACTGCATTATACGGATCTAGAGGAGCTAATGGTGTAATTGTGATTACTACTAAAAGAGGTGGTTATAATACAGCACCCTCTATTAATATAACTGCAACTGGAGGTCTATCTTCTCCTGCTGTAGATCTACATGAAACTATTGGTACTAACCAGTATATGAGATATTCTTGGGAAGCTGAAAGAAATGCCTTAGAATATATTGATGGTGTTGCCCCAGGCGAAGCAGGAGCTTTAGCTGCGCAATCAATTATTCCTAATTTAGCTTACAATCCTTATAATGTTGATCAACCGGTTGATGCTAATGGAAATATCGTAGATGGAGCAAGCTTATTATGGGAAACAGATTGGCAGAAAGAAATGCTAAGGGAAACTTCTTTGAGACAGGAGTACGGAATGAGTATTTCTGGTGGTGGTGAGAGTAGTAGATACTTCTTATCTGCAAATTATTTAGATCAAGAAGGTTCTGTTAAAGAATCTGATTTTGAAAGAATAACCACACGTTTAAATTTAGAAAGTCAATTAACTGATTGGTTACAGGTGGGGTTAAATTCATCCTTAACAGTTTCAGAGCAAAATTATCCTGAACAATCTGGAAATTCTTATCAAAGTTCAATCCAATGGATTTATAGCGTTTCGTCTGTTTACCCTCTTTATAGAAGGGATGCTAATGGAGATTTAGTTTTTGATAACGGAGCCCCAATTTATGATTACGGTAGTACTTCGGGTCAGGCCTTAAATGGAACGAGACCAATGTTAGCTAACGAGAATGCTGTTGGTTCACTTTACAACTATGATAATCTTAATAAAAGAACTAGCGCAACTGCAAATGCTTTTGCAACAATAGATTTTACAGATTATTTGTCTTTTAGAACAAATCTTTCTTATGAGAACTATCTGTACGATTCTAATGTATATGCAGCTTATAATGTAGGTTATGCAGCAAATGTAGGAGGAAGAGTAACACAGAACAGAGATATTACCACGACTTTGAACTTTATTAATTCTCTAAACTTCAACAAAGATTTTGGAAAGCATAATGTTCAGGCCGATGCGATATTCGAAAGTTATAAATACAAAGGAGACTATTTAAGTGCTCAAGGAACAGGGTTTTTGCCAGGAGTTAAAGTTTTAAACGGTAGTACGACTCCAGAGAGTGTAGGAGGCTATGTTAATGAAGAGCGTTTGGTAAGTTATTTAGGTAGAGCTTCATATAGCTATGATGATAAATACTTTATCGAAGGATCATTTAGACGAGATGGTTCTTCTAGATTTTCTACAGACACAAGATGGGGAAATTTCTTTTCTGTTGGTGGATCATGGGTAGTATCTGATGAGAACTTTTTAGCAGGAAATAGTACGCTTAATTTTTTAAAACTTAAAGCTTCTTATGGAGAGTTAGGTAATAACAGAGGGATAGGTTATTTTCCTTATTTGCAATTATTTGAAACTGGTTGGAATCAGCTAGATGCAACCGGAGTACTTTTAGGAGGAGTTACAGATCCTCTTCTTTCATGGGAGAAGACAGCTTCATTTAACGTTGGGGTTGATTTCGGACTTTTCAACGATCGCTTAACAGGTTTAGTTGAATATTACGAAAAGGAATCTGTAGATCTAATTTATGATCAGCCTCTTCCAATTTCTACAGGTAACTCAAGCATTACTACAAATATTGGTGCTGTTAAAAATTATGGATTAGAGGTTACTTTAAACGGGAAAATTATCAATAAAGATAATTTCTCTTGGTCAGCTGGATTAAACTTTTCGTTTGATAATAACGAAATTACTGAACTTACCCAGGAATCATTTATTAATGGTACAAAAAGATGGGAAGAAGGTAAATCTCTTTACGAATTCTATATGCAAGACTGGGCAGGCGTAGATCCTGCAGATGGTTATGGTATGTGGTATATGGATGTATTGGATGATAATGGTAACCCAACAGGAGAGCGAACTACAACTAAAGATTATTCTGCAGCAACAAGATACTATAACGGTTCTTCTTTGCCAGATGTGATTGGAGGGTTTAATACAGATTTGACATGGGGTAATTTTGATTTTAATATGTTATTCAATTTTTCTTTCGGGTCACAGGTTTATGACGGTTCTTATGCATCATTGATGCGTGGATTTTCAACACCAGGATACCAATCTCACGAAGATATTGCCGCTCGCTGGCAAGAGCCAGGAGATGTAACAAATGTGCCACTACTTCTTAATGCTCAAAACGATTTTAATTCTAGATCAACCAGATTTTTGTTCGATAATGATTACGTAAGATTAAGAGCAGTAACTTTAGGTTATACATTACCAGGTAGTGTAGTCGAAGATTTAAATATGAATAGCTTACGAGTATATTTACGTGGAGATAACTTATTCACTTACCACAGTCATTTTGGAATCGATCCAGAGCAAAGTGTTGCTGGTACTACTAATAATAGATCTTATATTCTTAAAACAGTTTCAGTGGGATTGAATCTTCAATTTTAATTTAGAAAGACATGAAAAGACAAAATATATTATATAAAAGCCTATATCTGATAGTAGCTATCATGATGATAGGATGTTCAGAAGATTATTTGGAAGAACCGGCTCCTACACAGTCAGTTTCAGAAGATGTTATTTTTAATTCAAGAGAAGGGGTAGAGGCCTTCTTTGCCGGAGTATATCGACTTTCAAGAAGACAGTTTACTAGTTATGATTCTGGTGGAATCTACTCCATGTACATGGCTAGAAGTGTTAAGGGTAATGATCTAATTAATACAACCAGTTGGTTTTCTTTTGATTATGATAATGATAATCGTGAGCCAACTTATCGTAGAACAGTATTTAGTTGGGAATATCCTTATTTTATGATCAATCAGCTAAATTCACTAATTAATGGAGTTAATGCGTCTGCAGAACTTTCAGAAGAGGATAAGACTGAACTAATTGCTGAAGCTAGAGTTCTAAGAGCTTTCAATTATTTTCAATTAGCGATGGAATTTCAGCATACATATTCTTATGATCCTTCATTGCCAGCTCCTCCTATTTATACTGAGTTATCTTTAGAAGGAAAGCCCATGATTACTTTACAGGAATTATATGATTTTATTCTTGAAGATCTTGAAAACTCTGTAGATGAATTAGGAGCAGATAGAATCAATAAATCTTATGTAAATAGATCTGTAGCTTATGGTATTCTTGCAAGAGTTTATCAGGTAATGGAAAATTGGAGCGGAGCAGAAATGGCTGCAGCAGAAGCTTATGGAGGTGACGCTTCGGCTGTCTTAGATGCTTCTTCTTACGCAAATGGCTTTGATGATATTAGCAACACAGAATGGTTGTGGGGACTACCGCAAACTAGTGATCAGTCAAATTATTATTATGGTGCTCCATCTGCCTTTACAGATCATTATGGTCAAGCATATTCTTCCGTTTATGTTAATCCAAATTTTGTAGATGAATTTAGTGCAACAGATGTTAGAAATACATTTGAAAACGCATATGGTATAGCGCCAGGCGACTATCGCGAATATGTTACTAACAAATTTACTTTTGCTTTTGATTCTGATATCGTGTTGATGAGAACAGCTGAAATGATTTTAATTGAAGCAGAAGCACTATATCAACAAGGTAGAGAAGATGAAGCGCATGATTTACTGTTTGCTTTACAGTCTAATCGTGATGCTGAAGCTGTTCGATCTGATAATACTGGCAGTGATCTATTCGAAGAAATCCTTTTAGAGAGAAGGAAAGAATTATACGCAGAAATAGGGGTAGAATGGTTTGATGCGAAGAGATTGCGAAGAGGTATAGATCGTGATCCAATTCACCGAACAGTTCTTACTCTTGAACCAGATGATAATAGATTTTTCTTGAAAATTCCTCAAACTGAAATTGATGCTAACGATGCAATTGATGATTCAGTGAATTCAGACAGATAATTCTGTTTAATATAAATTTTAAAAAGCCACTCAATACATTGAGTGGCTTTTTTATTGGTCTCGCCAAAGGGTACAATACTCCGAGGCTTGCTTCAAAAATAAAAAAATGTTTCTGGTGAATGCCTCTTGGGTTTGCCCCGGGGTAGTTTACTCGAAATCTCTAAATATCAATATTCGTTAAAATCGGGAGGCTTTTTTAAAAATCTATTTCAAGTTGTTCCGGTAGTAGTTTAAAGCTTTTACGGTGATATTTTGTGATTCCGTATTTTCTAATAGCCTCTCTATGCTCTTTTGTGGGATATCCTTTGTTCTTTTTCCAATTATACATAGGAAATTCTTCATGAATTTTGGCCATATATCCATCTCTATATGTTTTTGCTAATATGGAAGCTGCTGCAATACTCAAAAATTTATCATCTCCTTTAATTATACATTCAAAAGGTATGTTTTTGAAAGGCTTAAATCTATTGCCGTCAACAATTATATGCTCTGGAGCTGGATTTAGCTTTTCAATAGATTGATGCATAGCCAATATTGAGGAATTTAGGATATTAATTTCATCGATTGTTTCCATATAAATATGGGTAACTCCGTATGAAATACATTCAAGTATTAAAATTTCCCTTAATAGCTCTCTATTCTTAGCCGTGATTTTTTTTGAATCTCTTAAAACTTTGTTTTTAAAATTTTTAGGTAAGATTACTGCAGCTGCGGTAACAGGTCCGGCTATGCAACCCCTTCCAGCTTCATCTGTGCCACATTCGATGCAATCGTATAAATGATTTTTTAACATGATCTTCGATTAATATAGAATCATAGTCAAAGATAGTAGAAGCATCCATACGCGCAATTATATAGATACGATGTTTATTAACTCTTTGCTTAAAAAAATGACATTTATGATTTAGGTGTAAATTAATTGTTAAATGCATCCTTAAGATTTGTGCTTAAAATCTATTTAATTTTTGTTACAAATGTAAATATTATTTGCATAAAGACTTTTAAAATATAATCAATAATACTACACTAAAACGTTTTAATTATAAATAATGTAATTTTTTATTAAATTTTCGATCTCATTTATTTTGTTTATTAAGATTTTATTATGATTTTTGGCTCAGGCTAATTCAAATTAACGAAATAATGAAAAAAACATTACATGGATTGCTGACACTTTTTATGGTGTTGGTTGTGCAATTAGTTTTTGCACAAGAGAAAACAGTAACTGGTACTGTGGTAGATGAAGAAGGTTTGCCTTTACCAGGTGTGAACGTTATCCAAAAAGGATCTAACAATGGCGTTCAAACAAATTTTGATGGAGAATACAGTATTAATGTTCCTAGTGGTTCAATACTGGTATTTAGTTATGTGGGGTTTGCCCCTCAAGAGCGCTCAATTGGCTCTTCGGATACAATTAATGTAACTTTGGCAGTAGATGCTGCAGCCTTAGATGAGGTAGTTGTTATGGGGTATGTTGCGAAAAGAAGAGAAGATATGACTGGTTCAACTGTACAAATTGATTCAGATCAAATTAATCAAATTCCTCAAGCAACCGTGGATCAGGCCTTACAGGGAAGGGTTGCTGGTTTACAAATTAGTTCCTCCTCTGGTACTCCGGGGTCAACTCAAGACATCAGAATTAGAGGTATAAGTTCGTTGACAGCGGGTAACGAACCATTGTATGTTATTGATGGAGTTCCAGTTATTAATAGTAACGTCGGAGGGAATTCTTCGAGTTCTTCGCTTTCAGCTCTAGCAAGTTTAAGTAATAATGACATTGAGAGTATATCCGTTTTGAAAGATGCATCAGCGACAGCAGTATATGGTGCGAGAGGAGCAAATGGAGTTATTGTTATAACTACTAAAAGTGGAAAAGCTGGGAAAACTAGGATTAGTTTAAACTCGTATTATGGATTTAGTAATAATGCAATAGATGGCCCACAACCACTTTCTGGTGCTCAAAGGGAAATGCTATTGTATGAAAGTGTATTAAATACATACGGTGAAAACTATAACCTTTCTACCCCGGAAGAAGCTGCGGATTTTTATTTTGATCAACTTGGAGATGGCTATGGTTATCAAGATTGGATTGATGCAGGACGGCCAGAAGCTAATTGGGGTGAATTGGTTACTAATGACGATGCGCCTATTCAGGAACACGTTGTTTCTGCAACTGGAGGTACTGATGATTATAATTTTTACACTTCATTTGGATATTTTGAACAGGAAGCAACAGTAATAGGGTCAACCTTTGATCGGGTGTCTGGTTCTTTGAATTTTTCGAAAGATTTATCAGAATCTTTGGAGTTTTCAACATCTAATACTGCTTCGCATACTTTTCAAGATGGAATCTTGGAGGGTAGTGCGTATTTCTCATCTCCTCATTCAGCAAAGTATTTTACTCCGCCTTTAAATCAACCGTATAATGATGACGGTACCTTTAATTTAGGTACAGCGCTTCCCAACCCTTTATATATTTCTGAAAATGATATTGATGAATCTAAATTCACAAGGATATTATCGAATAATAGTTTAACTTGGCATACCCCGATTCAAAATTTGTCATTGAAATCTAGGGCTTCTATTGATTATCAGGTTTATGATTACAAGAGATATCGTAACAGGGTTACTGGAGATGGTTCTAGTACAGATGGTTATGGAGAGAGAACAAGTAGGAAAACTGCAACTTATGTCTTTCAAAATTCTTTGAATTACTTCAATGCATTCGGAAATCATAATGTAGATATTACTGTCCTTCAGGAGTATCAAGAGTATAGAAATAATTATTTATTTGCAGCAGGTGACAGTTTCGTTACAGATGGTCTTACTAACTTGGCTTCATCAGGTAATCCTACATCTGCATCTGCATCATTTTCAGACTGGTATATTTCTTCGTATTTAGCAACAGGGTCATATAATTTTGATAGCAAATACGTTTTAAATGCTACTTATAGAAGGGAAGGTAACTCCAGATTTTCTGATGATAATAGATGGGGTAATTTTTGGGCTTTTGGAGCTGCATGGAATTTACATAGAGAGAGCTTTTTGAGTGATAGTGAGTTTGTTAATAACCTTAAAATAAGAGGTTCTTATGGTAAAACTGGAAATGCTAATATAGGTATCAATAACTATCAGGTTTTATTTAATTATAATGCTGATTATGCTGGTACTGGTGCAAGCTATCCGGCTGGTTATGGTAACCCTGACTTAACTTGGGAGACGAGTTATACACTTGATGTAGGTTTGGATTTTGGACTTTTGCAAAATAGATTAACAGGTACATTAGGTTATTATGATAGAAGGTCTGAAGATTTATTGTTTGATGTTCCATTATCGTTTACCACAGGTTTTTCTAGTCAGTATAGAAATGTAGGTTCAATGAAGAATACTGGTTTTGAAGCTGAATTGAACATTGATGCTGTTAGGTCTAATGACTTCAATTTTAGCTTTGGAGGAAATGTGGCGACTGTTGATAATGAGGTTTTAGAGGTTGCTCAAGATGCAAATGGAGTTGATATTCCTGTTACTAATAATGTGGCGGCTGGACAAAGATCAACCGCTGGTACTATGGCTTACGAATGGTTTATGCCAACTTGGGCAGGTGTTGATCCTGAAACAGGTGTTGATACCTATTATACTGATGAAACTAGAAGTGAGACTACTACAGACTTTGGTCAGGCTGATCGTGTTTTTCAAGGGGCAAGTGCATTACCTACTTTAACTGCTGGTGTGAACATACATGTAGATTTTAAAGGTTTTTTCCTAGATGCACAGGGGTATTATGCAGGTGGGCATAAAATTTATGAGGCTTGGCATAGGTATTTAAACCAGCCTAATTTATATGTTACAGGAGTCTATAATGGTTACACTTCCTTGCTAGATAGATGGCAACAGCCTGGTGATCAAACAAGGGTTGCAAGAGCGGTTTATGGCGGGCAACCTTGGACGTACAATAGTAAATTCTTATTTGATGGAGATTATTTTAGATTAAGAAATGTAACTTTTGGTTATGATCTTGAGCCTGAGATTGTTGAGAATATTGGTATGAGTGGAGCTAGAATTTTCTTAAGAGGGACTAATTTATATACATGGGTTAAAGATGATAATTTAGTTTATGACCCAGAAGTTGATGCTTCAGGTATGACTAGTATTGTTACTCCTCCTGTACAGTCATTTATTTTAGGTGTTAATTTAAATTTTTAGAAAGCGATGAAAAAAAATAATATAATATATATAATATTCGCAGTAGTTTGCGGTGTTTTTCTGTCTTGTTCTACAGAAGACTTGGATCCTTCATTGGAGCAATCGAAACGGAGTGAAGAGGCATTGAATTCTGTTGGAGATATGGAAGGCCTCATTAAGGGGGCTTATAATAGGCTTACTAGTTCAGGTTATTATGGGCGTGATTATTTAGTAACTAATGAAGTTAGAACGCCAAATGTTTTTTCTAACGGGAATTCCGGTCGATTTATTACACAAGGAGAGTTCGGTTACTTGCCCAGTTCTACATATATATGGGATGATGCTTATGGTGTAATCGCTATTGCAAATATTTTGATATCAAGAGATATATCAACTTTGGAAGGATCTGAGGAGGATTTAGCTTACGCTAGACATATTCAGGGACAGGCCTATGCAATGCGAGCTTTAGCTCATTTTGATCTTCTTTTAACTTACGGTCAACAGTATACTAGTGGTGATCTTGGAGTGCCTTACATTACTGGTTTTGGTACAGGCGATGACTTTCCTTCAAGAGAATCCATTAACTCGAATGTAGATAATATATTAGCGGATTTGCAAAGTGCATTTGATTTAATGGATGAGGATTTCTATGATGCTTCGAAAGAATTTATGTCTAAGTACTCAGCAAAAGCCCTAGAATCTAGAGTTGCTCTTTATTTCGAAAGATGGCAGGATGCAAGTGATGCTGCTGAAGCAGTAATTGATTCAGGTATTTATTCAATTGTTTCTGCTGATAATTACGCTAGTTCTTTTATGGATGACGGAGGAGCTAATTCTATTTTTGAGCTTGCTTTTAGCGGTACTGATAATGCGGGGAGTAATTCACTTGAATTTATCTATAGAGGGGGAACGTATGGTGATATTCAGGTTTTGGAAAATGTTCTTTCGATTTATGACGCGGATGATGTTAGAAATGATATTTTAGGTTATGAAGGAGACTTGTTGCGGAATATGGGTAAGTACCCAGACCGTGCATCTAATGTTATTGTGATAAGGTATGAAGAGGTAATACTTAATTACGCAGAGGCGGAATTTAGGTTGGGTAACAATGCTGAAGCGTTGGAATTTCTAAATATGGTTCCAGAATACCGAAACGCTGAACAATATTCTACTGTTTCTGAGGATAATTTCTTGCTAGAAAGAAGAAAAGAGTTGATTTTTGAAGGTCAATATTATTGGGACTTGTTACGAAACGGCCGTGATATTGAGGTTTTAAATATAAATCAAAACATTACTGATCCTATTGAATATGGTGATTATAGGTTAGCATATCCAATTCCTTTAGCGGAAATAGATGCGAATTCAAATATTACACAAAATCCGGGATACGGAGGATAATTATCATGTTAATATTTTTAAACCACCCAAATTGGGTGGTTTTTTTGTTTTATACCAATTCTGTTCTGCTTACGTTATTTTTATACTTTTGTTTCATATTTTGCATAATGAAGAAAATAATTTTCCTATTATCACTTTTATCTTTTTCTCTAAGTTTTGGACAAGAACAAAATTTGTCTGGGAGACCGAATTCTGATAAGTCTAAAGATTCTGTAAAAGAGCCGACAATTGATCTTTTTAAAATAATTTCGATAGATAACGATACTACTCATGTCGACACTTCATTAACTATTCAAAAAGATTATAGGTTCAATTACCTCAGGAAAGATATCTTTGGCCTTTTGCCTTTTGCTAACACAGGACAAACTTATAATCAGCTTACCGAGTTTCGTGATTTCAATTCTGTTATTCCAAAATTTGGTGCTAGAGCGAGACATTATAATTTTATGGAGGCAAAGGATGTTAACTATTATTACGTTCCTACGCCGCTAACTGAATTATACTTTAAAACAGTTCCAGAACAAGGTCAGCAATTAGATGCTTTTTTTACTGTGAGCACTTCAGAAAGATTGAATTTTAGTGTGGCATATAAAGGTGTACGTGCTTTAGGTAGGTATAGACATATTCTTACAAGTTCAGGAAATTTTAGGACCACCCTTAACTATCAAACAAAGAATAGGAAGTATAGGGTGAAAGCACATTTTATAAGTCAGGATTTACTTAATGAAGAAAATGGAGGTTTAACCAATGATGCTTTAGTCTCTTATATAAGTAAGGAACCAGAATTTGATGATCGATCAGTTTTAGATGTTAATTTTGAAGATGCAGAAAGCACTTTATATGGTAAAGGTCTTTTCCTTGATCACGAATATTATTTGTTAGGTGCACAGGATGCGATTCAGAACAAGCTTTACTTTAGTCACAGGTTAGATTACTCTTATAAGAAATTTCAGTATCTCCAGTCATCTGCTGCTAATGCATTACTTGGAGAGTCCTTTCAAAGCACTAATCTTAATGATGAGATCAGATATAGGAATTTAAATAATTCAATTGCCGTTAATTTTGATAATCCTGTTTTGGGTAAACTTTCTGGAAGAGCAGGTTATTCTTCTTTCGACTACTGGTACGATTCGGTTTTTGTTGGTGAAGAAGGTGTCGCAGAAGACCGTCTGGAGGGTAGGTTGTTAAATGTAGGAGGGAGCTACGATAATTTTTTAGCCGGTTTTAATTTACATGGAGATATCTCATTTAATTTTGGAGATGATTTTTCTGGAAATCACATCCTTGCTTCTGCGGGTTATCAATTGGACGAAAATAATTTTTTAAACTTCGGTATTAAGCAGACGAGCAGAGCGCCAAATTTAAATTTCCTTTTATATCAAAGTGATTATGTGAATTATAATTGGCAAAATGATTTTGATAACGAAAATGCTCAAAGTCTATTTTTCGAATTATCTGCACGATTAGTTGCTGATATTAGCGGTGAGTTAACTCAAATTCAAAATTTCACCTATTTTTCATTAGATGATCAAAATGCTGTAAAACCATTTCAGTTTGATGGGGATGTGAGGTACTTCAAGCTTAAAGCGCAAAGAGAGTTTAACTTCGGGAAATTTGCTCTGGATAATACAATGCTTTATCAAAATGTGTCAGATGGTGATGCTGTTCTCAATTTGCCAGAACTGGTAACCAGGAATACATTTTATTATAAGGACTTTTGGTTTAATAAGGCCTTATATTTGCAAACCGGTCTTAGTTTTCGATATTTTTCTTCTTACCAAATGGATGCATACGATCCAGTTTTAGCTGAATTTTACGTTCAAAATGATGTGGAATATGGTAACTATCCCGTGGTCGATTTCTTTTTTAATGGTAAAGTAGACCAGGCTAGAATATTTTTTAAGCTCGAAAATTTAAATTTCCTTATCGACGGTAATAATAATTTCTCTGCGCCCCGGCATCCGCACAATGATTTTATGGTGAGATTTGGTCTCGTTTGGAACTTTTTTCTCTAATTTTTACTGAAGTTTTAATATGTAATTCTGAAAGATTTTTCATTTATGAAATGTTAATCTGAAGTTAAGCATTGTTAAAGCGGTCGAAAACTCTTCGGATTATCTTTTTTGATGCGAAATTCGTAAAAATCAAACTAAATTTTAAAAGGCTTGTGGTTCTAAAAAAGGGGTGTATATTTGCACCCGCTTAGCCGCTGTGGTGGTGTTAAAAAAGCGGAAGTTCATTGAGGTTCTAGGATATTTAGGAGCGAAAAAAAACTTAAAAAAAGATTTGGTTTGTAATTAAAAAAGCCGGTATCTTTGCGTCCCGCTAACGGAGTAATATTGTGAAGTTAGGGTAGGAGTTCATTGAGTTTTTACTGAAAATTAGCTTTAAAAAAAACTTTAAAAAAGTTTTGCTGGTTAAAGAAAAAGAGTTGTATATTTGCAGCCGCTTTAACGGCGAGGTTCTTTGGAGGTTTTGAGTAAGGAAAAAGTAAAAAAAATATTTTTAAATTTTTCTTGTGAGTTTTAAAAGTAGTTGTATATTTGCAGCCGCTTTGAGAGAAAGCTAAAATGCTCTTAAAATTTTGGAAGAACAGAAATACCGACTGGGGTTTATAATAAGGTTCGATTCCTTAGATTTCAACGAAAGGATCTTTAATTAGATCCGGACTTTTGAATAAGTTCATTGACATATTGAATTGACTAGACGATACTAATTT
>NZ_FOKV01000015.1 GCF_900112105.1 Zunongwangia mangrovi | reverse complement strand
GGTAAAGGGAAGTTCGATCTTAAATTACGTGTGCCAGGTTGGGCAACCAAAGAATTTATCGTTAAGATCAACGGTAAAGAAGAAAGCGTAGAGGCTACACCAGGAACTTATTTAACACTAAGTAGAAAGTGGAAAGATGGCGATACGGTAGAATTAACAATGCCATTTGGCTTCCATTTAGATCCTGTGATGGATCAGCAAAATATCGCAAGTTTATTTTATGGTCCTGTTTTATTAGCAGCTCAGGAAGACGAACCAAGAACAGAATGGCGTAAAGTGAATTTTGATGCTGAAGATATTGGAGCATCAATTAAAGGAAATCCAGAAGAACTTACGTTCGAGATCGACGGAATTACCTACAAACCATTTTACGAAACCTATGGTAGACATTCAGTGTATCTGGATGTAGATCTTGAATAATACTTTTTTATCAGAATTCTAAAACCTAATATCTCAGATTACATTATGAAGAAATTATTAAGTTGTCTTTTCGTATTTATATGCCTTTCCAGTAGCATTTATGCTAATGAAATGATCGATGTAATTAACACCTTTAGAGCCGATAAATTTGCGTTAAGACGTACTTATAATATTCGTGAATCTAAAGAATACTACGAGCGTTACAATCAATTTTATACAGCATGGGAAACCAAATTAAAGGATATTGATTTTAATGGTTTATCGAAAGATGGAAAAGCAGATTATGTGCTTTTAAGAAACCTGATCGAAAAAGAAGAATATTTACTAAATCAGGATTACGAGGCTTTCAAAGAAGTAGCTTTTGTAGTTGATTTTGCAGATAATTTGTACTCTTTTATTCAGCAAAGAAGAAGAGGAACTCAGCCAGATGCAAAAGCTTTGGCGATGACTTTTAATGATGCTGAAAAGAAGATTTCAGAAAAAATAAAAGCGCTTAAAAATAACGAATTTGAAGATTGGTTGAAGGCTGAAAAGGCTGCAGCGATCATTTATTCGCTTCAACGTGGTTTAGGAGAAGCCTATAAGTTCTATTATGATTACGATCCAGATTTTACCTGGTGGATGAAGACACCGTATGCATCTTTAGATCAAAAATTGAAGGAATATGCTGAATTTCTTAGCGAAAACTATTCAAAAGATAGTCAGAAAGACGACGGCAGCGGAATCATAGGGAAACCGGTAGGAAGAAAAACATTGATCAAAAATCTCGAATATGAGTTTATTCCATACACTCCTGAAGAGCTAATCGAAACTGCCGAAAGTCAGTTTGCCTGGTGTAAAGCTGAAATGATCAAAGCGGCTAAGGAAATGGGCTATGGTGACGATTGGAAAGCGGCTTTAGAGCATGTGAAAAATACTTATGTAGCGCCTGGAAAACAACCAGAAGCGATTAATAGTTTATATGATCATTCAGTAGATTTTATTGAAGAACGCGATCTAATTACGATCCCAGAGCTGGCAAAAGAAACCTGGGGAATGATCATGATGACGCCAGAAAGACAAAAAGTAAATCCGTTTTTTACCGGTGGATGGGAAATTAGTATTTCGTATCCAACAGAAGGAATGGAGCACGAAGATAAATTAATGAGTATGCGTGGTAATAATCCAAACTTCTCATTTCCTACCGTACAACACGAATTACACCCGGGGCACAATCTTCAATTTTATATGAACCAGCGAAATAAACCTTATCGTGGTTCATTTGATACTCCTTTTTGGATGGAAGGTTGGGCACTTTACTGGGAAATTATTTTATGGAATAAAGAATTCCCACGTACTCCGGAAGAAAAAATGGGAATGCTTTTTTGGAGAATTCACCGTTGTGCACGAATTATTTTCTCGTTAAAATATCAGTTGGGAGAATGGACTCCGCAACAATGTATAGACATGTTAGTAGACGAAGTAGGGCATGAGTATGCCAATGCTGAAGCTGAAGTTCGCCGATCTTTTGCAACATCGTACACACCGCCATTATATCAATTAGCGTACATGATCGGTGGACTTCAGTTTTATGCCCTTAGAAATGAACTTTTAGAAAAGGAATGGACAGAAAAAGAATTCCACGACCGCGTGATGAAAGAACACATGATGCCGGTGGCTGTACTTCGTTTGTTACTAGAAGACAAAGAAATTCCTAAAAATTACAAAGCAAACTGGAAATTCTCAACCGAATTTAAATAACTCACTCTTAATCAAAATCCACCTAACAAAAATGAAAAAATTAAACATATTATTTCTTTTCCTACTGGTCTGTACACTATGGTCTTGCGGAAAAGAAGAAAATGAAAATTTAATATCGCCGGTAAAAGATGGCGATGTAAAAGAAAGTGGCTGGCAATACGAGCCCTGGAGCGCACCGGCTCATTATACAGATGCAGCTTCAGATCAATACGATTCGCAGGTACTTATGTTATCTTCAGATACCTTAACTGCTGAACGTTGGTTTAAAAAGATTGATGTAAAACCTTTTGCAACCTATAAAGTAACTGGTTTCGTAAAAACTGAAGGCGTAGAAGGCGAAAACGAGTATAGCGGTGCCGGACTACGACTTGGAAAATATGAGTTTACAGGTGACACAATTTTTAAAGGAGATACCGATTGGACAAAAGTCGACATGGAATTCTCTACAGAAATGGACGATAGCTTTATGCTAGAGCTTTTACTTGGAAAAAGAGGACAGGCAAAAGGAAAGATCTATTTTGATAATTTTCAAATAGAAGAAATTTCAGCTAAAGAATTAAAACCGGAAATTACTGTAAACCTGGACGAAAAATTAGATCCTATGTCACCATATATCTATGGGCAGTTTATAGAGCATATGGGAAAATCTATTTACGGCGGTATGTGGGCAGAAATGCTGGACGATCGTAAATTTTATTATGTTCCGGGTACAAAAAAATCACCTTGGGAAACAGCTGTAGATACCAATTTGGTTAGCATCGATAGTTCGTATTCATATTCACAGGGGAAATTACCGGTGTATCAGGTAGAAAATAATTTAAGCTTAAAACAGCAAAAATTAGCGCTTGTTTCTGGCAAAACTTATGAAGGCCGATTGGTTTTTAAAGGAAATGGAATTAAAAAAGTTACTATTGCATTAAATGGAAATGAGGAGAGTTTCGATGTTTCTGGCAGTAATTTTCAGAAAATAACTTTTGAATTTTCTTCTGAAGAAACTAGCGATAATGGAAGTTTAGACATCACTTTTGAAGGAACAGGAAAACTAACATTAGCTGCAGCTTCTTTAATGCCAAACGACAATATTAAAGGTTACCGTCCTGAAGTGATCGAACTAATGAAACAATTAGATGCGCCAATTTACAGATGGCCTGGTGGAAATTTTGTATCGGGTTACGATTGGAAAGATGGTATTGGCGATCCAGATAAACGTCCTACAAAATTTGAAAGAGCATGGAATGGTTTAGAATATAACGATGTTGGTATTCATGAATTTATGGAGCTTTGTGAGATCTTAGAAACTAAAGCAAATATTGCAGTAAATACGGGTCTTGGAACAGCAGAACTTGCTGCTAACGAAGTTGAATATTTTAACGGAGCTGCTTCTACAAAAATGGGAGAATGGAGAGCAGAAAATGGGCATCCAGAACCTTATAATGTGAAACTGTGGGCCGTAGGGAACGAAATGTTTGGTGATTGGCAGTTAGGCCACATGCCAATCGAAGATTATGTAAAAAAGCATAATAAAGTGGCTAAAGCAATGTGGGATGTAGATCCAAACATCGATCTTATTGCTGTTGGTTATCCTGGTAAATGGAATGATATGATGTACAAGAATAGTGCAGAATATATGACCTTTATTAGTGAGCATTTCTACAAACAAAACTGGCATGCCGGTGGTTTGTTGACACACGTAAACCAAATGCCAGAAGTAATCGAGGCCGTAGCTGAAGAACATAGAAGAGCTCGCAGAGAAATCCCTGGCATTGCAGAAAAGAATATCAAGATCGCGATGGACGAGTGGAATTATTGGTATGGTCCGCATGTTTACGGTTTATTAGGTACACGTTATTTTTTAAGAGACGCTTTAGGTATTGCTGCCGGATTGAATGAATTCTCTCGCCAGTCTGATATTTATTATATGGCTAATTATGCTCAAACCGTGAATGTAATTGGAGCGATAAAAACCACTAAGACCGATGCCTGGTTAGAAGGAACGGGATTAGTTTTAAAATTGTATCGCCAGGAATTTGGTACGCAGCCGGTTGAATTTACTGGATCGCCAGAGCCTTTAGATGTTTCAGCTACGCTAACAGAAGATGGCGAATTTCTTACAATTTCAGTAGTAAATGCTACACATGAGACGCAATCTTTAAAATTAGACGGAATTTCAGAAAGCATAGCTACTTCAGGAGAATCTTTTATTATTTCAGGAGAAAATGATATGGTATTTAATGATGAAGAAAATAAAGAGCGAATTAGTATTTCTGAAGCTGGAATAGAAATTTCAGAAAATGCTATTGAAATTCCGAAAGAAAGCGCAGGAATCTATAAGTTTAAAGTGAATAAATAAGTCGGCTAGAGAAATACTTTTCCGACGAAAAAAACATTAAAAATAGAAGTCAGGATTAGCCATTTTTGGATGTAATTCTTGAGAATTGAGTAAAAAATGAACATGAAAACTAAATTACAGACATTGCTTTTATTGTTTTTGATAACGATAACGGCAAGTGCACAGCAGGAATCTACCTATTGGGATAACCTTAAAGACCGGGAATCTACACTTGGGATCGAAGAAGGTTTTACTGAGGTAAAAACCGATGAATTTACACTAAAACTGGTAAATGCCTCACAAACCGTAGCGGGCTTATACCCAAATTCAAATCCAGATTTCGATTTTACTCCGGGTGAACGTATCGAAATTCGGGATAAAGATGGTATCTATTATATTGGCGATCTAAACTTCAGAATAAAAGGAGAAGATGGCGAATGGAAGTCTTTTTCTACGGCTAAGCATCGTAAAAAAGTAGAAGCTTTATCGGTGTCTGGTAATGTTTTAGCAGCAGCCGATCTTAGTAATACTTTAGGTGAGGAAAATCCACTTAGTATTAAAAGATACTACGAGAAAAAAGACGGTGGTTTGGTATTGCGTTTTGAAATTACAAACCCAACGAGCAAATCTGTTGAAATTGGTGCTTTAGGAACACCAATGGCTTTCAATAACATTTTAGAAGGAAAGCATTTAGATGAAACGCATGCCGATAATGTATTTTTTGACCCATATATAGGGAACGATGCCGGGTATTTAGAAGTAAAACATCTTACAGGCGAAGGCGAAGCTTTATTGGTGTTACCAGAAAGCAATATGCCGTTTGAAGCTTATCGACCATTAAATGACGATCCTAGTAATAGAAGTATTGTTTTTGAAGGTGTTCACGAATGGATGGCGCTTAGTAAAGCTTATGCTGAAAAAGAGTGGAAAGATAAAGACCAATGGAATAAGCCAACTTCATTAAGCCTTGGAGCAGGGGAAACGCAGAATTTCGCATTGAAGTTTGTATTGGCGCCTAGCATAAAAGAAATTCAGGATAAATTAATTGAAGAGCAAAGACCGGTAGCCGTTGGCGTGCCAGGTTATGTGTTGCCAATGGATGTAGACGGAAAATTATTCCTAAACTATCCAGAAGCTGTAGAAGAGATTTTGGTAGAACCAAAAGGAGCGATCACGATTTCTGAAATTGAAAAAAAAGGAGCCGGATTTACCGAATATGAGGTAAAAGGAAATATTTGGGGCAGAAGCCGTGTAACGGTAACTTATAAAGATGGTTTAGAACAAACGATCAACTATAAAGTGATTAAGCCCGAAATCGAAGTTGTAGATGATTTTGGACATTTCTTGATGACCGAGCAATGGTTTGACCAGCCTGATGAATTCTTCGGAAGAACAAACTCGGTGATCTCTTACGATTACGAAGATAAAAAGCAAATTACTCAGGACAGTCGTTCATGGGTAGCCGGATTAAGTGATGAAGGTGGTGCTGGTAGCTGGTTAGGAGCCATAATGAAGCAACTTATTCAGCCAGAAAAAGCAGAGATCGAAAAACTGGAATTGTTTATTGATGAAACTCTTTGGGGTGGTATTCAGTATGATGAAGGAAAAAGAAAATACGGAGTTAAGAAAAGTATTTTTTATTACGAGCCAGATTCTTTACCAAAAGGAACATATCGTGATGATATAAACTACAACACTTGGGCAGCATGGAATAAAGAGCATGCCGGTGATCCAGGAAGATCGTATAATTATCCTCACGTTGCCGCCGCTTACTGGGTAATGTATCGTTTATCTAGATATCACGAAGGCTTGGTAGATAATCATGATTGGAAATGGTATTTAGAGCAGGCATATCACACCTCTGTTACGATGCCAGAATTAGCACCATGGTATGCCGTTTTTGGACAAATGGAAGGAACAGTGTTCTTAAACATTTTAAAAGATCTACAAGCAGAAGGATTAACCGAGATGGCGACCAGCTTAGAAGCTTCAATGAAGAAAAGAGCAGATCATTGGAAGTCTTTAAACTATCCATTTGGTAGTGAAATGCCCTGGGATTCTACCGGGCAGGAAGAAGTATTTATGTGGAGTGATTATTTTGGGTATCAGCAAAAAGCAAACGTTACTTTAAATGCGATTTTGGCGTACATGCCAACTATGCCACACTGGGCGTATAACGGTAACGCACGTAGATACTGGGATTTCCTTTACGGAGGTAAATTATCGAGAGTAGAACGCCAAATTCATCATTATGGATCTGGTTTAAATGCGATCCCGGTTTTAAAAGCTTATAGAAATAATCCAGATTTTTATCTATTAAAAGTTGGTTATGGCGGAACTTTAGGAGCGATCTCTAATATCACAAAAGATGGATTTGGATCTGCAGCTTTCCACTCGTATCCATCTACTATGAGAATCGATTACTTATCTGGAGATTATGGATCTAACTTCTTTGGTTATGCGATTAATACCGCTACTTATATTACCAAAAACGAAGATTTAGGATGGCTTTCTTTTGGTGGAAATATCGAGGAAGATGATGATGAAATTATCGTAAGCCTAACTACTGCCGCAAAAAGTAAGATCTTTTTTGAACCAAAAGGATTATGGTTAACCCTAGATGCAGGTACTTTTAAAGAATTGATCTATGATAAATCTTCAGGAGAAATAGAATTGGTTTTAAATGAGAAAACCAAAGATAGTCCGGAAGCTTATTTAAGATCGAATAAAGAATTAGGTCTGAAATTCGATAAAATGAACGGTGCTTATAAAATTCCGTTGAAAAAGAAATCTATATCAATAAGTATAGAATAAGATTGGATTGTTAGTTATTCAATATAGTTTTAATTGTTTTTGATGTGTTAAAAAGAGAGGTTTTTGCCTCTCTTTTTTTATATCCAATTTTCAAAACTTTTGTTCGATGAGAAGGAGTTTAATTGTTACAGTGCCAATAACTATAGGTGTATTTTGGAATTAAAGTTGATTTTTAGAAAAATACCTCAGGGGTTTGTTTTAGTAGATTTTACTTCAACAGTTTGATCAAGTTCTGTTGTTACACTTGCATGAAAAAGCATTCCGTCTTGATTAAAATCCATTAAAACTTCAGTGTCCAGCAACATTTGGGTTATAAATTTATTTTTTATGTCATATACGACAGAGCCAATTCCGCTTCCGGAAGCCTGAGTTTTAAAACCTTCAATTTCAGTCATAAAATCATATTTCATAATAATGTCGAAAAATGACTTTTCAGCATTGGTAGCTTTTAATTTATAGATTGTAGTAAGGGAAAGTGGAATTGTGGTCTCCCCAACAGGATAATTAAGTTTCGTTTTTTCAACTAAAGTATCTCCGATATTCATTTTTTTATCGGGAAAATATATCGCATTTAAAACACTCTGAATTCCAATGGTAATTGATTGTTTTTGCTCTTTACTTAGGATATCAGAGGATAAAGAATCTACATGCACACGTTTCTCATGAAAAAATCCATAAAACGAAGAACTCTCTAGTTGCTTAGCCTGGCTAAACTCTAGAAATTCTCCTTTAACCGGTATTTTATCGTTTTCTCTATCGCCAGTAGTAGTGATACTTTTTAAAGTACTACTTTCTTTTTCTACGATGGGAATTTTTATACCCTGAGTTTCGAGTGCTTCATATATTTCTTCGGAAGCTTCTAGATCTACGATGCTAGTTGTTCTTTCTGTCTTGCTTAATAAATAGGAATGATTAGGAAGATATGTAACTTCAAAATGAACATCCTGAGCCCAGGTTTTTGCAATAAATAGCAAAAGTATTAGCGAAAAATAATTCTTCATTTTAAAAAATATAACGTGCTAATATAAAATAAAACGAATACAATTTTGAAGAAATAAAATCATAAACCCGATATTGTATGTTTTGAGGCTAATTTTTAGAAAACTATGATTTTTTCTCAATTTAGATTAAAGGCTACATAGCCTATTATTATAGAGCCGCTTGAAAATAGAGTTGAACTTCAAATAAATGTTTCAGGGCTGGCTTTAAGGTATTTTATTTTTTCAGTTTATCCATCTCTGGAGATGAGTAGGGGTAACTTAGTATTTTTAAAATTCCTTGGCCTTTTATGAGCTTAAAAATTCCATAAGCGATCCATAAACTCAGTATAGAAATGACTCCTACTGCTATAATTCCGTAGAAATTATGGAAAGCATCGTATAAAGACAATCCTAAAAAAATGAAGGGTAAAATGGCTAATATCGCCAGCATAAAACCGATGATTGTTCTAAAAAATAATTTCATGACTCTCAATTTAATGCGGCAATAGCTTCAATTTAGAAAAAAGAGAAGGGAATTATTTTAAAAAACTGTAAAAATTAAAAGCTTAGTTTTAAGCAAGAAAAAATGTATACAGAATTATAGAATATTGGCTTGACAAAAACCGATATTCTATAATTTATACTGAATTTTAATATTCTTGATCTTAAGCAGACTTTCTTGCAATGGTTGCGAATTGCGGGTAAAAGCAATCTAAAGCAGTGCAAAGCAAAACGATGTTATAAACGTAAGGCATTAAAGATTTAGATTTATTAATGCCAAAATGCTCTATAATTTCAAAACCGTTATCCTCGTACATTCTTTTAATACTTTTAGAGGTAAAAAAACGTAAATGGGTATAATCCATTACACCAGATTTTTGGTATTTCCAATCGCCCTGAAATATAAACCTGGTAATTACCTTATGAGAACGAATGTTTGGAATAGAACTAATAATCACTCCGTTTTCATTCAGTTTGGTTTTAATCTTTTTTAATGCGTCTTCTGGATAGGCCAAATGTTCTAATACATCGTTTAAATAAATAGCATCAAAATAATCGTCTGGCAACAGCTCTATAGCATCCTCTAATTTCGAATTAATAACAGTATCCAGGCGTTTTTCGGCCATTTTTGCTTCATCTTCCATAAACTCGATTCCCCAGGCCTCGATCTCTTTTTGCTTTTTAAGTTCGGCACTCATCGCACCCTGGCCACAGCCAACATCTAAGATTTTCTTGGCTTTGGTTGGTAATAAAGCCTGCATTTCTGGTCTGGAATCTACATAGTATTTCCCTGGTTTTTTTGAATACTCCATGTATGATTTAAAAGGTTGAAGCCCGAAATATAATCATTTTAATTGAGCTAGGATTTCTTTAAGCCTTTTTTCTAATTGTTTAGAATTATTCGAAACCTTAATCACTTTTTGATTAGGATCGATAATAAAATAGCTAGGAAACAGGCGTATATTTAAGCTGTCTAGTACAAATTTTTTGTTTAGGCGTAACATGGCTACCTGGTAATCTTTATCTTCTAAAAAATTGCTTAAAGTATGTTCTTCGTTAATCGACACGTTAAGAAATTTAATATCACGATACTTATATTTTTGAGCAAGAGCTTCGATATCTGGCAGTTCAGTTTTACATTTTCCACAGGTGGTATACCAAAAATTAAGCACCAAATATTGATCCTTTAAATGGCTTATATCATAAGACTTTCCTTTTAAAGTTTTGAGATCTAAATCTGGTAAAGACGTATTTACAAAACTAAGATTTCGCAATTCACGCTCTGCTTGTTTAGCGATATGGTCACCAATTGTTTTGATTCCATCTTCTGGAATCTCTACTAATTTGTAGAATGTAAGCTCTTTAGTAGAATTCATACGTACAATAAAATATTTGCCCGTACTTAATTCCTCTAAAAATGCCTGTTTACTTATTTCTTCGGAATTTGAGTTTAATGCGTGATAATCTTTGCTAAGATCGATATAGATCTTATTGTATTTATACCATTTTAAGAAATGGTTTTGAATGCTAGCTATTTCAACATTTGGCGTACCAAATTGCGGTGTTTTTTCCTTACAACCGGTTACGATTGCTAAAAAAGCGAACAAAAGAAGAATACTTGATTTGATGGATTGCATGATGATGATTTAGTGATTTCTGTTAAGTTAAGCCTTATTTCAATAAAATAGGTCTTCTGTTTGTATAATAATACTAACGATCTCGAAACAGGTTATCAAACTTTTGGGGGAAGCCTTATTTAAGTCTTTAAAATTTTAATGTAGGTTTAAAAAGTACAATCTGTTGTTATAAACGTATCCTCATTTATAATTTCTGAAATCTGTTCAAGCTCTTCGGGCATATCATCAATGCAAACTTCTCTGACAAATGGATAATTTGCCAGGTCAAAGTTTCCTATATAATTTGCCCAAAATTTATTTAAAACTGAACCGTTTTTAAGGATAAGTGTATTTATTATATTTTCTGAAATTTCAAGTTCTTCTAACTGCTCCAGGCAATGAAAATCAAATACTTCTGGCTCGCCACCTTCCAGATAACGCATATTTAATTTTTTAATAGAAGGCGCTTCACAAAAATCGACAATAAGAAAGCTATTTTCCATGATCATTTCTTCCAAGCTAGTGCAGCCTTCCATATAAACTTTGATAAAATGCGTAGGATATTCCCATTCTTCAGGGTCTAATTCATTATCATCAGGTCTATTGTGTGTAAGATCTAGCAGGCGTAGTTTATCAAGGTAAGAAACATCTATACCGGTGTACCTGTTTGAAGATAAGTGGTTTATTTTTAATACTTCTAATTCATGCAACGCATTGAAATTATAAGGAATTTTACCTGAATAGGTGCTTAATATAAAACCATCATCTTGGCTACTGGTAATTTCTAAATACTTTAAATTCGAGAACTGTCTGATTTCTTTAATATCAACCGAATTTTGAATTAATCCATAATTAAACCCAAGAATTAAACTTTCTACGCCTTTAATTTCGCCTAATTGAATTTGTCCGTCATTATTTAGATCGATATTTCTATCGCCAACACCGTCGTTATCTGTATCTACTGCATTGGTGTTTAACAAAGCATATCTAAAATTATAATCCTGAATTTCTATAATTTCGTCTTGATCATTATTTTGATTTGGATCACAGGAAAGCATGAAAAATATCACGCTATAAATAGCAAGAGGTAATACTTTAACTGGTTTCATTAAAGATGATTTTTGATTGATGATTTTGCTGAAATAAATTCTTACAACCCTAATAAATACAGGGATTTCAGTGCTTTTAACTAGTAATTGAATTACTAATTAAAAATAGCTAAAATTATAGTATTATTTTAGGTTTTTGAAGTTAATTTATTCAGATTAAAGATAAAAATTATTGTGCCACAAGGGGCGTTACAGCTTTGGAGTTTCGGATTAAGAAAACATACTGTAGCACATCTGTAGTATGAACCTTTGGCGACTTTGATAAAGCATCACCACCAAAAAAATTAACTTTTATACCGCTTAAGTATTTTGAAGAATGATATGGAGAGGCCTCACTGTTAAGGTTAAATAATGTTACTGAATTTGCCTTAGTGAGTACTTTTAGATCATTGATGCCTTTTACTAACATAATAGGGCCGTCTTCATTTAAAATTTTTGTTTTCCCATCACTAGGAGAAGGGTATTGATCATTTTTTGGAAAATACACTTCACTATCGATATTATAGCAAACAAAGGTTTTAATCTTATTTTTAGGATAACTTCTTTTTAGTCTCGCGGCAAAAGACCTGTGTTGGGTTTCTCCATAAGCTTCCTGTAAAACATGGGCAAACCCAAAGAAGCCATAGAATCTTTCATTTTTTATGTTTTTGTCTTTTATAATATTTTGAAAGTTTAATATCATTATAGAATCACGTGAAATTGCGGTACTTTCATCATCAAAATCTTTATCGATTCCTAAAATTGTTATTTTTTCAGTCTGTTTTAATTTATGATTGTAATCGTATAATTTAGACCATTTATTAAAGAGTTGCTTACCAGATTGTTGCGGAATTCTTTGTTTTATATCGATCACAATTTGTTTTAATAGCACTGTGTCTTTGCTGGCTTTATTCAAAAAACTATTCAATTTTTTAGCGCGTACACTATCCATTTCAGCTAAGTAGTATTTAACGCCAATAGTTTTATGAAGATGTTTAAATAATTCTAAATCTATGGATTGAGTTTCAGCAAAACCGTGATTTTCGCCTAAGAGAAAAATTTTAGAATCGTAAAAGTCTTTATTAAAGAAGTTAGTAAAATCATATTCATTACTATTATCAGAAATTACTTTATGATTAGCCTTTAAATAGGCAATATTTTCATCGTTTTTTGATCCTTTATAAACTTGATTTCTTATCCAAAATATAGATATAATAAGAAGATTCAGAATTAAAAGAACGACAAGAATTTTTCCAACAAATTTTAAAAATTTCATCTTTTTGGCTATTTTGAATGTTATGATACATCAAATATCAGATGAAAATTAGTTATAACATTATAGATCTTACTGAACAGCTATTATTAGGTGCTGACTTGTAAAACATACTACCTAAGCTGTTTTCTCAATTAAATAAAGTGTTCATTTTTCATACTATAATCAAAAAATGTAAATCCGTAAATTTGTAGAAATTGAATACGAAAAGCGTTTGAAAAGTTTAGATGGAAAAATTAGTCTTTTACTGTAAACCCAACTAACTGGAACTTTTTATTCTGAAGAATCGTACATATTGATATAAATCGATACAGTATCTTTAGAGTTTTCCTAAGTTACTTCTTAATTATCTAGCACTACATCTTCAAACCCATATGGATTGTCTTAAGTTTGATTTTGTGTTTTGGTCTTCATTTGAACAAATCTAAGGATATGATTTGTTGCGTTAAGTTATTGAATCCGGGCGTCATTTCTCAAATGTGTGGTAACGGCAGTTTGTCTCAAAACTACCTGCTTTGGTTTTAAAAATAGTTGAAATTAGGATTGAAAACAAAATTTATACTATGATCAGTATTTTTTGTTGTGCATTCGGTAAAAGCTTTATTCAGTCTTATAGAGGCTTTTATACACTTCTTGAAGGTTAAAAACAGCCCCACGATGTGTTGCTGTAAGCCGATTTTACTATTGAACAATCTTCTTAAATTATAGGCCAATACGATGAGTCCAAAATCTGCAGAAGCTGCCTTGATGCCCCTTTTGGTTATGATATGATCAAAGCCCCATTGCCGCTTCATAGTGCCATAGGGATGCTCGACCAGCGCTTGCCTCTTTTTATAAAGCTCTCCGCTTTGTTCGACCCGCTTGGCGTTGCCTTGGAGGTTCTGGGTAAATTGAGTGCGCTGTATAATCTTACCGTTAGCTTTGGCCGTGGTACACTTGCTGCGTACCGGGCACTCCTTACAGGCCTTGGTCTTGTATTGTTTAAACGTATAGTTGCGGGCTTTGTACCAGGAGCCATTGCTGTATAAAGTATTTCCCTGGGGGCAAGTATAGGCGTCATCATCAGGATTATAAATGAAGTTTTCAGCATTGTATTTAGGATCTGGCGCCTGACTTTTACGTCCAATGGCCGGAATGGCCACCAGGCATCGATACCTAGACTATCGGCAATATGGAACTCGCTCCCGGTATGATAGCCTTTATCATAGAGTGCAGTAAAGGAATTTGATCGTAAAATGGACTTGGCTCTTCTGAGCATGAAGCCCATTGCTTTTTTATCATTCTGCTTGGTGAGTTTATAATCGATCAGTAACTTATGTTTGGCATCTACGGTAGTTTGCGCGGTGTAGCAGACCTCGGTAACGGTTCCCCTTACAATTTGATGTCTGCTATCAGGATCAGAGGTCGATCGTTGTGGGTTTTCAGAAGAAGCATCCTTGTCTAATTGTTTTTGTATTGCCCGGTATTTGGTCTGTTGCTGTTTGCGTCCTTTAATTTCTTCGGTTTTTTTCCGGTCTCCATCAGCCTTGGCCAGTTCTTGGTTATGCTCTTCGAGCTTTTTATCGATGTACTCTAAATGCCGCTGTATTTTCTTTTTGTTGTAGTTATTTTTTTTGCTGTTTTGCGCCCTTAGCTTGGTAGAATCCCCGGCAATAAGTGTTCCCCCAATCAGGTTGAAGTTACGGGCGATGGCCACACTTTGCCGGAACACCTTTCGGATGGCTTTTGGGTTTTCTTTTCTAAACCGGGCAATGGTATTGTGATCGGGTTTTAAGTTTTTAATCAACCAGATCACTTCAATGTTACGATAAACCTCTTTCTCCAATCTTCGGGAAGATCGCATCTGGTTCATATAGCCATAGATAAAGAGTTTGAGCAAATCTGCGGGATCATAGGGCGGCCTCCCTTGAGTGGCTATGGTTTGAAAGCCCATCTGTGATAAATCAAGCAAGTTGACAAATTGATCAATGAGTCGTACGCTATTATCCTGGGGAATCATATCATCCAAACAGGTTGCGTAAAGACTAAGCTGTTCGCGGTCTTGTCCTTGTTGGTATTCCATATCCTAAAAATACGAAATTCTTAGGTTTTGAGACAGTCTGACGGTTTTGTATAACAATCAGTTGCGGATTGTTTGGAAACTAAGATAGCTAAAATTACCGACTTTTATGTTTGCGCGGTTGTGTCCGCAGGACACAGAGCCGCAATTGTTGTTATACGTTGTTGCCAACTGGCTTTCTATATGTCAATATCGTTATTTATAACCATATAAGTGTAAGCTTCCCTTAAAAGCGAACTGTTTAAAAGTATAATATTTTGCTTAATTTAAACAGTAATTATGAAGAAGAGTAAATATTCACCACAACAAATCGCCAAGATTTTAAAGGAATTTGATAACGGCAAAACGGCTGTTGAGATCAGCCGGGAGTACAAGATCAGCACAGCTGCTTTTTACAAGTGGCGGGAACGTTATGGCGGTATGAACGGTAAAGAACTTAAGCGTTTAAAAGACCTTGAGGAAGAAAATCGGAGGCTCAAGCAGATGTATGCCAATTTATCGCTGGATCATCAAATGGCCAAAGAGATTATTGAAAACCTGCCTGCCGGCAAGCAGGAAAATTTTAAAGCCCTGCCGTAAACGAGCTATCACAAAAGAACTTATTCATTACGGTATTAGTAGGGCATGCCGTGTTTTGAATATGAGTAAGAGTGTTTATTACTACAGTCCTTTGCCGAAGAATGATACTGCGATCGAAACAGCTTTACAACAAAAGGTTGAAGAACACTCGAAAGAGGGCTTTTGGATGGCTTATGAACGATTACACAACGAAGGTAAGCCTTAGCCATAAACGGGTGTACCGAGTCTATAAAAAACTTGGTTTAAGTTTAAGAAGAAAGGTAAAAAAGCGATTACCGGCCAGGGTCAAAGAACCCCTGGAAATTCCATTAGCTCCCAATCGTAGTTGGAATATTGATTTTGTTACTGATATTTTAGAGAATAAAAGACGCTTCCGCGGCCTAACGGTTATTGATGATTATAACCGGGAAGCATTACATATAGAAATTGATTTTTCATTGCCCAGCAAGCGTGTCATTTGGGTATTAAACCATTTAATTAATCGCAAGGGAAAACCTCAAAAAATAAGGATGGATAATGGTCCTGAGTTTGTAGCTAAGATCGCCTCGGAGTGGAGTCAGATACAAGACATTATTTTTCAGTATATCCAACCCGGAAAGCCGACACAAAATGCATTTATTGAACGCTTTAATGGAAGTTACCGAAGAGGAGTACTCAATAAGTATATCTTTGAAGATCTAAACCAAGTCAGGGAACAAATCCAAACTTGGATGGAAGATTATAATAACGTACGGCCACATGATGCCTTAGGAAAAATGGCACCTGTAGCCTATGCAGAATTTCATAGTTCTGGCGGTACCGCCAGAACTATGAAAAACAGTAATTTTAGACAATCAGGCAGTTCTAATTAGGGGAAGCTTACACAACGGCTTCGATTATCGCAAGTAGTGGAGTAAGGTACGCGGATTTGTCGGCTTAACCATTTCTTGCTTGGTTTCTAAAATTACACTTTTTTATCTATAAAGCGCTATTTGCGATGAATCGTTGTTGGGCATAGTTTTCTAGTTACTGTGCCCACTATGATAACTTATATTGTCCCATCCATAAATTGCCAGTGAAACACCAGAATTTTCTTCAATATTCTCATCCGAATACTTTTCTAAAATAGATTTTAAATTTTCAAACTCTTCGTAATCTGTATATCTAAAATATTGGGACGGTTGATTAACCCAATGGCCATCTGCACTGGTTGGATAAGGTATTTTCCCTTCTCCTTCAAAGTTAAATTGGGTAAAACTTGGATTTTCTATTAGTATTTCTAAAAATGCTTGATATATTTCAGTGTTATTTGTATTCGTTCCTCCCACGTAAGCAAATGTATTTTTTGGATATCGGAAAGTTTTTTCAAAAAGTATATTAGTAAAATTTCTTTCAATGCGATTTATTGAAATTTTCTCTTCATTTATAGAAATTGAATATTTGTCAATATTTTGTACATTAATAAATGTTAATTGATTTATGTTTTCTGCTAAATCAATGAAAGAAGTTGCTGGTCCTAGAGCTGTTAGACAAATATCAGGACTTGAGATTTTTTCCATTCTTATTCTCAATTCATTTTTTACTATTGATTGACTAGTAATTAAACTGTAATTAATGCATGGGAATATTTCTTCTGTGATTAGTTTAAGTTTTAAACCTGGATTTTCTGAAGTATTTGAATTGTCATAGATTTCTATAGGCATAAAATCTATATTTGATTCTATATAGTTTAGATTATCATCATCTCTGCTACAACTAATAGAAATCAATGAAATAAGAAGAATTACTAATTTTTTCATTTTCTCCATTTATACATAAGATGATTAATTAAAAAAAGGTTGCGTGAAAATTGTGCCCAACGTTTTTGTATAACAATCAGTTGCGGATTGTTTAAAAACTAAGATAGCTAAAATTACCGACTTTTATGCTTGCGCGGTTGTGTCCGCAGGACACAAAGCCGCAATTGTTGTTATACGGTGTTAGCACCAGTTTTTATTTTTCCGATTTGTAACAATTAATTCCCCAAATGTTTATCTTATCTAAAGAGTAGTCTATCTCAACCTTATTTTTATTAATAACTGTAAATTCATTTCCTTCTTTATAGTTTAAATCAAAAAGTGCATTCAAATTCAGAGCATCCTTTTTTATTTCCGTAAAGTTTAATGATACAGTTTGTCCATTTCCGCTCCAAGTTCCGTTCGAGTTTATTATTTCAGATCCTGTTTCCACATCTTGCATTGGTTCAGGATAAATTTTCATATATAAATCAAAAGTTTGATTTGGTATTAAAGTCAGTTTTATTAGAGCCAAGTCATTATTTTCACTTAAATAAATAACTGTGTCGTTAAAAACTAATTTTTCAGGCTGGATAATTTCTGTTTCAGTATTCAATTCCACATTTTGAGTTTTTTCAGATTTCTCATTTTGGCAGGAAAGAATTACGAGAATTAAAACTAAAAATATTGTATTTCTCATTTTCGTAACAAATGTCTAGTCCTGAAATATGGCTACAGGTTGAACATGATTTTAAGCAGTTAATTTGTATACCATATTTGGTGTTTTATACTCTAAAGATAAATGTAATCTTACTTCGTTATATAATTTAATTGCATTTTTTGTAGCTTTCTTAGCGTGAGCGGTATTCATAAAGGTTTGATCTAAATAGAATTCATCTTTTAAAATGCCGTTTACCCGCTCAGCCATAGCATTTTCGTAGCTATGATTTTCTTCTGTCATGCTAATATCAATGTGTTTTCTTTTCAGTATCTGTGTGTATACATTACTGCAATATTGTATACCTCTGTCAGAATGATGGATGAGTCCATTAATGTTCTTTGCTTGAT
>NZ_FOKV01000014.1 GCF_900112105.1 Zunongwangia mangrovi | reverse complement strand
ACGATCTCATCGAAAAGCCTGGGTTGAAGGAAATTCTTTCCTCAACGTTCACACTTACGCAATGCTACGTCCTTTTTTGATTCTAGAAAATACTCCTTTATCGGTGTAAAAGCCGCGCTTATTGCTCACAACTCGTTATATCTCCATAAAAATAGTCTTTTATTTATATTAATATCCGGATATCGACACTTTTCATGATTCTTTTTCGGTTTTTGTTATTCTGGTTTTTCGGAAAGGAAAAAGGAGAAAAATACAATAATATCAATTAATTATACAATTAAATCGAGTTAGTAGATTGATTATTAAGTTGGTAAGGTTTTAATGGTGAAATTTATTAAAATGTTGGCGAATAAAAAATAAGGTAATATATTTATTATTCGGGTTTTATGCGTTAGTGACCATGCTTTGCAGGTCAGCCTATTGCTTTTCCTTTTTTTATAATAATCACAATAGGGGAGGAGTTGAAATTGAAAGTAAATTTTAGAATATGTTTTATCAGGAAAACGCTTATAGATAAAATTTCACATATTGATCTTTGAAATATAGCGCTTGTTTTATTTGTTCATAGGCTTGGAGATTATTAATAAAGTTTAAAACGAAAAATAAAAGGAGCTTGTACAAGCTCCCTTTAAAATTTTATAATAATGAATTTTATAAAATTCCTTCATCGGCAAAGCTCAGGTAATTTCCTTCGCTATTGATGATCAGGTGATCCAGTAGTTTAATATCCAGTGAAGACTTACCCGTTTTCGGACAGCTCTAAATTACACAATTTTTCTTTTTTCATTGGGTCTAGACCCAATGAAAATTCTTTATAGATCTGATTAGGGCTTTTTCTGCCCATTGATTTATGTGGGTGATATTTGTTATAATCTTCCCTAAAGCCCTCAGCTATCTGTTGTACTTCTTCTAAATTCCTGAAGATGTAAGCGTCCAAAACGTCTTCTCTAAATGTTTTATTGAACCTTTCAATGTAACCATTTTGCGATGGTTTTCCTGGTTGGATATAATTGATCTCGATTCCTTCAGTTTCGCAGTAGGACATAAATATTTTTGAAATAAATTCTGGCCCGTTATCCACTCGTATTTGTAAAGGTTTGCCATAAACCTCTATGGCCTGCCTTAGATATTCCACAACACGTAGGGCAGGCATTGATAGTGCTGAAGTGGTACATAGCGCTTCCCTGTTATAATCATCAATAAGGTTAAATACTCTAAACTTTCTTCCTGTCATTAGGCCATCACTCATAAAATCTGCACTCCATACCTGTCTTGGTGCCTGAGGTTGATCCAGGGGAGTTTTAACACGAGCTGGAAGACGCTTTTTACTCTTCCTTCTCAATTGCAGACCTAAAAGCCTGTATACCCGAAGGACTCGTTTCCGGTTCCATTTAAAGCCTTGTGATCGGATCCTGTAGAAATAGTAATCAAATCCCCGATTAGGTTTGATCTCACTCATTTCTGTAAGTTTGTCTATTACTTCAGAATCATCCCTCTTGGTCTTATAATACCACATAGAGCGACTTAAGCAAACCAACTCGCAAGCTCTCACAATACTCAACTTCTCCTGCTTAACTACTTGCTCGGCCAATTCCTTACGTTCACAAGGCTTTAAAGCTTTTTTTCAATAATATCTTTAAGGATACGATGGTCAAGGCTCAAATCAGCATACATCTGCTTTAGACGCTGATTCTCTTCCTGGAGCGATTTAAGTTCTTTGAGTTGTTGAGCATCCATACCTCCATACTTACGCTTCCAGCTATAAAAGGCCGCCGTGGTAATTCCTTTGTCTCGGCAAATGTCGGTAACCTTCATTCCCGATTCGTACTGTTGAAGTATTGCAATTATTTGTGCTTCTGTAAATCTGCTTTTCTTCATAACTTAAAAATAGTTGATTTTTAAACTGTATGAAAAACAGGTAAGCCTTCACCAGAAAATCACAGGTCTTTTGAATTTTGGAGGTCAGTTTTTTATCGACTTCGCTGGCCTGTAGTTTTCCTGAGGGGTGGTTATGGCAAACAATTATTGCGGTAGAAAGACTTTTTAGAATTAGGGCAAACATAATTCGCATATCCACTAAGGTTGCGGTAATTCCACCGGTCGAGATCTGGCAAATCCCTTTAACGATATTGGAATTATTGAGGAGCATCACTTTAAAAGATTCCTGCAATTGAATTTCGTTTTTATCCCAATTGGTATAGTAAAGATTCGCTGCATCCTGGGAGCAGGTAATTTTGGGACAATTAGAAATTGTTATCCGGTCTTTGTAGCATAGTTTTATTTCGTTAACTTTAGAAGACATAATTAATAGATTAAGGTTAAATAAAGGGGGTGTTAATTCTGGAGAGGTTACACCCCTTTTTTAATGATATTGATTAAATTTACAGCCCTAAGCTTTAGGTTTTAGATGATCTCAAAAAGCAACAAGGGCGCGAAGGGGTTCCGCCCTTGTTATTGAAGTTTAACCCTTACTACCTAGTAGTAGAATTTCACTCACTAAGATTTCGGTCACATAACGTTTATTCCCTTCCTTATCTTCGTAAGATCTGGAAATCAGTTTGCCTTCGATGGCAATTTCCTTTCCTTTCGGCACATAGTTTTCGATAATCTCGGCCTGTTTATTCCAAGCAACAAGGTTATGCCATTGAGTATCCTGAACAGATTCCCCTTTTTGGTTTCGGTAATAGTCATTAGTAGCAAGACTTAAACGCGCCACTTTTTTGGAGGTGTCAAGATTAGTAATTTCAGGAGTGTTTCCCACATTTCCGATTAACTGAACTTTGTTTCTAATAGTACTCATAATAAAAAGATTTAGAGGTCTACCCGGAGGCAGACGGTTACACATACATTGAACTAGTTTGAAAAAATGATTTACTTATTATATCCGGAAGCGTTTTTCCTGCCGCGGCAGGCAAGCCTTTTTTTGATTTTTTAGTTTCCCTTCCGAATAGATATGTCGCTGTTGATTTCATATTAAATTGTTTTGATCTACTTCCCATAGAGCCGTATAGCTGTTATCTTTTTTTGATGCTGACACGATTTCAATATTTTGGATTGATAAGGACTTATAAAAGCGAGTAGGGGAGCGGTTTATGCAGTCCGGTTCAACTCCAAAATGTTGGTGTTTTGCGACCAAAAAAAGAATAACTGTACGGCCCGGTAGGGAATCAAAAACCTTATATGAAGAATCGGTAACCTTCAGAAAGGAAACTAAATGCAAGAATGGATAATAGCAATTGAAATTAATTATCTGATTTAAGGTAAGTACTTAAAGTAATTTAAATAGTATTAAGCTATGTTAACTGTTATTCTAAATAAGTTGAAAGAAGACTAATGAATATGTGTTTTTGAGTAAGTTTATAATCTGTTTTTTAACGAATTATGTTCTAATTTTCAATATAGGATGAACATCACATTTTTCACCTTTTATTATTTTCACTATAATTTATTAAAAATTTTTCACCCTTTTTTCTAGTTTTTAGGTCTTATGTAGGGGAGTCATAACCCCAATCCATAAACTAAATGGTGATTTTTCCAATTTGTACAAATCAAATTCAAGGACATCATTTTGTTAAGTAGTTTGTTTTATAAGTCTCTGGATTAAATGAATGAAAATTGAATTTATGTTAAAAAAAGTTTTAGTTCTTAGTTTAATTATTTTTTATCAAATAGGATACAGTCAGGTTGGAATAGGTACTTCTGATCCTGATCCTTCATCAATATTAGATATTAAAAGTTCTAATTCTGGAATCTTGTTTCCAAGAGTGAAATTAAAAAGTTTATCCAATACGGATCCCATTAAAAACCCAGCCTCGGGACTGATAGTTTATAATGTTGAGGAACAAAATAATGTATTTAAAGGATTTTATTTTTGGAATAATAATGAATGGCAGGAAATACTTTATAATCCAAGAAGATTGGGCACACGGTACAATGAAGATGTAAAGCTTATAGCTAACGATCTAATAATGGCTTCTATTAATAGAAATAACAGTATTAGTTTCGGAAAAGAAGCTGAAGCTGAAAAAAATAATTCTTTTGCGTTTGGACATTATGCAAACTCAATTGGAGAAAACTCATTTGCTTTTGGGACTAATTCCAAATCTATAGCACCAAGATCATTTGCTATCGGAAATAACTCATTATCTAATACAATTGATTCATATGCTATAGGCGGCGACAGTAATGCGAGTGGAGAACGTGCCTATGCAATTGGTGATGGAGCAACTACAAGTGCGAACCAATCATATGCCTTTGGACATGGAGCCATGGGTTTAGCTGATAATTCTTACGCCATAGGATATATGGCAGAGACTAGAGCGAACAATTCCTATGCTTTAGGACAGCTCTCAAAAGTCCTTGGAGATAACTCTTATGCTTTGGGAACTAATGCAATTACGAACTCTAATGATACTTATGCCATAGGAGAAAGAGCAAATGCTAAAGGTAATTTTTCAATGGTATTTGGAAATTTTGCTAAAACGAATGGTGTTAATGCTATTGCAATTGGACGGGACGCTAATGCTAATGCTGATAATGCAGTGGCGATAGGAACAGGAAGTGTAGCCACTTCACCTTATAGCATCGTTTTAGGGGCCAACGCTGACAATAATTACAAGGTTGGGATTGGTATTAGTGATCCTTCAGCAAAATTGCATGTGAATGGTAGTTTTAGACTGACTGATGGTAGTCAAGCCGAAGGTAAAGTTTTAATATCGGATGCAAGTGGTAAAGCTAGTTGGGAATATTTAAATTCGGTACAAATATTAAAGTTTACAAAAACAATTGATATAAGAATGATTAACGGAAATAGCAATACGATATTAAATATTCCAATACCTTCGAATTCAAGACCAATTACTAAAGCAAGTTCAGTTTATGTCACTATGGAAAATAATGTTAGTGATCAAGTATCTATTATATGGGCTAAAATTTCAGAAGTAGATAATTTACGTTTGAAACTATTAAATGATGGAAACGATCTGATTGATGAAAGCTTGAAATTTTTTATTACGATTATTCCTTTTTAAACTGAAACGGATTCTTATTTCACACCTTCAATTATTTTGATCTAGTTCGTGTTTTCGAGAACTTAATTCTATCATGCTCTATTCAGTATAAAGTAAATATTTTATAAATAATTAGTCTCTTTTATTACTTAGTAATATGTTGATCCCTCTCTTGTAAAGATTTTTTGTGTACAATAAAACATATTTACGCTTAAATCATTGATAAAAAGTAACCTCGATAAAGTTTTCAGATGTTCTATTATGCGATCCTATAATTTAGTCTAGTCTGGACCTATTGATTTAGAAGTCACTTTCTTCATTTTCAGAAAACAATGTTAAGTTGCTTTTGTTATAAGATTAGCCATTATGTTGCTATTAATTCATTTCATATATCATATAGGAAAAGGATAATATCTTGTAATTTATATGATTTTTAATATTTATAAAATTATTATTTTCGTAAATTATATGGATAAAAATTAATTTATTCGTTTTGTTTTAATTTAAAAATTAATATAATTTTAATAATTGTAATTAAATACGATTTACTTGAAAAACGGAAATAGGTATATAGAAAAAATTTTTAAAGAAAACTACAAAGAGCTATGCACTATCTGTTTCTATTATTTGGAAGATATAGAAGAGGCAGAAGATGTTGTCCAGGATGTCTTTGTCGATCTAATTAAGAAAGATAAATTTAAAATAATTGATGATCCAAACGCATACTTAAAGGTGGCAGTACGAAATTCTGCATTTAAATTAATTGCAAAGAAAAAGAAAGAAAGATTACTGGAACAGGAGTTATCATTAATGAATCAACCCGATGAAGAAGAATCAAATTCCGGAGAAGAAATTAACCTTTTAATAAAAAAAGAATTAGAAAAATTGCCTCCTCAATGTAGACGTATTTTTATGATGTGTGTAGTTGAAGGGCAAACTTATCCAGATGTGGCCGAAGCATTGAATATCTCGGTGAATACTGTGAAAACTCAGGTTAAAAGAGCCTATAAAAAACTACGTACGAATATCCCTTATCGTCAATTATCCCCTATTTTAATTATTAAATTTTTATTTTTTTAGAAAAAATTAATAAAAATATTATTTAATGTCACCCTGTATCTAAGTTTTCTGCTCCTATATATAGACAACAGTCTTAAAATAGATACTTCGATGAAGATTAATGATTTAATAGTAAAAAAAATAGTAGGAAAATTAAGTCTGAAAGAAGCACAATTTTTTGATGAATGGCTAAATGAGTCTGTTAAGAACCGAAAATTTTACGAAGGATTAAAAGAACTTCATTATCGTAAAAACGAGGAGTTCCAAAAACTATCAACACTAGATGTAGATCAAGCCTGGAAAAAGGTTCACTCTAGATCTTTTAACAATAATAGAAAATTATTTCCGTACAAATCGGTATTCAGGTATGCTGCAATATTGATTGGAGTGTTGCTTATGAGTACGTTATTATATCAACAATTTTCAATTGTAAATGATGATTTTGAGATATCTAATAATGTGAGACTTACTCTCGCTGATGGTAGCTATAAATATTTTTCCGAAGATTCAGTAGAATTCTTAAAAGATGATAATGGAGATACTATACTGAGATATAGTAATAATGTCATTACTTATTACAAAGGCGAAAACGCTGGTGCCTTCAAATCGAATTATCATTCTTTAAAAATTCCGAATGGAATAAAAACCAAGATTCAGTTTTCTGATGGCTCTAGTGTATTTCTGAACTCCGGTTCCACGCTTAAATATCCAATAGCATTTACAGGTAATGTTAGGGAGATTCAATTAACAGGTGAAGGTTTTTTTAAGGTTTCTAAAGATAAAACACATCCCTTTGTAGTGAATAGTTCCAATTTGAATATTGAAGTACTCGGAACGATATTCAATGTTAGAGCTTATCCTGAAAATGCAGAAATTGAAGCTGTATTAGTGGAAGGAACAATTGCATTGTCATCAGATAATCCGCGCCATGTTCACCAGTATTTTATGGAACCAGGAGAGCTTGGGATATGGAGTAATACAGAAAAGCCAGTGATTAATGAAGTAGATACAGACTTATATACTGGATGGACTGAAGGGAAATTAATCTTTCAAAATCTAAATTTTAAAGAGATTTCTAGAAGACTCGAACGCCAATATAATATTCAAATAGAGAATCACTATAAAGCATTAAATGAAAAATCTTTTACGGCTACTTTTGATGTCGAAAGCTTGGAAGATATTTTGGATTCTTTTAAATCTCATACTCCCTTTAGCTATAAAATCAGTGAAAATAGAATAGAAATTTATGAACCTTAAATTAAAATAAAATTAAAAAAGAAGTAGAATAAAAAAATCAGGAAGTGCTGGAACACCTCCCGATTTAGAATAAATGATTATTTATTAACCATTAATGCATTACAAAAATATGAAAAATCGTCTTTTAAAAAAGACTAAATGCCTGTATTGGCTTAAATTTAGTAAAACGATGAAACTAACTGTGTTTCTCCTACTGGTTTCAATTTTCTCTTCCAATGCTAATTCTTACTCTCAGAAATCCAAAATAAGTATCGATCTCGAGGAAGTATCGGTAGGAGAGGTTTTAAAGGAAATTGAGAATTTAACGGACTACAAATTCTTATTTGATAGCAACGAAATCGATATAGCTAAGATTGTTTCTGTAAAGGGGACCAAGCGACCCGTGAAAAATATTTTAGAAGAAATCTTCCAATCAGAAAATTTAGAAATTCGGTTGCTTAAGAAGCAAATTATTCTAAAGAAAAATTCCGATAATACTCAGACGCCTGTAGAAGTAATTAAAACTTCCCGATCTAATATATACCAAAAAACTATCAGTGGTGTAGTCATTTCAAAAGAAGATAGTTTGCCGTTGGCGGGTGTGAATGTAATGGTAAAAGGAACGAATAAGGGGGTAATCACGGATTTCGAGGGTGCTTATACCCTTGAGGCAAGTATTGGGTCTACTTTAGTATTTTCTTATTTGGGATTTCGAAATCAAGAAATTATAGTAGAAGACGAAGGTTCAATTGATGTTAGTATGGTGGTGGATCAAGAATCTTTGGCAGATGTAGTTGTGGTTGGATATGGAACCAAAAGGAGAGAAGAAATTTCTGCATCAATAGCCAGTGTAAAATCAGAAGATTTTGTTCAGACTTCAACGCCAGATGCGACACAATTGTTAAGGGGAAAAGTAGCAGGTTTAAACATCATAACGCCTGATGCTAATCCTCAGGCCACTTCTCAAATTTCTTTACGAGGAGTTGCAACGCTTAATTCTGGGAGGAGTCCGTTAGTACTTATTGACGGAGTTCCTGGTAGTATGAATACGGTATCTCCAAATGATATTGCACAAATTGACGTATTAAAGGACGGATCTGCTGCTGCAATTTATGGTACAAGAGGAACTAATGGTGTTATTTTAATCACCACTAAAAGTGGTCAAGGGGTTATGGAACCAACTATAGAAATGAATTCTTATGTTTCCACCCAGCAAATTATTAAGAAGCTTCCTGTGATGACTGCAGCGGAATACCGTGAGAGAGCTGATGCAGGGCAACCAGGGGCAATAGATCGTGGTTTCAACACGGATTGGGTAGATGAGATACTTCAAACACCTTTTAACCAAACCTACAGTCTTAGTATTAAAGGAGGATCGAATAAGACTAATTATATAGCTACTGTGGATTATACTTCTAATGAAGGGATAGTAAAACGCTCTCGTATTAATGTGGTTTATCCAAGATTGTATGTGAGCCACAAAATGTTTGATGACAAATTAAAAATAGATGCAAGTATCAATGGATTTAAGAGATCTTTTGGAATTCCCTACAATGATGCTGTTTATCAAAACGCAGTAATATATAATCCTACAGCACCTATAAAGGATGATGATGGAAATTGGACAGAAAGCGCACGGGAAATGTATGAAAATCCACTAGCACTTCTCTATGAAACTGAAGGAGAAAACAAAATTTCGAATTTCAGGATGTATTCGGCACTAAGTTTTAAACCTATTGAAGATTTAACTTTTAAAGTTTTAGGTTCTCAGGAAACTACTAATCAGTTTAGCGGTTATTACGAGACTATGCAGCACCGTTCTACTACTATACAGGGTAGAAATGGATATGCGACTCGAAACACCTCACGTACTCAAAACGATATGCTTGAAGTTACTGCTGAATACCGTAAGTTATTTAGTGATAAGCATTCTATAAATGCTCTGGGAGGTTATACATGGATTCGAAATAATTATCAAACTGCGGGAATGGTCAATTGGGATTTTCCCTCTGACGATTACTCGTATAACAATATTGGTTTGGGAGAAGCATTGCAACTAGGCTCTGCAGGCCAAAGTACTTATCAGGCTGCTGATAAACTGGTGGGATATTTTGGAAGATTGAATTATAATTTTGATGGCAAGTATTATTTAAGTGGTAGTCTAAGATATGAAGGATCTTCTAAGTTTGGAGAAAACCATAAATGGGGTGTATTTCCTGGTATCTCTGCTGCATGGAACATGGATAATGAATCTTTCTTGAGAAAATTTGAAGATTTAAGTTATTTGAAATTAAGAGGAGGATTCGGAGTAACTGGTACAGTTCCTACAGATCCATACCAGTCTCTAATTACATTAAACCTTGGTGGATTTGGGTATTATAATGGGGAATGGGTAAACTTATTGAGGGCTGGTTCAAATCCTAATCCGGATTTGCGTTGGGAGAAAAAAGAAGAAATTAATATTGGGGTTGATTTTGGCTTTTTTGAAGAAAGATTAACCGGATCTCTAGATGTTTACAGGAGAGATACTAAAGATTTAATCTGGAATTATTCGGTACCTGTACCGCCATACTTATACCCAACCATCGCAGCAAATGCTGGTACACTAAGAAGTGATGGTATTGAAATATCTTTGGGGATTGTCCCTATAACAAATGAAAATTTCAATTGGAGTACAAATTTTAATTTTTCCACTAATCGAAGTATTCTGAGATCACTTTCGAACGATGAATTTATCTCGAATGGTTTTAGCGATCTAGGAAATACCTTGGCGCCAATTCAGCAAACTACACATCGAATTCAAGAAGGTGAACGTATTGGTAATTTTTTTGGATATAACTCAATCGATATAGATGAAGAAGGACACTGGATAATTGAAGGTCAGGATGGAACTCCAAAACCTATTATTGAGCAATCACCGAACGATAAAAAAGTAATTGGTAATGGATTGCCAAAGTATTACATCAACTGGAATCACTCCTTTGCTTACAAACGATTTGATATGTCCGTAACCATGCGTGGTGCTTTTGATTATCAAATTCTTAATATGGCAAATATGAATTACGGTGTTCCTGGGGCGCTTACAGATAATAATATTTTCAGAACAGCTTTTGAGGATGTTTATAGTAAACGACCGCTTGCCAATGATCAAAGCCCTCAATACGTAAGTTATTTTGTAGAAGATGGTGATTACTGGAAATTTGATAATGTGACTATTGGATTTCGTCCAAAACTGGAAACTATTCAGTGGATTGATAATTTAAGAATATACGGAAGTGTAAATAATCTGGCAGTTATTACTGGATATAGTGGTATTGATCCTGAAGTCAATGTACAGGGCCTTACGCCGGGGCTTGATGATCGTTATAGGTATCCATCGGCCAGGACTTTTACTTTGGGAGTTAATTTAACATTGAAAAATTAGAATTTTTATCATGAAAATCTTTAAAAATAAATTAATAGTATATATAGCAATAACTCTATTGGGAGTTCTTTACACCGGATGTGATAACGATTTAGAGGAAGAGGTGTATTCTTCTGTTACCGAAGGCTCATATGAATATTCGGAGCAAGATTTTGGTCCTAATATAGCCGGTGCTTATACAGCCTTAGCTACAAATGATGTTTTTGGAAGATGGCAAACTCAGGAACTTACTGGGAATGCCATAGTTTTACCTGCCAATCCTTCTGGTTGGGATGATGGAGGTGTGTATAAACAAATGCATTTCCATACATGGAATTCAGAATCGATGCAGATCGAAATGCTATGGCAGAAGAACTATTCTGGAATTATCCTTTGTAATGCTGCTATCGAGCGTATAGAAAACGATGTAATACCAGCTCCTTCGGAAGAGGAGAAATCAATGGGACTGGCAGAACTCAGAGCCTTAAGAGCTTATTATTACTGGATGATTTGTGATAATTTTGGAGATGCTCCACTGGTTGTTACTACTTCTACTGAGCTTACACCAAAAAATTCACGACAGGAGGTTTATGATTTCATAGTAAACGAATTAAACGCGGTAATTCCTGATTTAAATGAGACTCAGGGAGAATCTCAGTATAGTCGAATGAACAAATGGGCGGCAAAAACGCTATTGGCAAATATTTATCTAAATAGTGAAGTATATACAGGCACCGCACGTTGGCAGGAATGTATCGATGAATGTAATGATATTATTAACAGTGGACGATTATCTCTATCCAGTAATTATAAAGATCCCTTCACAGTAACTGGGGCGGAAACTTCAAGTGAAGTTATGCTTACCATTCCTTATGATTTTGACAGAGGTGTAGTTGGGAATTTTCTGTTTATGAATTCATGGCATTCTGAACTTCAAAAAAAGTTCAATACAGTATATCCTCCTAACGGAGCGGGCGGCCCGAAAGGTATACCGCAGTTTATAAATACATATAATGAGGAAGACAATCGGTTGGAAGATTCCTGGCTAACAGGACAGCAGTTTGGAATAGATGGAGAGCCATTACTCGGTGCTTATGATCTTGCAGGAGAGCCGTTAATATTTTCAAAGGATATACCTGATGGGATTTTCACCAACGAGATGGAAGGTTATCGTATGGGAAAATATGAAATTCCTGTTGGCTCACAGTGGAGTGCTGATAGCGATGTGCCACTATTTAGATATGCTGAAGTATTACTGATGAAAGCAGAATGTCTGCTTAGGACAGGGCAATCAGGAGCAGGAGCATTGGTTTCCCAAGTTAGACAACGTGCTTTTGCGAATAATGAAAATGCGACGGTAACCGATGAGGAGCTCATGGAAGATTCAGATTACAATTGGGGCTATGTAGAAGATTATGAAATCGTGGATCAGGGGGATCAAACTCCGGTCGAATTTGGGAGAATGTTTGATGAATGGGGATGGGAATTCGCCTGGGAAGGCTATACCAGAAGAAATATGATTCGTTTTGGTGTATTCACCACAAAAAGCTGGCTTTCTCACCGCCCAAATGGAGACTATAGAAAACTATTTCCCATACCACAAGAAGTACTAAATTCGAACCCTGCATTAACACAAAATGAAAATTATTAGACCTAAGCGTTATGATAAATCGATAATCTTGATTGTTCTTACTTTAATGTTTAATCTACTGCAGGCACAGGAGAAATCAGTTAAGATAAGCAATGCTGATTACGAAGTGGATTTTTCAGAAGAAGGACTATTTTCATTCCATTCAGATACGGATAGTATCAATCTTTTTTCAAAAGAGCATGTGTGGGGAAAGATAGAAGTCAATTATCGAATGAAGGGAGAAGATTGGAATGACTTGACAACTCATCTCACTCGAAAATATTACGGGCAGGATAGTAGCGTAGTATATGTAGATTCTTTATTCGATATGCCTATATACCTAAAGCGAACTTATCGTTCCTTAAAGGATGGGGTGTATCTTGATATTGAAATAGGTACTACTGGTGATCAAGAAGTAGAACTAGGTGATGTTTATTTACCAATAAGATGGACGCCACCCGGTGCGGGTAAGCAGAATCCAGAACCTATAGATATTTTCGAAGGCGGTTTCTTATCGAAAGAAAGTATTTCACTAAATTCTTCTTTTGTCACTTATTCAAAGCCTTCCGGGGAAGGACCGTTCTATATGATGCTTACTCAATCTGGAACTCCATTGGAATATTTTGATAATTCAGAGGATACATTTAATGTTTACATTCACTCCGGGGCTAAGGGACCAATTACCAAAGGTTCCTGGAGACTTCCTCATACTTCCAAAGCCCTTAGACCTAAAGGAGAGAAAGGGAGCAAGGTAAACTACGGCTTTAAATTAGTCACTGTAGATCATTATGAAGATTTAAGAGATGGATTGTATAAAAATGGATTATTAGACATTCGTGCATCACCTGGTTATACCGTACCCACTAATTTAAATGCTCAAGTAGCCTTTAGGCTAAAAGGGAAAATAGATAAAGTCATTCCCGAATTTCCTGAAAATACCAAAATAGAAGCTATAGGAACCAGCATTAAGGGATACGAATTATATCGTATTAAATTTTCCCGATTAGGTGAGAACCAGCTAAAGGTAGTATATAATGAAGGTGAAAAAACTGTTTTAGAATTTTTTGTAACAGAGCCGATAGAAACTTTAATAAAAAAAAGAAGTTCTTTTATCGTACAGAAACAGCAACATAAGACTCCGGGCGATTGGTGGGATGGTTTATATTCGGTATATGATATGAAATATGAAACCTTACGAGGGCCTGAAGATTCTGATGGTTTTACTGGCTGGTGGGGATACGTCCTCGCCTGCGATGATCCCATATTAGGAAAAGCAGCATTCGTAGCGGCTAAAAATGCCGTATTCCCGGACTCAGATGAAATAGCTTCATTAGAATATCATATAGAAAATTTTGTATGGGGAGGACTTCAACGTACTGATAAAGAAAAGCCTTATCCATATGGTATCTATGGTGTTCCAAATTGGCATGTTTCGCGAGATTCAACCTTGCACGCTATGGTGTTTCCGAATGATGATAAAGCCATGCAGATTTGGAGAGCCTATGATTATCCACATATCATTAAAATGTATTTTCATATGTATGAAATCGCTAGTTTTTATCCAGATCAAGTGAGCCTGAGTGCAAATGAATATTTGAAGAGAGCAACTGAAACTGCCAAAGCCTATTTCAAATACCCTTATGAAATTTGGTCTTGGTTTGATACTTACAAATGGGGGATCTATAATGAGATGATAATTCTAGATTTAATAGAAACCCTTGAAAGTAAAGGTCAAGCTGATGATGCCCGTTTTTTAAGAGGAGAGTGGGAAAAGAAAGCTAAATATTTTATTTACGATGATAAATATCCTTATCGGTCCGAACATAGTTTTGACCGAACAGCATTTGAATCGTCTTATGCACTAGCTAAATATGCTATAGAAAATAAGATGAAGCCGGATAATAACTTATGGTACGATAAAAATAAAGAGAAATGGTATTCACATCCAAGTGTTTCTACAAATGACGCTAGACAATTTATGGATCAGCAACATTATGCAGGTTTGGCTATAAGGGGGTGGTTAAGCCCTAAGTACTATTTAGCCGGAACTGATTCTGCTACGAGAGGACATGCACATACTTCTGATATGACATATATGGCAATGATGGGAGGTTGGTCAATTTTAGATTATGGTCTTTATTTCTCTCAAAATTCCGATTGGTTGGAATTAGGTTATAATTCATATTTAAGTTCCTGGGCATTAATGAACACCGGTACAGCAGCAACCGACTATGGCTATTGGTATCCGGGTGAAAAAAACGATGGGGCTTCGGGATGGAATTTTATAAGTGCAAAGAACGGAATTCCGTGGTATCAAAAATATGAAGAAAGAGGCGTATGGCATTATGACGGAGAGATTGATCTTGGGTATGGGGCTGCATTTCATACGGCAAGGACGATATTGGTAAAAGATGCTGTTTTTGGATTACATGTCTATGGAGGAAGTCTTAAAGAAAATTCCAAGGTTTATAAGATCATTCCAAAAGACGGTGTTCGTCAAAATTTTAGCTATGTATTACCTGATAAGCGATTTCACCTAAGCTTAAATAGAGATGGTTTTTTAGAGGAAACTCCTATTAAAATAAATCGTTCGAATGATGAAATTAGTCTTTCCCTGGAAAATCGTGCATATGATGTTTCTAGCAATCCCAAAGAACATCAAACGATATTAAAGATTCAGTCGGATAGAATGAAACTTAAAGAAGTGAATGCTTCTGAAGAATCTCTGGAAACTGCAAAGACAGATATAGGCTGGGAAGTATATATTCCCATGGACAAGCCAGAAAAAAAATTAACACTCATATGGTATTAAAAAATTTAAGTACCCCATTCAATAATAAAAATAAAAATTTAGAAAGATGACTAAGAAAATTGTAAAAACTTGGAGCGTATTATTACTGGTTCTTATCACCCCTGGGATATTATGGAGTCAGGAAGATGATTATTTTGTCGAACGTGCCATTCCAGTAAAAAATGTTAATCATTTAACCGGTTTTTTCGGGGATAGGATTGAAAAAAACCAGGATGTATATCTGAAACAATTTCCTATTGAGGATTATATGGATTTTGTAGCGAAACAGGATCATACGGATTGGACCTGGGTAAAAGCTGAACAACATGGAAAATGGATTGAATCTGCTATCTTGGCTTCTGCCCAGAGTGGAGATAAAGAGTTAAGAGCTAAAGTTATGGATGTTTTCTCCAGGCTGCTTTCTTTACAGGAAGAAGAGGGGTATGTAGGACCTACTGCTAAAGAAATCAGAACACCAGATTCTCCTTTGAGGGGAATGGATCCTTATGAGCTTTATTTTGTGCAACATGCTTTAATAACCGCATCAGAACAATTGGATGATCCTCGTGGTCTGGATGCTGCGAAGGCATTGGGCGATTATTTCATAAAGTATATCGGACCAGGCAAGGCTGAATTCTGGCCGAGTCCTGATTATCATTATCCAGAAAATGTTGGAAGAGAACTATCAGGACAATCAAATATTGCTGGTCATTCAGTACATTATGGTTGGGAGGGTACCCTGCTCATCGATCCAATGTCTCGATTGTATTTAAAAACTCGGGATCCAAAATATTTAGAGTGGTGTATTTGGGCCGTAAATAATCTTGACAAGTGGAGTGGATTTGAATCGTATTCTAAACTGGATGCGGTTGCTGAAGGAAAAATAGGAGTTGATGAGCTTCAACCCTACGTGCATTCGCATACTTTTCATATGAATTTTTTAGGTTTTCTTAATCTTTACCGTATTACAGGAGAAAAGACATATTTAGATAAAGTTGTAGCTGCCTGGAATGATATCGCTGAGCGTCAAATGTATATCACTGGCGGAGTGAGCGTAGCTGAACATTATGAAAATAGTTATATCAAACCATTGGAAGGTAATATAGTGGAGACCTGTGCCACCATGTCTTGGATGCAACTCACGCAATATTTGTTAGAATTAACAGGAGATGTAAAATATGCTGATGCCATGGAACGCTTAACCTGGAATCATGTTTTTGCAGCACAATCTGAAGACGGTGCGATATGTAAATATCATACAGCGCCAAATGGCGTTAAGCCGGAAGGCTATTTTAGAAATCATGATTGCTGTACTGCCAGTGGAGGTCGAATTCTTTCTATGATGCCGTCTTTTATTTATGCACAAAAAGAAAATGAAATTTTTATTAATCAATTTGTAGGTTCAGAAGCTACTTTTGATTTAGGATCTGGTGATGATTTTACTTTGGAACAGAAAACCGGGTTTCCTGAGAAGGATCAAATTAATCTCATTGTAAAATCATCAAATGAAACGGCTTCCACAATTAATATTCGTATTCCGCAATGGAGCCAAAATCCGACTGTGAAACTAAATGGGAAAATGCAAAAAAATGTATTTCCAGGCGAATATTTTAGCCTAAATCGTAATTGGAAGAAAGGAGATAAAATTACAATCAATCTTCCAATGGAATTAGAATGGGTGGAGCATGAGAACTACCTGGATGTAACCTTGAATTATTTAGAAGGAGGAGAACATATGTATGAAGGTGTTCCGGATCAGGAAAATGCACCTTATGCATTAATGAGGGGACCAGTAGTCTATATGGTTGATAATATATGGTTAGATGCAAAGAACCCAGATTATCCAAAAGATGTTGCTAGCGATGTAAAAGTGATGGTTTCTACAAATCCTGATTATCCTGAAACAAAATTAAAAACGAAGGATCAGATTTTGGGGCCTGTATATGAAGTTCCGGTAGTCATAAATGGAACTGAGACTAAGGTTCCCATGGTACCTTTTAGCAATGCTGGCCAGTGGTACAGGGATGAAGATAGCAAAGGTGATAGGTATGCACCAACGTATTCATATGCTATTTGGCTTAAAAAGGCGGAAAAATTATAAATATATCATTCTAGTACTGTCAGAGATTACGACACTAAATGCTAGTGTTCTTAAATAATAGGTTATGAAATTAAATATCATTGCACTTCTTTGGATTTTTATGCTAGGGAGTATTTCTAAATTAGAAGCTCAAGAATTCCATGAAATACTTTACGGGGTTGCTTATTATCATGAGTATATGCCTGAAGAGCGATTAGAAAAAGATATCGAATTAATGACCGAAGCTGGTATTAATTTGGTTAGAGTTGGGGAATCCACATGGAGTTTGTTCGAGCCTAGTGAGGGAAAATTCAAATTTGACTGGATGGATCGAGTGATTGATAGCATGAACGAGGCCGGAATTAAAGTAATTTTAGGAACCCCTACATATTCTATTCCTGCTTGGTTATGGGAAAAACATCCTGAAGTTCTTTTAGACTATCGAAATGGAGGTAAAGCCTATTATGGATCCCGACAAAATGTGGATATTACAAACCCTACCTATTTGTTCTACAGTGAGCGTATCATTAGGAAAATGATGGAGCATTACGCCGATCATCCTGGGATAATCGGGTATCAGGTGGATAATGAAACTACTAGTAGAGGGGTAAACAATCATGATTTTCAAGTAGGCTTTAAAAATTATGTAAAGGATAAGTTTAAAAGCCTAGATAGTCTGAATGTCACTTGGGGCCTTAATTACTGGGGCATGAATATCAATAGTTGGGAAGAATTTCCGACACGTGACGGAGTAACTAATACTGGATATAAATTAGAATGGGAAAGGTATAATCGCAAAGCGGTGGCCGATTTTCTTACCTGGCAATCGGATATCGTTAGAGAGTACAAGCGAGAAGACCAGTTTATCACACATTGTTTTATGGTGGCAACTGAGCAGGTCGATCAGATTGCATCTTCAAAAATGATGGATGTGATTGGCGTAAATATATATTTCGATCAGCAGGACAAACTAACAGGTCAGGAAATGGCTTTTGCAGGAGATTATTTTCGCTCGGTCAAAGATGATAATTATCTGGTAATGGAAACCAATGCCCAAACTATTGGTTGGGATTCAAAAATTCAGATGCCCCCTTATCCCGGTCAAATGCGTCAGAATGTCTACGCTAATTTAGGATCTGGAGCCAATATGGTAGAATACTGGCACTGGCATTCTATTCATTACGGGCAGGAAATTTATTGGAAAGGTGTGCTTTCTCATGATTTACAACCTAACCGTGCTTATGAAGAAGTCTCTAGAACCGCTCATGAATTACAAAAAATTGGGAAGCGTCTGGTGAATCTGAAAAAGGAAAACAAAGTAGCCATTTTGTTCAGCCATGATTCTAATGAAGCCTTGGAGTTTATGCCTTTTTCCAAAAACTGGCAATATGCTTTCTATAGAACAAAATTGGTAAACCAATTTCATAAACTACTATATGAAAATAATATCGGTACTGATTTTATCTTTCCAGAAAGTCCTAATTTGAACGAGTATGATTTGGTGATCATCCCGTCACTTTATGTCGCTAGTGATGCTTTGCTTAAAAAAATAAGTGATTATGTAGAAGGTGGAGGGCATGTAATTATGCAGTTCAAAAGCGGATTTAGCGATGAAAATTCCACAGTACGTTCGGAACTGGCACCTGGACCATTACGAGAAGCAGCCGGTTTTTACTATCAGGAATTTTCAAATTTTGATCGCCTTTCACTAAAAGGAGATCCTTTCGAAGTTGGAAAAGACCTGAATACTGTTTCGACCTGGGCTGAATATCTTATTCTTGAAACCGCAGAAGCTTTGGCATATTATGACCATCAGTATTTCGGAGAATACCCCGCTATTACATCAAATGATTTTGGGAAGGGTAAATTGATTTATGAAGGTACCATGGTCTCTGATGCCATACAGGAAAAGATTATTTTGGATATGATTAAAGAAGCTGGGGTAGGTTCGCCTGATCAAAATCTACATTGGCCTTTAATTACAAAATCGGGAAAGAACGATTACGGTAACATTTTACATTACTATTATAATTACTCGTCAGAACAAAAAGAATTTGAATATCCCTATAGTAGGGGTGAAGATCTGTTGGAAAATAGGGGTGTTGACGCAACAGATACTATCAGTATCGAACCTTGGGGTGTAGTGATTATTGAAGAAAATAAGTAGAATTGAAAAGTTTATTATGAAAAATTATCAAATAACTATAACTAGGTATTTCGGAGTGATTTTTATAATCATCGGAATGTATTCCTGTAAAGAAAATAAGACTAAAATCGAGAAAAAGAACGCAACTAGTGAAGCTAAGGAAATTGCTTATAACTTGGAACCTGTTAACATAAGAAATGTTAGGCTTACTGATGATTTTTGGCTTCCAATCATCGAAAGAGTGCAGGAAAAAACAATTGATTATGCTATAAATAAAATAGATGAAGAAGGGCGTTTGGAAAATTTTCTTATCGCAGGGGGAGCGATGGAAGGTGAAGTAAGAGGAGCGATGCCTTTTGATGACACTGATGTATATAAGATTATAGAAGGTGCTTCATATTCGTTAATTAGTTCACCTAATACGCAACTTTCAAGGGTGCTAGATTCGTTAATTAATATTATTGAAACCGGACAAGAAGAGGACGGTTATTTAACCACCTGGAGGACGATAAATCCTGCTAACCCACCTGCAGAATGGGTTGAAGTAGATGAGGGAAAGCGATGGGAATCACTTTATATGAGTCATGAATTGTACAATGCAGGTCATCTTTATGAAGCCGCTGCTGCACATTACGAGGCAACTGGTAAAAGGGCCTTTTTAGATATAGCCTTGAAAAATGCTGATTTGATGGTAAAAACTTTTGGCGATGGTGCTGATAAAATCAGTGCAGTCCCTGGGCATCAGATTATAGAGACGGGTCTTATAAAGTTGTATAATGTTACAGGAAAAAGGGAATATCTTGATCTTGCCAAGTATTTTTTGGATAACCGAGGAAATCCAGAGAATCATAAACTTTTTGGGGAATACTCACAAGATCATATTCCGGTAATCGACCAGGAAGAAGTTGTTGGTCATGCAGTTCGGGCCGTTTATATGTATGCGGCTATGACTGATATAGCAGCTATTGAAAACGATAGTTCGTATTTGAAAGCAGTAAATAAGCTATGGAATAATATGGTTACAAAAAAAATGTATGTAACTGGTGGTATTGGAGCGAAACATGAAAACGAAGCTTTTGGAGAAAATTATGAGTTACCCAACTTAACTGCTTATAATGAAACCTGCGCAGCAATTGGAGATGTTTATTGGAATCATCGTTTACACAGCTTAAAAGGTGATGTTAAGTATTTTGATATTATTGAGCGATCATTATATAATGGTCTTATTTCCGGTCTTTCATTGGATGGGAAGAAATTCTTTTATCCTAATGCTTTAGAATCTGATGGAAAGTATGAATTTAATCAGGGGGCTTGCACGCGAAAAGACTGGTTTGATTGTTCCTGTTGTCCTACCAACTTAATAAGGTTCCTGCCATCCATGCAAGGACTAATTTATTCCAAATCCAATAATGCCATTTATGTGAATCTATACGCTTCCAACAAAGCAAAAATTGGTTTAAATTATCATGATGTTGAAATTGCTCAACAAACTTCTTACCCATGGAGTGGCGAAGTAGAACTATCTGTAAACCCAGAAATACCATCAAATTTTAATCTAAAACTTAGGGTGCCTGGATGGTTAAGAAATGAAGTGCTTCCGGGTGATCTTTATCGCTATGTTGATGAGCTTCGTTTGAAACCTGAGCTAAGCGTAAACGGAAAGATCACGGATATTAATATAGATAATGGGTACATTAACTTACAGAGAGACTGGAAAAAAGGTGATACTGTTACTATAAAGTTTCCTATGGAAGTGAGAAGGATAATAGCCAACCAAAAAGTATCTGAAGATCAAGGGAAGGTAGCTTTGGAATACGGTCCAATTGTCTATGCATTTGAAGAGATTGATAACAAAGAGCATTTTAAAAATCTAGAAGTTGGTGTAGACACAAAATTTCACTTAGAAAAGGAAAAGGATTTTTTAAGAGGTGTTAATGTGCTGAATTTTAGAGAATTTACTGGTATTCCTTATTACGCTTGGTCTAACCGAGGTGTAGGAAAAATGAAAGTTTGGCTTCCTCTAAAAAATTAATTTGTTGGTTAATTGGTTAATGTTTTATGTGTGAATTTAGAAACATGCCCTTATTAATTAAGGGTGTGTTTCTTTTCAAATCGATGCAATATTAAATTAAAGGATTAAAAATTTTTTTATTATCCAAAATTTATTTTTATTTGAAGTGTAAAAAACACACTTATTAAGAACAAAGTTTTCATTATCAATTTGTTAATTGATAATTTTGTTTTCATTTTGATTTAATTTTGGTAACTATTTATCCATAGATCATTGGTATTCAACTCAATGTGAGAAGTACTAATGTCTTTTGGGTTTATTTATATTCTTTTTTGGTATTAAAGTATCAATTCAAATTAATTCAAAATGTCTAAATTATTTTCTTTATTCCTTCTCTGTCTTCTATTTTTTTCTTGTCAGTCTGATAAAAATTTCATCAAAAACAAACATTTATTTGATGATGGCTGGAAATTCTTTTTAGGAGATACCTCTAATGCCGTTTCTACCAATTTTAATGATGAAAATTGGCGATCTGTTAGTTTGCCACATGATTGGAGTATAGAATCAGCCCCAGATATTTCTGAGCCATCTAAGGGTGATGGTGGATATTACCCCAACGGAGTTGGGTGGTATAGAAAAACATTCAGTGCTCCTGAAGATTGGTCAGATAAGAAATTAAATATTTATTTTGAAGGAGTTTATATGAATGCCGAAGTATATCTAAATGAAAAAAAACTTGGGATTCAACCCTATGGATATACTTCATTTAGTTTTGACTTAACACCTTATTTACAAATAGGAAAAAAAAATACTATCGCAGTAAGAGTTAATAACTCAGAACAGAAAAATAGTAGATGGTATAGTGGTTCAGGAATTTACAGACACGTATGGTTAAATGTTACTAACGATGTTCATATTTCTCAATGGGGCTTAAAAATCGCAACTCCATCAGTTAGCAAAGAATCTGCAACTGTCAATGTCATTTCTTTGATTAAAAATGAATCTAATGAATCACGAAAAATAAATATCAAATATCAGGTTCAATTTGAAGGAGACGCAATAGCTGAAAGTGAAAATTCTGAAATTATAATTCAGCCAAATGAAGAATATGAAGTAGAGCAAAAATTTGAAATAAATAACCCGTTATTATGGCATCCAGATTCTCCAGAACTATATAATCTAGAAGTTAGACTTTTTGAGAATTCTAATCTAATAGATAATAAAGAGGAAACTTTCGGAATTCGGGATTTAAAATTCTCTGCGGTAGATGGGTTTGAATTAAATGGAAAGAAAACAGTGTTGTACGGAGGAAATGTGCATCATGATAATGGTAGCTTAGGTGCGGCTGCATATGATAGAGCAGAGATTAGAAAAGTTAAATTACTGAAAGAAGCAGGTTTCAATGCGGTCAGGACTTCTCATAATCCTCCCTCTGAAACATTTTTATATGCTTGTGATAGTCTTGGTCTTTTGGTAATTGATGAAGCTTTCGACGGTTGGAAAGTGCAAAAAAATACTCATGATTATGCAAAATATTTTGAGAAGTGGTGGAAGCATGATGTTCAATCGATGGTGCTAAGAGATCAAAACCATCCCTCTATTATTATGTGGAGTATTGGTAATGAAATTATTGAAAGAAAGAGTCCGGAAGCGGTTGAAACAGCACGGAAATTATCAGATGCTGTCAAAGAAATTGACACTACTCGTCCGGTTACATCAGCAATGACTACCTGGGATAATGACTGGGAAATTTTCGATCCATTAATGGCTGAACATGATGTTGCTGGTTATAATTACCAGTTGTTCCGTGCAGAAGAAGATCATAGTAGAAAGCCTTCCAGAATAATTTTACAAACCGAATCTTATCCGAATAAAGCATTTTTCAATTGGAATTTAGTTCGGAAGCATGATTATATTGTTGGGGATTTTGTATGGACAGCTATGGATTATCTTGGTGAATCTGGAATAGGACAGTACTATTATCCTGGTGAACCCGCAGGAGAACATTGGGCTGGAGACCATTTTCCATGGCATGGAGCTTATTGTGGAGATATTAATCTTATTGGGCAAAGAAAACCTATTTCTCATTACCGTAGTATGCTTTTTAATGGAGAAGAAAAACTATATATGGCGGTTCAGGAGCCAAATCCTGAAGAGGGAAATATTCAATTGACATCATGGGCTGTATGGCCTACATGGGAAAGTTGGACATGGCCTGAACATATAGGAGAAAATCTAAAGGTAGAGGTATATTCGAAATACCCGAATCTAAAATTATTTTTGAATGATAGTTTAGTAGGAGAAGATTCAAATTCTATAGAGAATGAGTTCAAAACAATCTTTGAAGTTCCTTATGAAAGCGGAGTCTTAAGAGTTATAGGTTACGATGATGATAGTAATAAGGAATCATTTGAATTGAAAACTGCAGCTAAGCCGGCACGTATTGCATTGTCTGCGGATCGTACTAAGCTTGACGCCAACGGCAGGGATCTTTCATTTGTGGATGTTGTTATAACTGACAAGCAGGGCGTTTTAAATCCAAATGCTAATAATTTACTTCACTTTGAGCTAGAAGGTCCTGGGGAAATAATTGCAGTAGATAATGCTAGTTTAAAATTTACTGGTAAATATTCTTCCAAAAGCCGTAAAGCCTGGAAGGGAAGAGCAATGGTCATTGTCAAAAGTAATAAGGAACCTGGAACTATAAAACTTAAAGTAAACTCAAATAAGCTTGAGAGCAACTTTATTGAAATTGAAACTGGTATTTAAAAACATTGATCATAGAAATGATTTTTTTACGATATATAGATCGTTATGTTTTCTTTAATATCATATGTTTAGATAATACAATGTATAGGTAATATTATGTCAAAAAAAACAATACTTATATATTAATTTTATCAAATATTAAGTTTAAAATATTTGAAGTTTTATTTTTCCATGATGATATTCAACAGGATTTTTAAATTTTTTCTTTTTATTCTTATCATTTCCATGATAACCCAAAGAGGTTCCGCTCAGGGTGATCAAATTCTTGACGGAATTGGAGAAACAGGTTTAATTGCCCGCTATGTTTTTGATAAGGATGCCAAAGACTGGTCTCGTAACAATCTGCATGCAACGATAAAAGGTGACGCGAAATTTGTAAAAGACGAGTTATTTAAAAATGCGCTGTCACTTTCAGGAGATGCGTATATTTCTTTACCATCTTCTGCATTAAGCAATGTTGAGTCGGTTAGTATGGTGGGATGGGTCAAGTTAAATTCGACAGATGCTAACCAAATTCTTTTTGACTTCGGAAAAAATAAAAATACGCACGCTTATTTAGCTCCCTTCGGAATTGGAGAAACGAAAGATTTCACAGCTGGAGTCGCTAAAAATTCAAGCAAAAAATACATATTATCGACTGCTGTAGCTGAAGTTTCAAAAGATCGCTGGTCGCATTTGGTATTGGTGATCGATGTACCTTCGAAAGCTATAAAAACCTATATCAACGGCGTTCAGGTAAGTTTAGAAGAAGAAATCGATCTTGAATTATCAGATGTTTTTAAGGTAGAATCTGGCGAAGAAAACGAATTATATATTGGTCGATCTATTGCTGAAGACAAGCCGACTTTAGATGCCAGTATTCATGACTTTAGATTGTATAGAATAGGACTTACCGACAACCAGGTAAAAGGAATTTTTGAAAATGCCTTTAAAAAGCGTGATGGTGTAGTAAACGAACGTAAAGAACCTCAGGATAACCTACCTGAATTTTCAAGAACCGCTCCGCAACTATACAATGAGTTTTTAACTTCTGTAAAAGATATAGAAGTACAAACTGCAGTAGGCGTTTTACCAAGATTACCAAGAACACTAGAAGGAACTTATAAAAATGGCTTAAAAGGCCCAAAAGTAAAAGTAACCTGGCCAGCACCAACAGATAATAGCGAAGTTTTAAAAACCGGGACTTATACTGTAACTGGAAGCGTAGCCGGAACAGATTTGAAACCAAAAGCGACCGTTAATGTAGTTCAAACCATTGCTGCTGAAAAACCATCCAGAGCCTTAGAAGCTTTTGGTTTAGACGCGGTAAGTTTAGATGCCAATGCGAATGGCCAAAACACGAAATTCATTGAAAATCGTGATAAATTTATAAATACGCTTGCTGAAACCGATCCCGACTCATTCTTATATATGTTCAGAAATGCTTTTGGACAAGAGCAACCGGAAGGTGCAAAACCACTTGGCGTTTGGGATACGCAGGAAACGAAATTACGAGGTCATGCTTCTGGTCACTATTTAACGGCAATCGCACAGGCCTACGCAAGCAGTGGTTACGATAAAGAATTACAGCAAAACTTTGCCAATAAAATGGCGTATATGGTCAATACCTTATACGATCTATCGCAAATGTCTGGAAAACCTGCTGAACAAGGTGGCGAATTCAACGCCGATCCAACTACGGTTCCTATGGGACCAGGAAAAGAGATCTATAGTTCAGATCTTAGTGAAGAAGGTATCCGTACCGATTATTGGAACTGGGGAGAAGGATTTATTAGTGCCTATCCACCAGATCAATTTATTATGCTGGAAGAAGGCGCTACTTATGGCGGACAGGAAACACAGGTTTGGGCACCTTACTATACGCTTCATAAGATCCTTGCCGGATTAATGGATATCTATGAAGTAAGCGGAAACGAAAAAGCTTTAGCGGTAGCTGAAGGAATGGGAGACTGGGTGTATGCTCGTCTTAGTGAGTTACCAACCGATACTCTTATTAGCATGTGGAATCGCTATATCGCTGGTGAGTTTGGAGGAATGAACGAAGCTATGGCACGTTTATATAGAATCACAGGAAAAGATGCTTATTTAGAAACCGCCCGTCTTTTTGATAATATCAAAGTATTCTTCGGAGATGCTAATCATTCTCATGGTTTAGCTAAAAACGTAGATACTTTTAGAGGATTACATGCCAATCAACATATCCCACAGATCGTTGGTGCGTTGGAAATGTATCGTGATTCAGATAAATCGGAATATTTTAATGTGGCCGATAACTTTTGGGTAAAAGCTACTAACGATTATATGTACAGTATTGGTGGTGTTGCCGGAGCCAGAAACCCTGCAAATGCCGAATGTTTTATAGCACAGCCGGGAACTTTATACGAAAATGGTTTATCTGCCGGTGGGCAAAACGAAACCTGTGCAACTTACAATATGCTAAAACTTACTCGTAATTTATTCCTTTACGAGCAGCGCCCGGAACTTATGGATTATTACGAGCGTGGATTATATAATCACATTTTAGCTTCAGTAGCCGAGGATTCTCCGGCAAACACCTATCATGTTCCGTTGCGTCCTGGATCAAGAAAAAGTTTTGGAAACCCAAATATGACCGGTTTTACCTGTTGTAACGGTACAGCTTTAGAGAGCAGTACAAAACTTCAGAATTCGATCTATTTTAAAGGAGCAGATAACAAATCCTTATACGTGAATCTTTACGTGCCATCTACTTTGCATTGGCATGAGGAGAAAATAAAAGTGAAACAGGAAACTAATTTCCCTAAAGAAGATCATACCAAATTAACGATTAAAGGTAAAGGGAAGTTCGATCTTAAATTACGTGTGCCAGGTTGGGCAACCAAAGAATTTATCGTTAAGATCAACGGTAAAGAAGAAAGCGTAGAGGCTACACCAGGAACTTATTTAACACTAAGTAGAAAGTGGAAAGATGGCGATACGGTAGAATTAACAATGCCATTTGGCTTCCATTTAGATCCTGTGATGGATCAGCAAAATATCGCAAGTTTATTTTATGGTCCTGTTTTATTAGCAGC
>NZ_FOKV01000013.1 GCF_900112105.1 Zunongwangia mangrovi | reverse complement strand
TTTAGAATATTGATACTAGATTCTAGAAATGAGATCTCGATACAAATTTCAATTAACATTGAAATTCACTCGATCTGACAATAGATGGAAAGCTTTTTACAAAGTTTAGTAAATCCAGATTAAGGATTTTACGATTTAAAACAACATAACTTATAACCATTTATACAAATGGCACAATATTCAAGAATAGCGGTAGCAAAACAGATGAAGGAAACGGGAATTGTCCCTGTGTTTTATCATCAGGATGTGAACACCTGCAAAGAAATTTTAAAGGCCTGCTACGAAGGTGGTGCGAGGGTATTTGAATTTACCAACCGCGGAGACTTTGCTCACGAGGTTTTCGCGGAACTGGTGAAGTATGCCAGCAAGGAGCTTCCCGGGATGATGCTGGGCGTTGGCTCGGTGATCGATGCGGGAACCACTGCGCTTTACCTGCAATTAGGTGCTAATTTTATTGTTTCGCCACTGATAAATGCCGAGATGGCCAAGACCTGCAACCGTAGGAAAGTAGCCTGGATGCCGGGTTGTGGATCAGTGACAGAAATTAGTTATGCGGAAGAACTGGGCGCCGAAGTGGTGAAGATCTTTCCTGGGGCACAGGTTGGTGGTCCGTCGTTCGTAAAAGCGGTAAAAGGTCCATTACCCTGGTCGAGTATTATGCCAACGGGCGGTGTATCTCCAACTGCAGAAAACTTAAAAGAATGGATGACAGCCGGGGTGCATTGTGTTGGAATTGGCTCTAAACTTTTTATCAAAAATGAAGACGGTAGCTTCGACTATAAAAAAGTGCAGGAACAGGTGGCTTCAGCCATTCAAATCGTTAAAGAGCTAAGAGGATGATCAGGAAATTGCTTATTGTTTTTGGAGTGTTTTTTATGATGGGATGTACCGAAGATTCTTCAGTAAAAGAATTAAAACTGGCGCACAGCCTTAGTAATAGCCATCCAGTACATAAAGCAATGACTTATTTTGCAGAAAGAGTGGCTTTGCATTCCGAAGGAAAAATGGAAATAAGGATTTACCCTAGCAGTCAGTTAGGATCTGAGCGTGAATGTTTAGAATTACTTCAGCTAGGAAGCTTGGCGATGACAAAGGTTTCTTCTGCAGTGATGGAAAATTTTTCTCCAAAATTGAAGGTTTTCGGCTATCCTTATTTATTTGAATCGAAAGAGCAGCGTTATGCATTGTATGATAGTGATTTGGGGAAAGAACTTTTAGCAGATGGCGAGAAATACTGGCTGCATGGATTAACCTATTTTGATGCCGGAAGTCGAAGTTTTTACACTAAAAATACACCAATCACAAAACCTTCAGATCTAAAAGGTTTGAAAGTTCGAGTGATGCAAAGTCCCACGGCGATTAAACTGGTGAATGCAATGGGTGGCTCGCCTACACCAGTGTCCTGGGGAGAATTATATACTTCCTTGCAGCAGGGAGTTGTTGATGGCGCAGAAAATAATTTGCCTAGTTTCTACTCATCAAAGCATTACGAGATCTGCAAAAATTTATGTCTCGATAAACATAGCTCTTTGCCTGATATTTTGGTGATGAGCTCAATTATTTATGCAGATCTAAATGAGCAGGAAAAAAACATCTTGAAAATAAGTGCGCAGGAAGCCGCAATAGAGCAACGCCGATTATGGGAGAAAGCAGAAAAAGAATCTTTGGCCGAGATCAAAAAAGCCGGAGTAAAAGTAACTGAGCCTGATATCGAGGTATTTAAAAAAGAAAGTGAAGCGATAATCACCAATTTGAAATTTGAAAATCCTGAATTATATGAATTGATCCAGGAGATAAAATCTATTCAACCATGAAAAAACTAGATTTTTATTTGGGCTGGTTTATAGTTTTTTTACTAAGTGCTATGCTTTTTACTGTTTTATGGGGAGTGTGTGCAAGGTATATTATGGATAGCCCAAGTTCCTGGACAGAAGAGCTTGCTCGATTTTTTCTTATTTGGGTGAGTATGCTTGGAGCAGCTTATGTTTCAGGGAAAAGAGATCATATCACGATAGATCTATGGCCAGAAAAGCTGATCAAAAAATACGGTAAGATGATGGACGTAAGTGTTAGCTTAGTGATTATTCTATTTGTTTTTGCCGTTTTTATTGTTGGGGGAATACGGTATATCTATGTTTCATTTAAACTTTGGCAAACCTCAGCAGCATTAGAGATCCCCATGGGATATATCTATCTGATATTACCACTAACCGGTTTTTGTGTGCTTTTCTACCGAATAGGATTTCTCATTAAAGATTTAAAAAGATAGAGATGGAAATAATTATACTTGCTTTAAGTTTTGTGATATTGGTAGGAATACGAGTTCCTGTGGCATGGAGCATAGGTATTGCATCTTTAATAACCTTATTCTTTAGTATCGATTCTTTGCCGGCTGTGGCAACCATAGCGCAACGAATGGTAACAGGACTTGATAGTTTTTCGTTACTCGCTATTCCGTTTTTTATTTTGGCGGGACATTTAATGAATAGCGGTGGTATAGCAAAAAGACTTATAGCCTTTGCGAAAGCTCTAGTAGGAAGTTTACCGGGAGGGTTGGCTCATGTAAATATTGTGGCAGCGATGCTTTTTGGAGCAATAGCAGGTTCAGCAGGAGCAGCGGCAGCGGCAATTGGTAGTTTTATGAGTACTAAAATGGAAGAAGAAGGTTATACCAAAGAATATGGGGTGGCGGTAAATGTTACTTCTGCAACTACAGGATTGTTAATTCCGCCTAGTAATATTTTTATTATTTATTCTTTAGCAAGTGGAGGCGTAAGTATTGGCGCTTTATTTTTGGCAGGTTATATTCCTGGTATTTTAACGGGGTTGATTTTAATGATCATTGCTTTAATTTGGGCGAAACGAAAAGGTTTTCCTACTGCAAAACGATCTTCCATGAATCAGGTTTTAAAAAGCTTTTTGGATGCTTTACCTAGTTTAATGTTGCTTTTGGTGATTATCGGTGGAATTGTTGGTGGTATTTTTACAGCAACCGAAGCTTCATCTGTAGCTGTGGTGTATTGCTTAATTCTTGGTATGGTTTATAAAGAACTGAGTTTCGATAAATTGAAGGGAATTTTAATAAAATCGGCTGAAACTATTGCACTTGTAATGATCCTAATTGCGTTGAGTATCGCGATGTCCTGGGTGATGTCTTATGCAGATATTCCAGAGCAGGTAACTTCGGCCTTATTGGGTTATAGCGACAATCCGATCGTAGTGATGATCATGATCAATATTATTTTATTGGTGATTGGTATTTTTATGGATATGACGCCAGCAGTATTAATTTTTACTCCAATTTTTCTACCTGTAGTTACGGCCTTAGGCGTAGATCCTGTTCATTTTGGGGTGATAATGGTCTTAAATTTATGTATAGGTTTATGCACACCGCCGGTGGGATCGGTTTTATTTATAGGCGTAGGAGTAGCAAATACCAGTATTAGAAAAGTGATTAAACCTTTATTGCCATTGTTCGTAGGAATGATCGTTTCCCTGGCATTGGTGATTTTATTCCCTAAATTAAGTTTATGGCTGCCTGAATTATTTGGTCTTTAGATAGCGATCCAAATTGGATGCTTTCAGCAGCTATTTTCTAAAATCTAAATTTATTTTTTTCGTAAACTGGAGGCTCTTACTATAACTTCGGTGTCTAAAACAGTGATTTCTGAAACGCCTTGCTCGATCTTTTTATCGGCATGTTCCAGAATTCTTTTGGTAGAAAGCTCGCCCATTTTCATTGCGGGATGTGAGATCGAAGAAAGTGCTGGCTCTACGATCGAAGCTATAGGATCGTCATTAAAACCAATTACGGCAAGTTCTTCCGGAATTTTCACTCCCTGTTTTTTAGCCTGCATGATCGCACTCACGGCCGCGGTATCATTCGAAGAGAAGATCGCATCGGGAGGATTTTTCATATTTAGTAATTTTGAAGTTGCTTCCTGGCCTTCTTCAAAACTCATGGTATTCATATAAATCAGTAGCTCTTTATCTGGAGTTATACCATGTGCTTTTAACGCATCGATATAACCATTTTTCCGAAGTTTATAAATATTAAGATGTTGTGCTCCCGCAAAATGCGCTATTCGTGTACATCCTTGCTGAATTAAATGCTCGGTAGCCTTATAACCTGCTGAATAATTGTCGATGATCACTCGGTAACTATTAAGATCTGAAGGTACACGGTCTACAAAAACCACAGGAATATCCTGCTCTAAGAATTGCTTAAAATGATCGGCATTTTTAGTTTCCATACTTAGTGAAGCTACAATACCACAAACGCGACTATCGTAAAGTGCCTTTGCATTGGCAACTTCATTCTTGTAATTATCGTCAGATTGAGAAATAAGAACGTTGTATCCGGCAGCTCTGGCCGAATTTTCTACACCGCTAATAAGAGAAGAAATGAAAGGCCTGTTAATTCTGGCAATAAGAATTCCTATATTGTTACTTCTGTTATTTCTAAGACTAGCCGCTAGAGAATTTGGCCTGTATCCCAGTTTTTTCGCAGTTTCCTGGATTTGTTTTGTGGTATCCTTTCCAATACTCTTGTGATTTTTAAGTGCTCTGGAAATAGTGCTGGGAGAATAATTCAACTCATTGGCAATGTCGTAAATAGTAACAACCTTATTTTTCTTTTTGCTCATCCTTTTTTGGTTCTTTCAGCTTATCAATCAGAAAATATTCTGCGTCCTCATATATTTCTAATAGAAATCTTGTGAATTCGAGCAAAATACAAATTTTGCTTCAGTTAGGCTCAAACGGTTTAACAAATTTAACCTTTTCTATATTTTACGCAACCGATTGCCTTTATTTTTAGTTTATAGCTCACATTAAATAGTATAAAATATATTAAATAACTGATTAACAGTATAAAAAGTGTTTATAATTTTACGAATACGATTGAGTAATTTTTCCTATATTTATCCTCATAATATAAAACTTTAATCAAAAATGAATAAGCGCTCTTTGTGTTCTGTAATGCTAATAGGCTTGATCTTAATGTCTTGTAAAAACGAAGCCGAAAAAGATAAAACAGAAGAAAAGTCTGATGTTTCTGAAACCGCTCAAAACGATGTTAGAAAAGTAGAAACTGAGCCTTTAGTGACCAAAGATTTTACGGCAGATCCTTCAGCTCACGTATTTAATAACAAAATATACATTTATCCAAGTCATGATTTTGATTCTGGTGTTCCTGAAGATGATCTTGGGAATCACTTTAATATGAGGGATTATCACGTCTATTCTATGGATAGTGCAGGTGGAGAAGTTACAGATCATGGCGTTGTTTTAGATGTAGATGATGTAGAATGGGCGGCACGCCAAATGTGGGCGCCAGATGCTGCAGAGAAAGACGGTAAATATTACCTGTATTTTCCGGCAAAAGACGAAAACGATATTTTTAGAATTGGTGTGGCCGTTGCAGATACTCCAGAAGGGCCATTTACGCCAATGCCAGATTATATTGAAAATTCTTACAGTATAGATCCTGCGGTTTTCGAAGACACCGATGGTGAATATTATATGTATTTCGGCGGAATTTGGGGTGGACAGTTACAACGATGGGAAACCGGAAGTTTTGCAGATGAAGATGTATACCCGGCAGATAGTGTAAAAGCAATAGAGCCAAGAATTGCGAAATTGGATAAAAATATGGTCTCTTTTAGTGAAGAGCCTAGGAGAATTCAACTATTGGATAAAGAGGGGAATAACCTTCTTACCGGTGATAACGATCGTAGATTCTTTGAAGCTGCCTGGGTACATAAGATCGATGATACGTATTACCTGTCGTATTCAACAGGAGATACACATAAAATTGTTTACGCTACTTCAGATAATCCTTATGGACCTTTTACTTATCAGGGTGTGATCTTAGAACCGGTATTAGGTTGGACTAATCACCATTCTATTGTTCAGTTTAAAGGAAAATGGTACCTGTTTTTCCACGATAGTTCACTTTCAGAAGGAAAAACTTATTTAAGAAGTGTAAAAATGACCGAGCTTACTTTTAATGAAGATGGCTCGATACAAACCATAAATGCTGCTGTTCAGGATTCAATAAACTAAGCAATGCGTTTTTTTTATCTGTTACTTTTTTTATTTACTAATACGCTGTTAGCCCAGGTTCGTTTACCAAAATTGGTGAGTGACGGGATGGTTTTACAGCGTAATAGTAATGTACGTATTTGGGGATGGGCTTCAGAAGGAGAAGCGGTTGAAATAAAATTTCAGCAAAAAACCTACAAAACCAATGCGAAAGGTAGCAAATGGGAAATTTTTATTGAAGATCCTTCGGTTGGAGGTCCTTATCAAATGGAAATTTCAGGAGAAAATAATATCCAGTTGGATTCTCTTTATGTAGGTGATGTTTGGCTATGTTCTGGCCAGTCGAATATGGAACTTCCCATGTCTCGTGTAGCGCCGAAATATCCAGAAGAAATAAAGACAGCCAATAATCCTGAAATTCGATATTTTCAGGTGCCAAAAGAGTACAATATTTCTGAAAAGTTAGATGATCTTTCTCATGGAAAATGGGTTTCAGTTCATCCAAATACTATTGGTAATTTTGCAGCTGTACCGTATTTTTTTGCTAAAAATCTTTACGAAAACTATCAAATTCCAATAGGTTTGATCGATGCGAGTCTTGGAGGTTCTCCTGTTGAAGCCTGGATGAGTGAAAAAGCGCTTAAAAATTTTCCTGAAGCTATTGCTGAAGTAAAAAGACTAAAGCCTGAAGGCACGATCGATAGTTTAGAACAACTAGATCAAAACCGAATTAATCACTGGTACACCACAGTAAATGATGAAGATCTTGGTGTAAAAAATGTCTGGAAAACATCGAATATCGACGATAGCGATTGGAAAAGTATCGAAATGCCTGCATTGTTAAAGGAGCAGGTAAACGGAGTGATCTGGTTTAGAAAGAAATTTGAGGTTAAAAGTCAATTTTCGGGAAAATCGGCTTCACTTTTAATGGGTAGAATGGTCGATGCAGATTCGGTTTTTGTAAACGGAACTTTTGTAGGGAATACCACTTATCAATATCCGCCAAGAAGATATGTAATTCCGTCCAATCTTTTAAAAGCTGGAGAAAATACAATTGCCGTAAAACTTATTAGTGAAAGAGGTAGTGCGGGATTTGTAAAAGATAAAGATTACCAGATCATTTTTGAAAGTGATAGCATCGATCATCTTGCAGGAACCTGGAAATATAAAGTGGGTAAGGCAGCAAAGGCTTTGCAATCACAAACTTTTTACCGCTGGAAACCAACCGGACTTTATAACGCAATGATACATCCTTTGCTGGATTACAACATTAAAGGTGCTATTTGGTATCAGGGAGAATCGAATACAGGCGAGCCTAAAAAATACAACGAGTTATTTCCAACTATGATCGAGAGCTGGAGAGAAAACTGGCGTCAAGATTCGTCAGATTTTCCGTTTCTTTTTGTGCAGCTGGCTAATTTTATGGAAAGGCGGGAATATCCAACAGATTCTAATTGGGCTCGACTTAGAGAAGCGCAAAAAGATGCCTTAAAAATATCGAAAACCGGCATGGCAGTGATCATCGATGTAGGCGAGTGGAACGATATTCATCCTTTAGATAAAAAAACGGTGGGCGATCGCCTGGCAACTTCAGCAAAAAAAGTGGCTTATGGCGAAACTTCAGTAGTTGCTTCCGGGCCAATGTATACTTCTTCAGAAATTAAAGAAGATTCGATCATATTGAATTTTGATCATGTAGGCAGCGGTTTAAAAACTAAGAATGCTGAAGAATTAAAAGGTTTTGCAATTGCCGGGAGCGATAAAAAATTTGTTTGGGCAAAAGCTAAGATCGAAGGAGATAAAGTGATCGTCTATAGCCCAAAAGTAGAGTATCCCGTAGCAGTGCGCTACGCTTGGGCAGATAATCCCCAAAACGCGAATTTATATAACGAAGAAGATTTGCCGGCATCGCCCTTTAGAACTGATGACTGGAAACAAGAATAACTATGAATTTTGCGGTTGATTAATAAATCTCTGGTTGAGTTTAACCCTACACCCAGCCAGAGATGATCAATCAAAAACACAAAAATGAGTATTGAAACTGAACAAAAAATAGAAACCTATTTCCTTGAAAATTCGGGCGGATCTAAGCTGAGTCTTATTAATTATGGCGGCCGAATTACTAATCTTGAAGTTACGGATAGAAATGGCAAGTTTGGGAATGTGGTTCTAAACCTTAGTGAAGAAGATTACTTAAAGCCAAATCCATTTATCGGGGCTTTAATTGGAAGATACGCTAACCGAATTGCAAATGCCAGTTTTAGGTTGAATGGAGAGACTTTCGAGGTCAATAAAAATGAAGGTGAAAATTGCCTGCATGGCGGTATTGGAGGTTTTGATGCCGTTTTTTGGGAAGTAGAACATCTAAGCGAATCTAAAGTAGTTTTGAGTTATGATAGTCCGCATTTAGAAATGGGATTTCCGGGAAATCTAAAAGTGAAAGTTTATTACGAACTCACCGATGCCAATGAATTAAAGATTTCTTATCGTGCTATTTCTGATATGGAAACGATTATTAATCTTACGCAACATTCTTATTTTAATCTTAAGGCAGATTTTAATGAAAACATCGAGGATCACGAGGTTTTAATAAATGCCGACTCATTTTTACCAATATCAGGAACTATTCCAACCGGGGAATTTCGAGCTGTCGAAAATGATGTTTTTGATTTTATAAAGCCGAAAAAAATTGGAATTGAAATCAACCAAAATGACCAACAATTAGAAACTGCCGGTGGTTACGATCATTGTTTTATTCTGAATAAAGAAAATAATAAAGATTTAAGTTTTGCGGCAAGCGCTTACGATCCTGAAAGTGGTCGTCTTCTAGAAGTTTTTACCACAGAGCCAGGAATGCAATTCTATACCGGAAATTCTTTAGATGGAAGTCTTAAAATCCCGAATCAAACAGGAAATTACGAAAAGCGTTCTGGTTTTTGTTTTGAGACACAGCATTTCCCAGATTCCCCGAATCAACCCGATTTTCCTTCAGTGATTTTACAGGCCGGAGAGGAGTTTTGTTCAGAAACGATTTATAAATTTTCAGTAAAAACTGAAGAGAATAATAAGATATAACAATTTCAAATTGAAAAAGAGATTTAGAATGTTACGAACATTAAAATTTAGAACTGGAATCGGCTTGATCATAGCATCATTTTTAATATTGATGGCATCCTGCGGCTCTTCTAATTCTACTTTAAAAAATAACGAAAATCAACAAAAATGGGTGGGGAGTTGGAGTACAGCTCCGCAACTAGTTGAACCAAGAAATGTACCTCCATCACCGGGTTTAACAGGAAATACATTGCGGCAAATTATTAGTCCGTCTTTAGGAGGAAAAAGCATCCGACTAAAATTCTCTAACGAGTTTAGCGATCGCCCTGTAGAAATGAAAGCTGTAGAAATCGCAATAGTCACAGAGCAACCTTCGATTGATATTTCTACAAAGAAAACTTTGAAATTCGATGGAGAGGAAGGAGTTACCATGCCGGCAGGTGAAGCGGTGTTTTCAGACGCTTTAACTTTCGAATTTGATCCTAGGACAAAGTTGGCGATCACCATTAAATTTGGTGAAACAGCCGAAAAAATTACCGGGCACCCTGGTTCCAGAACCACTTCGTATTTAGTAGAAGGAAATCAGGAAATTGCAGAAGAAGATTTTACAAATGCTGTAACCACAGATCATTGGTATGCAATAAATACCCTTGAAGTAATGGCAGGCGAGAATGCTTCGGCAATTGCGATTCTTGGAAACTCTATCACAGATGGGCGTGGCTCTGGAACCAATAAGCAAAATCGCTGGCCAGATATTTTAGCCGAGAGTTTACTTCAGCATTCAGAAACAAAAAACGTGGGAGTGCTAAACATGGGAATCGGTGGAAATGCTGTGTTAAGAGGTGGTTTAGGACCAACAGGATTAAATCGTTTTGATCGTGATATTTTAAGCCAAAGTGGAGTAAAGTATCTAATTATTATGGAAGGCGTGAATGATCTTGGTGGGACGCCAGATAGCACAGCAGCATTTAATGTGGCTAATGGCTTGATCGAAGCCTATAAAACTATGATCGATAAAGCACACACTAAAGATATAAAGGTGTATGGAGGTACGATCACACCTATTGAAAAGTCATTTTATTATAAAGATTATAGAGAAGAAGCGCGCCAAAGGGTGAACGATTGGATAAGAAATAGTGGCGCATTCGATGCGGTGATCGACTTCTCGAAATTCCTTGAAAATCCTGATGAGCCAAATGTAATTCATCCAGACCTGCAATCTGGTGATTATTTACATCCTAACGAAAAAGGCTACAAAGTGATGGGCGAATCTATTGATCTTTCACTTTTCACGAAATAAAAATTAATTCGAAAACTAAACAAAATCAGATTATATAATTAATAAGCCTAACAATGAACAGAAAGATATTATTTATTCTGCCATTATTCCTTGCGTTATTTTCCTTTTTAGGAAAAAATAATGGTGAAAACGACGAAACTAAACCCAAAAAAAATGAGCCGGTATTCTCTAAAGTGGTTTATAAGGGTAATGACGATGTTTACAAAGAAAATCCTTTAAAAGAAGGAGAGTTTTACAATCCTATTTTACAGGGAACATACCCAGATCCTGCAATCACCAGAAAGGGAGATGATTATTATATGGTTTGCTCATCCTTTGCGATGTTTCCTGGGGTGCCTATTTTTCATTCAAAAGATTTAGTAAACTGGAAGCAAATTGGGCATGTGCTAGAAAGAACGTCTCAGTTAGACGTAACCAATGCCGGGATAAGTAGAGGTGTGTATGCGCCCGGAATAACCTATAACCCAAACAACGATACGTTTTACATGATCACAACGGCAATTACTGCCGGTATGGGGAATATCGTAGTGAAAACAAAAGATCCTATGAAGGGATGGAGCGATCCTATAAAATTAGATTTTGAAGGCATCGATCCTTCGATTTTTTTTGATGATGATGGATCGGCTTATGTGGTACATAACGATGCGCCAGAAGAAGCACTTTACCAGGGACATCGAGTAATTAAAGTTTGGGAATATGATACAGAGAAAGATCAGGTAATTCCTGGTACAGATAAAGTGATCGTAAACGGTGGTGTAGACCTGGCGAAACAACCTATTTGGATCGAGGCACCTCACATGTATAAAAAAGACGGAAGTTATTATCTAATGTGTGCTGAGGGTGGTACAGGTGGATGGCATAGTGAAGTAATCTTTAAAAGTGATTCGCCAAAAGGACCATTTATTCCTTCTGGAAATAACCCAATTTTATCACAACGTCATCTAAATACAAATCGCGAAAATAAAGTAGATTGGGCCGGGCATGCAGATTTGGTTAAAGGTCCAGATGATAAGTATTACGGAGTTTTTCTTGCGGTGAGACCCAATGAAGAAAATCGAGTGAATACAGGTAGAGAAACTTTTATTTTACCGGTAGACTGGTCTGGAGAATTTCCTGTTTTTGAAAACGGATTAGTACCTTTAGAACCAAAACTTAAAATGCCAGAAGGTGTAGAGAATAAAACCACTGAAGAAGGCTTTTTTCCTAACGGAAATTTCACTTACGAAGAAGATTTTACTGCAGATACTTTAGATTATCGTTGGATAAGCCTTAGAGCGCCTCGTGAGAATTTTATCGAAAAAGATAAAAACGGATTAAAACTTAATCCGCTTGAAACCAATATTAACGAACTGGCGCCAACTTCGACTTTGTTCTATCGCCAGCAGCATAATAATTTTTCTTTTTCAGCAGCGATGGACTATACCCCAAAATCTGAAAAAGATCTTGCCGGTATCGTTTGTTTACAGAATGAAAACTTCAATTATGTTTTTGGAGTAACCAAAAAAGATAAAGATTACTATTTATTGTTACAACGTACAGAGGATTCAAAAAAGACCATTGTGGCCAGTAAGAAAATAGATTACAAAGGTGATCTGCAATTAAAAGTAGAAGCAGATGGTGATCAATATAAATTCAGTTTTGCAAAAGAGGGAGAAGATTTTACCAATCTTGGCGGAACAGTTTCTGGCGATATTTTATCTACTGATGTTGCGGGAGGTTTTACCGGTAGCATGATAGGTTTATATGCTACTTCTGGAAATAATGCTGTGCCTAATTAGATATCAAAAATTAGTATTCGGTTTTAACACATGCCGAATTCTAATTTCAATTTAAGATTTACAAATTCCAATAAAATGAAAATACCTCGTGACAAGCCCCTGGTTTCGAGGTTTTTTTATTGGCACCGTCAATGAGTATAATATCCCGAGATATTTTACTCAGAATTTACAAATTATGAGAAACATAAGATCGATATTCGATGTTTTCGCGATTCTTTTTTTGCTGATAAGTTTTTCTGCGGAAGCACAAGATTACAAAGCCTATCAGGACAGTATCAATAAACTGAACTATCAAAACTTTGTGCAAATGAAAAAGCAGTTGGGAATTACTGCTGAAAACAGGCCGGGACCTTCTGGGAATCCAGCTTCAGAAAATTCGGCTAATTTCGACGAAAGTAAAGTGAAATCTTACGATCTCCCTGAAGTTTTGGTGAGTGATAAAGGAAAGAAGATCACTACTGCTGAAGAATGGTGGGAAATTCGCAGGCCAGAAATTGTCGAAGATTTTGAAAATTCAGTCTATGGTCGCCTACCAGAAAATATTCCCTCAGTAACATGGAATATTGTGTCAGAAAAAGATACCACGGTATATTCTTATCCTGTAACCGAAATTCTTTTAGAAGGTTTTGTGGATAATTCGGCTTATCCAGAGATCGAGGTCAAAATCGAACTTTTGGTAGGGATTCCTAAAAGAGCAAAAGAAGCCGTGCCTATGGTGATGGAATTTGGATTTATAAATTCACCCTTTGGAAGAAGTGCAAGCGAACCGGGAAGCTATTTTGCTTCAGCTTACGAGCCAAAATGGAAGCAGCAGGTATTATCACAAAATATAGGTTACGCGATTTTGGTACCTAATAGTATCCAGGCAGATAATGGTGCAGGACTAACTTCAGGAATTATAGGTTTGGTAAATAACGGGAAACCCAGAAAGCCCGAGCAATGGGGAGCATTAAGAGCCTGGGGCTGGGGAGCAAGTCGAGCAATGGATTATTTTGAAACCAATCCTAAGATCGATGAAAACCGAATTGCAGTAGAAGGCGTTTCAAGATACGGAAAAGCAGCCATCGTAAGTATGGCCTTTGATGAACGAATTTCTTTGGGATTTTTTGGCTCTGCTGGAGCAGGAGGAACTTCTTTACTACGAAGAAATTTTGGAGAACAGATAGAAAATTTAGCGAGTTCTGGTGAATATCACTGGTTCTGCGGAAATTTTATAAAATATGCTTCAGCATTAGAAACTGAAGATTTACCCGTAGATGCACATCAATTAGTTGCTTTATGCGCACCAAGACCAGTTTTTATAAGTTCTGGTTCGCATTTAGTTGAAGGGCAGTGGGTAGACGCCAAAGGAATGTTTTTAGCCGGAGTTCATGCAACACCGGTCTATGAACTTTTGGGTAGAACCGGATTAGAAACTTCAGAATTTCCAAAATTGGGAACCGCTTTGACCGATGGTGAAATCGCTTTTAGGCAGCATGCCGGTGGTCACAGCACAGGTCCAAACTGGAGTACATGGATTGCCTGGGCAAGCAGATATTGGAACTTTTGATGATTAATTTTAGAGCTATAAATAATTTTAAGCTTTAAAAATTATCAACTGATAAAAAAACGATCTATTTATTGAAAAATATATAAAATTAGATTATACTTGTAGTCTTAATAACTATTAGTGAAATGGAAAACAAAAACTCTTTCAACAATAAGCTTATCATCCTAATCACACTTGTAGCGAGCCTGGGAGGTTTGCTGTTTGGTTACGATACTGCTGTGATCTCTGGAGCAGTAGGAGCGATGAACTCTTTTTTTATAAATCCGCTCGATAACGATAACGTTTTAGCTTCTGGAGCTATTATAGAATTTAAAAGTATCATTAGCATCGTATCAATTGGCGTGCTGGTACTTTTTGGATATTTCTTATTCAAGTTTTTTAAGAAAATAACCTCGATAGCCATAATCATCATATTCCTTTTGATCGCTATCCCGTTATTCAAAATGTATTTCTTAGATCTTCCCGATGTTTTAACCGAGAATCTTCGAAATTCTATTTTAGGATTTATGACGAGTAGTGCTTTGGTTGGATGTATTTTAGGAGCATCTTTTGGAGATTTTATAGCAAACTCGGTTGGTCGTAGAAACGGATTAGTGATCGCTGCTGTTCTATTTTTAATCTCTGCTCTAGGATCTGGATACCCAGAGGCTTTCAATGTATTTGGTATTCAAACACTTTCTTCTTTTATCATTTATAGAATTATTGGAGGAATGGGCGTAGGGATCGCGAGTATGTTGGCACCACTTTATATTGCTGAAATGGCGCCGGCCAATATTCGTGGAAAAATGGTTTCCTGTAATCAGCTGGCTATTGTAACCGGTATGTTGGTGGTGTATTTTGTAAATTATTTTATCGTGCAGGGACAACCTGAAGCTTGGATTGCCGATACAGGATGGCGTTATATGTTTTTATCTGAAGTAATTCCTGCGTTCTTATTCTTTGTGCTGTTACTTTTTATGCCGAAGACTCCGCGTTTTGAGGTGATGAAAGGAAATGAAGAAAAAGCCAAAACGATATTGGATAAATTGAATGTAAAATCTTCTTCAGATAGAATTCTGTCTGAAATAAAGAACTCGTTCAAAACTAAGAAAGCGCATTGGTTATTTTATGGATGGCCGGTGATCATTGTAGGATTATTGCTTTCGGTTTTTCAGCAATTCGTAGGGATTAATGTGGTTTTATATTACGCTCCAGAAATTTTTAAAGGAATGGGCGTAGATACCAATGCTTCGATGTTGCAAACTATTATTGTCGGGGCTATAAATATGATCTTTACAGTAATTGCGATTATGACGGTAGATAATTTTGGTCGAAAAAAGCTTTTATTAATTGGTAGCGTAGTGATGGGAATTAGCATGATAGGTTTAGGATTCTCATTATTTTCTGGAGCAGTTGGATTTACCTCATTATTGTTGATGTTGGTTTATATTGCTGCTTTTGCAGTTTCCTGGGGACCGGTTACCTGGGTATTACTTTCAGAAATATTCCCGAATTCGATAAAAGGAGTAATGGCTGTTGCCGTTGCAGTGCAGTGGTTAGCCAATCTTGTAATTTCGTGGACCTTCCCAATTATGAATAACAATCCTTTCTTGGTCGAAAACTTTAATCACGGATTCTCTTACTGGGTTTATGGTGCTTTTGCAGTAATTTCAGCGATATTTGTATGGAAATTTGTACCAGAAACTAAAGGAAGATCTTTGGAAGATATGGAACAACTTTGGCTTAAAAAGGAACAGGAATAAAATTGATACTCTTCTAAAAAAAGAATCTAAAAATATACAATATTGATATTCAGGATAGTTTGGTTTTTAAAACTAAGCTATCCTGATTTTTTTTGTTCAAACTCAGTTAAACGATTTATTTTTCTGAAGAAATAGCTTGCAAGCGCATAAATAGTTGCTACATTTGCGTTCAATGAAAAAATTAACCGGATATACAGCTATTCTTACTGCGCTCTTAATTGCTTTTGCGCTGGTATATCCTTATGTTCATATTTTTGAACATGGTTTTTCTCAGGATTCAGTATCAAAAGACCATACGCACATCGTGCAAATGGATAAGAATATCGTAAAATCTGGTATGGATTGTAAGATTTGCGATTTCCATTTTTCTGGCTTTGATTCACCAGAATTCTTTACGTTCGATCTTTTTATCCCGAATAAAGAATCTGTTTATTCACTTTCACTTACACAAACTATCTGGGACTGCCCAGATCCTTATTTTTCTTTACGGGCTCCACCAGCCATCCGTGCTTAATTAGTGTTTTTTAACGCCTAAAAACCCATTATTGATCTTTGTCGGTTTTGGGTAATGTTACATTTTTTATTTACGGATTCGGTTTATGAAATTCTTTTGGATAGGTTTATGCTTATCCCTGTTAACCTTAAATTCTTTTGCTCAGGATTCTAATTTTGAGCTTTCAGGAACAGTTACTTCTCAAACAGGGGATGCCTTAGATGGTGCTTATATTAAAATTGGAGATCAATACTTTTGGACTTCAGAAGAAGGTTTTTATTCAGCAAAATTAGCTGAAGGAACCTACCAAATCGAAGTTTCTATCATTGGCTTTACGTCTTTAGATACGGTAATTCAGCTTCAGCAAGATAAAAGACTGGACTTTGTTTTAGTGCAGTCTGTAAATGGCTTGGATGAGGTGATGTTAGAAGGACATCAGCATAAAAAAACGAGTCAGCAGGTCTTATATGTCGATAATGAGTATTTACAGGATCAATTTTCGGGTTCTCTGGCATCGAGTCTTGAAAAATTACCTGGATTCAACGCAATGCAAATTGGCTCTGGAGCGTCTAAACCAATAATTCGGGGGCTTGGTCTTAATCGTGTTGCCGTTGCAGAAAACGGTGTAAAACAGGAAGGTCAGCAATGGGGCGCAGATCATGGCTTAGAGATCGATGCGCTTCAGGTTGAAGATCTGGAAATAATCAAAGGAGTAGGTTCAATCGCTTATGGTAGCGATGCGTTGGGAGGCGTGGTTCGGATTAAGAATAACAAAGTGCCTGAAGATGGTTTATCGGGTAGCGTTTATACTTTCGCTAAAAGTGTGAATAATAGCTTGGGAGGTTCGGCACAAATCGCTTATAAAAAGAATGATTGGTTTGTAAAAGGAAAATTAACCGGACTAACTTTTGGGGATTATAATTTACCCACAGACCAGATCTCGTATTTAAATTTTGATATTCCTATTTACGACGAGCAATTAAAGAATACGGCGGGTAAAGAGCTTGATTGGTACACCCAAATTGGCGTGGTTAAAGATCGATTTTCGTCTACCTTAAGTGTGAGTAATGTGTATCAAAAATCTGGATTTTTCCCTGGTTCACATGGGATTCCAGATGTTAGCCGAGTACAACCAGATGGTGATACCAGAAATATCGAAGAACCTTTTCAGCGTGCTACGCATTTTAAAGTAATTAGTAATTCGAACTTTGTTTTTGAAAATGGAGAATTAGATGTCGATCTTTCTTTCCAAAAAAATCATCGACAGGAATGGAGTTTGTTTCACACACATTACGCTGGGCAGCAGGCACCAGAAATCAATCCAAATTTAGAATTGGATTTTGATCTGGATACCTACGGCGCAAAAACCACTTATCACCACGATTTTGATAAAAGGAATGAGACTCAGATTGGGCTAGATGCACAATGGAAAAATAACGAAATACAGGGATTCAACTTTCTGTTACCAGAATATCACTCGGCTAATTATGCGATTTTCGCCATTCATGAGTTCGAAGCTTCTAAGCAGAATTTATGGACTTTAGGTCTTCGCTTCGATTATGGAAAGATCGATATGGAAGGTTATTACGATCCCAATTTGTATGAATTTTTAATCGGAAATAATCAATCTGAAGAAACAGCAACTGCTTACGCACAGCGAAGCCAGGATCTAAACCGTGATTTTACAAGTTTTAATGCACGTGTAGGTTGGGATCACCGGTTTAACGAGCAATTTAGCAGTAAAGTTAATTTAGGAACCGCTTTTCGTTTACCAACAGCGATAGAACTTGGTGCAAACGGAATTCATCATGGATCTTTCAGGCACGAGCAGGGCGATCCAAATCTCAATCCTGAGCAGGGTTTTATGGCCGATGTAAGTTTAAATTATGCTGAAAATTCATGGAATATCAACCTGAGTCCGTATGCTTATTTTTTCAGTAATTATATTTTTTTACGTCCCAGCGGAACTTTTTCGTTACTACCACATTCCGGGCAATTATATAGTTATACAGAATCTGAAGCTTTACTTACCGGTTTAGAACTTAAGATCGATAAAGAAATTGGTCGCTGGCATTTTGGTGTAGCCGGCGAATATTTATACAATCAGCAGTTAACTTCCAGCAGGTCGCGCAATTATCCGTTACCGTTTACGCCGGCAAATAATGTGTTTACTGAAGTTGGTTATCAGCTTTTTACAGATTCTAAAGTTTTGAAGGCTTCAGAAGTAAATATCAATAATAGATCTGTGATGAAGCAAGATCGAATTGCCCAGGGCGAAGATATTACGCCAGGCTATTCGCTTTGGGGAATGGGTTTTCAAACTAAGCTAAAATTCGATGATTTTAAGGCCAATATTAACTTCAGAATAGATAATCTTTTCAATACAAAGTATTTTAACCATACCAGTTTTTATCGCCGATTGCAAATTCCCGAGATGGGAAGAAATATTCAGCTGAGTATTAAAATTCCATTTGGACAGTCATGAAAAATTGGTGGTTAAAACATATTAGTCGGTTTTTACTGGTTTTACTACCGGTAGGCCCAATTTTATGGTCGGCGCATATAATCCTTAACGAGCATGCCAATTCTTTTGAGCAAAATGAGCTTAGTTTTCAGAAGATAGCATCACCACATACCTGTTCTCATTTTTTACATGGGGAATATCGCGGGATACTTCCGAAAGAAAATTATAAAGAAGAACTTCCATTAATAATCGTAGTTAAAAATGCCTTTTCTGAGGTTAGGATTAGCCAAAAAACTTTTCATCAGTTAAGGTTTTTCGTTAGGGGACCACCCATTTTAGATTTAGCTTAAGACAAATACTTTTTACAAAATTCAAAATAACATAGCCTTAAAGGTTTTCTCCTTTTTGGAGGATAAATAATATAAAAATCTCAAATTTTAAGATGAAAAATTTTTCAATAAAACTTATAGCACTTTTTACACTTACATTTTTTGCGGCCTGTAGCAGTGACGACGATGAAATCCTGGATAGTGAACGTCCAGAGATTACAGTAAACGATCCTGTAGAAGGAGAAGCTTTTGAAGTAGGTGGTGAGTTGCATTTTGATGTAAACTTTAGCGATAACGATGCGTTATCTTCTTACAGAGTTGATATTCATAATAATTTTGACGGGCATACACATTCTGGCGTTTTAAATAGTACTGTTTCTTTTGATCCTGTAATGCAGGCAACTTCAGTAAGTCCTTGGTCTTTTAATCAGACTTTTAATATTGAAGGAGCACCACAAACCTACCATGCCCACGAACATATCGAAATTCCAGACGATATTGCTGAAGGTCCTTATCATTTAGGAATTACGGTAATCGATGTTTCAGGAAACGAAAATCAGGTGTATGTAGAAGTGATCATTGGAGAAGATCACACCGGTGAAGAACACGGAATTAGCATTACAGATATTCATAGCGAAGATGCTACAAGAGGAGGTGAATTTCATGCAGAAGCACAAATAGCTGCAGATCACGAAATAGGTTCGGTTTCAGTAAGTATTCACGGTCACGATCTAGAGCCAGCTGAAGGGGAGATCGAATGGACTTTCGATGAAACTTATGATGATTATTCGGGAACTTCAGCTGAATTTCATGAGCATATCGACGTGCCTGCAAATGCCGCTTTAGGAGAATATCATATTACGATCACTGTTATTGATGCTGAAGGGAACTCACATTCTGAAGGTTCTCACTTTCATGTAACCGATGCAAATAACGATGCTGAAGCGATAACAATTTCAGAAATAACAGTAGACGAAAATGTAGCTGCAGGAGAAGAAATGCATGTAGATGCTGAAATCACAGGTAAACACGGAATCGAAAATGTAGAAATTCACATCCATTCTGAAGAAGGAGAAGGTTGGGAATTTGAGCAATCTTTTACTTACGAAGATGAAACGAATATCGATTTCCATGAGCATTTTGATGTGCCTGCAGATGCGGCACCAGGAGAATATCACTTGTCTCTAGAAGTAACAGATCACGATGGTAATGTTGCTAGTGCAGATGCACATTTTAATATTACCGACTAATTAGTTAAGCTAGGTTTTTAGTTAGTTTTTACGATCGATAAAGCAATAGTGCTTGGTTTTAAAAGCTTTATCGGTCTAATAAGGCTTAACTTAAGGAAGGAGATTCTACGGAGTCTCCTTTTCTATTTTATACAAATTACGACTGTTTTTTTTCAGCACCACAATTGTAACAAGAGTTACCGTCTAAAAATTATTGTTCTATTATTTTTACACTCAGAAACAAACAAAATCACTTCATATAAAATTCAGAAATTATGAAAGTAGAACAAATATATACCGGTTGTCTTGCCCATGCGGCTTATTATATCGAAAGTAAAGGTGAAGCAGCCATTTTTGATCCATTAAGAGAAGTTAATCCATATATCCAGAAAGCAGAAAATGATAATGCGAAAATTAAATACGTCTTTGAAACGCATTTTCATGCCGATTTTGTTAGCGGTCATTTAGATCTACAAAAAAAGACCGGCGCGCAAATCGTTTTTGGGCCAAATGCTAAACCAAATTACGAGACTATCATTGCTGAAGATGGTCAGATCTTCGAGATTGGTGATTATAAAGTAAAAGTCTTACATACTCCCGGGCATACAATGGAGAGTACTACTTATTTGCTAATCGATGATAAAGGGAAAGAGCATGGAATCATCACTGGTGATACTTTATTTATCGGCGATGTGGGAAGACCAGATCTAGCACAGCATGTAGTTTCAGATCTTACAGAAGAAAAACTTGCCGGGCATTTGTTTGAATCGCTTCGGAATAAAATTATGCCTTTAAGCGATGATTTAATTGTGTATCCTAATCATGGAGCAGGATCTGCCTGTGGTAAGAAAATGAGTAAAGAAACTACTGATACGCTGGGCAATCAGAAAAAGACAAACTATGCACTAAGAGCAGATATGACCAAAGAAGAGTTTGTAAAAGAACTTTTAACTGGTTTAACTGCACCACCAAAATACTTTCCGCAAAACGTATTATTGAATATTGGCGGATATAAAAGTTTTGATAAAGTGATGAAACAGGCGGCACGAGCTTTAAGTCCAGAAGAATTTGAAGTAGTAGCTAACGAAGAAGGAGCACTTGTTCTAGACACAAGAAGTGCAGATGAGTATGCAAAATCTCATATTCCAAATAGCATAAATATTGGGTTGCAGGGAAGTTTTGCGCCTTGGGTAGGAGAGATGATTCCAGATCTTGAAATGCCTATTTTACTGGTCACTGAAGAAGGAAAAGAAGAAGAAGCTATTACAAGATTGAGCCGTGTAGGTTACGATAATACTCAGGGCTATTTAGCAGATGCCATGAAAAGCTGGGAAGCGGCAGGCAAAGAGATTGATTCTGTAAATAGAATTACTGCGGAAGAGCTTCAGCAAAAAATGAAGGGCGATCTTGTGGTTATCGATGTGCGTAAGAAAAGTGAATTCGATTCAGAGCATGTTGAAGGTGCAGTAAATATTCCGCTAAATCAAATTAATCAGTATTTAGAAAAGTTTCCAAAGGAACAGGAATTTGTACTGCATTGTGCCGGTGGTTATCGAAGCATGATCGCTGCCTCGATTTTACAACAACGCGGTTGGTCACAACTAACAGATGTTATCGATGGTTTTAAAGCGATAAAGGAAACTAAAATTCCGGTTACAGCTTATGTCTGTCCTAGTACACTTTTATAAAAATTAAGATTGGAACTCTATTCATAGATAAGATTGAGTTTAGATGGTTTATGTGAATTTAAGGCCGACTTTTGATAGTCGGTCTTTTTTATTGTATTATTTAGGAATCAACATTTAGGTAGGTATGAATTCTTCGGAATACTAATTATATTTGATAAAAAATACATTAATGCTAAAATTATCGATATATCCGGTTCTTTTATTCAGTCTTTTATTTTTTTCCTGTAAGAATGAAGATGAAAAAAAAGAATCTCAAATTAACCAGAATCAGCAAACCCAAAAACAAACTTCTGCTGAAGTCAATAAAGTAAATTCTGAAGATCTTTTAAAACAACAACCAGAAGAAATTGAAGCTCCAGAGGGAATGGTTTGGGTGTCTGGTGTTAAGTTTACAATGGGCGCTACAGATGGCGATCCTTATGCATTACCAAGAGAGAAGCCGGCGCATCCGGTAGCGGTAGATGGATTTTTTATCGATCAAACCGAAGTAACCAATGCGCAGTTTAAAAAATTTGTTGAAGAAACGGGTTATCTAACCATTGCAGAGCGCCCTGTTGTTTGGGAAGAATTAAAAGAACAATTACCGCCGGGAACACCAAAACCAGCCGATAGCATTTTACAGCCAGGTTCTTTGATCTTTAGAAAAGACTTAGAAAATGTGGCTAATCTTAACGATTATGGCCAGTGGTGGGAATGGAAACGTGGTGCCAATTGGAAGCATCCGCAAGGCCCCAATAGTAGTATCGAAGGCAAAGATAATTTTCCGGTTGTGCATGTTGCTTACGAAGATGCTTTAGCTTACGCAAGCTGGGCGGGACGTGATCTACCAACAGAAGCCGAATGGGAAGCTGCAGCACACGGGCAACGTCATGGAGGTATTTACACCTGGGGCGATGACGAATCGAAATTGAATGATGAAGCCAATACCTGGCAGGGACAATTTCCGGTAAAAAATGTTTCAGAGGATGGTTATAAATATGCAGCTCCGGTGAAATCTTTTCCTCCAAACAGCCTTAAGTTATACGATATGGCAGGAAATGTTTGGGAGTTTACCAAAGATAATTTTAATACCAGATATTACCAGCAAGCCTTGCAACAGGGAGAATTATTAAATCCAAAAGGTTCTACTACCTATTTTAATGAAGATAATCCTTACCAAAAGGAAAAAGTGATAAAGGGCGGTTCGTTTTTATGTAATAAATCGTATTGTGCCAGTTACCGAATCTCGGCCAGGATGGGAACTTCGATGGATTCTGGGACAGACCATTTAGGATTTAGAACTGTTTACCGCGTAAAATAATTATTGCTGAAATTATATAAAATGAGCCCTGATTTTTCAGGGCTTTTTTTTGTGGTTGTTTCAGATTTATACTGAATTTATATATTTTTAAATTAATCTTCAGCTGAAATCGACAGTTTAGATCATCGATTTTAAAATAATCTTCAATTTCTGAATAAATTCATTCAAATTATTCAGAAATATTTATTCAAAATACCCTGAAAACAGATTATATCTTATTATTTCAAATTTAATTTTAGTATTAGTCATTTTTACCATATAATTTTTGATAATATTCAAAATTTAATTTATACTTGTAGTCAAATAAACTATTAGTCTTTTGAAAATTACTTCAGAAACTAATAAAATCGACTTAGAATGTATTTTTTAGGAATAGATCTGGGAAGTAGTTCGGTGAAATTATCGATTTTCGATGCTAATTCTCAACAAAGTATTGCTGCCGTGGGCGAGCCAAAATCTGAAATGGCAATGGAAGCTTTGCAGCCCGGTTGGGCAGAGCAGGATCCAAACCAATGGTGGAAAAATGTAAAAATTGCACTACAACGTTTACGATCTGAACACGAAATCGATTTAACCAAAATAAAAGCCATAGGTGTCGCTTACCAGATGCATGGTTTGGTGTTAACCGATAGGGATCTAAATCCTGTGCGTCCATCTATAATTTGGTGTGATAGCCGTGCAGCTGCAATTGGAGATAAAGCATTCGAAGAAATAGGCGAGGAGCAATGTCATGATATGATTTTGGGTAGCCCGGGAAATTTTACGGCTTCAAAATTAAAATGGGTAAAAGAAAATGAGCCTGAAATTTATCAAAAAGCGGCTTATATGATGTTGCCTGGCGATTATATCGCTGCCTGTTTTAGTGAAAAGCCGCAAATAAGTAAAGGTGGATTATCTGAAGGTATGCTTTGGCATTTTAAAGAACAGCGCTTGGCCACAGAAATTCTTGATCACTACGGAATTTCAGAAGATTTAATTCCTGAAGTGGTTTCTAATTTTGGAGATCAGGCCGTAATTTCTTCAACAGTTGCAAAAGAACTTGGTCTTTCAGAAGACGTTAAAATCACGTATCGAGCCGGTGATCAGCCCAATAATGCGATGTCACTGAATGTTCTGAGTCCGGGTGAAATTGCGACAACCGCAGGAACTTCCGCAGTAATATATTCGGTTAGTGAAAATCATTCTTTCGACAGGAAAAACAGGATCAATACCTTTTTACACGTAAATAACACAGTAGATGAAATTAGGAATGGTGTGATGGTTTGCATTAACGGTTCTGGGATTCTGTACCAGTGGCTGCGAAATATTTTGTCTTCAGGCCGAGAGAAAATTGTCGATTATGAGTATTTAAATGAGATGGCTTCAAAGTCGAAACCTGGAAGTGAAGGTTTACTTTTTCATCCTTTTGGAAATGGAGTGGAGCGAATATTTCAGAATAAAGAAGTTTCTTCTGGAATATCGAATCTTAACTTCAATATTCATAAAACACCACATTTAGTAAGAGCAGCCTGCGAGGGAATCGTGTTTGCGATGAATTACGGATTTGAAATTATGCAGGAAGTTGGCGCTTCAGGAAAAACAGTAAGAGCCGGGAAAGATAACTTGTTTTTGAGTCCGGTTTTTCAGGAAATTTTCGTGAATACTACCAATACTACACTTCAGCTTTATAAAACCAACGGAGCAGATGGTGCGGCCAGAGGAGCAGCCTATGGCTATGGACACTACGAAAGCCTTGAAGATGCCTTTGAAAGTCTGGAATGTCTTCAAACCATAAAACCGCAACCAGAACTGGTTGAAACCTATAAATCAATATATAATAACTGGAAAAAAGCCATTAAAAATTAATATTATGAGTAATTATTTTAAGAACATCGATACCATAAAATTTGAAGGTAAAGAGAGTGACAATCCTTTAGCTTTTAAATATTATGATGAAAATAAAGTCGTAGCCGGCAAAACTTTAAAAGAGCACTTGAGATTTGCGGTGGCGTACTGGCATACATTTAATAACAAAGGTGGAGATCCTTTTGGAGCAGATACCGAAGTTTTTGAGTGGGATAAAAAGGAAGATCCGGTAGCGCGTGCCAAAGATAAAATGGATGCTGCTTTCGAATTTATGACGAAGCTTGGTGTTCCTTATTATTGTTTTCATGATGTAGATCTTGTAGATGAAGCGCCAACTTTGGGAGAGTTTGAAAAAAGAATTCAGGCTGTTACAGAATATGCAAAGCAAAAGCAGGAAGAAAGTGGTTTAAAATTACTTTGGGGAACATCTAACTTGTTTACCAATCCAAGATATATGAATGGTGCGGCAACCAACCCTAATTTCGATGTTGTGGCTTATGCTGGAGCACAGGCAAAGATCGCTTTAGATGCTACTATGGCTTTAGGCGGCGAGAATTATGTATTCTGGGGTGGTCGTGAAGGTTATATGAGCTTGCTTAATACCGATATGAAAAGAGAGCAGGAGCACATGGCAATGTTCTTAGGAATGTGTAGAGATTATGCCAGAAAGCAAGGTTTTAAAGGGAACTTTTTCTTAGAGCCAAAACCAATGGAACCAACCAAACATCAATACGATTTTGATGCAGCTACTTGTTTAGGTTTTATCAATAAATACGGATTACAGGATGATTTTAAACTGAATATCGAGGTAAACCACGCTACACTTGCCGGTCACACATTTGAGCATGAATTGCAAACTGCTATCGATGCCGGAAAATTAGGAAGTATCGATGCAAACCGTGGAGATTATCAAAATGGATGGGATACCGATCAATTCCCAATCGATCTTTTTGAAGTTACCCAGGCAATGATGATTATCCTTAAAGGTGGTGGAATTCAGGGAGGTGGAATTAACTTCGATGCGAAAGTTAGAAGAAATTCTACAGATCTTGAAGATAAATTTATCGCCCATATCTCTGGAATGGATGTTTTTGCACGCGGATTAATTACTGCAGAGCATATTCTTAACAATACAAAATACAGTAGCCTTAAAAAAGATCGTTACGCTTCTTTTGATAGTGGTAGCGGTAAAGATTTTGAAACAGGAAAACTTACTTTAGAGCAATTAGGTGAGCTAGGAAAAGCAAATGGAGAGCCAACAAAAATGAGTGGTAAACAAGAGCTTTACGAGCAAATCATCGCTAATGCATACTAAGTTTTGAATTTTACATGAATAAGAAAGAGACCATTTTTATGGTCTCTTTTTTTATTTTATATTTCTTTTTGTTAAAGAAATTGTAAAATACCCTTTGTTGGGTATTGATGTAAGTACAAATGATTAATAATTTAGTAGTCGTTGCACTTTGCAAGATAACCTAACTAAGATTATTATGAATCATTTAATTTACAGACACTTTGATGTTATAGAGCAATTTATAAAAGATTTTAAAACTGCTGAAGGATTATATCAAATAGCAGATCGAAAAAGACGAAGAGACAGGGCAAACTACAAAATGGATCTCGTTATTTTCAATTTTGAAATATATACGTCAAAATATCCTGAGATCTATAATTTCTTTTTAGGTAAAATTGATGATGAATTTAAGAAAAGAGAAGAATGGGATCGTTTAAGATCGAGAGAAAATTTTGTAGGCTATTTAAAATCATTTTTAAAGTTTATATCTTCTGAAGCTGTATATATAAAGTAGACTTATATACTCCAAAATATAATCTTTAAATTTTAAGTTGAAAAGATCGCTTTGTTGATCTAAAATTCACTTTAGCATAAAAATAACATTCCTAAAACATTAGTTCCGTATTCATTTGTTTAAATTGAAGCATTGATTTTTAGACTTCAAATCTCAATTACCTTCAAAAAAATTACATATGGACGAAATGGAAAAATGGAAAAATGGTTCAGATACCGACCAACTTTCAAAAGATGAAGAAAAGATCTTTGATGAAATTGGTTTAAACGGAACTTCACGCAGGAAATTCCTGAAACAGATGTCTGCCGCGAGTTTAAGTATTTGGGCTTCATCTTATTTAACTTCAGATTTGTTGGCTAGTCCGGCGAGAACTTTACCCGATAACCCTGAAATACTTTTAAACGAAGTACGTGTAAATCTTAGGGTAAATGATATGGTAAAACAGCTAGCGCTAGATTCTAGGACTTCACTTTTAGATGCGCTTCGAGAACGCTTACAACTTACCGGAACTAAAAAAGGATGTGATCATGGCCAATGTGGTGCCTGTACCGTAATGGTCGATGGGAAACGTAAGCTTTCTTGTTTAACGCTTGCTGCAACCTGCGAAGACAAAAAGATCACTACCGTAGAAGGTTTAGCTGAAAACGGAAACCTTCACCCAATGCAGGAAGCTTTCTTAAAGCACGATGGCTTTCAGTGTGGATACTGTACTCCAGGACAAATCTGTTCTTCAGTAGCGCTATTGGAAGAAGCGAAAAATGGAGAGGCAAGTTATGTGACAGAAGATTTCAAAGACGTAAAAACCGACTTAAAACTTTCCGAAGAAGAAATTAGAGAACGGATGTCTGGTAATATTTGTCGCTGTGGAGCTTACAACAATATCGTTCAGGCCTTTAAAGAAGTACATTCTGGCGACGATGAGATGCCTACTTGGGAGTTCGCTACTGCCGAGCAAATGGAGAAAGCTAAAAATTCCTGATCTATTTATTAATTTTTAGAATCAGTAATCTTTTCTAATGCCTCGATCGAGGATAAACACAAACTAATTATGAGACCATTCTCTTATACGAATGCTAAAAATAAAGAACAGGCGCTTCAAAATTTCACCAAGACTTCCCATTATTTAGGAGGTGGTACCAATTTGGTCGATTTGATGAAAGAAGATGTAGAACGTCCCGATCAATTGATCGAAGTTGCCAGCCTAGATTATAAACAAATTTCTAAAAACAACGAAGGAGGATATACGCTGGGCGGAATGCTAAGCAATTCTGAAACTGCAAACCATCCTGATATTCGACAAAATTATCCATTATTATCAATGGCAATGCTTTCGGCTGCTACAGCGCAGATTAGAAATATGGCGACCAATGCAGGGAATCTTCTGCAACGCACAAGATGTCCTTATTTCTTTGAAACTTCAATGCCGTGTAACAAACGTGAACCGGGTTCAGGTTGTGGTGCTAAAGATGGAATGAATGCTTTACACGCTATTTTTGGATATAGTGAAAAATGCATCGCTACACATCCTTCGGACATGTGCGTGGCCTTGGCTGCGATGGATGCAAAAGTTGAGGTTCAAAAAACAGATGGTTCTTCAAGGACTATAGATTTTACTGACTTTCATCGATTACCGGGAAATCAGCCCGAAAAAGATAACACTTTAGAACCTGGTGAGTTGATCACTGCTATTCATTTAGATGAACCTAAATTTTCAGATCACTACTATTATTTAAAGATACGTGAGCGGTCTAGTTATGCTTTTGCATTAGTTTCTGTAGCTGCCGGTTTACAAATTAAAAGTGGTGTAATTACCAAAGCTGGCTTAGCAATGGGCGGCGTAGCACATAAACCCTGGAAGTTTACTGATGTTGAAAAATATCTAGAAGGAAAGAAACCAAATAAAGTAAACTTTAAGGCTGCAGCAGAAATGGCAATGCAAGACGCTAAACCTTTTGAAGGTAATAAATATAAAGTTGAAATGGCTAAAAAAGCGATCATCAGAGCGCTTACCCAGGCTTTTGAAAGAGAAGCATAAAATCCCTAATCTTAGCAATAAACTATGAAAACAATAAAAGCATCAGGAATAGGAAATCCTATAGATAGAATTGAAGGACACCTGAAGGTTACGGGAAAAGCAAAATATGCTTCAGAATTTCCTGTCGAAAATATGGTGTACGCGCAAGGCGTAAACAGCACGATAGCAAAAGGAAAAATTACTTCGATAGATACTTCAGAAGCAGAAAAGCTAGACGGAGTCTTAGCGGTGATCACTTATAAAAATGCTGAAAAGTTGAAAAACTATCCAAAAGATATGACTAACTTTTCACTAACTACGGTAGCTCCGGTTTTTCAGGATCGCCAGGTTCATTATTACGGGCAATATATTGCCTGCGTGATAGCAGAAACTTTTGAGCAGGCGCAATATGCATGTCGCTTAGTAAAAGTGACCTACGAAGAAGAATCACCAGATATACATTTAGATAAAAATAGAGGAAAAGCGTATAAACCTGGCGATAGCGCAGATTTTAGCCGCGGAGATATGGATGCAGGAATGCGTGAAGCCGATGTTACTCTAGAGCAAACATATACGACACCTATCGAGCATCAACAACCAATGGAGTTGCACGCAGCCATTGTAAATTGGAACGATGGAAAGGTGAAAATGTATGCTAATCAGCAAATATTAAACCAGGCTACAACTTCAATTTCAGAAACTTTTGGAATACCTAAAGAAGATGTTCAGATTATTACGCCTTATATTGGTGGTGGTTTTGGTTCAAAATTAAACGTATATAAGCACATCACAATGGCAACGATGGCTTCTAAGATGATTGGGAGACCAGTGCAAATTACAGTGACACGTCACCAAATGTTTACGAATACCGGGATGCGCCAGTTCGATGAGCAGGAAATGCGATTGGGAGCTATAAAAGATGGTTCTTTAACCGCTTTAGCGCATCATACAACTTCGCATACCGCTAAGAATCTTCAGTATTTCGAGGCTTGTGGGAATGTGTCTAAAATGTTGTATAAAACGCCGAATAATGCGGTGACGCATCGATTGATTCCGCTTAATATTCAATGTCCGAGTTCTATGCGTGCACCAGGAGAAGCTACCGGGAGTTTCGCTTTAGAGTCGGCAATAGACGAGCTGGCGTGGAAATTAAAAATGGATCCTATCGATTTCAGAATTAAAAATGATACGCAGGTCGATATGGGAGCCGATAAGCCATTCTCTTCTCGCTTGCTTGTAGAATGTTTACGTATTGGAGCCGATAAATTTGGTTGGGAAAATCGCAAAATGCAACCGGGAACCAATAAAAAAGGAAACTGGCTAATAGGTTATGGTGTAAGTGCAGCGTCACGTCGCGCGCCGTATATGAAAACATCCGCTAAAATAGTTCTAGAGCTTAATGAAGCTGCGTTAAATGCGAATATTAAGATGGATGCGACAGATATTGGTACAGGAACTTATACTATCGTGGCACAGACGGTCTCAGAATATTTAGGAATTCCGGTAGAAAATGTAAAAGTTGAAATTGGAGATTCTGAATTTCCGGTGACTCCGGGTTCAGGTGGTTCGTGGGGAGCCGCTTCGTATTGTAATGGAGCTAGAAAAGCTTGCGAAAATGCGATTGCTGAATTAAAAAAGAAGCAAAATATTACCGAATCTGAGGAGATTGAAGTTGCTGAATTATTGCAGCAAAATAACCTGACTACTTTTGAAGCTGAAGGAACAGCAGAACCTTCCGAAGAATACAAAAAACATTCGGTTTTCTCTTTTGGAGCGAATTTCACTGAAGTTTGGGTAGATAAAGATACCGGCATGTACCGCATAAAACGTATGGTAAATGTGGGTTCTGCCGGAAAGATCCTGAATCCAAAAACGGCCTACGGACAAATTATTGGCGGACTAACGATGGGTGCTGGAATGGTCATTGCCGAACGTACTCAGGTTGAACCAAATTATGGTAATTTTATCACTAGGACTTTAGCCGATTATCACGTGCCCGTGAATTTAGATCTGGCAAATATAGACGTGGTTTTCTTACCGGAAGAAGATAAGATTGCCAACGAAATGGGCGTTAAAGGAATTGGAGAATTAGGAATTACCAGCGTGGCGGCATCCATTGCCAATGCGATTTTTAATGCTACCGGGAAACGTATGAGAGATTTACCAATTACTCCGGAAAAATTAATCGAAGCAGGTTTAGAACCGGGAGTTGCTTAGTGGAAAGTAAATAGTACGCTTCACTGCTAGAATATAGAAATTAGATTAAAAACAGGGACTAAATTGAGAAATTTCAGTCCCTGGTTTTATTTTACTCACTACTCACTACTCACTACATTTCAAAATTCAACAAACTCAATTACATCGCCCTGCTTAAAATCTTTTTCTGGCGGAAGCACAATTACACCATCGGCATTTGCCAGACTAATTAAATCTCCAGAGCCATTTTCATTTAATAATTCAGCTTGAAATTGGCCATTTTCGAGTTTAGTTTTTACCAGCAAATATCTTGTGATCGTTGGATGGTTAGCGATATCTGTTTTTAAAATAACTTCTGAAGTTGAGGTTTCATTTCCCAGACAAGCTGCAAGCCATTTTTTAAAGTAAATATGAAAATTCACAAAAGTAGAATTCGGGTTGCCGGGAAAAGAAAAAACAGTAACATTTTTTTCGTGTTGTTTCCCAAACCATAGAGGCTTCCCGGGACGTTGCAAAACACGGTGAAAGAGCTTTTCCACCTTTAATTCTTCTAAGATTTCAGGTAAATAATCGAATTTTCCTTTAGAAACGCCACCACTCAGCAATAATACATCGTGGTTGTTCATAGCATTTTCTACCTGTTGTAACATTACCTCTTTTTCATCCCGAATATGCAGTAAAGTCGGTGTGATTTTCTCTTTTTCCAAAGCCGCAAATAAACTTAAGGTATTAGAAGTTCTAATTTGATGTGGAAGCGGAGTTTCAGCAACATCAACCAATTCATCTCCGGTAGAAATAATCGCGATTTTGGGTAATTTTTTAACCAAAACTTCTGCTTTTCCAACCGTAGCTAATACCCCAATTTCTTTAGCCGAAATTCGTTGATTTTTGGATAATATTTCTTCTCCGCTCTGGCGATCACTTCCCTGGCGATGGATATTTATCTTCGCATTTACTTCAGTTTGTAATCTCGCAATTCCGTCTTCAATTTCAACATCTTCGTACATAATAACCGAATCACAATTTTTGGGCAGCATCGCACCCGTCATAATCTCAACGCAATTTTTAGGATCATTTAAAATTCCCTGCGGACTGCCGGCTGCGTAAACTGCTTCAATTTTAAAAGAAGTTTTACCTTTTTCAAGCGCCTCTGAGTTTACCGCGATTCCATCTTTGGTTACGCGATCAAAGGGCGGGAAATCACGATCGGCAAAAATATCTTCAGCCAAGATTCTATTAACACTTTCTAATAGCGCAACTTTCTCTGTACCGAAATTAGTGATTGTGGCGAGTACTTTTTCTAAAGCTTCAGGGTGTGAGATCATAATTTTTTATTTAGGCTGAATCTAATCTTTTCAAATTATTTCAAATTTTATTCAATCTTGGTTACAATAGGGTTAAAAGCTTTTGAAGCAACAAGCACTTTATCGCCTTTTTGAATATGTGCAATTTCATCTTTTGCAGAAACCGATTTGATCACATTGTTACCAATCAAAATATGCAAGATCGAAATCACTTCTTCGTCGATCTTTGCTAAAACTTCTCCGGTAAACTGAAATTTCCCGCTCAGTTTATTTTCACTAAATATCGAAATTGGAGGTCCGGTTTTGGTAATTTTCCCATTTTCAAGAACCATAACTTTATCGGCCATTTTAATGATTTCTGCAGGATCGTGGCTTACTAGAATAGTGGTTAGATTGTAGGTTTTATGTAGCTTTAAAATATATTCCTGAAGCCTAGTTCTCATACCATGATCTAAGGCGCTCAAAGGTTCGTCCAACAACAAAAGTTTAGGCTTTCTAGCCAAAGCTCTGGCCAGTGCGACACGCTGTTGTTGCCCACCAGAGAGTTGCTGAATTTTTTGTTTCCGAAGATTTCCAAGCTCCATCAATTCGATTAATTCTTCAGCAGTTTTTTTATCTTTTTTCTGCGGAAGCGAGAAATAAATATTCTCTTCTATATTCATATTCGGAAACAACGCATAATTTTGAAAAACGAGTCCGATTTCCCGTTTTTGTATTGGTAGATCGATTTTTTTTTCAGCATTAAACCAAACATTAGAATCCTGATTTATATAGCCATCTTCCGGACTTAATAAACCCGATAGCATTCTTAAAATAGAAGTTTTTCCTGCACCAGAATTTCCATATAAGACAATAAAATCGCCTTCATTTAATCGAAAATCAACATTCAAAATCATTTTTCCTTCTGCGGCAGATAGCTCTTTTTTCAGTTTACATTCGATCATTTTACTATTCGGTTTAGGGATTTATTATTGATGAGGTAAACAGAAAGTAAAATAGCGAAACTCAGCACAAAAAGGATAAAAGAAAGCGTATTGGCGTTGCTGTAATTTAGCGCTTCAACTTCATCATAAATAGCGATCGATGCTACACGGGTTTCGCCGGGTAAATTCCCGCCGATCATTAAAACCACACCAAATTCGCCAATCGTATGCGCAAAAGAAAGAACAATTCCCGTTAACAACGCAGGCTTGATATTTGGGAGCATGATTTTAAAAAACGTAGTAGTTTTCGATTTCCCTAAAGAATATGCAGCTTCTTTTAAATGAATGGGCAGCGAACTAAATCCGCTTTGGATGGGATGCACCATAAATGGCAAGCTGTAAATGACCGATGCAAGTACGAGTCCGCTAAACGAAAATACCAATTGCAACCCGAAAAAATCATCTAAAAACTTACCTATGAAACTTGATTGTCCAAAGGCAATTAAAAGGTAAAAACCTAAAACCGTGGGTGGTAAAATAAGCGGCATACTTACCAAAGTTTCCCAAACGGGCTTGGATTTACTTTTGGTCGCCGAGAGCCAGTAGGCTAATGGCGTGCCGATCACAAAAAGCAAAAGCGTTGTGATTAGAGCCAGTTTTAAGGTAAGCCAAAGGGATTCCCAGATCATTCGGAAAGCATAATTTCGTTCGCTTTTACTAAAATAAGAACCTCCTGTGATTCGGAGAAATTCATTTGTTGCAAAACAGTAGAACTGAGTAAACTTTTAATTTTACCTACAGCTGATTTTAGCACAATTTCACTTAGAATTTTTCCCGGTTTAATTTCGATAATTTCAGCTTTTAATTGATTTCGAATTGAAATTTCTGGCATCAAATGCTTTGAAATAATAACCTCAGTTTCTTTAAAAAGGAGTTTGATTTTTTGACCCGGTTTTAAGTACGAAGCAGTTTGCGGAGTTTCCACTAGAAAAACATTGAAAATTGAATTATTTTCTAATTCGATAATGACTTCAGAAAGATATTCTGAATTTTTGATGTGTTTTATTTTTCCGGAGAGGTTATTCATTTTAGTTAGTTAACGGTTTATAGCTGAGTTCTCAGTTTCTAGCTGTCAGCTTTCAGCAATTACGAATCCTTAATATTTGACACCTGTCATTCTGAGCTTGACTCAGAATCTCATAAGAGCTTTTAAGACTATGAGACCCTGAAACAAGTCAGGGTGACGCTTCATTATTACTTCTGATAATAAATATGTTATAATCAACACATTTTCAATCAATCAGCTTTTGGTTATAACACTCAACATTCAGAATTCAACATTATAAAATCGCCCCATTTTCAAATCATAAAATTCAACTTCTATACCCATACTCCTCCAAAATCTTTTTCGCTTTTGCTGAAAACAGAAATTCGTAAAATTTACGAGCATTTTTTAAAGTTTTTGGCTGTTCAGATTTCAGTAATAAAGCTGCTTGTTGAATAGCAGAATACTGTGAAGGATCTATTTCGATCCAATTTCCTATATTTTTCATTTTTGGAGAGAGTACAACCGATTTGGCCGTAAATCCAATTTCTGCGGAACCGGAATGAATATAGCGATTCACCGCTGAAATACTTTCACCAAACACAAATTTTGACTCTAAATCGTCGAATTTCCCTGCTTTTTTTAGAAATTCTTCCGTAGCACGACCATACGGAGCGATTTTAGGATTCGCAACTGCGATATGTTTTATTTTTTCTTCAGAAAGAATGTCTAATGAAGGTTCTATCTTTTCTGAAGTCGTCCACAACACCAAAGTTCCGTTAGCATATACCTTTGGTTTTTCTTCACCAAAACCTTCTTTAAAAAGTGTATTCGGATATTTTAAATCTGCGGAAACAAAAACATCAAAAGGCGCTCCGGCTTTAATTTGTGCCGTTAATTTCCCAGAAGAAGTAACTACAGTCTCGCATTTTATACCGGTTTCATGCTGAAAGGTTTCAATTAAATCGTTCATCGCGAACTGCATATTTGCAGCCGTAGCAATTTTTATGGCATCTGATTCTTTTTCAGATTTACAAGCGAAAAAGAAGAGTGCAAAACAACATAAAAAAAACAGCTTGATTTTATCGAATTTCGGCATTAAGTTAAGAGTGTTTTGTAGTTGCTGTTAATTCCGAAATTGCGTTCATACCACCTTTTACGTCTACAAAATCTCCGTAGATTTTTAAACCTTCCAATAGATTAATCGCTTTTAAACTCCGCATACCCGATTGGCATAAAAAATATGTTGGTTTCTGCAGATCGATTTTCGATGATTTTTCCTGAAGCTCACTAAGCGGAATATTCTTCCAGTCTTTTCGCTGAATTTCAGGTAAGTTTTGTCGTTCTACTTCTTCTGGATTTCGTACATCGACAAGTTGAATATTTTCTGAATTCCATTTTTTGAGAAATGCTTCAGCTTCTATCGATTTTACTTCGGTAGCGCAACTAAATTCATAGGATTTTTGAAGTTCCTTAATCTCAAGATTCTTCGGATTTAAACCGAATTTTATTTTTTGCTGTGATTGATTTAAACCGTCAAGCAATAATAATTTTCCCGATAAAGTTTCGCCAATTCCGGTAATCACTTTTATAGCTTCCAGAGCCTGTAAACTTCCAATAATTCCGGGAATAATTCCTAAAACACCATTTTCATTACAATCTGGAATTTCTTCAGGATTTGGCATTTCAGGGAATAAACATCGATAAGTTGGGCCGCCTTTAAAATTAAAAACGCTTACCTGCCCTTCAAAAGCGTGCAAAGCACCATAAATCAAAGGTTTTTTCAGAATTACACAGGTGTCATTTACCAAATATCGTGTGGGGAAATTATCTGATGCATCAACGATCACATCAAAATTGGCTATAATTTCTAAAGCATTTTCCGTAGAAATAAAAGTCGGGAAAGTTATAATCTCAATTTCGCTGTTTAGTTCAGTTAATTTCTGCTTCGCAATTTCAACTTTGGATTGGCCAAGATCATTTTCAGAATATAAAATTTGACGCTGTAAATTGCTAATATCAACCACGTCGTTATCAACAATACCAATGGTTCCCACGCCCATTCCGCTTAAATATTGCAAAACGGGAACACCAAGACCACCCGCGCCGATCACCAAAACTTTAGCATCAGCCAATTTTTGTTGCCCGGCTTCGCCAAATCCCTGAAGCCGAGTTTGTCTTGTGTAGCGTTCAGGATTCAACTTGTTGTAATTTTTTTAGGGCTAGTTCGTATTCTTCTTTATTATTGGCGTTGATCAAAATATCATCGCTCGATGGAAAAATCAATTCGGTTTCTGAGTTGATCAAAAATTTACGCGGACAAGTATTCGTGCCACTTTCCAGATATTCTATGGCTTTTGGAAAAGAATTTGCTTCCCAAATCGCAAACATTGGTTCTGGTAACCTCGATTGATTCGTGGCGTAAGCTGTTGCTATTTTTTCAGGATTTCGCTGATCGATCAATTGCTGAATCGAATCTTTATCGATCAATGGTAAATCGGTTGCAACCACTAACCAGGAAACTTCAGGAAATTCCTGATGCGCACTGATCATTCCGTTTAGCGGACCTCGATATTGGTCTTTATCGGTGATCGTTTTTAAATTTTCAGGTAAATTTTGCTGTTGCTCACTTCGAATGCTCAGGTAAACATCGTCGAAAAATTCTTCCAAAAGTTCGTATAAATATTCACGATGCGGCTTGCCGTGATAAGCAAGTTCACCTTTATCGGTACCCATTCGGGTGCTTTTTCCACCTGCAAGTACGAGTCCGTTTAGTTTAGTTTTCATTGTTTTGTGTTAGCTTTTAGCTTTCAGCCGTTAGCTTATAGCATATTTAAAATTCCACATTAAAGGTTCAAAATTCAACATAATCGAAAATCTCATTATCAAATAAACACATCAGCAAATTAGCAAATCAACACATCATCAAGCTCCAAAATCGCTTTTTCCGCCGGTTTTCTTTTTCAGTTTTATTTCTGAAATTTCCAGATCGTGGCTTAAAGCTTTGGTCATATCATAAATGGTAAGCGCTGCGGTTGAGACTCCGGTTAAAGCTTCCATTTCTACGCCGGTACGCTCGTTACATTTTACCAAACATTCGATATCCAGTGAGTTTTCTCCAGGCTGAATGTCAATATTAATTTTCGACAAGCGAAGCGGATGACAAAGCGGAATTAGATCTGAAGTTTTCTTTACCGCCTGAATTCCGGCAATGATCGCTGTTTGCGTGATGCTTCCTTTTTTGCTTAGAAAATCATCTTTTTGCAGTTGCTTAAAAACTTCCGCAGGAAATACAATTCGGCCGCTTGCAATGGCAGTTCGGCTGGTGATCTCTTTTTCAGAAACGTCTACCATTTCAGCATTTCCTTGCTTGTTAATATGTGAGAGTTTTTTATCCACCAATACTTGTCATTGAATTTTCGTAATAATTTTTATTTCGAGCTTCAGCTTCAAAACCATCTTTTGCTCTACTGCCAACAGCTTTTAGAATCTCATTTTTGATATTTTCTTCGGAATCTTCAGCACGAAGAATATCGCGAATATTTCGATCGGCGCTGGCATAAAGGCAGGTAATAACATCGCCAGTTGCGGTAATCCTTAAGCGGTTACAGCTTCCGCAGAAATTACGGGTAAAACTAGGGATGATTCCAAAAGTACCTTCAAAACCTGCAATCTTATAATTTACTGAGGTTGAAGTTTTTTCAGAAGAAAGCTTTTCGATATTTGGGTAATGAGATGCGATATAATTGTAGATCGCTTTATGATTCCATTTTATGGTTTGGAAGTTTTTGCTTCCGCCATTAAAAGGCATTTCTTCTAAAAAACGAACCGAAACCGGATAATGTCGCGTTAGATCTTCCAAAATCGGAATCATATCTTTAGTATTCTGCCCATCTAACGCGATAAAATTTACCTTTACATTAAAATTTTCCTGAATCAACTTGATCAAATTGCCATAAACTGTTTCAAACTGGTCACGCCGAGTTACCTTTTTAAAAGTTTCAGGAGTGATAGAATCCAGGCTTAAATTGATGTTTTTTACGCCTAATTCTTTTAACTCAGGAATATGCTGTCCAATTAAAGTTGCGTTTGTGGTAATGCTAATATCTTCGAGTTTTGGCAGCGCAGAAAGTTTACGAAGCAATACCATTAAATCTTTACGAACAAAAGGCTCACCGCCGGTAATCCTGATCTTTGTGATGCCCTGTTCTACCAAAGTTTTGCTTAAGCGATATAACTCATCGATCGATAGTAGTTTATCTTTTTTTGCAAAATTAATTCCGCTTTCTGGCATGCAATAATTGCATCGCAAGTTACAACGGTCGGTCACCGCGAGTCGCAGGTAATTAATTTTTCTTTGGTGATTATCTATAAGCATTAACGTCTTCTTTTGGGGATTTAAATTTGCGATTATGGATGTGGTGTCACCCAAACTTCGTCATTACCGTCGAAAAATTCTTTTTTCCAGATGGGAACTTTTTCCTTTAGCGTATCGATTAAAAATCTACAGGCTTCAAAGCAATCATCGCGATGTGCAGATGAAGCGCCCACAAGAACAACAGGTTCTTCAACTTTCTTATCGCCAACCGCGTGCTGCATAATAAGTCGGTTTAAATTCCATTGCTTACTTGCGGCAGCTGCGATCTTTTCCATTTCTTTAATGGCCATCGCTTCGTAGGCTTCAAAAAAAAGGGAGTTTACTTTTTGATTTTGGGTAGTATCACGAACAGCACCTATAAAAACACAAATTCCACCGCTTGCAGGGTGGGAAAGATCTTTATAGATCACAGACGGATCGATATTTTCTATAATTTCAATTTTCTTTTCCATATATCCCTAGTTAAGGATCCTTCAAACTTCATTAACCTCCGCTAACCGGTGGAATAATTGCGATCTCATTTTCTGCGGAAATCGATCTGTCATCACAGGCATATTTTTCGTCTACAGCTACGGCCAGAGAAGAAAGCTTTGCAAATTCAGGATATTTTGTGATGAGCTCCTGCTTTAATTCAGCTACGTTTTTAGCTTTAAAAGAAGGCTCTTCCAGCACCTGATTTCCTACAATATCTTTCGCAACTCCGAAAAGTAAGATTTTCATTTTTTAAGGTAAATATAAAAGCTGAATTGCACAATCACTTATGAAATTCAAACTTTCCTTTAGGAAGTTTCTAAAATTAAGAAAGATTTAAGAGCTATTGCTCAAATTGAAGCTATTCTATTGATTAATTTCAAAATTGATTTAAAAATGAGCAGTTTTACAAGTGAATTTTAAAGTATGAAAAACAATCTATTTAGAACTCGAAATTGTAGGTTTAAACGGAGAAAATTCAGATTGTAGGAGAAATAAATAAAAATGACACACGAATTTAAAGAAATAATAAGTCAGGTTTTACAAAATCAGCAACAGGGAAAACGAAGTGTTTTGGCAAGTGTGGTTGCATTAGATGGTTCGTCTTACCGAAAACCGGGCGTTAGAATGTTGATCATTGAAGACGGAGGAATGACCGGAGCTGTGAGTGGTGGGTGTGTAGAAAAAGATGTGTTGTTTGAAGCACAAACCGTATTAAAAACCGGAGTCGCAAAAATGATGACTTACGATGGCCGTTATCGTCTAGGATGCGAGGGCATTTTATATATTTTACTGGAACCTGTGGCGATTTCTTCGGAATTTGAGCAGTTATTTTTTCAGCAAATTGAGAATAGAAAATCATTTAAAATTGATTCGTTTTTTAGAAAGGAAGTCGGTGAATTTGAAGCTTTGGAGTCTGTAATAGATTTTGGAGAAAGGCAATTTTCGATGACTTCAAGAGGATTAGCAGATCATTCTGGTTTACAAAAATTTAGTCAGCAACTACCGGCGATTTCAAAATTAATTTTGATTGGTGCTGAACATGATGCTGTAAAGTTAGGGCTTTCGGCGTCACAATTAGGTTGGGAGGTAAGTATTATTTCTTCACCCAGAGATCCTAAAACCACAGAAAATTTCTCTGGAAGTAAAGAAGTTTTAACGATCGATCCAGAGCAGGCGAAAGATTTGCAGATCGATAGCCAAACCGCGGTTGTTTTAATGACGCATAATTATGCACGTGATCTTCACTTTTTGCTATCGATAAAAGATAAGAATCCGTTTTATATTGGCATTTTGGGTTCCACTAAGCGTCGTGAAAAAATGTATAATGAATTGATCGAAATGCAAATTGATGTCGAGTTTGATTTTTTCGATAAGCTTTATGGCCCGGCCGGAATTGATATTGGGGCGATAACTCCTGAAGAAATTGCGGTTTCGATCTTGGCAGAAATTTTGGCCGTAAAACGTGGAAAATCGATTCCGTCTTTACGAGAAAAAATGGGCGCTATTCACTAAGATTTGATAATATGGATACAGATTTTAAAATTGCAGTTTTAGTGCTTGCCGCCGGTGCTTCCCGAAGAATGAATGATATAAAGCAAATTTTAGCTTTTAAGGATTCTACGCTTTTAGAAAATGCTTTGAAAACCGCCAAAATGAGCAAGAACGATCAGGTTTTTTGTGTTTTAGGAGCAAATAAGGAAGAGATTCAGCAAAAAGTAGATTTTCAAAGTATAGAAATTATCCAAAATAACGATTGGAATGAGGGTTTAGGAAAATCTATTGCAGTTGGAGTAGAAGCTATTCAGAATTATAAAGCTTATGATGGAATTTTAGTGATGTTGGGCGATCAGCCGTTTATTTCTTCAGAATATTTGAATAAAATGATCAAGAAATTTATCGAAAATCAATCTGAGATCGTCGCCACGAGTTATTCAGGGAAGCCAGGTGTTCCTGCACTATTTCCGCAGAAAATCTTTTCAGAATTAACAAAACTCAAGGGTGACAGTGGTGCAAAAGAGTTATTACGAAGTGAGAAAAATATCATAAAACTCGAAGCTGAAAACACATTTGATGTCGATAGCCCCGAGGATTATAAAAAAGTTTTGAGGGTTTAGCAATCGGCGGTTATAACCAATTTGATATTATAATTTTATCATTATTGAATTATTACATTTTCAGTTCTTTATTCCAATTTAATTTAGAAAGTGAATCTATAATGTGAATTATTAGGTATTTAAGCTGATGTTTGTTTTAATAAAATTTAATGTTTTCAGGAGGCAGCAGGATGGAGAGCTCTGTTTAATTTTTGAAATTGAAAATTATTACTTCCTTACATTTTAAAGGATTTTAGTACTTTGTAATTCTAATTTTAACGGTATATGATTTTCGAACAAAGCTGGCGCTGGTATGGGCCTAATGATCCTGTAAATCTAGTTACAATAAAACAAGCAGGCGCGCATGGTGTGGTAACTGCTTTACATCAAATTCCTGTTGGTGACATCTGGACCAAGGACGCCATACAAGACCGCATTTCTCAGCTCGATGAAAGCAATCGATTACATCCTTTTAAATTGCATTGGAATGTAGTGGAAAGTCTGCCTGTTCACGAATTTATCAAACAAGGAAGACCTGAAAGAGACCAGTTGATCGAGAATTATAAAGTGAGTCTCAAAAATTTAGCAGCTTGTGGTGTAAAAACCATTTGCTACAATTTTATGCCGATTCTCGATTGGTTAAGAACCAATGTTCGTTACGAGCTTGAAGATGGAAGTACGGCTTTACTGCACGAAATGGTAGATGTGGTGATTTTTGATATCTATATGTTGCAACGTGAAGGAGCTAAAAAATCATATTCAGATGATATTTTAGAAGAAGCGAAAGCGAAATATGAAAGTCTGAGTGACGAAGAAATTGCGGTTTTAAAGCAGAGTTTATTAATGGCATTGCCAGGTGATAAAGATGGTTTTACTATTGAAAAACTGAAAAAAGGTTTACAACAATACGATGGAATTTCACGGGAGCAATTACAGGAGAATTTAATTTACTTTCTGAAAGAAGTAATTCCGGTTGCCGAAGAATTAGGCGTTGTGTTGGCCATTCATCCAGACGATCCGCCATGGCCGGTTTTTGGTTTACCAAGAATTGTGAGCACAGCTGAAGATTTCAAATTTATTTTTGAAGCGGTTCCTTCAAACCATAACGGACTCACATTTTGTAGTGGAAGTTTAGGCGCTTCAGAAGAAAATAATCTCCCCGACATTATCAAAACGTATTACGATCGAATTCACTTTGTGCATTTGCGTTCGGTAAATAGGGTAGCGCCTTATCATTTTTATGAAGCCAATCATTTAGAAGGAAGAGCTCAAATGTTTGAATTGATAAAAACTTTTTATGATTGTCATCAAACAGATCAAAGAATATTACCAATGCGACCAGATCACGGTCATGAAATGATGGACGATCAGGGAAAACCATATTATCCGGGGTATTCAGCTATTGGTCGTTTACGTGGTTTAGCAGAATTACGAGGTTTAGAATTCGGAATTATAAATTCATTGAAATAAAAATATGTTTGAATTAAATGGAAAAGTAGCAATTGTAACCGGTGGGAACGGTGTTTTAGGCGGAGCGATTGCACACGGACTATCAAAAAATGGTGCTAAAGTGGCTGTTTTAGGTAGAACTGAAGAGACAGTTAATACTAGAGTAAAAGAGATACAAGACGCTGGTGGTGAAGCTTTAGCTTTAGTTGCTGACGTGTTAGATAAAGAAAGTTTGATCCAAGCTAAAGACAAGATTCTTACCGAATGGGGAAGCATCGATATTTTAGTGAATGGAGCTGGCGGAAATAAAAAAGGTGCGGTAATCACACCAGATCAGGAATTTTTTGATCTTTCTATAGAAGCTCTAGATAGTGTTACTCAGCTGAATTTTAACGGTACAATTCTTCCAACCTTGATCTTTTCAAAAGAAATGGTGAAGCAAAAGAAAGGAAGTATTATCAATATTTCTTCGATGGCGGCGCAAAAATCGATTACCAGAGTAATGGGATATTCTGCCTCTAAAGCAGCGATTGATAATTTTACAAAATGGCTTTCTGTAGAATTAAATCATAAATACGGTGAAGGCGTTCGCGTGAATGCAATTGCACCTGGATTTTTTGTTGGAGAACAAAATCGTGATCTTCTTTTAAATCAGGATGGTTCCTTAACAGCCCGTGGGCAAAAGATTGTAGATAACACACCAATGGCCAGATTTGGAGAACCCGAAGAATTACAAGGTGCTGCAATCTGGTTAGCAAGCGACGCCTCAGCTTTTGTTACGGGTATTGTTGTACCTGTAGATGGTGGTTTTAGCGCTTTTGGAGGAATATAATAAAAACAGAAATTATCAGTGTACTAAATAATTAGTGGTTTGATTTAAAATCTCTTTGAAATTCGTTTGTACTATTAATATGATTTTTATTTTATAATTTATTAAATTAAATTATAAAATAATAGATTAAAATTTGTGTAATCGATTGCATAATTATAAATTAGCTAAAAGTAGTTCAGGTCAGTGCAGGATGCAAAGCTTCAATTTTACTCTGAAATTGCTTATATTCCATACATTGAAATAAAGAAATTAAATATACCATAACCATGACAAAATCAGAATTTAGATATGCGCATCATCCCGAAGATGTGAAAAAATATACTACAGAAGAACTTCGAGAGCATTTCCTAATTCCGGAGGTGTTTGTAAAAGATCAAATTAGTTTAACCTACACCATGTACGACCGCTATATTGCTGGAGGTGCATTTCCGGTAGATAAAGCTTTAAAACTAGAAGCTATTGATGAACTGAAGGCTGAAAACTTTTTAGATCGCCGTGAATTAGGTGTGATCAATGTAGGGGGCAAAGGTAAAGTAACGGTTGATGGTGAAGTTTATGAAATTGGTCATCGTGAAGCACTTTACGTAGGTCGCGGAACTAAAGAAGTTATTTTTGAGGCTACAGAAGAACAGCCTTATTTTTACATTAATTCGGCTCCTGCACATAAGTCTTACCCGACTAAAAAGGTGACAAAGGCTGAAGCAGAGATTGTTGAGTTAGGAGATACAAAAACGTCTAATAAACGTGTGATCAATAAATTATTGGTGAATAGCGTGATTGAAACTTGTCAGTTACAAATGGGAATGACCGAGCTTCAGGAAGGTTGCGTTTGGAATACCATGCCGCCACATACGCACGAGCGTAGAATGGAAGTTTACTTTTACTTCGATTTAGATGAAGGCCAGTCTATAAGTCATTTTATGGGACAACCACAGGAAACACGTCATATTTTTATGAAAAACCATCAGGCGGTAATTTCACCGGAATGGTCTATACATGCAGGAGCAGGTACTTCAAATTATACTTTTATTTGGGGTATGGCCGGTGAAAATTTAGATTATGGTGATATGGATGGTGTAACTCCAGACGAATTAAAATAATATCTAATATGAGTTTATTTAGTTTAGAAGGAAAAACAGCATTAGTAACCGGTTGTAAACGCGGAATTGGTTTTGCAATGGCTGAAGCTTTAGCAGAAGCAGGAGCTAATATTTTAGGCGTTTCAGCTTCATTAGAAGTTGAAGGTTCTAAAATTGAAAAAAGAATTAAAGAAATTGGAAAAAGTTTTAAAAGATATCAGTGCGACTTTTCAGACCGTAAATCCTTGTATATATTTATTGAAAAAGTAAAAGCTGAAAATTCACAAATCGATATTCTAGTAAATAACGCCGGGACTATTTTAAGAGCTCCGGCAGCAGAACATTCTGATGAGTATTGGGATAAGGTTATTGAAGTGAACCAAAACGCACAATTTATTCTTACTCGAGAAATCGGTAAAGAAATGTTGAAACGTGGTCACGGGAAAGTCATTTTTACCGCTTCGTTATTAACATTTCAGGGAGGTATTACAGTGCCTGGCTATGCGGCTTCAAAAGGAGCTATTGGTCAGTTAACCATGGCATTTTCTAATGAATGGGCAGGAAAAGGAGTTCAGGTGAATTCTATTGCGCCAGGTTATATTGCAACAGATAATACACAAGCATTACGTGATAACGAAGAACGTAGTGAAGCTATTTTATCCCGAATTCCGGCAGGACGTTGGGGAGAACCTGAAGATTTTAAAGGACCAATTATATTCTTAGCTTCTAAAGCTAGTGATTATATGAGCGGAAGCATTCTCACCGTAGATGGTGGTTGGATGGGCCGATAATTTCTGAAAATTGAAACAAACCAAATGAGTAATAAACCTTTTATCACGGATAATTTTTTGTTGGAGAATACGTATGCTGAGGAGTTGTATCACCAGTATGCAAAGGACCAACCGATCATCGATTACCATAATCATTTGCCACCGGCACAGATCGCTGCCGATATGCAGTTCGATACCATCAGCCAGGTGTGGCTAAGCGGCGACCATTATAAATGGCGTGC
>NZ_FOKV01000002.1 GCF_900112105.1 Zunongwangia mangrovi | reverse complement strand
CATCTAACTTAGCTATGCTTTGCAGTAGCTTTCGAATACTTTTAACTTTGTTACCAATCTTGTGAAAGGTTGCCCCCACTGGGAGATCTAACACAAAAGTCCAAAGTGTTTTTACTGATGTCGATACCTACATAAATACTTTTCATAACTTTGTAAAGCTTTCCAAAGAAGGATTTTATCAATAACTCAACTCCTTGATAATGGGCTTGTATCCCGAATTTCTATTAGAGATTGTTGATGAAAGTCTGAACTTAGGTCTGAATCGAACTTTGAACTTTATGTTCTGAGTGAAAATAGTGTACCCAAGTTCCGCTCTCTTTTCTTAGTAATACTGCTCTCAAATAACAATATAAGTCTAAAGGAGCGGAATAGAATGTAGCCGAGAAATCTCTTTTCGTTGATATTTAGGATAGCCTTCTAAAAGTTCTCGATAAAATCTTGATTTCGCTATCGCTTCATTCTAATAAAATCAGATCTAATGCTCCAAAATACCAAGCGTCTAGCTTACCAAAATTCTACTCACAAAAAAATCCGACTAAAAATTTAGCCGGATCCATTAGCTGAAAATCGATATTTATAATTATAATTTTCTAACCCAAATATTTCTAAATTGAACTTTGGTGCCGTGATCCTGTAAAGCGATCACATCTTCTTCATGAGCTTCTGGATAATTATGCAATCCAATATAAAGCGTTAAGCCCTGAATCGTTGTATTGTTTTGTACAACAACTCCATTATGAAGCACGGTGATCTTGGCTTTTTGATCTATTTTTCCGTCTTTAAAACGTGGTGCAGTGTAAATCACATCGTAAACATTCCATTTATCAGGAGAGCGCATAGCGTTCACTAATGGCGGCACATCTTTGTAAATACTTCCTGCCTGCCCATTGCTGTAAGAACGATTATTGTAAGAATCTAAAATCTGTAATTCGTATCTATTCTGAAGGAACAATCCGCTGTTTCCGCGCCCTTGCCCAGAGTTCTCAACTTTATCTGGCGCACTCCATTCGATATGGATTTGTGCATCACCAAATTTCATTTTAGTTTGAATTCCGCCAGTTCCAGGAACAACTTCAAAATAACCATCTTTTATCGCCCAGGGAGCTGCATTTTCGGTATTTGCCTGACTGACCCACTGGTCCAAATTCTCACCGTCAAAAAGAACGATCGCATCTGAAGGTGCATCGCCAGGTTTTTCACCCGGAGTGATTTTTTCTACCTGTGGTTCCCAAATTTCAGTCATTTCCGGTTTCATGGGCATTGGAGATTCTTCAGGCGGAGTAGTAGGAGCATCAACTTGAGAAAAACCGATGGCAGAACATCCAATTCCGAATAAAAATAGTGCGGCTATTTTAGATTTTTTCATATTCGTTAAAAATAGTGTGTAATTTAATTTTTTCTGAAATATAAAGAATAACAAATAAAAAGCCTTTAAAAATTACGGAATTATAAAATTATGAGAGAAAATGTTGAATATAGATTTTTAAACTTATTCGATATAATTTCAATTTTTCTATTTAAAACAATTCCAAATAGATAGGATTTAAGACTGTTTAAAGATTATTTTAGTAATTTTTATGAAAAATCATGTCATGGCGAAATTCAATCTTAATATCAACGGTGAAGATAAAACCGTAGATGTCGACCCAAGTACCCCACTTTTATGGGTTTTAAGAGATCACTTAAATCTGGTTGGAACAAAATATGGCTGCGGAATTGCCCAATGTGGGGCTTGCACGGTTCATTTTAATGGATCTGCAGTACGATCCTGTCAGTTACCCGTTTCTTCTTTGGAAGGAAGTAAAATTAGAACTATTGAAGGTTTATCTGAAAACGGAGATCATCCTGTACAACAAGCGTGGTTAGAAATCGATGTTCCGCAATGTGGTTATTGCCAGGCGGGTCAGATTATGTCTGCTTCAGCATTATTGGAAAGCAATCCAAATCCTTCAGATGAAGAAATAGAAAACGCAATGAATGGCAATATTTGTCGCTGCGGAACCTATAGCCGAATTAAAGCTGCGATAAAAGCAGCTTCAAAATCCCAAATAGCCTAATTTAACCTCAGAAAAATGACAAAGAAAAGCACAACAGTAAATAGAAGATCTTTTATAAAAAGTGTTGGTATTGCCGGTGGTGGTTTGCTTATTGGTTTTAACTGGCTAGCGTGTAAACGTAGCGAAGAAGTTGCCGTGGCAGACGCCGCCTTAGAAATGCCAGATGAATGGTTTGAACTAAACGGTTACTTAAAAATAGGCGATAATGGAGTAGTAACGATATATTCTCCAAATCCTGAAATTGGCCAGAATGTAAAAACCTCGATGCCTATGATGGTGGCCGAAGAGCTTGATGTAGACTGGAATAATGTGATCGTAGAACAAGCGCCTTTAAATACTGAATTATATTCAAGACAGCTTGCCGGTGGTAGTCAATCTATTCGCCAGGGCTGGGAACCGCTAAGAAGAGCGGGAGCAACGGCAAGATATATGTTATTAGAAGCTGCTGCAAAACAACTGGAAGTTCCGGTTGAAGATCTAAGCGTAGAAGACGGAGTCATTTCACATTCGGGTAGTGATAAAACTATTTCCTACGGAGAGATTGCGAAAGCCGCTGCAGAAATCGAAATTCCAGAAGAAGATAAAGTGGTTCTAAAATCTAAGAACGATTTTAAGATTATCGGTTCTTCAAGAAAAAATGTAGATGCAAAAAAGATCGTGACCGGGCAACCGCTTTTTGGTTTGGATACTTATAAAGAAGGAATGCTAACGGCCATGATCGTTCATCCGCCAAAATTTGGAATGGAATTTAAATCGATGGATGCCGAGAAGATTAAAGAAATGCCTGGTATTAAAGACGTTTTTACGATCGATACTTATCCTGAAGATACTCAAAAGCAGTGGAGTGATGTTTCTGCCTTTAGCAAACTTGTTGTTGTTTTAGGTGAATCTACCTGGCAGGTGATGCAGGCTAAAAAAGCACTAGAGGTAGAATGGGATTTAAATCCAGAATTGACCAAAAAGATCGAAATTCTTGAAAAATCTGCCGGGATGGGCGAGGTGAGTGGTTTAGAAAGTTCAGCAACTCATACTTCTTTGATGGCCGATGTTGGTTCTAAAAAAGCAAAAGCGATACGAAAAGATGGCGATCCTGAAGCTGCTTTTAAAAATGCAGTGAGAGTTATAGAGCGTTCATATACTTGTCCGTTTTTGGCGCACAATTGTATGGAACCTATGAACTTTTTCGCTAATGTCACCGCAGATAAAGCCGAATTACTAGGGCCAATCCAAACTCCGGAATATGCCGAGAAAACGATTCAGTCTCGTCTAGGTTTAGATTTAGAAAATATAGATATCCAAATGACCAGAATGGGAGGTGGTTTTGGACGTCGTTTATACGGAAATTTCCTGGTAGAAGCTGCTGTGATTTCTCAAAAAGCTGGTGCGCCTGTTAAGTTGGTGTATTCTAGAGAAGATGATATGACAGATGGTGTTTATCGCCCGGCATATCACGTAAAATATAGAGCTGCTTTAGATGCTAATAATAATATTACTGCGTTTCATGTAAATGCAGGAGGAATAAAAGAGAGTCCGTTATTTGCTAATCGTTTCCCTGCCGGGGCTATCGATAATTATTTAGCGGAAAGCTGGACGGTAGATAGTAATATTTCTATTGGAGCTTTTAGAGCGCCAAGATCGAATTTTATTGCCGGTGCCGAGCAATCGTTTTTAGATGAACTTGCTGAAGAAACCGGCCAGGATCCAATTCAGTTTAGATTAGATCTTTTAAAGAAAGCAAAGGAAAATCCGGTAGGTGAAAATAACGATTATGATGCTGCTCGTTTTGCCGGTGTTTTAGAAATGGTAAGAGATAAATCTGGTTGGAAAAAAGATGATCAAAATCTAAATCGCGGAATCTCGGCATACTATTGTCATAATTCTTATGTAGCCCAGATCCTGGATCTTCGAGTAAAAAATAATGAGCCTATTATCGATAAAGTGGTGTGCGCGGTAGACTGCGGAATTGTAGTAAATCCAGATGCTGCTAAAAATATGGTTGAAGGCGGAACGATAGACGGTATTGGCCATGCTTTATACAGTAAAATTAGTTTTGAAGATGGAATGCCGCAACAAAGCAATTATGATACGTATCGCTTAATTCGTCATAAAGAAGCACCGAAAAGTATAGAAGTTTATTTTGCTGAAAATGGTATAGATCCTACAGGATTAGGTGAACCACCGTTTCCACCGGTTATTGGTGCTTTAGCCAATGCTTTATATAAAGCAACCGGGAAACGTTTCTATGATCAGCCTTATATTTCAGGACTTCAGGGTGACTTAAAAACATAAAGCTTTATTAAAAGCGCTGATTAGTTTGCTTCTTTTAGAAGCTTCTTTTTACATTTAACAAAAAAGAAAGCTATGAGAAACCGATCAGCGCTGGCTATTTTAACTATAGCAGCAAGTTTATGTTTTAGTTGTAATCAAAAACCTTCCGAAGAAAAAGAAAAATCTTCAGCAGCTGAAAGTAAAACCGAAACCCAAAAAACTACTTCAGATCTTATTTTTGAAAAAGGAAAGAAAACTTCCGCAGAGAAATTTGAAGGGAAAGTTTATATGAACCTTTTAGTGCCTGAAGATTCTGTGTATACCACAAAATCAGGTTCAGTTACTTTTGAAGCCGGTTCCAGAACCAATTGGCATTACCATCCTAGCGGCCAGATTTTAATGGTTACCAATGGCGTTGGATTTCATCAAATTGAAGGACAGCCTAAAGAAGTAATTAAGAAAGGCGACGTAGTGAAAGTTCCAAAGAACGTAAAACACTGGCATGGAGCTTCTGTAGAAGAAGATATGACACATGTTTTCGTGATTCCAAATGTTGAAATGGGCGGCTCTAAATGGTTTGATCCTGTGACCGATGAGGAGTTTAAAAACTAGATCTAATATTTAACAATTTCAGCCTAAGATTTTTTAAAATCAGATTCGATTTTCAACTAATTTCGCCTTTTGAATGAAATTAGAAGAAAAAGTAAGGGCAGTCGAAAGTTTATTCGAAACCCTTTCAGAAGAGCTTGAAATTTTTCAGGCTCAGGCTGGTTTTAGTTGTGCTGTAGGATGCGGAAAATGTTGTGAAAAACCAGGAATCCAGGCTTCGCCTTTAGAATTTTTGCCCTGGGCATTTCAGTGTTTTTTATCTGGAAAAGCTGAGGAAACTTTAGCACAGCTAAATACATCTACTCTAGAAATTTGCCATTTATATAAAACTTTAAGTTTAGAAAGTGGTTTGGGAAGATGTTCGTCTTATCACGAACGCGGATTGGTTTGCAGGCTTTTTGGTTATGCTGCACAGCGAGATAAATTGGGGAAACTTCAGCTGGTTAGTTGTAAAATTTTAAAGGGACAGTCGGTTGCTTTTCAGAAAACATCTGTAGCAATTAATGAAGAGCTGGCAGTACCGGTTTTTAGTGATTATTATTTACAATTGGCACAAATAGATTTTAGTTTAGGAAGAAAAATTATTCCTATTAACAAAGCGATGAAAGCTGCTTTAGAAGAAGTTTTACAATATTATTCGTATCGTCCTTTTCCAATTAATTGGAAAAGAACTGCTTAGATTTTTGATTAATATTGATTAAAAAACGCATTCATTTTTGAAATTTAAACTTGTGAATATCTAATCTTAGGATTACTTTCTTGGCAAGCTTTAAATTTTATTTTTGCGCTCCTAAAAATTTAAGACATGAGCGTAATTTGGTATGAATGTAAGGTGAAATACAGAAAAACACATGAAACAGGCGAGCAAAAAGTGGTAACAGAAGTGTATCTGCTGGATGCAGTGTCTTATACTGAAGCTGAAACCAGAATTACTGAAGAAATGCAGAAGCTTACCAGCGAAGATTTTATGATTAAAAACATTAAGATCGCTAATTTCGCTGAGGTTCACCCTTTTGATAATTCAGATCGTTGGTTTAGATCAAAAGTGTCTCTTATTGCGATGGACGAGGAAAGTGGAAAAGAGAAAAAATCGAATAGCTATATGCTGGTGCAGGCAAACGATGTAAAAGAAGCTTTTGAAAATACTGAAAAAGCGATGGAAGATACCATGGGAGATTACAGCATTCCGTCGATCACAGAATCGCCAATTTTAGATGTATTTCCATATTTTACAGGAGAAGAAGAGCAGCTGGAAAAATTTAATATGATGGATGCTGTAGAAACGCTAAGCGAGGAAGCAAGCCAGGAAGAAGAATAAATAATTGTTGCCGAAATTTAAGAATTTCGGATATAGAAATACCTAAATTTTAAGCCTCTCAGTTAGTTACTGTGAGGCTTTTTTTTTCAGCAAAATTGAGAAATAAAATATTTGAACTCTAAATATGTTGCAAACTCTTTATTAAAGAAATTAATAATGCTGTATTTAAGTTTGTATTATGTTAAATTTTGATAATTTAAGACAAAATTATAGGCTATTTTTCTTTATAGTGTTAATATTAGAACGGTTTTACAAGGATTCGCTTTATATAAATGCTAACCACGTTTTATAACGATGCCCAGGTAATTTAAAAAAACAAACCACAAATACGTTAACCAACTCAAAACAAACTCAATTTATGAAAAGAAGAGACTTTGTCCAACTAACCGGGATGGGGTTAGGGGCTATGATGCTTCCTTTATCAACGATGGGAAGCAATATTGCTGCTGAAGCCCTTTTAGAACCGGGATTAGATGTAGCTGCGAAAAAGATTCTTGCCGATGTTGCTTTAAATACTGCTCGAAATCTTGGTGCGAGTTACGCAGATGCTCGTATTGGTCGATACTTAAATCAATATGTATTTACACGTGAAGATAAAGTGCAGAATGTAGTAAATACCGAATCCTTTGGAGTAGGTATTCGTGTAATTGCTGAAGGAACCTGGGGATTTGCTTCCACCAACGATGTGACTGAAGACGGAATCAAAAAAGCGACCAGTCAGGCTGTAGCCATTGCAAAAGCGAATTCTAAAATTCAGAAAGAACCAGTACAATTAGCACCAGTTGAAGCGCACGGCGAAGTGAGCTGGAAAACGCCTATTAAAAAAGATTTTAAAGAAATTCCGGTTTCTCAAAAAGTAGAATTGCTTTTAGATGCGAATTCTGCTGCGATGAATAACGGAGCCAATTTTGTGAATTCCTCGTTATTCATGGTGAACGAGCAAAAGTATTTTGCTTCTACAGATGGATCGTATATCGACCAGGATATTCATAGAATCTGGCCAACTTTCGATGTAACGGCTATAGATCGTACGGCAGGAAAGTTTAAATCCAGATCTGCTTTAAGCGCACCAATGGGAATGGGCTACGAATTTTTAGACGGTTTAGAAAGTGAAAAATTAGTTGGCCCAGCCGGCTTAAAATTATATAGAAATAGCTACGATATTATAGAGGATGCCACTTTAGCTGCTAAACAGGCTAAGGAAATGCTTACGGCAGAATCTGTTCAGCCAGGAAAATACGATCTTGTTTTAGAACCTAATCATTTAGGACTTACCATTCACGAATCGGTAGGGCATCCGCTAGAATTAGACCGAGTTCTTGGATACGAAGCGAACTACGCGGGTACCAGTTTTGCGACTTTAGATAAGTGGAAATCTGGTGACTTTAAATATGGTAGTGATAAAGTAAATATCGTTGCAGATAAAACACAACCACATTCCTTAGGAGCTGTTGGTTATGATGATGAAGGTGTAAAAACCAAAAAATGGGATCTTATTAGAAATGGAATTTTAGTGAATTACGAAGCGATAAGAGATCAGGTAAAAATTATCGATCAAAACGAGTCTCATGGTTGCTGTTATGCACAAAGCTGGAATGATGTTCAGTTTCAAAGAATGCCAAATGTTTCTTTAGAACCGGGGAAAGAAAAATACTCGGTAGAAGAAATGATAAAAGATGTAGAAAAAGGAATTTATATCGCGGGTCGTGGTTCATATTCGATCGATCAACAGCGTTATAACTTTCAGTTTGGAGGTACCGTTTTTTACGAAATTAAGGACGGGAAGATCGTAGGAATGTTAAATGATGTTGCGTACCAGTCGAATACCCAGGAGTTTTGGAACTCTTGCGTAAAGATCTGTGACGAGAGTGATTATCGTTTATTTGGTTCGTTCTTCGATGGAAAAGGTCAGCCACCACAGGTTAGCGCCGTTTCTCATGGAAGTTCTACTTCGCGATTTAAAGATGTAAATGTGATCAATACAGGAAGAAGCATCTAAATTCTCTAACCTAACAAATTAAAAAATGGCAATATATACTGAACAAGAAGCTCGTGAAATTCTTGATAAAGCAATGAGCTTTTCTAAAGCAGATGCTTGTGTAATGTATTTAAGCGGAAGCGAAAGCGGAAATATTCGTTACGCTAGAAATACCGTTTCTACAGCAGGGCATCAATCCAACCAATCTTTACAGGTGGTGGCCAACTACGGAAAGAAATCTGGAACCGCAACAATCGATGAATTTGATGACGATTCTTTGCAAAGTGTTGTAAAACGTGCTGAAGAATTAGCACAGCTTTCTCCAGAGAATCCTGAATTTATGGATCCTTTAGAGCCACAAACCTACGACAGACCCGTAAATTATGTTGAAGCAACAGCGAATATTAAGCCAGAATATCGCGCTGAAGTTGCTGCAAGTAGTATAAAACCAGCTTCAGAGCAAGATGTGACTGCAGCTGGATTTTTAGATGATGGTGCATCATTTAGAGCCATGCTAAATTCTAAAGGATTGTATGCTTATGATAAATCGACCAGTGTAGATTTTACGGTAACCATGCGAACTAATGATGGTACAGGTTCTGGATGGGTAACCAGAGATTATAATGATATTTCTAAGTTCGATCCAGAAGAGGCTTCAGCAATAGCAATAGAAAAAGCAGTACTTTCTAAAAAAGCAAGAGCGATCGAGCCAGGAAGATATACCGTAATCTTAGAACCTGCTGCGGCCGGCGATTTACTAAGAAATATGTATCGTTCTCTTGGCGCACGTACTGCAGACGAAGGTCGTAGTTTTATGTCTAAAGAAGGCGGCGGAACCAAGCTTGGCGAAAAAATAGTAGACGAACGTGTAAATATTTGGAGTGATCCTTTGCATCCAGATGTTCCAACGGCGACGTGGAATGGTGATGGTTTACCGCTTAAAAAAACAACCTGGTTAGAAAACGGGGTTGTTAAAAATCTTGCTTACGATAGATATTGGGCGTCAAAAAGTGGCGTAGATCCTGTGCCTTTTCCTCCAAATATGATTATGGAAGGTGGTGATATGTCTCGCGAAGAATTAATTAAAAGCACTAAACGTGGAATCTTAGTAACACGATTCTGGTATATACGATCTGTAGATCCGCAAACTTTGCTGTACACAGGTCTTACGAGAGACGGAACTTTTTATATCGAAAATGGCGAAATTAAATATCCTGTAAAGAATTTTAGGTTTAATGAAAGTCCGATTATCATGCTAAATAACCTGGAAGCTTTGGGCGAACAGGTTCGAGTGAACGGAAGTTTAATTCCGTATATGAAAATTAGAGACTTTACATTTACCAGCCTTTCAGACGCTGTTTAATTTCTCCTGAAAATATATAATCCATAATCTCATGAATTTTTTGGGATTATGGATTTGATTTTAACTAAAAGAAAATTCATAACCGAAGCCCCTCAATTTGAATAAGGATTTTTTCTTTACCAGATTACAATACGAATCGGGAGATTGGGATGTAGACCAGCGAATGCCTTCCAACCTTTTAAATTCTTTGATCGAATATACCTCGTTGCCCGTAGATACTCAGGAAAACATTATTTCTCTGGGAAGTGATGAAATTTTTAACTGCCCTTTTTGCTATTTATCGGGACACAAATTGGTGCAATTTACCAAAGCCGAAAGCGATAATTTTAAAAAGTATATTGAAAACGGCGGATTTGTATTTGTAGACGATTGCAATCATGATATCGACGGACTTTTCGCAAAATCCTTTGAACGGCAAATGGATGAACTTTTTGGGCCTCAGAAATTAAAAAAGATCCCAAACGATCACCAGATTTATTCCAGTTTTTTTGAGTTTGAAGATGGCCCGCCAACTACTTCACAAGAACTAAATGGTTGGGGAGACGATTTGGTGCATGAATATCTTAAAGCGATCGAAATTAATGGGAAAATTGGGGTTTTGTATTCCAACAAAGATTATGGTTGCGAATGGGATTATGATTTCAGAAATAAAAGATTTTATAGAATAGATAATACTCGCTTTGGTGTAAACATCGTGATGTATGCGCTAACGGCATAAGAGTTTTAAAATATGAATACAGAATTAACAAATCTTGAAAAAGAAATAGAGCATCTAACCACGAAGATCGAACTTCTAAAAAAAGAGATAGGTAAGATCATTATTGGCCAGGAAGAAACGATAGAGCAATTATTAATTACGTTTCTGGCTGGCGGTCATGCATTGCTGGAAGGTGTTCCCGGATTGGCAAAAACCTTAATGATTAGAACTTTATCTGATGCGATAGATCTTAAGTTTAGGCGAATTCAGTTTACGCCAGATCTTATGCCTTCAGATATTATTGGTACAGAAATTTTAGAAGAAGATCATTCTACCGGTAAAAAGTTTTTTGAGTTCAATAAAGGGCCAATTTTCTCGAATATTATCCTCGCTGACGAAATTAACAGAACACCACCAAAAACACAGGCTGCTTTGTTAGAAGCCATGCAGGAGTTTGAAGTGACTTTTTCAGGAAAAACCTATAAACTGGATAAGCCATTTTTTATTCTGGCTACTCAAAATCCTATTGAACAATCGGGAACATTTCCTTTGCCAGAAGCACAGCAAGACCGTTTTCTATTATATATAAAGATTGGATATCCAACAGAGCAGGAGGAAACCAGTATTTTAAAAAGTACCACAAGTTCAGTAAAAACAAAAGTGAATTCGGTTATCAGCGGAGAAGAAATTGTGCGCCTGCAACAGCTGGTTAGGGAATTGCCAATTAGTGATGATCTAATAAGTTATGTGAGCAAAATCGTTAGAGCAACACGACCCGAAACTTCAACCAACAATTTTGTAAAAGAATGGGTAAGTTGGGGAGCAGGGCCAAGAGCGGGACAGGCCATGATCCTAACGGCAAAAGCCAGGGCCTTATCGCAAAAAAGACTTGCGGTAACCAAAGAAGATATCGATGCGGTGGCTTATCCTGTGTTGCGCCATCGGGTGATCGTGAATTTTAAGGCGGAAGCTGCACGAATAACCTCAGATGAGGTTACTAAAGATCTTTTGAAGAATATCGCTGTTTAGCTGAATATGTATCAGGAACTTTTAAAACCAGAGATTGTAAGGGAAGTTTCGGGCTTAAGCCTAATGTCCCGAGTAATTGTTAATGGTTATTTACAGGGACTGAATAAAAGCAGGCATCTTGGCGTAGGGATGGAATTTAGCCAGTACCGTGGTTACGAAGCCGGTGACGATCTGCGTTTGTTAGATTGGAAAATGCTCGCCAGATCTGGGCGCTATTATATCAAACAATCTGAAATCGAATCGCAGATCAGCGTAAAATTTATTTTAGATGCCAGTGCTTCGATGGAGCATAGCGAAAATACTTTTACGAAAATGGATTTTGTAAGAATTTTGGTCGCATCTATATCTTATCTGGCGCATAGCCAGGGCGACGATGTTGGGCTTTTTGCTTTAAATCAGCATCAATTGCAGGCTGTTTATCCAAGAGCGGTGAAAAAGGATTTTAACCGATTATTACACGAATTGATTTCTATTGAAAATCGAGGGAAATGGCCAGAAAAATCGACTTCTTTTAATCAAATTCATAGTCATAATCGCAAAGAGATCGTCTTTTTTATTACCGATATGCATCAGCATCAACACGAGTTGCAGGAATTCGCAAAAGGACTGAAAACAGATCGAAATGAAGTTGCTGTACTTCAAATTATGGGAGCACAGGAAATGGAATTTCAGTATAAAGGAACGCTGACTTTCGAAGATATTGAAACAGGCGAAAAAGTAAAAATTTCAGCAAAAGGAGCTAAAGATCAATACTTAAAAGATCTGGAAAAAAATATAAAGGAAAACGAAGATTTTTTCCTGGGAAATGGTATCGATTATCAACTATTTAAGATGAACGAGCCACTGACCGAAACTTTAAAATTATACCTCAAAAAACGAATTAAATTAGCTTAAATGTCTTTCGTAAACCCCACTTATTTATGGAGCCTTTTAGGACTTTTGGTACCTGTCGCTATCCATTTTTGGAATAAAAGCGAGGGGAAAACCATAAAAGTGGGAAGCATACGGCTAATTAAAGAAAGCCAGACTTCTAAGAGTAGTAGATTGCAATTTAACGAGTTTATTTTATTGCTTTTGCGGCTAATTTTAGTCAGTTTAATCTGTTTTATTTTGGCAGCTCCGGTTTCGATTTCTAAACGATTGAATCTAGAGGTCGCTTATGTGGTAGAACCGTCTTTGCTGAAATTGAAGAGTATTAGGACTTTAGTCGATTCGATAAATAGCGATAATGAAGTTTATTTATTTGCCGAAGATTTTCCCGATTATACTGAAGAAGACAATGACTTTAATTCTGAAAAAAAGCAGCTTGAAAATACCCAATATTGGCAATTAGCGCAGCAATTTTCTAAGCTGCATAGCGATAGTATTGTAGTTTTTAGTGAAGGCAAAATAAGCGGAATTAAAGGAAAACGACCTGAGATTCCTGAAAAAGTAAACTGGATTTTAATTGATTCTACTGAAAGTACCAGTGAAATTATTGATATTACAAGCTTTAAAGATTCGTTAGAGCTTTTACAATTCGATATTGTACAAAATTTAGGACGATTTTCTAAGCAACGAATAGGTGCAAAAGACATTGAGGGATATTCTATTCCTGAAAATGCATTAAGAACCGAATTGGATACGATTCGCGTTCAGTTTTATGATGATTTGAAGATTGAGAATCAGGTTGAATATTTAAAAGCTTCGTTTTCAGCTTTAGGAAAATATTTGAAAAGACCGTTTGTTTTTAGCGAATTTGAGCAAGGAAATTCAGATGAAAAATCCATTAAGAATCTAGAAATTTTAGTTTGGTTAAGCGAAAAGGAATTCCCGGATTTCGATACCAAAAGTTTAATTTTTAAGCCGAATATTTATGCTGAAAATCTAATCGAAAAAACCGCGAAAGCCGGAGTTTTTCAGTTAACTGATACTTTGCACCGAAAGAATATTCTAGAAGCTCATCTTGCTGAAGATCTTTTAAAACTTATCGAATTACATCCAAAAATCGAGTCGAAAATTGCAGAAACTGATACTCGAAATATAGATAAATCTATTTTAGCTCCTGTTTTTAGAAAAGGCAGTAAAAATAGTTATTTGGCACAATTCGATTGGACGCCTTGGCTGTGGTTAGCTTTTTTAGTGGTTTTTATTATTGAAAGAATCCTTTCAAAACTAAGAGAGCAATGAAACAGGCAGCGAAAATTCTTTTTAGTTTTAAAAAGCGCTGGCAAATTTATGCCTGGTTAAAGATTTTTGGTTTTGCAATAGCTCCGTTAATTATTTTATGGTCTTTAGGGACGAAATTATGGGTTTTAGCACCAGTTTTTTTAGTGCTGTTTATCATTGGAATATTCACTATTAAACCTTTCATAATAGGGCTTCAAGAGGTTTTAAGATTTGTAGATTCTCGTTTTAGTGATTTAGAACATAGTTCAGGATTGCTTTTAAAAAAGGATGCAGAATTATCCAATATTGGTCAATTACAGCGTGAAAAAATTGCTCAGCGACTTCAGGAGAAATCTAAATCATTACAACCACCGGTTTCATTTAGAAGTTTAAGTGTTTTATTGATCTGTTGCCTGGCGGTTGGTTTTGGTTTACGCTATTTTGGAATCACACTAAAAAGCATGTCTGATTTTCAACAAAATCGGATTGATAATTCGGTTACTTTTACTTCAGTAGATTCAGTTTCTTCATCAGATTATATTCCGGCGATTGCAAATTATACTTTAGAAATTCTCTATCCAGATTATACAAGAATCGGCACTTTCCGAAGTGAAAAAATGGATGTTGAAGTTTTAGAAAATTCAGCATTAAACTGGACGGTTGACTTTGATCAAAAAATTGACTCGGTTTTCTTAGAATTTCGGTCAAATTCCTACAAAATGAAGGTTGAAAATGAGCAGTTTAAATTCAGCAGAGAAATTAACGAATCTGGTGTGTATAATTTCAGGTATTTCGATTCGTTGGGGAACGAGTATATTTCAGATCTGCATAGTATTAGTGTTTTTGAGGACGAAGATCCGGTGATCGAGATCGAAAATTTAGATCAGTTTAGTTCATTTGAGTTTTCCGAAGAAAAAAGACTTCAATTTGTATCAAAGATTAGCGATGATTTTGGAATAGCTAACGCTTATATCATTGCGACGGTAAGCAAAGGAAGCGGCGAATCTGTAAAATTTAGGGAAGAAAAGATCGAATTTCAGCAAGGAATAAATTCGGGTTCAAAAAGCTTGAATCTCGATCAACAAATCGATCTGGATCAATTAAAAATGGAACCAGGAGACGAGCTTTATTTTTATGTAGAAGCTTTAGATTTCAAACAACCGAGCGCCAATGTTTCCAGAAGCGAAACCTATTTTGCGGTGATTAATGACACGGTGGAAATGGATTATATGGAGGCCGGCGGAATGGGTGTCGATTTGCTGCCAGATTATTTTAGGAGTCAGCGGCAACTCATCATCGATACCGAAAAGCTGATCAAAGAACAGCCAGAAATAAGCCGAAAAGAATTTGAAACCAGAAGCAATAATCTTGGGTTCGATCAAAAGTCTTTACGCTTAAAGTACGGACAGTTTATGGGAGACGAGGCCGAAGGAAGTCTGGCGGCTGAAAATGCTGAAAGTTTGAATGGAGAAGAAGATCTACTAGCAGAATATTCTCATCGACATGATAGTGATAACGAGCATAATTTGGTTGAAGAGCACAGGGATGAAAACGATGACAAGGAAGATCCATTAGAAAAATATGTGCACAATCATTCAGATCCAGAAGAATCGACTTTGTTTGCAAAATCTCTGAAAACTCAGCTGCGGCAGGCCATAAACGAGATGTGGGATGCCGAATTACAGTTGCGGGTGTACGAGCCAAAAGCTTCTTTAGCATATCAATATCGGGCATTAGAATTAATCCAAAATATTAAAAATAGCTCCCGAATTTATGTGCATCGGATTGGTTTTGATCCGCCGCCTTTAAAAGAAGATAAACGTTTAACCGGCGAATTAAAAGATGTAGAAAGTTATCGAAGATCGCAGGATTTTGAGCAAGAAAATGAATTTGAAGGAATAAGAAATGCCATTGCTGAATTGGAGGAGTTGCAGAAAAATATACCTGTAACTTTAAGCGAATCGAGTAAAGAACTATTTCAAATAGCTGGGGAGGAATTGGCAAGAGAAGCCATTGAAAAGCCGGGACAATTTTTGGCAACACTTAAAGATGTAAAGACACTTAGCGGTGGCGAGCTGGAAGGGCTTAATTTAAAAGAAATTCAGCAGGGATTACTCAAGGCTTTGCCAAAATCAAAAGACAAGGCGATATCATCGAAGTCCTACCAGAATCGTCTGGATCAATTAATGCTTGAAGAATTGGAGGTTTATGAATAGTAAAATTACATTTTTAAACGATCAATTTTTAGGCTATTACCTTTTGGGAGCAGTGTTACTTTTGGTCGTTTTGATCTATAAAGAATTTGGGAATTCAAGGAAATCTGTGTTTTTCCTCAGAATTTTTATAGGAGTTATCGCAATAGCTGCATTACTTGCCATTGCATTGAAACCAGCTTATCAAAGTACCAAAAAGCGAAACAAAGCGGTAGTAATTACCGAAGGAGCTAAGGAAGCTCAGCTTGATAGCTTGAAAAAATTGTATCCTAAAATCACCAAAATCGATTATAGTTCGAGTGATTTTATAAGTCCGGAATTAGAAGCTGCGGGAGAGATTTTTGTTTTGGGTTATGGAATTGAAGACTATGATCTTTTTCAATTTGAAAATAAAAAGGTAAGCTTTTTACCTGCGGAATTACAAGCTGGAATAGATAAAATAACCTATCCAAAGGAATTGATTGAAGGTGAAATGCTGAATATAAAAGCACATTTTTTTAAACCTGAAGATGGCTATAAAGCTTATTTAAAAGATTTTGGAGGAAATAAGCTGGATTCGGTTACACTTACTGAAGCTGACTTTGAATTGAAAGCAAAAACTAAAGTCAAAGGAGAGTTTGTTTACCAGATAGAAGTTCAGGATTCTGTTGGAAATATCTTCGCAAAAGAGCCTTTACCCATAAAAATAAATACAGCCCAAAAATTGCGAATATTAGTATTGAACGATTTCCCGAGTTTTGAAACGCGTTATTTAAAGAATTTTTTAGCTGAAGAAGGACATCAGGTTACGCTAAGAACGCAGTTGACGAGTAATCGATATAAATACGAATATTTAAATACAGAAGAAGCTTCATTTTCAGCAATAACCGAAGAGTTTTTGAATGATTTTGATGTTTTGGTGGTGGATATTTCAAGTTTCAATCAGTTTTCAGTGAAAGAAAAGCAGGATTTGGAATTGGCTGTTAAAAGAGATGGCCTGGGAGTTTTTATTCAGCAGACAGAAAATACATTTCAGCAAAAAACATTAGTGGATTTTGAAACTCAATTGGATGGATTACCAAAAATAAAATGGCCAGAAAATCCAGAAGCCGAAATTGCTAAATTTCCTTATGTATTTCAGGATTCGAATAATACCTATTCTTTGATAGCAAATGAAAATAAGCTGGCTGTTTACAGGTATTTGGGTAGGGGAAAAGTAGGAAGTGGCATGTTACAGAATACGTATCAGTTGGTGTTAAACGGACATAATCAGATTTATAGAGAAATTTGGACAGATGTTTTTTCGAGGCTTGCTAAACCAGCCCAAGAAATGCTTCATTGGGAAGTAGAAAATAGTTTTATATACAAAAATGAGCCTGTGAACCTTGCTATAAAAACATCTTTAGAATCACTTAAATTAATCGATTCTCTGGAGCATGAAATTCCTTTATTGCAGCATTTAGATTTACCAGATGATTATTCGGCAACACTATATCCTAAAGACGAAGGTTGGAACCATTTAAAACTAGCAGCCGGGGATAGTATTTTTGATTCTAAATTTTATGTGTTTCAAACAGATAAATGGAAATCAAAAAGAAGCAGGGATCGACTTAAGAGTAATTTGGCATTTTTTGAAGAAACAACTCAGGATGATCATCAGGAATTCTTGTATAGATCATTAAACCTATTTTGGTTTTACCTTACTTTTCTAATCACTATGGGCTTTTTATGGCTACATCCTAAACTCTTAAGGAATTAAATTTCAGAAAAAAATTGAGCGATATAATATTTGAACTTTTTTGGAGTTATACTATTATGTTCTTTCCAAAAGTATCTATATATTTTTAACTATATATATAGTTGAATTTAACAGAAAATATTAGATTTATTTTATACTAAACCGTAAGTTTGCTATACCTAATCATTATTTCGTTAATTTGTATTAGCCTACAAGATGAAATAATACGGAGAAAGGGAGCAGACGTGCTCCCTTTTTTAGTTTATCGGCACCGCCAAAGGATATACTACCCCGATGCTTGCCTCGAAATTAAAAATTTGTTTCCAACGAATGCCTCGATGGCTTGCCACTAGGTTGTTTACTATATTGCTTCAAAATGATAAATTACTAGTATCCGCCCGTAATTTTTATTAAGCGTAAAATATACCTTCTAAAATTTAGTTTATTTATAAGGAATATATGTAGTTTTGAAATTCGAAATTTTTGTAACTAATGAGTACTATAGAAAAAATAACCTTGATTGTCGCAATTGTGGATGTGCTTGCGGTAGTTATTTTTTATATTCTTTTAAGGAGATCTAAAAACAAGAAATCGTAGATATAGCGTGTAGAAAATAAAAAACCCTGAAACTAATTTCAGGGTTTTTAGGGTTTTGGGGATTCATTCTAGCTAGTTATAACTAATAATGAAACTGACTACTTATAAATAAAAAATAAAAACAAAACTTTAAAATCTCTAGCAGGTTAGTATTGCTTTCTTAGAAGTTCCGAGAGCAGTAGTTATGCGTTTTGTTCTGCTCCCGGATCTTGATCTAACCAATGTAACCTCAACTATAACAATCTTTCTATTTTATAATTTCCTAATTTTTTAATCGCGTAACAATTTTCTTTATCGATACAGATAAGTTTTCCCATTTGTTTGGCCTTTTCCTTTAAAGAATAAAGCGTGAATGCTGCAGGTATATCGATTTCAGAAATACTATTAATATCTATTTTTAAAATATCTGTAGCCTTTTCTAAATATGAATTCAATTCGGTTTCAATATCCCTGATCGTATAGGCATTTAAAACACCAGTGAGTTTTATAAACTGATCTTTTTCTTTAGCGACCATTCTTACTTTTGTTTCTTATTGTTGAAATTACAAATCAAAACAGGTTCTAAAGATGTTTTTTATTCAAACGGTCTAATTATTATGATTAGTGGTATTTATTTTTATTTAAGCGGTATTTCTTCTTAAAGTACATCGATCTTATTTAGTACATTTTTCTTGTAACGCCTGCTAATAGGAATAACTTTGGTTCCGATCAAAACACTATTATTCTCGATATCCTTAATTTTATCAATATTAATAATGTAGGAACGGTGTGTTTGTATAAAGCTTTGCGGTGCGAGTTTTTCGCTTAATTTTTTCAGACTACAGTATGTGAAAATTTTCTCTGATTCTAAATGAAGAAATACATAATTGCCACAAGCTTCAACAAAATCGATTTCGCTAGGATTAATTTTTATAAGTCGCTTATCGCTTTGTACATAAAAGGAACTTTGCCCTTTGCGGCTTAGCAAGATTTGTTGCTCGCGTTGGCCAGTAGCTTTATTCACTGCCTTTAAAAATCGATTCTTTTTAAGTGGTTTTAGGAGGTAATCTAAAACATGATCAAAGTCGAAGGCTTCGATCGCATATTCTTTTGCAGAAGACATTAAAATTACCTGTGGAGAATCCTTCATTAAAGAAAGAAGTTCGAACCCGGTAATATCTGGCAACATAATATCGAGAAATATTAAATCTATTTCAGAATTTGATCTAATAAATTTTAGGGCATCCAATGCATTGCAAAAAGTACCTAACAGCTCTAAATTAGTATGCTCCTCAATAAGTATCTTACATAAGGAAACTTGTAATTCTTCGTCATCTACAATTATACATCTCATCATTTTAGAATTTAGAATTCAGGATAATTCCTAAAATGTTAATTTTTTTAACAATATAATTAAAATATTAACGCGGTCGTAGGATAGATTAATTAATTGTGAATAACTTTTAATTGTTTTATATAATATAATCTGAATTTTAATGAGCGCTATCAACATTTTTTTAATCTAAAGCATTTTTATTACGAGATCTTTATTTTGGTGAATTAATCTCAAGAAGTTGAAAATGAATATTTAGTGTTCTCATTCTCTAAAATTTAACCTGGTATTAAGTAAAGCTTGTGTTTTCGGAAAGAACTTTCTAAGACGCCTTTATCTAGATTTGTGGTGTAACGATCAAAAAAATCTAACCACCATGAATTCAGTAGCAAATAACGGGAATATTTCCTACAGCGAGACCTTAAAAAAAATAAGGCAAAAGCACCAAATTCGACCAAATGAGAAGCATTCTCTTAAAGAATTAAAGAAAGCAAATATTAGATGTTTAGCTTTTACAACAGACGGTGGATTTTGCGAGAAAGGTAATTTTTATAAGAATCTTGAATCAGGTTTAGGTACTATTAGGATTAAGTACCAGGATCATCAAACCGAAGAAGAAAAGGTGTTGATCTTAAACAAGTACGAAGATGAAAATGAAGAGATACCTGTAGATCTTAAGATTAATGCGCTGTACCAAAAGATCGAAGATGCGTTTTGCTTTTATTCCCAGGCATTGGACGAGTCGCAACGTTTATATTTTAAGACTATCTTTAAAAATATGTGTTTTCATAATAAAGCCTATATCTCTGGTCTAAAATCTCAGTATAAACTGGCCAATTACAGAAGAAAACAAAACGGATTAAAATGTAAAGAACTTCGTCCTAAAGGAAGAGATTTTGTTATAAAAAGAAGTTTAGAGTTACAATCTGAGCTTGAATCACTATATAAAGATTTAATCCCAAGTATTGCAAATAAGCAAGATCGTCGCACTTTAGAAAGTCACCTTAAATATATTTTAGAAGATAAAAGATTATTTTCCCGATTAAAACGAGATAATTTTTTGATATAAGTATTCATAGATTTACACCTTAAATTGTGTAATATCGAATAGAATTATCTTTGAGATCTGATCGTATATAACTGCGATCAGATTTTTTTTATGTCGAATTTTACTGAATTGTAATTAGCTTCAATAGTGATAAAAATCTGGATATTAAGTAAAACTTCAGTCGATTTTATCGAATTTTAAATTTTATTTATTCACCTAAATAATAATTAACCTGAGAAAACTGTATTTTATACTACTGAAAATAAGCATGTTGATGTCTTTTCGTAATTTAATATAGAAGTTCTTGTAGGTAATCCAAAGATTCTATAGCTTTGACGCGGCAAATGAAATCTTTGTTTAAATACATATCATTTTTTGTACTTTTCCTAAATGGATACGGCCATCTTCATGCCGATAACCTTCGGGAAGATAATGATTTTGTTGCAGATGAGATCTCATTTCAGGAGCAGATAGAATCCGACCTTGATTTCGATTATTTTGAAGATAGTGATGCGTTAATTCACGAAAGATCAGGATCGAATCCCGATAGAAAGTTTTCTGAAACCGAAGAAATTGAAATCGAAGAAGCTGATAGTGACTCAGATTCAGATGCTGGTGCTTCAAAAAAATATGTAGAGGGAAGTGATTATATAACGGCCCTTTTTTACACTGTACTTTCTGCGTATCATGACTTCAATCGTAGTGATAACAAACCTTATTTTTCAAAACAAAATCATATTACATCTTACCCTTCTATTTGTGTAAGATATTGCGTATTTAGGATATGATTTTCTAAGTCTGGATAATTTTCTACAATCCGGGCGAAACTTCAATTTTTCAAAATAGTCTATTAAAACTTTTGGCTACAGTTGTGCTTAGCATTGGTTTATAGACTTTCATAAGGTTTACCCTAATTTTTATCACTTTTAAATTTGAAATTATGATGAGTAGATTTCTCATGATTGTTAGCCTGTGTGCTATGTTCTTAGGCATGGGCTGTGAATCCCACAAAGAAAAAAAAGAAAAAAATTCCAGGTATTTGGTAACGAGTCCGCTTCGCAAAGATACCCTGGTCACCAATCAATACGTCGCGCAAATTCAATCGATACGAAATATCGAAGTCCGTGCTCAGGAAAGAGGTTATCTTGAAGATATTTTTGTAGATGAAGGGCAATCTGTAAAAAAAGGGCAGTTAATGTTTAAAATTATGCCTAAAATTTACAAAGCTGAACTACAAAGAGCTAAGGCTGAAGCACATTTTGCCCAAATAGAATACGAGAATACCAAACAACTTGCCGATAGTAATGTTGTAGCTCCTAACGAGTTAGCAATGGCAAAAGCTAAGTTTGAAAAAGCAAAAGCAGAACAGTCTTTAGCGCAGGTACATTTAGAATTTACAGATATTAGAGCTCCATTCGACGGGATTGTTGATAGACTTCATCTCAAGTTGGGAAGTTTAGTTGAAGAAGGAGAGTTACTTACCAGTTTATCAGATAATAGCGATATGTGGGTGTATTATAACGTCCCAGAAGCTGAATATCTGGATTATCAGCAGGCTGTTCACGAAGATGATACTACCAAAGTAGAATTATTAATGGCTAATAACCAGGTTTATAAACACGATGGTTATGTGCAAACCATAGAAGGAGAGTTTAATAACGAAACCGGTAATATCGCTTTTAGAGCAAGTTTTCCTAATCCAGAAGGCTTATTAAGACATGGCGAAACCGGTAGTGTTCTTACCCAGGTTCCTTTTAATAATTCGCTATTAATTCCACAAAAAGCAACTTTCGAGGTACTTAGTAAACATTATGTATACGTGGTGAACGAAGATCATAAGATAGAATCCAGAGAAATTAGCCTTGCAGGAGAACTTCCGCATATCTATGCAATTAGTGACGGAATTTCTGAAGATGATACTATTCTTTTAGAAGGACTTCGTAAGGTTAGAGAAGGAGACGAAATCGAATATGACTTTGAAGATCCTCAAGAGGTTTTAAACCATCTAGAACTTTACGCCGAATAATTTTCAGGTATCAATTTTATACAATTTCAGCATTAATTTTTTTTAGCTGAACTACTGTTATAATAATCACTCTGTCGAGTGAAATAACTCTGGGCTTAACCCATGAGGCCTTTATTAGAAAATAGATTTAATCTCGATCATCGAGTAAAATTTTAAGAAGACTATGTTTAAACGATTTATACATAGACCCGTATTTGCTATTGTTATTTCGATAATAATTGTGTTTATGGGGTCTTTAGCAATAAAACAACTGCCTATATCGCAGTTCCCCCAAATTGCACCTACCACAGTAAACATCTTTGTGGCCTATCCCGGGGCAAGTGCAGATGTTTTGGTAAAATCTACCCTAATTACATTAGAGAATTCAATTAACGGGGTACAGGGAATGCGCTATCTGGCAACAGATGCCACCAGTGCTGGTGAAGCAACATTACGAGTAATTTTTGAACCAGGTACAGATCCCAACGATGCCGTAGTACGGGTAAAAACGCGGGTAGACCAGGTAATGCCTTTGCTGCCAGAATTGGTGCAAAGGGAGGGGGTAGTGATTACACCTATCCAACCGAGTATGTTGATGTATGTGAACCTCTATTCGAAAAAGGAAAGTATGGATGAAAAATTTCTATACAATTACGCCAATGTAAAAATGATTCCTGAAATAAACAGGATAAAAGGGATCGCAAGATCCACAATTTTAGGTAGCCGTAAATATGCCATGCGTGTTTGGCTAAACCCAGATAGAATGCGTGCCTATAATGTTTCTGTAGATGAAGTGATGGAAGCCATGCAAGAGCAAAGTATTGTTGGTAGGCCGGGACGTTTGGGTAGAAGTTCTGGGATTAAAGCCCAGTCTTTAGAATATGTACTTACCTACAAAGGTAGATATAGTGAACCTGAAGAGTACGAGAATATTATTGTAAGAGCAAATCCAGAAGGACAAAGCTTACGATTAAAAGATATAGGTAGAGTAGAATTAGGAAGTGAGTTTTTTGATATTTATTCTAACCTGGACGGTCACCCATCTGCGGCGATCGTATTAAAACAGAGTTACGGTAGTAACGCCAGTGATGTAATTGATGAAGTTAAGGCTGAATTGGAGAAAATGAAAGAAGATTTTCCTCCGGGTATGGATTATAAGCTTAGCTACGATGTATCACAGTTTTTAGACGCTTCAATAGAGCAGGTTGTTCATACCTTACGTGATGCATTTATCCTGGTAGCGATTGTGGTGTTTATTTTCTTAGGAGACTGGCGTTCTACCTTAATTCCTATTTTGGCCGTTCCGGTTTCATTAGTCGGGGCGTTTTTTGTAATTCAATTCTTCGGAATTTCGATAAATCTGGTAACACTATTTGCTTTAGTACTCGCCATTGGTATTGTGGTAGATGATGCGATTGTCGTGGTCGAGGCCGTGCATGCGAAATTCGATGAATATCCGGATATTTCTCCTTATGTAGCCGTAAAGCAGGTTTTGGGAGAAATCGGGGGAGCAATTATCGCAATTACCGCAGTAATGGTTTCAGTATTCTTACCAATTTCATTTATGTCTGGCCCGGTAGGAACATTCTATAGACAGTTCTCTATCACCATGGCCAGTTCTATCGTTATTTCAGCAATTATAGCACTTACACTTACACCAGTATTATGTGCGATGCTGCTTAAAAATCATCACGGGAAAGAGCATAAGCAAAATTTCCTTACTAAAGGTCTGGATAAATTTAATTCAGGATTCGATAAACTTACAGGTAAATATGTAGCGATCTTAAAACGAATGGTGAGCCGTAGATGGTTAACCTTCGGAATTTTAGTTGCTTTTTGTGCCGGTGTATACTTAGAGAGCGAGGTTTTACCGTCTGGTTTTGTGCCAAGTGAAGACCAGGGAACAATCTATGCAATTATTCAAACCCCTCCTGGAGCAACTTTAGAGCGAACTAACGAAGTTTCCAGAAAATTGCAGGATATCTGTGAAGAAGTTGAAGGAATTGAATCTGTAGCTTCTTTGGCAGGTTATGAGATTATGACCGAGGGGCGTGGATCTAACGCAGGTACCTGTTTGATCAACCTTAAAAACTGGTCTGATCGTAAACATACAGTTACCGAAATTATGGAAGAGCTGGAGGAAAAATCCAAAGACCTAGGTGCGGTTATCGAATTCTTTGAGCCGCCAGCAATTCCAGGTTTCGGTTCTTCAGGTGGTTTTTCTATGCGATTACTTGATGAAAATACTGAAACAGATTATCAGGATTTCGATAAGATAAATCAGGAGTTTATGGAAAACCTAAGAAAGCGTCCAGAGCTAAAAGGACTGTTTACCTTTTTCGCTGCAAACTATCCGCAGTACGAATTGGAATTCAACAGTGAACTTGCGATGCAAAAAGGAGTTTCTATAGGTGATGCTATGGAAAACCTGAATATCTTAATTGGTAGTACTTACGAGCAGGGATTTATTAAATACAACCGTTTCTTTAAGGTGTATGTTCAATCAGATCCTCAGTTTAGACGATTGCCTTCAGATATTTTAAATATGTATGTGAAAAACGAGCATGGCGAAATGGTTCCGTATTCAGCATTTATGAAATTGAAAAAAATGCAGGGGCCAAACGAGGTAACTCGTTTCAATATGTATAATTCGGCTGCCATTCGTGGATTACCGGCTGAAGGTTATACCACGGCAGATGCTATTGAGGCGATTAAACAAGTAGCTGAAGATACGCTTCCTAAAAATTATGATATCGCCTGGGAAGGTTTATCCTATGACGAAGCGCAGCGCGGTAACGAGTCTATTTATATTTTCCTTATCGTGTTGGCCTTTGTATACTTTGTACTTGCTGCACAATACGAAAGTTTTATTATTCCATTATCGGTAATATTCTCGCTACCTGTTGGAGTGTTTGGATCTTTTATGTTGCTAAAGTTAATGGGACTTCAAAACGATATTTACGCTCAAATTGGTTTGATCATGCTGGTAGGATTGCTGGGTAAAAATGCCGTGTTAATCGTAGAATTTGCGGTGATGAAACACAGTGAAGGGCTCACGATCTTGGAAGCAGCCATAGAAGGAGCTAAGGTTCGTTTTAGACCAATTTTAATGACGTCTTTCGCGTTTATCGCAGGTTTAATTCCGTTGATCGTTGCTACCGGAGCGGGAGCTGTTGGTAACAGAACTTTAGGAGCCTCTGCTCTTGGAGGAATGTTCTTCGGAACCGTATTCGGGGTAATTATTGTACCAGGACTTTACTACATCTTTGGAAATCTTGCTGAAGGAAAATCATTGATTAAATACGAAGACGAAAATCCATTAACCGAAGATTTTGATTATGATAAATAAATTGAAAAAATATAAACGTTTCTCTTATTTAGGCGTTACGGCAGGAATAATGCTTAGTATAACGTCTTGTGTACCTTCATTATCAGAGAAAACGGCTAGTAAAGAGGTTCCCGGGAATTACCATAATTCCCAGGACTCTCTTGCTACAAAAAGTTTTAATTCGGCCGATACTACAAGCTCAGCTTCGATAGATTGGAAGACATTTTTTGACGATCCTAATTTGGTAGCTTTAATAGACACAGCGCTGGATAATAACCAGGAGTTAAATATTATGCTTCAGGAATTAAAGATCGCGCAAAGTGAAGTGCTGGCCAGAAAAGGTGAATATTTACCTTCAATTGGCTTAAAAGCAGGTGCCGGGATCGATAAAGTGGGTAAATATACTCGCGATGGTGCAGTAGAAGAAAACCTGGAAATTAAAGAAGGAAGAGAATTTCCAGATCCGCTTCCAGATTATATGATTGGCCTGCACGCGCAATGGGAAGTAGATATCTGGAACAAACTTCACAACGCTAAAAAGTCTGCCGTGATGCGCTATTTATCTAGTGTAGAAGGTAGAAATTTTATGGTCACAAATATTATTGCTGAAATTGCTAATTCTTACTACGAATTATTAGCCTTGGACAATCAGCTTCAAATTGTGAAGAATAATATCGAAATTCAGGAAAGAGCTTATAGAATCGTAAAATTGCAGATGCAGGCCGCTCGTGTTACTCAGCTTGCGGTAAGTAAATTTAATGCTGAAGTCTTGCACACTAAAAGTTTGCAATATGATATTCAGCAAAGAATTACAGAAACCGAAAATAAGCTGAATTTCCTTGTTGGTCGTTATCCTCAACCAATTGCTCGTAGTACAGAGGCTTTTGCAGATATGTTGCCAAAACAGATTGATGCGGGTTTACCATCGCAATTATTACAAAACAGGCCAGATATTAGACAGGCAGAATTTGAGCTGCAGGCATCAAAATTAGATATTAAAGTTGCCAAAGCCAGATTTTATCCCTCTTTTGGGATTTCAGCAAATATCGGGTATCAGGCTTTTAATCCAGATTACCTGCTAAATACACCAGAGTCTTTAATTTATTCTGTAGCCGGAGATCTGGTAGCACCTTTAGTAAACCGAAATGCCATTAAAGCAGCTTATAAAACTGCCAATGCAAAACAAATTCAGGCGGCTTTCGATTACGAGCAAACGGTCTTAAAGGCCTATATCGAAGTGGCAAATCAATTAGCAAAAATCGATAATCTTAAGAAAAGTTATGATCTAAGAGCAGCTGAAGTTGATGCGCTAACCGAATCGATTAAAATTTCGAATAAATTATTTAGAAATGCTAGAGCTGAATATATGGAAGTGCTAATGACGCAACGTGATGCTCTGGAATCTAAATTTGATCTTGTAGAAACCAAAATGCAGCAAATGACTGCTGTTGTTAATATGTACCAGGCGCTTGGTGGCGGCTGGACCACAGATTAATATTTGCTTTATTGTTTGTTTATTTAAATTGCCGAAAAAGCTCTCAGTTTTAATGTTTCTGAGAGCTTTTTTTATTTACTCGATCATGGAGATTAAATGCGTCTGGGCTTGTCGTGATGAAGTTTACTTCTATTTCTGAAATTGCATTCAAAACCTTATAATTTCTATAGAATTTATGCTGAAAATATCGAATTTTAGTAACTGTTTTTATTCAGGAATGCTTCTATACTTTTAATAATGTTGAATTTAGCTGTAAATCGAGTTTAATGTCAATTTCTTCTCATTTGTACAGGATTTATTCAGCAATACAGGCTAATCTTCACAGCTTCTGAAGCTTATTTTTCTATTCAAATCAATGCTTTTAAAATTCGATAAAACGTTTTATCTGATTGTTAAGTCTTATTTACCTCAGTGTTTAGTATTCTGTGTTTATGTTAATAGGAAAGGGTGATTTTTACAGGCTTTTGTTCCCGATAAGACATCGATTTTGTTTAAAAAACCGACCTCTTTTTGTAAAATCGTCAATTCTAAACATAATTTTGGAATGAAAATGAAGTAATCCCAAGTTTTTGCAAGATTTCTAATGGCTTGCTGCTATTTAAACTAGGCATAAACTTCATTTAAAACAGCTTCAATTCTTTCTTCATTATTTAGCGGCTGTTAATAAAAACCTAAAAACAGTGAAGTGATACTAAAGTAATCTAACTCTAAAAATCAACAAAAAAAACCGCAGAAGCTACCAACAACTGCGGCTATTAATTAAGCATTGTGCAACCAATTACTTAAATAAATGTATTTTAAAATTACACATTTAAGATCGAAAAAGGTATTATTTGGACTTTCGATTTTACTTTTTTCTCAGACTGGCCAGGCTGCAGCCAGTAATTTACCGGTAATAAATCCTACAGTTAAGGGTAAATCAATACAGCAAACAATTAGTGGTGTAGTAACAGACGATCAGGGAGTGCCACTTCCTGGGGCTACCGTAATGGTAAAAGGATCCTCTAATGGAGTAACCACTAATTTTGATGGGCAATATTCTATAGAGGCGCAAGAAGGTGATATTCTTCAGGTGTCTTTTGTAGGCTTTAAAACTTATGAAGTTGAAATAGGAAATCAGGCAAATTTCGACGTACAATTAGAAACAGATAGTGCTTCTTTAGACGAAGTTCTTGTTGTTGGATATGGTACTCAGAAAAAATCAGACTTAACAGGATCTGTAAGTTCTGTTAGTGACGAAGAATTCAATAAAGGGATTAACACAAACCCGGGAAACTTATTACAAGGTAAAGTTTCTGGTTTAAATGTCACTAACGCAAGTGGTGAGCCGGGTGCAGGCCAGGATATCATTATTCGTGGTGTGGGAACGCTACGTTCTGGTACGTCTCCTTTATATGTGATCGATGGTTTTGTACTAGATAATTCTTCAAACGGAGTTCCAACAAACCCTTTAAACTTCATTAATACTGAAGATATTCAGTCTATCAACGTATTAAAAGATGCATCGGCAGCTGCCATTTATGGTTCTCGTGCCGCAAATGGTGTGGTAGTAATTACTACCAAGAAAGGAAAAGCCGGTAGAACGCAAATGAATTTCTCTGCGTCTACAGCAATTTCTACAATGGCTAATAAGATCGATGTGTTCTCTGCAGATGAATTTAGACAGGTAGTAGAACAGGTTGGTGGTAGTCTTAGTGATAATGGCGCCGATACCGATTGGCAGGACGAACTTACGCGTACGGCTATTACCAACGATGTAAATTTCTCGATGAGTGGCGGAACTTCTAAGACTTCTTATTTTGCTTCAGTAGGAGCAAGAGATCAGGAAGGGATTCTTAATAGTAGTGATCTTACTCGATATTCAGGAAGAATTAATGTTTCTCAAAAGGGGCTTAACGATCGTCTAAAAGTAGATTTAAATCTAACCGCAACAAGAACTGAAAATCAGCGTCCTAATATTGGGACAATGGTGAGTAATATGTTGCAATTAAATCCTACGCAGCCAGCATATACTAATGGAGAACCAACAGTTTTTGGAACCGGGATCAATCCTTTGATCATAGAAAATATCTACGGTGATTATTCTAACAATAACAGAATGATCGCTAATATTTCGCCATCTTTAGAAATCATAGATGGTTTAACCTACAAATTAAATTTAGGTGTAGATTATTCTAAAACCGATAGAGATGAGCAGTACATTCCGTATTCTGCCGATCCAGATTATGCTGAAGGTTCTATAAATTCAACCTTTACAACCAATAAGAATACGCTTGTAGAAAATACCTTAACCTACGAAAAAGATTTTGGCGATCACGGTTTAAATCTTTTAGCAGGACATTCTTATCAGGAATTTTTTATCCATGCCAAAGGATATTATTTTACCAATTTCCCAGATAACGGAATCGAGCCAAGATATCAGTTAGGTGAAGCAAGGGGTGAGGATAATACGCAATTCTCTAATGCAACAGTTAACGAGTTGCAATCTTTCTTTGGTAGAATTAACTATGATTTTGCAGATAAATATTTAGTGACTGCAACAGTTCGATCTGATGGTTCTACTAAGTTTGGTGAAAACAATCAATATGCTGTTTTTCCATCTTTCGCTTTAGGTTGGAATATTCATAAAGAAGATTTCCTTCAGGAAACTGCATTCAGCAACTTAAAATTAAGAGCCAGTTGGGGTAAATCTGGTAACCAGGAAATTCCATCTAAGCAAACAAGATTAAGTTACGGTGAAAGTTTTGAGGATAATGATATTTATCCAATGAATGGTAACGAAACTACAAGAGAAGATTATCCTTATGGTTTAGTTTTTGCTCGTACTGCAAACCCAGATTTACAATGGGAGGAAACTGCGCAAACGAACATTGGGGTAGATTTTGGATTGTTTAATCAAAAACTTACCGGTACAGTAGATTATTTCTTAAAAGAAACTACAGATGTTCTATTGTATTTCTCTACTCAGGATCCTATTGATGAGGTTGGATACACCTGGCAGAATATTCCTGATATGAAGATTAGAAACTCTGGTTTAGAAGTTTCTTTGGATTACCAGAGTGATCGCTCAAAAGATTTCTCATATAACATAGGTGGTAACTTCTCTTATATCAAAAATGAAATTACAGATTCTCCATTTACGATCGTAACTACAGGAACGGCTCAAGGAGCAGGACAAACTGGAGCAACAATCAATGGATATATGAATAATCAGCCTATTGGTAACTTCTTTGTAAGACAATTTGAAGGTATTGGTGCAGATGGTCTAAACCAATTCACCGATATTAATGGTGATGGACAAATCGATGATAGCGACCGTGTTTCTTCTGGAAGTGCAGTACCAGATTTTATTTATGCGTTCTATACTAAATTCAATTATAAGAACTTTTACCTGGGACTTAATTTTAACGGGGTAAGTGGCAATAAGATCTACAACCATACAAGAATGAGTTTATTTAATATGACTCAGATCTCCAATTCATTAAACACCACAGATCAGGCGATCGAATTTCCTAACGAAGATCCAAGTAACAGTAACACCGTATCTACAAGATATCTTGAAGACGGAAGCTTTTTACGTTTAAACAATGCAACCTTAGCTTACGAGCTTGCACCTAATGCCATTGGTTTAGGAGATTGGTTAAATAGCTTAAGATTATCGGTTACAGGACAAAATTTATTTGTAATCACAGATTACACTGGTTTTGATCCCGAGTTAAATACCGGGAGCTCTAGCGATTCAAAATCTTATGGTATAGATCGCTTCACTTATCCAAGAGCGAGAACAATTGTTTTTGGTTTAAATGTATCATTCTAATTTTAATAGTAGTAAAGATGAAACATAGAATTCTAACTGTATTTGCCGGGCTAAGTGCATTGGTATTTACAAATTGTACAGATTTAGAAGAAGAAATATTAGACGAATCACTAACCGGATCTGATGGTCTTGTAGAGCCAGTTTCAGGTTCTATGGCTGCGGCTTATGGGATTCTTCCACAAACTTTTAGACACACAAGATATTTTGGTCTACAGGAAATTCCTTCAGACGAAGCAATTCTTCCTCCAAGAACTGGTTTAGGGGGCACGCAATGGGCAGATAACGACACGTACACCACTGCTCATAGACATTTAATGTCTTCAAACAATAGCTTGGTAACAGGAGCGTGGAGCTACCTAACCACTGCGTTATTTAGAACCATCGCTGCGATTGATGTTATCGCTCCACTTGCTGAAAATGGTGATGCTGAAGCGATTCAGGCTTTAGCTGAAATGAGAGCTTTAAGAGCTTACGAAAATATGTTGTTTTTAGATAGTTGGGGGCTGGCTTTTGGTAAAGAAACCACTTCACAAACTTCTGAAATTTTAAGAGGAGAAGAAGCTATTGCTTATATCGAAACCGAATTTTTAGCTGCGCTAGAAAATATTAATAACGATCGTGGACCTGGTAGAATGACTGAAGATGCGATCTATGGATTTTTAGCAAAACTTTATTTAAATGCAGCGGTATATAGAGATCCTTATGGAACTCCTAATTTTACTGATGCCGATATGCAAAGAGTGGTAGAGTATACCGATAATATTATTAATGATGGCGGTTACTCTTTATCTTCAGAATACTTTGATCTTTTTAGTGACGAAAATCACGATAATGCAGAGTTAATCTTTGCTTTGGATTTACGCGGAGTTTTAAACAACGACCACAACCGTTGGGCTTATTGGTCGATGTCTGGTTCACTATTCCCAAGACCGGGTGATTTCTATTTAAGTATGGATGGTACAGATGGTCCTGCAATGAATCCAGATTTTTACCAAACCTGGGTTGATGCTTATGGCGATACAGATCCTGCCGATGCAGATGCTAGATTTTATCAGAAAAATGCTCAGGTTCCGGCAGCGCTTGAAGATATCTCAAATCTTACTCCGTATGTAAATGATACGCTAGGTTTACAAAGTGATCGTGATCACTATTATATCGCAGATTCAGATTTTGAAATAGACCGCGGAATCATTCGTGGAACCATGTGGGCGCCTAGAAAAGAGAATTATAGATCTGGTAGCTTTATGACAGGTACAGATGCGAATGGAAATTCTGGGTACAGAATTTATCCTTTAGCTGAAGCTCGTGAAAATGGTTCAGATCCAGAAGATATCGTTTACTACGTAGATCATACTTTAGATATTAGTTTAGATGGAAGTGCTGGTTATGCAAGTGGTTACAGATTTGCAAAATGGCAGTTCAGTAAAACATCAGACGATGGTAACAATTACAGTAGTGTAGATCTTGTTTTACTTCGTTTGGCAGATGTTTATTTGATGAGAGCTGAAGCTAAGTTAAGAATGGGAGATAATGAAGGTGCGTTACAAGATGTAAATACCGTAAGAACTTCTCGTGATGCAAGACCAGATCAAACTCCGGCTGCTTTGGCATCTATCGATCTTGAAACTTTATACAGAGAATTAGGATTTGAATTTTACTGGGAAATGCATCGCCGTCAGGATCAAATTAGATTTGGAACTTACGAAAATTCATGGACCTCGAAGTCTGATAGTGATCCAAATCACAGACTTTTCCCAATTCCGCAAGAAGCGATCGATGGAGCGTCGAATGTAGAAGGTTACCTGGTACAGAATCCTGGATATTAATTTGAATTTAATTGTGTTGTAAGCGGTAGAGGATCTTCAGATCTTCTGCCGCTATTTTTATAAAATAGGATGACAAATTTTCCATAGAAATATTTTAAAAAGGCAACGCAAAGCATTCCGAAGATGAAAATACCTCAAAATCAAATAATTAATTCTGAATTTATTCTAATGAAAAATATAAAAAAGATCATCGCTTTTTCAGCAATTTCGATCGCGATGAGCTGCGGAAAAACTTCCGAAGAAAAAGAAAACAATACCACTGAAGTTACCGAGAACCAACCATTAAATATCATCTTTATGGTTGGCGACGGGATGGGAATTCCGCAGGTATCAAGTGCATTTTATTTTGGCGAAAACACCCCTAATTTTAAACAATTTGAAAGTATTGGTCTTAGCCGAACTAGCAGCACCAGCCATTTAATTACAGATTCTGCTGCTGGCGCAACGGCCTTTGCAACGGGCGAAAAAACTTATAAAAGAGCGATTGGTGTTTCTAAAGATTCGGTAGCGCTTCCAACAATTTTAGAGCAGTTAAAAGAGCAAGATTACCAAACCGGGCTAATTAGTTTAACTTCGATCACACATGCTACTCCGGCTGCTTATTATGCTCATGTAGAAGATCGTGATATGCACGAAGATATTGCCAAACAACTGGTAGAAGCTGAGGTTGATTTTTTTGCAGGTGGTGGTAAAAAATACTTCCAAAACAGGGAAGATGGTCTTAATCTATACGATAGTTTGACGGCTAAGAATTATAAGTTAGATACTTTAGAATTAAGTAAACCAGATTATTCACGCCGTAATGCGTATTTACTTTCTGAAGAAGGTTTACCATCTAAAACCGAAGGCCGTGGCGATTTTCTTGGTGATGCTGCTAAAACAGCATTCGATTATTTTGAAGCCAATGAAAAGCCATTTTTTGTAATGATCGAAGGATCATATATCGATTGGGGAGGCCATGCAAAAGACGATCAGATGATGATTCAGGAGGTTTTAGATTTCGATAAAACGATTGGTGTGGTACTCGATTTTGTGAAATCACATCCAAATACACTTTTGGTGATTACTGCAGATCATGAAACTGGAGGTGTGAGCATTGGTAAATCTTATGACGAGAACGGAAAAGAAATTCCGCAGCAGGTTCAGGTTTATTTTAATACAGATCAGCATAGTACAGAGCTGGTTCCTGTTTTTGCAAAAGGAAAAGGCGAAGAACTGTTTAGAGGAATTTACGAGAATAACGAAATTTATCATAAATTAATGCAGGCCATCAATGAAAACTAATTGTTATAAGCCAATATTCGTTGTTTTAGCGATACTTTTTTTCTGCGGAAATCTAAGCGCGCAAAGCAATTATAAATTACATTCTCATAATGATTATGCACAGGAATTTCCGTTTTGGAAAGCTTATATTCATGGTGCATCATCGATCGAAGCCGATATTTTTCTGAAAAATGACGAATTATTCGTCACACATGCTGAAGAAGAGATAAAAACTGATCTAACACTTGAAAATCTATATTTAAAACCACTTTCTGAATTGGCGAAAGCTGGAAAACTTAGAGAAATTCAGGTATTGATTGATCTAAAATCTGAAGCGAAACCAAGCCTAAAAAAACTGGTTGAAACTTTAAAATCTTATCCAGAATTAACCAATAACAGTAAAATTACATTCGTAATTTCTGGAAACAGACCAAAACCGGCAGATTATGCAAGTTTTCCAGATTTTATCGAATTTGATCATCAGGATGTATCAAATTTAGCCGAAGCAGATTTAAGCAAAATCGCACTTATTAGTCAGAATTTTAGGGATTATTCGGTTTGGAATGGATTGGGAAGAATTACAGCGCCTGAACTCGAAAAGGTGGAAGCTGTAATTAAAAAAGCGCACGATGCCGGGAAGTCTTTTAGATTTTGGGGAGCGCCAGATACCAAAACAACCTGGAGCCGTTTCGCCGCGATGGGTGTAGATTTTATTAATACCGATAAACCAGCTGAAGCAGCCACTTATTTAGAAACTTTAGATGCTAGAAAATTTGAGCTAAACTCTCCAATTTCGGTTTATAAACCAAAGTTTGATTTCGATAAAAATACGCGTCCAAAAAACATCATTTTAATGATTGGTGATGGAAATGGTTTAAGCCAGATTTCTTCTGCAGCTTTTGCCAATAGAGGAGAATTGACGATTACACAATTAAGAAATCTCGGACTGGTTAAAACCTCGAGTTTCGATGATTTGGTAACTGATTCTGCCGCCGGAGCAACGGCGATGGCAACGGGAGAAAAAACCAATAATCGTGCAATTGGAACCGATAAAAATGGACAAGATTTAAAGAATCTGACGGAAATTTTTGCTGAAAAAGCTTATTTAAACGGAATTATTACAACCGATTTTGTGACCGGTGCAACGCCATCTTCCTTTTTTTCGCATGTGGTAGAACGCGACGATAGTGAAGCGATTTTAGAGGATTTGAATAAAAGTAAAGTCGATTTTTTCCTATCGGCGGGAGCTTCAGATTATGCGAAAATTGAAAAGGAATTTGTTCAAAAAGATATTTCAGAATTTAATGATTTTGAAAAACGGACAGCCGTTTTCCTTTCTGAAAACGGATTAGCAGATGCATCGGTGCGTGGAGATCAATTTCCAGAGCATGTAAAAAAAGTACTTCAGAATTTAGAAAATCAGGATAAACCATATTTTTTAATGATCGAAGCAGCGAAAATCGATAAAAACGGGCATACTAATAACGCAAGCGGAATTGTTGAAGAAATGCTGGATTTTGATAAAACCATCGCTGAAGTTTTAAAAGTAGCCGATCAAAATAAAAATACGCTGGTAGTTATCACCGCAGATCACGAAACTTCAGGGTTTGCGATTATGAAGGGCGATCTTGAAAAAGGACAAATAGAAGGCGGATTTTTAACGCACGATCATACCGGGACAATGATTCCGTTATTTTCCTACGGTCCAGGATCTGAATTATTCAACGGGGTTTACGAAAATACAGCCGTTTTTCATCGAATTTTAAAAGCAGTAGAGTAGGTGTTAGATTTTAGATCGCTTTGCTTTTAGAAGTTAGACTAGAAATGTTGAATTTTGAATGCTGAATTTTGAATTAACAAAGAATGTCAGTTCGAGTGATTTTGATGTAGCGTTAGCGGAATTAAAATTGTATCGAGAACTTTTGGACTGTAAATTGAGACTGTTCACTGCTTACTGAAAAAGACTTCTCGATACAACAAATTTCTCCGTTCCACTCCAAAATTTGCTACTCGAAGTGACAAAAACTGGTAATTGAGAAATGCCAATCCAAATAGATTTCTCGACTACATTTCATTTCGCTCGAAATGACAATTTAGAAAAGAAAACTGATAATTGTTTACTGTTAATTATTAATTGAAATAATCTCCCCGGTTTCAAGGTTGATCTTAAAATGATTGGCAGGTAAACCATTTAAAAACTTATCGAAAATGCTCAAAAACTGACTTAGTTTTTGAGCATTTTTATTTTCACTTTTTGAAAGCTGATTTGTTTTCGAGGCTTCGATAATTAGTCTATATTCTTCTAATCGTTTAGAAGGAATATCTGCAAAAGCAAGTTTATCGGCATTTCTGATCTTGTAGAAATCCAGGATCATATCTTTACCTCTCCATTCTGAAAATTCTGTTTCATTTTGTCGATTTTCAGCCACAGTTTTACATAGATCTTCGGCGCTAAGATTCGATAAAAAATCGTAGAAATCTGCGTTCCAGTCATTCGGGATAAATCGGAGATTTACCAGGTTTTCAAGATGATATTCGGTAAAGTCGTGATAATTTTTACTGTTTAGAATATCGATATTCCAGGTTTCTAGATTCGATTTTGTAAGATAATCGTGCTCCATTTTATAAAGCGGAAATAATTCATCGAATCTTGGTACTTCATCGATCGCAATTGTTTTAACTTCTGCAGAATTTTTATTCAATTTTAGAATTTTATAACCGGGAATGTAAGCGGCCAAAGATGGCGTTTGGATATTTACGAGGAAATTTCCGTTTCCGTAGTCACGTTTTCCGGTATCATTAATATGCATGTGGCCGGCAAAATGTAGTTTCACTCCGGCTTCTGCCAAAGTTTTGGCGATGCGTTCTTCTGGAACACGTTCTAATTGCCATTTATTTTTTCCGAGGAAATCTTCTAATTCGGGAGAGGCATCTTCATTGAAATCTACTGCCGGATAATGACTAAAAGCGACCAGTTGTTTATTTTGATTTTGTGCATTTTGCGCCACTTTTTTTATCCAATCGAACAAGTGAGTTTTATGATCTATCGTTTGATTGTAACCAATACTTGCACTGCTAAACCCACCATTATTTCTTGGTAAATAAGAATTTCCATCGATCGCTAAAAGCCATAAGCCTTCAATGGGTTCAACTAAATAGGAAGCATCGGGAATTTTTATACTATCATTTACAGCGTACAGTCGGTTAGATAATTCGGCTTCTTTTTCAGATTTTTTAAAAGTGTAATCGGAATAATTATAAGTTGAAAATGGCGATTCCCAGTATATATTTTTCTGCTTCGGAAAGAACCCAAAATCGGCTAAATTATTCAGTATAAAATCATAGCCTGCTTTTTCTAATTTTGGTTCGGTTAAAACTTCATTTTGTTTTTCAGAAGATAAAAAAGAGACATCACTAAAAATAGCCTGCTCTTTACCGTATTCGCCTAAAAAATCACGTTTACCACCAGGCGTATTAAAAGGAGCAACGGGATCATGATTTCCGGTGGTGATAAAGAATGAGATTCCGTATTTCTGCTCGTATTTTTTTAGAATGTTAGTCAGTCCTTCGATATTTAATGGTTGGCCATCATCGGTATAATCGCCGGGAAAAGCGACCAGTTTAATTCCGCGTTCAGCTATATCATCCAGCACCGCTTTCAGCACAAAATAGTTTTCATTAAATAATCGGGTAGAATGCAACTGGGCATTCATGCTTCTTATCTTAGCTTTTTTGTCTTGGCCGGGAACTGGTAAGCCTTCAAAGTTTTCATATTCGGCATAAATATCCAATAAATGAATATCTGCAACAAAGGCAATTTTAGTATTTTCCTGAGCATTTAAAAGACTGCACATCAAAATCAATAGTAGCGAAATTCGCTTCATTTTCGTTGAATTTTAATGCGAGTATACAACCAAAAATTGAGCTGAATATTACCTACAGGTTAATTTGAACTTGATTAATAAACTTCAGCATTTTCCTCGATCAGGCTTTCGTAAAATTGGATATATTCTTCAATCATATTATCGATATTGCAGTTTTCTTCAGCATATTTTCTACAGGCCTTTCGATCGAATTTATCGATATTCTTAAGAGCCTCGGCCATTGCGTTGGTGTCTATGGGTTCGCAAATTTGCCCAACTTCTTCGGTTATTATTTCTGAAGCTACACCTTTATCCCAGCTTAAAACCGGAGTTCCTGAAGCCAGACTTTCTGAAATGGCCAATGCAGATGGCTCGTCCCAAACACTGGTAAATAATAATGCAGATGCATTTCTTAATAATCGATTAATTTGCGAGCGATCTTGTTCGCCAACATAAGATACTAATGGATTTTTAAGTAACGGCGCGACAAAACGCTCAAAATACTCACTATTTTTACCACGACCGGCTAAAATGATAGGTTTGTTGGCTTTGATCGCAACTTCGATAGCTAAATGCGGAGCTTTCTCTTTGCAGATAGAGCCAAACCACATGCAATATTCGTTATTGGTTTCAAAGTTTGGTTTCCAGTCGTTGAGATCGATCGCATTTCTAATTACTTTAGGGAAATTTAAAAACTTAGAATATTGATCACGTAAAGACTCGCTTACGACTATAAATTCCTGGTGAGATTCCTCCTTGATATAATCCAGGGCAAATTTTATTTCAGGAAAAGCCATAGTGTGTAGTGTGGTTACAAACCGAGTTTTAAGTCTATTTCCTAAAATGATTGGTAGGTAATTTAAAGAATGATTGTGTACTATATCGTATTCGTTACGCTCCAAATCCTGAAAAATTTCAGCATAAATAATAGCATTTTTGATCTCTATGGGATTGTAATTCTCTGAACGTATGCAGGAAAAGGGGCTGCCCTCTGCGAAATGATCGTCTAAAGCATGAAGGTTTTGGCATTCAGATCCAGATTTTGCGTACACATCTACCTGAATTCCTTTTTCAGATAACTTTTGTACGATCTTATGGGTAACCATGGCAAGACCGCCACCGTATGGTTTTTTTAGTGCATGGCGATGATCGGCGATAATTGCGATTTTCATAATTGGTAGGTTTAGGTTAAGTCGTAAAACTATCGATTTATCGATAGTTTTTGGTCAATGATCATGAAAAATGATCAACCTGTCGAAAGCTCAAAAATTTGATTTCTTAAGTTAATTAATTTTCGCGAAACTTTTCACTCTAATTTGATAAATTTAAAAGTGAAAATGTGCTGTATCGATAAGACTATGATCTCAATTAAATTTTTTAATAAAAGTTTAACCAATTTTTTTCTCTGAATGCATTAATTTTTTAGAGTAATTCGAAAAATTTAGTGTTTTTAGTATGTTTTAAAAATCAAGCATAGCAATGAATACGTATCATTTAAGGTTGAATGATGTCGAAGATTTCGTGCCGCAGCTTGCTGAGAAGCTGGGGATAGGATTTAAGAGTAATTTAGGAGAGTTTACAGTAAATATTCCTTTAGATCTGGGAAGTGGTAAAGTAAGCTGTATAAATTTTCCGAATGGAATAGGTTTATATGGTTTTAATCTAAAATTTGATGAAGATACCTGTCTTCGAATTTATCATCCAAGCGTAAACCCAATACGTTTTATCTATTGTGTAGAAGGAACCTTAAACGCTTACTTTAAGGATGAAAAAGGCTGTGAACTTAAAAATCACCAGCATTTAATTGCGGCAACTTTAGCTAATGGCACCCAATGTTTTCAGTTTAATGCTGGGGAAAGAGTTAAGATTTGTTATCTGGAAATTGATCGTAAGAAATTTCAGAACTATCTTTCTTTCGACCTCAATGAGATCGAGGAAAATTATTTTAGACTCTTTGGGGATATTAATGCTGAAAATGAAATCTTCCAAACCGGTAGTTATGGTTTAAGAACTATGGACACGATTCGAGAGATCGAAGATTGTGGCGTAGAAGGTTTTCCTCGTATAAACTATTTGGGCGGTAAGGCTTTAGAGGTGCTTTCTCATATGTTACTTCAGTTTAGAGAAGGTCCAGAAATGCATGAACCACGTCTTAAAAAGCGTGATCTACGAGCAATAGAAAGAGCGGTTACCCACATCAACGAGAATATTTCTAACACAGGAACAGTTCAGCAACTTGCCAAAATAGGAGGTATTAATGTGAATAAACTTCAGGATGGTTTTCAGGAAGTTTATGGAAAAACCGTAAATAATTATATTCGCGACGTACGTTTAACGCGGGCAATGAACATGCTTTTAAGCGGCGAAAAAGGGGTAGGAGAAGTAGTTTACGAACTAGGCTTATCTAGCAGAAGTTATTTTTCGAAGATATTTAAGCGGCGCTACGGTGTACTACCTAAGGATGTATTGAACAATAAAAATTTAACCGAAGCTTCAGAATAAATAAAGCTTTTTAACTAATATCTTATTGAAATTCTTCTTTGTAAATTGGTCATAAAATTCTGAATCTATGGAAAAGCAGATTTTGGTGCCTACCAATTTTTCAAAACACGCATGGAATGCTTTAGTATTTGGTTTAAAACTTTACAAAAGCATTCCGTGTAATTTTATTTTGCTGAATGTTTACGATGATGGTCGTGGAATTAGCGATCGTATTCCAGGTATTAAAATTGAAGAAGATGTTGACGCAAAAGAAACGTCCAAGAATGGCCTGGAAAGAATGCTGCAAGGATTAAGTTTTAGAAAAGAGAACCAGAATCACGAATTTGAGACTTTGTCTTTAGAAGGAGATTTTGAAGATATGGTACAGGAGATCGTAAATACTAGGTCTATAGATCTTGTTCTTTTAGGTGCTGAAGGTGCTAACGTAAATATTCACAGCTCCTATAAGTCGAAATTATCAAAAATAGCCGATTCTTTACAAAATTGTGCCATGCTTTTTATCCCTGCAGATTTTGAACTTACCGAGCAATCGGTAAACGAAATTGTATTTCCTACAACACTTAGATTCTCATTTCAGGAAAAAGAACTGGTGCCATTAAAAGATCTGGCTTCAAATTCTGTTTCGCCAATTCGTATTCTCTACATCGATAGTGATAGCAAAGGATTAAGCGAGGAGCAGCAAAACCTTCAACAAGACTTAAAAGAACACTTTTCAGCAATAAAAAATACCTTCCACAGGCTTACTAAAACAACGGCCTCTACCGGGATTCATTTATTTATTGAGAGCAGGCAAAGCACCATGCTAGCCTTGTATAAAAGAAAGCAGGGATTTTTCTCTAAACTGTTTTTACAGTCTAAAAGTGATGATATTGAATTCGATCCAGCTGTCCCTGTTCTATTATTAAAAGAGCTTGATTAACTACCAGGTTCGCAAAGTATATCCCGCATCCCAAAAGTGATATTCTAAATGTGAGGCGCTAATAAATGCTTCAGTCATTTTTGTGCGGACTTGCGGTGTTGTTTTAGCCGCATGCTCGTCACAAATTGCAATAGCTTTTTCTACTGCTTCACCAAATTCTTCGCCGGCGTAAGTATCTATCCATGCCTGATAAGGATTTTCTCCAGATTGCTGATTCTCGTAAATATAATCTCCAACTTCTTTATAGATCCAAAAACATGGCAGCACTGCAGCCATAGCCACTTCAAGATTCTCTAAAGCAGCCGTACTTTTTAGAAAATTGATGTAATGGTGGCAGGCCGGTTGAATGATCGCTTTTTCTGAAACCCCAAATTCTTTAAAATAAGATTCGTGCAAAGCATTTTCTACAATAATTGCATTTTCTGCGAATTGAAGAAAGGCCAATGTATTTTCGGTATCATAAGCTCTGGCGGCGATTAACGCAAGGGCTCTTCCAAAATTTTCAAGATAAGCCGAATCCTGACTCATATAAAACTGAAATTTCTCTAATGGCAAACTACCATCCATCAATTCAGTAATAAAAGGCATTTTTATGATTCGGTCGTAAATTGGGCTTATCGTTTGCCAGGTTTCTTTACTCCAGCTCATTTTTTATTAATTTTTGTGGGTTAAAAAAGTGATTTAAAGGACCATTTCCTTCTCCTGTTTTTACGTCTTTTCCGTAGTTAATGGCGTTATGCGCAAAATCCTGTCCCAATTTTACGGCTTCCAGCAGGTTTTTTCCTCTTGCCAAAAAAGAAGCAATAGCAGAGGATAAGGTACAACCAGAGCCATGTGTATTATTAGTGCTGAATTTCTCAAATTCATAAGAATGAACCTGCCCATCTTCAGCAAAATAAAGTGAGGTGATTTTATCGGTTTTTAGGTGTCCGCCTTTCATCAAAACAGATTTGCAGCCAAGATTCATTATTTTTTCGCCTGCTTTTTTCATATCGTCCAAACTTTCTACTTTCATTTTTGCAAGAACAGCGGCCTCATCCATATTTGGTGTGATCACATCTGCTAACGGAAATAACTTTTCGACAATCGTTTTTATAGTTTCGTCTTCGATTAATTTATGTCCGCTGGTGGCCACCATCACGGGATCAAAAACCAATGGTGTTTTTGGATATTTCTGTAGTCCGCTAACGATCGTTTCTACCAATTCTGGTGTATGAACCATTCCAATTTTCACCGCATCAGGAAAAATGTCCTCAAAAATGCTATCAATTTGTTCTGAAACTGCTTGGTAGGGAATAGGAAAAATATTTTTTACACCGGTAGTATTTTGTACGGGAAGTGCCGTTAAGACTGAAGTTGCGTAACAACCCAAAGCCGAAAAAGTTTTAATATCGGCCTGTATTCCTGCGCCACCACTGCCATCAAATCCTGCGATGGTTAGTGCTGAAGGATATTTATAAGTTTTCATGTTGATTTTGGTGAATTTGAGATTTGATTTTTTTCGCTGCTTTTTTAGGATCTTCTGAAGCACAAATCGCTGAAACTACCGCAATACAATCGGCTCCCGCTTTTATGACTTCCGCAGCATTACCGGCATCCATTCGCCCAATCGCCACAAGTGGTTTTGGGGTTAAAGCACGTATTTTTTTGATGCCTTCGATTCCCCATTCGGTTACCGTATCGGTTTTGGTTGCAGTGCTGTAAACTGGGCTAATTCCCAAATGATTGGCAACCTTAGTTTGTTCGTTTTCCAGCTGTTCGAGGTATTCTATAGAATAGCCGATAGCTTTATTTCTATCCCATTTTTGCTGAATCTCAGTCGGAGGTATATCACTATTTCCCACATGAATTCCGAAGGAATCTACCGCTTTAGCCACGTCAAGATTATCATTGATGATAAGCGGAATTCGATATTTATCGGTTATCTTTTTAAGCGCTTCTGCTTTTTTTATAAAGGCTGAAGTATCTAAATTTTTCTCTCGAAGTTGAATAATATCTACGCCACCTTCAATAGCCATTTCAGCGACTTGAATTAATGGGAAATGCATACAACTTTCTTCAGCGATCACCAGATACAACTGGTAAGGAAAATCGGGATGCATTATTCGCTAATTTTAAAATGAGAAAGAAATTCCTCTTCGCTAATATTGTATAATTTATCGAGTAAATTTAATTGAAGACTACCCGGCCCGGCAGAATTCTTTGCGGCAATCTCGCCACAAACACCCATTAGCACCATTGCTGCGGCAGTAGCTTCAAATTTGTTTTCTATGATAGCAGCAAAAGCAGCCGTAATAGCAGAAGCAGAGCATCCAAGACCGGTAACTTTTGCCATTAGCGCATCACCATTTTTTAGGGAAAGCTTTTGGTCTTTATCGATAATTATATCGGTCTCTCCAGAAATACAAACTGTTGCGTTAAATTCTTTATTTAAAGATTTAGCCGCTTCGATAGCTTCGGTACTTTCAGCAGTGCTATCTACGCCTTTAGTTGGAAGATTGGAAGCTTTTGCCAAAGCCATAATTTCTGAAGCATTTGCTCTTATGATTGTTGGTTTCAGCTGTAAAAGTTCAGCAATAATTTCATTACGATAAGGTGTTGCTCCGGCACCAACAGGATCTAAAATCCAGGGTTTACCAAGTTCATTTGCCTTTTTTGCGGCTTTCATCATGCTAATGCTCCAGTATTCATCTAAGGTTCCAATATTAATTACTAGTGCCTGGCAGATTTTAACCATGTCTTCAACTTCAGATTGTGCATGAGACATTATAGGTGAAGCGCCCGCCGCCAGTAAGGCATTTGCGGTATTATTCATCACCACATAATTGGTGATATTGTGAATTAATGGCACCGATTTTTTTACTTTCTGGATATGTTGCCAAAGGATATTTTTCATAATTAGGTCAGTTTTTGGCTTTAGGGGAAACTGCTTAGAAAAATAAAGGCAAGTGCACGAATTTAAACTATGCAAACTTTTTCCTACGACGGTTTAAACCGCATCAGGTTCAAAGGGACTCTCTCAATTCTTCTTTCAGAATACCCCTAAAGCGAGATAAATGTAATGTAAATTTTAAGGCTGCTAAAATTTTTTGCCGATGTTAAATAATTAAGTCGGCATTTTTTTTACGAATGATTCTCTTTGAAACATTAATTATTGTATATTTAGCAAAATTATATCTAAATATTAAGAATATTGGAGTGTTAGTTGTGTATTGTTTGCATACTGTTAAAATAATCTCCAAATAGAATTACAAAAGAAATGACAGGTTTAAAGAATTTAAGTAAAGCAGGAGCATTTTTTCTAATGCTTACATCATTTTCAATGTTTGGCCAACGCCAGTACGGAGCGGCAACTTTATACACCGTTAGAGACGAGATGGCTGCGGCGCCAGAAGAGACGATAGACGAAGTTTCAGAAATTGGTTATTTATACATTGAAGCAGCGGGTTATAGCGATGGTAAATTCTACGGAATGGAGCCAAAGAAATTTAAAAAACTACTGGCTAAATATCATACAAAACCATTAAGTACACACCAGGGTGGCGTAACTATGGAAAATGTAGATCAAATGATCGCCGATGTAAAAAAAGCCGGTTTTAAATATTTTGTGATCCCTGTGCCGCCTATGGGCCGTTTTACTTTTGATGCCGAAACCCAAACGATGGGAATGGACAATGATCTGGATTTTTTAGTTGAAACTTTTAACACTATAGGAGAAAAATGTAAAAAAGCAGGCTTAGAGCTTTTATATCATAATCACGATTTCGAATTTAAAGAAAATGAAAATGGGATCGTACCTATCGAATATTTTCTGGAAAATACAGATCCAGAGTTTGTGAATTTTCAAATGGATCTATTTTGGGTAACCAAGGCGGGAGCAGACCCTGTTGCATACTTCGATAAATATCCTGGCCGTTTTAAATTATGGCATGTTAAGGACATGGACGAAGAAGGAAAATTTGCTCCTGTTGGCGAAGGAAAAATAGACTTTGGAAGAATCCTAAAAGAAAGAAAAGCTTCTGGAATGAAATATTATATCGTAGAGCAAGATATGACTTTTGAATTAGAACCTCTTGAAGCGATTAAGATCAGCCACGATAATCTTAAAGATTTTGGCTTCGATAAAGTGAAATACAAGAAATAAACCTTAGAAAGCAAAGGTTTCAAAATCCTCCATATGTAATAAAAAAACCCTCTAAAGTTTCGACTAAAGAGGGTTTTTCGATATATAACTAATCTAAAGAATTAAAATCTTAAGCAATGCATTTTTTACATAGATCATTTTCAAAATCGAAGAATGTATAGCATATCTTTTTAATGTCGTCATAAACTTCACAAATCGTATTTTCAACAAATTTGTTGAGTTTTTTTAATTCTGAATTTTCTTCAGAATCTAGTAACGCATCTGAAAGTAGCACGTAAGTATTACTATTAACCGAATTCTTTAAAAGCTGATGTGCTTCAATTACCGTTTGTCCATAAAGCTTTTCGAACTTACCAATATTGTATTGCGCTAAAGGGCCGTAATGTGCGATAAGCTTTAATGAGAGATCAATATTTAACTGAAACTCTTCTTCCAGAAATTTTACTTCCTGATTAAATACTTCTTTCATCAAACAAAATTGATGCAAAATATCGTTAGCTGAAATTCTTTTTCCGTATTTAAAGAACAACACAGCATCACCTTCAATTTCAGAAATCTGAAGGTCTAGTACATTACTTTTAATAATGGCGTTAAGTAATTTAGAAGTGATTAATTTACCAGTTTCTACATCTGTAGTTTCAACAAAGCGGCTAAAACCACTAATATCTGGCATAATGATCGTTCCTTCAACTACTTTAGATTCGTATACATTTTTATTAATAAGATAGGGGAGTTGTCTGGTAATAGTTCTATTCATAGCAATTTTTTATTTGATTAGTATACCAGATCATCGTAGAAACTGCGATGAATCCAAGTAGTGCAATTTTTTATTGTTAGTCTTTATTAAAAGCCTTTGCTTACACGCTTTTTGAAAATTCTTTTTCAAATTTATGTATATTTGATATACAAAAGTTAGTAATAAACTAAATGTAAGTGATATACATTTTGTTAGTATAATTTAAAATGGGAGAATTATTAGATAAAAAGGTTTGCGAAAGCAAATTGGGTGCTATCGATGATGCACTTTATGCCATTGGCGGTAAATGGAAACTTAAGATCATCATTGCACTTAAAGAAGGAAATAAACGTTTTAATGAACTGCAAAGAGCCTTGGATATTTCGGCCAGAATGTTATCTAGAGAATTAAAAGATCTTGAACTTAATGGCTTTGTAGATCGCAAAGTATATACCGATACTCCTGTAGTTATAGAGTACGAACTTACCGATTATAGCAATTCTTTATCTGAAATTTTAGAAGCCTTAAGTTCGTGGGGAATTAAACACCGTGAAAAATTAATCGAGGAACGATCTTAAAAATGAAGTCTACTAAAATCGAAAATCGATAAAAATAACTTCAACTTTAGAAAATAAAGCATACAGCTAAGCGTTATTATTTGGACGAATCTTTTAAGAGAGATTTTCGTTATTTCGATAAAACTGCATTAATCTAACCTAATGTAGCTTGGAAAGCCTTTCTTAATTGAAAGGCTTTTTTAATACCTTATTTAAAATTTTATTGGCACCGCCAAAGGGTATAATACCTAGAGGCTTGCCTCGAAATTAAAAATTTGTTTCCAACGAATGCCTTGAGGGCTTGCCCCAAGGTAGTTTACTCCTCAGTACTAATGTATAGTTAGAATTGGCTCTCCTGTATACCTTACCAACTAGTCTCGTATATTATGCATGTTTTGCTAAGGTTTAAAGATCCAATTTTATAGATAACTCGTTTTCAAAGCATTTCTTTTATTGTTTTTAAGATTTTTTTTCTACTTTTAACAAATCCGAAATTATATTAAATCAAAACATGAGTTATTCGACCTATTTTTTGCCTAAAAAGCTAAATCGATTTATGTCTATTGGGCTTTGCGGGGCACTTGCTTTAAATCTAAGTTGTAAAAATGCTGCTGAAACTAACGAAGATCAGGAAGATGAACGTCCAAATATCGTGGTGATCATGGCCGATGATCTTGGGTTTTCAGATCTTGGAAGTTATGGTGGCGAAATTAATACACCCAGTTTAGATCGTTTAGCTGAAAACGGACTCCGTTTCAACTCCTTCTATAATACTTCTCGTTGTTGCCCAAGTAGAGCAGCTTTATTAACGGGGCAATATCCACATCAGGCAGGGATTGGTAGAATGACAATGGATATGGGAAAACCTGGTTATCGTGGAACCTTAGATTCTAACACAGTAACGATTGCTGAAGCTCTAAAACTTGCGGGATATCAAACGGCAATGACGGGGAAATGGCATGTTTCAGAAACAAATACATTAAATAACGAAGCTCAGTTAAAATGGTTGAGTCATCAGGAAGAGCATGATGCATTCTCAGATACACTAACTTATCCAACCTCAAGAGGTTTTGATAAATACTACGGAAATATTTGGGGCGTGGTAGATTACTTTGATCCATTCAGTTTAGTAAATGGAACAGAGCAGGTAAAAGAAGTTCCTAAAGATTTCTATTACACCGATGCTATTGGTGATACTGCAGTGGCTTATGTAGACGATTTTGTACAAAAAAAGGATCCATTTTTTCTTTATGTAGCCCATTGTGCGCCGCACTGGCCACTTATGGCTCCAGAAGAGGAGATTGCAAAATATAAAGATACTTTCACCAAAGGTTGGCGCCAAACCCGTGAAGATCGTTATAAAAGACTGGTAGAGAAAGGTATTTTACAGGGCGATATCGCAAAACTTTCAGAATTTATGTTTAAGGACCTTAACTGGGAAGAAAATGTAAATGAAAAATGGGATAGTCAGGCAATGGCCGTTCATGCGGCAATGGTAGATCGTATGGATCAAAATATTGGGAAGCTTATCGATAAGTTAGAAGAAACAGGAGAATTAGATAATACGGTAATCTTTTTTATGTCTGATAACGGAGCAAGCTCTGAGCGCCCATCACAATACGGTCCAGGTTTCGATCGTGCCGGCCAGACAAGAGATGGCAGAGAAGTTGCTTTTCCGGTAGATAAAAGTGAAGAAGCCTTGCCAGGATCGCAGGTGGTACATTCGGGTATTGGTCCGCAATGGGCAAATACGGCAAACACGCCGTTTAGATATTGGAAAGCCAGGGTTTACGAAGGTGGAATCACCTCTCCTTTCATTGTTCACTGGCCAAAAGGAATTAAAGAAAAAGGAATTGTAAAAACTCAGGCAGCTCATATTATCGATATTATGCCTACGATTTTAGATCTCGCGAAGGTGGATTATCCTGAAAAATTTGAAGGTAGAAATATTACTGCTACTGAAGGTAAATCTATGCTTCCTGTAATTACAGGAGCCTCTGAAGAAAATGTAAACGACGTTCTTTTCTGGGAACATTTTGGATCCAGAGCCTTAAGAAAAGGAGACTGGAAAGCCGTAAAACTTGACGGAAATTCTAACTGGGAATTATACAATCTTGCTGAAGATCGCACCGAACTTAATGATCTTGCTGCAACAAACCCTGAAATGTTAGAAGAATTAAAAGCAGAATGGGATAAACTCGCCAAAAAGACCGATGTTTTCCCTATGCCTTAAAATAAGGATTTGTATAGTTTGATTGATTATAGTTAATTTTTAGGAAACCTTGCTTTGCGAGGTTTCCTTTAATTTTATCACCAATTTCGAAAATCTAAATAACCCTAAGCATGAAAAGATTTATTGCTGCAATTACTGTAGCATTATGTGTGGCATGCCAGCCAAAATCTGAAAAAAAAGAATCAAAATCGGCTAATATTACCAATAAGGTAAACGTTTTTTTTAGGATCTTCTGGAGATCACGGGCAAATGTCTCCGTCAGCTTCAACTCCTTTTAATATGATGAGCATCGGGCCGCAAACTAATCCGCATAACCATACAGGATACGAGCATTATGCTAAAGAATTCGATGGTTTTACGCATACACATTTAGAAGGTGTAGGATGTACCGGTAGTGGCGGTAACATTTTGATCAAGCCAATTTTAGATGAAAATAATGAAACCGAGTTACTTAAAGCTTCAGAGCAAGCAAGACCGGGATTTTACGAAGTCAGTTTCGAAAATGGGATCGATGCTGTAATGAGCGTAACACATAATTTTGGGATTCATCAATATAATTTTAATGGTGAAAAAGGAGGTTTGTATATCGATCTTTCATTCGCACTTTCTAATAGATTTGTTTCCGAAGAACACGAAATTCAGAATAACAAAATAAACGGAGTTATAGATACTAAAACTACCTGCCACGCCGGCACCTATCGTTTTTATTATGAAATTCAGCTTAAAAATATTGCTGAAATTTCTGAAACTTCAGATCATACTTTAATCGCAACAGCAAAAGATAATTCTAGAGAAGTACAGGTTTTAATAGGATTTTCTTCGGTTTCTAAAGAATATGCGTCGCAAAAAATTGAAGACACTTCTTACGAAAATCTAAAAAAGAAAGCTAATGCCGAATGGGAAAAAGCCTTAAGCCGAATTACTGTTGAAGGGGAAGAGGATCGCGAGGATCTTTTCTATTCATTATTATATCGTGGTTTGCAATCGCCATATATCGTTTCTGAAGAAGATGGTACTTATCCTCCCATAGATGGAACGCTTCAAAAAACTGAAGGAACCATTTACAGTGGTTGGGCGATTTGGGATAATTATCGCGAGCAGTTACCAATGTTGTCTATGGCTTATCCAGATCGTTATGGCGATATTGTAAAATCTATAGAGAATTTATATGCCTTCGGAAAGAAAAACTGGGCAACAGCGCATGAACCTGCACCAACAGTAAGAACAGAACATGCAATGGTGGTTTTACTGGATGCTTATAACAAAGGTTACGAAGTAGATATTAAAAGAATTAAAGACTCTTTAGTTAAAGATGCTGAACGTTTAGATTATGGCGCACCAGATAAAGCTTTAGAATCTTCTTACGATAATTGGGCAATGGCGCAATTAATGAAGATCGATGGCGATACCGCCTTGCACAACAAATACCTAAAAAAGGCACTGAATTATAAGGAATATTGGAATAAAGATTTTAAAGATATTACGCGTAATGATGTAGATCGTATGCAGGCTAGAGGTTTGTACCAGGGAACGATCTGGCAATATCGCTGGTTTGTGCCTTTCGATTTAAACGGACTTAAACAATTAGCGGGTGGCGAAGGTCAGTTCCTGAAAGAATTAGATATGTTTTTCAGTAGTCATAATTACAACCATGCGAACCAGCCAGATTTGCAGGTTCCGGGGATGTATAATGCCACCAAAAACCCTTGGAAATCTCAGGAATTATATCGCAAAATAATGCTGGATACCATGGTGCAGGCTTATTTTAATGATAATAGCAAAGGAATAGATCCTTATGTTGGCAGGATTTATCAAAACAAACCAAAAGGATATATAAGAACTATGGATGATGATGCGGGTACAATGTCATCCTGGTTTGTAATGCGAAGTTTAGGGTTTTCTCCGGCTAATATTGGAAATCCTGTTTATTATTTAACGGCACCAATATTTAAGGAAATGTCCATAAACTATTCCGAAGGAAAAACCTTTAAAATTAGCGTAGCGAATTACGATAAAGATCATTTTTATGTTGAAAGCGCTACATTAAATGGTGAAGGTTTAAACCGAAATTGGTTAACACAGCAGGAAATTTTAGAAGGAGGAGAATTGGTAATTAAAACTTCTGCAACTTCTAATAAAGAATGGGGAGTTAACGAAAGCTGGGTTTCTTCAATTAAAGATTAAAATTATTTAAGAAAAATGTAAAGGCTGATAGTATTATCAGCCTTTTTTTATGATTTTTCCTTAAAGTATTGTTCAAATTTGCAGTTAGAGTTTTGTGTTTTCCCGATTTTATTTAATTTAAACCCAAAAATTGACTTTTGTGGTCTTTGCTACAATATAATGGCAAAATACTTGTTATAAATAAGCCCAAAAAGTACGATGATGTTGGTAGAAATGCTGAATTATAGATATCAAGAACATACATCTGTGATAAGATTGGCTATGGATCATTGCCATAACCTGCTTAATAACAGTAGGTGTGGTAAACTACCATATCATAATATCCAGCATACTTTTGAGGTTTATCAATACGTACAAAAAATAGCAGATTACGAGAATCTAACTACAGAAGAGAAAGAAATCGTTGTTTTAGCTTCACTTTTTCACGATACCGGGAATAGCAATACTTATAAAGGGCACGAAAAAATTAGTGCAGATAATGCCTATGCTTTTTTATATAATATTGGTTATCCTGAAGAAAACATTAAAAAAGTATGCAACTGTATAAGAGCCACACAAATGCCGCAGGCGCCAAAAACCAAGATCGAGGAGATTCTTTGCGATGCAGATCTAGCCCATTTAGGAACTAATGCCTTTAGATCTAAAAATAAGTTATTACGATCTGAATGGTTTAAGTGCTTCAATAAAAATTATACCGATAAAGAGTGGTTAGAAAATAATATCTGCTTTCTAGAATCCCATTCTTATTTTACCAGTTATGGTAAAGACATTTTACTTCCGAAGAAACAAAAAAACTTGCAATTACTTAAACAGGCTTATAACAGGTTGTTAGCAAAACAATAGCCTTTATTTCATCGAAAATCGAAATTAAGTCGGTTGCTTTTTTTAATTTAGAAGCTTAATCTTTTATCCCAATGCTCGAGAAATTAAAAGAAGCTTATCATTTTGTTTTTGAAGATGAATTGCTAAATGAGATCGATAGATCTGGACAGCTTAAAGAATTTCAAGCTGGAGAAATGATCATCGATTTTGGCGATTATCTTAAATCGATGCCTTTACTCTTAGATGGCGCGATTAAGGTGTTAAGGGAAGATAGCGATGGGGACGAATTGCTACTTTATTTTTTGGAACGTGGCGACACCTGCGCCATGACCTTAAGTTGCTGCCTGGGTACCACGAAAAGTGAAATTAGAGCAGTTGCAGAAAGGGATACCACGCTAATTATGATTCCTATTGAAAAAATGGAAGAGTGGACGGCCCAATATAAAACCTGGAGAAACTTTGTTTTTGAAAGTTATCATACGCGTTTAACTGAAATGCTAGATACCATAGATACCATTGCATTTTTAAATATGGACGAGCGTATTATGAAGTATCTTCAGGACAAAGCCAAGGTCAATCAGGATGAGGTGGTAAGCAGCACACACCAACAAATTGCTTACGATCTACATACTTCTAGAGTGGTGGTTTCCAGGATTCTTAAAAAATTAGAGATCGAGGGTAAAATAAAACTTAACCGTAACCAGATCGAAGTTTTAGATCTTTAAATAGAACTTTTATTTCCTAGGATTTGGTTTCAATATCAAGCACAACAAGAAAGATTTACTGAGTATTAATTTTCACTATCTTTGATTAAAGAGAAATTATATGGATCTGCAAACTAGAAAACTAGAATTTATTCAGGAGTTTCTGAAAATTCAGAAAGAGGAAACTTTGGATCTTCTAGAAAAGGTTTTAAGAAAAGAACGATTTGATGATCAAGTAGATGCTATGCCTGCTGAGGAACTGAGTCAAAGAATTGAGAAATCTGAATTGGATTTTGAAAAAGGCCATTATAAGTCAACTTCTGATTTACTTTCAAAATACGAATAAATGTTTTCTAGAGTAATTTGGTCTTCTTTTGCAGAAAATCAACTTGATGAAATATTTGAGTATTATAAAGCTAATGCAGGCAAAAACGTAGCGACTAAACTAGTTCGTAAAATTATCCTTGAATCTGAGAAATTAAAAAATTCGCCATTTATTGGTCAGAAGGAAAGCCGACTTGCAAACAAAAAAATTGTTTACAGATATTTAGTTTATAAAAGCTATAAGATAATTTATTCTGTTAGTGAGAAAGAGGATTTGATTAAAATAGCAGATATTTTTGATACCCGGCAGTATCCATCAAAAATTAAACGTAAGAAATAATCCACAACTGCATAAACTGCTAATTGTGAGATATTAAATAATATTTACAAGAAGCAAATAATTATACCCCCCAAAAAATAACCTTTGTAACACAAGTTACTGTGGTCTTTATCTAAGCCCAATATTTTTGCCCCAGAAATTAAAAGAATGGAGATAACGCAGATTTTAGGTTTTATAGGAGCATTAATTATTGGCCTGGTGTTGGGTTTAACCGGTGGAGGTGGATCTATTTTAACCGTTCCTGTATTTGTTTATATTCTGCATATTAATCCGGTAACCGCAACGGCATATTCTCTTTTCGTAGTTGGATCGAGTTCGGCTGTAGGCGCGATCGATAATTTTAATAAAGGCCGAATCGATTTTAAAAGTTCACTAATCTTTGCGCTTCCGGCAGTGATCGCTATTTTCTCTACCCGTAAATATTTGTTACCTGCAATTCCGCATCATATCACAAATGTTGGGAGTTTCGAGCTCACCAAAGATCTTATGATCATGAGTTTCTTTGCTGTGCTAATGCTTATTGCTTCAGCATCGATGATCTTAAAAAAGAAAAAAGAATGCATCGATTGTGATAATAAACCTACCGAAACTAAAAACGGACTAATGATCTTTTTAGGAGCTTTAACCGGACTGGTAACTGGTTTGGTGGGTGCTGGTGGCGGATTTATTATTGTTCCCATATTAGTTTTTCTGGCAGGTTTAAATATGAAAGAAGCGGTAGGAACTTCACTTTTCATTATAGCTATCAATTCAATTATTGGGTTTTTGGGTGATCTGGGTCACATGGAAATCGATTGGGTTTTTCTTATTCTGTTTACCATTATCTCTGTAGTTGGAATTTTCTTCGGAATTTACCTTAGCCGATTTATCAATTCGCATAAGCTTAAAAAGGCTTTTGGCTGGATGGTTTTGGTAATGGGAATCTATATTTTATGGATGGAATTATCTGGAAGCGGAATTTGATATCTTCATCCTAAGATTGGTTATTTTGGCGAAGGATTCTTAAAATTTTCAGATTAGAAGATACAATATCATAATTAACAAAAGTTCGGTTTAAAATTCTGGATTTTACTGGGTTTAAAAGACCGAGATTCCTTAAATTTAAAGGTAATTATAAAGTTTTTCCTCAAAAAGATAATGCGCTTAAAAACAGCGTATTTCAAAACCAAATAAATGGAAAATTTAGATTACGCCCGCCTTCAAATGGCCTTTACACTAGGCTTTCATATTATTTTTGCATGTATTGGTATGGTAATGCCATTTTTTATGGTCGTTTCCCATCACAAATGGTTAAAAACCAGAAATCCTGTTTATTTAAAACTTACAAAAGCCTGGCTTAAAGGAGTTGCAATTTTCTTTGTTACAGGAGCAGTTTCAGGAACTGCACTTTCGTTTGAATTAGGTATGCTATGGCCAGAGTTTATGAAACATGCCGGCCCAATTATAGGAATGCCATTTTCGTTAGAAGGAGCAGCCTTTTTTGTAGAGGCAATTGCCTTAGGATTTTATCTTTATGGTTGGAATAAACTTCCAGAGAAATTTCACTGGTTTACCGGGGTGATTATTGGTATTTCCGGAGTGCTTTCCGGGATTCTGGTGGTCGCAGCTAACGGTTGGATGAATGCTCCAAGCGGTTTCGAATATATAAATGGAGAATTTACCAATGTAGATCCTGTACAGGCATTTTTAAATCCCGCCTGGTTTTCACAAGCATTACACATGACGCTTGCTGCCTTTGTGGCTACAAGTTTTGGAGTAGCCGGCATTCATGCCTTTCAGATCTTAAGAGGAAAATCTGTAGAAGTGCATAAAAGTGCTTTTAAGATTGCAATTTCTTTTGGTGCTATTGCCGCACTTTTACAACCCATAAGTGGAGATATTTCGGCTAAAGATGTTGCTGAACGCCAACCGGCCAAATTAGCTGCAATGGAAGCCCACTTTGAAACCGAAGAAGGTGCGCCGCTATTTTTAGGCGGAATAGTTGATGAAGAAAATAAAGAAGTGAATTATAAATTTGAGATTCCAAATGCACTTTCTTTCCTGGCTTTTGGCGATTTTGAAGCTGAAGTAAAAGGCTTAAATGAATTTCCTGAAGATGAAATTCCTCCCGTAGCCATCGTGCATTATGCCTTTCAGGTAATGGTGGGGATAGGGACTTTACTCGCTTTGGCCGGATTGCTGTTTTTTGTAAGCCTTAAAAAGAAATCCTGGATGAATAATAAAAAATACTGGTGGTTTTTTATGCTTTTGGCTCCGCTTGGATTTTTAGCGCTAGAAGCAGGCTGGGTGGTAACCGAAGTTGGTCGACAGCCCTGGATCATTTATCAAATCATGCGTACCAGTGATGCCGTGACGCCAATGCCGGGAATGAAGTTTAGTTTCTTTATGTATGTCGCGGTTTATATTTTATTGGCGATTACTGTTACCTGGCTAATGCAACGACAAATAAAAGCCCTAAATACTCAAAAAGATTAAGTATGTTATACGTAGTTTTATTTTTCTTACTGTTTTCGTTATTACTGTATGTTCTTTTGGGCGGAGCCGATTTTGGTGCCGGGATCGTTGAACTTTTCTCTTCCAGAGAAAATAAAAAAGTCAATAGAGATACTATTTACCGGGTAATGGGACCAATTTGGGAAGCCAATCATATTTGGTTAATTATTCTTATCGTTATTTTATGGATTGCATTTCCAGTCTATTTTAATATCATAATTATTTATTTACACGTGCCGCTAACTTTGGTGCTGTTAGGCATAACCATGCGTGGCGTTTCCTTTGTTTTTAGACATTATGATGCTTTTCAGGATAAATCGCAATTAATTTATAATGGTTTATTTCGATTTTCGAGTTTTGTAACACCAATTTTCCTGGGAATGTGTTTTGCTGCCCTTGTTGGTGGAGAATTAATAGTTACTGAAAATTATACCAATTACGGCTTTTACGATCTTTTTATGCAGCCATGGTTTAATGGTTTCAGTATTTTGATGGGATTATTCTATGCTTCACTTTGTGCATTTCTAGCTTCAACTTTATTAATAGGGGAGAGTGAAGGTGATATTAGAAATATGTATATCCGAAAATCGAAGATTTCAACAGGAATTTTAGTGCTTCTTGGATTTGTATTAATTGCTTACGGATTTTTTAATGAGATCGCTTTTATCAGGGATTTTGTAACCAATCCAATTTCAATTGTATGTATCATCCTTTCAGGAATTCTATTATTCCCATTGTGGAAATTTATACGTGCCGGCCGCCGAATATTAAGCAGATATTTTGCCGGTCTTCAGGTGGTTTTAGTGCTTTTTGCAGCTCTGGTAGCGCATTTCCCTCATGTGATTATTACTTCAGAAGAAGAAATTAGCCTTTTAGAAAATATATCTCCAGATAGCGTGATTATGGTTTTAGGGATATCTTTATTGATTGGAGGCGGAGTAATATTGCCGGGATTATTTCATTTAATGAAGTCTTTTAAAATGATAAAGATATTTGATAGGGACGAGCAGCAATTTCAGAAATAATTTTTAAGTGTAAATTTCGCACTTATCTTTTATTTTTTGTCAAAATGTTAGATATTAGACAATAAATTTATAATCTCTCAAATGACGACAAAATTGCAACGCTTAAATCATCTATTTCTTTTAGCGATAACGATTTCTATTTTTAGCTGTGACACTGCTGAAAAAAAAGATCAGGAAACCACGAATTCCGAAGAGACTTCTAAAGAAATCACTTATCACAATCCAATTGTAGCGCAGCGAGCAGATCCATGGGTTCATAAAGCTGAAGATGGCACCTATTATTTTATTGCGACAGCGCCAGAGTATGATCGCGTAGAAATGCGCCAGGCAAAGACAATTAATGGTCTTGGTACGGCCGAACCAAAAGTGATTTGGAACAAGCACGAAAACGGAGTGATGAGTCACCATATCTGGGCGCCAGAATTACACAAGATCGACGGAAAATGGTATGTTTATTTTGCAGCAGGACAAGCTGAAGATGTTTGGAAAATAAGAATGTTCGTGCTTTCTAACGATGCTGAAGATCCAATGACGGGTGAATGGAAAGAGGAAGGACAAATGGAAACCAGTAGAGATTCTTTTTCTTTAGATGCTACAACTTTTGAGCATGATGGAGAACTTTATTACGCGTGGGCACAATCGGTTAGAGAGGAGGGCGGAACTTCGATTTTGCTTTCTCAAATGGAATCTCCCACAAAACTTAAAGGAGAAGAAATTGAAATTACCAATCCAGAATATGATTGGGAGCGCATTGGTTATTTTGTAAATGAAGGCCCGGCGGTGATCAAAAGAAATGGTAAGATATTTATGACGTATTCGGCTAGTGCAACAGATGCTAATTATGCAATCGGGTTATTATGGGCAGAAGAAGATGCCGATCTTATGAATCCGGATTCTTGGCATAAATCTGAAAAGCCAGTATTCTCTACAAATGCCGAGCTTAGAAGGTTTGGACCGGGACATAGTTCTTTTACGGTAGCAGAGGATGGAGAAACCGATGTTTTAATTTATCACGCTCGAGTTTACGAAAAGATAAGAGGTAATTCTCTTTACGACTTTAACCGTCATACCAGAGCGAAAACCTTTAGCTGGGATGATAAAGGTTTCCCAGATTTTGGACAGGATGTTGAAGATTAGATTTTATCTAAGTTCATATAAATTGAAAAAGCGCCGATTGGCGCTTTTTTTATTCTTCATCCTGAAAAATATCTTCAATTTTCAGATTAAATAATCGGGCAATTTTAAATGCCAGCGGTAAACTGGGATCAAATTTTCCTTTTTCAATGGCATTTATGGTTTGCCTGGAAACTTCAACACGATTGGCCAATTCTGCCTGTGTGATGTTTTGCTCGGCTCGTAATACTTTTATTCTATTTTTCATTTGTAACGAGAATTTCCAATTAGCATTGCGATTAGATACGTGATTCCCATTACGAAAACCAAATGCGAGATTTCAGCATTAAAAGAGATCAGGTTAGTGATATCCAACATCGAGTAACTAATTCCAACGATCAATGTAATTCCTAAAGTTATAGCCATAGCATCCATACTTATTTTACGTTGTAGGGGATCCTGGCTGTTAAGATGTTTTCGATTAATCCATATCATGCCAACCCCTACAAGAGTGTTTATAATGATCATCACAATGGTGATAATTTTGTTTTCGTTCCAGATAAATTTTGGGCCAAAAGCAACAAATGCTAAGGTGAAAACCCATAAAAATGTCCAAACCGCCAAGGCTTTTGTGTTCTTTTTTAGTTCACTGTGCCAGTTATTTTGTTTTGCTTTCATAAGTAAAATGTATTTAACTAAAAGTAAAGTTTGTTTTACAAATATAGATCAGTTTTTTAAAATGTCAAGTTTTATTTACATTTTTATTTTTTCTGAAATAATTAATAAGTGAATTCAGTCTTAATAAATACCTTTACACAACAACATCAGATTCATTATTATACCCCATAAATTATGATCAAGCAATTTGGAAAAGCCCCATCTGGTAAACGATTAGAAAGAATACAGGAATGTGAAAATTTTAAAGATGGAAGCTTCCATAACATAGAAGAAACCTCGGTAAACCCCAATAATGTATCGATGTTTAAAATGATGAAGGATATGCGAAATCGTCCAAAATCTGTAAATCCGTCAAAAAAAATTCCGTCTGTAAAGACCAATCTTAGTGAAATAAATGCTGAAGAACCTGCTTTTGTGTGGTTTGGACATTCTTCTTATTTGCTGAAAATAAAAGACTATACCATATTGGTAGATCCTGTGTTTAGCGGAAATGCTTCGCCGGTTTCTTTCTTCGGAAAAGCTTACGATGGCGCTAATGAATATGGAGTAGAGGATATGCCTAAAATTGATATTTTACTGCTTACACACGATCATTACGATCACTTAGATTATCCCACAATAGAAAAATTAAGGCCCAAAGTTAAACGAGTAGTTTGCTCTTTAGGTATTGGCGCGCATTTAGAATATTGGGGCTATCAAAGTATGATCATAACCGAATTAAACTGGTGGGAATCTGTAAAGATCATCGATAATCTACAAATTACCGCAACGCCTTCAAGACATTTTTCCGGACGCTTGTTTAAGCGTGGTAATACGTTGTGGTCGTCTTTTGTTTTTGAAGCTTTTGGATACAAATTATATTTAGGTGGCGATTCGGGTTATAGTCCGCAGTTTAAAGATATAGGTGATAAATTTGGCCAATTTGACCTTGCAATTTTAGAATGTGGCCAATACGGTGAAAACTGGCCGCAAATTCATAATTTCCCAGAAGAGATTGTGAAGGCTGCAAACGATCTACAAGCCAAAAAAGTGATTCCTGTTCACTGGGCAAAATTTACACTTGCCATGCATCCTTGGAACGAGCCTATTAAACGTTTTACAAAGGCCGCTGATGCGGATAAATTAAGCTATGTGAGTCCTAAAATTGGAGAGCTATATCAACTAAATCAGGAATTTAAGCAGGAAAATTGGTGGGATTTTGAATAATTTCGATTAAATTCATAGGGTAGTTCATACTTCTTACCTATGAAAAAATCGATAGTATTTTGTTTCCTGATGTTTCAGGCAAGCCTGACATTGTTTTCTCAGAACTCACCAGAAATTAAGGTGGGCAATAAAAAACTGGATCTTGCCAAGTTAGATGTAGATGTGAAAATTGCCGGAAACCTGGCCACCACAACATTCGAATTATTTTTCTACAATCCAAACGATGAAAGGCTGGAAGGCGAATTAAGTTTTCCGTTGGGCGAAGGCCGTGAAGTAAGCCGGTTCGCCTTAGATATTAACGGAAAGCTAAGGGAAGCGGTAATTGTTGAAAAAGAAAAAGCTCGCGTTGCTTTCGAAAGTACGGTAAGACGACGTATCGATCCTGCATTGCTCGAGAAAACGCAGGGAAATAATTACAAAGCTCGAATTTTTCCTATCGAAGCAAAATCTTATAAACGTGTAGTTTTGGCTTATGACGAAGAATTGATTCTGAATAAAGGTGAGTTATTTTATCAATTACCGTTAGAATATGATGTAAAACTTGAGAATTTCAACTTGAAAATTAGCGTTGCAGGAATCGATGATGCTTCAGCTTTAAAATCAAACTTGAAATTCGAGAATTCCGATGGAAAATTAATTTCAGAAATTAAGAAAGAGAACTTTAAGTTAGATCAGGATTTTATTTTCAGAATTGATAAAAATGATGCAAAACCAACATTTGTAGCTCAGGATGACTTTTTTTATTGGTATAATTCGGTTGAAGCCAAGGAGCGCATCAGGCCAGAACCATCAAAAATCAGCATCTTTTGGGATGTTTCGTATTCAGAAAAAGACAGACAAATTCAAAAGGAAATCGATCTTCTAGAGTGCTATTTTGAGGATTTAAAAAATGTTGAAGTCGAATTGATCACATTCGACTATAAAGAGCGAAAAAAATCATCTTTTAAAGTCCAAAATGGAGATTCTAAAGCACTTTTTGAATTTTTAAAATCTCAGGTTTATGATGGAGGAACGGCTTATAATCAATTAAATTTTAATTCTGAAGATAGTGAGGTAATTTTATTATTTAGCGATGGCTTAGACAATTTTGGAGGTTTTAAGGAGGAATTTAATCGTCCTATTTTCGCTATAAACAGCAAAACTTCAGCAGATCACAAAGAGCTTCAACAAGTTTCTCTGCAATCTGGTGGGAATTATATCAATCTTAAAAATTTAGGCTTAGAAGGAGCAATTTCAAAACTGAAAAATCAGCCTTTGTTATTTTTAGGAGCAACTTCAGAAGATAATTCCCTTGAAATTTATCCAAAAGAGAAAAAGATACTCAATAAGGCTTTTACACTTACCGGGAAAGGTTTTGAAAATACAACAATCACTTTAAAATTTGGATTTGGCAACGAAGTGGTGAATACGATCGAGATTAATCCGGTAAATGCGATCGATGTTAAAGATTGGGGAATCGATAAGAAATGGGCAAATCAAAAAATTGACTTCCTAAATGCCCAAAGTGGGGATGTAGAAGCTAAAATTATTGAAGTAAGCGAAGATCATCAGGTACTTTCAGACTACACGTCCCTGTTGGTTTTAGACCGACTTTCAGATTATATCCAGTATGAGATTACCCCGCCAGAAGAGATGTTAGAGGAGTATCAGGATGCCATGAGACGTAAAAAATCCAGTTTAGCAAATCACAAAAATAACCTCGAAGCGAAACGCTTATTGATTATCGATGGATATAATGATATTGAAAAATGGTACGGGAAAACGCCCAAAGTCGATATTTCAAAAGATACTATTTCTCAAAGAACCAACAATCCTGTTACGAGCGTAGTAGATTCTGGAGAGGAAGCTTCAGAGGGTGAACCGACTTCAAATACAACATCAAATTCAACATCAAATTCAGGAGAAGATATTCCCGGCAATGAAAATTTAAATCATTTGGTAAAAGGAAATGTGAAGGCGGCAGGAGACGATCTTGTTTTACCGGGTGTGAATGTTATTATCGAAGGAAGTTCAAACGGAGCTCAAACCGATTTTGATGGGAATTATCAGATTTACGTAAACGAAGGTGAAAAATTGATCTTCAGCTATATTGGCTTTAAAACCAAGGAAATTTTGGTTACTGGTGATAAAATTGATGTAGCATTAGAAGAAGATACTGCAGCTCTAGACGAAGTGGTGGTGATGGGTTATGAAAGCGAATCGTCTAATGCGAGGACGAGTGCAGTAACTGCTTTACAGGGAAGAGCAGCCGGAATACAGATAGAGGAAGATAATGAAAACAGTGTAAATATAAGAGGTGCTGCTAGTTTATCTAATGAAAACCCAATTTATATTGTAAATGGAAATTTAGTTAGTGAAATGCCCAATTTGGATGCTGATGATATAGACGAGTTTTACAATATAAATGCAGAAAATGCCACTAAACTCTATGGTGCTCAAGCAGCGGGCGGTGTGGTTGTAATTAAAACCAAAGAGCTTTCAGAAAAAGAAAAAAAGAAAATAGCGGAGCTGGAATTGAAAATTGAAGACGAACTGGAATTAAAAGGATGGGATCCAAATTCAGCATATATCAGGCAACTTAAAAGAACAGATTCTGCGGAAGAAGCGTATCAATTATACCTGGAATTAAGAGAAGATTATAATAATATGCCTTCTTTCTATATGGATGTTGCCGATTATTTTCTGAAACAAAATGAAGCTGAAAAAGCCTTCAGAATTATTTCTAATATTGCTGAAATTGAGCTTGATAATTATGAGCTGAGTCGGGCGTTGGCTTATAAATTAGAAGCCGAAGGAAAAACTGAAATGGCCGAGTATATTTACGCGAAAGTTTTAGAATTACGTCCTGAAGATATCCAATCTTATCGTGATCTGGCTTTAATTAAGATCGAAAATGGGCATTTTCAGGAAGCTTTAAAATTGCTTTACAAAATTGTAAGTGGAGAATTAGTAGAAAAAGATGAAGCACGCAGATTTTCTGGAATCGAGGATATTTCTTTTGTAGAAATGAATAACCTAATTGCACTTCATAAAAATGAACTGGATTTATCGAATATTGATAAAAGATTCATCAGCCCTATGAATATGGATCTTCGCGTGGTGGTCGACTGGAATCACAACGACACCGATATCGATCTTTGGGTGATCGATCCTAAAGACGAAAAATGCTGGTATCAAAATAAGAGAACAAAAATAGGCGGAATACTGTCTGATGATATGACCGAAGGTTTTGGGCCTGAATCTTTTAAATTGAAAGAAGCAATAAGCGGTAATTACGAGATGTTTATTGATTATTATAGCGATAATGTTCAGAAAATATCTGGACCAACATTTTTAAAAGTCACAGTTTTCAAAAATTACGGAACTAAAGACCAGCAAAAAACATTAAAAGTTTATAGATTAGAAAATAATGACGACGAGCTAAAAGTTGGCGAAATAAAATTCTAAGATTTGCTAAAAACAAGACATTTTATAGGATTATTGGTTTTAGGCATAGGATTTTTAATCAAAATGCTATTTACGCACCTGGTAGAATATTATGCGTTGGTTAAAGGTATTAGCCTCTTCTTTATTTTTGTTGGCTTAGCTGTCTTGTTGGTGGGAGTAATAATTAGATCTGAAGAAGTAGATAAAGGTTCCTTTAAAAAAGACCCAATCACTTATATTTTGGTGAGTTTGATGCAAATAATCCTTGTGATTGGAATTACTGGTTTTGCCATTGTTTTAGAACATTTTGCTGAAGGAGCAAATCATCAACTAGCCAAAGTAATTATTCAAAATTCATATAATGAAACCATTGCCGTCGTTAGTGAAGAACGGCGTGTCACTAAAGTGTTTACCACTAATGGCTACGAAGATTTTGCGATCTTTAATTACCAAAATAATTTTGGAACTTTAGAACAACAAGGCAAAAAAGTTGACGGCTATTCGCGTGAAAAATTACTCCGAAAATCGATTAATTACGACGGAAAAAGAATGATCCCAAGACTCGACGGACAGCAATTTAAAATCAGATATTCTACTCGCTTCCCATCAATGTTTATAGTTGTTAAATAGGATTTATAAAGCTTCCTCGAACAACAAATTAGTATTTGGATCTAAATCTATTGAAATTGGTTTTTCTGAAACTTCAACTTCAAAAGATTCTTTCTTTTTCGAGATATCAAATTCGATAATTTTAGACTCTTGTGTAGCAAAATTTAGTTGAAGCGCTAATGGAAATTCAAATTGATTTTTCTGAAGTTGACGAATTGTAAGCTTTAATTTTCCGTTGTTGAAAGATTGATCGATCTTTATTTTTGGTTGTCCATATTGAGTGGTCCACTGCTTAAAAAATTGATCTAAATCTTCTCCATAAGCAGCTTCGAATTCGGCTTGTAGATCTGCTGAAGTTGCATTGCTAAATTTATATTTCTGGTAATAGTGCTGAATTGCCTTCCAGAAATCTTCGTTACCCACTTTTCTGCGAAGCATGTGCAATACCCATGCTCCTTTTTGATAAGAATTTGGATTTAAAAGTTCCATTAAATCGGTGCGAGAACTATCGATTACCGCTGTTTTTGTAGTCTGACTAAAACCAATCACCTGGCGGCGCTCTTCCTGCAATTTCTCGTCTAATTTTGATTTTCCGTATTTATGCTCGGCATAAAGATCGGTGAAATACGTAGCAAAACCTTCGCTTAACCAAAGATGCGACCAGTCAGTTTCAGATGCTGAATCTCCAAACCATTGATGTGCAATTTCGTGCGCCAAAAGAAATTCTGATGAACGTTTTCCATCAACCGAATTTTCAAAATAGAAAATATTTCCGGCATTTTCCATTCCGCCATAACGCGTGGTCGATTGTACGTTTGCTAATTTTGTAAAAGGAAAAGGCGCTATTTTTTCAGTAAAATAATTTAGGATTCTTTCTGCCTGCGCATAATCGAAAAAGCCAGCCTCTTTATTTTCTGGATATACCCAGGTTGAAAGCGGAATTTCTGCAATTTCACCTAAATGTTGTACGGCAAATTCTGCCACACCAATCACCATTACTTTTGTAGGTAATTCTAGCGGAGAAGCGTAGACATAAAGTGAATTATCATCATCGATATTGGTCACTTCCTGAAGTGTTCCTGTGGCCACCACCTGGTATTTTGAAGGGGCAGTTACATGAAAAGAAACTTTTGCTTTATCTGAAGGATGATCGATTAGTGGTAACCAAAGATGTGCTCTATTTGGCCAATTATCACCAAAAAATGTACGGTCTCCGTATTTATTTTCGCTAATTATGAGTCCGTCTTCCGGAATTCCATGATAATAGATCGTAACCTCACCTTCAGCAGTAGTGCTAATATTTAATTTTTCTTCGGAATGTTTAAAATCTAAGCTTTTTCCATTTTGAAGAATACTGTCCACCTGCATGCCTTTGCCATTTTCTTCCGCAGCAAAATCTAATTCAAGAACATCAGATTCTTCAACATATTTAAAATCGATAAGTGTTTTTCCTTCAATATTATCGGTTTCATCATTCAGTTTTAGATGAAATTCATATTCCAGGATATCTACTTTTGGATTTTGCGCTAGTAATAAAGCAGGAGCGAGAGTATTCAGAATAGAGAGAAGAAAAAAATTGCGTTTCATTTTATCGATTTTGAGCTTTAAAATTACTGTTTTCAATTCAGCTAGAAAATAAAAAAGCCGCTTCTATGTAAAAAGCAGCTTTTTTAATTATCAACTATTCGTCATTCCGGACTTGATCCGGAATCTCATAAAGATTGTAAAATAAAAATTATAGAGTGAGAACCTGAATCAAGCCTGCCAGCCGGCGAAGCAGGTTCAGGGTGACTATAATTCCATCTTGACTTTTAGCTCACATTTAATTCATTTAAAAAATTAGAATTGCGGAGTTTCGCAGCGCTCATCGATTAATCCTTCGTTTTTTAGTTCGACCCAAAAGTCTTTTGGGATCTTCACATCAAAAGCTTTTACATTTTCGACGTTTTGATAAGGTTTGCTGGCACCGGCTAAAACAGTATCGACTACTTTTGGCGCGTAAGAAAACTGTATGGCTGCTTTTGCAAGATCTACATCATATTTATCGGCAATTTTGATCATCTTTTTATAGCGAGAATCTACATCTTCGGGCATTTCACCTGCATAATTATATCGCTTTTGGCCGCTTAGCAAACCAGCATTAAAAGGCGCAGCAACAATTAATCCAACACCACTTTCTTCAACCTTTGGGAAAAGACGATCTAAAGAATCTTTATGATCGATCATCGAGTATTGAATTGCAGAAACAAATAAATCTGGATCGGCATAATCAATCGTTCTTATAATTGGTTCTACGGTATTCACACCAAGTCCCCAACCTTTAATTAAACCTTCTTCACGCATTTTGGTAAGCTCTGGCATCGCGCCTTTTTTAGCGATTTCAAAATGTTCTTCCCAATCACCAAGATCGGCATTATTGTCTGGCGAAAGATCGTGGATAAAAGCATAATCGATACTTTCTACGCCCAATCGCTGCAAACTGTCTTCTACAGATCTTCTAACACCGTCGGCAGTATAATCATAACGATAATCGAAAGGAGAAGGATCTACCCATTGCGTTTCAGGAATATTGTTTGTCGGAGTAAAAAGTCGACCAACTTTGGTTGAGAGGATATAATCTTCGCGTTTTTTATTTTTTAGGAAATGGCCCATTCTTCGCTCACTTAAACCTAAACCGTACCATGGCGAAGTATCATATTGTCTTATACCGCTTTCCCAGGCAGATTCTAGCACCTGGCCAGATTGTTTATCATCTATTTTTTCAAAACCGGTACCAATAGCCACACCGCCAAAAGCCAGTTTTTCTAATTTTAAATTTTTCTTCGTGCTCATATTTTCTTTTTCTGATTTTAGCCTGAAAATAATAAAGTATTTAATTACTCATGCTTAGTTTAACGCCTTATAACATTTATATTTATACTTAAAGGTTTGCGATTGTTAAAGGATATTCAAGATTCTTTAATCATTTAGTAAGACTTTGAATGGGAAGACTGTAACAAAAGTTACTGGCCTTGCTTTAGCTTTTGGTTACTTTTGCTGCGGAATAATTTAAAAATGGACAAATATTTAATAATAATTCAGGATTCATTTATCGGGTATTTTAATTACCTGGTGCAGGAGATTACCAATCCTTCCTGGACCAATTATTTTTACTGGCTTATAGCGATTTCGTTATTTGTCTGGATTTTAGAAATTGTATTACCCTGGCGTAAAGATCAGCCGATCTTTAGAAAAGGTTTTTGGCTGGATGGTTTTTATATTTTATTCAATTTTTTCCTGTTTTCGTTGATTGGTTACAATGCCTTATCGAATATTGGTGTAGCGCTTTTCAATGATTTCTTGGGACTTTTTGGGATCGAAAATATAGTAGCCATAAATATCCAAAATCTGCCAGTTTGGGGGCAATTGCTAATCATGTTCGTTATAGCCGATTTTATTCAGTGGAATGTTCATCGGCAGCTACATAAACGTCCCTGGTTATGGCAATTTCATAAAGTGCATCATAGCGTAAAAGAAATGGGATTTGCGGCGCAGTTTAGGTTTCATTTTATGGAAACTATTGTTTACAAAACCGCACAGTATATCCCATTGGCGATGATAGGTTTTGGGATTCAGGAGTTTTTTATCGTTCATATGTTTAGTGTATTAATTGGGCATTTAAACCACGCAAACGTGGGCTGGAATTATGGATTTTTAGGTTATATTTTCAATAATCCAAAAATGCATATCTGGCATCACTCCAAAGCATTACCCGATTCGCATCCCTACGGAATGAATTTCGGCTTAAGTTTAAGTATTTGGGATTATATTTTTAGAACAGCATATATTCCGAAGAGCGGAAAAAGTATAGAACTTGGTTTTGAAGGAGACGAAGATTTTCCTAGAAGCTTTAAAGAACAAATGACTTTTCCGTTTAAAATTAAAAGAGAAACAAACTAATAAAAGAAAAGAGAAATGATCATAGAACAGTTTAATGACGAGGCTTTAGCCCATTATTCGTATGCAATTGTAAGTGAAGGTGAAATGGCGCTGGTAGATCCATCTAGAAATCCTATGCCGTATTATAAGTTTGCTGAAGAAAATAATGCAAAGATCGTAGCGGTTTTCGAAACACATCCTCATGCCGATTTTATAAGCAGTCATTTACAAATTCATGAAGAAACTGCTGCAACTATTTTTGTGAGCAAATTGGTAGGCGCAGATTATGATCATAAAAGTTTTGATGAAGGTGATACTTTCGAATTAGGAAAGGTAACTTTTAGCGCTTTAAACACCCCGGGGCACAGTCCAGATAGTATCACGGTAGTAGCAAAAGAAGAAAACGAAACAGCTCTTTTTACCGGTGATACTTTATTTATTGGAAATGTTGGTCGGCCAGATTTACGTGAAAAAGCCGGGAACATGAAAGCCAAGCGTATCGATCTTGCCAAGCAAATGTATAACACCATGCAAACCAAATTTAACGATCTGCCAGATGATTCTTTGGTGTATCCGGCGCATGGAGCAGGTTCGTTATGTGGTAAAAATATGAGCAGCGATTCTTCCAGTACTTTAGGAAATGAACGTATGGGAAATTGGGCTTTTAAAGAGCAAACCGAGGATGAGTTTGTAGATGAGATTTTAAAAGATCAGCCGTTTATACCATCTTATTTTGGGTTTGATGTAGATATCAACAAAGCTGGAGCTTTAAACGTTCAGAAAGCAAAATATAATGTTCCGGTTTTTCTAAATGTAGATGAAGTTGAAGAAGGTCTAACGATCGTAGATACAAGAGGCGGAGACGATTTTAAAAAGTCACATTTGCCGGGAAGCATTAATATTATGGCGACATCGCCTAAGCAAAAGTTCGAAACCTGGTTAGGAGCGATCATTCAGCCAGAAGAAGCTTTTTATTTAGTGGCGCCTTCAGTAGAAGATATTGATGCTTTGTTGGAGCGTGTTGCAAAAATTGGTTACGAAAAACATCTAAAAGCGATCATTACTGTTGCTGAAGATCTTGAAGGTTCTACCGAATTTTTAGAGGTAGATCATTTTAAAGAAAATCCTTCAGCATATACAATTGTGGATATTAGAAATACTTCTGAAGTTGAAGAAGGGAAGTTTTTTGAAAGTGCGATTGCCATTCCACTAAATGAATTAAGAGATCGTACAGACGAAATCCCAACAGATAAACCAGTCGTTGTGCATTGTGCCGGCGGCTATCGATCTGCAGCCGGAAGTAGCATTGTAGATAAGCAGTTAAACGGAATTAAAGTTTTTGATTTAAGTGATGCCGTGAACGATTTTAAATAGATATTTAAAGATTTTCTTTTATAAAATTTTGAGTCAATCCCAATTTCCAAGTGAAGTTGGGATTTTTCTTTATGCTGAAATTCGATGTTTCGGAGCATAATTTTTAGAATATTAATAAATTATTAATCCTTCAGTAAAAGCCTTATTAATTTTCTATATTTACAAAGCTTGTTGCTTAAAATGAGCAAAAATTGATCAAATATGGAGAAAAAGTTTAAGGTTAAAGTGAATGATACATCAGAATTTGAGTTCACTGAAGACCAAATCTTAGATTTAGATATTCAAGCCATTGGAAATGCCGATTTTCATATACTTCACGAGCATAAATCCTTTAAAGCTTCCGTAGAAAAGAGTGATTTTCTAAAAAGGCAATATTCGATAAAAATCAACTCCAATATTTACAATATTAATATCGCAAACGATTTAGATCTTTTGATTGAAAAGATGGGACTTTCCCTAGGCTCTGCGCAATTGATCAACGATATTAAAGCACCAATGCCAGGATTAATTCTGGAAGTGAATGTCGAAGAAGGCACAGCGGTAAAAGAAGGCGATTATTTACTGGTTTTAGAAGCCATGAAAATGGAGAATACGATTACCGCACCACGAGACGGAGTGGTAAAAAGTATCCAGATCAAAAAAGGCGAAACCGTAGAGAAAAACCAGTTGCTTATTGAAATGGAATAATCCTTATTCCGCTAAAATTTGTAAAAAATGAAGAAAATATTAGTAGCTAACCGTGGTGAAATTGCCCTGCGAGTACTAAAAACTATTCAGAAAATGGGCATTAAAACCGTTGCTATTTTTTCTGAAGCCGATAGAAATGCACCGAACGTAAAATTTGCTGATGAAGCGGTTTGCGTTGGGCCGGCACCGTCTAATCAATCCTATTTGTTAGGAGATAAGATCATTGAAATTTGTATAGAATTAAATGTCGACGGAATTCATCCCGGATACGGATTTCTAAGCGAAAATGCTGGTTTTGCTGAAGCTGTTGAGAAAGCTGGAATAACGTTTATTGGTCCGCGTAGTAAAGCCATCCGCATCATGGGAAGTAAGCTCGCTGCCAAAGATGCGGTGAAGAAATATGATATTCCTATGGTTCCCGGGATTGACGAAGCGATTACAGATACCGCAGAAGCTAAAAAGATCGCTACAGAGATTGGTTATCCTATTTTAATAAAAGCTTCTGCCGGTGGTGGAGGAAAAGGAATGCGAGTGGTAGAGCAGGAAAAAGATCTGGAAGACCAGATGAAACGTGCCATTAGTGAAGCCGAATCTGCCTTTGGAGATGGATCAGTTTTTATTGAAAAATATGTGGCTTCTCCGCGTCATATCGAGATTCAGGTTTTAGCCGATGCGCACGGAAATACACTTCATTTATTTGAGCGTGAATGCTCGGTACAACGTCGTCACCAAAAAGTGATCGAGGAAGCGCCATCGATAGTTTTAGACGAAAAATTAAGGGACGAAATGGGAAAAGCAGCCGTTCGGGTTGCTGAAGCCTGCGATTATGTAGGCGCCGGTACGGTGGAGTTCTTATTCGATGAAAATCGAAACTTTTATTTTTTAGAAATGAATACAAGACTTCAGGTAGAGCATCCCGTAACCGAATATATCACGGGAATCGATCTTGTTGAAGAACAAATTAAAATTGCAAAGGGAGAGGAGCTCAGTATTAAACAGGATGATTTAAAAATTACCGGTCATGCACTGGAGTTGCGGGTTTATGCTGAAGATCCTATGGATAATTTTCTGCCAAGCGTTGGGAAATTGGAGAAATATAAAATTCCTTCAGGAGAGAAAATTCGGGTAGACAATGGATTTGAAGAAGGGATGGACGTGCCGATCTATTACGATCCTATGCTGGCAAAGTTAATTACCTACGGAAAGAATAGAGAAGAAGCGATACAGTTAATGATCAAAGCGATCGATGATTACCATGTAGAAGGTGTTTCTACAACGCTGACTTTCGGGAAGTTCGTTTTTGAACATGAAGCCTTTACTTCAGGAAATTTTGATACCCATTTTGTGAAGAAATATTATTCCCCAGAAAAGCTGCAAAATGAAATTGAAGAAGAATCGAAGTTGGCCGCTTTGGTTGCCTTGAAGCAATATTTAAAAGATAAGAAAAAACTAAGATTACCGATTACTGAAGCAAGAGAGTAAGATCAGTGGGCAGTAACAGTTTTCAGTAAAGGTTGATTTGAATTTGTGCTGATTAGTCGATTTGAAAATTCTAAGAATTCGAAATTGAGTAGCAGAGTATTGTCATTTCCACCCAGCCTCGCTGGCAGGTGAGACAAATTGAAACGGAGAAATCTTAAACCAAGATCAATTTAAATTTAAAAGCGAAAGCAGGTCAGAAAGCTAAAAGCTGACGGCTAAAAATTAAAACCAATGAGTAAGAAAAATATAGAGCAATTAAATCAAAAAATAGAACAGGCGCATCTTGGCGGTGGTGAAAAGCGTATTGCAAAGCAGCACGAAAAGAAAAAGCTTACCGCAAGAGAACGAATTGATTATTTATTGGACGAAGGATCTTTTGAAGAAATAGGGATTTTGGTAACGCATCGTACTACCGATTTTGGAATGCAGGATCAGAAATTTTATGGCGATGGCGTTGTTACAGGTTATGGAACGATAAACGGAAGATTGGTCTATGTTTTTGCTCAGGATTTTACGGTTTTTGGTGGCGCACTTTCAGAAACGCATGCCGAAAAGATTTGTAAAGTAATGGATCTCGCGGTAAAAACCGGCGCCCCGATGATCGGTTTAAATGATTCTGGCGGAGCACGGATTCAGGAAGGTGTAAAATCGCTTGGTGGTTATGCCGATATTTTTCATCGCAATGTCAAAGCTTCAGGAGTGATTCCGCAGATTTCAGCAATTATGGGGCCTTGTGCTGGTGGAGCGGTTTATTCTCCTGCAATGACCGATTTTACGATCATGGTAGAAGATACCAGTTATATGTTCGTGACAGGTCCAAATGTGGTTAAAACGGTAACAAATGAAACAGTAACTTCAGAAGAATTGGGCGGTGCGAGCACGCATTCTACAAAATCTGGCGTAACTCATTTAACAGCCAACAACGATATTAGCTGTTTAGAGGATATAAAAAAGCTGATTAGCTATATGCCTCAAAACAATAAACAGAAAACCGAAAAATTAGCTTTCGAGCCACAGGATGAGATTCGTGAAAAATTGGACACAATTATTCCAGATACTTCCAATAAACCTTACGATATGCATTCGGTTATTGAGGGAATTATCGATGCCGATTCTTTCTTTGAAATTCATAAGAATTATGCCGACAATATCATCGTTGGTTTTGCACGATTGGGCGGGAGAAGTATTGGTATTGTTGCCAATCAGCCAATGAGTTTAGCCGGAGTTTTAGATGTAGATAGTTCTAAAAAAGCGGCTCGATTTACACGTTTTTGCGATTGTTTTAATATTCCGCTATTGGTTTTAGTCGATGTACCTGGATTCTTGCCGGGAACAGATCAGGAATGGAACGGGATCATTCTTCACGGTGCGAAGTTATTGTATGCGCTGAGTGAAGCTACGGTGCCAAAGGTGACGGTGATTACCCGAAAAGCTTATGGTGGTGCGTACGATGTTATGAATAGTAAGCATATTGGAGCTGATATGAATTTTGCCTGGCCAAGTGCGGAAATTGCTGTTATGGGAGCCAAAGGAGCAAGTGAAATTATATTTAGAAAAGAAATTAAAGAAGCTGATGATCCTGAACAAAAACTAGCTGAGAAAGAAGCGGAGTATGCCGAAAAGTTTGCCAATCCTTTTGAAGCCGCACAACGCGGATTTATTGATGAGGTAATTATGCCGAAAGACACTCGTAGAAAATTACTGAAAGCTTTTAGTATGCTCGAAAATAAAAGTGTGCTAAGACCAGACCGAAAACATGGGAATATTCCTTTGTAGACTTTAGACCGCTACTTTTTAGATTTTAGAGATTAGAGCGCTGCGCTTTTAGAATATAGATTTTTTTATTTTGAATGCTGTATGCTGTATGCTGTATGCTGAATGCTGAATTCTAAATGTGGAATGTGCAAAGGTTATGTGTCATCTCGACCTTGTGGAGAGATCTCTTTTCAAATTATGTTGAATCTTCAATTCGAGTGATTTTATAGCGGTAGCGTTGAAATAGTATCGATAAATGCTTTTAAAAAGAACAGTCATCCTGAACTTGATTCAGGATCTCACACTAATAAGCTTGGATATTCAATAAGATATGAGATTCCGGATCAAGTCCGGAATGACGAAAGCTTAATTAACAAAAATCGCGTATAATTAATTCCATACTATTCCCCAAAAGCTGAGTGCTAATGGCTAAAATTCTTCGATTTTTTCTTATGTTTCCCAAAAATTAAAGATGAAATTCAACAAAATCGCCTGTGTCGATTATACAAAAATGAATGATGAAGCTATTGCGCAGCTTCAGGAATATTCCGAAGAAAAAATAATTCATCCTGATGATTTCCCGGAAACCAAAGAGGAAATTTTAAATAGAATTGGTGATGCTGAGGTGATCTTTGTTTCCTGGAAAACGCAGATCACAGAAGAAATTATTCAAGAATGTCCTAATCTTAAGTATATCGGGATGTGCTGTAGTTTGTTTGATGATGCTTCAGCCAATGTAGCGGTAAATTATGCACGCGAAAAGGGAATTACAGTCACCGGAATTTTTGATTATGGCGATCCCGGAGTGGCAGAATTTGTGATTTCAGAATTGATCATGCTTATCCACGGTTATGCTGAAAAACAGTGGAAGGAAATTCCGCATGAACTTACCGATCTTAAAATTGGGATCATTGGTTTGGGTGTTACCGGGCAGCTTTTAGCCGATTGTTTATTGCCTTTTGGAGCCGATCTTTATTACTTCAGCAGAAGCAGAAAACTTCAATACGAGCAAAAAGGACTGGACTATTTAGAGCTTGATGAACTTTTGGAAACGGTAGATGTGATCTCGATTCATCTTCCCAAAAACCTGGAAATTCTTCAGCCAGAACATTTTGAGAAATTCGGTAACGGGAAAATTTTTATCAATACTTCGCTGGGAATGCCATTCGATTTAAAAGCTTTTCGAAATTGGATAAAATCGACCTCAAATTTTGCGATTTTCGATGGGGACGCCAAAAAAGATGTTCCGCAGGATATTCATGAAAGAAAGAATGTGGTGATTGGGAAGAAAAGTGCCGGCTGGACGCTTAAAACTCAGGAAAGATTATCAGAAAAAGTAGTAAAAAACTTTAAAGAATACCTTCAGGAAAATTAATGTAACCATTGTTACAGGCCGTTTTCTTAATTTCTGGTTTATTTGCACAAAAGAAGACTATGAATTGGATATTAGAACCCTGGCCGTGGTATGTTTCCGGGCCATTGATCGCATTTACCATGTTTTTACTCATTTTTATGGGGCGTCAGTTTGGAATGTCTTCCAACCTGCGAACCATGTGTAGCATGTGTGGTGCAGATAAAAAAGCAGATTTTTTTAATTTCGATTGGAGAGCACAGCAATGGAATTTACTGGTATTGCTAGGTGCCGTAATTGGTGGTTTTATCGCACAATTTTATTTGAGCGAAGATCCAACTACCGTTGCAATTTCTTCAGAAACGATTCAGGATCTAAACAATCTTGGGTTTGAAAGTGCAGGGAAAGCCTATTTGCCAACCGAATTATTTTCGACAAATGTTTTTTCTGAACCGCTTACGCTTTTAGTGCTTTTAATAGGCGGGATTTTAATTGGATTTGGAGCAAGATACGCCGGTGGATGTACTTCTGGGCATGCAATTTCAGGATTAAGTAACCTACAATTACCATCATTAATTGCCGTAATTGGCTTTTTTATTGGTGGATTGTTAATGATTCATTTTTTATACCCATTAATATTTTAAACAATGAGACAAATAGGATTTTTAGTGATAGGAATATTTTTTGGGATCGTAATGTTTAAGTCTGAAGCTGCTTCGTGGTTTAGAATCTACGAGATGTTTAAATTCCAATCGTTCCATATGTACGGGATCATTGGTTCAGCTTTATTTTTAGGAGTGATTGGGGTTCAGGTTATCAAAAAAAAGAATTTAAAGTCCTTTTTTGGGCAACCTATAAATTTTGTTCCGAAGGATAAAAGCTTTAGCCGCTACATGTTTGGAGGAATCATTTTTGGATTAGGTTGGGCATTAGCAGGAGCTTGCCCGGGACCAATCTATGTTTTAGCAGGCGCAGGTTATTGGCCAATATTAGTGGTTTTTGCCGGTGCCATGTTGGGAACTTTTATATATGGATTACTTCGTAAGAAACTACCACATTAGAAAATTCTATTAATGTGATTTTTAGCAGCAATTAGTTCCCTACAGCTAATTGCTGTTTTTTTTGGCTGAAATTTGATGTTTTAATGATAAATTTTAGTTGAAGATTTAATTGATTCTTCAACCAAACGTACAATTTACTTTTGCTCTTTTTCAGGATAAAAGTCAGGGAGTGTGATGTGATATTTTACTGCAAGTAATCTTAAGATTATTACAGTTAGAGACGTTACTAAATAAGTAATATCAGTATTGATATTTTGATCGTGCATGATTACGAAAATGAGTCCGCCTACCAGACAAGCCGTTGCATAAATCTCTTCTTTTCTAAAAATTACAGGAATTTCATTACATAAAATATCCCGAATCACACCACCAAATGCACCGGTCATTCCACCTAAAGCGATAGAAATTATAGGATCCAGTTCATTTCTTATTCCAATTTCTACACCGGTGATCGTAAATACACCAAGGCCTATCGTATCGAATAAGAATAATGATTTCCGAAGATGATTTAAATAATTTCTGAATAAAATAGCCAATATCGTCACTACGCTTATAAGATAAATATAAATCGTGTTTTCCATCCAGGTGACAGGAGTATTACCAATTAAAACATCGCGTAATGTGCCACCACCAATAGCAGTTACAAAGGCAATGATAAAAATACCGAAGAGATCTAACCTGCGGTTCATGGCAGATAATGCACCAGAAATCGCAAAAGCTGCGGTACCAAGAATATCCAGTATATTAAACAGGCTAAACTCCATAATTGGCAAAGGTAATTTTATTGTTTTAAATTTGTAGAAACGCAGTAAGTAATTATTAGTCAGTTAAACAGACTAATATGCTGCAACTATCGATATATAGTAAATCTATATGTGATTTACTGTAAGTTTTTAATTGAAGTTACTACTTTTACAATCTAAATTAAGAATAAGATTTAAAGAACATATGAGCGAGACAATCGAAAGAATTAAGTGTTTGATCATTGGATCTGGTCCTGCCGGATATACTGCAGCAATTTATGCTTCCAGAGCAGATCTAAAACCAATTATGTATACCGGAATGGAGCCTGGTGGGCAGTTAACTACAACTACTGAAGTTGATAACTTTCCTGGTTATCCTGAAGGTATCGATGGCCCGGCTATGATGATGGATCTACAAAAGCAAGCTGAACGTTTTGGTACAGAAGTTCGTATGGGAATGGTTACTGAAGTTGAGTTTAGTAAAGAAGCTGGAGGAATTCACAAAGCTTGTATCGATAATTCTAAATGGGTAGAAGCCGAAACAGTAATTATTTCTACAGGTGCCACTGCAAAATATTTAGGATTGCCTAGTGAACAGAAATTAAGAGGAGGCGGAGTTTCAGCCTGTGCGGTTTGTGATGGATTTTTCTATAAAAATCAGGATGTAGCTATCGTTGGCGGTGGAGATACTGCTGCTGAAGAAGCAACTTATTTAGCGAACATTTGTAAGAAAGTTACCATGTTGGTTAGAAAAGACGAGATGAGAGCTTCTAAAGCTATGCAGCACCGTGTAAATAATACTAAGAATCTTGAAGTTCGTTACAATACTGAAGTGGATGAGGTTATTGGTGATCAGGTTGTAGATGGATTACGCATGGTAAATAATAAGACTGGTGAGAAAGAAGAAATTGCAATTACCGGATTATTTATCGCTATTGGACATAAACCAAATACAGATATTTTTAAAGGCCATTTAGATATGGACGAAACAGGATATCTAATCACTCAGGGAAAATCTACAAAAACGAATATTCCTGGAGTTTTTGCATCGGGAGATGTTCAGGATAAAGAATATCGCCAGGCAATTACCGCTGCAGGTACAGGTTGTATGGCCGCGATGGACGCTGAGCGTTATTTAGCTGAAATCGAAACTACCGAAGAAGAGGAAAAAGAAGTTACTGCCTAAGTATAATCTAAGCAGTAATTTACTCATAACTATTAGAAAGGCTGGATTGCAAAATCCGGCCTTTCTATTTTGTATTAAAACTAATTTTAAAACTCAGCTTTCTTTAAAACTGCTTCTCCTGTAAATTTTTCGATCTTGATCTTTGGAGTGTTAAAAATTGTAGTTTCACTGCGATCTTCGGCAATGATGTTTAAATTTTCTACTACAGAAATTTCATTTTTAGAACGTCCTTCAGCAATAAGTTTTGCATTGGTTGCAGTTAGGTTTTTACCTTCAAAAGTACTGGAATGTTCTGTTCTAAGTTCAAAATCTTCAACAGTTCCTTCAAGTTCAGCATCAGCACGTTCATAGTTATCTAACTTAAGAATAGGGGAGTTGACTAAAGCCTTTATTTTACTGCTTCCATTAAACTGAAAATAAACATCTTTAGCTTCCAGATTTAACTCTATTTGGGCATCTTCGCCGTTTTTAAGCTTAAAGTTAGTTGTGTTTAAGGTTAAAAATAGCTTCGACTTATCCGTAGTTTCAATTTCGATATCAGATAAATTAAGTCCTTTAGAAGCATCTAATTCGGCATTTTCTTCTAGTTTTATTTTGGTTATGGTTTCTGGGAATTCCACTTTTATTTCCTGTCGTTTAGAGCGTTTAATTTCTTTTGCAGGTTTGATAAAAAGTACGCCATCAACCACATCTGTTCGTATAATATCGTGAAGATTCTCGTCGGCCTCAACTTCAGCAAAGGCGGAATTTCCGCGGGTAAGACTAACTTCAAAATCTCCTGTAATGTGGATTTCGGTAAAATTATCAAGATTTCTTTTTTTGTTCACTACATTTCGATTTCCTACCACCTGCGCCTGTGAAGCAAGCGTCACTAAAAATAGTAGGAGACAAAGACCTTTTTTCATATTTCTATTTTTGATTCAGTTAGCTATATCAAAAAGAACGCCATAAACTGAATGTTTTCAATCTAAAATACGAAATATAGGCAGTAACTTAAAGATTATTGTGTATGGATAATATAACCCTGCTTGGTAAGCTCTTTATTTAAATATTCTTTGCAATAATCTCTAATTAAAAAAGCCTGTGACTCATTTAGTTCACTTTTATAAGAAATTTCTATTTGAACTTTTACGAATTGCGCTTTGGATGATGTAGTGGTCACATTATTTACATTTTTTGTAATGCTAGTTTCTACCTTCATGGTATTTAAACGAAGGTCAAAAGAATCAGGGTAAATAGAATCAAAAGTTAATGAGATATCATTTTTAAGAGCTTGTCGATCGATATCGAAAATAAAACATTGTATTTTCTTATAATTTGAATCTAAATTTTCAGCATTGAAATTTATGATTAGTTCTTCTGAAACATGCTGAGTCATGTTGTCACAGCCTATTAAGCTTATTGAAAGGAATAGTAGAAATACTTTTGTTAATTTTTTCATTTCAGGCTTAAAATTAGATTAGAGATAGCGGCATTTTCATAATTTAAGACAACAATCTTTTCTTTTCTCCTAAACTATTTATGATAAAGATTTTATTGTTTTCAATTAAGATACCCTTAGTTTTAGGGCTATTTTTCGTTAAACCATGTTTTACATCAATCTTAATAAGCTTGGTATTATAATCTGTACTAACATCATTTACTACAGAGTGACCTATTATAAGTTTCTTTGCATCATAAAAATTTAAAATTGAATCTAATTCCGTTTGAGATGTCTCAATTAAAGAATCTCCGTTGAGCATGAATGCTAGTTTGTAAGAAGTTTTTGTGGCTAAGCTCCTGTCCCAATAAGGACTATTTTGAGAATTTATTATCAATTTTTCCTTAGAACCAGAAAGTGTCTTTGCTACAGTCTTTCCATAATATTTTCTAGCAATTTTATTGATCTCATCGATTTTTAAATCTTCTTGAATATATCTTTTAGTTAGCCCGGCATGAACAAACAAGTACGGGCCAATTTTTTCGATAACATTTTTTGTTCTAAGCCATTTCCCTAATTCTGATTTTTCAGAATACATAAATTTTGCTGCCTTTTCCCAATTTGTTTTCTGGCTAACTTGTTTAGCGACTTCAATGTATTGATGCTGAGAATAGGAGATATCACCCTCCAAATTCATTATCTCATGATTGCCATTAATAAAATGTACTTTTCCATGCTTCTCTTCCGCTTTTTTCTCTAAAGTATAAATAAGCCACAAACACTGTGTAACGTTTTTTCCGCGATCAAAAAAATCACCATTTAATACTAAATGTCCATCGCCAAAGATCCAGTTATAATTCTTATCCATTACCTTATTATTAATAAGGAAGCTGTAAAGGGCATTGAAGTTTCCCTCGATATCAGAAATCGCAATTAATCTAGATGGGAGGTCATAATTAGCCACCTCATTTTCGTAAGAATTTTTAAGGATAATTTCAAATTTATCCTCATCTTGATTCCTCACGTGAACTTTTATTGGTTTTCTTCTATCAAACGTATTTTTTTTAAGTTCATTTTTTTGATTGACCTCGTACTTAATATTATCGAAAATATAAGGTCCATCAACTCCCTTCAATTTAGTTTTGTAGGGTTCGTTTATAAAAAGACCGAATGCTTGATCTGAAAATAACGCATCTAGTCCAGACCATCCAAAGCTCTGAACTCCAGTTCTTGTATCTAAATTAGTATGTCCAAATATTAGCGTTGTTAAGAATAAGTATCCGAATATACAAATGGCGCCCCATTTTAAGGTTTTGATAATTATGTGGCGTTTTTGTTTCATATAGAAATTGAGGTTTTTTTAATGGAAGGAATAGGTTAAAGTAGAGTTTTTCAAAAATTAAGGAGACACGAGTGCATTTTATTTGAATGGATACATTCTCTGGACCTTGAATAGGGGAAGAAAATATTCTAACACGAAGCCTTTAAGCCTAAAAAGAGCGATGCCAAAATTCGATAAATCTACTTAAGATGATACGCTATGACAGTTTGCTTTCCAACAGCAACCCATTTTTTAAAGTTCTGGCTATTAATTATTCACTCTACATGTCAGGCTACGAAAGAGATAAGCTTTATTAAGTAATATTTAGTTTCTAAATCTTATTCAAAAATTCGTTTTCAGCATAGCTGCACTCGATCTTATGAGAAATTTCAAGCATTTTTTCCTTTTGTCGTGCAATCTCCAAGTGAGGAGAAAGCACGAGCATAAGAAAACTGATGATTACATTTAAAAGACTAATCATAATTGGTTGGTTTTTGATTGATGGTTAAGTTTTAGCTGTGTGCTATTTATACACTTTTATTTGTGTTAGAAACTGGCGCATCAAAAATCGTCTGATGCGTCAGTAGGTTCATCTATAGCTGTGGTATCTTCCTCAAATCTCTTTTTTTGTTCCTCTAAATATTTTTCTTCTTCTGCAGAGGTATTAAAAGTATCATCGTCTGAATCAAAAACATCTTCATCTTCATCTTCAATTTCTTCGATGGGACAATCTAAACATACCGCATGATCGTCTTCAACTCTTAGCAAATAACCTTCCTGGTCGTTTTGTAAGATATCATTAGATCTATAACCATTTCTATGAAAATAATTTACATTATCGTCTGCAATAAAGTGACTACCTTCAGGAAGCCATAGGGTAACATAAAGTTCCTGATCTCTGGCTTTTAATTGTTCCTTTACTAAAAAGTAGCTGTCCAAATAAAGTGTATTGCCTTTTAGATCAAAGCCATATTCGATGTTTTCAGCTCTTCTTTTTGCATCTAATACACTTTTACCATCTGCCTCTTTATTGACTTCTATTTTCGCAATTGAGTCTTTTGTGGAACGAATGATTACTCTGATATTTTCAGAATACAATACGCCATTCTCGTTCTCGTCATATTTTAATTGAACGTTATGATTTCTATACCCCACGTACGATTTATACTGATTGTTATTTCTCATTTCGATCGTTAGCGTATCTTGTTTAGTAGTAGGAATAGAAAATGTTTCAACCACATTTTCACTAATCGCTCTACTTGTAGCTTCTTTTACAGAAATAACCGCTAGACCAATTGCTGAAATGATCCAAATACCCAGTAATACTAGTTTTGCAGTATTTCCTATCGATTTTAAATTCTTAACCAGAATCTTTAATCCAAGGACGAACAAGAAGAATAAAAGGATTCCAAAAACAAAGAAACTGAAGATCACTCCCAACCATAAAGAGGTTTCAGAAATATGCATCATTAAATAATCGTTCCAGGGAGCGTCGATGATTCCAAAAGTTCCAAAAGTGAACAAGCTAATGAACAATGCGATCAAACCACCACCGGCAACAAGTAGAATTATGATTCCTACAAAACCAACGATAATTCTTAAAAATACATTGATAATACTTGCGAAGGCTGATGCTGCACTTCCTGCACCTGCTTTTGCGCGATTACCGTATTTTTGGTAATCTACATTTTTTACTTTTTCTGAAACATTATCAAATCCTTCTCTAATTTTTTTTTCGATGTTTGATATCGTTACTTCTTCCCCGCGCATAGAAAGTTTCTCTGCAGTGGTTTTAGCTTCAGGAGTAAAAATCCAAAAGGCAACATAGATCAAAAGAAAAATACCGCTAGAGGCCAGTGTAAGAACAACCCAAAGTAGGCGTATCCAAATGGCATCTATTTCTAAGTAATGACCTAAACCACTGCTTACACCGCCAACATAAGAGTTTTCAGTATCACGGTAAAGACGCTTATTAGAAGATTTTTTGGTCTTTTTAGAAGTTGTGGTTTCGGGCTCGTCCTCAAAGATATCTTCATCTACCATATAATCTTCAGGTTGCCCCATAATGGCGATTACTTCATCGACATCTTTCATACTTATTACCTGACTCTTATCGGCTCTTTTTTCAGCAAAAAGTTCAGCAATACGGGCTTCAATATCCAGGATAATCTCGTCACGTCCCTGTTTATCGGTAAACGAACGTTTTATGGCATCCAGATAATGCTGTAATTTTTTAAAGGCATCCTCGTCGATATGAAAGAACATGCCCGCAAGATTTATGTTTATCGTCTTATTCATGATTTTTCTTTTTTTGAGTAGTTACAATGTTTACTGCGGTTTGCAGCTCATCCCAGGTCGAGGAAAGTTCGGTTAAGAACAATCTGCCAGTTTCTGTTAATCCATAATATTTTCTTGGTGGCCCACTGGTAGACTCTTCCCATCTGTAAGAGAGCAGTCCTGCGTTTTTAAGTCGGGTTAACAAAGGATATATCGTTCCTTCTACTACCAGTAATTTGGCATCTTTAAGGGTGTCTAAGATTTCAGCTACGTAAGCATCTTCATCTTTTAAAACCGAAAGTATACAATACTCCAGTACACCTTTACGCATTTGTGCTTTGGTGTTCTCTATCTTCATAGCGTTTGGTTTTGAATGTTGTTAAAATGTTCATTTTTTGATTGATGATTATGTTTGATAAATTGAATGACTAATCTAAATATGCAAGAGCGTCTACAATCTCATAATTTGGGTTGTCTTCTAAAAGATCTTTTAAAATCCCAATATGAGCCTGTCCCATCATTACATAAATTCTCTTGCTTCCTGTTTTTAATTGTGTGTTTAAAATGTTTGAATAAATCTTAATGTTTCTATCGAAAAACAGACTAATATACTCGGCGCCTGCATATCTTTTTTCTTCGGAATTTAATTCTCTGTAATTAATACTATCCTTATTAAAATCGCCATTTTGCACATAAGCCGGATAGTTGAAAACTGCTCTATACGAAAGGTTAAGCATTTCTGGCTCGTTGATCTTTTTTGTGAAATCGTATAATGAAAGTGAATTTTCCATCACCTGTTTCCCTAAAGGTCTTGAGGTTTGCTGAAGCTTTTTTAATTGCTCTTGGAAATACTCAAAATGATTACCTTCTTTCAGTAAATTTTGGGATGTAGAAGACTTGAAGTCGATTCCGTAAACATGATCTAAATTCAGTTTATTAGCTAGCCTAAAACCTATCTGGTAAGTCTCACCTGCACCATATTCAAACTTCTTAAGATCTAGTTTATCGTTTTGGTATAACTCGTAAAGGCTATCTGCCCATTGTTGTTCCTGCGGAGTTAATTCAACCATAATGGCATCGGGTTGAAACTGTGCAATTTTAGCCGTTATTTTTTCAAGCTCCTGTTGTTTTTTTGGATTAAACATACTTGCAGCCTCAGTGCCATTTTGCATTTGGCTTAAGTGCGCAAAACCTACAAGCAAGATCTCTACTTTTTCATTTTGCTGCGCTAAACCAAAACTGGTATATAAAGCACACAAAATGGCGATGATGATTTGTGATATTTTGATTGATGGATTCATATTCGATAAATTGATGATTATTTTATTGGCACCGCCAAAGGATAAAATACTCCGAGGCTTGCCTTGAAATTAAAAATTTGTTTCCAATGAATGCCTTGAGGGCTTGCCCCAAGTTATTTTACTTTTTGATAAACGTCGTCATTTAAAGTGATAAAATACTCGTCGTCCAGGCTTTCATAATAAATAGGGATTTCTATTTTTTTATCACTATTGTAATATTCTATAGATGGTACTTTCTTGTTTTTTACCGTAGAGAAAATAAATAAATCTATAGATGAAGTGCTTGTAATGAAAGTCCCTAATTTGCCTTGGATAGTTTGATCTTTAGAACTAAGAACTACATTCTTATCTTCGAAATCGATTCTTTTGATGTCGTTTTTACCCTCGTATAATTCCCAGCTTCCGTCAAGATCATAATTTTTGGAATCGGAGATTTCATTTTCAATTTTTACACAAGAATTGTTGAGTAAAACGACTAATATTAGACTGATGTTGATTAATTTTTTCATGATGGATGTTTTAAGAAGCTTCGTTTAGAGTAGTGTCTTCTTTGATAAAGTTGATGCATAATGGATATTTGTATTCTTTTGCTTCGCTTGCATCCTTAGCTGCACTAATTACAGCGTAAAGTTCAAAGACAATTAGGCCAAGTAGAAATATTCCTCCTGTAAATAGAACGATAACAAAGGGCAAAATAGCTTCTTCGTTAACGCGGTCTATCCTGAAGTTGTAAGCGTTATATTCAAAAAATTCAAAAGGGATTCTAGCACCCATAATAATTATCGTGGCAATAAGAATACAGGCAATGATGATGTAATAAAGTAATAAACTTAACTGAAAGTTTACCGCATTTCGACCGTGATGGTTAACAAATTTTTTCTCTTTACTTACCAGCCAGATGATCACCGGGAAAATAAAATTGCCAAAAGGGATAAATAATTTTGAAAAAACCGAAAGGTGGATGATCGTGGCCAGGGTTTGATCTTGTTGTTTGATTGCTGATGATTCCATTGCGTTTTCTTTTTTAATAAACCGGACTTAAAATGATGGTTTTGATGTTTTTAAGTCCGGTTTGTAATGTCCTGATAAAGACGTTTTTTTGATTGATAAAATATGATAATTCTTATCTAATTAAATGTAGAAATTCTTATACCAGTTAATTTCTTATACAAATATATGGTTAAAAGAAGGTATTTTGCAAAGCATAGTACTTAAATTTAACATTTAATTAAGATTTGAAGTATTTATACTAATTGAAATAAATTAAATATCTTTAAAAGAAATATTGAAGATTATGCCAATAACGCCTAAGAAACTCAATCAATTTTTAATGCTGAAATTACCAAGCGCATGGCTTTGTGGTGTTAGGGTTAAAGCGATTTCAGATACTAATTGCAGTGTAGGAGTAAAACATAAATGGATTAATCAAAATCCTTTTAAAAGTATGTATTTCGCAGTGCAGGCAATGGCAGCCGAGTTAAGTACAGGAGCTTTGGTTATTTCAAAAATAAGAGCGCAAAAACAATCAATATCAATGTTAGTGGCTCAAAATAGATCGGTTTTTACCAAAAAGGCTACAGGAAAGATCATCTTTAAATGTGAAGACGGAGCTTTGATTGATAATGCAATTTCAGAAACTTTAAAAACAGGAGAAGGCCAGACCTTTTGGATGAAATCTATAGGCATCAATGAAGAGGGAATACCGGTTTCTACATTCGAATTTGAATGGACGGTAAAAGTAAAGACAAGAAAATAAACTTTTAAACCGCCTGTAACATTTCAATAATTTTCTCTTCTAATAGATAAAACCACTAAAACTTAAATTATGAATGCTCACGAAATAGATTACGAAATATTTGGCGAAGAAATGCAGTATGTAGAGTTGGAGTTAGATCCACAGGAAGCTGCGATTGCAGAAGCTGGTAACTTTATGATGATGGATAATGGTATTAAAATGGATACCATTTTTGGAGACGGGAGTAAAGAAAACGAAGGCTTTTTAGGAAAAGTGCTGGGTGCCGGGAAGCGATTACTTACAGGAGAAAGTTTATTTATGACGATCTTTTCGAATATGGGGCAGGGAAAAAAGAAAATAAGTTTTGCCTCACCATATCCGGGAAAGATCATTCCTATCGATCTTACACAATTTGGAGGTAAATTTATTTGCCAGAAAGATGCATTTCTATGTGCAGCGAAAGGTGTTTCTATAGGAATAGAATTTAGCCGAAAGCTAGGTCGTGGTTTCTTTGGAGGTGAAGGATTTATTATGCAAAAAGTAGAAGGTGACGGGATGGCTTTTGTGCATGCCGGCGGAACAATGGCCAGAAAAGAATTAGCTATTGGCGAAACTTTAAAAGTCGACACAGGATGCATTATTGGTTTCACACAAACTGTTAATTATGATATCGAGTTTGTAGGCGGAATTCGTAATACTTTCTTTGGAGGTGAAGGACTTTTCTTTGCCACTTTAACTGGCCCGGGCGTTGTTTACGTACAATCTTTACCATTTAGCAGATTAGCAAACAGAGTTTTACAGGCTGCTCCGCAAGCTGGAGGAAAAGATAAAGGTGAAGGAAGTATTTTAGGAGGAATTGGTGATATTTTAAGCGGCGATAACCGATTTTAAAATGTTAAAGATTTGTTTATATGTGGTTTAAGTGTGAAAATTTTCTATATTTAAGACGTTAAAATCGCAGCTTATAGAGAAATTTTTACATTTTTTTAAATTAACCTAACTAATAATTAAATCAGTATCAAATTATGGCGAGAGCGATGTTTGAATACACCAAAACGATCCTTGATAAGGTGAGTTTTGATGCAACATTATTCTGTAAGGAAGTAAAAAAAGCGATTTCTAGATTATTGCCTCACGAAATAGAGGAACTTAAAATTTGGATTGAAGCACTTACGAAACAGAATCCGGAACTAAATCAATGCTTAATTTATTTAAATTCTTGACATGATAAAAAATTAAAAAAGCGGCTAAAAGCCGCTTTTTCTTTTTTATAAGATCAGATTTTTAATACTGAAGTTCTTTTTTATTCTTCTGCTGCGCAGGACTAATAATTTCTACATTTTGGAAGGTAATCGCTCCTTTCACTACAGAGGCGATAACTTTACGCATCGCATCGATAATCTGCATTTTCAATTCGCTACGATTATAGATCAAACTTACTTCTCTCGCTGGCACAGGATCCTTAAACATTTTTAAGTTGTTCTTATCTTTTTCAGCAATATCTAAAGTATGCAGGTAAGGTAAAAGCGTCATTCCTAAACCTTCATTAGCAAGCTTGATCAAGGTTTCAAAACTACCGCTTTGTAGTCTAAAATGTTCGTCTTCGCTAGATTTTACCGTTTTACATAAGTTGATGATACCGTCTTTAAAACAATGGCCATCTTGCAAAAGTAAAATGTCATCGATATCCAGGTCATTTACATCAATTTTATACTCGTTGTGTAAACGGTGACTTGGCGGAATATATCCTACAAAAGGCTCGTAATATAATGCATTTTCCTTAATGCCTTCTATATTTAGCGGAGTTGCCGCGATTGCTGCGTCTAAATGTCCCTCTTTTAGTTTTTCAATAATAGCCTCGGTATGCAATTCTTCGATCTGAAGTTTTACTTTTGGATATTTTTTGATGAAATTATTGATGAACATCGGTAATAGCGTAGGCATAACCGTAGGAATAATCCCTAAACGAAAGGCACCGCCAATAAATCCTTTTTGTTGATCTACGATATCCTGAATTCGATCACTCTCGTTTACAATATTTCTAGCCTGAGTAACAATTTTCTTCCCAGTTTCAGTAAGTTCGATAGGCTTTTTACTGCGGTCGAAAATAAGCACATCCAGCTCTTCTTCAAGCTTTTGTATTTGCATACTTAAAGTAGGCTGAGTAACAAATACTTTTTGAGCTGCTCTTGTAAAGTTTTTATGTTCTGCTACTGCCAGAACATAATGTAGTTGGGTAATGGTCATAATCTATAGCGATATTTAATCGATAATCATAATTAAATGCTCTAAGCCTCGCCCTGAGGCCGTTTTCTCAAAAAAATGAAATAGTTTTTCATCTTTTCTGAAGTACAAATATATTAGTTTTTTCTATTGAAAACGAATAAAACCTAAAGATTATCTATACTAGAAAGCCGCAATTAATCAAGACTAATTGCGGCTTTAAAACTTATAATGTAACGCTTAAAATCGAATGCTAATTTTTTCTTCATCACCGTCAAAATTAAATTTACCATCGTTCCATACCGGTGGGCCAAAAGGATTAAGCTTGTTATTTGAAACCCCATAATCTTCCTGAGGCATTCCGTTAGTTTCAAAATCCATTTTGTCGTTATCATTTTTGTCATGAAAGCAGATCACAGCATATTCACCTGCTGGAATATCTGTAAAAGTTACAACAGATTTTCCATCTTCTATTTTAGCAGTTTTAGAGAAATTTGGTTTTTTCATAAAACTGTCTTTGGTATAAATACCGTAAACGATTTTTCCGTTATCGCTGGTCACGTTTAGTATTTCTACGGAAATAGTTCCGGTAGAATCTTTTGCGGTTTCTTGTGCTTTTGCAGCAAGTCCTGAAATAAATAATGCGAAAATAATGGCTAAAGTTCTCATATTGATTGGTTTTATTTAGTTGAACACTATAAAAGTAGGGAATAGGTTCAATTGATTAGAAATCAACTTACTGAACTGTAATTTTTTACTACTGAATTGTATTTTGGAGTTAACTAGATAACTGTTTACGGTTCACAGCGAAGCGTTCTTGGTTTAGGGTTTTTAAGAATTAATTAACACTTGTATTAGTATACTTTAAAGTCTTTTCTGTCAAGAGAATTCAAAAAGAATAGAAGGATCTATATTTTCAGAAAAATTTTCTAAAATACCAACATACCAAAAATCTAACTATCTAGAATACTAACAATCCAATATTTTAAACTTCTAAATCAAGCCTCTTGCTTTAATTTCAAGATACTTATTAATGGCATTGATGCTTAGATCTTTTGGTTTGGTAAGTACGGTTTGGATGCCGTGTCTTTGTAATTCTTTAGCCATTTTTACTTTATTCTGGCTAAACTCTTCGGCGATTCCCTGGTGAGCACTTTCACTAAGATTCTCAGGAGTAGAATGGAGTAGTTTGGTAATTTCAGTATTTTCAAAAAAGATCACCACTAAAACATGTCGTTTATTGATGGCTTTTAGATAAGGTAATTGTCTTTCTAAAGCCGATGGATGCTCAAAATTGGTATAAAGCATCAATAAGCTGCGATGTGTAATAAATCTATTGATCCCGGCATATAAACTACCAAAATCAGATTCTTTAAAATCTGTGCTAATATTATACAAACTCTCCATGATGCGTTGAAGCTGACTCATCCTTGAAGAATCTTTCAGGATTTTTTCAATTTTCGCAGAAAAACTAATCATCCCTGTTTTGTCCTTTTTCCGCAGAGCGATATTCGAAAAAGCAAGACTACTGTTTATCGCGTAATCCAGTAAACTAAGACCTTCAAAAGGCATTTTCATTACGCGACCTGTATCAATAATCGAATAAACCGGCTGTGCTTTTTCATCCTGAAATTGATTCACCATCAAACTTCGATGTTTTGCCGTAGCTTTCCAGTTAATGGTTCTTACATCGTCGCCAGTTACGTATTCTTTTATCTGCTCGAACTCCATGGTATGACCAAGTCGGCGTATTTTTTTGAGTCCGGCTTGCGAAATTCGGTTATCGATTGCCAGGAAATCCAGTTTTTTCATCTGGATGAACGACGGATAAACCTTCACCATTTGTTCAGCATTAAAAACCTTCCTGATTTTGGCCAATTTCAGGATGCTTTGTGCGTAAATATTTAATCTTCCGAAGATATATTCACCACGTTCTAATGGCGTCACTTCATACTCAAATTCGAAGTTTTCAGCAGGTTTTATTTCAGCAGTATATAAAAAATCTCTTTTCTGAAACTGAATGGGAAGCTCGTCAATAACTTCAGCAAAAACCTTAAATGAATAGTCATTTTTAATCTGAATTTTTACCGAATTAGCATCTGAATTACTGAATTTCTCTGGTAAAATTCTTTGAGCATTTAAACCTTTACTTTGATAAAGCGCGATAATATCTATAATTAAAGCAATGCTTAAAATCACCAATATCACCCAAATAATAGGGTAAATGGCCGTGATCCAGAACGAAAAAAGGAACAGCACTGTGATTGCAGCGATACTATAAAAGAAGCGCTTAGTTAAGTATAAAGATTTAAGGAATTTGATCACTATCGTGGGATTTCTACAGATTGGCTAATCATTTGAATAACATCACGAGTTTTCATGCCTTCCATTTCGCGATCTGGAGAAAGAATGATACGATGCCCTAACACAGGATTCAGTGACCTTTTAATATCTTCTGGAATCACAAAATCACGACCATCAATAGCCGCAAAAGCCTTTGCCGCATTCATAATTGCGATCGAAGCTCTTGGAGAAGCTCCCAAATAAAGATGCGCGTGCTGGCGAGTTTTACTCACCAGTTCAGCGATATAATGCAACAATTTTTCTTCAATCTTAATATCGAAAATGTGCGTTTTAAGCTCATTTAATTTTTCAGGAGAAAGTGTTGGGATGATGTTCGTTTCGGGTTTTGCTCCTTTTCGTTCGTTGTGACCTTTTAAGATATCAATTTCTTCCTCTAATTTTGGATAATCTACCTCGATCTTAAATAGAAAACGGTCTAATTGTGCTTCGGGTAAGGCGTAAGTTCCTTCTTGTTCTACCGGGTTTTGAGTTGCCAATACCATAAAAGGATCTTGTAACTGGTGACGAGTCCCGTCGATGGTTACCTGGCGTTCCTCCATCACCTCAAAAAGGGCAGCCTGGGTTTTTGCCGGTGCGCGGTTAATCTCGTCAATTAGAACGATATTCGAGAAAACAGGACCGGGTTTAAATTCAAAATCTGAAGTTTTCATGTTTAGAACTGATGTTCCCAAGACATCACTAGGCATAAGATCTGGTGTAAACTGAATTCGGCTAAAATCGGTTTGCAGGCATTTGGCAAAAAGCTTTGCCGTTACTGTTTTTGCCACACCGGGAACACCTTCGATTAGCACGTGACCGTTAGAAAGTAAGCCCACGATCAATAATTCTACAAATTCGGTTTGCCCAACGATGATTTTCGAAAGCTGAGATTTTAGATCGTCAACTGAAGTTTTTAATTCTTCTAGCGGAATACGGGTATCAAAATTAAGCTCGCTATTTTCTTCGTTTTCGGGTTGTATGTTTGGTTCTTCCATGGTTCTAGTTTTACTCGATTATCGAGATTAATTGCTATGAAGTTTTTTCTCATTAAAGATCTAATATCAATAATAACTTCATTAGCTTTAATTTAATTCAATCAATATTTTAAGCCGATTTTATCGAAAATCGAACTAAATTTTTTCTTTTGGCGCATTGGCATATTTAAATTTATGGATGCCTTTGCTAATATTCTCAAAATCTTGGGCGGTCGCTTTTTTATTGCTCACGGCTTCGATATTTTTAAATAATTCTTTTACAAATTCTATAGAATTCCCTGATTTATCAGCCAATATTGTATAAAAATGATCTTGTTTTTTATCAGGATCGAGCTTTAAGTCTGTACGGATATATTCTTTAAAATGCTGAATTCGCTTTTGGGTTAATTCATCGATCTTTTTTTGTTCTAAGTAAAGATCTGCAATGGTTTGCGTGTATTCGTACGACTGATTTTTAAGTGGTTTTACTACCGGAATTGCTCGTTGTTTACGCTTCCCTTCAAAAATAATAAATAACAGCGAGGCTAATATCATTAAATAATAGGCCCATTTTAGCGCTTTATTTTGCATGATCACATACAACAGATTCGTTGGTTGCGCTTTGCCGGTTTTGTAATAATTATCCCAGTAAATTGGAGCATCCTGATCGATATAAGCTAAAATATTTTCAGCATATTTAAAATTGTTGTTTTTCAGCATAAAATAATTGCCAAAAGCTTCAGGTGTGCTGTGCATAAAGATCTTCCCATCACCAAATTCAGTTTCAATAAAATTAATCTGTGGTTCACTTAAGGTATCGTCGTCGTATCTTACCGTACCTAAAATAGTGGTTTTTAGCGTATCGATCTTGCTAAAATAAATAGAGCTGAATTCATGCGGAACTTCAAAAGGACCATCTTGCTTAAAATTTGGATTCACCAAATCTAATTCGGTCTTTGGGATAAAACTTATCTGGTTTTCAATCTTTTTGTTGTAGGGTTTGGTATCCAGATTTAATGTGTCTAAAACATTGTCGCCAAACACATCTGAAGCTATAAATGCGGTATTTCCTTTCTCGACCCAGGCAAGCAGTTTATTAAGCTCATCTTCGTCGAAACTCACATAATTATTTAGGAAAAAATAAGATCCATCAGTGATGCTTAAACTATCGCTAAGAAATTCGAATGGCGGAATATTAACCTCCTCAAAATGTTCTAAATTAGTTTCTTTCCAGTTCTCATAGAAAATATAGCTGCCAAGCGGAATCTTATCGAGTTTCGAATAGCTGGGATACCAGTTAATTGGTGTAGGTTCGATCGCCTCGAGGTAGGTTAAAAAAGCTACCAAAAGGATAAAAACACCAAGCGCAATTTTATAAAACCTACTCATTTTTGGTGTTTTTGATCGTTGAATTTAATTCTGAAAAGCCCTTTTCTGCCAATAAAAAGTCTTCTTTTGAAACCTGAAAATCACCATACCAGATAAAATTGTAGATGCGGGTTACTTTTTTGAATATATTATTTAGCGAGGTATTTTGAATTTCTGAAATATAATCGTTGTTGGTCTTTTGAGCTTCAAAATCAATAATTTTTTTGAGATCGAGTTCTTTTAAAGCCTGAAGATAATAGTATCGCACTGCCATGCGATATTCGCCATTTTCGATCGCATTTTTTATTAAAGCCGGGATATCTGCATTTTGGATAATTTCTTCTTCATCATCTAAATGCATTTTTGATGTTTGTGGTTCCTGAAGAATGTTTTTTCCGGGATTCATTCGGGTAAATAGCCAGATCACTAAACAAATGATCCCTATCAAAAGCAGATAAGGCAATATTTTCAGAATAAATCCAAAGAAACTACCAGCATCGTAATCGCCAAATAACCAGTTTAAAAATTGCTGGTATTTTTGATTGATCCACTCTTTAAATTGTTGCCACCAGGTTTTTTCCTGCTTTTCTTCTAAATAATTAAAATCTTCGTCTTTTTTAAGCTCTTCAATTTTTGTTTCACTAAACTGAACAGGATTAAGATCGCTGGTATTGTCGAATTGCACTTCAGCTTCAGCTTGAGAAGTATTTTTAGATTCTACTTCAGCATTAGGATCAAGCTTAGTATCAGCTTCAGTTTGGACAATAGTATCCTGCTGCGCAAGCGCAAAATTAAAATTCAGAATTAAAAGAAAGGAAATTAAGATTCTCATTCGTGGTCTTCACCTAACTTATCGATACTGTCGTAAGTACCGGTAAAGTTTTTTTCTTCGTTTAAATTAAAATATATAAGGCTTATTAAAATTGGAGTGATAATATAAAGCAGGTATTGTGCGATCGAAGCCAAAATTGTTAGTACGATTAAAACCGGATCTTTGGTTTGCATATTTTGAGCCATCGTTTCTATACCAGCGTCTAGTCCAGAGAACATAGACATCATCATATAAATGATCATTGGCATTTGGAAAACAACATTAATAATGTACATAATGATTCCAAAAACGATAAGAATCCCAAAAGTAAGCCACCAGTTATCTTTTATTAATTCGAAAGCACTGGAAATTGTATCACCAACACCTTTTTGATCAAAAACCAATATTGGTAATGCTAAAGTTAATACAACCCCAAGATAGATACCGGGAATAAATAAAAACAAAAATCCTACAACGGTCAATAGACCAACAATAAAGTTTAATAGAAGTCCGTTTCCAAGGTCATTTTTTAAACCATTTTTTACGTCTTCTATATTTACATTTCCATCCTTGGCAATGTAAGCTTTGATGTAATTAAATACACTTAGATATAGCGCAGTAAAGTAAACGAAAAGTGCCAGCGTATTGATAAGCGCCGGAATTATAAAGCCGGTAAGATTCGAATAACCTTCAAATCCAACCCCAAGAGTAGCATAAGTATAATATGCATTTGTAATAATCAGGGTGATTAAAAAAGGAGCACAAACTTTAAAATTGATACTTAAAAAACTTTTTGCATTTTCCCGCAAAAACTTAAAGGTATCACTTAATAGCTCTCCAAAATCCCTGGTTTTTCTAAACCTGAAAATCTTATTTTCCATCAATGAATTTTTTATGTAAACGTTGTGGTAAGATCACATAATACCACAAAATTAGAATTAATGATAAGCTTATGATTAAAATGGCCAGAACATCTGGCATCTCTGTATGTCGCGTTACAAAACCTTCCAAAAAACCTGCGATAATAAAGAAGGGAACGGTAGAAATTACAATTTTGAGTCCGTCTTTAACTCCTGTCACAAAAGAATGTAATCTGCTATAGGTTTTAGGAAATAAAATACTGCGCCCAACAACCAGCCCGGCACAGGCTGCAATAATAATTACTGAAATTTCTATGGTACCATGAATCCAAATCGTTCTGGCAGATTCCCACAATAAACCTTTATCATAAAAGAAATACTGAAATGATCCCAGCATAATTGCATTTTGCATAAGTACGATAAGCGTTCCTAAACCTGCCAGAACTCCAAATGAAAATGCCATTAAACCAACTCTAACATTGTTTATGGTAATCCCCAAAAACATATCGGTTTCTGATGCCTGTTTATAAACAGCCATAGGATCGTCGTTTTCAATATTATTTAGCGTAGCATTTACATAGGCGTCACCAAGAACGGCTCTTACAAAACTATCTTCGTTAGCGGCCGAATATGCCCCAACGATCGCAAAAATAGCGAAGACCAAAAAACTGAATAATAATTGCTTTTGATACTGGTAAAAGAACAGCGGAAACTCTTTGGTATAAAATAAAATGAATTTATTTTTTGATTCTTTTTTATTTCGATACACTTTTTGATGCGCCTGTGAAGCAAGATCGTTAAGATATCTGGCCGTATTACTGCCTGTGTAAAAGGTGTTTGCGTAGCTTAAATGGTCTGTAATTTCAACATAAGCCGCAGAAAGTTGATCTGGAGAAATGTTGCTATTATTTTTCAGGAGACTTTCAAACTTTAGCCATTTATCTTTATTTTGCTTCACAAAAGCAGCCTCGCGCATATTCAGGATTAAATTAGATCCTCAAAGAAACATATTTAATGGATAATTTTCAAATTGAAACCGCTCAAAATATCGGAATTCAGCAAAATTCGGCCTCAATTGGTGATCGGGTTTTAGCTTTTCTAATAGATTTTTTTATTATGATCATTTATTCGATCATTTCTGCGCTATTACTAGCGGGTTTTGAAGCCGATCGATTTGGTGAAATGGTCTACTATATGGTGATTGGTTTGCCTATTTTTCTTTACTATCTAATGTTCGAAACTTTTTGGGATGGCAAAACACCGGGAAAATCTGCCATGAAAATTAAAGTCGTAAAATTAGATGGATCTCGCCCGGCTTTCGTAAACTATCTAATACGATGGTTGCTGCGAATTATTGATATAAGTTTAGGTAGCGGAAGTATTGCCGTAGTTACTATTTTATTGAATGGTAAAGGGCAGCGTTTAGGAGATATGGCGGCAAAAACAACGGTAATTTCTGAAAAACGAAAACTAAGCTTAGCTAATACTTTAGCTGTTGAAATTCCTGAAGATTACGTGCCAAAATATCCTCAGGTTACCATTTTAAAAGATCGCGACGTTCAGGAAGTCAAAGAGATCTATAGAAATGCCCGAATAAAGGGAAATCATAAGGTGATCATCGCTTTAGCTGAAAAATTATCTAATCTACTCGGGGTGAAATTCGATGAAAAACCTATGGTTTTTGTAAAACGAGTGATCGAAGATTATAATTATTTCACACAGCAATAGGTTAGAAGTTAGATTTGAGATCTTAGACTCTAGATTTTAGAAGTTAGAGGCTAGAAAGGAGACCTGTTTAATTAAAAATAGTGCTCTAAAACTTAGATTATTAGATTTGAGATCATAGCATTTAGAAATCTGACTTTTTCCCGAAAAAGAAAACTTCAAAACTTAGAATATTGATAATTGCTAACTGTTAATTGATTGTTGCTCACTGCCTACTGAGACTGCTCACTTAGACTGCTTACTGAAACTGTCAATTGAACAAAACATTCGAATTGAAAGTCTGGATTTTAGAAGTTGGAGCCTAGAAATTAGATCTGTTTAATTAAAAATGCTGCTCCAAAACCTAGATTATTGATAATTGCTAACTGTTAATTGTCCACTGCCTACAGAAAAGCTACTCAATAATCTCTACCTGCATTTCGATGTTATCGATTGGCCATTCAGATTGGCCGGTTTTTACTTTAGAAATCTCGTCGACCACATCCATTCCTTTAGAAACATAACCGTAAACCGTATGTTCGTCGTCCAGGTGATGCGCTCCATTAGGATTCAACACCACGAAAAATTCAAACGGACTAGAAGCTTTACTCGTATTTTGCTCGGCATATTTTGCTGCTGAAAAAGCTCCGCGTACATGGCGGTGACCAGCATCTAATTCATTCGGAATTAAATAATCACCAATATCGTGTCTTTTGATATTTGTAGATGCGTTATCTGAATTTCCTCCCTGGATCACAAAATTTGGTGCTACACGATGAAAATAGGTGTTATCAAAATAATCGTTTTTAATAAGCATGATAAAATTTGCACGGTGAAGTGGCGTATCTCTATATAAAGTCACCTCGAAAGAACCAAAACTGGTTGTGATACGGACTTTATTCTCTGGATTTTTCTTTCCGTATTCCATTAAGAAAGGAATTAATTTTTCCTGCGGAATAGGAAATGCGGTATCTTTCTCGGTAAGTGCTTTTGCCTGCTCTTTTTTGATTTTAGCCGAATCTACTTCGCTTTTTACAGAATCCTCATTTTTTGTGCTATTTTTAACGGCTTTAGAGGTGTTTTCTGAATTATTTTCCTTTGAAGTTTTCTTATCTTCACAACTTGCAAAAATACTAACAACCAAAATTGCGATTACTGATACACGTTTAAACATGGATTTCTTCGAGTTTAAAAATAGAATTTCAAATTTAAAAAAAATAGAATTACCCGGCGAAGCGGCTCACAATAAATTAGCGCCGTCTATTAGGGTGCAGGAACTTAAAAAGATAGATTTTTCGGCAAAAAAAACAAATAAAGCCGGAGTAATGGCGGTGTTCTATCCTAAAAACGACCAAACTTACTTTGTGCTTATACTTCGTAAAACCTACAAAGGCGTCCATTCAAATCAAATTGGTTTCCCCGGCGGACGGGTAGAAGCAGAGGATCGTGATCTAGAAGATACAGCGTTACGGGAGACCGAAGAGGAAGTTGGTATTCCGCAGGAAAAAATAGAAGTGATTCGTGGATTATCGAAATTGTACATTCCGCCAAGTAATTTTTGGGTACATCCTTATGTTGGAGTGATGACTGAAACTCCGCAGCTTATTCCGCAGGAAAGTGAAGTCGAAGATATTTTGGAAGTAAAACTCGAGGATTTTTTAAATGAATCGAATTTTGTCACTAGGAATTTAAGTACCTCGTACATGGAAAATATCGATGTGCCTGCTTTTTTACTCAATGACCAAATCGTTTGGGGAGCAACAGGAATGATGCTGGGAGAATTGCGAGAAATGCTTCGCGAGATTCTATAAAATTGAATTACTTATATTTGTGGGTTTTTCAGCAGAAAAAAGAGAGATTTTGATGATGTTCTAAGAAATGCTGAAGTAGGTAGCAAAATGTTTTAGTCTAAGTTTTTCCTTTTAAGAATTACGACTGTAGCGGCATTTTAATTATCGATTAAATAGCGTAAAAGAAACTATGGGATTATTAAAGAAAAATCCATTTGGACATATATTAATTATTAAAAAATGGCTTATTCGTGTTTTTGGCTTAATGACGCATAGGCGTTATCGCGGCTTTAATGAATTAAGTATAGAAGGTTCAGAAATTATTAAAAATTTACCGGATACGGGCGTATTGTTCGTGTCTAATCACCAAACCTATTTTGCAGATGTAGTGGCTATGTTTCACGTTTTTAATGCGAGTCTTAGCGGTAGGGTAGATAGTATAAAAAATGTAGGATATATTTGGCATCCCAAACTCAATATTTATTATGTAGCGGCAAAGGAAACCATGAAGGCTGGTTTGCTTGCCAGAATTATGGCTTATGCCGGTGCTATTAAAGTTGAAAGAACCTGGCGCTCTAAAGGTCAGGACGTAAAGCGAAAAGTGAATCCAGATGATTCTAAAAATGTAGGCGTTGCTTTAGATGATGGTTGGGTAATTACATTTCCGCAGGGAACCACAACGCCTTTTAAACCCATAAGAAAAGGAACGGCGCATATTATTAAGCAATACAAACCTATTGTTGTACCTATCGTTATTGATGGTTTTAGACGTTCTTTTGATAAAAAAGGACTAAGAATTAAAAAACGCGGAATTTTACAATCCTTTCAGGTAAAGGAACCTTTAAAGATCGACTACGAAAATGATAGCGTTGATGCCATTGTAGGCAAAATTGAATATGCTATCGAGCAGCATTCTTCTTTCTTAAAAGTGATCCCGATGGAAGAGCTGGAAGAAATAGAACATCTAAACGAAAAACGCCGTTACTCTTACAAAGAAGAATAACAGCGCTTTTGATTCAGAATTATAGTATGAAGGTGTTAATCGCAGTCTAAATTCTCCAGCTGTGTATAATTTTTCTTTAGTCGTTTTAAAAGAATGCCATATAATAGTTGATAGAAGAACCAAATTACTCCTAGAAATATTCCTAAGCCAATTATGGTTATCCCAGTAAATTTTAGCCAATCTAAGGCATCAAAAACATACGCGCTACTATCTGCTACTTGGGTATTTTCAATATGATGATAGGCTATAAGATAGAAAAGAGATAAGGTTACTACAGCTAATGATATTAAGACATATAGGATATAAGATTTAACCGTTTTACGAGTTTTTATAATATCTTTCATTAATCTCTTTGCTGAACTAGTTGAGTTTATCTGCCTATAATTCATGTAAAATCGAAACATAAAGTAGATAGTGATCAAGTAATTGATGCCATATGCCCATATAGTTATTTCTTTAATTTGGAGTTGTTCTAGTGAATTCCAGTATTCTTCATCTGCCAATCCAACATTTAATATAACACCAAATAGAAACTCACATATACTTATAATAAAGATCCACTTTACGATAGACGAAGATCGCTTCCAGATCATCTTGTAGATCTCGTCATAGGAAACCTGCGGAAGCGTTGCTTCCTGGCTTTTCCAGTTCTTTTTTAATAATTCTAATCCATCCATAGTTACGGATTTAAAACGCTTTTAAGTTTAGTTTTTATTCTATTCATTTTCACTCTGGCATTCACCTCACTTATTCCTAAAGTTTCAGATATTTCTTTGTAATTTTTGTCTTCCAGATATAAAAAAACTAAGGCTTTTTCAATATCATTTAATTCTTTTATCGCATTATACATTAAACCTAATTGCTGTTCGGTTTCGTCATCATACTCTTCGGCTTTAATTTTAAAATGAACAGTATCGAAATCCTGGGTTCTAATCCCTCTTTTTTTCTTTCTGTATAAAGTAATTGCGGTGTTTAGTGCTACTCGATACATCCAGGTGCTAAATTTTGCCTCACCTCTAAATTTTGGGTAGGCTTTCCAAAGCTGTATCGTAATTTCCTGAAACAGATCGTTATGCGACTCCCTGTCGTGCGTATACAATCTACAGATCTTATGCGCAATGTTTTGGTGTCGCTCTAATTTGGAAACAAACTGGTGCTCTAATTCTTTTTCCACAATCACTGGTTAGCTACTAATATGTAGTAATAATATATAAAATGTTACAAATTATTTTAAATTCAAGTTAATGAGCCCACTATTTATGCTATAAGCTGTAACTTTACGATAAACCAATCAATAGTTATGAATATACCCAGAACCGAATTGCCCAGGGTGGTTATCATTGGTGGCGGTTTTGCCGGAATTTCTTTGGCAAGAAAGTTATTAAACGAAGAAGTACAAATGGTCTTACTAGACCGTAACAATTATCACACCTTTCAACCCCTTTTATATCAAGTATCAACCTCTGGATTAGAGCCAGATTCAATTGCATATCCCTTAAGGAAAGTTACGAGGAACTCGAAGAAATGTTTTTTCAGAAATGCCGAAGTACAATCTATCGATGCAGATAATAACATCATACACTCTAATATTGGAGAACTTATTTACGATTACCTGGTGATAGCCACAGGATCTAAAACAAATTTCTTTGGGAACGATAGTGTAGAAAAAAATGCGATGTGGATGAAAACGATTCCACAAGCCTTAAATATTAGAAGTCTTATCTTAGAGAATTTAGAGCAAGCTGTCATTGAAACAGATCCAGAAAAGCGTAAAGCTTTACTTAATTTTGTTTTAGTTGGTGCAGGTCCTACAGGAGTGGAATTGAGTGGAGCTATAGCCGGACTTCGAAATCAAATTGTACCTAAAGATTACCCCGATCTTAATCCAGCGGAAATGAATATTCACTTATTAGAAGGTTTAGGGCGTGTACTGCCGCCTATGAGTGAAAAATCTTCTGAAAAATCTCATAAATTCTTAGAAGATTTGGGAGTGAAAATTCATTTAAATACCATGGTAGAAAGTTATGATGGTCACTTGGTTACCACCAATACAGATCTGGCTTTAAAGACTGAAACTCTAATATGGTCTGCCGGAGTTACCGGTGCTCCTGTAAAAGGTTTAAACGCTTCGGCAATGATCGAAAAAGCAAATCGCTACGAGGTAAATGCGTTTAATCAGGTTAATGGTTACGAAAATATATTTGCTATTGGAGATATTGCTGTTATGCAAACTGAAGAATATCCAAAAGGACACCCAATGGTTGCACAACCGGCTATTCAGCAAGGGAAACATTTGGCAAAGAATCTAAAGAAATTAATTAAGGGTGAAAAATTAGAACCTTTTGATTATTTCGACAAAGGAAGTATGGCTACCATTGGAAGAAATAAAGCTGTTGTAGATCTTGGAAAATCAACTTTTGGAGGCTTTTTCGCCTGGTTTATCTGGATGTTTGTACACCTTTTCTTTTTGATAGGTTTTAGAAACCGTTTGGTGACATTTTGTAACTGGGTGTACAACTATATTAATTTCGATCGCGCAGCTCGGTTAATTATAAGACCTTATAAGTCGAATAGAGAAAATCTGGAAGCCGACCAGAAAAAAGTATAGCATTTTAAGACAGAATAAAAAGATAGAGAAAACCCGAATCGAACGATTCGGGTTTTGTTTTTTCAATTGGTCCTGAAAAAATTACAGTTCGGTTTTCTTTTTTGTTGAAGCCTGAATATCTGAAGCATTTTTGAAGTATAAAATCAATCAAAAAATGAACTTCAACTACTATCTTTTTCTATTCGTTTTTATTTTTATTGGAAGATCATCATTCGCACAACAGGAGATTCATGGGGTGATAACCGATAAAAAAGAGCAGCCCATTGCCGGAGCTAATATTTACCTTAAAGGAACTTACGATGGCGCCATTTCAGATGAAAATGGTCGTTTTAATTTCACTTCAGAAGAAACAGGAACAAAAACGCTAGTTATTTCATTTCTTTCTTTTGAAACTAAAGAGATTTCAGGAGAAATAAGTAGCTTCAAAAACCTACAAATTCAGCTTACAGAAAAGTTCGATGCTTTGGATGCCGTGGTGATCAATGCAGGTAATTTTGAAGCTGGAACAACTTCAGAAGCTTCAGTATTAAAACCTTTGGATATCGTGACCACAGCCGGAAGTGTGGGAAATATCATTACTGCTCTAGAAACTTTACCTGGGACACAAAGTGTAGGAGAAGACGGCCGGTTGTTTGTTCGCGGCGGCGATGCTAGTGAAACCCAAACTTTTGTAGACGGTTTGCGTGTGGCGCAACCCTATAATGCCTCGGTTAGAAATATCCCTTCCAGAGGTCGGTTTTCGCCTTATTTATTTAAAGGAATGTCGTTTTCTACGGGTGGTTACAGCGCTGAATACGGTAATGCTTTATCTAGTGTTTTGGTAATGGATACCCAGGATGAAGCTGAAGAAGATAATACAGAGCTTAGTTTTATGAGTCTGGGATTTGGGATTGGAAAAACCAAGAACTGGGAGAAAAGCTCGATTACACTAAACACTAGTTATGCGAATCTTGGACCATATCAATCATTGATCGATCAAAATATATCTTTTAATAAGCCTTTCCAGTCAATCGCGGGCGAAGCGGTTTTTAGAAATCAATTCGAAAACGGACTTTTAAAGGTATATACCGCTTACGATCATTCTTCTTTTAATGTCGAGCAGCCTATCTACGGAAGCACCCAAACGGTAGATCTAAAAAACAATAATTTTTATCTGAATTCTTCGTATGTACATTCTTTAGGGAATAAATGGCATTTATTTGGTGGAATTAGCTACGGAAACAGCCAAAATGATATCAATTTAATTGCTGAAGAATCTGAAGAGTTAATCGATGATACAGAAAATAGTTTTCATCTAAAGACCAAACTGAGCAAAAGATTTACTGATAAGATAAAACTGAATTTTGGAGCTGAATATTTTAATACCGATTTTAAACAATCTTACCAATCTGAAGCGGGGAACTTTAACCCCAACTATAATTCGGGTTTATTTTCGGTATTTACAGAAACCGATATTTTCTTTAGTCAAAACCTGGCGGCGAAAGTTGGCGTAAGAGCAACCCAGGATGCCTTGTTGAGTGAGGTTTATGTGAGTCCGCGTTTATCTTTAGCCTATAAAATTGATGAAAATCAACAAATTTCGACAGCTTTTGGGAACTTCAGGCAGCAGGCAGGCCAAGATTATTTAAAATTCAGCGAGCATTTAGTTCAGCAAAAAGCAACGCATTACATCTTAAATTATCAATACAAAAAAGCATCTACGACTTTAAGAGCCGAGGCATATTTTAAAGAATATCGAGATTTATTAACCTATTCAGGAGATGAAATTACTTTCGATTCTAATTTCGATAATTCAGGTTCTGGTTATGCAAAAGGGATTGATATTTTTTGGCGCGATGGCCACTTTAAAAACTTAGATTATTGGATTTCGTATTCGTTTATAGATTCAGAAAGAAAATACCAGAATTATCCAGAGCAGGTAACGCCAAATTTTGTGGCAAATCATAATTTATCTGTGGTTAGTAAATATTGGATCCAATCCTTACGAAGCCAGGCAGGATTCACTTATAATTTTAATTCTGGTCGCCCCTACAACGATCCCAATACTCCTAATTTTATGGCTGAAAAGGTAAAATCTTATCATAGTTTGAATTTTAACTGGGCGTATTTATTAAATAAACAGCAAATTCTTTATGTATCTGTTTCTAATGTTTTGGGAACTCAAAATGTATTTGGATACGACTATTCTAACACACCAGATGCTTCAGGAACGTATACCGCAAGAGCGATAAGGCCAACGGCAGATAGGTTTTTCTTTGTTGGATTCTTTTGGACGATAAGTGATAATAAAAATCGAAATCAACTAGATCAACTTTAAAAAACAGTTGGGTATCGAAATTTGACAATTCAGCAACCTATTATTTTAAAGAAGCTTCAAATCATTCAATTTTACATTAACAAATCAAAAAGCTCGGCAAGTCCACGAGAATTGAATATGGACATTTTAAATTTTCGAGATACGTCTCGGGTAATCAAAACCTTAATAAGGAATTAAAACAATCAAAAAATGAAAACAGTTATTATTCTATTTTTACTTAGTGTATCGCAATTAGTTTCAGGACAAAATTACAAGGATGCCATGCAAAAAGCAATGCAAAACTGGCAGGAAGGAAATGTTGAAACAGCCAGCGCTATTTTTGAGCGTGTTGCAGCTGTTGAGCAGGAAAAATGGTTACCAGATTATTATTTAGGTTTGGTGAATACCACTGCAGCCTTCAGTACAAAAGATAATAAAGTTTTGGAGGCTCAACTTAAAAAAGCCGAAGCAGCCTTACAATCTGCTTTATTAAAAACTGAAGAAAATGCCGAGCTTTTAGTTTTAGAGGCTTTAATTTATACGGTGAAGATCACGCAAAATCCAATGACAAACGGACAAAAATATATGCCGAAAGTAAATGAAATCTACGCAAAAGCTGAAAAACTGGATCCAAAAAATCCAAGAGTGAAATTCGAAAAAGCACAATTTGAGCTTGGTGGTGCAAAGTTTTTTGGAAGTGATCTAACACCAATTTGCAAGGAGATCGAAGCTTCGATCGCGCTATTCGATGAATTTGAAAATGATACGCCATTTTATCCAAACTGGGGAAAAGATCAGGCAGTAGAAGCTTTAAAAAGTTGTAAAAACTAAGCTAGTCTCAATTTAGATGAAATTATAGTATTTTTAGAAAGCAATAATATTCTTATGAAAACGATCTTAAAAGTTATAAAAATAGGCTTTATAGTTTCAGTACTTGTTATTTTACTGGATGCCGCGGCAAATAATTTCGAGATTCGCGAAATGAAAAGCTTTGGTACTATAGGGATTTACCTTTTTTATTGCTTTGCCCTAACTATTGTAAACGTATTGTTTTCGATGGCATTCGAAAAGTTTGTTGGCTGGGAAAATACTGGCATTCGTAAATTATTGCTTTCTACCGGAGGGTCGATATTGGTAACTTTGATTGCCTATTTTTTTTGCCGTATGGTGCATTTAACACTAATCGATCCTGTTTATAATGTATCAGAATTTCTTGCTAACGAAGATCTTAGCAATTATTTATTTCCATTACTTTTTAGCACCTGTATTTCCCTTTTCTTTCATCTGGTTTACTTTTTTAAAGCTTCCCAGGAAGAAAAGGTTAAAGAACAAAAGATCATTGCAGGAACAGCGACATCCAGGTTCGATGCGCTTAAAAATCAATTAGACCCCCATTTTCTTTTTAATAGTTTAAATGTTTTAAGCTCTTTGATCGATGAAGATCCAGATATGGCTCAAAAATTTACCGGCTCACTTTCTAAAGTCTATCGGTATGTTTTAGAGCAAAAAAGCAAAGAATTGGTAACGGTAGAAGAGGAGTTAAAATTCGCCAAAGTGTATATGAATCTTTTAAAAATGCGTTTTGAAGATTCTATTATTTACAATTTTCCTGAAAAATTAACAAATCCCGATGCTAAGGTGGTTCCGCTTTCGCTTCAGTTATTGTTAGAAAATACTGTAAAACATAATAAGATTACGTCAGATTCTCCTTTAGTGATCACTATTTACGAAGCAGATAAAGTTTTGGTAGTTAAGAATAACCTTCAGCCAAAAGAAATTTTAAGAAGTGGTAGCGGTGTAGGTCTTGTAAACATCAAGGAGCGTTATAATTTGCTTACCAATAGAACAATGGAGATCATTAAAACTGAAGATGAATTTATGGTGCGTCTTCCGTTATTAACCAAACAAACTAACCAGATCAAACCAATTAATACTGAAAAAATGAAAACTTTAGAATTAGAAAATAAAAGCTACCTAAATGCAAAAGAACGGGTGAAAAAAGAAAAAGAGTTTTATGGAAACTTAACTTCTTATTGTATTGTAATCCCGGTTTTAGCAGTGTTTAATTATCTAACAACGGGTTTTTTATGGGTTATCTTCCCGGCTTTAGGTTGGGGAATAGGGCTTTTATTTCACGGTCTTGCAGCTTTCAATTATAGTCCGTTTTTAGGAAGAGACTGGGAAGAGCGCAAGATCAAAGAAATAATGAACAAAGAAGACTAAATCATCGATCATGAAAAATTCAGAAGAAAAATATATAGAAGCACGTAAAAAAGTGCAAAAAATGAAGGATTTTTATACGCACTTAATGGTGTTCATCGTAGTAAATCTCTTTTTATTCGGAATAAACTGGTACACTATCGATCTACAATATCCCTGGTTTTTATGGGTTCTATTTGGCTGGGGAATAGGATTGGCTTTCGATTATTTAAAAGCTTTTGATAAAAACCCAATGTTCAACAAAGATTGGGAAGAGCGAAAGATCAACGAATACATGAATAAAGAACAGGATCAGCAACGCTGGGAATAATAAGGAGTAGATGAAAATAGTAATTATCGAGGACGAAAAGCCCGCTGCAAGGCGCTTAAATCGTTTACTGAATAAAAAAGGATTAGAAGTAGAAACCATGTTACATTCGGTTGCTGAAGGGATTTCATGGTTTTCTGAAAATGAACATCCAGATCTTATATTTTTAGATATTCAGCTTAGTGACGGACTATCTTTCGAGATCTTTGAAGCGGTAAAAGTGAAAAGTGCTATCATCTTCACAACTGCTTATGATGAATATGCTTTAAAAGCTTTTAAGCTGAATAGTGTAGATTATTTACTGAAGCCTATCGATGACGAAGAACTGGATGAAGCCATCGCAAAGTTTGAAGAAACCCATCAGTCAAAATCGGTTAAATTAAATGTAGATGATTTTAGAAGTCTGCTTAATTTTTCTAGTTCAAATAATTACAAATCTCGATTTACCATCCAGGTAGGGCAGCATTTAAAAATTATTGATGTCGACGATATTGTATGTTTTTATTCTGAAAATAAAGCAACGTACATTCAAAATAATGAAGGTAGAGGATATTTAATGGATGTTTCCTTGGAACAATTGGAAAAAGAATTGGATCCAGAAAAGTTTTTCAGAATAAATAGAAAATGTATCGTTCATCTAAAAGCCATTAAAGATATTATTTCTTACACCAATTCGAGGTTAGAATTAAAACTCTTTAATTTCAACGAATTTCAGGTTATTGTAAGTCGTGAACGCGTAAAGGATTTCAAGAACTGGATTTCCTAGCGATATACCAATCGTTAAAAAATGTTAAAATTGAATCTTTTTAAAACCGAAGAAAACTTCTTCACGTATGTATAAGTGAAAGGCAGCAAAAAAGCCTTTTTACTTGAATCGTTTTTTTGGTCGAATTTCTGATTTGAGTTTTTGATTTTTTTTGGTTGGTTAGAGTGAAAGGCTTGTTTTTACAAGCCTTTCAGTTTGCTCAAACTATTGAGTTTTACTACTAACACCTATGAAAAAAACGCCCTGCATTTGCGGGGCGTTTTTGATTATTATAGGTTTTAATTTTTATGATTAGGGAGCAGCTACTGTACCAAGTACATAAAGTTGTTCCATTGTAGGAGATTCGCTTCCACCTTCAGGTTCTAAGGTAATACCAAAAGCTTCAGATTCGTTTGCGTTCTGCAGTGCGAAAATTTTGTTGTCATCATCAACAAAATCGTCTAGCAAACCAATACTTGTAGGCGTTAATGGTTGCATTGTTAAAGACCAAACCTGGTAAACCTGGCCTCTTGGTGGCTCTGGTAAACCTTGCGCATCGATATAAGCGGTGTTGTCTTCATTATTCCAGTACACCGTAGCATAAGCATCTGGAGCGACACCTTGTCCTTGTAGCGGAATTCTAGAAATATTATTATCTCTAATGGCCGCCAGGATTTGTTTAGTATTTTCTGCATCCTCACGAATGTCTGCAATTTGTTGCTCCATAATGCTGTTTTTGGTTTCAGCTTCAGTTAATGAATTTCTAAGTGCACTGTTTTGCTGGAATAAAAAGAACAATCCAATTAACAGCACCAAACTTGCTGCCCATCCAATATAGGCCACCCATTTAGTACGTCGAGTACTTTCTGGCGTGATCGATCTAACCGGTGTTCGTGGTGTGAGCTTGGATTTAAGTGAAGCCAGTAAAGCTTCAGGATTGTAGGGAGCTACTCCAACTGCCAGTTTTTGGAGCGCATCTTCAATTTCTTCTACTTCCTTTTCAACTTCAGGATATTCTCTAAGCATATTGGTAACTTCCCGACTTTCGGTTTCGCTAAGTGCGCCGTAAACATAGAGCTCCAGAATCCCAGACGATATGTATTCTTCTATTTCAGCCATTAGTTTCCTACGATTTCTCTTAATTTATTGATACAAGCTCTGTTTCTGGTTTTAACCGTTCCCAGAGGCATTTCTAATTCTTCAGCAGTCTCTTTTTGAGTATAGCCTTTGAAAAATAATAGGTCGATTAACTTTTTACAAACGGGCTTTAGAATTTCGATATATTTCTTTAATCCTATAGCGTCTGAAGAAGCACTAAAATTCGTTTTTGATTCTAATATATCTACGAAATTATCTGCCGCAAGGTTTTGCTTTTTGTTTTTAAAGCTTTTAGATCGAATTTTATCTATTGAAGCATTTCGAGCAATATTTAGAATCCAGGTGAAAAAACGCCCTTTGCTGGAATCATAGGAATCTGCATTATCCCATATTTTCATAAAAACGTCTTGTAAAACCTCTTCTGCGATATCCTTTTCGCCAATGATACTAAAAATAATGCCATACGTACTTTCTGAATAAAGCTGGTAGATACGTTCAAAGGCTTTTTGATTTCCTTTTTGAAGCTCCAGAATTAGGCCATCCTGCTGCATAAAATAAATGGTTAGTTTCTTTAAAAATAGATAAAAAAATAAAAGCAGCTAAATAATTAGCTGCTTTTATTTCGATTTTGAAGGTATTTCACCTAAAAAATTATTTCATTTCAATAACTCCACATCCTACACGAGTACCAGCAGCACCAGAAGGTTGAGAAGTAAAGTCGTCTACACCATCGTGTACGATAATAGCTTTACCAACGATATCTTTCGTATCATCGCCACATCCTATACACCATTCGTCTGTAGTTACAGTAATAGTTCCTTTTCCTGAAGCATCAACCTCAAAGTTTCCTATGTCACCTTTGTGATAACCTTCTTCAGATCCCCATTTACCGTGAGGCTCGTTAGTTGGATTCCAGTGTCCACCTGCTGAAGTTCCATCTGCTGCAGAACAATCTGCTTTTTGATGAATATGGATAGCATGTTTACCTTCAGAAAGCCCCATAATTGTTGCTTCCATAGTAACTTCACCATTTTCTTCAGTAAAGATTACTTCACCAGAAAGATTACTATCACTTTTAGGTTCTAATGTTACTTTTAGTTCTTTAACTTCAGAAGATTCAGACTCCATTTCGCTAGATTCAGCGTTCATTTCTGTAGTCTCTTCTTCTAATTCTGTGTTTTCACTTTCTTTATTCTCGTTTTTACAACTTGTAATAAAAAGCGTAGCACAAAAAAGCAGAGATAAGCTTATACGTTTCATAAAATTTAGTGATTGGTTTTACAATTAATTGGAACGAATGTACTACGATTATAAAAACAATGCAAGCATTTAAGGCAAGCTTAACACAAGCCAGGCCAATAAATACAATAGTTTAGCGTTTTTTAGATACTTATTAAGTTATACTAATTACAGGAAAAAACTATTATAGAATTATCGATTTTCGTCTAACTATTAGGACTGAACTCTATTCTAAGAAAACAAAAAAAGCCGCACATAACTGAGCGGCTTTTTTAAAATTCAATTTATTTTATTCGTTTAATCTTTTGATCGTGATATTGCGGAACCAAACTTCATGACCGTGATCCTGTAAAGCAATATGGCCAGATTTAGACTTACCAAATCGTTCCCAATCTGCAAACTTTGAGTTTTTTACAAGCTTTTCCCATCCATCTCCTTCTACCGGAAATTCTACAATTGTAACTCCGTTTTGAGTTACAGATCCTTCGTTGGCTTCATGGTCTATTTTTAGAACTACATTATTCCATTCACCAACTGGTTTTGTTGTGTTTTCTGATGGTTCAACCATATCGTATAATGCACCGGAGTGACGATTAGGACCATTTTTACCATCAGGATGTTTTTCATTATCCAAAACCTGAATTTCAGGACCGGTTAAATAAGGTTCACCAAGATTTGGATCTTCTTCGACAGCCCACATAAATCCACTATTACCACCTTCAGAAATTTTCCATTCCATAGAAAGTTCAAAATCGGTATAGGTTTCTTTAGTAATAAGATTTTCACTTTGATTTCTTCCATCTTTCGGTACAAAATGCAAGTTGCCATCACTTAAAGTCCATTGAGTTATTGAATCGCGATTATAGCCTTTCCAGTTTTCATTAATATCTCCTTTTGTAAGGTCTTTCCAATCACTGTTTGCGGTTGGTTTACCGGTAACGACCACTTCTTCGTTATCGGCTTTATTTTCTGAAGTTTCAGATTCCTGATTTTTGCAGCTTATTGTTGTTACAGCAGCTGCCATTAAAACTAATCCTAATTTTTTCATTTGCGGTTAGGTTTAGGTTAAAAATTAAACGAGATGGTTAATCTCGATATTACTGGTCTTGAATATTTATTTTAACCCTAGAATTCGCTTAAGACGATCTTCATTAATTTCGGATCCTGCAAAATCGTCAAACTTTTTCTGAGTAGCTTCAATAATATGGCCTTGAATAAAAGGCGCACCTTCTTTAGCTCCCTGTTCTGGTGATTTTATACAACATTCCCATTCCATAACTGCCCAAACATCACAACCATATTGTGTAAGTTTAGAGAAAATGGTTTTAAAATCTACCTGACCATCACCTGGGTGGCGATATCTACCTGCGCGGTCTACCCAATCATTATAGCCACCAAAGCTTCCTTTTTTTCCGGTAGGATTAAATTCGGCATCTTTTACATGAAACATTTTTATGAATTCATGATAGTGATCGATATATGTTAAATAATCTAATTGCTGAAGCACAAAATGACTTGGATCGTAAAGAAGATTAACTCTTTTATGATTATTAGTTTCCGCTAAAAAGCGTTCGAACGTATCACCATCATGAAGATCCTCACCGGGATGAATTTCATAGCAAAGGTCAACTCCGTTTTCATCAAAAACATCTAAAATAGGTAACCAGCGATTTGCTAGTTCTTTAAAGCCAAGTTCTACAAGACCATCTGGTCGTTGCGGCCATGGGTGAGCGGTATGCCATAAAAGAGAACCACTAAATGTACCATGAACATCTAAGCCAAAATGTCTACTGGCTTTAGCTGCGCTTTTTAGTTGTTCTATAGCCCATTCCGTTCTGGCTTTTGGATTTCCTTTGTATTCATCTGGAGCAAAATTATCGAACATGATATCGTAAGCGGGATGTACAGCTACTAATTGCCCCTGTAAGTGCGTACAAAGTTCTGTGATTTCTAAACCGTAAGATTCAACTTTTCCTTTAAGCTCATCGCAGTAGGTTTTACTTTCTCCGGCTTTTTCCAGATCGATCAAAGCCGTTTCCCAGGTAGGGATCTGTATTCCTTTATATCCTAAATCTGCAGCCCATTGGCAAAGTCCGTCTAAACTATTAAACGGAGCTTTAGAATCCATAAACTGAGCTAAATAAACTGCAGGTCCTTTTATCGTTTTCATTAGTTGGTATTTTTCAGGTTAATCGTCTATGCTTGTCCAAACATTACCATTTTTATGGCTTTCTACGGCTTTTTCAATAAAGTTCATTCCGCGTAAACCATCTGTGATCGTTGGATATTCGCCATCAAAAGCTTCTTCTCCCAGGATTGCTTTTGCAACTCCGTGATAAATATTTCCCATAGAATCGAAAATTCCTTCCGGATGTCCCGGTGGTAATTTTGTTCCGCTTAAAGAAAAATCGCTATTGTAAGCATGTCCCGGTTTTAAGACCTGCAAAGGTTTATCTTCTTCTAATAAATAAAGATAATTAGGATTTTCCTGCTCCCATTTTATTCCGGCTTTATCGCCATAAACTTTTACAGTAAAGTTATTTTCTTCTCCGGTAGCAATCTGGCTTGCTCTAAGCACTCCCTTAATTTGATCTTCAAAGCGTAATAGTACTGTACCATCGATGTCCATGGCGTTATCTTCATATAGATAATTAAGATCTGCAAGGATCTTTTTAACCTCCATACCAGTAACATACTCGATCATATCGTAAGCATGTGTACCAATATCACCAATACAACAGCTAATTCCAGATTTTTCTGGATCTAAACGCCAGATGGTATTACGTTGTTCTTTATCATGGATAATAGGATTGATCCAACCCTGATAATACTGCACATCGATCTTCTGAATTTTACCTAATTTTCCTGAAGTGATCATTTCACGCATTTGGCGCACCATTGGATAGCCTGTGTATGTGTATGTCACCGCAAAAACTTTTCCTGCTTTATCTGAAGCTTCCTTTAGAATTTTAGCTTCTTCTAAAGTAGTGGTCATTGGTTTTTCGCAGATCACGTGAAAGCCACCTTCTACAAGCTGTTTCGCCATAGGAAAATGAAGGAAGTTTGGGGTAAGTACAGATACGACCTGAATCCTATCTTCTTCTGGTAGTCTATTTTCCTGTTCTATAAGGTCATCAAGATTGGCATAAATGCGATCTGTGCCAATACCAAGTTCTTCAGCAAATTTTAAACTTTCATTGATGTCGGTATTAAATACCCCACCTACAACTTCAAATTTATCGAACATCGAGGAAGCAACTCGGTGTAATACACCTATTAACGAATCACCGCCACCACCAAGGATGCCGAGTTTAATTTTCTTTCCCATTATATTTTTTTAATTTTTATTCTGAATATTCAACTTTTTCATTGCGGAAGAAGATAGCAAAAACAATCATCACCACAAAAGCAAAACCAGCTGGCACGATCCATATATTAGACCAATCGTGAGTGCCATCTGCATTAAGATACATATCGCTAATTTGTCCTGCTACCCAGAAGCCTATTAGCATCCCAACTCCATAAGTAGCCAGTGTAATTAATCCCTGTGCAGCACTTTTAATTTTTGGTCCTGCTTTAGAATCGGTATAGATCTGCCCGGATACAAAGAAGAAGTCGTAGCAGATACCATGTAAAGCAATTCCTAAGTAAAGCATTAGCACTAATTCGTCTGCATTTCCATAGGCGAATAATAGGTATCGTATGGTCCATGCAAGCATTCCGGCGATAAGTGTAATTTTAAATCCGTATCTCTTAAAGAAGAAAGGAATAAGCAATAAAAATAAAGCTTCAGAAACCTGACCAATAGCCATTTTAACTGTTGGAGCCCCCATACCAACTTCGGCTAAAAATGGGTTGGCATTTTGATAATAAAAGGCAAGCGGAATACAGATCAATATTGAAGATAAAAAGAACATAAAAAAGTTTCTGTTCTTTAATAATCCTATTGCTTCTAATCCTAAAATATCTTTGATCGTTATTTTTTCACCTTTTCCTGAAGGTGGAGTTTTAGGTAGGCTAAAACTAAATAAGCCTAAAAAGGCTGAAGCGATTGCTACCATTAAAAACGTGTTTTTAAGCATACCTTCCGCTCTGGCTTCGGGTGAATCCCAAGCAAACACAGTACTAATTACCACTCCAGAAATAATCCAGCCAATGGTACCAAATACCCTAATATTAGAAAATTCTTTTGAAGGATCTTTCATTTGTGCAAAAGAAATTGAATTAACCAAAGCCAGTGTTGGCATATAAAGGATCATATAACTAAGCACGTAAGGATAAAAACTTCCGAAGTCGACAGAGCTGTACATCATGTACATTAAAATAGCACCAATTAAATGAAGTACTCCTAAAATTCGTTCAGCATTAAAAAATCTATCGGCAATTAGCCCAATAATAAAAGGAGCAATAATAGCGCCCCAGGATTGTGTAGAAAAAGCCATTGCGGTTTCTGCTCCAGTCGCCTGCAAATTATCTGCTAAAAATGTTCCCAGAGTTACAAACCAACCACCCCAGATGAAAAATTCTAAGAACATCATTAAGGATAATTGAAATCTTACCAGTTTCTTCATAGTGTGTAGTAATGTTTAAAGCTGCTTAGCTTCGTTAAGTAATAATTCTTTAGTTTTTAAAATTCCTTCTTCAGGTTCTAAACCAGAACCTTCATATTCGACACCAATCCAACCTTCGTAACCAGAGTCTTTTACGATCTTCAAAATTCGACCAATATCTAATGTTGTTTCTTTACCGTTTTCGTCGAATTCGTAAGTTTTTGCGCTCACTGCTTTTGCATAAGGGATCATTTCTTCGATTCCCTGGTAAGTAGGATATTCTTCGATACATTCTGTTCCCCACATTTTTCCGTCTTTTCTGCGTAAACAGAAATTCCCAAAATCGGGTAGGGTACCACAGTTTGGTAGATCTACTTCTTCCATTACTTCAGCTAACAGTTTACCATTGCTGGATAAACCACCATGATTTTCTACAAGTACGTTAATCTTTTTTGAAGCAGCGTATTTGGATAATTCTGTAAGTCCTTTTACTGCATTAGATTTCCATTCGGCTTCATCATTACTTCCAAATAAATTTACACGAATAGCATGGCAGCCCAAAAATTTTGCAGCATCTACCCATCTTTTGTGTTTTTCTACAGCATCTGTTCTTTCCTTATCCTTGATAGCAGCTAGATCACCTTCGCCATCAACCATGATTAACACGTTTTTAACATTAAATTCGGTACTTTTTGCTTTTAAAGTATCTAAAAGTAGCGAAAAAGCAGCTTCAGGATCTTCAGCATCTCGATATTTATCGAAATAAAGTTGATTCACATATTCAATACCATCAAAGCCAAGTTCTTTAGCTTTCTCTGCAAAATCTACTGGATCTAATTCACCTTCGTGAATTGGTTTTTCTAAAGACCATTGTGCTAAGCTTAATTTGAAGAAAGGCTCATTGCTTACAGTAGAATCAATGGCTGCAGAGCTATCGTCTTTATTTTCAGCTTCCTTATTTTTACAGGAAAGCAATGATAAATTAAAGACAATTAACCCTAAAATTACGATACGGAATCGGGAAAAATTGCTATTCATATAATTTGTTAATATGTTATAAAAAAATGTAAGATTGATTTTTTTTGAGTTCTAAATGTATAGTTTTTTTCAAAGATGTGAAATTATACGCAATAATTTATATATTTGAGAAGATTCGATTATCAAATTATTAACCAATAACATTACCGTGAGCAAAAGTTATTACGAAAACGATACCTATGATGCCATTGTGGTTGGAACAGGTATTAGCGGAGGTTGGGCCGCAAAAGAATTATGTGAGAAGGGATTTAAGACCCTTGTTTTAGAAAGAGGTCGTATGATAGAGCATGTGAAAGACTATCCTACGATGAATGATGATCCTTGGGATTATAAATTTAAAGGAGAGCAAACCCGCGAGGAAGCTGCTCGCCAGCAAAAACAAGCACGTACAGGTTATACTACAAATAAGGCCAGTGCGCACTGGTTTGTAGATGACGTAGATCATCCATATAACGAGACTAAAAGGTTTGATTGGATGCGTGGATACCATGTTGGTGGACGTTCTATTATGTGGGGTCGCCATAGTTATCGTTTAAGTGATCTGGACTTTGCAGCGAATAAGAAAGATGGTATTGCAGTAGATTGGCCTATTCGATATAAAGATATTGCGCCTTGGTACGATTATGTAGAATCTTATATAGGAGTAAGTGGTCGTAAAGAAGGACTTACACAATTACCCGATGGTAACTTTTTACCACCAATGGATCTTAATTGTGTAGAAGAACATGTAAGAGAAAGAATTGCAGAGAGCTTTGATGGACGGGTGTTAACCGCTGGTCGTGTAGCACATATTACTGGAGATAAAAAATTTGAAGGACGCTCTAATTGTCAGTTTAGAAATCGTTGTATTAGAGGATGTCCTTATGGAGGATACTTTAGTAGTCCATCTTCAACTTTACCTGCAGCTAGTAGAACGGACAATATGACCTTAAGACCTTACTCTATTGTAAGCGAGGTTTTATACGATCCAGATACTAAAGAAGCTACCGGGGTTAAGGTAATAGATACTGAAACTAAAGAAGAAATGGAGTTTAAAGCCAACGTGATATTCCTTTGTGCTTCTGCCATGGCTTCTACAAGTATTTTAATGCAATCTAAATCTGATAGATTTCCTGAAGGATTAGGAAATGATAGTGGAGAGTTAGGACATAACGTAATGGATCACCATTTTCAGGTTGGAGCCTCCGGAAAATTTGATGGATTTGAAGATTCTTATTATAAAGGAAGAAAACCAAACGGAATTTACCTTCCAAGATTTAGAAACCTTACAGATAACGAAGGATTAGACTTTATTAGAGGTTATGGTTACCAGGGTGGTGCTAGCCGTGGAGATTGGCAGGAAGCTGTAGCCGAGCTTGGTTATGGTAAAGAACTAAAAGAAGCGATCGTTAAGCCAGGAGGTTGGACGATGGGACTTTTAGCTTTTGGAGAATGTCTTCCTTACCACGAAAATAAGATGACTTTAAATTATGATAAGTTAGATAAGTGGGGATTACCAACTATAACTTTTGATGCTGAATTTAAAGAAAATGAACTTAAAATGCGTAAGGATATGAAAGAACAGGCGATCGCCATGCTAGAAAAAGCAGGTTGTCGTGAAATTTCTTCTTACGATAATCTTGGAGCTCCCGGTCTTGGAATTCACGAGATGGGAACTGCACGAATGGGTCGTGATCCTAAAACTTCGGTTTTAAATGGTAACAACCAGGTTCATTCAGTTAAAAACGTATATGTTACAGATGGTGCTTTTATGACGTCTTCTGGATGTCAAAACCCTTCATTAACGTACATGGCAATGACTGCCAGAGCTGCAGATCATGCTTCTAAGAACTTTAAAAATTCGTCTAACGCATAAACCAAAATCATGAATAGAAGACAGGCCTTAAGAAATATAGGATTAGGAGCTGGAGTGATGGTCGTTGGGCCAAGTACTTTAAGCTTATTGCAAAGTTGTAAAAGCGAACCTTCTTACGACTGGCAGCCTTCATATTTAACTGCATCTAATGGATTTATTCTGAAAGAAGTGCTGGATATTATTCTGCCTAAGACAGATACTGCCGGTGCAAGTGAATTAAATATAGCTGAATTTATCGATTCTTATATGACTGAAGTAGCACCAGAATCTCAGCAGGAGGATTTCAAAAAATCTGCTGATGCTTTTGCAAGTGCTTTCGAAAAAGAATTTGATAAAGATCCAGGTAATGGAACAGCCGAAGAATACGATAAAATAATAGCAAAATATTTAAAAGCCACTCCTGAAGAAAAAGAAAGCTTCAGGCCAAAGCGAACTACTGAAACTCAGGATCCGCAAGACAAGACTCCAGATGATGAAGATTTAATGAATCATGATGCTGGTGCGCTTGCTTACTTAGAAACAGTAAGAGATATGGGAATTTGGGCTTGGAAAACAAGCGAACAAATTGGAGAAAACGTACTTTGGTACGATCCAATTCCTGGTGAATATGTTCCTTGCGGCAGCGTAGAAGAATTTGGTGGCGGTAAAGCAATGTCGCTTTAAAATTCAAATAACTTCAGTTTTTATGGGTTTTTAAGCAAAAATTGAAGTATATTGTGAGGAGTTAATTTATCAAAGAAATTGACTTAAAAATTACTAATTATCCGGAAAAAAGCTGTCTTCTAAAAAAAGACAGCTTTTTTTATTGAATCTTGGTATTTTACTTTTTTGAAAAATAATCGATTTTAGAACTTCAGGTAAATCGAAAAAAATGGAAATAAACACTTAGCTGAAATTCGATATTTTCAGCAATAATTTTTTCTGAAAATTTTATCTAACTAAAGTATAAATATCAGTTTTCCAGTCTATAGAATTTCCTCCCATTTCAGGATTATTATTAAAGACCTCTAAAACCTGTTCGCTAAGATTTAGATCATGCCTTTTCGCGTAATCTTGCAATTTATACCAGCCGTAATGCGTAAAAAGGTAATTTCCGTTAAATACAACGTGCATCGCACTAAACGATGGTAAGGTTTTTAATTTGATTTTTTCCGTTTCTGGCAGGCCTTCTTTTTTAATGATAGGAAAGCAAAAATCGAACTTAATTTCATTGGTTTCTTTATCCCAACTTTTAACTAAAACTCGTGGTTTTGCAGGCATTTCTAAATCATGTTCTAAAACATAGTCTGATAAATAACCAATATTGGTCATCATAAGCATGGCTTTTTGTTGTAGCTGCCCTTTTAAGCTCATACAAGCGCAATCTGTTTTTGGCGCTTTTGTTTCGCCTAAGATTTCGATATTATAATTGCCTTTATCGTCTTCAAGCGATTTTCTAAGAATTTCGAGCTCCGCTTTAAGACTGTCTTGTTCTTCACTTTCTCCGGTTAATAAAGAAATACGATTAGAAATAAGGTTTTCGGGATGATTTACTACTGCTTTTACTTGATTTACAGAATCATTTATTGGTGAAATATTCCAATCGATAACCAAGGATTTGTCACTAAAATCGAGCTCGTGGGTTACGCTTTTATTGAGTTCTTGGTCAAGGATTTCAGCATCATTAAAATGATCATATTTCCAATATTGTATTTTTTCATAAATAATACCACTTGGAGTATTGGTGGTAAAGGCGATGCTATAATCGTAGGGTTTAACAGCAAGATACCAAATAGAAATACCAACTAAGCCTACGATCAATAGTCCCAAAAGTAATTTCTTCATCGATTAAAGTGCTTTTACATTTAAGGTGTTAACTACATGTTTTCCCAGGTCGATTCCCTGGTCTAGACCATTTTCGATAGCTGCACGATAGTGGATACCACCATAAAGTCTGCTTAAAGCCGCTTCTTGCGCTGCATTTCTAAAAGAGGTGTATTCCCTTTCTGGTAATCCATAACGGACTTCAGTGTCATCTAAGAACTGAAATTGATCACCAAATAGTTGCGTTAATATTTCTGCTGAAGCTCCACTTACCACAGAATGTCCACTGGTGTACTCTGGAAATGGTGGTGTTTGTAAAACCGGCTTCCACTGGTCGTCGATATACTTATTGATTAGCGTTTCCGGGCGTACCAAATTACTACGGTATTTTTCGTCCCAACAACTAATAAAAGCATCGGCAATTCCCATACTTGTTGTCGTATAAGCGTAAACGGTTTTATCGAAATCGAGATTAGCTCTTCTACCGGCAATTTTTGTAATACCAATCCAGTGACCACCAGGAGTGATCTTTTTTGTTGCAAACATTAAATGCCCACGTTGGGTAGAAACATAAGGATTACAATCCCAAAATTTGGCGATAGACATTTCTTCAGATTTGTTACCGCTTATATCCATTTCGTTTCGTACTTCATATACCTCCATCAATTCTTTGTAAAAATCAGATCCTTCTTCCATGGAAAATTCGGGATGAGGTTCTGGCTTAAATTGTGAAGCTGAATCTAAAGTGAAAGGCCTAATCTTCATCCAATGTGGTTCTATTCCATCCATATAGGTTGGGGGAGTAGGTTGCCATCGCGAAACATCTTCAGTATATACCGAAAATTTAGGCATCGTACGCGTTTCTTTGTAATTGTCTTTATCGATCCATTTTTTAAATGCATCTGCAACCTGCATTCCGTAGGCTTCAGAATTTGTAAAGATCTCTTCATTATTTTCTTTCCAGCTTACAAATAAGCTATCCCTGTAATTGGTAATTTCAACTTCAGAAAAAATAAGCGTTTTACCAATTTCCAACTGCGCGATCAAGGCCGCCATTTTGTAATCGATAGCTTTGGTCGTATCTAATGCAGGGATAGAAATATCTGCATTTATCCTTTTTGTGAGTGATTCGAATTCGGGATTATGCTGTGCTACGATCTCGTAAGCAGCAAGATTGGAATACGAATAAATTCGGCTTGCTACCGGTGGCGAGAAAATATCGTGCACCATGATATTGGTGATCTGGTCTAAAGAGGCATGATAATCTGCCGCACTTATGTTTATCGCTTCAACATTAGTGTTCTTATCATCTGCACAGCTGCTAAAAATTGCAATACTTAAAAGTAATACTAGAGCTTTTCTCATGCTTAGTTGAGTTTATAAACCTGTGGTTTATGGTTGTTATAGGTTACTAGTAAATAATCCTGATCTTCAAAATTTAAAATATCAAGACTAATTACTGCTTTTTGCGTAAAATTAATACCAAGATCTTTGGCTTCGATATAAGTGTCGACAGATTGCAAGATACTGCCGGCGAGTTGATCAAATTTGCCGTGGTATGGTATTGTTCCAAAATAATTACCGCCAATTAGCATCTCGGTTTTACCGTCTTTATTAAAATCGTGTTCTAAAAATGCTGTTATTGGCGAAATTTGCAATGAATTTTTAAAAGCTTTAAAACTGAAGTTTCCATCGTCATTTAAAAGATATCCTGAAGCTAATGTTTCAACCTCTAAGATTTCAGATTTTTCCAGCTGTTCCTTATCGAAAATTTCTTCTATGCTTTTGCCAGCAAAACTTTTATAATTGGGGAATTTTTTGCGCAGATAAGACAATTGTCCTACCAGCATATCTAAACCATTTACGGGATAATATTTGCCGTTTTTCTCCTGGGCGAGAATGGTTTCTGTGCTTCCATTGTTATCAAAATCAAGATAATACATTTTTAGGGGATTTTCCCGGTTTGCGACTAATTTTGTATTTAATCCCCAGTTTCCTAACAGGTAATCTTTATCGCCATCGCCATCAATATCAAATTCAGCGATACTTTGCCATAAACCTTTTAAACCAGCTTCAATTTTGTAAGGTTTAAGCTTTCCATTTTGATTTTCGAAGAATTTTGGCGCCATCCATTCGCCAACAACAATAAGATCTATTTGGTCATCATTATTAAAATCTGTCCAAATCGCATCGGTAATCATTCCTATCTCACCGAGTTCATTTTCCTTATCGATACTGAAATTTCCATTCTCATTTTTCAATAAAAATGACTGCGGAATTTTACCAAAATCGTTAGAAACCGCTGCACCGCCAATAAACAAATCTAAATCACCGTCATTATCATAATCGGCCGCCTTTACTGCACTTCCGTTTTCAAAATATTTCGGGAAATCAGTTTTGCTGAAGTATTTTTCCTTTTGAAGATACAAACGATCTAATAAAGCTTTGTTCTCACCATAATATTCGCCGCCGCCAGAGACTACCAACAGATCATTTTCACCATTATTGTCAAAATCTTCAATAACTGCGGAAACATCTTCGGAACGCATGTCTTCCTCTAAAGCCGAAATTGTTTGTTTTTCGAAGGCATTTTTGGTTTGAAAATAGATGGCAGAATTAGCGAATTTCGCACTTCCGAAGAAAATATCATCTTTCCCATCGCCATTAATATCTTTAACCACCACCGCAGGACCACGATCTGAAATTTGATACGGAATTAGTTTTTGGCGATCAAAATCCTGGTATCGATTTTCCTTGTGCTCATAATCTAAACCGGGTAAAGAATCGATCTTTGTAAACCAGGCTTTTTTCTTCGTAAACAAATTGGCATAATTTACTTTTTCAAGACTTTCTGCCAGTTTTATGTAAAGCCTTTGCCCTAAATCGATATTCGATAATTTCTGAATAGAATTATCTGGCCAGATCACCAAAAGCGAATCGATTTTTGAAGCATCCTGAAAACCAAAATGTAACACTGCTTCAGAAGCCGATTGAAATCCGCGTGTGGTAAATAATTGTTTTACCTGTCGATTACCATTTTGATAAACAATTGCTTTACTACCAATCGCTTGGATATTCGGGTTTTTATATTCCAGTTTTATTTTCAAGTAATTTTGATTGTTTTTAGCAATTCGGTTTTCATAAATTCTTGCCGGTGCATTGATATTATTGGTAACAATATCCAAATCACCATCATTATCGAGATCTGCATAAGCAGAACCGGTACTCATAATACTATCTTTCGAGATCCAGGCACCAGAAAGATCTTGAAAGTTTAAGTTTTTATTTCCTTTAAAAATTCGGTTAGCAACCGCGCCAGAAGGCATCATTTCGATCGCTTTTTTATCGATTTTGTTTCCCTGGCTTAGTTCTTTCTGAATCTGATTATTTGAGACATATTTTATATAATCGTAGTCGTTTGGGCGTTTCGGAATTCCGGTAGAAATAAAAACATCCTGATGTCCATCCAGATCGTAATCTGCAAACAGCGCACTCCAGCTCCAATCTGTTGCGGCCAATCCGCTAATTAATCCCAGATCCTGAAAGTACTCACCACCCTGATTTATTTGCAGCATATTTCGGCTAAACTGCTCATGATAATGCAGGCGTTCACTTTTCATTTTATGGATATCTGGCGAGTCGTCACCCATGCTCGCTTTGATCACTTTTTCATCATCGGGGAGCATATCTAAAGTGAGAATATCTAAAAAACCGTCATTATTCACATCGGCCACATCGCTTCCCATAGAGAACCTGCTGGTATGCCCAAATTTAGATTTCAGGCTTTCAGTAAACGTGCCGTCACCATTATTCAGGTAATAAAAATCGTCTTCATGAAAGTCGTTACTAATATAAATATCAGTAAAACCATCGTTATTAAAATCGGCTGTAGTAATGCCAAGTCCGTATCCGTTAGGGCCACCGTAAATTCCGGCTTCTTCACTAACATCAATAAAGTGACCGTTATCGTTTCTTAACAATTTATCGCCACTTTTTTCGCTTCGTTTTTCCCTAATTTCAGCAGGGCCGTAGGTGTTTACGGTATGCACGGCATGATTCAATAAATACATGTCTAGATCGCCGTCGTTATCATAATTAAAAAAAGCAATATTGGTACTATAATTCTGAAAATCTAAACCAAAATCAGCCGCTTTTTCGGTAAAAGTTCCGTCGCCATTATTGATAAAAAGCTCATTTTTTCCTTTTAATCCATTTATGCCCACAACGGCACAAACATAAATATCTAAAAGTCCGTCGCCATTAATATCGATAATCGCTGTACCTGTATTCCAATCTGAATTTCCTGCAACTCCAGCGGTTTCAGTAATATCTTCAAATTGCAGGTTTCCTTTGTTCAGAAATAATTTATTAGGAACCTGGTTTCCTGTAAGAAAAATATCGGGCAGACTATCGTTATTGATATCGGCAATCGCCACGCCGCCACCATTATAATAATACAGGTAATCTAAAATATTTAGACTATCAGTTTCTGTTAAGTTGTTGCTGAAATCAATATTGGTGATTTTAGCATCTAATTCTTTAAAAAGGGGAGGAGTGGCAGGTTCCTGAACTTCCTTTTCGTTCTTAGAACAGGCCGCTAAAACAGCAAAAATGAATATGTAGCAAATCTTTTTCATTACTGAAGTTTGTACAATTGCGGTTTCTCGTCGTTAATTCCTACTAATAAGCACTTTTCGCCTTTTTTATTCTGAATTATTTTTAAGTCACGAACCTGACCTTTAAAAAATAAGCCTGTTTTTTCTGAAGTTTCAGCTTTAAAATTACCATTGCCGTCGTTGATTAATACAAGACCATAATTTGCATCTAATCTTGAAAATTGAGGTTTTAGATCGTAATCATTTCCTGCAATTATAATATCCAGATTGCCATCATAATTAATATCCATGGTTTCTATGGCATGAATAGAACTAAATTGTGCCTGCGCCGGCATTTCCTGAACTTCAAAATTTCCATCACCTTTATTTATCGCGATAATACTTTTAAAACTGCTAATTTCTTTAACCAGGGCCTTGTCTAAAACCTCCTTAGAAAATAACTGATCTATAGATTTTGTCGCGTATTCAGCGAATTTCAGGTTTTGTTTCTTGACCGAGGAAATCTGGCCAGAAAGTTCTCTTCGTAAATGAATAGGCACATCTTTTCCGTTTATGGTACGGGTAAAAATTTGCTCGGTTGTACCGTTATTATCAAAATCGCTGATGTAAACTTTCACCGGATCTTCTTTACTGGCGTTATAAAAAGAATTAGTACCACGATTACCCAAAATTAGATCTGGTAGCCCGTCTTTATTAAGATCTGCGACTTTCATGCTATTCCACGCTCCAGAATATTCGCTAAGATTAGAGGTTTTTGGGCTTAATTTTTTATCCTGAATTTTAAAAATGTTAGGAGCCATCCAATCGCCGGTAAGGATAAGTTCTGGCGTTCCATTATTGTCGATATCTACCCAACTTGCATCGGTGATCATACCAAGATCGTCTAAAATAGAAGTATCTAAAGCGTTGAATTTCCCATTTCCAGCGTTTTTTAATAATTGATGAGTTGGATTTACACCATAAACTCCCGGAATGCTTCGATAACCGATAAATAGATCGGTTTTTCCATCTTTATCGAAATCATTTGCCGCAATAACCGCCGCATTTTGATCATTTATAGGTAAAGCAGAATCAGTTTTGCTGAAATTTCCTTTTCCATCATTTAAATAAATTCTGGTTTCATATTGCCCTTTTTCAGCATAAATATTATTTCCGCCAGAAATTAAGATTAGATCTTTAGAATCATCATTATTAATATCTGTAAAAATCGCGCCGGTTTCTTCAAAAACCTTGGATTCTTCAGTTTCGTCTAAAATGCGTTGTGAAAATTTCCCGTTAGATTGCTGAATATAAACTACGCCCGACTGGTTTCGTGCTCCGGCCACGTAAAAATCATCATTTCCGTCGTTATCTATATCACCAACTGCGATTGCAGGACCTTCCCGAGAAAGCATCTTATTTATCAAGCCTTCATAATCGTAATCTATATAGTTATCTTCTTTATGCGCGTTAAAATTGTTATCGATTTCTTTAAAATATTGGCTGGATTTAAGCTCTGGGAAGTTAAATTCTTCAGCTTCCTCCTGGTTGAAAACTACAAGCTTATTAATGCCAATATTGGTTTTTAAAGAAGCGGTTTTATTTGGCCAGATTACACGAATGGAATCAATTTTTTTAGTTGTTCCCAAGCCAAAAGTTAAGTTATAATCTGCGGAAGACTGAAAACCACGAGTAGGAATAAGCTGTTGTGTTAATTGATGATCTTCAGTATAAACCGTTACTTTACTGCCAATGGCGAAGGTGTTTTTACCGTTCCCTTTAAGCTGAACCTTTGTGTAATTATGATCTCGTTTTTTATTGGTTTCGTTACGGTAAACAAATAATTCCATATTTACATTGTTCACGATAAGATCTAAATCACCATCATTATCCATATCGCCATAAGCTGAACCATTAGAAAAACTAGGCGTATCAAATCCCCAATCTTCTGTCGCATTGATAAAGCTTAAATCGGCATTATTTTTAAATGCATAATTAGGAATAGGAGTGCTGGGCATTTCGTTTAATATAGAGTCGAATTCTTTCTTTTGCCCGGTAATTACCATATCCTGTAGAATATCGTTGGCGAAGAAATCCATAAAATCCTGGTTGGTAAGATCGTGATAGATGCCGTTGCTTACATAAATATCTTTAAATCCATCGTTATCCATATCGAAAATTAGTGCGCCCCAGCTCCAATCTGTTTGTGCTACACCGCTATAAAAAGCAATTTCAGAAAAGCTGTTATTTCCATTATTTAACTGAAGACTGTTTTGCATGTACTGATGAAAGAAATCACGATCTTCCTTTAATTTGTGTAGGTCATAACGTTCAAATTCACTGGTGTTTTTTAAACGTTCATCACTTTCAGGAAGCATATCCGTTACGAAGATTTCTGGTAAACCATCGTTATTTATATCGGCCATATCGGCTCCCATCGAAGACATACTAAGGTGAGCCACCTGATTTTTGATGTCTTCCCTAAAAGTCCCATCGCCATTATTGATGTATAAATAGTCGCGCTCGTAAAAGTCGTTCGAAACGTAAATATCTGGCAACATATCATTGTTTACATCACCAAGGGTAACCCCAAGTCCAAAGCCAATTAGGCTACCAAAAATACCGGCTTCTTCGCTAACATCGGTAAATTTGCCATCGTCGTTTCGTAAGAGTTTATCGCCACCACCTTTAAAAACATCAGGTAAATCCCAATCCTTACCGCGTAATTCTCTTTTGTTATTATAACCTAAGCTTGATACCGGGATAAAACTGTTATTTAGGATGTAGACATCTAAATCGCCATCAAGATCGTAGTCAAAAAATGCAGCGTGGGTTGTAAAACCATCTTCATCTAAATTGTATTCTGAAGCAGCCTCGGTAAATGTTAGATCGCCATTATTGATAAAAAGTTCGTTGCGACGATCGTCACCTTCTATATTTCCTGCATTTGAAACATAAATATCCAATAAACCATCGTTGTTGATGTCTACCATAGTAACTCCGGTAGACCAGGACCTGTTTCCCTGAGTTCCTGAAGATTTGGATATGTCTTTAAATTTAAAGTCTCCCTGATTAAGATAAAGCTTGTTTTTTCCCATGTTTGAAGTAAGATACACATCGGGAAGACCATCGTTATTGATATCGCCAATACCAACACCGGCACCGTTATAGAAATTTCGATACCTAAAAATATTAAATTCTTTTTCGTTTTTTACATGATTGATGAAAGAGATGCCAGTAGAATCTGCAGGCATTTGGGTAAAAAGAACATCTTTAGGTTCTTCTTTTTGATCTTCTGAAGTGTTGTTACAGGAATAAAATAAAGGAAAGAGCAATACTAACCCAAGTACCTTTGTGAAGTTTGAAAGTGATGATAATTTGTTCATAGTGGGGTACGCTGATTAAAAAACCTTCAAGTAAAGAAAAATAATTAAAAGAAAAGAGACCTAAGTGACGGAAGGCCGCCTCTTAAGTCTCTTAAAAAGCATGACTAATCCTAATATCCCGGATTCTGCGTCAGATTCGGATTTGAAGTTAGAGCCACAGAAGGAATTGGGAATAGTACTCTAAATTCTTCTGTATTATCTTTGAATTCCCAGGTAGAAGTAAAGGTTCCAAATCTAATTTGGTCTTGTCTTCTCCAGTACTCAGTGTATAATTCACGTCCACGTTCGTCTAGCATATCTTGTTCAGATAAAGAAGATAAAGGACTAGCTTCTCTAAGTTCACGTAGGTCGTTAACCATAGTTAAAGCATCTTCAGAACTAGAACCACCTCTCATAATAGCTTCAGCTTTCATTAAATAAGCATCTGCAAATCTAAAGACTACAACATGCCCAGTGTAAGCTCCGTTTGATGGATGGTATTTAAGTACACGAATTCCGTTTCTTTCGTTGTTACCTAAAAGTCCTGGGAAATCTCTGGTAAATACCAGTGGATTACCAGCTCTATCGGTTAATTGAGAACCATCTGCACCATATTGCTGATTTATAAGGAAACCTTTACCGATATAAGTTCCGCTTGAATTACCATCAAGAGGTACATAACCACGTCTTTCTTCCTGTCCAGATCCTGGTGTATTTACATTTGGATCTCCTTCGAAAAGGTCATAGAATTCAGCTAAAGTAGAGAAACCATTCCATCCACCAGCTGCGTTATCGTCTGTTCCTTGTGCATAGTGTAGGGTAGACCACATTCTGTTACCAGCACTAGAAGTTGTATACAGAATTGTCTCTGTATCATCTGAAGGTTCAAAAATTTCGAAGAAACCTTCCTGAAGCTGAAAACCTTCACCCATAATCGCATCAACATGATCTACAACCGCAGTCATATCTGCAGCCGCAGCAGATCCTGTTCCTAAATAAATATGCTTGTTAAGGTATAATTTCGCTAATAGATAATGAGCAGCAGCTTTAGAAGCCTGCACTGTACCATCACCAGGTCCTATGCTTGGTAAATTTGCCATCGCATCGTTAAGATCCTGCATAACAAATTCAAAAGCTTCACTTCTTGTCATTACTCTAGGATTTACATCTGGTCCTTCGTCAACTTCTCTAAAAGGAACCTGCCCGTAAAGATCCATTACCCAAAACATATGGAAGGCTCTTAAGAACTTTGCTTCAGCCACTTGCTGTGCGCTGGCATTACTCTCTGGCGCAATGATCTCGGTCAAGTTAAAGATAGCCGAGTTAAATGCATTCCACGTATTTAAAACAAAATTGTGGTTTGCATCCCAGGTATGCTGGTGTAAGGTTCTCCAAACTCCGTTATCACCCCAGTCTGTACCTCTAGTAGGGATTAAAAGCTCGTCTGAAGTACCTTCATTAAGTCCGTATAAATTTTCGTGAGTTTCTACATTTCCTCTAAGGCTGTTGTAGGCGTTACTTAAAGATCCTGCAACATCAGAAACACCTGTAAAGTCTCCAGTAGTCTGCACACGCGATACAGAATCTGTATCTTCTAGCTCCAGGTCTGTACACGCTGTGAAAGAACCCAGCGCTCCTAAGAGTATTGAAAGTTTTATAAATCTATTTTTCATAATAATTTTTTAAAATGATACGTTCAACCCAAAAGTGAATGTTCTTGGCTTAGGATAAGCAGTATAATCGATACCTGCAGATGGAATTCCATTTAAAGCTTTGTTGGTATCAACCTCAGGATCTAAACCAGAATAATCTGTAATTACAAATAAATTCTGCCCGTTTAGGTATAATCTCAAGGTGTTGAACATGCTACCTTCGTTAAGATCGAAGTTGTATCCTAAAGTTGCATTTTGCATTCTTAAGAAATCTCCTTTTTCCAGGAATCTTGTAGATACATCTGGAGCATTAGAAGCAGCTTCACCGTTATCAACTACATTACGTGTCACATTACGACCATTATTTAAAGCACCTTTAGTAAAGAATGCGTTTTCAGTATTATTATAGATATAGTGACCATACTGTCCTGCCATGAAGATAGATAGATCCCAGTTTTTATACTCTGCTCTAGTAGAGATACCAACATTGGTTGTTGGAAGTGCACTCTTACCTATAAAGCTTTGTACATCACCGGCAGGATAGATACTTTGTCCTGTTTCATCAAATCCACCAAACTCTCTTAGGTAGTAAGAAAATAATGGCTGTCCACCAGCAAGTAACTGAGCAAATGCACCAGTAAGCCCTTGTCCATTAATTTCACCAGTTCTGTTTTGCCCGGCATAATCTTCAACCATGTTATCATTATAAGCAATGTTGAACCCAAAGTTCCAGAACCAATCATCGTTATCTACAATGTTGTAGTCGATAGCAAATTCAACCCCCTTGTTAATTACATGCGCATCTAAGTTTTGATACACGAAAGGCTGTGGTGAAGGTTGTGCAGAGAATACCTGAATAAGAAGATCTGTTGTATTCTTATAGTAGAAATCTAAAGATCCGCTTAATCTATCCTGCATAAATCCAAAGTCTAAACCAAGATTGGTTTGGCTTGTTTCTTCCCACTGTAAATCTGGGTTTGCAAAAGAAACCTGAGTCACACCAGGACGGTTAATATTTCCGTTATCCTGAATTCCGAATCCTGCATATCGCTCTCTAACCGTGTACTGGTTGTAAGGAATTTCCTGGTTACCCGTAATACCATAACCTAATCTAAGTTTAAGAGTAGAGAAAGTTTCTGGAATAAAATCTTCTTCTGCTAATTGCCATGCAAAAGCTCCAGAAGGGAATACCCCATATTTATTGTTTCCTCCAAATCTTGTAGAACCATCAGCTCTTACTGTTGCAGTGAATAAGTATTTTCCTGCAAGCTCATAATTTACACGAGCAAAATAAGACTGTAATTCATCTGTAGTGTTAAAACTATCGTAAGCTACAGAAGTTGGCCCAATTCCAGATGGAGAAGTTAAATCTTCTGTTGCAATATTTGGGAATAATCTGGTTACAAAGAAACCGTTAGGATCGTAACCATATTGCTGATAAGAACCTGAAATATTATTTCTTAAAATGTTATTTGCAGCACTTAAGCTACTAGTCATAGCTCCTAAATCTTCGCTCTGGAAACCAAAACCGCTAACATTATATCCTTTTCTTTCAAAATCCTGGAAAGAGTAACCAACTAATGCTTCAAACTTCGAGTTTTCGAACATTTTTTGGTAATTCAATGTGAATTCCATTAAACGGTTAATAGACTCTACCTGGTTTAAATTTCCACGACCATTTCCTGGTACACCAGATTGGATTCCTGTTAATCCTCCAGAAATTGCAGCTTCTCTATTAGATTCAGAAGTGTCGTATCCTAAATTTAATTTAGCGTCTAATCCTTCGAAGATCTCATAATCTGCAGAGAAATTTAAAAGAACACGATCTGTTTCAGATTGATCTGAAGTAAATTTTAATAGAGCCAAAGGATTGATAATACTTCCCAGTGGCTGAAAATCTGGATCTGCTGGGAAAGTTGGATTTGCCTGATAAGCAGATCCTAAAAGATCTCCCTGGAAACCTGCATTATTAGATATTGGCGCTCTGGTATCATTTACTCTGGATAATGTAGACTGTAAATTCAGTTTTAATTTATCATTGAATAAACGCTGAGTAATATTGAATCTTCCTGAAAGACGCTCTAAAGCAGAGTTTTCTACAATACCTTCCTGATCTGCATAACTTAAAGAAGCTCTATAGTTACCAGTATTGTAAGAATCTGCATAAGAGAGATTGTGAATCTGTGAGAACGCTGTTCTAGTGATCTCATCCTGGAAGTCTGTGTTACCGCCTTGATCCAAAACAGCAAGATCTCCACCTAATTCTTCTACTGCAGATAGATATTCATCTCTATCCAATAGATCGTATTCATTTGCTGGAGAAGCTAAACTTAAAGTAGTACCATAATCCAGTCTACCTTTGCTACCTCGACCAGATTTTGTAGTAATAATTACTACACCGTTCGCACCACGAGACCCATAAATTGCAGTTGCAGAAGCATCTTTTAATACACTCATGCTTTCGATATCTGCAGGGTTTAAGAAGTTAAGCGGGTTTTTTGCTGAACTTGATCCAAATCCAACATCGTCTCCACCAGAAGAAACCTCGTTTCCTGCTAATGGAACACCGTCTACAACAAATAATGGATTGTTACCACCTCTTACAGAAGATGTACCACGAATTCTAATGTTTACGCCACCTCCAGGCTCACCACTAGTTGTAGTGATCTGTAAACCTGCAGTTTTACCCTGAATCAATTCTTCAGGAGAAGAAATAACTCCCTGGTTAAAATCTTCAGCAGAAACAGTTGCTACCGCACCGGTCGCATCTTTTACTGTAGTAGATCCATAACCAATTACAACTACTTCGCTTAATGCAGCTGCATCTTCAGATAGTGTGACGTTAATAGTAGAACGTCCATTAACCGGTACCTCTTGTTGTGAAAAACCAACAAAGCTAAAAACGAGTACTGCGTCATTTGCAACATCGTTTAGCGTAAAGTTACCGTCAAAATCTGTTGTGGTACCATTTGAAGTACCTTTTACCAGAATGTTAACCCCTGGAATAGGCATTGAGCCATCTGTTACTGTTCCCGAAACCGTTTGCGCTTTTGCAAATGAAAAACTTAAAACGGCAAGCAGAAACAAACTGATCCTTAATAATCCTTGTTTCATAAAAATAATTTTACAGTTTGATTAACTAAACCTTATAATTTCCAGGTGTAAATTTAATAAAAATTCACACTAAAAATCAATAATTATGAAATTGAAAAGGTTATCGTTTAAGGAAAAAACAAAATTCAATGCTTAATTTTTACAATATGATAATTGTGTGTTTTTAACACTTATTTGAAGCATCTCAATACTGGTGCGGTTTCAGCAGATTTTAACAGAAAATAAGCGTATTTCCAACGTTTATGAGTAGAATTGTTGAAAACTCTGAAAAAAAAATCTAACAAATCTTATTTTACGGCTATTTTCAGGCTTTTTTCGGCAATTTTGACTTCAATTTTCTGCGTATTTTCGATAAATTCACCGTCAATTTGGAAAGCAATAGGCTTTTTACAACGAATCTTTGCTGCTTTGGTAGAAATGGTTTCAGCAAAGTTTGGATCAAATTTTACATCTTCTCGTAAGGTGCCCAAAATTTCTGTAATATCGATGTTTTTAAAGATGATGATTTCAAACTTTCCGTCGTCGTGTTTTCCTTCAGGATTAATATTAGCGCCGGTACCATATTTCTTGCAGTTGGCAATGGCAAGCATAATGCCTTTGTGATTATAAATCTCTCCATCTATTTCTACCTCATATTCATAAGGATATTTGCTTTTTATCAACGTAGGAATAGATTGCATTAAATATCCAAACTTGCCACGAACAGAAGACGATTCGTAGTTTCTAATCAACTCAGCATTTAAACCAATATCACTTAAATGTAGACATAGCTCGTCGTTTACCTGTAAAACATCCAGATCGGTGAAATTATCACTTAAAGCAATTTCGATTTGTTGTTCTCTATTATCAGGAATACCAAGATTAAGCGCTAAGCCATTTGCCGATCCTGCCGGAAAAATGGCAATAGGCAAATCTTTATGAAATAGAGCTTCAGCAACAATCTTTACCGTACCATCACCACCAACTACGAGTACACGGTCTGGCTCAAATTGCTCGATTTCATCCTTTATTTTTTGGATGTCGTTTTCTCCGGTTGTTTTAAAGAGTTGAAACCTGCAGTTTTGTTGCTCTACTGCGCGTTGTACTTCTGTAATTAGGTCGTCTTTTTCTTCTCCTCCTGAAATTGGGTTCACGACCATTAAAATATTCCTAAAGTCTGCCATATCGATATAATTGCGATTAAAATTAACTAATTTGGAGCTAGCCTATTCTTTATAAAAAATTAAAAAATTTGAAACTTGACTTAAAACTTTATCGCGGCTATGTAAATGATCAGGAATTAGTAGTTTTTGGTCATCTTTTTAAAAGCTGGGCGCCAGATAAATATCGTTTAGATCGCAAAGGCATAAAACATACTTCTGCCATAATCCATAAATTCAGGATCAAACCATTATCTAATTACGAGCTACATCTTTGTTTTAAAGGAAAAGAATGGAAAACAAAAACCATGGAAGATGGCTATTTTAGGTTTACGGTTCCTTTTGAAGAAGAATTAGAAAGTGGTTGGCACGAATACGAAGTTGTTGCCAAAATGGAAGATCAATTTGGAATCATCGAAAAAGGAGAACTATTAAAACCTTATGATAGTCAGCTTGGCATTATTTCAGATATCGATGATACATTTTTAATTTCCCACAGCAACAGCTTTTTTAAGAAGCTTTATGTAATGCTTTCTAAAAATGTAAATCGCCGTAAGATCTTCGAAGATGTTGTAGACCATTACAAAGCTTTAAGTAAAGCAGGGCAGGACAGCGAACAAGCTTCAAATTCTTTCTTTTATGTATCTAGTAGCGAATGGAATTTATACGATTTTATTGTTGAATTTGCCGAAATGCACGATCTACCTAAAGCGGTTATCAAACTGAAGAAAATAAAAACCGGAATTTCAGATTTTGTAAAAACGGGTAGGGGAAGTCATGATCATAAATTTCAGAAAGTAAAAGATATTATCTCATTTTATCCAAATTTAGAGTATGTTTTACTTGGAGACGATTCGCAACAGGACGTGCATATTTACGAGCGAATTTGTAAGACTTATCCAGAAAATGTAAAATCGATCTATATTCGACAAACCGGGAAAAAACAAAAAGAAGAGATCACAGAAGTTTTAACAAATATCGAAAGTTTGAATGTTGGCACCTGCTATTTTAAAAACAGCGAGCAGGCGATTGCACATTCTAAAAAAATGGAAATTATTTAGACTGAAATTGGCCATTTTGAAGCGTGATTTTTCAATCTGATCTTTAATTGCTATAAGATTCTTCTGACCTTTTAATTTGAAACTTAGCAATTCAGTTTCTATATTTTAAGACACTTTTTTTAAAGCGGAATCTTATCTTCGCAATCCGCTAAAATTTTTATTGTGAATTTAGATCAATTTGTAATCAAAAAGCTTGGCCTACCGGCTAAAAGTGTTCAAAATACCATCAAATTACTTCAAGAAGATGCCACGGTGCCCTTTATTGCGCGTTACCGAAAGGAGCAAACCGGTAATTTAGATGAAACCCAAATTCAGCAAATATCAGAAGAGCTTCAATATTTCAACAATCTTGAAAAAAGAAAGCAATCTATTCTGGAAGCCATTGAAAATCAGGATGCACTTACCGATCAATTAAAATCGAAGATAGAAAATGCTGAAAATCTTACGATTCTTGAAGATCTATACCTTCCATTCAAAAAGAAACGTAAAACCAAGGCTGATACCGCAAGGGAAAACGGATTAGAACCGCTGGCAAAAATAATTATGGCGCAAAACTCGCCAGATATTTATTCCGCAGCATCGAAATTCGTTAAAAATGCGGTTAATTCTGAAGATGAAGCGCTGGAAGGAGCAAAACATATAATTGCTGAATGGATTAACGAAAATCAATTTGTAAGAAAACGAATCAGACAGTTATATTCAAGACGAGCTGAGATTTCCTCTAAAGTGGTTAAAGCAAAATCTGCTGAAGAAGATGCGCAAAAATTTCAGCAATATTTTGAGTGGGACGAACCTTTAAAAAGAATTCCGTCGCATCGATTTTTAGCCATCTACCGCGGAGATAAAGAAGGGATTTTAAAATTGAAGATCGAAGTCGACAAAGCGGAAGCCTTAAAAATAATTACCGATGCAATTATCAAAAATCGACAATCGGCATCGGCAGATTTAATTGAAGAAGCAGCGAGTGATGCGTATTCCAGATTGTTAAAACCATCTTTCTTTACTGAATTTTTAAATGAAACCAAGCTAAAAGCAGATGAAGAAGCAATTAAGGTTTTTTCGCTGAATTTAGAGCAGTTGCTAATGGCACCGCCTTTGGGTGAAAAACGAATTTTAGCAATCGATCCTGGATTTAAATCGGGCTGTAAAGTGGTTTGTTTAGATGAAAACGGAAAGTTAGAGCATAACGAAAATATCTATCCGCATCCTCCACAAAAAGAACGTAGTCTTGCTGCGAAGAAAATAAAATCGCTGGTAAATGCTCATAAAATTGAAGCGATTTCTATAGGAAACGGTACGGCAAGCAGGGAAACCGAGCAGTTTGTAAAATCGATTCCGTTTGATCGTGATCTGGAAGTTTATGTCGTAAACGAAGCGGGAGCTTCAGTATATTCAGCTTCAAAAGTGGCTAGAGACGAGTTTCCTAATTACGATATTACGGTACGTGGTGCTGTTTCTATTGGTAGACGATTAAGTGATCCTTTGGCAGAATTGGTAAAAATAGATCCAAAATCTATTGGAGTAGGGCAGTATCAGCACGAAGTAGATCAAAATCTCCTGAAACAGCGTTTGGATACCACAGTAATGAGTACTGTAAATAAAATTGGGATCAACCTGAATACCGCGAGTAAAGAATTACTTTCTTATGTGAGTGGTTTAGGCCCTTCTTTAGCTGAAAATATTATAAAATTACGTACCGAAAATGGTGGTTTTCAATCTAGAAAAGAATTACTTAAAGTTCCGCGTTTAGGGGCCAAAGCCTTTGAACAGTCGGCTGGATTTTTAAGAATTAGAAATGCTAAGAATCCTTTGGATAATTCTGCCGTGCATCCAGAAAGTTATAAGATCGTTGAGAATATGGCGAAAGATCTTTCTGTGAAAATTTCAGAGATGGTAGGAAATAAAAAGAAACTTCAGGAATTAAAATTAGAGAATTATATCACAGAGAATACGGGATTGCCGACTTTAAAAGATATTTTGGCAGAATTGGAAAAGCCGGGCGTAGATCCCAGAGAGAAAATTAGCATGTTTTCTTTTGATGAAAATATACGTGAAATTACCGATCTTAAGAAGGGAATGAAATTACCGGGATTGGTTAATAACATTACCAATTTTGGTTGTTTTGTAGATATTGGTTTAAAACAAAGCGGCTTGGTACATATCTCTAAATTATCGAACACTTATGTTAGCGATGTGACCCAAATTGTGCGATTAAATCAGGAAGTAGAAGTTACGGTCTTAGATGTAGATCTGGATCGGAAAAGGATTCAGCTTTCTATGATAGATTAAAAAAAATCCCTGCAAATTGCAGGGATTTTTTTGTTAGGCGTTTTTAGTATCTTCTTCTTGGCCTAAATTCTTCCTGATTATAAAAATCTTCATCATTTCTAATTCGGCCTTTTCGTCTGGACTCGATCTCTGCGTCAGTTAAATATTCCTTTTCTCTAACCCAATTTCCATCGTCATCGTAGGTTCTGGATGGTTTAAAATTAGGATCTGGTTGACCAGAAGTTGCTCGTAGATGAGCTCTTTCTCTTTCCATTCGCTCTTCATCAGTTTCTTCTCGATCGTGATGAACTTCAGATTTGTATTTTAGATTTGCTCTTTCTCTTTCAATGCGATCCTGAGTTGTTTCTTTAGTTGTTTCTTTTTCTGAATATCCTTCATTTGAATACTTTGGTCGGCTTTCCCTTTTTCTTGCGCTGTACTCACTTTCAATATATTCATCCTCTTTTAAAGGATCATGTTTTCCTTTAATTTCGTTAGGACGATAATTGGCCTTATAAGAAGATAGAATTTGTTTTTCGTAGTTCCTGGAGATAGGCTCACCGGTTTTATAACGCTTGGTAGCTGCGAACGTGTTATAATCTAAAGAATTGGTGTGCACGTACTTTTCTTCTGGATGAATATCGATCAATCCAATGGGGATAATGATATGATTCTCTCCATCTTTGTTTATAAATTCTTTAAATCCCGAATCGTTATTTGCTGAAAAAGGATCGTGATTTTTATCGATTATCGATTGGTTTACTTCAACATCAACATAAACCACTTTTCCTAGATCTTTATTGGCAAGTAAATTATCTACTCTACCAATACTTTTTGCATCACGATCTCTTACTTCCCAACCGCGAATATCATGATCGTTTTTAGCTATTTTATAATCGCCTAATTCATTTAGACTATATAAATGTTTCTCTTTGGTTTTCATAACATTTTGATTTAGTAGGTTAACTGGTTTAAAACTGGAAGATTACTTTGTTTGAGGATGCCGAAGATGCTTGTGTTTCGCTTTGGCCAATTTCTTCAAGGGAGCTATTATCCTCGGTATTATCGCTTTGCGCACTTCCGTAGAAATATAAGAAAGCCAATACGCCAACAACGATAATAACAATGATCCATGGCCATATTTGTTTCTTTTTCTCAATTCTTATTTCTGCCATAATAGATTTTATTTGGTTGATTGCTTTATAAAATTAGACAGGTAGCTTGCTAAATAGCATTAAGGAAAAAGTAAACTATTGTTAATTAACGAAGTATATAGAGCAGTTGCAAAAAAGTCATAAAAAAAGCGAAACCAGGATTACCGATTTCGCTTTATATAAAAATAGTCTGTTATTATCTAAAAGTACCGGATGGAAATACAACAACACTTTCGTGGGCATTTTCTCCAACGGCAGCTACCCCGAAGAAGAAATTATCGATCACTATTCCGTCTAAAGTGAACTCGCTAACATTTTTCACAAAACGAGAATGTTGCCATTGTGGAGCGGTAGTATCACGCCAGTAAATTTTGTAACCGACAGCACCTTCTACAGATTCCCATCTTAGTTTGGTATCTGCTTCTACAATTCCGCCAATTTCAACTTTTTCTGGAGCCGGTGGAGACCAGGCCAGGCTTGCCAGGTTTATAGCATTTACTGAAGTCAGTTTCTTTGCGTAATCAAAATTAACACCTTCGATCACGTCGCCATATTCGATTCCGTTTTCAGTTCTAATATCCTGGTGTTGGCGGTTATAATTTTCATGCGCTTCCATAATACGAACTCCGGCGAAACCAAGATCGTTAAATGGGCGGTGATGACCACCACGGCCAAACCGGTCTAAACGATAGATCATCATAGGATTCATTTCTGGCATATAGGTTTTGGTCGTTTTATGAATGTAGCGCGCTAATTGTCTTGAAATACCGTCAACTTCACCGCCATAGAATCTACGCATGGTACGTTCTCTTTCAGTTTCGGTAGGAGGAACCGGTTCAGAAAATATTCTGAAATCACGATTACTAATCACACCGTCTACGCCTTCAATATTACCGATCATATCGTTATTTAAGATCCCGATGATATCCCAGTTATTCTTTTTAGCATATTCGGCTAAGCCTTTACCGCCAAAAAGTCCCTGTTCTTCACCACTAAGACCAACATAAACAATGCTGTTTTCGAATTTGTAGTTAGATAAAACACGAGCAGCTTCCATAGTACCGGCCATTCCGCTTGCATTATCATTAGCTCCCGGTGCGTCAATTTTAAAATTCATTGTATTGCTAGCTCGAGAATCTATATCACCACTCATAATGATATAGCGATTTGGATACTTTGTTCCCTTCTGAATAGCAACAACATTTACAACCCAGGCATCTTTGGGAATTCTACTGCCATCTTCTTTTTTTACAAAGTCCTTTTGGTAAAAAACATCCATGCAGTTACAATCTGAAGCAATATTGTCGAACTCAGATTTAATCCAACGACGAGCAGCGCCAATTCCGCGTGTATCAGAAACGGTATCGCTAAAAGTATTTCGAGTACCAAAGCTTACCAGCTTTCTTATATCAGCTTCGATACTATCTGCTGATATTGAAGAAATAATATCATAAATTTTAGGGTCTGTGTCCTGTGCAGAAACAGTTTTGCCGGTAAGTAATATTACAGACAACATCAAAATGCTAATAGGTAATTTTTTTAACATAAATAAGGTGGTTTTTGGATTTGTAATTTACGTAAACTTTAAGCCTTCTTGCAAATTAGGATTTCTCAAAATAAAAAAAGCTGCTCTTTTTCCCAGAGCAGCCTCAAATCTTTTATTAGTGAAAACTCTACATTTTCGGTAAAAACACTGTATCTACAACATGTACAACTCCGTTTGATTGGTGAACATCTGCAATTGATACGGTAGAAATATTACCACTTGCATCCTTAATTTTTAGCATATTACCATCCATCATTGCAGTAATTTTTTGACCATTTACTGTTTCGAAAGAAGCCATTCCGTTACCTTTTTTAATAGCTTTCATAATTTTAGAAGCGTCATATTTTCCGGCGATCACATGATAAGTTAAAACTCCTTGCAACGACGGTTTATTTTCTGGCTTAAGCAAAGTTTCAACAGTTCCTGCCGGTAAATTTTCAAAAGCATTGTTTGTAGGAGCAAAAACGGTAAAAGGACCATCACTACTTAGGGTGGCTACGAGATCTGCTGCTTTTACGGCTGCAACCAAAGTAGTGTGATCTTTAGATTGTGATGCATTTTCTACGATCGTTTTGGATGGATACATTTCAGCGCCACCAACCATTTTAGTTTTTTGCGCACTTAAATTGGCACTAACAAAAAGTACAAATGTGAAGCTGAATAAAAATGATAATTTTTTCATGATAATAAGTTTTAGTTATATCATATAAACGAAAAGATATTGCCCTTTGGATTTTTAAATTATCATAATAAATGGTTAAAATATATTGATTTTTAAAGTATTGATGTTTTTGGATGGTTTTTTCGAAGATTTTAATAAGATATAAGTTTAGAAAATATGCATAAAAAAAGCCCCGAAACTAATTCGGGGCTTTCTTGAGTTCAAAATTATAATCTTTAGCTAGCTTTCATTTCGTGAATTTCAGCTTTAGCTTCATTTATTTTTTCTTCAGATTTTGAATTAGAAAAACTTGCCTTTGTTTTAGCTTTAAGAGCATCGATCTTATGACCTACAGAATCTGAAAAATCTGTAACTTTTCCTCTTGCTCCTTTATAATAGTTATCACTGGTATCAGCAATTGCTTTTCTGGTATCTTTACCTTTTTTTGGGGCAAATAATAAACCTGCCGCAACACCTGCTGCAGCTCCAGATAATAATCCTATTAAAATTTTTCCTCCTGATCTCATAGTTTAGTTTTTATCGGTTCGTAAATTATTGTACTGTAAAATTACTTATTAACAGGCTTGTAGCCATATTTACCGAGTTAATCTTGATATAAACTTTATTAGAATTTGTCAATAATTTTAACAATTAGAGGTTTTAAGTTGTTCTAGAGCACTTCATCATTCCTAATTTGTCGTTCTTTTAATAAGACTTAGATCAATCCAAAAACGATTTTAATATTTCACGAACTCTTTTGGTATCGTTTACATAATAATTGGCACTTGTTTTTTTGATGCCTACTTTTACGGTATAGGATTTTCTAGGTAGCTCTTCGAACATATATTCATCTGTCCAGTCGTCCCCAATCGCAAAGATGAAATCGTAATTTTCGCCCACTAATTTTTTAGAGGAAGCTTTTCCTTTGTTTACTCCGCTACTTTTAATTTCTAAAACTTTGTTCCCGGCCAATACACTTAAGCCACGATTAGAAACCAATCCTTTTAAAGTATTAGAAAGTTCGTTCGCTCTAATATCACCAAGTTCTGGATCGGCTTTACGATAATGCCATGCTAGTGAATAGTTTTTTTCTTCTAGAAATGTACCCGGCGTACGATCTACAAAACTTTCGATCACGGGACGAACGGCATCCATCCATTCATTTTTAACATTTTCAGACAACTCCCATTCACAATTTTTTTGGCGCATCCAGGCGCCGTGTTCAGAAATTAGTTCTATAGAAGTTCCTTTCCACCAATCGCCAAGTGTTTCTTTATCGCGACCACTAATAATTACTACATCGGTATTCTCCTGTGAATTAAGCTGAGTAACAAGATCGATAAGCTCCTGGTCTGGGCGAGCATCTTCAGGTTTGTCTACAAAATCAACTAAGGTTCCGTCGTAATCTAGAAACAGAATTCTTTTTTCTGAAGTTTTGTAATCCTCAACTAGTTTTTCTGAAACGGTAGGCGTAATCCTAATGGATTCAAAAGACCTTCGGTTATCTTCCGTATTCTTAAGGGCGCCCATAAAGTCTTTGGCCCATTTTTCTACGTTGTATCTTTTTAATCTTTTCTGAAGTGTTTTATTCCGTTCAATCTGTTCCTCTTTGGGCATTTCTATAGCTTGTTTTAAAGTTAAAGCTATTTGCTCAAAGTTATTTGGATTAATAATTAGCGCTTCGTTCATCTCGTGAGCAGCACCTGCCATTTCACTCAAAATTAATACTCCGGTATGATCTGTTCTGGTAGCGATATATTCTTTAGCAACTAGATTCATCCCATCACGAATTGGTGTAAGCAATGCAATATCGCAGGAAGTATACAGGTCAATTAAATTATCAAAAGGCATAGAGCGGTAAAAGTACCAGATTGGTGTCCAACTTACCGTAGAGAATTTACCGTTTATACGTCCAACCAATTCATCGATTTCACGCTTTAATCTTTGATATTGTGGTACATTAGATCGAGAAGGAACTGCCAGCATGACTAATCTTACCTTTTCGATAAATTCAGGATATTTATCTAAGAAATATTCAAAAGCTCTAATTCTATTGGCGATTCCTTTAGTATAATCTAACCTGTCGATACTAAGGATCAATTTGGCATCTGGAGTAGCTTCTAGGTGAAGGTCCAGTCTGCGTTGTAATTCAGATTGTTCATCTTCGGTACCCCTGAAATGATTAAGTGCAGCATCTTCAAATTTCTTATAGTCTATTCCCATAGGAAAAGAATCTACCTTCACAATTCTTTCTGGCAGGGTTACTTCGTTGAAATCAACTTTATGGCGTAAAATCCTAGTAACCGAACTTAAAAAGTGTCTTTCGTAATCGTAGGTATGAAATCCTATAAGATCTGCTCCCAGCATTCCTTCTAAAACCGATTCACGCCACGGTAATGTTCTAAAAACTTCATAGGAAGGAAAAGGTATATGATTAAAGAAACCAATAATGGCTTCTGGTTCTTCGTCTCTAATTAATTTTGGAACTAATAGCAATTGGTAATCATGAACCCAAACCCTGTCACCAGCTTCATAATGTTTAAGAACTTCTTTCGCATATTTAATATTTACCTGCTTGTAAATTTCCCACGACGAATGTTCTGCTTCAGTGAATTCCATAAAGTAATGAAACAGCGGCCAGATCGTTCGATTACTAAAGCCATAATAAAAGCCGTCAACTTCTTCTTCCGTTAAGTTTACGGCTATACAGTCTTCAGCTTTTGCTTTTTCCTTTACTTCGTCTTCCAGATGATCTGGAATTTCTTTTTCGGTTAAACCACTCCAACCAATCCAGATACTATCGCCATCTTTATGAAAAGATTTAAGGCCAGTAGCTAAACCACCAACACTTGGGGTGACTCGTAGTTTATCGTCTTCTAAAGCGATTTTCAGGGGTAGACGGTTAGAAATAATAATAGTTTTACTCATAATTATATGCTAATGCTGTTGTTGCCAATTTGAATTTTACTAAATTTCGGGAATTCATTTTAGAATACCATTCTTTTAAAAGAAATTTAAGATATATGGACAATTTAGATTACGGAATAATCGGGAATTGTAAGAGTTGTGCGCTTGTTTCAAAAACGGGATCATTAGATTGGTGCTGTTTACCAGCATTTGATTCGGCTGCTGTTTTTGCCAAAATTCTTGATGAGAAAAAAGGCGGTAGCTTCGAGTTTAAAGTTAGTGAGGATTACAATATCTCGCAAGAATATCTTTGGGAGACCAATATATTATCTACAGAATTCGATAATGGAGAAGATGCTTTTCAACTTATCGATTTTATGCCACGTTATCCTAGAGATGACGGTTCTTATTATTCTCCACCAGATATTATTCGGTTTTTAAGAGTATTAAAAGGAAAGCCAAAATTTAAGGTAATCTATAATCCAAGATTGGATTTTGCCAGGGAAGAAACCCATAATGAGAATAAGGGAAACTATATAAAAAGTTATACTGTAGAAGGTAAATACGATTCCCTGTTCTTCTATTCTAATTTAGATTTAGATGATATTCTTCAGCAAAGAGAGATCACGTTAACCGGTAATGCGTATTGTTTAGTAGGTTATCACGAAAAATTAATTACACAGTCTCTAGATCGCTCCTATCTAAAATTCCAGAGAACTAAGACTTACTGGATGAACTGGAGTGAGAAAACCACACGTTATTCGCATTACACTAACGAAATTATGCGTAGTGCTCTGGTTTTAAAACTACTTAGCTATAAAAAATCTGGAGCGGTACTTGCTGCTGCGACCACTTCGTTACCAGAAACCATAGGAGAGGAGCGAAACTGGGATTATCGTTTCTGCTGGATTCGTGATGCTTCGATGGTGATAAAAGTAATGGCAGGGCTTGGACACGTAAAATCTGCACGTGAATTTTTACAATTTATCATCGATATCATCCCTGATAAAGATGAGAAAATTCAGATTATGTACGGTATCGATGGCCAAAAAGAGCTTACCGAACATATTTTAGATCATTTAAGTGGTTATAAAGATTCTTATCCTGTTAGAACGGGAAATGCCGCTTATATCCAAAAGCAAAATGATATCTACGGAATTTTGATGGAAGTGATCTATCAGCAATTTCTACAATTTGAGACTTCACTAGAAAATAGTGAGGAACTCTGGACGGTAGTTCGTGGTATCGTGATGATTGTTGAAGAAAACTGGCAGAAACCAGATAAAGGAATTTGGGAACTAAGAACTGAAGATCGTCATTTCGTATTCTCTAAGTTACTTTGTTGGGTAGCGGTAGATCGTGCGATAAAAATTGGTGAGGTTTTACGAATGGGTATTAATGATACACATTGGAAAACTTTAAGAGCCGAAATTTACGATGATATCTATAACAATGGATGGAACGAGGAAAAACAGGCTTATACACAATCTTATGGATCTGCAGATCTTGATGCCAGTACTTTATTGATGGAATCTTACGGATTTATAGATGCTAAGGATCCGCGTTTTATAAGCACAGTAAGAGCAACCGAAAAAGAATTGTGTAACGACGGATTGATGTATCGCTATAAAAACAAAGATGATTTTGGATTACCATCTTCTTCTTTTACGATTTGTACATTTTGGCTAATTAATAGCCTTTATAAAATTGGCGAAGAAGAAAAATCAAAAGCTTTGTTCGAACAATTACTTTCTTACAGTAATCACTTAGGATTGTTTAGTGAAGACATCGATTTTGAAACTAAAAGATTGCTTGGTAATTTCCCGCAGGCCTATTCACATTTAGCCTTAATTGAAACTGCTGCAAACTTTAGTAAAGGACATGCTTCAGAAGAAAATGCCTTTAGCGGCTTTTAATTCTGACCTATAATATTTTCTTCTGAAGAAAATACTTCGAATCAAAAAAATCCCCAACTTAATATTGGGGATTTTTTATTGCTATTTTTTTAAGTTCTATTCTTATTTTGCTGAAGGATCTTTAGGTTTGGGACTAACACTTTCTGAAGGGTTTTGATCCTGCTGTGGTAATTCAACTCTTGTTCTTGGTAAACTCTGAGGATAATTTTGGTGAATAAAATCGATCAATTTTTCTCGAATATACACTCTAAGATCCCAGGCCGTTGGCGAATCTTTAGCACTTACCAATATTCTTATTTGTACAGATTTTTCAGTCGCATCGGTAACCTGCAAAACATTTACCTGCTTATCCCAAAGTGGTGAACCTTCTAAAAGTCGGGTTAATTCAGCTCTAATAGCATCAAAAGAAACATTATAATCAGTATAAAGAAAAACCGTCCCCATGATATCGGCCGATTTTCGCGTCCAGTTCTGGAATGTATTTTCAATAAAATAAGTAGAAGGAACCACTAATCTTCGCTTATCCCAAACCTTAACCACAACATAAGTAAGTGTAATCTCTTCGATCCATCCCCATTCGCCTTCGACAATAACGGCATCCTGTAATCGTATTGGCTGAGTAATGGCGATCTGTATACCCGCAAGCAAAGTTCCAATAGCTTTTTGCGCAGCCAAACCTACGATGATACCAGCAATACCGGCCGAAGTAAGTAAACTTAGACCGACTTCTCTAATACTTTCAAAACTCATAAGAGAAATCCCAATAGCCAGTAATATCAAAATAAAGATGACAATATTTTCAAGAATCGTAAATTGCGTATAAACTTTTCTTGCCTTTAGGTTATTATCAGTATTAAAGTCATATTTCTTTAGCAATCGTTCTTTAAAGACTTTCAGAAAAACAATTAAGAACCACGTAAAACTTATAATAATTCCTATCGTACTAGCATGTTTTACAAGGTCGATCAATTCAGCATTAGAAAATACATCTTGAAAAAGACAAACCTTAAGAAATAAGGAAAGCAGAAATATTAAAAGCGGAATGCGAATCCGTCCCGCCAGATTTATGGGCAAAACATTTTTTGGATCCTTTCCTATTTTTTTGATGATAAAAAATGCAATAGCAAAAACTACTACTACAGCAAGGATTCCCCCAATAAGATAAGTGGTATTTAGTGCTTCGTCTGTAAGTACATCTTGGGTCATTTTGGTCGAATTTGACCATAATTTATATAAAATGAATGAATATGCTATTCTAGTTAAAATTACTTTAACTGAAAAGGTTTTCGTACTGCAAATGCTTCTTTACGAATTATCTTTACTATTATTAGAAGGAAATTCCTGAACTCGTACTCTTGAAGTTGCTAAGTAAGATCCATCTTCCAAACTACTTATATAACTTACAAGTTCCTCGCGCAGCTCACAATGCAGATCCCATGCTTCAACCGCATCTTTAGAACTACAAAGAAACCTAATTTGAATCGACTTTTCTGTTGTATCTACAACCTGAACAACAGGTGGTTTATTTTCATCCCAGCTTTCTTTAGTTTTTAAGATCTCCTCGAATTTTTTTCTAACTTTCTTTACATCGATCCTATAATCTGCGTATATACTAATTGGTCGTATTTGATGTGCCGAGGTCATCGACCAGTTTTCAAAAGTATTGGATATTACGTATCTTAACGGAACAACAATACGGCGCCAATCCCAGGTTCTAACCACCATATAGGTAAACCGAATATCTTCTACGTATCCCCAATCGTCATCGATAATTACGGTGTCTCCAATTCGGGCTGGTTTTGTAAGCGCTATTTGGACACCGGCTATAATATTCCCTAGCGTACTTTGTGCCGCAATACCAAGGATCACGGTAGCAACTCCTGCAGATGCCATCAATGAAATCCCTAATTTTTCTAAAGATCTAAATTGAGATAGAATTACAGAAATACCAAAGATGATCACGATAAAGGTAACTATTCTCCTTGCTACAGAAATGTAGGTAAGCATTTTCCTGGCTTCAGAATTTTCTTCTACACTGGTGTCGCCAATTTTATTTTCAGCAACATAAAGCATAAAATAGTCTACCATTCTCATAAAAAACCAGGTAATCGAACCAATCACAACTATTAATAGAATAGCATATAAAGTTGTAGCGAAAGATCCGGCAAATGATATCAGATTATTCAGTAAAAGATAAAATGATAGAACACCAATAGCTACACCAGCCGGAGTTGTTAGTTTTCCGGCGATATTTTGCATCCATTGTTTATTCGATTTCATAAGGAATTTTCGTAGGTAAAAAGAAAATAATTTCCCTATATAATAGCAGAGTAGTATAAGAAGTAAGGCTCCTGCAAATTTCCATACCGGCATAGACCATAATTTTATCCTTGCCCAATCTGGCATCATTCGATCTAATTTTCTGGGGCCATAAAACTTATAGAGCTCATCAATATTTTCTACAGTGTTGGGTGAGATTAGCCAAAATGCACCGTAATCTTTGTATTTAACTCTTTGCAGTCTAAAAACATAATCTCTACCATCAAGGTCAACTTCACCAAAAACGATGCTTCTTCGTGGATTTCCGGCTACAGCTTTGTTGGTACTGGTTTGTATATCGATCTGCCCATCAGGCCTATCAGGTAGATCATCCCAGTTTAGTTTCACACGTTGGTTAATTACAAAATATAGTTTTTCGGCCAGTAAAGCAGCATCTTTATGAGAGAGGTCAGATGGTAAAAGATTCAAATTTAGGGCATAAGCGGCATTCATGTAATCGTTTTCTCGAGCGCTTAATACAAAATGTTCTAATGTTGCCTGTGGAGTCTGAAAATTGACATTATTCGGCGGTAAACCTATACTTTCATTCAGCCTGTTTATGATATAATAAGCTTCGTTATATTCATCTATAGCGTTAGGCCTGAATTTACCTTTATTTTTTGTTATAGGTTCTTTTGAAGGAAGTTGAGTGTTTTGACTACTATCGGTGCTATCTGAGGGATCTTGAGCAACTGAAATATTACACAAAAATACAGAGAGAAGGAGGCTGAATAAGTATTTGTAAGGCATAATTCCAATGTACTCTGTTTTAGTAATATAAATTATTAGTAAAGCGTTAAGAACACTAAAAAAACTGTGAATTTTTGTCGATTTTAGTTAAATACAACCTAATTTTTATTTTTCTAAATCGAAACTAATTCAAAATTTAAATTCCAAAATACTTATCTTCATTTAAATTTTAAAAATGAAAAAGCTATCGATATTCCAATTTTCAATCTTTTTTCTGATTTTATCAGGTGTCTACGGTCAAAACCTATCCCCGATTGAAGATGGCGCCAAACCACAATTAATTTCAGATAAATTTGAGTTTACTGAAGGCCCCGCTTCAAATAAAATGGGAAACATTTACTTTACAGATCAGCCAAACAATCGAATCTTAAAATGGAATGCTGAAACAGACTCAATTTCTCTGTTTATGGAAGATGCAGGACGTTCTAATGGATTGTTTTTTGACGATAATGAGAATCTTTGGGCTTGTGCCGACGAAAATTTTGAGTTGTGGAAGATTAGTCCAAATAAAAAAGTGGAGGTGATTTTAGATAATTTCAGCAATAAAAATTTTAATGGCCCAAACGATCTTTGGATCGATGATAAAGGCGGAATCTATTTTACCGATCCTTATTATCAAAGGGATTATTGGCAGCGGACTTCAGCTGATATGAATGAAAGAAGAGTGTATTATCTCTCTCCAAATCATAAAATGGTAAAAATCGCTGCGGAAAACTTTGTACTTCCAAACGGAATTATAGGTTCAGCTAAGGACAAAATTCTTTATGTAGCCGATCGTTCTAAAAACAAGACGTTTAAGTTCAAAATTGAAGAAAATGGAGAATTAAGTGAGCGTGAACTTTTTGCTGAAATGGGTTCAGACGGAATGACTACAGATAATGAAGGAAATGTTTATATAACGGGAAACGGAGTAACGATTTTCGATAAAAATGGCAATAAGATCGATCATATTAAAATCGATAAAAAATGGACGGCAAATGTCACGTTTGGAGGGAAAGATCAGGATATTTTATTCATTACTGCTTCAGATGCAGTATACAAACTAAAAATGAAAACCCACGGAATGCGTTGGTTTAGAAAATAAAAAAGAGGCCACCTGCTTAAAAGTGGCCTCCAACTTAACATAAACCATTAAAATACTTAAAAACAATACTTATTTTCAGCGATTAATTTATCGGCAATTTGGGTTCTTAATTTTACAACATTCGGGAAGTTGTCGTATTTCGTAAAACGCTTTAATCCCATTAACATCATTCTTAATTCATCACCTTCAGCGAAAGAAATTATTCCTTCTTTAGCTTTAGCGTTAATTGTTTCAACGGCATTATAAAGGTAAAGTTGCGACATTGCGATCTGCTCTTTCTGTGAATCTTCGCCGAAACGTTTCGCATTCTTTTCAGTTCTTAAAATAGCCGATTCTGCCATATAAACTTCGATTAGAATATCTGAAGCAGCTAATAATAATTGCTGATGCTCTTCCAGTTGAGGTCCGAATTTCTGAACAGCGCTACCGGCAACCATCAAAAATACTTTTTTCAGCTTTTTAATCATTTCCTTTTCTTCAGCAAACAATTCAGAATAATCCGGCTTATCGAAAGATGGAATACTAGTTAACTCGTTGGCTACAGATTGTGCAGGTCCTAAAAGATCTACGTGACCTTTCATCGCTTTTTTCACCAACATCCCTACAGAGAGCATTCGGTTAATCTCGTTGGTTCCTTCGTAAATTCTGGAAATACGAGCGTCTCTCCACGCTGCTTCCATTGGCGTATCGGCAGAGAATCCCATTCCGCCAAAAACCTGAATTCCTTCATCAGAGCAATTTTGAATATCTTCTGAACAGGCAACTTTCAAAATAGAACATTCTATCGCATATTCTTCAACACCTTTTAATTCGGCTTCAGAATGTGAATTACCACTTTCTAAGCGAATATTAATTCTGTCTTCAATATTTTTAGCTGCACGGTATGAAGCAGACTCTCCAACATAAGCTGAAGTTGCCATTTCTGCTAATTTCTGTTTAATCGCACCAAATTGTGCAATTGGCGTTTTAAACTGAACTCTTTCATTAGCATACTGAACTGCATTAGCTGTTACACGACGTTGTGCATCTAAACAAGCAGCCGCTAACTTGATACGGCCGACGTTTAAGGCATTCATCGCGATTTTGAAACCTTCGCCACGACCAGCCAGCATATTTTCTACCGGAACTTTAGTTTCGCTAAAGAAAACCTGGCGAGTAGAAGAGGAGTGGATTCCTAATTTCTTTTCTTCTTCCCCGAACGAAATTCCGTTTTCTTTATCGTTTTCTACTATAAATCCGGTGATGTTCTTGTCATCTTCAATACGAGCAAAAACGATGAATACATTTGCAAAACCGGCGTTAGAGATCCACATTTTTTGTCCGCTAATGCTGTAATGTTTTCCATCTTCAGAAAGTATGGCTTTGGTTTTTCCTGAATTTGCGTCACTACCTGCGCCCGGTTCAGTCAAACAATACGCACCAAACCATTCGCCGGTGGCTAACTTAGGAACGTATTTTTTCTTTTGTTCTTCGGTTCCGTAAAGGGTAATTGGCATTGTACCAATCCCGGTATGCGCTCCAAAAGCGGTTGCGATCGATCCGGTAGCCCCAGAAATATAATCACAAACCAACATTGTGGAAACAAATCCCATTCCTAGTCCGTCATATTCCTCTGGAACAGCAACACCAAGAAAGCCAAGTTCTCCGGCTTTTTGCATAATTTCTTCGGTTAGCGCGTAGTCTTTTTTCTCGAATCTTTCTTTATGCGGAATGATCTCACGATCTACAAATTCCTGCACAGAATCACGCATCATCTTTTGCTCCTCGTTAAAATCTTCAGGAGTAAAAATGTCTTCGCAGTTGGTTTCTTTTACTAAGAATTGACCACCGCGTAATATTTCTTTATCTGTTTTAGCTTCCATCTTTTTTATTTAGAATTTTGAATTATAAATGTTGAATGCTTATAATTCAGTATTGTTAAACATTATTTTTTGCTGTAATTATGATTTTTGTAATGATATTGATGATATGGTTTACTTCCTTTATTTCATCTAAAACATCGAGAGTTGTGAGCTCAGAATCATTCAGTAATCGTAACCAATATTTAGTTTCTCTGGCTTCTTTTGAAGCAATAGACATCTTATTTATAAAATCTCTTTTCGATTGAGCTGCCGTGGCTTCTTCAACATTGGCACCAATACTTGTCGCTGATCTTAAGAGCTGTTTTGAAATAATGAACTCTTTATTTTCCTGTAATTTTTTGAATAGGGAAATAATACTCAGAGAGAAATTGAAAGTTTTATCGATAATTATATTTTCTGTTTTCAAAGTTCTCTCATTTCTAATTCAACATTCAGCATTCAAAATTCATAACTAAAATACTTCATAAACCCCCGCAGCACCTTGTCCGGTTCCTACGCACATTGTTACCATTGCGTATTTATTGTTTAGGTTGCGTTTGCGCATTTCATCAAAGATCTGAACCGATAGTTTTGCTCCTGTACAACCTAGTGGATGTCCCATTGAAATGGCGCCACCGTTTACATTTACCAGATCCTGATTTAATCCTAATTCGCGAATCACGGCCAACGATTGTGAAGCAAAAGCTTCGTTCAATTCGATCAATGAAATATCATCTTGTTTTAGTCCGGCTTGTTTTATTGCATTTGGAATGGCTTTTACAGGACCAATTCCCATAATTCTTGGTTCTACACCAACTGCAGTGTAACTTACCATTCTGGCAATGGGTTCAAGATTTAGTTCTTTTACCATCTCTTCACTCATTACCATTACAAAAGCAGCACCATCACTCATTTGTGAAGAGTTTCCGGCAGTTACGCTTCCGCCTTCAGCAAAAACAGGGCGCAGTTTATTAAGTACTGCTTCCGAAGTATCTTTACGCGGACCTTCATCTTTATTTACCGTATAGCTTTTGGTTTTCTTCTTTCCGTCGGCATCCACATAAGTTTGGTCAATTGTGATCGGAACGATTTGATCTTGAAAACGATCTTCCGCCTGTGCTTTTATCGCTTTTTGATGCGAATTGTAAGCGAATTCATCTTGATCTTCACGAGAGACTTTATACTGATTGGCAACCGCTTCCGCAGTTAACCCCATTCCCCAGTAATAATCTTCGTGACCTTCTTTCGCTAATTTATAGTCTGGCACCGGTTTATAACCACCCATCGGGATGTAGCTCATACTTTCGGCACCACCGGCGATAATACAATCGGCCATTCCACTTTGGATTTTTGCTGAAGCGATCGCAATCGTTTCCAAACCTGAAGCGCAATAGCGATTCACCGTCATTCCCGGTACGTCTTCGGTTTTTAATCCCATTAAAGAAATCAAACGCCCTACGTTTAATCCTTGTTCAGCTTCAGGCATCGCATTTCCAACGATTACATCGTCGATACGAGTTTTGTCGAATTCCGGAAGTTTATCCATCATATATTCGATGGTTTCCGCTGCCAGTTCATCTGGTCTTTTAAATCTGAACACACCTCGAGGCGCTTTCCCTACGGCGGTTCTATATGCTTTTACTATATATGCAGTCTTACTCATTTGTTTTGAATTTTAAATTTTGAATGTTGAATTTCAAATAATTTAAAATTTAACATTCATCATTCAACATTTTAATTCCTAAGCGGTTTCCCCTTCTGTAACATATGCTGAAGGCGTTCTAAGGTTTTTCGTTCTCCGCAAAGGCTTAAGAAAGCTTCGCGTTCCAGGTCTAATAAGTATTGCTCACTAACGTAAGACGCTTCAGAAAGATCTCCACCTGCCATTACGTAAGCCAGTTTATTAGCGATTTTCTTATCGTGATCGCTAATGTATTTTCCGGCGTTCATCTGGTCGGTTCCTACGTAAAAAGCACCTAAAGCCTGTTTTCCAAGAACTTTAATGTCTTTTCTCATAATAGGCTTTGTGTATCCATTATCTGCCATTAACATTGCATGTTTTTTGGCGATTGCTAATTGATTATCACGATTCACCACTACAATATCTTTTCCTTTTTGAAGAATATTGGTATCGTAAGCCTCGTAAGCAGAAGTAGAAACTTTTGCCATCCCTATCGTTAGGAAATTTTCACGTAAACGATTCAGTTCTACATCATCTTTTTGGTAAGTATCAGCTGCTCTTAAAGTTAGTTCTTTAGAACCACCGCCGCCGGGAATTACTCCAACGCCAAATTCAACTAAACCAATATAAGTTTCAGCGTGAGCCACCACCTTATCGGCGTGAAGTGAAAGTTCGCAACCACCACCAAGCGCCATATTATGCGGCGCAGCAACCGTTGGAATAGAGGAGTAGCGCATACGCATCATTGTATCCTGGAAATATTTGATCGCCATATTCAGCTCGTCGTATTCCTGCTCTACCGCCATCATAAAGATCATCCCGATATTGGCGCCTACAGAGAAGTTTTTTCCGTCGTTGGACACTACGAGTCCGCGGTATTCTTTTTCAGCAAGATCGATCGCTTTGTTGATTCCGTCGAGAACATCACCACCAATCGAATTCATCTTACTTCGGAATTCCAGATTCAATATACCATCGCCCAAATCTTCAACTACAACTCCGCTGTTTTGGAATACAGCCTTAGATTCGCGAATATTGTCTAAAATGATATAAGAATCCTGTCCTGGAACTTTTACGTGTTCTTTCTTCGGAATCTCATAATAATACGTATTTCCTTCTTTTACTGAATAAAATGAAGTGATAGCGGCATCTACCATTTCTGAAACCCAAGCTGCTGGCTCGTAACCTTCAGCTTTCATCATTTCGATTCCTTTTTCTACACCAATGGCATCCCAAACCTGAAAAGGTCCGTGTTCCCATCCAAAACCGGCTTGCATCGCATCGTCGATCTTGTAAAGTTCATCGGTGATTTCCGGAATTCTGTTTGACACATAAGCGAAAAGTGCTGAGAAGTTTTTGCGATAAAATTTACCGGCTTTACCTTCATCTTTAATAAGCACTTTATAACGATCGCTAAGTTTATCGATAGTTTTGGTTTGTTCTAAAACTCCGAATTTCGCGCTTTTACGATCACGGAATTCCATTTTATCAAGATCTAAAGATTTGATCTCGCTGGAACCATCGTCCTTTTTTACTTTTTTATAAAATCCGGTATTATTGGTTTTGCTTCCCAACCATTTATTATCCATCATTGTTTGGATAAAATCTGGAAGTTTAAAAAGCTCGTGAGCCTCATCATCGGGAACGTTTTCGTACAAACCGTTAGCAACGTGCACCAAGGTATCTAAACCAACCACATCTACGGTACGGAAAGTAGCCGATTTTTGACGACCAATTACCGGACCGGTAAGTTTATCGACTTCTTCAATTGTCATATCCATATCTTTCACCATATGGAACAAACTCATTATACTGAAGATCCCAACGCGGTTTCCGATAAAAGCCGGCGTATCTTTCGCGATAACCGATTTTTTACCCAGGAATTTTTTTCCGTAGTCATTCAGGAAATTCAACACTTCATCTGAAGTAGCTGGTCCCGGAATAATTTCGAATAAACGTAAATATCGTGGAGGATTGAAAAAGTGCGTTCCGCAGAAATGTTTCTGGAAATCATCACTTCTACCTTCGTTCATAAATTTAATGGGAATCCCGGAAGTATTCGAAGTAATTAATGTTTCCGGTTTTCTATGTTTTTCAAGTTTTTCGAAAACCTGTTTCTTAATATCAAGTCGTTCTACTACCACTTCAATGATCCAATCTGCTTCAGAAACTTTAGCGATATCATCTTCTAAATTTCCGGTGGTTATGCGCTTGGCAAAATTTTTATGGTAAATAGGAGAGGGCTTCGATTTTAAAGAATTTTGCAATGAATCGTTAACGATACGATTACGCACTTCTTTATCTTCTAAAGTAAGCCCCTTTTTTTGTTCTTTTTCATTGAGTTCTCGCGGAACGATATCGAGCAGTAATACCTCGACGCCAATATTGGCGAAGTGGCAGGCAATACCGCTACCCATAATCCCTGAACCTACAACAGCAACTTTATTGATTGTTCGCTTCATTATTTTAGGTCTGGTTTTAGAATTGCTACAATGCACTGTAGCATTGAAGCCTGATTATTCATTATTTAAATCTATTTCTTGTTTATATATTTTCTTATTCGCTATAAGTTCTGTAATGGTATTGGCAACCTCTATAAAAGTTTTTAGATCCTCTTCACTTACATTTTCTTTAACGGCATCATCAAACCTTAGAACAACACCTTTAGAGAAATTGCGCATTTCCAGTCCAAATTTTGTGAGGTAAATAAGCACACTGCGACCATCTTCAGGATTTCTTTTTCGAACAATAAGACCTTTATCTTCCATTGTCCTTAAAATTCTGCTCAAACTGGTTGCTTCCATACCCATTTTTGGGCCTAATGAAGTCGAAGGGGTTCCTTTTTCAGGATCTATACTTAAAAGAGCAAAACCTGTAGCCATTGTACTGCCAGCTTTACCAGCTTCTTCGTTGTACATTTTAGAAACAGCCATCCAGGTAGCTCTTAAAACATGATCTATTGTCTTTTCTTTCATATTTAACCCTTTTGGTAGGGAATTTCGATTAAGAAATCACTTTTCAAGCTTTTTTACATGAAAAGCAAGCCTTCCAAATGTAATAAAATTATACTATGCATGCATAATAAATAAACGTAAAATTTGTTAATTTTATATTATTAGCTGTATATTTTTTCGACAAAACGAAAAACTCCCCGGAAATGGGGAGTTTTGTGCAATAAAATGAATCTAGTTTCGAATTATTTTCGATCGTAGATCAAATTGTATAATTCTATGTATCGTTCTTTTACATTTCTTCTTTTTACTTTCATGGTAGGAGTTAAGTGGCCGTCTTCAACCGTCCAAGCTTCAGGTGTCAATCTAAATGTTTTAATCTGTTCCCAGTTACCAAATTTTTTATTATAAAAATCAATGTCTTGTTGAATTCGATCATGCACCAATTGATTATTCGCAATCTCTTTATCAGAATTATCACCAAGGTCGATATTCTTGCGTGATGCCCATTCTTTTACGAACTCAAAATTTGGTTGAATTAACGCAGCCGGCATTTTTTCTCCTTCACCAACAACCATGATTTGCTCTATAAATTGAGATTGCTTCATGGTATTTTCTAAAATCTGCGGGGCTACATATTTACCACCAGAAGTCTTAAACATTTCTTTTTTCCTATCGGTGATCTTCAAGAAACCATCTGCATCGATCTCACCAATATCTCCCGTATGAAAATAATGATCTTCTGTAATTGCTAATCTCGTCTTTTCCTCATCCTTATAGTAGCCCATCATAATATTAGGACCTTTGGCTAAGATCTCACCATCTTCTGCAATTTTAACTTCACAGTTTTTAATAGGTTTTCCTACCGTTCCTATTCTAAAATTATGATCACGTTCATCATTCACCGCGATCACCGGCGAAGTTTCTGTTAGTCCGTATCCTTCCATCACAGGGATTCCGGCTGCAGCAAAAACTCTGGCAAGTCGGGGTTGTAAAGCAGCGCTACCAGAAACAATTAATTCTATATTTCCACCTAATCCTTCTTTCCATTTAGAAAAAACGATCTTTCGGGCTAAACCTAGTTTAAATTCATACCATGAGCCATTAGCTCCGTATGGCTCATATTGATGTCCTAATCCTAAAGACCAATTAAATAATGCCGTTTTAACACCACCGGCAGAAGATCCTTTAGCTACGATCTTATCGTAAACCTTTTCAAGTAATCTTGGTACAGCTGTAATCACATTTGGTTTAACCTCTTTTAGGTTTTCACTTAGCATATCGATAGATTCAGCAAAATAGATCGATACCGCATAATATTGGTATAAATAGAGGATCATTCGTTCAAAAACATGGCAAATAGGTAAAAAGCTAAGAGCCGTATAGGTTCCAAAATCGAAAGGAACACGAGGAGCACTTCCCATAACATTACTCACAATATTTTCGTGAGAAAGCATAACGCCTTTAGGTTTACCGGTGGTGCCCGAAGTATAAATTAAAGTCGCCAGATCTTTAGAAGTCACGGCATCCATACGCTGCTGCACTTCGTCTTGATTGCTAAGATCTTCACCAAGCTCTAAAACTTCTTTCCAGTTCTTACAACCTTCAATATCATCAAAGCTATACACTTCTTTAAGCTGTGTATTTTCTTTAATCGCGTTTACTTTATCCAGTACCTCTTTGTCTGAAACAAAACAGTAGATCGATTCGCTATGATTTATAACGTATTCGTATTCTTGTTCAGAAATAGTTGGATATACAGGAACATTTTGAGCCCCAGTTTGTAAAACTCCAATATCGAGTATATTCCACTCGTTTCTATTGTTTGAAGAAATAACAGCGATCTTATCATTTGGCTGAATTCCTAATCTTAAAAGACCTCGACTAATTTTGTTGGCCTGATCTAAATATTCGTTTGTAGATAATTTTTCCCAATTGCCATTTTTCTTAGTAGCAAGGGAAGTTTGCAGCGGAAAGTTTTTCTGCTGATAATATGGAAAATCAAAAAGACGTTTTATCTCGTTCATCTATCTAAACATTAGCATACCTTGCAAAATAGCAAAATAGCGGAGTAATTCAAATGAAATTAATAAAAAAGAAACTAAAAATAAGGTTTAAATTATAGAATTTTTAATTTCAGTTAAATTTCTATAGTGTTAAACGACAATTTATATTAATAAATTATAAAATCAGTTAAATTCGATTTAAAAGACTGCTATTTTTTCTTTGCGATTGGTTAGTTGACTAGATTGCTTAAAAAAAACAATGAAAACCAACCAATTTTTAAGTTTAGTTATTTTTAGCCTTTTATTTATTTCCTGCGGAAGTCAGGTAAAAACAACCAATCCAAAGAATAAGAGCCTGGATAACTACCAAACCTATGCTTATTTACCAAATACGGGGTTTAACTCTGCTACGATGGAAAGCGATCAGGATATCAATCAAGTTGTTCTGGAAACCGTAAATATGAATTTGGAGAATGCAGGTTATACTTTAGACACAGAAAATCCAGATCTACTAGTACTAATTAATTCGACCACAAATATTGAAGAAAATCAAAAAACTGAAGCTGAATATGCTTCCTATCCCTACGATCCCGGTGTAACGGCCGTAAGTCCGCTTTACAGTAATTATTTTTATTCTGGTTTTGCCAATTTTGGACCAATAACCGGATATGATGTAAATACATATCAATATCAGGAAGGAGCTGTAGATATTAATCTAGTAGACAGTCAAACGAAAGAACTGGTGTGGAGTGGTCAAACTTCAGGAGCAATCGTGAACGCGGCTAATCTTGAAGCGCAGGAGGAATTGATAAATCAGATTTTTAGTGAGTTTCCAGCATTTCAGGATAATCCAAAAAAATAGTAATCAATATTCGATGAAATTAGGGCTGATTTTTTTCAGCCCTTTTTTTTGTAATCTCTAGAAAATCAGACTAAGAGCGACTGTTTATCCTGCTTTTAAATATTTAACTGTCTGAATTTCAATGTTTAAATGTTTGTTTTGGTAATAAGTATTAGACAAAATATAATTATATGGTCTTTTGTTTCAATTTAATCTTAGTTTTCAGTATTTCTGCCTCATAAATCATAAAAACAACTGTAAATCAGTTATTTATAAATAATTAATGGATTTTAAAATTAACTTTAGGGAGTCTTGTATTAACTTCTTTCTGTAACCAATTAAAATCCATATAGATATGAGAAATCTCAGCATTACTTTTGCCATTATTTTTAGTTTTTTATGTTTTTCGCTGCACGCCCAGGAAGAATCTGAGGAAATGAAACCTACGAAATTAGATAATCCCGAATGGTATTATGTTTCCAAAATCAAGTTTAAAAGCGGCCATTATAACCGGGCTAAAGAAATCTTGAATGATTTTTATTTTAAAGCGTCTAAAGCATATGGTGGACAATTGCCTAAAATGATCTTAAGATCATTTACTGGCTCTTACGATATGATGATCGTTTGGGAAATGAAAGAAGGATTAACCGAATTTGAATGGGAAACCAGTCCAGATGATATAGCGTTTTATACTGAACTCATTAAGCTTACCGGGAGCAAGGAAGAAGCAGATAAAATTATTAAAGAATTTCAGGAATTGATAGATACATCAGATGGGCAATTAGCGCTCAATTTCAAACTTGAATAATATGAACAAAAAAAGGAGCTGATTTTCAGCTCCTTTTTAATTCAAATAACCTAAGATTATTTATTTTCTAACCATTTTTTTGCGTTTTCGAAAGCGCTAAGCCATGGTGTTACTTTATCATCTTTGCGATCTTCTGGATAATACGCCCAGTTCCATGAGAACGTAGATCGTTCTAAATGCGGCATCATTACCAGGTGACGACCAGAATCGTCTGTTAAGATCGCCGTATTAAAGTCAGATCCATTTGGGTTCGCCGGATATCCTTCAAATCCATATTTTCCAACAATATTGTATTTTTCTTCAGCATAAGGGAAGCTAAATTTACCTTCACCATGCGCTGCCCAAATTCCTAATTTGCTACCCGCAAGATCGCCAAGCATAACTGAGTTATTCTCAGCAATTTCTACTGAAGTAAAATTACACTCAAATTTATGTGAATCGTTATGAAGCATTTTAGGTTTTTCTTCGTGAGTAGGATTTATTAAACCTAACTCAATAAATAATTGGCAACCATTACAAACACCAAGCGATAACGTATCTTCTCTTTTGAAGAAATTATCTAAGGCAGTTTTCGCTTTTTCGTTGTAAAGGAAAGCACCAGCCCAACCTTTTGCACTTCCTAAAACATCTGAATTAGAGAAACCACCAACAGCTGCGATAAACTGAATATCTTCTAAAGTTTCGCGACCGCTTATCAAATCGGTCATGTGTACATCTTTTACATCAAAACCGGCAAGGTGCATTGCACGGGCCATTTCACGTTCAGAATTCGATCCTTTTTCACGAATAATCGCGGCCTTAATTTTAGGCTTATTTTGATCGATTTCAGGAAGTTTTCCTGTGAAATTCGCTGGGAATTTATAAGAAAGAGGCTGATTTTTATAGTTTTCGTAACGCTCTGCTGCTTTTTCTTTTCCGCTTTGTTTCTGGTCCAATAAAAAAGACGATTTGTACCAAATATCACGTAATTCAGCGATATCAAGATTCAGCGTTTCTGCATTATTATTTATGGTCAAAGTCGCTGTTTCAGAAACTTCACCAATTTTGAAAAATTCAATTCCGTTATCAGCTAAAACTTTTTCCGCAGTATCATCAGTCGCCTGGAAAACAACCGAACTATTTTCGTTGAATAATAATTTTACAAGATCGCTTTCTCCTAATGCTGAAAGATCGATGTTCGCACCAAGATTTTGATCTGCAAAACACATTTCTAAAAGCGTAGTGATCAATCCACCTGAAGCCACATCGTGACCTGCAGCGATCATATCCTTTTTTATTAATCCCTGAAGATTATAAAAAGCATCTGCGAATTTTTTATCATCTTTTATCGTTGGAACTTCATCACCAATCTTGTTAAGAATCTGGGCGAAAGAAGAACCACCTAATTTTAACGAATCTTGAGATAAGTTAATATAATAAATAGCACCAGCATTTTTCTGTAAAACCGGTTCTACGATCTTAGAAACATCGTCGCAGTGTCCGGCAGCCGAGATGATCACAGTTCCCGGAGAAAGGACGTCGCCATCTTTATATTTCTGTTTCATCGAAAGCGAATCTTTACCGGTAGGAACGTTAATTCCAAGGCTAATCGCAAAATCTGAAACTCCCTGTACCGCCTCGTAAAGTCTGGCGTCTTCACCTTCGTTATTACAAGGCCACATCCAGTTTGCAGATAATGAAACCGATTTTAGACCTTTTTCTAGCGGAGCCCAAACGATATTGGTAAGCGCTTCAGCGATCGAGTTTTTAGAACCAGCAACAGGATCTACTAACGCCGAGATAGGAGAGTGGCCAATAGAAGTGGCAACACCACTTTTTCCCTTGTAATCCAGCGCCATTACCCCAACATTGTTTAATGGTAATTGCAATGGTCCTGCTGTTTGTTGTTTTGCAACACGTCCAGAAACACAGCGGTCAACCTTATTAGTTAACCAGTCTTTACAGGCAACAGCTTCTAATTGCAAAACCTGTTTTAAGTATTCCTGAATATTATTAGACGAGTATACCAGTTTATCGTAATCTCTGGCAACTGTTCTATCGTTCATTATGGTTTTTGGAGAGCTTCCAAACATATCTGAAAGATCCAGATCCATTGGTTTTTTACCACCCTTAGAACCTTCAAAAGTAAAACGATTAGAATCGGTTACGTCTCCAACATCATACATTGGTGAACGTTCTCTATCGGCAACACGTCTAAGTGTTTCAATGTCTTTCTCACCAATTACCAATCCCATACGTTCCTGGGATTCGTTACCAATAATTTCTTTTGAAGAAAGTGTTGGATCTCCTACCGGGAGTTTATCCAGGTCGATTTTTCCACCGGTTTCCTCCACTAATTCACTTAAACAGTTTAAGTGTCCACCAGCACCATGATCGTGGATAGAAACGATAGGATTTTCTTCCGCTTCAACCATTCCTCGCACCGCATTGGCAGCACGTTTTTGCATTTCTGGGTTAGAACGTTGTATCGCGTTTAATTCGATACCACTGCTAAATTCTCCAGTATCTGCTGAAGAAACGGCAGCTCCTCCCATCCCAATTCTATAATTTTCACCGCCAAGAATAACGATTTTGTCACCTTTATGCGGAATATCTTTTTTCGCCTGGCCGGCTTTCCCGTAACCAACACCACCGGCCTGCATAATTACTTTATCGTAACCTAATCTTCTACCATGCTCCTCATGCTCAAAAGTAAGTACAGAACCTGCAATTAGTGGTTGCCCAAATTTATTTCCAAAATCAGAGGCTCCGTTAGATGCTTTTATCAAAATATCCATTGGAGTTTGGTATAACCATTCACGCTCGTTCATGGCTTTCTCCCAAGGACGATCTTCAGCTAAACGACTATAAGAAGTCATATAAACCGCAGTTCCTGCTAAAGGAAGTGAACCTTTACCACCAGCAAGACGGTCTCTAATCTCACCACCACTACCAGTTGCAGCACCGTTAAAAGGCTCTACAGTAGTTGGGAAATTGTGTGTTTCTGCTTTTAAAGAGATAACAGAATCATATTCTGTATTTTGGTAATAGTCTGGCTTGTCGGCAGATTTTGGTGCGAATTGTTCTAATTTTGGTCCTTTTACAAAGGCCACATTATCTTTATAAGCCGATACAATATCGTTTGGATTTTCTTCGGAAGTTTTTCTAATCATTTTGAAGAGAGAAGAAGGTTTTTCTTCACCGTCGATTACGAATGTTCCGTTGAAAATCTTATGTCTACAATGCTCAGAATTTACCTGAGAGAATCCAAAAACTTCAGAATCGGTTAATTTTCGACCTATTTTTTCAGCTAATCCCTGTAAATAAGCAACTTCTTCAGTATTTAAAGCTAAACCTTCTTTTTGGTTGTAAGCTTCAATATCCTCGATTTCCTTAATGGCTTCCGGCTCAATGTCAATTTTGAAAATATCTTGATTTAATTCAGAATATTTCTGCGAAAGCATAGGATCAAAATCCTTAAAATTCTCATCGATTTTATAGAATTCCTCGATTCTAATAATTCCTTCGATACCCATATTCTGGGTGATCTCTACTGCGTTTGTACTCCACGGAGTAATCATTGCAGCACGTGGACCAACAAAAAAATCTGCCAAAGCAGATTCTTTATATTTTTGCGCGCCCCCAAAGAGCCAGTTTAATTTAGAAATATCTTCAGCCAAAAGCTGTGTGTGCGTTTGCACGGCATAAACCTTATTGGTTTGAGTTCCGAAGAATAGGATCATCCTAAAGAAGTTTTGTGTTGTTGTTGAAAGCGCAAATTTACTTTTTTAAACTGAATATTGAAATTAAACAAGCGCGACTAAACATATATTTTTTAATAGGTTATTAACCAAAATCAATTGGCTTTATCTAAAAGCGCCATATAAAATCCGTCGTAACCAGTTTCTGAAGAAAGAATTTTTTGATCTTCAACTAATTTGAAGTCTTTACCTTCTTCTGAAGCTAAAAAGTCTTTTACCTGTAATTGATTTTCTGAAGGTAAAATAGAGCAGGTAGCGTAAACCATTTTACCACCTTTTTTAACGATTTTGGAGTACTGGCGAATAATTTCCTGCTGTGTTTTTCTAATTCGGTCTAAAAATTCAGGTTCTAATTTCCATTTTGCATCTGGATTTCGGCTTAAAACTCCGAGTCCGCTACAAGGCGCATCGATCAAGACTTTATCAGCTTTACCGTAAAGCTTTTTGATCACCTTATTATTTTCGATCGCACGAGTTTCGATGTTATGAGCACCGGCACGTTTAGCGCGACGTTTTAGTTCCTTTAGTTTATTTCCGTAGATATCTAAAGCGATTACCTGTCCTTTATTTTCCATTAAAGCGGCAAGGTGTAATGACTTTCCACCGGCACCAGCACAAGTATCTACCACGCGATCGCCAGGTTGCACGCCAAGAAAATCGGCTACAAGTTGCGAAGAAGCATCCTGGACTTCAAATAATCCATTTTGGAAACTTTCGGTCTTAAAAATATTCGCACGCTCTACCAGTTGTAATGCATCTGGATAATCTTTAAGATTGATAGTTTCAAAACCTTCGTCTGCCAGTTTCTGTTTTAGCGTTAAGACATCGGTTTTTAATCTATTTGCACGAATAATAACAGGGGCTTGTTTGTTAAGTGCTCCAATTTCTTTTTCCCAGGTTTCTTCACCAAGTTCAGCAACGCCAAGTTCGTCTAACCAATCTGGAACAGATTCTCTAAACTTTCTAATTTTACTTAGTGCATCAAAACGTCCTTTGATTCGGCGAGTAGGAGTATCTTCAATTTGTTTCCAATCTGGTAATTCGATACCGCGCAAAGTTGCCCAAACGGCAAATAACCTAAACGCATTTTCTCTGGAAAAAGGCTCTTTAACTTCAGCAATTTCAGCATAAAGACGTTTCCATCTTACAATATCATAGGTGGTTTCAGCAATAAAACTACGATCGCGAGCTCCCCAACGCTTATCACGTTTTAAGGTTTTTTCGATCACTTTATCGGCATACTGCCCTTCATTAAAAATTTCTAAAAGGGCATCGACTGTTGCAAAAACTAAATTTCTATGTAAACGCATTGCTAAAATTTAAGGGCACAAAGGTAATCTTTTTTATTGCTGAAACATTTATATTTGAAGGAAATCCATCAAAAACCAATTAAATGAAAAAAGTCTGGATCATGGCCTTACTGGCTTTTGCGGCCTGTAAAAATGATACAAAATCTACTGAAGAATCTACCAAAGAAGACCAAGTTAGTACACATCGTATTTTTGAAAAAGTTGAAATCGAGCCTATTTTAGAAAGCGACTCTTTAAGTATTCGTGCAATTGAAGTGATTGGTAGTAATCTGGCCTTTGCCGCTAATCACGGTACGTATGGGTTATACAATTCGGCTGCAGGAACCTGGAAGTTATCTCAGCAAAAGTATGATAGTTTAACGCCGGAATTTAGAGCGGTAGGCAGTACGGCAAGCGATTTTTTTATGCTAAGCGTTGCCAATCCCGCTTTGTTGTATAAAACCGGAGATGATGGTAAAATGAAGCTGGTTTATAAAGAAGAAAATGAAAAAGTTTTTTATGACGCCATAGCTTTTTGGAACGATAAAGAAGGAATCGCTATGGGAGATCCTACAGATGATTGTTTGTCTGTAATTGTTACCAGAGATGGCGGAAACAGCTGGGAAAAAATTGATTGCTCAAAATTACCAAAAGCGGCTGAAGGTGAAGCAGCATTTGCAGCGAGTAACTCTAATATCGCTATTGAAGGAGATCATGTTTGGATCTTAAGTGGTGGTATGAAATCCAGAGTTTTCCACTCAGCTGATAAAGGGGAGAATTGGGAAGTTGCAGAGACACCTTTATTACAGGGAAAGCCAACTTTAGGCGGTTACAGTATGGATTTTTATGATGCTGAAAACGGAATTATCATAGGAGGAAATTATGAAGATCCTGAAGGGAATACGGGTAATAAAGCGATCACAAAAGATGGCGGTAAAACATGGAATCTAATTGCGGACGGGCAGGAGCCAAATTATAAAAGTAGTGTACGTTATGTGCCTAGCGGAAATGGAAAAGAAATTGTAGCGGCAGGATTTACCGGAATTTCTTATACAAAAGATGCTGGTAAAACCTGGGAGAAATTAAGTGATGAAGGTTTTTTTACACTTCGCTTCTTAAATGATTCTACCGCTTATGCTGCAGGTTCTAAACGTATTGCAAAACTTCATTTTAAATAGAATTTAGTTTCAGAACATCGAATCTTAGCTTTTAGGCTTGAAAGGTTTTTTCAGAAATAAAAAAAGATTTAAATCTGTTGTAAAAAAGAATTCCGGAGGACAACCTAATGCCAACCGGAATTCTTACTACTAACTAACCAAAAAACTAAAAGTTCTATACTTTTAAATTATTCTTCTTCATTATTTTTTTGACGCTCTTTTTGCTGGCGAGCGCGATATTCTCTAATCAATTTCCTGTGGAAATCTTCTTCTAATTGATGTAATTTGATGATTTCCTGAGCAGAAAGAATCGATTTTAGATCTGCAAAATATTTACGTTTAAGCTCGTAATCTTCTTTTTCGATCTCTATAAATTCCTTTAAAAGGTCGTTTGCCTTATCTTCAGATATACATTCAACATCATTTATATCCCTATGCTCCCTATGATAAAGTTCACGACGTTGTTCTTCGTATCTATCATAAATGGGCCAAAATTTTTGAGCTACTTTATTACTTAGGTTAAGTTCCTGAGTAATAAATGCTGTTTTTAGAGATTTTATTCTTTCTCGTTCTTTATCATCCTGCGCCTGCGCTGTCGAAAAACCTAAAATCAATAAGAGTACTAATACAATCTTTTTCATAGCAATTATTCTAAAATATACGAAGGATTTTCAACATTCTCATCTATATATTCAAATACAGCCTCATTACTCATTGTAGTAAAATCTGATTCTTCTACAATGTAACCATCTTCGATGATCATACTAGAAAATTCTGTATCAGACAGGTCGATATAACCCTGATCGATGTAAGATTCGATCGCAGAAAGTTCTACATCATCCCAACTTGCAGTTTGTTTATTACCCAGCGTAAAAATTGTGGTATATAAACCAATAAAAATAGCGGCTACCGCAGCGGCATAGAATAAAGTTTTCTTGAAATCGCCCTTAATCACTTTTGGCTGATGTTCTGTTTTTTTGGTTTCTACTTTTTTAACCAGAACATCATCAAGACCGTCAAAGTAATTATTAGGAACTTTAAAACCAGCTTTAGCAGGTAATGCTGTCTCCTCTAACTGCTTTTCTTCATTAAAAACCTTATCAAATAAGTTATCCTCCAGATTATCGAAATATCCGGAAGGCACTTTAAAGCCAGAGGCGCCATGATATGGTATTTTCTCTTCCTTCATTTGAATATTTGACTTGTATAAATTAAAAAGGTTTAATTTGTTTTTAAAAATTCTTCAATTTTTTTTACGGCAATGTGATAAGATGCCTTTAAAGCACCTTCACTTGTCTCTAAAATATCAGCAATTTCCCGATATTTTAATTCTTCGAAATACTTCATGTTAAAAACCTGCTGTTGCTTTTGTGGTAAACTGGCAATAGCTTTTTGAAGTTTTAGCTGAATTTCGGATCCTTCAAAATAAACATCACTTTCAAGATTATTGATTATAGAATCCTGAAGTTCTTCTGATGAAATTTGTAAACGCTTTGATTTTTTATTTAGAAATGTGATCGATTCGTTGGTCGCAATTCTATACATCCAGGAAAATAGTTTACTATCTCCTTTAAATTGATCGATATTTCTAAAAACTTTGATAAAGGTGTTTTGTAAAACATCGTGAGCATCGTCGTGATCTTTCACAATGTTTCTAATTTGCCAATACAAACGCTCCTTGTATTGCGATACAAGTTCCCTGAAGGCTTCCTGTGAAGTTTTTTTATCCTTTAGTTGTTGTACAAGTAAATTTTCGGTTTTTTCCAAGGGAAAAAAATTTAATTAACTATCCCTTTAAGATGGTTCGGCTAAAATATATAAAACTTTAAAGCTGAGTAATTATTGTGTTATAAAATTACAGTGAGGAAAATCCTTACAGAGACTACATCATAAATAGGTAAAAAGCATAAATTGCTGTTAAACCAAATTTTAATCTTTGTTTGATTAGACTTATTGTCTAATTTTGAGGTAGTTAAATAGGAAATAAAAATCTTTTTTGCCCACAATCAAAGATTAAAAAATGAATGCTTAAACTGCATTCATTTTTTTATGATCAAATTTTTACTCTTTTTAGCCTAGGCGAAAGATTGCATTTCTACGAGCTTCTGGTAAGTTCCTTTTTTACCAAGTAATTCTTCGTGCCTCCCTTGTTCTACGATTTCACCTCGCTGCATTACGATAATATTATCGGCATTTTGGATAGTGCTCAGTCGGTGCGCAATAACGATCGAAGTTCGATTTCGCATCATATTTTCCAAGGCTTGCTGTACTAATTTTTCACTCTCTGTATCTAATGCTGAAGTGGCTTCATCTAAGATCATGATCGGTGGATTTTTTAGTACCGCTCTAGCAATAGAAAGTCGTTGTTTTTGTCCGCCACTTAGTTTATTTCCAGAATCACCAATATTAGTGTCTAAGCCAGCAGGCATTTGAGAGATGAACTCCCAGGCATTGGCAATTTTCAATGCTTCTACGATCTCTTCTTCTGTAGCATCGTCTTTTCCTAAGGCAACATTGTTTCGAATCGTATCATTAAATAATATAGAATCCTGGGTAACAAGCCCCATTAAGTTTCGTAAAGAATGCTTCGAAATTTCTCGAATATCGGTACCATCTATTTTGATAGTCCCACCGGTAACATCGTAAAAGCGGGTAATAAGATTGGCTATGGTTGATTTTCCACTACCAGATTGTCCAACAAGAGCTATTGTTTGCCCTTTTGGAACATTCATGCTGAAATTCTTTAATACCAGCTCTTTTTCATATTTAAAATCGATGTTTTCGACTTCAATTTTCGAATCGAAACTTTCTTTTTTAATAGCGTTAGGAGCATCTTTTAAAGTAGTTTCGGTTTCGATGATTTCTAAAATACGCTCGGCACTCGCATTTCCTTTTTGAACGCTATAAGTTGCTTTTGAAATTGCTTTCGCCGGAGTAAGAATGTTATAGGTTAAAACTAAAAAGCCTATAAAAGTAGCGGCATCCATAGTTTGATCGATCAAAACCATGTTTCCTCCAAACCAAAGCACAATAGTAATAACCAAAACTCCTAAAAACTCACTCATAGGAGAAGCCAGATTTTGGCGATGCAGTAAAGCATTTAAAATATTGTTTAATCGGCTCGTACTTTCTTTAAACTTGCTTTTGAATTTATCTTCAGCATTAAAACCTTTAACGATCTTAAGGCTAGAAAGTGTTTCTTCAACAATAGATAAAAAGTGGGCATTTTCCTGTTGAGCGCTAGTAGATTTTGCCTTTAATTTCTTACCTATTGAAGAAATTATCAATCCTGAAATCGGTAAAAATATAAGAACAAAAATTGTTAGTTTCCAGCTAAGGACGATCATAAAAATCAAGGTGAATAGTAATGTTAGTGGTTCTTTTACGAACATTTCTAACATACTTAAAAACGAAGATTGTATTTCCTGCACATCACTGGTAATTCTTGAAATGATATCACCCTTACGCTTTTCAGAAAAATAAGAGACAGGAAGCTCTGTAATTTTAGAATATATCTTATCGCGAATATCTTTAAGCATCCCATTTCTTAAAGTTGCGATAAAATACATCGCTAGATAATTAAACATGTTTTTGATAAAAAACAGGATAACTATCACAATACAGATAGTAATAAGGGCAGAGATCTGCCCATATTCTTCTATCCGTTGATTTAAAAAAAAGTTCGCATACTGTTCAGCAAAATCTTTGAAACTAAGCAAATCACCATCCCAAATGGGTTTTGTGGTAATTGGTTCGTTTACCTGAAATAGCACCTGCAGCATCGGAATAAATGCCAGAAAAGATAAGGTGCTAAAAAGGGCATAAAAAACATTGCTAATAATATTCAATATTGCGTAGCGTTTATAAGGCTTCGCAAACTGAAGAACTTTTTTTAAGTAACTCATATAAAATCTAAGGCCTTAGCCTAATTGCAATTCAGCTTTAATTCGGCTGATCTTTTCTTTTAATTCTTTATTCTTTTCTTCAAAATCACTTACACTTTCTAAAGAAGTATTTACACTGAAGTAGAATTTAATTTTCGGCTCGGTTCCACTTGGGCGAGCTGCGATCTTGGTTCCATCTTCCGTATAATAAATTAATACGTTAGATTTTGGTATTGTGATTTCGCTTTCGGTATGGTCGTTTTGGTTTGTAGCGATAGAAGATTGATAATCTTCAACTAAAACCACTTTTTCACCATCTATGGTTTCCCATGGTTTTTCTCTAAGGTCGATAAGCATTTGTTTGATCTCCTGCTCACCTTCGATTCCTTTTTTGACCAAAGAAATTAATTCTTCCTTATATAAACCGTAAGTGGTATAAAGTTCTAATAATTTTTCATAGAACGAGCTTCCCTGAGCTTTTAAGAATGCTGAAATTTCACAAGCTAATAGGGTAGAGGTTACAGCATCTTTATCGCGAACAAAGTCACCTACCATATAACCAAAACTTTCTTCACCACCACCAATAAAATCTAATTCTGGGTGATCTTTAATTAACTTGGCGATCCATTTAAATCCGGTTAACACCTCTTTGTATTCAACTCCGTATGCTTCAGAAAGGTTTTTAAGCATTGGTGTAGAAACAATGGTAGAAGCAATAAACTCGTTACCATCCATCTTATCAGCTTTTTTCCATTGCTCTAAAAGGAACCAGGTCATTACGATCATGGTTTGGTTACCATTTAAAAGCTCCAGCTTATTTTCGCTATTTCTAACTGCAATTCCTAAACGGTCACAATCTGGATCTGTACCAATTACGATATCAGCTCCTTTTTCTTCAGCAATATCCAAAGCCATTTTTAAAGCTTCTGGCTCTTCTGGGTTAGGAGATTTTACTGTAGGGAAATTACCGTCTGGTTCGCGTTGCTCTTCAACAATAGTTACATTGCTGAAACCTGCTTTTTCCAGCACCGGCGGAACCATAGTGATAGAAGTACCATGTAGCGAAGTGAAAACGATTCCAAGGTCTGATTTTGCTTCTGCTGAAGTATCAAAACTTCCGTTCGCTACAGAAGCATCTATAAACTTTTCATCAACTTCTTTATCGATCTTGTGAATAAGGTCGGCTTTAGCATCAAAGCTAATTGCTTCATATTCTAATCCATTAATTTCTTCAACTAAAGCTTTATCCTGTGGCGGCACTAACTGGCCACCATCCTGCCAGTACACTTTATATCCGTTATATTCTGGTGGATTATGACTCGCTGTTAAAACAATTCCGCAGTGACAATCAAGCTCCTTTACTGCAAAAGAAAGCTCTGGAGTAGGCCTTAGATCTGAAAATAAGAAAACCTCGATATCATTAGCAGAAAAAACATCTGCAACAACCTGAGCAAGCTCTTTACTATTATTTCTACAATCGTAAGCGATCGCAACTTTTAGCGCTTCACCAGAAAATTCCCTTTTAAGGAAATTAGAAAGTCCCTGCGTATTTTTCCCTAGCGTATATTTATTGATTCGGTTTGTACCAACACCCATCACTCCACGCATTCCACCTGTACCAAACGCCGCATTTTTATAGAAGCTATCCTCAAGTTCTGATGGATCGTTTTCTATAAGATTATTGATTTCCTGCTTTGTTTCTTCATCAAAAACATCGGTAAGCCAGGTTTGGGCTTTCGCTAAAATTTCTGGTTTAGGTTGTGACATAATTTTGGTTTTAGTTTTAGTAGTTTACACAAAATAGAGTTCAAAAATAATATATTCTATCCTGAAACTTAATAATTCTCTGTAGTTTTAGTAATAAGATAACGTTCTTTATCTCGCTTGCTCCTTAAGATAAGCTCACCAACAAATCCTGCAAGGAAAAGTTGAGAACCTATAATCATCACGGTTAGTGCAATATAGAACCAGGGATTTAATGCAACAAGGATATTAGGTTCGTGATTATACATTTTATATAATTTAGAAAATCCCACAAATCCAGCAGTAAAAAATCCTATGATAAACATCAAAACACCTAAAGATCCAAACAGATGCATAGGTCTGCGGCCAAATTTAGATAAAAACCAAATGGTTAATAGATCCAGAAAACCAAAGATAAAGCGTTCTGGGCCAAATTTAGTCTTACCGTATTTTCTAGCCTGATGCTTAACTTCTTTTTCTGTAATTCTATAAAAGCCTGCATTTTTGGCTAAAACCGGAATGTAGCGATGCATTTCGCCATAAACATCAATATTTTTTACTACCGCTTTGTTGTAGGCTTTTAATCCGCAGTTAAAATCGTGTAATTTTAATCCTGAAGTTTTTCTTGCCGCAGCATTAAATAATTTTGAAGGTAGATTTTTAGCTAAAACCGAGTCATATCTTTTCTTTTTCCAGCCAGAAACCAATTGATACTCCTCTTCAGTAACCATCATGTACAATTCTGGAATTTCTTCTGGATTGTCCTGTAGATCGGCATCCATGGTGATCACCACATCACCTTCAGCTTTTAAAAATCCGGCATGTAAAGCCTGAGATTTGCCATAATTACGATTAAATTTTATGCCTTTAACCGCTTTGTCTTTATCGGCAATTGCAGCGATAGTTTTCCAGGAATTATCTGTACTACCATCGTCTATAAAGATGATCTCATAAGAAAAGGAATTGGATCGCATTACTTTTGCGATCCAATTGTATAATTCTGCTAAAGATTGCTCTTCGTTAAGAAGAGGTATTACTACGGAAATCTGCATTAAATTTTATTTTCTAATAAGCCTGAGGATCTTTTTTTCTGAAAATCAATGCCAGAATAAGACCAATTACCGCCCAAAAAGCCAACTGATATATATATGATTTAAGCTGGTTTAATAATGAAAATTGATTATTGGACATTACTTCCTGAACCGCTTCGTTAATATCTGCTTCAGGAACACCAAATCCACTCATCATATTTCTAGTCATTTCAGCAGTATATTCCATAACTACTTGTGCTGCCTCAGGATCTACAAAATTAAAGATAATTATTGTTGTAATTGTACTAATAAGCATTCCAATTGCAATTGGAATAAAAGCAGCGATAAATGCATCTTTAAAAGAAAAAGCGGGATTGGCTATTACTTTTCTTGTTTTGATTTCGGCAGCAACTAAAAATGCAATTATAATGATGAAATTAAGAACACCTAGCCACCATTTTGTAAATAATTCTAAATTGAATGCATAAGCGAGTACAGTTACTAAACTTAGAAATATACCAATGTAAATTCCGAAAGGAGCGGCAACCGATTTAACTGAAGTAGAGTTTTCCATTTTTTTGATTAATTTTGTTGTTTATCGGTTAGTAAGCAAATATAGTAAAACGTTACATAGGGAATAAATAAAAAATATTTTTTAATTTCTATTGTATTAATAAAGAAAATGTTTAAATTTGCACCCTGAAAATTAAAAGATCAAAGCGATGAAGCAAGGAATCCATCCGGAAAATTATAGATTGGTAGCATTTAAAGATATGTCTAACGACGATGTATTCATTACAAAATCTACCGCGAAGACAAAAGAAACTATCGAAGTAGAAGGTAATGAGTATCCATTAATCAAATTGGAAATCTCTAGAACTTCTCATCCATACTATACCGGGCAAACTAAGCTTGTGGATAGTGCTGGTAGAATTGATAAATTCAAGAATAAATACGCGAAATTCAAAAAGAAAAAATAATTTTCTTAGGATTCAACGATATAGTAAGGCTGCAATTTGCAGCCTTTTTTTATTGCAAATAATTCATTTTGAAATTGTTATGTTTTATAATCTGATTTAAAAACAAGCAATTTTAGATTGAATTTAACGTCATTTTCTTTAAACTTCCCTAATTCGCTTTAACTTTATAAAAATTTTGTGCGGAAATGAATTATATACTTTTTGATGGTTCGGTAAGAAATCAATTGCTCCCATTTACTTTTACAAGACCGGTGGCAGATATTCGTTTTGGAATTCTTAGCATGAGAGAGCGCTGGGAACTTATATTGGGATCTACCACTTCAACGATCACAGAAGATTATCTAAGCGAAAAATGGCCTTTGGTAGAGTTCGAACAAAATGTTATGATCAATGCGGCTTATTTTCCTTCTTCAGCATTTATCAATCAGATCAAGAATCTACAAAAAAATGAAGCAATTTTTGATGGAGAAGAAATTGTCGCTTTTTACACCGAAGAAGATCAGGAAGTAGATTTTTCAGCATATAAACAATTGGAAATCGCTGGAGATGTACTAAAATTAGAGCATACCTGGGATATTTTTTCAAAGAATGATATTGCAATAAAATTCGATTTTCAATTAATTACTGAAGATCGCGAATCTCAGCCTATAGATCCTTCAAATTATGTAAAAAACGCTGAGAATATTTTTATCGAGGAAGGTGCTGTCGTAGAGAATTGTTCGTTAAACGCCAGTAATGGGCCCATTTATATTGGTAAAGATGCATTGGTAATGGAAGGTTGTTTTTTTAGAGGACCTATTGCGATTGGTGAAGAAGCTATTGTGAAAATGGGTGCCAAGATTTACGGAGCGACAACAATTGGCCCCGGAAGTAGAGCAGGAGGAGAGATCAACAATGCTGTGATGTTCCAAAACTCTAATAAAGGACACGAAGGTTATTTAGGAAATTCGGTGTTGGGTGAATGGTGTAACTTAGGTGCAGATACCAATAACTCGAATCTTAAAAATAATTATGCTGAAGTCCGTTTATGGGATTACGAGACTGAAGGTTTTGCTAAAACCGGACTCCAATTTTGTGGTTTAATGATGGGCGATCATAGTAAATGCGGAATCAATTCAATGTTTAACACCGGTACAGTTGTTGGCGTGAGTTGTAATATCTTCGGAACTGGATATCCACGAAATTTTATTCCGAGTTTTAGTTGGGGAGGAAGCGCCGGAATGACTACCTATCAAACCAAAAAAGTTTTTGAAGTTGCCAGACTTGTTTTAGAGCGTCGTAAAATGGAATTCAATGCGCAGGATGAAGCAATTTTAGAACATGTCTTCGAAGAAACCTCAAAGTACCGTAGGTATTAGTCGATAGTTTACGGTTTACAGTTTACAGTGAATTTAAGTCAAATGCTTATCATTTCTTTCTGTTGAATTAGAGTCTTTCAGCCTTCAGTTCTTAGCTTTATGAGAAATCGTTTTAAGACTAAGGATTCAGAATGACTAGGATTAATTGAATTTGTGTCATCTCGGACTTGATCCGGGATCTTATCTTATTAGATTTTAGATCGCTTCGCTTTAGATATTAGAAGTTTTTAATATCCAAAAAAGCATGGAGTCTAGAACATATAAAATATAAATGTTGAAATAGCAATAATCATAATTACAGCGGTAAAGGCGATAACTCTTTGCCGCTTTTTGTTATTTTCAACCCTAATTTTTTTGCCTAATTCGCTTAGTTCTTCTTCAGAAAGTTTATCGTAGTCGCTAAGTTTTCAATGTTTAGCCCCTGTTTTTTCGGCATAGCGCTCTAGTTGAGATGTTCTTTTTCTCCTGTTGTTCAGCTGACTTACAATTGCTGCTATGGCACTACCAAAACTCATATTTTAATTTAGAAAAAAGAAAATATAGACAAGAGTATAGACTCGATGACGATTAATTTTAAAACAGAAAATATAAAGAAAATTCAATAAATTATTAAAAAAACATTTCGTCTGGTATTTATAATGTTCGATAATCCAGTTTTTATCTCACAAAACCAATTCTTCAATTAAACAATCTAAGGTTTTCTCGAGATCTTTACTAAAGCCCGGATGTGTTTTAGAGGTTTGAATTACTGAACTTCTTGTAGCGGTTAACCATCGAAACCTGGAAGCTGCATCCATTTGTCCAATTGGCCCTGCATTTTTTTCACCTTTACAAATTCGTTTAAAAGAATCTAAGTTCTTTTCGATTTCCTCTAGATCACAATCGGGGCAAATCGCTTTTAATTTTTCTTTATTAAGATGGTAGCGCATATTTATAAATCTGGTGCTTTTCGAATAAATTCCCACGCCCACATTTATAAATTCTTCACGTTCAACTTTAGGAACGATCCTAATTACGGCATACTCATATAAGTGATTCTCTTGCATCTTGCGCTTGTTTTGTGAAAATTTCAGAATGAGTTAAACGTATTTTTAAGAAGTTAAAGTAAACTTCTCTAATTTCTTCAGGAGATTCGTCGGCACCTTCCCAAAGTAACCAATCTTCAGGAATTAAATTCACGATATGTTGTAAAACTTCAGGAGTTAATTTCTTTTTAAACTCGTTATCGGCTTCCTTAAGTTTAGCGGCTTGTGGCAGTAAAACGTGATCTTTAATAAAAGCGAACGGTGTTTTTGCGGTTTTCTCCCAGTTGGTCCAAGAGTGATGAAAATACAAGGATGCACCATGATCGATAAGCCATAATTCTTTGTGCCAGCTTAGCATGTTGGTGTTTCGAAAAGTACGGTCGATATTGGTTAAATAAGCATCCAGCCAAACGATTTTCGAAGCGGTTTCAGGATCGATTTCAGTAACCACAGGATCATAATTTATCGCTCCAGATAAAAAATGAAGGCCTAAGTTTAAACCCTGACTCCCTTTTAGTAAATCCTGAATTTCTTCATCGCCCTCAGTTCTACCAAAAGCTTCGTCTAATTCAGCAAAAACAATTTCAGGAACATTAAAGCCTAAAAAACGTGCAATTTCCCCACCAATTAAGTCGGCAATTAAAGCTTTGCTACCATGCCCGGCGCCTCTAAATTTTATCACATATTTAAAACCATCGTCGGCATCGGCTAGTGCAGGTAAAGAACCGCCTTCTCGTAAAGGCGTGATGTATCGCATCACATTAACCCTTCGTAATTCCAAAGCTTTGCTGCTCATCCTTTATTATTTTCAGCAAATATAATTTTTTATAAATGCTCGTAAACCTAAGATTGTTGAAAAATGGCAGCAGTTTTGTAGTTGAGCTTTAGAAATATCTGCACTGAAATTGGTGGTTTTGAAGTTTTGTTTTTTCAGAAATTTTCAGAAATTGATCTTGCTGGAAAATCGATATTGGTTAAAAGAGGTGAATAATTTTTTAAGCGGTTGATTTTCAATAATTAAAACAATACCGTCAATTTTAGTAAACCAATTTTAGATAGTATATTTGCAGCCCAAATAAGGTAAAACGTGTTTTTGCTGAAAAGAGCAGGAAAATGATGGATAAAAAAGTTGCTTTTTATACGCTAGGATGTAAATTAAATTTCTCTGAAACTTCAACGATAGCTAGATCTTTCCAGGATGAAGGATTTCAGAAGGTAGAATTTAACGAGCATGCAGATATTTATGTGATCAACACATGTTCTGTTACAGAAAATGCAGATAAGCGCTTTAAAACCATTGTAAAACAGGCTCAGAAATCAAATGAAGATGCTTTTATTGTTGGTGTAGGTTGTTATGCGCAATTAAAACCAGAAGAACTGGCTGCGGTAGATGGAGTTGATCTTGTTTTGGGAGCTACAGAAAAATTCAAGATTACAGATTATCTTAATGATCTTTCTAAAAACGATTTTGGAGAAGTACACAGCTGCGAAATTCAGGAAGCCGATTTTTACGTAGGATCCTATTCTATTGGCGATCGTACCCGAGCTTTTCTCAAAGTTCAGGATGGTTGTGATTATAAATGTACGTATTGTACAATTCCTTTAGCACGTGGAATTTCAAGGAGTGACAAGCTGGAGAATGTTTTAAAAAATGCTGCTGAAATTTCTGAACAAGGGATTAAGGAAATTGTGCTTACCGGGGTGAATATTGGTGATTACGGGAAAGGTGAGTTCGGCAATAAAAAGCATGAGCATACTTTCCTGGATTTGGTAAAAGCTTTAGATGAAGTTGACGGTATCGAGAGACTAAGAATTTCTTCTATCGAACCGAATTTGCTTAAAAACGAGACCATCGATTTTGTGTCGCAAAGCAATACGTTTGTGCCGCATTTTCATATTCCGCTACAGAGTGGGAGTAATGATATTTTAAAATTGATGCGTCGTCGTTATTTGCGTGAATTATACGTAGATCGCGTTGCGCAGATCAAAGAGGTGATGCCAGATGCCTGTATTGGTGTAGATGTGATCGTTGGTTTTCCTGGTGAGACCGATGAACATTTTCTGGAAACTTATAAATTTTTGACTGAACTTGATATTTCCTATCTACACGTTTTCACCTATTCTGAACGAGATAATACTCCTGCCGCCGAGATGAGTGGAGTAGTCTCTAATAAGGTGCGTAAAAAGCGTAGTAAAATGTTGCGTGGTCTTTCTGCTAAAAAGCGTAGAGCATTTTACGAAAGTCAGTTAGGAACAACGCACACCGTTCTTTTTGAAGGTGAAAATAAAGAAGGTTACATTCACGGATTTACAGAGAATTACGTAAAAGTAAAAGCCCCGTGGAATCCGGAGCTTGTAAATACGCTTCATCAAATTCAGCTTACTGAAATCGACGAAGATGGTCTTGTAAGATTTGCATACGCTAAAGAAGCAATTAGTGCTTAAATATTTATTCCAACTGGTAAAAGATCTTTATATCTTCTGCGATTACGCCGCATAAATTTAGCAATATCTGGATGCGTTGGCATAACACGAGAATTGCTATTTTCTTTAATTTCGGCTAAAACGGCTTCAATAAATTTGTTGGTATTCTCTTCATCTTCAAAATCTTTAGGCATTCTAAGTTTCGTTAAAAAGATCTTTCGGTCCTGATCTGAATATTCGATAACCGCCAATTCTCCGTTTAGGGTCGTTTCGAATTGTCGTAAAAATTCATTTTTGGTAATTTTAAATTCCTCATCATTCATCTTATAAATATTTAATTCTGAATTCGGTAAATATGAACTTTACCGAATTCAGAAAGTGTTATTCTTACTTCATTGGTACTTCAATAAGCAGTATTTTACTGTCTTTGCTGAAGGAAACTTCAAAAAATGTAACTTCTGAAATTCCCATTGCATCTCTCTTATTCAGCTTTTCGCCGTCGATGCTGGCTTCGCCTTCAACTAAAAATACGTAAACACCGCTATTTTTTCCTTTTATAGTATAAGCAAAATTTGTGCCTTCTTCAAAATTACCAAGAGACAGATAAGCTTGCTGGTGGATCCAAAGGGCATTTTCAAAATCATTTCCTTTAGGTCCAACAACGGTTACGAGTTTATTGGGACTTAGTAATTCTGAAAAGTTTTTCTGATCATATCTTGGTTCTACATTTTCTTTTTCAGGAAAGATCCAGATCTGTAAAAGATTAAGCGTTTCAGAATGATTTGGGTTAAACTCGCTATGCTCTACACCAGTACCGGCACTCATCACTTGTACTTCACCCGCATTAATGGTTGAAGCATTTCCCATAGAATCTTTGTGAGCAATGGCACCTTGTAGCGGGATGCTTATAATTTCCATATTTTGGTGAGGATGCGTTCCAAAACCCATTCCGCCCTTAACAAGATCATCATTTAAAACTCTTAATAGTCCAAAATGAACATTATTAGGATTAAAGTAATTAGCAAAACTAAATGAGTAGCGGGCATTAAGCCATCCAAAATCTGCTTTTCCTCTTAATTCTGCTGGATAAATTGTCTTTTTCATTTTTCTTTTTCTTTTATGTAAGCCAATAATTAAATCTTATTTTTGAAAGTAAACTTCCTCTGAGTAATGAGGATAGAAGTTTACCCAAAATTTATATTTTTTACTGCTAGCCGATCTCGTTAATTTGCGGGACGCGACCAGAATGTTTAATCTCAATTATTGAGTAAAATTACAATTTTTAAGGCTGCATTTAGTCTTTTACTAACATGAGTGATAGTGATAACCAATTGATTCACGTATACTTTATGCCAGGAATGGCAGCCAATCCCTCGATCTTTGAGTTTATCGAGCTACCCGAAGATCAATTTAAAATTCATTGGTTAACATGGCTAATTCCGGTTAAAAATGAAAGTATCCAGGAATACTCTAAAAGAATTGTAGAAAATATCCAACATGAAAATATAGTTTTAATAGGCGTTTCTTTTGGCGGAGTTATTGTGCAGGAAATGGCTAAACATATTAAGGTAAGGCGTTTGATTATCATTTCTAGCATAAAATGCCGAGACGAATTACCTAAAAAAATGAAATTCGCCCACAAGACAGGGGTTCATAGATTGCTACCAATTGGATTACTGGATTATATCGATCACCTGGAAAAAGTGGCTGTAAATGATTATTTAAAAAAAAGAGCAAAATTATATCGACAATATTTGTCGGTTCGTGATAAATATTATCTTTCGTGGGCCATTCAGAATATGGTAGCATGGGATTGTAGTACGGTAAATCCTGAGATCATACATATTCATGGTGATAAGGATATCGTATTTCCTATTAAATATATTAACGATGCGATCGTTATAAAAGGAGGAACCCATGTGATGATCATTAATCGATTTCGATGGTTTAATAAATATCTGCCAGATTTAATTCTGAAAGGAAAAGAAGCAATAGAGAATAATCCGAAAATTATTAAAATATAACATGAAAATCTTAAAAACAGGACTAATTGTAGTAGGAGCCGCAACAGTCTTTTTCGCAATTACAGAGGCGGTACAGAGTCCGGATATACAGGAAGAGCATAAAGAAGTCTATCAGGAGACATTCGATAAAAATGTGGCTAAAGTTTATACAATTAAAGCTTTAAGTATTCCTGAAAATATTGATTTTGCAGGAGAATCTGTTCCGTTAACAGATCCTGATATCTATGAGCGTTTAGATAGAGAATTATTGGTAAATACGTATTGGCAATCTAATGCATTATTGTTGATGAAACGAGCCAATAAATATTTCCCTGTAATAGAACCAATTTTGAAGGAAGAAGGTGTGCCAGATGATTTTAAATATTTGGCTGTTATCGAAAGCGGATTGACACAGGCGGTAAGTCCTGCAAATGCTGTTGGATTTTGGCAATTATTAAAAGGAACTGGTCGTGAGCTTGGTCTTGAAATTAATAGCAACGTTGATGAGCGTTACCATATTGAAAAAGCTACAAGAGCTGCATGCCAGTATTTAAAAGAATCGAAGGAAGATTTTGGAAGTTGGACCTTGGCGGCAGCGGCTTACAATGCGGGTAGGGCAGGTGTAGCAAGACAGCAAGAACGACAAAAAGTAACCGATTATTATGATTTGTTGCTAGGAGAAGAAACTGGTCGTTACATGTTCAGGATTTTGGCGCTAAAAGAAATCATGTCGAACCCTTACGAATATGGTTTCAAATTTGAAGAATCAGATCTTTATAAACATATTCCGACGAAAAAAGTTAAAGTAGATACCGTTGTAAACGATTTCCCTGATTTTGCTTCAGAATTTGGTGTTACTTATAAGATCTTAAAAATACATAATCCATGGTTGCGGGAAGCACATTTAAATAATGCTTCCAGAAAAACCTATTATATCGATATTCCAGAGGAAGGTTACTATACTCAGGGATATTCAGAAGTTAAATAAGAAATTAGTATAAGATTGTAAATCGAAAACGGGCGTTTTAACGCTCGTTTTTATTTTTTTCTTTATTTGATGAAGCTAATCTTGATTTTGAAATAGTTTCGTCATCTTTAATTAAAAAAGAAGTGATTCCTTCATCGATTTGATTGAAGTTTTTCTTTAATGCATTTTCAATCGGAGTTCCATAAGCCACTGCAGTGTATCTAGTGATATCCATTATCTTCTTATCATTGTTGATAAGGAAGCAAGTGGGGAGACCTAAAGAATGCTTCAATTGTTTTACGACATAAGGTGACTTATTTTTAGTTTCGTCTACATAAACAATATCGACAGCGTTACTAAATTCTTTAGAAACTTTTTTCACTTTCTCGCGAGTATCCCAAAATAAAACAACAACCTGAACTTTATTTCGATATTTCGATGCAATATCGTTTATAGCGGGAATGGCGCCTTTACCGGGGATGCACCATGATGCATAGGTGATCAAATAAATTGATTTTTCGAAATCATAAAGATCTACTTCTTTTCCTTTTAAGTTATTAAACTTAAAATTGTCAATATAAGATCCTGCCAGGTGGTTTACCGTTAAAGAATCGAATAAACGCTGACCTTCTTTATAATTTCTCTGTCTAAAAGCAAAGTCTGCTTTCTCGTTATAATCGGCTAAATGTAGGGCTAAAGCTTCAGTGAAAAGCACTTTATCTTTATTGATCGTGTCGGTTTTTTGGGCAGAAACTGATGACGCGCTTAAAGACAGAAAAATCAATAATGCATATAAATATTGCTTCATTGAAGTTTAGACTGTAATTAATAGTATATCAAAGATAGACAATACTAAGGGTAAAAAGAAATAATTTCGACTAAGGACATAATTATTAGCCCATTAGTTAATTCGATAATAGAGATTAAAAGTCGAAAGGCTTGCCTCGATACAAAGACGATTTAAAAAAATGACTTACAGACTTGCCTCCAGGTAGTTTTGAGTTGAAGAGAATCAAGATTTACAGCTTAAATCTTTTTCATTTGCTGTTTCATCATTCTTATCTGGTCGGTAAGCATACCATGTTTATCAAGTTTTTTGGCTTCAGCAAGAAGATTGGTGGCTTCGCGTTTCCTTCTTTTCGTCATAGCGATTCCCGCAAGATTCAATTTCGCCATAGCAAGATCATGATCCATGGCTAGACCAAGTTTTATTGCTTTTTTAAAGTGTTTCTCAGCCTGAGTGATATTGGTTTGAGAAACCATTAAACCGTGTAGATACCAATAGTAACCTTGTTGTTTTTTAGTAAGTGCACCTTCTGGATCCTTTATTTTATCCAACCACTTTTTAGCACCTGGAAAATCCTGCTTTCTTAAACGTAAAAAAGCTAGAAGAATAATCTCGTTCTTAAAATATAAAAATACAAAGATCCCTGCTAAAAGTATAAGCATTATACCATTGCCAATGTATCCTTCGATAAATTGCCAAACGGCTGCCGCTAAAACTAATCCCGCTAAAACTAACTTTATATTTTTATTGAACATAGTCTATTGATTTTTGAGCCGCCAAAGGTAATAAAAAGATTTAAAAATATTTTAATTTTCTGTTTGGAAGAGTTAAAAAGCTTTGTATATTTGCACGCAGTTTTAAAAAGAGCAATTAAAAAGATTTCACAGAAGTTTAAAGATACAGTAAAATGAAAAGAACGTTTCAACCATCTAAGAGAAAAAGAAAAAACAAGCACGGATTTAGAGAGCGTATGGCTAGTGTGAACGGTAGAAAGGTGCTTGCTAGAAGAAGAGCAAAAGGAAGAAAGAAATTATCTGTATCTTCTGAAAACAGACATAAACACTAATGATAGTTAGTGATTTTAAATATTAAAGGTGTTACTTTTTAGGTAACGCCTTTTTTTATATCTAATAGCTTCTTACATTTATACCACCACAACACAATTTAAAATGCCCAAAAACAACAATCTTAAAAGTATTTTGATTATTGGTTCTGGACCGATTGTGATCGGACAGGCCTGTGAATTCGATTATTCAGGAACGCAATCACTTAGATCTTTACGTGAAGACGGTATAGAGACGATCCTTATCAACTCTAACCCGGCTACGATCATGACAGATCCTTCTATGGCAGATCATGTTTATCTTAAGCCGCTTACTACGAAGTCGATCATCGAGATTCTAGAGGCGCATCCAAACATTGATGCTGTATTACCTACAATGGGAGGTCAAACTGCCTTAAATCTTTGTATCGAAGCTGATGATAAAGGAATCTGGGAAGATTATAATGTGAAGCTTATTGGTGTAGATATCGATGCCATCAATATCACAGAGGATAGAGAGCAGTTTAAGCAATTAATGGGACGTATTGGTATACCCGTTGCTCCTGCAAAAACTGTAACTTCTTACCTGCAAGGTAAAGAAGTAGCGCAGGAATTTGGTTTTCCTCTAGTTATTAGAGCTTCTTTTACTTTAGGAGGAAGTGGAGCTGGTTTTGTTCATAAAGCAGAGGATTTCGACGAGATGCTTACTCGCGGTTTGGAAGCTTCTCCTATTCATGAGGTTCTTATTGATAAGGCACTTCTTGGTTGGAAAGAATACGAGTTAGAGCTACTTCGTGATAAGAATGATAATGTTGTGATTATCTGTACGATCGAAAATATGGATCCTATGGGAATCCATACTGGAGATTCGATCACTGTTGCTCCGGCGATGACGCTCAGTGATAGCGCTTTCCAAAGAATGCGTGACCTAGCGATTAAAATGATGCGTAGTATTGGGGATTTTGCAGGTGGATGTAACGTACAGTTTGCCGTAAGTCCAGATGAAAAAGAAGAAATCTATGCGATCGAGATCAACCCTCGTGTATCAAGATCTTCTGCATTAGCTTCTAAAGCAACTGGTTATCCAATTGCGAAAGTTGCAACAAAACTGGCACTAGGATATACTTTAGATGAATTAGATAATCAAATTACGCAATCTACTTCAGCTTTATTCGAGCCATCTTTAGACTATGTGATCGTAAAAATTCCTCGTTGGAACTTCGATAAGTTCGAAGGTTCAGATAGAACTTTAGGACTTCAGATGAAAGCGGTTGGTGAAGTAATGGGTATTGGCCGTTCATTTCAGGAGGCTTTGCATAAAGCAACTCAGTCTTTAGAGATCAAGAGAAATGGTCTTGGTGCAGATGGTAAAGGATATACCAAGTACGAAGAAATTATAGAAAAGCTTACGTATGCAAGCTGGGATCGTGTTTTTGTGATTTATGATGCTATTCAGGCAGGTATTCCGCTAAGCCGTATCCACGATATCACTAAGATCGATATGTGGTTCCTTAAGCAGTATGAGGAGCTTTACATGTTAGAGAAAGAAATTAGCAACTACGATATAAATTCACTTCCAAAAGATCTAATGCTAGAAGCAAAACAAAAAGGTTTTGCAGATAGACAGATCGCTTACATGGTAAAATGTTTGGAGAGCGAAGTTTATAACAAGCGCAGCGAACAAAATATTAATAGGGTTTACAAACTAGTAGACACCTGTGCAGCCGAGTTTAAGGCAGAAACGCCTTATTATTACTCAACTTTTGAAGCAGAGATAGAAACTGCCGACGGTAATAAATATACTTCTAACGAAAGTGTAGTTACAGATCGTAAAAAGATCGTTGTTCTTGGATCTGGACCAAACCGAATAGGCCAGGGAATCGAATTTGATTATAGCTGTGTACACGGAGTTCTAGCAGCTTCAGAATGCGGTTACGAAACTATTATGATCAACTGTAATCCAGAAACGGTTTCTACAGATTTTGATGTTGCCGATAAACTTTATTTTGAGCCAGTATTCTGGGAGCATATCTATGATATTATTCGTCATGAAAAGCCAGAAGGAGTAATTGTTCAGCTTGGTGGACAAACAGCTTTAAAACTTGCTGAAAAATTAGAGCGCTACGGAATCAAAATTATGGGAACTAGTTTTGAAGCACTAGATCTTGCTGAAGATCGTGGTAGTTTCTCTACACTTCTTCAAAACAACGATATTCCTTATCCAGAATTTGGTACTGCAGAAAATGCTGAAGAAGCACTTAAGTTAGCAGATCAATTAGATTTCCCAATCCTAGTACGTCCTTCTTACGTTCTTGGTGGGCAGGGAATGAAAATCGTGATCAATAAGCAGGAATTAGAAGAAACTGTTGTAGATCTTTTACGTAAGATTCCTAACAACAAATTATTACTAGACCACTATTTAGACGGTGCGATCGAAGCTGAAGCTGATGCGATCTGTGATGGTGAAGATGTGTACATCATCGGCATCATGGAACATATCGAGCCATGTGGTATCCACTCTGGTGATTCTAATGCATTACTCCCTCCTTTTACACTGGGAGATCTAGTACTGCAACAAATTAAAGACCATACCAGAAAAATTGCACTAGCATTAAATACTGTGGGATTAATTAATATTCAGTTTGCTATCAAAGATGACAAAGTTTATATCATCGAAGCAAACCCAAGAGCGTCCAGAACAGTTCCGTTTATCGCGAAAGCTTACAAAGAGCCTTACGTAAACTACGCGACCAAAGTGATGCTTGGCGATAAAAAGATCAAAGATTTTAACTTTAATCCGCAGTTAGATGGATATGCGATTAAGCAACCGGTATTCTCTTTTGAAAAGTTCCATAAAGTAAATAAACAATTGGGGCCAGAGATGAAGAGTACAGGAGAAAGTATCTTATTTATCAAAGATCTTAAAGACGATGATTTCTATAATCTTTATACACGTAGAAAAATGTACCTAAGCAAATAAGAACAGCTTAGATAATTATATAAGATCCTCTGTATTTTTAGGTTTTATTAAACTGAATTTTACAGAGGATTTTTTTATTGGCACCGCCAAAAGGTATAATGCCTTGAGGTAGTTTATTTTGAAAAATATTCAATGCTGAATTTATCCTGAAATTCGACAAAAACAGAATTAATTTTATAAAGAATGAAAGAGATTTTTTTAATTATAGGGGGTGTGTACGGAACTTTAGCCGTAATCTTTGGTGCCTTTGGAGCGCATGCGCTAAAAAAGAGATTGTCTGAAGATCAATTATCAAGTTTTGAAACCGGCGTACGCTACCAAATGTATCACGCTTTAATTCTTATCATTACGGCGATCGCTTTTCCGTTTCGGGAGGTTTCTCAGCAAGTTACAGGATGGTGCTTTGTAGTTGGTGTACTACTTTTTTCGTTCAGTATTTACGGATTAGTTTTAAGTGACGCTGCGGGTAAAAAAATGCGGTTTTTGGGACCTGTAACACCCTTAGGCGGACTTATACTTATTATTGGCTGGATCTTATTTACGATCAATATTGCTGAAATTGCTACTTATTTAAATCCTGCGCAATAAGATGAATTTTCTAATTCACACCACAATTGGTGCGAGTTAAGGCGAAATCTTCATTGAATTTATAAGAAGTACTATCTTCTGTAAGGTAACCTTCTATAAGTTGGTTGTCCTTTTGTAAAAACATAACTGGCCTAAACGAGTTTTCGCCCTCACTCATAAAGGAATATTCAGCAAAAAGAGTGTCGCCTTTCATCTTTCCAGAAATTTGCCCGCGATTAATATCTTTCTCCTTCAGCATATAAATAAGGCTTCCAGAAATAGTTTCATCTAATTTTTGAATATTAAGACTTATCGTATCGGTTGCTGAGGCGTATAAATAACACATTTTTACCGGGATCTTAGTTTCTTCTTCTTCATACTGCTGGGCTTCAACCAAAGTCTCAGTTTCTTTAGTTTCCTGATCTTTATCGTTTTTACAGGAGATTATTAAAATACTGCTTAAGCCAAGAGTAAGTAGTCGAAATTTCATGTCTTAATTTTTTATAAAGGTAAAGGGTCTTTCAATAAACGCCAATCGCTTAACAAAATTTTATTGGCACCGCCAAAGGGTATAATTCCCCGAGATAATTTATTCGGTATTAAGCTTCAGCAATTTCAGGATCTCTTTTTCTATATTTTTCAGCAAAATAGGCAATCAAAATTAGTTGTGAAGAGTGAAAAAGCATAATTGGAAGCAACAACAAACCGGTATTTGCAGAATTTCCAAAGATCACTTTTACCATAACAGAGCCGTGGACCAAAGATTTTTTGGTTCCGCAGAACTGGGCCGTAATTTTATCTTCAGTTGATAATTTTATAAGATTACTAACAAAAGCTGTAAGATAAAACACTACAAAAAATAGGACTAAAACGCCCAATATCAGTTTTATAAAACCGCCAAAATCTATTGTATTAAACAAATTAGAAGTAAAGGAATTACTAAAACTACTGTAAACAATGACAAGGATGATTCCTTTATCGAAAAGTCCAAGCTGTTTGCTGTGTTTTCTAGCCCAATCCCCAAGAAAACGCTGCAAAATAAGTCCGAGTACAAGCGGAGCTAAAATTTGCCATCCTAATTTTAAAAGAACATCTATAAACTGAAAATCGGCACTTTTACCTAAAATTATACTCAGCCAGATTGGCGTCGCAAAAATCCCGATCAATCCAGATAAACTTGCATTAAAGATCGCAGTAGGTAAATTTCCTTTTGCCAGGGCCACCATCACGATCGAAGAACTTACGGTAGATGGCAAAGTTGCTAAAAAGAAAATAGCCGTCCATAATTCAGAATCTTTGCCTTGCTCGAACAAAGGTAAATAGGTGAGTGCTAAGAGCGGAAAAACAACAAAGGTGGTTAGTTGTACGATAATATGCACTTTGTAGTTTAAAAGCCCTTGTTTTATTTCCTGCGGAGCAAGCTTTAATCCGTAGAAAAAGAAAATAAAGCTAATTCCTATATCACTTATGGTCTTTAATGGCAATACATCATTTCCCTGCGGAAGGAAGTATGCCAGTAAAATAATACCAAAAAGTGAAACGATAAATCCGTTAAACTTCAAAACTAGCGTTCTATTTTAACTTTATAATCTTCTAACATGTGTAGATAATTTTCTGAAACAAAATCGGTTTCATCAAATTCGTCAGATCTATGTTTTTTGTAGTTAATTCTTTTGATGCTTTTGGTGAACCTGCGAATGTCATGATCGTTATCTAAGATCAATCCGGGAACATTTACAGATTTTCCGCTATCGTCTTTAGCCACCATCGTGAAGTAAGATGAGTTACAATGCTTCTTTTCGCCGGTTTGTATATTTTCGGTTTCTACACGAATCCCAATAACCATAGAACTTCTACCAACATAGTTTACAGAGGCCTTCATGGTAAGTAATTCACCAATTTCTATCGGTGCTAAAAAATCTACCGTATCAACACTGGCCGTCACGCAATACGTACCCGAATGTTTTGAAGCGCAGGCAAAAGCGATTTGATCCAGAAGCGATAACACATAGCCTCCATGAATTTTTCCGTTAAAATTAGATCGATTAGGTAACATAAGTTCAGATATGGTTACCTGTGATTCTTCTACTCTTTTAAATTTTTTTTGATTGGTCATCTATCTCTAAAATGTGGGGATTGTGCTTCTTCAACTCTGGTGACAAAATATTTGGTGTCACCCCAAAAAACAAACGTAGCGTAGCGTTCTACATAATATAATTTTACGTAATTACCTTCGTTTTTTCGTAATGCCGTAACTACATCTTCATCTTCTTTTAATACTGAAAAACTAAAGATCTGCGCGCCGCTTATTCCCTGGCTAATTTCACCTTCCCAGGTTTTAAAAACAACACCTTTTTTACTGAATTTTATAAGTTCTCCGGTACGTGTACCTTCACTGTAGGTTGCAAAATAGGCAAAGGCGAAGTATACTAAAAACAATAGGAAAATACCACCAAGAATGTAGTAAAGGACTTTTTTCATTCTAAATATTCTTATACACAAGATTTAAGAAGTCTTCGATTTTCGAAGGTTCTAACCATCTGGTTACAATAACAAGATTTTCTTTTTGATCTACAACAATAAAATTACCACCAAATCCTGCAGCATAAAAAATATGAGTGCCAATTTTTTCCCATTTTTGTGATTTTTCAGGGTTTAACCACCACATAAAGCCATAATTTGGATTGGCTGTAGAAGGTTGCATGGCTTCTTTTATTACTTCAGCAGAAATTAGCTGTTTCCCATTCCAGTTTCCATTATTCATAAATAACAATCCAAATCTTGCCATGTCTTCAGTATTAATAAACATTCCGCCGCCAGAATGCCCACCACCGCTAACAGATTGCATTTTTAGTCCGTCGATGGTCACCCAGGAATTATCGTAACCATACCAGCGCCAGCTTGTAGAAGCACCAATAGGGTCCATTATTTTAGATTTCAGGATTTTTGGCAAAGGTTGTCTAAAAACATTCAGCAGCGAATAAGCCAAAACATTTACCCTAACATCGTTGTATTTAAAATAAGTTCCCGGTTCGTGTAATTCTCTAGCGCGCCAGCTATCAATATTACCATCTCTAGGCGGGCGATCTGCCCAATCGTAAGAACCCCACAATTCGCCAGACCAATCTGAATTTTGCTGAAGTAAATTTTTCCACGTGATTTTTGCATTGTGATCACCTTCAAAAGTATTATCCCAAACATAATCTTTAACCAGATCTTCAGGAGCAATTAAAGCGCTGTCAATAGCCAAAAGGGCAGTGGTCGATAAAAAACTTTTGGTAACGCTAAAGGTCATATCCACCCGTTTGGTATCTCCCCATTTTGAAACCAGGTAACCATCTTTTAAAATGATTCCTGCAGGGCCACCGCGTCGTTTTACAGGACCTAAAAGTTTATGATAGGGTTCGCTCATAAATCCTTTTAAAATTGCCTGGCGAAGATCTCGTGACTCAGAATATTCATTTTCTTCAGCAAATTTTATAGCCTCAGAAAAATCATAATCATAGTTTGAGACTTCTTTTTCCTGCCATTCTTCAAAAGCCGGAAAATAAACCTGCTGCGCTTGTAGCGAGCTTATAAAAATTAGAGACAGAATTATATAAAATCGAAATGCTTTTATCATGGATTAAGATTAGGAAGTTCGTTTGAGGATTTTTTTACAAGATTCGTATCGATCTGTTTGCTGGCTTTGGCGCCAAGATTTTTCAGTTTTTCTACTCTAGAGATCAAATTACCTTTTCCGGTGAGCTTTTTCATAGCGCCATCATAACTATTTTGTACCGTGCCCAATTGTTTGCCGACTTTTAAAAGTTCTTCAGTAAGATTAGTGAATTGATCGTATAATTTTCCTGCCTGGGTTGCAATTTCAATAGCGTTTTCTTTTTGCTTTTCGTTTTGCCACATACTATCGATGGTTCTTAAAACGGCCAAAAGCGTCGTTGGCGTCACCAAAATGATATTTTTATCGAAAGCTTCGCTGTACAAATTAGGATAATTATTCGAAGCTACCGCAAAAGCAGCTTCTATCGGGATAAAAAGCAATACAAAATCCGGACTTTCTACATCATATAACTGATGATAATTTTTATGGCTGAGTTCGTTAATCCGATTTCGAAGCGCGATAAGATGATTTTTAAGATGAAGTGGTTTTTCGCCTTCCTCGGTTTCGTTCACATAGCGCTCATATGCATTCAAAGAAACTTTAGAATCGATGATCATTTTTTTCTCGCCGGGAAGATTAATGATCACATCGGGTAAAACACGTTTTCCATCCTCGGTAGTAAAAGATTGTTGCACGCTATATTCACGATCTTTTTGCAGCCCACTTTTTTCCAAAACACGTTCCAAAACCATCTCGCCCCAATTGCCCTGCATTTTGGTATCGCCCTTTAAAGCTTTGGTAAGATTATTCGCTTCTTTACTCATTTGTAAATTGAGATCTTTTAAGCCAATAATTTGTTCCCGAAGCATCGCATGCCTATCAATACTTTCTTTATTTCCTTCCTCGATTTTCTTTTCGAAAAGTTGAATTTTTTCATGAAGAGGAGAAAGGATATTCTGAATATTTTCCTTGTTTAAATTGGTGAATTTTTCTGACTTATTTTCGAGGATTTTATTCGCCAGATTTTCAAACTGAATACTGAATTTTTCCTGAAGCTTTTCTAGGTCTTTTTTCTGCTCGGTTTGGCGTTCTAAAAGATGCTCGTAATCGGCATTTTTTCGGGTAAGTTCGTTCTTATAGAAATCTTTTTCCTTTCTGATGTCTTCACGCTCTGTTTTTACCTCTGCTAATTTTATTAGCAAGTCATTTTTAGTGTTTTCTAGGTTTGTTTTGTATTCGTTTAAATTTTTATTTTCCAGTTGTTTGAGTTTGTCTATTTCAAGTAAAAGTTGATTATTTTTTTCTTCTTGAATAGCTGATTTGTTTTTTGATTTTAATCCTGAAATTAGCTTCCCGAAAACGAATCCTAAGGCTAAAGCAACGATAAAAACTACTAAAAATGGCAAAATTTGATCCATGTAATAAGTGGGTTTGTTTCAAATATAATGATAAGTTTTTTAAGACCTAAAATCGATAAAAATTAAGCTAGATTTTAATTGAAATGATGCACTATTTTCGGGCTTTTTTTTATAAAAAAAAATAGTTCAAAATTCAATTTATTTAATGTCGATTTTTGATTAAAAAAAAAGACTGATTTTTCAGCGAATTTTAATCTTCATTTTTGATTCGAAAAGCTCCTGAAATTTCATCAAAATGAATCAGATCTTTTGGAAATAAATCCTGAAATGCTCCAGATGAAATTAGATTTTTAGGAGTGTCGATTTGTGTTTTTTCGGGATGCATTAAGATGATCTTATCACAAATTTGTATCGCTAAATTGATCTCGTGAGAAGCAAAAATGATTGTTTTATTGGTCTGTTTCGCGAGCTTTTTCAGCAGCTTTACCACGTAAGCTTTGTGGTACATATCAAGATGCGTAGTTGGCTCATCTAAGATGATGATTGGCGTGTCCTGAGCAATCGCCCTAGCAATTAAAACGCGTTGCAATTGGCCATCACTAAGCTCGTAACACTTTCGATCTTTTAAAGATTCAATAGAGGTTAGCTTAATGGCATTTTCGATCTTTTCGGTATCTATTTTTGATAGTTTTCCCAGCCAGTTGGTATAGGGTTGGCGTCCTAAAGCGATCAATTCAAAAACACTTAGATTCTTTGAAATAGGCTGATTGGTAAGTACCAAGCTAATTTGTGAAGCTCGTTGCAGATCGTTAAGTGCGTTCAGGGTTTTACCTTCAATTTCAACTGTTCCAGAAAGTGCTTGCTGGATTCCTGAAATTGTTCGTAATAGCGTAGATTTTCCGATTCCGTTTACGCCGATTACCGCGATTAATTCAGATTTGTGAACTTCAAGATCAATCTTTTCAGCAATCGATTTTATTCCGTTTTTATCCTGATAACCAATCTCCAGATTCGATGTTTTTAGGGTGATATTTTCAGCATTTGATTTCATCTAAAACAGGAATTTTTGTTTTCTAATGAGTAACCAAATCACCACAGGAGCACCGATAAGCGAAGTTATAGCATTGATTGGCAATGTAAATTCCATTCCTGGGAATTGCGCTACGATATCGCAAATAAGCATTAAAATGGCACCGCCTAAAATTACTGCCGGCAATAAAATAAGATGATTGTTTATGGGGAAGATTTGCCGAATTAAATGTGGGACTGCTAATCCTATAAAGGCAATCGGGCCACAAAACGCGGTAATGCTACCTGCCAGTAAACAGGTAGCGATAATAATTAGCATTCGATTTTGACTAATATTAACTCCCAGGCTGCGTGCATATTCTTCGCCAAGCAATAAGCTGTTTAGATTTTTGATGCAGAAAATTGCCAAACTAATTCCTAAAAACCAGAAAATAGCAAGGATACCAACTTCTGCCCACGAAAGATCGCCAAGACTCCCAAAAGACCAGAAAATATATTGTTGTAACTGCGCAGCCGGGCTAAAATAGCTGAGAATACTCACCACAGCACCGGTTAAACTGGCAAACATCAATCCCACAATCAAGATCGCCATCGTGTCCCTTAATCGTACCGATCCTAAAACAACCGCAAAAAGTACCATTAAACTTCCCAAACTTGATGCAATAACCAAAGTCCATTTAGAAAGCGCCAAAGCTACAAAGCTTCCGCCAATCAAGGTTGCGCCCATAATTACGATCGCAACGCCCAAACTAGCACCGCTGCTTAAGCCCAAAACATAAGGCCCGGCAAGCGGATTTCTAAACATGGTTTGCATCAATAATCCGCTAATTGCGAGTCCAGATCCGGCGATTATAGCAGTAAAAGCCTTTGGTAATCGATAATCTAAAACAATGTAGCGATAGGTTTCTTTGGAAACTTCAGTATTAAAAATTGAGGAAAAAATGTCTTTTACAGGAATATTTACCGATCCTAAACTGATATTCAGTAAAATTAGCGCAACTAAAAAGAGCCCTAAAATCAATAATATCGATACGTATTTCCCGGTATGTTGCATTAATCGTTAAGCGCTTTAAAAAATGTAGGTTCGTAATTTTCTAAAAGCTGCGGATGAAATATCGAAATTAGATCTTTTAGAATGAGATCTGGGCGATTGGGTCCAAGTTCGTAAAAGATCACACCGCCGGTCTCGCCTTTGCTCATACTTACCGAATATACTTTTTTATCCTGAACAGCTTTAAACTGCGAATAATGCTGCGATTGTTTCAACATCCCAGAATAGGATGTAAACTGCCCGGCACTAATCCAAAATTCAGCATTTTGAGCTTTATCTAAAACCGATTCGAAAGACAAAGAAAGACTTCCTGAACCTTTGGTGTCTGCCCAAAGGTAGTTTGCGTTCGCATCTTTGATCATTTGCGCCTGCCAGCTATTTCCATAAGGCACATACCACTGATCTTTAAACATAGATCCACTAAGAACGCTGGGCTTATTTTCGATAGTCTCAGCCAGTTTTTTAGCCGAATTATAATTGCTTTCAATAGTATCGAATATCGAATCTGCGGCTTCGGATTTGTCGTAAAGTGCGCCAAAGAACTTGATCCATTCGGCTTTTCCAAGTGCTGAAGATTCGGTCCATTCACCATTATAAATTACAGGAATTCCTGTTTTTTGAATCGTGCTAAAACTTTTATTATCAGCATTAATAGCAAAACCTATTACAACATCTGGTTGAAGGTCGATTAAGACTTCAGTATTTAAGCTTTCGTTCTTTCCAACCTCTTTTATCGCTCCGGAATTAATTAAACTTCTTGTCTCTTCGGAAGAAATATAATCCAGGCCGGGAAAACCTTTTAAAGATTTGGTTTCATTTAGCGCTTCTAAAGCTGGAATATGTGTTGTTGAAGTCACCACAATTTTTTGCACAGGAATCGTCACTATTTGATCAAATTCTAAGTTTGCAGGAATTTTGGCTTCTTTTTCTGCAAGTAAGTAGCGGAAGCTTTTTTCGGCTTCCGGCCAGGGAGAATTTACTTCGATAATGCTGTAATCATCAAATTCTGTGATCGAAAATCCGTTTGCGTAAGAGATCTCAATTTCCTGTCCATGCAGGTTTTTAGTAGATTTTTCAGACTTTTCTGAATCTTTACAGGAAAGGCTTAAGAGAAAAATAAAAAGGATTCCGATTTTTTTCACAAGAATGAATTTTGACTTCAAAAGTAATATTATTTAGAAATTTAGATGCTTTCGTTTGGGAAATGATTAAATTCGCATTGAAATTTTGGTTCGGCAATGCCGATTAAAAGGGAATCAGGAAATATTGAAAATTGCTGTTTTAAACGTCGATTTTTAGTTAAAACCTGAGCTGTTCCCGCAACTGTAAGCTTTGTTCCGTTTTAGGAATGCTTGTAAAAAACTTCAAACCACTGTCTTTTTAGATGGGAAGGTACATTACAGGACGCTAGCCAGGAGACCTGCCAGAGATTATTAAAAACGGATTGACTTTCGGGATAAAAGTCGCTGGCGCATGAAGAAACAACTACTTTTTATACTGGTAGCCTTTGGGCTTTTTTCGTCTAAAATCTATTCTCAATCACGGGAAATTACGGTTTTAGATACTGTGATGCTTAGTGATACGAAGCTACAGAAATTTTCTACAGGGCAGCATGTTGCCGTGCTTTCTGACTCCTTACTTACCCAAAATCAGCCCCTCTTAACCGAAGTTTTAAATTTTAACACACCAATATATTTTAGAGAAAATGGTCTCGGCATGGTTTCATCGCCATCGTTTAGAGGGACTTCAGCTTCGCAAACTGCGGTTATCTGGAACGGGATCAACATCAATTCCCAGTTTAACGGTCAGATCGATTTTAATACTGTAAATAGTGGTGCTTATAACCAGATTGCGGTTCGCGGTGGTGGTGGAAGCGTGGTTTACGGCACCGGAGCGATTGGTGGAAGCGTGCATTTAAATAATACTTTATCTTTCAAAAAACGGCAGGAACATCATCTTTTATTGCGCTACGGAAGTTTTAATACGCTTGATGCTCGCTACAATTTTAAAACCGCCCGAAAAAATTGGAGCTTAAATTTATCGATTTCCAGAAATAGCAGTGACAATGATTATGAGTATCCAGATGATCGTGGCGAGAACCTGAATGGCGATTTTTATAATAATTCAGCCAATGTTACGCTGGGATATCGATTTAATTCAAAAAATACACTAAAACTGATCAGCGAAATTTACGATGGAGAACGGCATTTTTCACTAATTCGCCCTTCCGAAAATCGAACCAAATATAATGATCGATCTTATCGAAACTTGCTGGAGTGGAATAGCGAATTTTCTAATTTCACTCAGGTGGCAAGATTGGCTTTTATTCGAGAGGAATATCAATATTTCGCGAATATCGAAAATGATAGTTTTAGCTTCGGAAATGCCCAAAGTTATATTGCAAAATACGATTTAGCCTATGAAGCTTCAGAAGATCTTTTAATGAATGCCGTAATTCAGAATACCTATACAGAAGGCGAGGGCAGTAGCATTGCTAAAAATGATCGTAATATATTTTCTGCAGCGATATTAGCTAAATACCATTTTTCAGAAAAATTTCAATCTGAAATAGGTTTGCGAAAGGAGGCGACAGACAATTATGATAGTCCGCTTCTATATTCTTTTGGTGCCAGTTATGAGTTTAGCGATTTTTACAGCTTAAAATTCAACGGCTCAAGAAATTTCAGGATACCAACATATAACGATCTTTATTGGGCATCTTCAGGGAATCCATATTTAAATCCGGAAACTTCAGATCAGGCAGAAATTGGTAATATTTTCAGGATTAAAAACATCGAATCTGGGCTTACATTTTTTTACAACCAGGTAGAAGATATGATTCGCTGGTTGCCGGGAGAAGGCGGAATTTGGCGTCCTGTTAATGAAGATAAAGTAGAGATCTTCGGAATTGAATCTTACCTAAACTGGCAGAAAAAGCTGGCGAAAGATCAAATCTTGAACGTTAATTTGAATTATGCGTATACGATTTCTGAAAATGCCGAAACTCATCGCCAGTTAATTTATACGCCTTTCCAAAAGATTAACGGAAATATCAATTACCAGATCTATCGATTTACGCCATCGCTTCAGTTTTTATATAACGGGAAGGTTTACACACGTACCGATCATAGTGATGAACTTTCGGGATATTTTTTAACCAATGTAGGACTTTCTTATGCCATCGATAAACGAAGAAACTGGCAGTTAGGCGCAAGAATAAATAACCTATTAAATAACGAATATCAGAATGTAGAAGACCGGTGGATGCCGGGAATCAATTATAATTTATACCTAAACATTAATTTTTAACTAGTTAACTATGAAGATTAGCAAATTATTTGCTCTTGGCCTTTTTGGCACTTTTTTACTGAATTCCTGTAGCAGTGACGACGATGGTTTCGTTGAAGTTCCAGAAGAAAATGAAGAACAAGCGTATGAGGAAGGCGTAATTATCTTAAATGAAGGATCACAAACTGAGGGAACTGTTTCATTTTTAGATTCAGAATTTACGAATGTAGAAAATAACATTTTTGAAACTGTAAATCCCGATATGGGACTTGGTGGTTATTTACAGTCTATCTTCTTTGATGAAGATCATGCTTATATTATTTCTAATGGCTCTAATTTAATTACCGTTGTAGATCGTGAAACTTTTGAATATGAAGGTGTTGTTGATAGTGGTCTCACTGTTCCAGTGTATGGTGTGGCCTACAATGGTAAAGCTTACGTATCCAATCGTAATTTGACTTGGGGAGATGGATATACTACAGATGATTTTTTAACTGTTATTGATTTGGAAACTCTGGAAGTAGAAAAAACTATTGAAGCTGGTAAAGTCCTAGGACAAGTATTTGAAAAAGATGGTTTAATTTACGTTGAAAATGCGTCGTTTGGATTAGGAAACAGTATTCTAGTATTTAATCCTGAAACAAATGCATTTGAAGATACTTATGAGCTTTTTGTTAATAATGAAAATGAAACTGAAGGTTTAACTTCTATAGAAATCATTGATAACGTAATCTATGCCTTGTCGAATCAGAATCTTTATACTTTAAATTTGAGTACTGGGGAAGAATTAACTAAAACAGATCTAAGTAATATTGGATCCACTAATAATCTTGATATTGAAGATGGAATAATTTATTTTACTTCTGGAACTTCTGTTTATGCTATTACTGAAGGTGATCTAGAATCGCCAGAATCGCCATTATTCTCATATGAAAGCACTTCAGCTTACGGAGTAATGTATGGTTTTGCAGTAGAAGATGATTATATCTATACTTCAGATGGAGGTGATTTTGCATCTGCAGGGACTATAGAAATTTATACAACAGCTGGAGATTTCGTAGCTGAATTTAGCGTAGGTATTGGTCCTAACAGCTTTTATTTTAATGATTAATTCTTTGTGGCTAGCTTCTGTAAGTTTATGTTATTGATGTGCAGTAGTTTCAAAAGATATACTTAACTGGAAGCTTGCCCTTAGTATGTAAAGATTCTTTTTTTGTACCCAATCTTTAGAAAACTTTAATATTCTAAAGGAAATTAGAGTAAAATGTTTTCGTTTTAAAATAGAATCGAAATTAGCGAAAGCTAAAATAAGATTCTATCACCTATGAAAAAGCCCCGGGAAACCGGGGCTTTTGTTTTTTATATCAAGTTTAAAATTTTATTGGTCTAATCTTAAACTCGGTAATTCATCGATATACATTCTTTTATAATTAGGCTGTAAAGAAGCACGCTCTTTAAATTCCTGATAATTAAATTCTCTTTGGCGAGTCATAGCCTGGGCTTCTGAAGTATTGCCTGTAATAGCATTAATAGCAGCAGCAAGCATAGGTTCAGATGGATCACCTAAAACACCTAAATCGGATAGAGATTCATAACTTTCAACGTCTGGATCGATTCCATCGTAAGGCACTACGATATCATTTGCATTTACAGATTCATAAACCAATGGTTGTATTGCGTAGGTGTGATCTGGATTTGCATTTGTTGGACCAAAATTTGGACTGTCGTAAAGTGTTACAGAAGCCTGCGATTTACCAGTAGTAGTATGTCCAATTAAATACACATCGATATATGGTTTTAATCCATTGATCACTAGCTCACTTGCTGAGGCAGTACTAGAAGTACCAATAACGTAAAGATCTGTAAGGTTTAACTGATTTAATGCTATTTCTCCCGGAAGATCATCTGTAAAGTAATTGAATAAACGATCTGGATCTGTAGCTAAAAAGTAGTTTTGATAATCTTCATTCCACTGTTGCTTTGCAAAGATCTCCCCAGTATAAGAACCAGTGATCATACTTGCTAAAGCCGTTGCAGAACTTACACGACCACCACCATTATATCTTAAATCTAGTACAAGGTGGTCGATATTTTCTGAAGCAAAATAGGCAAAAGCATCATTTAATTGCTGGTCGAAATCGGCCACAAAGCTATTATACATCAAGTATCCGATCTTTAATCCATCAGTTTCGATAACATTCTGAATAAGGACAGGATTTTCGGTCACTTCGCTAGTTGCTATGGTAACCTCTTCACCGGTATTTGATACCGCATTATCATTTATTTCAGCTAATGTAAAAGTTACTGATGGGCTGGATAATAATGATCTATAATTATTTCTATTTAAGGTTTCTCCATTAATTTCAGTAAAGAGGTCACCTCTTTTTATCGCAGTTCCTTCGGCATTACTACCAGGAACAATATACCTTACAACTCCAAAAATATCATCAGAATTAGAAAAAAGATACAATCTATAATCTACACCAGTAGTTTCTGAGATTCCGCTAAAACTATTTTCTAATTCGATATAATCATCTGTAATATAGCTAAAGCGATCCTGTGGAGCTACAAGTCCTTCATCGAATAAATCTTCAGGGGTATCCCAACTTACCAGGAAATCGTAATAATCATCTTCAGAATCAAAATAATCATCTGCTAATTCTGGAATATCTGGTTTGTATAAATAGATCTCGTCCATCCCACGATAAATGAAGTCTTCAATCTCGACATTTTCTCGCTCTACAAGTACATCATCATCAATCACATCATCCATATCTTCAGAACAGGACGTCATTAAACTACCAGCAAATATTGCGACTAGTAGAAATCTTCTCATTTTCATGCGTTTCATTTAAAGTTATTATTAAAAAAAGCTAAAATAGCGACAAAACAAATAATTTGAAAAAGTTTTGTAACAAAATAAATTGTCGTCCGTCGTAATTATGAAAGGGTAGTAAAAACCAACCATCAATCAAAAATGAAAGAACAAACATTCTTAAATATTATCAACCCTTTTAAGGATAAGATTTATCGTTTGGCTCTAAGATTGCTTACATCTAAAGAAGCAGCACAGGATGCAACCCAGGATGTGATTATTAAACTTTGGAACCAACAAGATAAAATCAATGATTATGCCAACGTAGAAGCGTTTGCAATGACGGTTACCAAGAATTATTGTTATGATCAACTAAAGCTTAAGCAAAACAATAATCTTCGGATTGTACATACTAATTATGATAACAACGAAATCTCTGGACAACGACAACTTGAACTGAAAGATGAAATGCAGTGGATAAACGAAATTTTAAAAACACTACCCGAGCAGCAGCAGGCCATATTTCAGCTAAGAGATGTAGAGCACTATGAGTTCGAGGAGATTTGTAAGATCATGAAAATGAAAAATACAGCGGTGAGAGTAGCGCTCTCCCGTGCAAGAAAAAAAATAAAAGAAAGTCTTATTAAACAACACAGCTATGGAATTGGATAGAATAGACATACTTTTAAAAAAGTATGATGCTGCGGAAACTAGTCTTGCTGAAGAGCAGGAGCTACAGGAGTATTTTGATAGCGGGCAGGTTGCACAGCGACATAAAGCTTATCAGCTAATGTTTAGTTTTTCAGCTTTTAGTAGAAAGGAAACCACAGATGTTACCCCACAATTGAAGCCGGAAAAGCGCAAAAGCAGGCTAAAGCCGCAATCCTGGATGTATGCCGCAGCAATGATCGCTTTAATCTTTAGTATTTTCTTCTTTAAAAATCAGGATAGCACTTTAAATTCAGAAAATTTAGGGCAGTTAACCGAAGAAGAAATGGCGTATCAGCAAACAAAGCAAACTCTTCAGATGATTTCAAAATTAATGAACGAAGGTAAAGAAGATTTAAAGTACTTAAAAGAATTTAGTAACCCCACAGAAAAAATAATCAACAACAAATAACGAACAGTATGAAACGAATAGTAGTAATTGTAGCCCTTTTTATGGCTCCGTTTTTGGCACAATCACAGGATTTTGCCAAGTATGAAAACATGAAAGATGTCGATGCGATGGTAATGACCAGCAAGATGTTTAAAATGTTATCTAAAGTAGATCTTAGCGAAGGAGATCCTGAAGCTAAAAAATACATGGAAATGATCGAGAATCTTAGTGAGATAAGATTGTATAAAACAAATTCTTCTTCTATAAGAGGGCAGATGTCTAAAGATTTTGAGGCTTATTTAAATAAAGGCTCTTTAGACGAATTAATGCGAATTAAAGATTCTGGAAAAAACATCAAATTTTACTCAAAATCAGATGGTAAAAACGATGACATCGTAAAAGAGCTTTTAATGTTTATGGACGGTGATGAAGGAGGCGAGCCAATCTCTGTAATCTTAAGAATTACCGGGCAGATCGATCTTACACAGTTATCCAAGTTAACTTCAGATCTTAATGTGCCGGGAGCAGATCAATTAAAAAACGCAAAAACTAAAAACCAATAAACATGAAAATCATCAAAACCATCAGTTTTATAGCCATAAGTCTATTAATGTTAGCGTGTAATAACGAGAAAACATTACAGAAGTATTATGTAGAGAACCAGGAAGACAGTAAGTTTATTTCTTTAGATATTCCTACCAGCCTTTTTGCAAAGGCCGATAATTTAGACGAGGATCAGCGTGCAACCTTGGAAAGCGTTCGTAAGATTAATGTACTTGCCTATCCTTTAAATGAAGAAAACGAAACTTTTGATGCTGAAAAAGCCGAATTGGAAGAGATTTTTAGTAATGAAAAGTATCAATTACTAATGAAGTACGGAAGCAACGAAAGAAAAGGAGCGCTTTACTTTACCGGAGAAGAAGATGCGATAGACGAGATCGTAGCTTTTGGATACGATAATGAACGCGGAATGGGAGTTGCAAGGATCTTAGGAAAGGATATGAATCCACAAAAGATCATGGAGCTTGTGAAATCTCTAGATGCCGATGATATTAATGTTGAAGGTTTAAAAGGTTTCGCTGATATGATGGGAGGAGACTCTAAAAACATTAAGGTAACAACAGATTCTACAAAAGTAAAATCTGGTATCTCTGTAGATGTCGAAGTAGATACCGTATCGACAGCAAATTAATTTGTCGTCAATTTAATTTAGTTGAAGTAAAAAGGGAATGCCATGGCATTCCCTTTTTTGTTTTCTCTATAGTTAAGATTATAAATTTTTTGAATCAATTTTTATGGTGCTGTTTTTAAGCCCTCTAAATCTTGCTGCTGAAATACCTTTCCGTTTTTAATAACTGAGCTAATATTCTGCGTTTCTTCGATATTTTTTAAAGGATTGGCATTTAAAATTACCAGATCTGCTTTGTAATTTGCCTTAATAGCGCCAGTGTTTTCTTTCTTTAGAAATTTTGCACCATTTATTGCTGAAGTCTGTAAAGCCTGCAGGGGGCTAAGACCTGCGTCAACCAATGCTTGTAATTCCTGGTGTAACGAAATCCCCGGATAAATATAAGAATTGAAAGCTCCACAATCTGATCCTGCTAAAAGCGAAACTTCATTTTCCTGAAGCTTTTTAGCTAAACTCACAAAAGCTGAATCTAATTGTTTTCTAGTCTTAACAAATTCCTCGCTCGCATTGAGTGCACTTCTAATTCGGCCTTCATAAGTTTTTATGATTCCGCTACCCATATAATCCAAATATTCGTCATTCTCATGGGGTTCTTCATCAAGATAGCTAAGCGTATGATTAATATGCAGGGTGGGGATTGCGTAAACTTCACGAGATTTTAAAGTAGTAAATGTTTTTTCAGCAGTTTCTTCAGCATAGGTTTTCATTACTCGGTCTAAAGATTCCCAAAAACTGGTTTTCCCATCAATCACATCCTGGGTAATACTTTCTTCTTCCGCAGAGCAGGCTTTTAAAATATAATAAAGATGCTCGATACCATCCATTCCTGCTGCGGTTGTTTCGTCTAAAGTCACGCTAAAAGGCATGTGGCCGCTACTTATTATTCCGCGTGCTTCAGTATCTCCGATCGTTTTTAAGTATAATTCGCCGGTAAATTTACTATCGTATAATTTTACAAAATCGGTTTTCAGTTTTTGCAAAGAATCCAGGGCAGGAGCAATATCATCTTCAGAAGCAATTTTTAAAGAACCTTCCCAGCGTGCATTTTCTCCGTCCAATTTTGGTCCAGAAGTATAAATTGTAGGTCCGGCAAGTTGATTATTAGCAATATTTTGCTGCCATTCTAAAATAGAACTGGTCATATCGCCACCACATTCTCTAACCGTGGTTACCCCGTTGGCTAAAAATAGACCAAGGAAATTTTTATTTGCTGAAATTAGCGAATCACCGCCTCTAAAATGAACATGATTATCCCAAAATCCGGGTAATAGAAATTTATCTTTTCCGTCGATAACTTTTTTTGCTGAGGTATTTTCTTCGGAATCTTTTATTGCTGAAATAAGATCGTCTTTTATAAAAACGGTCTTATTTTGTAGAATTTCGCCTTTCTCCAGATCGATAATTTGAATGTTTGTTATGGCAAGATCGAAATCTAAATTCTCGGCAGTTTTTTCTTCAGAATTTTTGCAGCTTAAAATGGCCAATATTGGCAATAATAGGAAGAGTTTTTTCAAGCGAATAAATTAATGTTACACAATAGATTTTGGATGAAAGTTTTGAAATGCCTTCGCCTTCTAAAGTAACAAAAATCAAATTAACCTGAATTAACTGGTTTTAGACGCTTTCCAAAGTTTAATGATCTCTTTGGTAAATTCGGTTTTACCTAAAACATAAGCGCCACGATCGTTTTTGAATTTATTGGCAAGTGCGATCTTTAAATTTTCATAAGCTCTGGCTTTTTCTGGATTAGCGATTAAATAATCTCTAAACCCCAATTGCTTGCACATAATATTGGACGATGGACACATATGTATATGAAAAATCTGCTCCTTTTTTCCGTCTACACGATAGCCTTTGCCAAAAGAACTGTAAGCTTCAATATCTTCGCGGGCGGGAACTTCAAAATGAAAATAGCCTAAATTTTCAAAAGCTTTTATCAGTTCCTTATCAAATAAATAGGCTTCAGGAATAATGATAAAAATATCGATATAAGGCTTGGATTTTATCCCGGGAATAGACGAACTGCCAAAATGTTCTATTTTTTCAAAATACTTTGAGTCGATATTCGATAAAATTAGCTCCTTTTCTTTTTCGAAAATAGTTTTCCATTCTGGATTATGATCTTCCAGATGAATAGGGTACAGCGTATTCCAATCTTCTCGTGTAAATTCGTAAATAGAATTTTTCATAACTTAATTTTCAGGATGATATTCAATATTAACAACTTTCCAGTTTTCTTCAGCCGATTTTGTAAGATTTACACGAACCTTTACATCTTTAAGCTTTCCTTTTACGCTAATTTTTAAGTCGGCTTCGCCTTCGCCATTTCTGGTAGAAATACTTCCGCTGGGAAAAATTCCATATTCTACAATTCCGCCGGTTTCTTCAATAATAGCCTTATTTTGTTCAATTTCAGCAATAGAAATTTTATAAGAATCAGAGTTTTTTAAAGCTCCTGCGATAAAGAAAATAATAAATGTAAAGAATGAAATAAAAGTAACGACGATAATCGATATTATTGGCAGCAATTTTGGCTTTTTATTTTGCTGAACTACAATGGCGTTTGTCGCTTTGTCGCCAAGTCGTTTTTTCTCGTTACTGCTTGCAAGGATGATCGCTTCTAACGGCCAGATTAATAGAAAAACATTCCTTAAGAATAATTTATAATATGCTGGGATGTGATGTGGATCGTGCTCATCTCTAACCGCAATACCCAACAACCATTTGCCCGGGCTGTTTCCTTTTATACAATCTTTAAAGAGATAAATTAATATTCCTACAGAAGCACTTGCAAGTATTGAAATTGCTGATTTTGCGGTGTCTTCTTTGTTAGTAAAGTCTGTACCAATCACCAAAAAAATAAAGGAAACCAAAATAACTGTAAATAGAAAATGATCGATTACAAATGCTGCGAATCGACGTTTTCTACTCGCTAATCTTAAGTTTGATGAAGAGGGAAACATGTGGCTGATTTTGCCACGAAAATAGCCCGTTTTTATTCAATATTGATATTAATTTTCACTATTGCTTTAGAATTAAGATCTGAATTTTCCATGCTTAGCATACTATATCTAACGATATGTTTTGGCCAATTATCGCTTTTTGATCTTGCGATTTCTATTTTATCTGAAGCGTCCAGATCGTAAACCATTGCTAAGTTAGTAAAATAAGCGTCTGCAAGATTAGTTGTTTGCGCTACTTGTTTTTCAGTAGAATCCTTAGCTACCTCAGTAAGCATCTTATTTTTTAAATTTTCAATTTGCTTTTTATAAGCTCCAAAATCATATTTAGTTTCAGAAACGACCGTAAAAGTTTCATTTTTGCCATTTTGAACATAAGTTTTTCTGGTAGCCTGTTTAAATTGTTCTAGATCGAATGGATTTGCAGTGGTATCGATGGTTGTTATTGTGTCTTGAACAGAATAATTAATTGTATAAGATTTAAGCAGTAGATCTGGAATCTGTAAGATCATTTTCGTTTTGATCAATTCTTCTTCAGTGCTGCTTATTGCTTTTTCGGCTTCAGCCAATTTTTCAGGAGTATTGATATTTAGCATCTCTATAATAACCTTTTTGCTGGCTACTATACTTGATGTATATTGCACTTCAGAAACTAAACAAGATTCCAGGGACTGTTTACCAAGCTTAAGTTTTGCTTTGATCGTTTTAAAATCTTTAAGTTTACTTTCAATCTTTTTATCATAGTTTTTTGCAAGCAGAACCAAAGGATTTTTAAGTTCAAAATCAACAAAATAAGAATCGTTTTTAACTTCGTTTACTACTATGCTTGCATGTAATGTAAACGTACTATCTTTCAATATTTTACTATTATGTATTTCCTTGGCGTAAACACTTATCGTTAGATTTTTAGTTTCTCCAACTTTCCAATTTATTTTTGGGCTAAAATCTGTAGACGATCTTCCGCAGGATAGGAGTGATCCCAGGATGAAAACCAAGAGTAATTTGCGCATTTGTAGGGATTTAAGTTTGATAATAATACGAAATTATTCCAAAATTAGATTTCTACTTTTAGCATATTTAGCAGAATATTTTAGATTGAATTTTATTTCCTGAGTCGGTTCTAGGCTAAAATCCCATGCTACTTCACCATTTTCTTCATTCAATTTTCCGTTCGATATATTTTCAATATCTATTGAAATATCTTCTGAAGTAGCCACAGGAACCTGATCTAGTACGATCATTTTTATGGCTTCGTTTTTATTGTTTTTTATAGAAATTTCCCATTCTCGAATTTCTTCTTTTTTATTACCAATAAATTGTTTTTCGGTAAAATCTTTAATCTTTTGGCGATTTACAGAAACCTTTTTATCGATACCTAAAGAAACCTCTAGCGTATCTGTAATATATCGTACATCCATCAAAGATTTTCCAATATAAGTGCCTTCAAAGAAAATATTGGCTTCGCCTTCCAGCAGATTATATTGTTCCCAATTGTTAATATTAGCAATTAAAAACGCATCTTTTTGAATTTTAGGAACGGCGTAATACTGGTATTGCGCGGGTAGCTCGTAATTGGTCATTTCAACCACATAACTTTTATTGTCTGAATTTATAGTATACGGCATTTCAATTTCGAAATCTACGGTAGTTTGATTTTCTTTTTGAACACTGGGAACCGGGATGCTTTCATTTTTCTTTTTAGAGTTTACGGAAACACCAGCAACTTTTCCTGCGAGAGCTCTACTAACACTTCGATTACTTCTTCCATATCCTACAACAACGACCTCATCTAATGCTGCAGAATCTTCTTTTAAAACGATATCGATTTGGCTTCTATTCGCAGGTACTTTTTGGGATTCAAAACCAACATAGCTAATACTTAATCTACTTTCCTCGTTAGGAATGGTAATCGAATAATAGCCGTCAAAATCTGTTACGGTGCCAATGGTAGAGCCTTCGATCATCACATTTGCTCCCGGTAATGGATCGCCATTTTCGTCTACAACTTTTCCAGTAACCGAATTATTGGTAAGATTATAAGAAGGCGGCAGCGTATTATATCCTAAATAATAGGTTCTTAATTTTGGTGCCAATCCAGAAGTATTTGGATTCGCTGAAGAAAATTTGAGCTTTACATTTTTCCAATCTACCTTGGTATCTTGCTTTACATTGGCTTTGTAAACCAGGTTAATAGGTTCTTTAATATTTTTTGCTCTAATATCGTAAGAAGGAAACCAGCCGGCATTTCCCACTAAATATGTGATTTCTATAGGAAAAGTGGTGCTTTGTTTTGCTTCAATTTTAACTAGTATTTCTCCATTCGGAAAATCTTTTTTACTGCTAATGCTATTAATCTGATTTTCGATTTTGGTCTTTTCTGCAACTAATTTTTCAACATTTCTAACCCGTTCTACTTCGCTTAACTTAAGCTCGGTTAATTTTTTTCCGTAGAAATTAGACGCCTGTTCTAAATTTGAAATATCAACCTGCTCGTTTTTCCCGCCAATATCTCTGTTTTCCTGAAGAAATATAATTTGCTCGCGAATAATTGATAAATAGGTGTTTTCTATTTCTAATTTCTGATTGATTTCAGTGATGTTGTTTTCAAGATTTTCTAATTCTGAAGACTTTTTTAATTCGTTTAAAAAGTTTTGCTGATGATTTACTGAAAGTACCGTGATATTTCCTTCAGCTTTAACCTGAACGCTTTTTGCATCGATAAAAGGGGATAAGTTGGTAAATTTTAAAATCGATATTCCACTATTTACAGGAATATTCTTTTGGCGGGAAACCTGGGCTCCTTCCAGAAATACGGTAACACCGCTGACTTCAGTTTTGATTTCTTTTTCGGTTGTTTGCACCGTAATTGGCAGCGCTAAAAAGGCGATAACTAAAAGATTGATGATTTTCATGCTATAATTTTGTAGACCTTTTAAAGATAACAAAATAAGCATATGTTAACTGTTATGGCTAAAAGAAATCTCTAGTTTTAAATAAAAAAGCCGGAAAAAATTCCGGCTGATTTTATACAATTTCGATAAAGATTATTCTAAAGCAGTTTTTAAAGCTGCTTCGCCACCAACCACAGGAATCGTGATCGATGTCGCATCAAGATCTATTGTTAGTTCTGTTCCCGGCTCGGGATGTAAAGTGAAATTCTTATCACTAGAAAAGATCATTAGTCCGATTTGCTGTCCTTTTTTAATGATTTGATCATCTGGAATTAGATCGAAACTCATTTCATAGAATTTGCCTGGTTTTAAAGGCTCACTTTCAGTAACTGATTTATAATTCTGAGGATCTGCCCAGCCTCTTGTAATAATATTATCTGTAATCTTCGAATTTCGACCTTCTGTCCAAGGTAAAGAAACCATCCAAACCGAAAGATTAGCAGCAGGTTTACTACTCGCCAATTTTAAGGTTATAGTTGAAATTCCCGAAAGATGAACATCTTCTTTTAGAGTTGGAGTCACAAAAAGCAAACGATGATCTGTATTCTCGGCCTGTGCCAGTGTTTCACCGCTAAAAGAATAATTATCTACTAAAGTTTCGTTGCCTTGATTATCTTGCTTTTCAAGTTGAAGCTTACCGGTTTTTGGTGCTCCTTTGCTTAAATGTAACTTAACATCTTTGGCTTCTGGATTTGGATAATTGGCATAAGGCGTTGGCTTTTGGCGATCGTCGTTTTCTCTTACGATCCATGCTTTTGGATCGTCTTCTACGCCATTATCGATTCCGAATAAAAAATGCGTAAACCAACGATTCATCATACTAAGTGGTGGAGGCCCGCCGTGACCGTTTTGGTGATAATAGATTTGAGTTGGTAATCCCATTTCTTCCGCTTTTTTATAAATACGGTAGCTATGCTCTGGCATCACGTTCCAGTCATTAAATCCGTGCGACATTAATAAAGCCGCTTTCATTGGCTTCATATCATTTAAATAATCGCGGCCGGCCCAAAAATCGTTATAATCTCCTGTAACTCTATCCAGGTTATTTCTCATTTCGGTATCACGCACGGTTCTGTTGCTGTAAGTTCTTTTAGATTCGTCTCCACTATGAATAAAGTCGTAAAGCACATCAATATCTTCGCCAAGGTAGCCACCAGGAGATTTTACCAATCCGTTAGAGCGATAATAGTGATAATAAGAAGTATTTGGGGCAACCGGGATAATTGCCTCTAAACCATCAACTCCGGTTGTTGCCGCTGCAAGGGGAATGGTTCCGTTATAAGAAGTGCCCGTCATTCCAACTTTACCAGTAGACCAGTACGCTTTTACTTCTTCGTTTCCGGTACGCTCGGTATATCCTTTTGCACGACCGTTTAGCCAATCGATCACTGCTTTTGGAGCCAAAGACTCGTTATCACCACCAACGGTAGGAGAACCATCAGACAAACCTGTTCCCGGCGAAGAGGAGTGTATAACGATATAACCACGTGGCACCCAGGTTTCGATCTGGGAATTCGATATTATTGGACGCTCGCCACGTCTTACAACTTCTGGATGTACTCTTTCTTTTGGAGACTCACCAAGTTCATGATTTACATCCCAAAAAATACCTTCAGCAAAACCTGCTGTCCCGGCATAGTAAGGACTTGATTCGTAAATAACCGGAAGTTTTAATCCCTGAGTTTCGGTAGCTTCAGGTCTGGTCACATCTACATGCATGCGGTCTAATTTTCCATCGCCATCTGTATCAAATTCGGTTTCAACCCAAAGATCATGTCGAATCCATTTTGAAGAATCTTCAAATTCTGGTACTATTTGCGCTTCGCCATTTTCAAAAATTGGCTGTACTTTTTCCTGAGCAAAGCTTACAACCACGATAGAACAGGCGATCCAGAAAAAAGCGATTTGTTTTTTAATCATTTTAGTGAGGTAATTAAGTGAGGTTAATAATGAATAAAATTTGATTGGTACCGCCAAAGGGTATAATACCCAGAGTCTTGCCTCGAAATTAAAAATTTGTTTCCAACGAATGCCTCGAGGGTTTGCCCTGAGGTAGTTTACTTGGCTAAATATAAACATTTCGGATTTAATGCTTCTCTAGATGTCTTCAGAAAAGATAAAACGCTGTAATTATTAGGACTTTATTTCTCTATTTTACCAATGCGTTGTGAATTAAAAACGACCAGAATTAGTAAAATGCTTAAACATAAAAGTATTGTCGAAACACTAAAATTATTATCGATAAGTAATCCTACCAATAAAGGTCCTAAAGCAGTACTTATAACCATAAACATGGTAAATATACTTCTAATTGCTCCCAGATTCTTTGTGCCATAGATTTCAGCAATGATAGCAGTTTTTACTGTTCCTGAAATTCCGGTGGTTATTCCGGCTAAAATTAGAAAAGCCAAGGCACCTAAGATACTATCCATAAACGCAAAAGGTAAAAGACCAATATTAAGCGGAATTAGATAAAATCTGAATAATTTTTTAGCGGTGTATTTGTCTACCCAAACGCCACCGAACAACGAAAATACAAGCCTGGTGATCGCATAAGCGGTAAAAAATGAAGCATATAAGGTTACCGACCATTGTTTTTCTTCTACAAAAATATACTGATAGAAAAATACAGCCGTATTTATGAAACTTACTGCGAAAACAGCGGGCATTATGATTCCGAATTTTCGATTAAAAATAATCTCTTTATAATTGCGAACCATCTTCTTTGTAGAATTTCCTTTGATAGAGATTAATTGTTCATCAAAATGATCAAGATTAGTGAACTTTAACTTGATTAGATAAAAAAGCAGTAAGACTCCGCTACAAATTGCAGCGATTCGCCAATTATAAAAACTAATGATCGTGGTGATCAAAATCGGTAAAATCGCTTCGCCGATAGAAAAACCTAAAGAAGAAAAACTCAGTGCTTTTCCGCGATTTTTGTCAAAGATCTTAGAAATTAGAGTCATACTAATATGCGTAAGTAAGCCCTGCCCAAATAGCCGCAACATAATGATGGCCAATATTAAAACAGCAAAATGATAACTGAATCCCAATAAAATACTTGCAATGGCAAGACCGGTAATACTAAAAGCAGTAACGGTTTTTGCGGGTTTATGATCTACGTTATGTCCAAGACTAAGCATGATGACAGAAGCCGTAACTGTGCAGCCGGCATAGATAGCACCAAAAGTTCCTTCAGAAATTGAAAAAGATTTTATGATTTCTGGGACGTAGAGAGAGATTAGAAAGGTTTGCCCAAAGCTGGAGAGAAATGTTAAAACCCATCCAAAACTTAGCTTTTTGAAATTAGCAATGATAAAGCGGTAAAAATCCTTCAAATTACAAGTTTTTACAAATATAGAATTTAGAAATTCGAGGCTAAAATAGACTTGTATTTCTTTCAGCATTAATTAATTTGGGTCGTAAACCAACAATTCCGATAGGTTATACTGAAAGCTTTACAGTATTCAGTCGACTATTGAAATCTTAATCCTTATTTTTGGAATAAAATTGTGAGAAGCAAATGAATTTGGACGCAGTAATCAAAGAAATAAAAAGCCATAAAAAATTACCGAATCTTAAGTTTGAAATTAAAGAAAGAACAGAAGCTTTTACCAAACATTTGTTCTATACTTTGTTTGATGAAGATACTGAAGTTGAAGAAAACCTTAAGAAATTAGGGAAGGAATTTGAAACACTGGCCGATCTTGTTTGCTGGAAACCTAATACACCATGTAGAAATATTTGGGAAGAGTATCTTGAAAAACTACCAGAGATTCTTCAAAAATTGAATTCAGATGCACTAGCGATAGCGACTAATGATCCCGCGGCAAATTCGGTTGAAGAAGTTTGTCTTTCTTATCCTGGTTTTTTTGCCATCGCAATTTATAGATTAAGTCATGAATTTTACCAGTTTGGTTTACCATTAGTGCCAAGGTTAATGACTGAGTGTGCTCACAATCTTACCGGAACAGATATAAATCCTGGTGCTAAGATTGGAGTTCCGTTTTTTATAGATCATGCTACCGGTGTGGTTATAGGAGAAACGGCGGTGATAAAGGATAATGTAAAAGTGTATCAGGGAGTCACATTAGGCGCCTTGTATGTAGATCGCAATTTGCGTAAAGTAAAACGCCATCCAACAATCGAAGAAAATGTAACCATTTATGCCAATGCAACGATCCTTGGTGGCGAAACGGTAATTGGTGCCAATAGCGTGATAGGAGGGAATGTTTGGTTAACCAAATCTGTACCTGCAAATTCTATGGTTTCCCACACTCCACAAATTAATATTAAAAATACAGCTCAAAATGAGTAAATCGATATTCAGATTAATAGGAAACACACCTTTAGTCGAAGCCAGAACATTAGTCAGCAATCCAAAGGTTAAGCTTTATTTTAAGCTTGAAGGGCAAAATCCCGGTGGTAGTGTAAAAGATCGCGCTGCTTATAATATGATTAAAAGTGCTTTGGATCGAGGAGAAATTAATGAAGAAACCAAACTAATCGAAGCCACCAGCGGAAATACGGGCATTGCGTTAGCGATGATCGCCTCTATGTTTAAGTTGGACATAGAATTGGTAATGCCTGAAAATGCTACCAAAGAACGTGTACAAACCATGCGTGCTTATGGAGCCAAAGTGACCTTAACTAGTGCTGAAGAAGGTATAGAAGGAAGTAGGGATTATGCTGAAGCTAAAGTTGAAAACGAGGGCTATTTTATGTTCAACCAGTTTAGCAATGAAGATAACTGGAAAGCGCATTACAAAACTACAGGTCCAGAGATTTGGAAAGATACCGATCATAAAGTGACACATTTTGTTTCGAGCATGGGAACCACCGGGACCATTATGGGAACTTCAACCTATTTGAAGGAACAAAATAAAAATATTCAGATCGTTGGGGTACAGCCTACAGATGATTCTAGTATTCCCGGGATTAGAAAATGGCCCAAGGCTTATCTTCCGAAGATATTTGATGAAAGGAAAGTAGACCAGGTGATCGAAGTAAGCGAAGATGAAGCCAGAGAAATGACCAAGCGACTCGCAAAAGAAGAAGGAATTTTTGCGGGGATGAGTAGTGGAGGAGCTACCGCTGCGGCTTTAAAACTTTGTGATTCTTTAGAAGAAGGTGTGGTGGTAAGCATTGTTTGCGACCGTGGCGACCGTTATTTGTCTTCAGATTTGTTTGAGGATTAACAAATTATGGCGTAAATCTCGATTTCTACGCAGATAATTTCTATAAACCTGAAAAATGCGCTATTTTTGCAAAATTGCAGATTAAAACAGGGTATATGGAAGTTTCAGATTTAGGAATTAGCGAGAAGAAGGTAGATAAGCAACTTTATGGATATCAGCAGAATGATATTGATAAGATTTTTAGTGTTATAGATGAACATCCAGAACATTATAATCTCTTATATCAATTACCTACTGGTGGAGGAAAAACGGTAATTTTTTCTGAAATTGTTAGAGAGTATATTCAGCGTACAGAAAAGAAAGTACTTATTCTAACGCACCGTATCGAACTTTGTAAGCAAACCAACAAAATGCTTACCGATTTTGGTGTTAAGAATAAGATCATAAATAGTAAAGTGAAAGAATTACCAGATCAACATGACTATATGTGTTTTGTTGCCATGGTAGAGACTTTAAATAACCGTCTTCACGATGATAAATTAGATCTTGAGGATATCGGGATGGTGATTATCGATGAGGCGCATTACAATAGTTTTAGAAAGCTATTCAAGTTTTTTGAAAAATGCTTTATCCTTGGAGTAACTGCAACTCCGCTTAGTTCTAACATTAAATTACCAATGAAGGATAATTACCGCGAATTGATCGTGGGTGATTCTATTTCTTCATTAATAGAAAAAGGCTTTTTAGCACGAGCAAATATTTATAGCTATAACGTAGGTCTATCAGCATTAAAAGTAGGAATGAACGGTGATTACACCGTAAAATCTTCCGAAGAACTGTATACGAATATGTCGATGCAGGAAAAGCTATTAAACGCTTATTTAGAACGCTCTAAAGGGAAAAAGACCTTAATATTTAATAATGGTATTAATACTTCGATCGAAGTTTACTACACTTTTAAACAGGCCGGTTATAACATTCGTCACCTGGATAATACGACGAGCAAACAGGATCGTAAGGAAATTTTAAAATGGTTTAAACATACGCCAGATGCTATTGTGACATCGGTAAGTATTCTAACTACAGGTTTCGATGAGCCAACGGTAGATACCATTATTCTTAATCGTGCGACAAAATCACTGACTTTATATTTCCAGATGATTGGTCGTGGTTCTCGTGTGTTACCGGGTAAAAAGGAGTTTAATGTAATCGATCTTGGTAATAATATGGCTCGATTTGGGCATTGGAGCGCTCCTGTAGATTGGAAACAAATTTTCCGTTCGCCAGATTTCTATTTTGAAAATCTATTAAGCGATGAGGAAATTGAGCGTGAGTTTAAATATGAAATGCCTCCAGAATTACGTGAGCAATTCTCCAATTCAGATAATGTAGACTTCGATGTTGAGGCGGCTTATGACGATGTGATTAAACGCGGACTTAAATCGAAAGCAGTGCTGGAATGGTCGATGGAGCAGCACGTAAAAATGTGTGTAGAAAATAGCGAAGATGTATTTGATGCACGTATTTTGGCGAAAGAGTTGAAAGACGATATTTCTTCTAGAATTAAACAATACTCTTATTGTATTTCTAAAAGTACCAAGAACTATCGCGATTGGTTAGAAGAAGATTATTCCAGAAAATTAAGAATGGCTATAAATAAAGAATTTTAGTCAGCTTTACATAAAAATCAATAAAAACCCCTCGATTTTTGAGGGGTTTTTGGTTTTTGATATTCGAGTTTTTTAGGCGTTATTTTATTGCTTAGAAAGAACTTCTTGCCGATATTCTTTTGCTGATTCTTGCAACCTGCTAATCATTTCTAATTTCAGATCTTTTCCGAGAAGTGCTGAGGTATAATTTTCCGTTTCTAAAAAATTGAAGAATAAGACGTGATATTTCTTCGGAATTAAAAGTTCGTTCATCAAGAATTCTTCATTTATAAGGTCATCCTCTTTAAAAAAGGCTTTAAAATGTTCAAATCTTAAATTATATTCAACTTTATGAGCTATTTCGGTCTTTTTTTTCTTCGGAAAAATAAGTTTAGCAAGATATAAAGGAGCTTCCAGTAAATTTCCGTAACCAGGTCTGTAAGCCAGTGGGTTTTTAGCAATATCACTTCTGATGCCTTTAAGCAATTGATCATCTAATTGCTCTACCGGAACTTTAAAACTTTTACCGCCAGATAGCTTTACTTCTTCCAGACTATTTGTTGTTAATTCGACCACTATTTCTTCTTCAAAATGAGAATTTTTGACCATAAATTTATAGGAATTGTAAGCAATCGATCTAAAACTGATGGTATCGCCTAAATTAGCAGAGATCAAAAATTTACCCTCAGCATTGGTTTCTACATAAAATCCTTTAGAAATATTTTCAACTTTAAAGTTGGGAATTATTCCTTCGGTATTGTAAACATAGCCGGTTATTTTCTGTGCATTTACCGTAGCGCTGCAAATGATGAATATCAATAACCAAAAAAGATCTTTCATTTTAAGCTTTTTAAAGTTTTTTCTGGGAATTTCTACATCTGGATTTGATACATTCAAAATCTTTGTAGCGATCAATCTTAAGAAGCTTTATATACTTTGGTTTATTAATCATAGAAAGGATGATGGATAAATTTCTATAACGTTCCGGTTTGTAAAATATTGGTCTAAACCTACAATTTGAGTGGGAAAGTCAATTGAACCACGAAAATTTTTAAAAACTAACCTAATATAGAAACTTATTACTACATTTGTAGTATGTAAACTACTAATGTAGCAATGAAACAATTCTCTAAATCTGAATTACAGATCATGAAATACCTTTGGGCTATAGAAAAGGGGTTTCTTAAAGATATTGTAGATCAATTTCCAGATCCGGCACCAGCTTACACTACGATTTCAACATTGATCTCTAGGATGGTGAAGAAAGGATACATAGGTTTTGAAAAATATGGGCGTGATAAAGAATATTATCCCAAAATCACCAAAACCGAATATTTTAAAAATCATTTTAAAGAGATCGTTTCTGGATTTTTCGATAATTCGAGTTCTCAATTCGCTTCGTTTTTTACAAAAAATTCAGATTTAAGTTTAGAAGAACTCAAAGAGTTAGAAAGTATTCTTCAGGAAAAAATAAAAGATAAAAAGCAGCAGTAAATGATCGCATATTCAATAATAAGTATTCTTAGTTTAAGCTTGTGTTACTTCATTTATCTAGCTTTTGTTAAAGCTAAAAATCATCAATTTAGCAGGTTTTTTTTATTACTTATTCTAGTTGGTGGCTTAAGTGCTCCTTTGTTGCCGATCTCAAACTTATTTGAAAGTAATCTACCAACTGTAAATTTAGATTTTAATGCTGAAGACATCTTCGCAGGACATCCAAGAGAATTGACAATTGAAGCTTCAAATGATTTAAGTAGCGAACAAACTTTAATTCCTTTCGAAGAAAAGAAACCGAATCCATTAAACATCTTATCGATTATTTTCGGGCTAATTACTAGCATTTTCATTTTACGCTTTACCAGGAATTTATTGCTTATCTATAAAAAATTAAAGATTTCAAATTTCGGAAAACAAGGGAAATACCGCGTTTTTATGTCCAAGGCTAATGAGGAATCTTTTAGTTTTTTCAATTACATTTTTATTGAAGATGAAAGAAATAAGACAACTCTGGAATATATTCTAGCCCACGAAAAAGCCCATGCAGATCAGCTTCATTCCGTAGATCTTATAATTGTTGAAGTCTTGCTATGTTTCTTCTGGTTTAATCCTGCATTGTGGCTTTTAAAGAAAGAAATTATTCAGAATCATGAGTTTTTAGCAGATGAAGCAGTTTTGAAAAAGGGTTTTGGAAAAAACGATTACGCATCAACAATATTTAATTTTTGCCGGGCAAAACAAACCAGCCTGGCGAGTTCATTTAGTTTTATCAATACCAAAAAACGAATTACCATGATTTACAAACATCATCCATCAAAACTGAAATTATTTTTAAATCTATTTTCAGCATTAAGCTTATTTGCTTCAGTATTGGTTTTTAGCTCTTTCGCCGCAGAAAGGAGTGATCCTAAATTTGTGGTGCTTCTAGACGCCGGGCATGGCGGAATAGACCCAGGAAATCTTCAGCACGGAATTCAAGAAAAAGATATCAATTTAAAAATAGCTTCAACTTTACAAAAACTAAGTGATCGTGACGTAGAAATTCGATTACTTAGGGATGAAGATGAATTTATAGATTTGAAACACCGCTTGGAAATCGCAAAAACTAGCAGTGCAGACCTTTTGCTAAGTTTACACTTGGGGGGCGGAAATAAAAACGGAGTTCAGGGATTTTATAATCCAGAGAGCAGCAGTGCTGCTGCATCTAAAGAAATTGCTGAAGATTTGGTTTCAGTTTTTAAGGATAAGGCTTCAAAAATTAATGAAGGAAAGTTTATAATCTTACAAAGTAAAAAACCTTCGGTATTGTTAGAAGTGGGAGATTTTGCGAGTAACGAAAATTCAAATTACTTCAATAGTGAAGTAGGGCAGCAGAAAATCGCAGAGAAAATTTTTAAAAGCTTAAAAACAATTGCCGAAAATCGATAAAATTAGCTTCGGTTTTAAACTGAAACAAAAAAGGTGGGACAAAAATGTCCCGCCTTTTTTATTGGCACCGCCAATGGGTATAATACTACGAGGCTCTCCTCGAGGTAGTTTACTAAAAAGTGATTTTAAATTTTTTCATCGCTTTTAGGATGCTCACTTTCTTTTTGATGTTCAGGTTTAGTGCCACGCTCATTAAACTGATAGTTTTCTTCATCTGGAATATCAGCTCCATCTGTAGAAACATCGGCTTCATTTCTTCCTGGAATATCTAAATTTTCAGCAGTAAAATCGGTTGGAGTTTCTTTATTATCCAGTTCGGCATCCTGTCCTTTGTTCATGCTTTTGCCTTTATCATTCAAAGCCTGTTCATCTTCTTTCGTGATTTCTGGATTGTAAGGTAGATCCTGATTTTTGTTTCTTTCAGTTGTGCTCATAATTTTTATTTTCAATTTAAAAAATATAGGTCAGAATCTTCTAAAATCAGACTTAAGCTTGTTTTAAAATGCTCTTAAATTAAGCACAAAAAAGGCGAAACCATAAGGTTCCGCCTTTTTTACACAATTTGAACTTTTATTTATAGACTTCGATTAAAGCCTTTTGCAATCTGTAAGATTATATTTCTCCTTCAGAATCTAACATTGCAAAGAATTTATCAAGATTTGGAATTACCACAATTCTAGTTCTTCTATTCTTTGCCATATTTTCTTTAGATGTATTTTCTACTAGTGGAGCATAACTACTTCTACCTGCAGCGATAAGTTTTTTGCCATCTACATCGTATTTATCCTGTAATTGTCTTACAACTGCTGTGGCTCTACGTACACTTAGATCCCAGTTATCTTCTAACCAAGAATCTTCTACCATGGTACGATCGTCTGTATGACCTTCTACCATTACTTCCATCGCTGGCTCGCTGTTAATTACTTCAGCAAGTTTTTTAAGTAATGGTTGCGCCTCGTTAGACAATCTATAGCTACCGCTTCTAAATAATAATTTATCTGAAACGTTGATCATCACGACTGTTTTATCTACAGTAATATCTACATCGTCACCATCTTTACCTTCTGTAATCTCATTTTTAAGATTATATGAGATAGCAGCGTTAATAGAATCTTCTAAAGTTTCTACACCTTCAAGCTTAGAGGCATCCATTTTAGCAATGGTTTTTCTCATGCGCTCTTTAGTCTTGTTAGACATCGCTGTTACATCGTTCATTTCTAACTTTTCGTCATTAGAAGAGCGTAGCGAATTTATCTTTGCATTATAGTCTGCTACTCGCTCTTCTATCGCAGCGTATTTTTCTTCAATTTCTTCTTTTTCTACTCTTGTTTGTTGTAGGGTACTTTTAGTATCGTCAAGCTCACCCTCTAAGGCTACATATTTCTTTTTAGAAACACATGAGGCCAACAGGGCCGTTGAAAAAACTGTTACAGCTAAACTTCTTTTCATTTTTCTCATTATTTAAGTAGTTAATAGTTTAATATTGAATTCAACTTTTTTGCTGAATGATGGCTTAAAACAACATAGAATTTTAATAGATAGTTTGTTTTTAAGCTTATTTAACTTGCTATTAAACTTTTTTCACATTTGGAATTTTAGTGCTTCAAAAACGTACCCAAAAATTTTGGGGAAGTTTTATTTTACTTTTATAACTGTTGAAAAACAGTTGTTTATGGTCGATATAAAGATTTTTTCTATTTTTTCTGAAAAAATATTTAGGAAATTAAAGTGTTGAAATTTTCTAAACTTCTGTAGAATTTGTTCCACAGATGTGGTAATTTCAATTTTAACAGAAGATTATAAGAATATCGCGTAAAATATGCCTTCTTAGTAGTTAATTGCAGCTGCATTTTTTCCGCAATCAATTAAGATATACCATAATTTGAGTAAGAAACATCCAAAACTGAGAAAAGCATTAAGGATTACCCTAAAGATCTTAGCTGGTATACTTATTTTCTTATTATTGCTTATCCTTTTTATTAGAAGTCCGTGGGGGCAAAATATTATTGTAAATAAGGTAGTCTCTTCGATCGAAAAGAAAACGAAAACCGAAGTTGAAATCGATCGTTTATTTATCACATTTGGTGGAGCTGTTAGTTTGGAAGGGCTTTATCTTGAAGATAAAAAAGGAGATACATTGGTTTATGCTCACAATCTGGAAGCAAATATTCCTATTTGGCCCATTATAAAAGGAAGCGGATTTGGGATTAATGATCTTGATCTAAAAGGCTTAAAAGCAAATGTATATCGAAAAGACTCGATTTCTGGCTATAATTTTCAGTTTTTAATGGATGCTTTTGCGGCTTCAGACTCTACGAGCACGCAGCAAACGCAAGCTCAGGATACCACTTCATCTTCCATGAATATTAATATCGGAGACGTTAATCTTCAAAATATTATTCTGAATTATAATGACGAGGTCACCGGGATGGAAGCCGAAATTAAATTGGGAGAGCTAGATGTCGCCATGCGAAAAACAGATCTTCAAAATATGCAATTTGAGGTTGCAGACGCTTCGCTTAATAATACGATGGTGGTATATCGGCAAAATAAAGCTTTACCACCAAGTGAAGATTCTGAAGCGCCAATGCCTTTGGTTGTAGTAGATCGTTTAAGGTTGAATAATGTAAATGCTAAATACCAGTCTGAACCTGATGGAATGCTTGCCGACGTTCATATTCCAGAATTTCTTGCTGAAATGCCCAAAATGGATCTTGGGAATTATGAAATTGAGTTGAATACCGTATCGCTAAAAAGATCGAATATTTTGCTAAGAATGCAGACTAAAACTGCACAATCTCAGCCTAAGGATTCGACTGAGAATGATACCGCAGGTTTTGTTTGGCCGGCCTGGAAAATTAATGTTCAAAATATCGATTTAGAGCAAAATAATATCGCGTATATCGTAGATAGCGCTAAGATCGAGCAACAAAAATTTAATCCTAATGCCTTAAAGTTTAGAGATCTTAGTCTAAAAACCGGAAATATAATATTGGCAGATCGGCAGGTTAATGCAGATATTAATCAGGTGAGTTTTAGAGAAGCTTCGGGATTAGATCTTAGAGAATTTTCTACGGAAGTCACTTTGGATAATTCAGCATTAAATGTGAAGAATCTTATTCTGACTTTAAATAATAATCAGCTTCAGGGAACACTTAAATTGAAATATGATGCTGTAGAAAGCTTGATCGAAAAACCTGAAAATGCGAGTTTAGATGCTAGTCTTTCTGAAATTCAGCTGGATGTAAATGAAGTATTTAGATTTCAGCCTGCACTTCAGCAAAATCAATATTTAAAAGCACTAAGCCGTAAATTACTTACCGGAAGTTTAAGTGCTAACGGCCAATTGTCGAATATCAGGATTCCTTCAGCAAATATCTCCTGGGGAAGTCAAACAAATCTGATACTAAATGGGCAAATTCGAAATGCTACAGATCCCGAAAATATTTATTTTAATATTCCACGTTTTAGAGCACGTTCAACCAAAAGCGATCTAAACTATTTTGTAGACGAAAAGCAGTTAGGTATTAATTTACCAAAGAGCATTGCACTTTCTGGAAACCTTGCTGGTACGCCAAGTGATATTGAAGCAGATGCCGTTTTAGAATCCAGCCTTGGGAATATTATCGCGAAAGGAAACTTCCAGAATACAGAAGAGATTGCATTTCAGGCAGATGTAAAAGTAGACAGTTTAGGACTAGGAGAATTGTTACAAAATGCTGCTTTAGGAAAATTAAATCTTAAGCTTAAAGCGAAGGGTAGCGGTAATACAGTAAATACGCTAAATGCGCAGTTAGAAACCAATATTAGCCATTTTACTTATAACAATTATCCTATCAAAGATCTTAAGATCACGGGAGATATTGAAAATGGTCGTGGCGATATAGAAAGTAGCTACGAGGACGATAATTTGAATGCCGACTTGCTTGCGAATGTGATCCTAGATTCTGTTGCTCCTGAAGTTAGTCTGAATCTAGATCTTGCTGGAGCAGATCTTGCTGAACTTGGTATTGTTAATCGAAATATTCGTACCGGTTTTAAACTGCAGGGTAATTTTAAAGGAAATGCGAAAAAATACGAAGCTTCGGCAGAAATAAAAGAAGGTGTCGCCGTTTACGATAATCATACTTATTTGTTAGGAGATTTAGACCTATCGGCTTTTGTAACTCCAGATACCACCTCAGTAAAGGTAAATAACAAAATGTTGGATCTTAACCTGCAATCTAATGCGAGTCCGTTAGAATTTAGTCAGGCCCTAAAGCGACATTATCAAAGTTACCTAACCGAAGACGATCCTACCGATACGGTAGAAAATCCGGTAAATCTTTATGTAAAAGGAACGATTAGCCAGGCACCAATTTTAAACGAAGTCTTGCTGGTTAATTTAGAAGAATTAGATACCGTAAAAATTGATGTCGATTTTAGCGAAAAGAAACATAAACTAAACGCAGACGTTAAGATACCTTTCGCTCATTATTATGGTGCTGCGATTGATAGTTTAGGGATTTCGGTACGATCAGACCGTAAGGATCTCGATTTTAGTTTTGGTTTTAACTCGATTAGTGCCGGCCCACTGGCGCTAAAGAAAACCGAATTAAAAGCAAATTTGGCAAATCGCGTTTTGGGATTAAACTTTAATTCGGTTTACGATGAAGATACGCTAGTCAATGTTTCTTCAAAATTATCGAAAAACGAAGATGTTTTTAGATACGAAGTGAGTGATAAGAAATTAATTCTGAATAAAAACCTGTGGCATATTCAGCAAAATAATGCGCTATTATACGATGGTGAAAAAATAATATTCGAGAACTTTAGGATCACAAGGGAAAGTCAGTCTCTAGAACTCGTGAACCAAGAAAACGAACGAAATTTAGATAATATCACCTTACTGTTCGATAATTTTAAACTTGCTGCTTTTCTGAACTTCTTAAATCCTGAGGTTAAATTAGCGAAAGGAAATATGAATGGACGTTTTGCTTTGGTGGAGCCTTTTGGTAAGACCGGGATCCTGGCAGATCTTAATATCGAGCAATTGGAATCTATGGATGTAGATCTTGGGAAGTTATCTTTACGTGGAATCGCCATGGGCGCCGAAAAGTATCGCTTCGAGATGGGAATGAAAGAAGGCGCCGTAGATATGGATCTTACAGGAAATTACGTTGCGGCAGATTCTACCGCCAATCTGGATATGAATTTAGATCTTAACAAAGTTGAAATGGCTGCGGTAACAGGATTTTCATTTGGTGCTTTAGAAGATGGTAAAGGTTCATTTAAAGGAAATATAAAATTAAACGGAACAACAGTAAATCCAGAGTATTCTGGTAAGATTGATTTTAATGATGCGCAGTTTAGGGTTTCTATGTTAAACGCTCCTTTTATTTTTAAAAATGAAACGCTCGATTTAGATAATGATGGGGTTTATTTTAATAATTTCAAGATTGGCGATACTAAGGGTAATTCTTTTGTAGTCGATGGAGAATTGGGGACTGAAAGTTTTATAAATCCTACCTTCGATCTTAGTTTTGAAGCTAATGACTTCAATGTTTTAAATTCTACGGAAGAGGATAATGATCTTTTCTACGGAACAGCCAGCTTTGATGCTCAGGCCACGCTAAAAGGAGATCTAAATTTGCCAAAATTGAGACTTAATCTTGAAGTTGGTGAAAATACAAATGTTACCTACGTAGTGCCTGAAACCGAATTGCAAATGCAGGAACGTGAAGGCATCGTCACTTTTGTAAATAAAGAAGATCCTGATAATATTCTAACTCAAAGCGAGGAAGAATCTTATGTTTTTAGCGGTTATGATATAGGTGCTCAATTAAAAATTCGAGATGAAGCGATTATCAATGTCATACTAAATGAACAAACAAATGATAACCTTCAAATCCAGGGAAATGGCGACCTGCGTTTTAATATTTCTCCAAACGGAAGAACTTCTTTAAGCGGAAAATACACAATATCAGACGGTCATTATGAAATGAGTCTCTACAACCTGGTAAATCGTAGATTCGAAATTGCAGATGGTAGTTCGGTGAGTTGGAGTGGCGATCCTTTTGATGCCAACTTAGATGTAAGAGCTATTTACAATGTAGAAACCTCAGCCTATGCACTAATGGCTACAAGTCTATCGGGTAGTAGCGGTCGCGAACAGAACAGATATCGCCAGGAACTACCATTTATGGTTTATTTAAATGTTGATGGTGAATTAATGCAACCTGAACTAAGTTTTGGTTTAGATATGCCAAGAGACTCGCAGGGAGCCATTGGTGGACAGGTGTATGGTAGAGTGCAGCAATTAAATAGCCAGGAAAATCAATTAAATAAGCAGGTATTCAGTTTGCTGGTTTTAAACAGGTTTTATCCAGATGCTGGAACAGATGGTAGTAATGGAGGAACAATGGCCATTGCAAGAGAAAATATTAGCCAGGCACTATCAGATCAATTAAATATGTTTTCTGAAAAGCTACTGGGAGACACCGGTGTTTCGCTTAATTTTGGTGTAGATAGTTATACCGATTATCAGGGTGATAGTGGGCCGCAGCAGCGCACAGATCTTAATGTAAGTGCACAAAAGAAATTATTGGACGATCGTTTGATTGTAAGTGTAGGAAGCCAGGTAAATATAGAAGGAAGTAATAGCGGAAGACAGGAGACCAATCCACTTATTGGGAATGTTAGTTTAGAATACCTGCTTACCGAAGAAGGACGTTTTAGAATACGAGGTTTCAGAAGAAATCAATTTGAAAACGTGATCGATGGCCAATTGATCGTTAGTGGAATTGCATTAATATTTACTCAGGAATTTAACGAATATCGTGAGTTATGGAATACCTTGCTTAAATCTGAAGAGCAAGAAGACCAACCCGCCAAAAAAGAAGACGAAGAAGAATGAAAATAAGGAAATATAGCATCATTTTTTTAATGGCTCTGGGCTTTCTTAATGCCTGTAGCGTAGATAAATATATTCCTGAAGACGAATATCTATACCGGGGTGCAGATATCTCTTTGATTCCAGATACCACATCGATAAAAGATCTTGGGAAAGTTAAAACAGAGCTTCAAAATGTTTTAGTGCCTAAGCCAAATTCTAAATTTTTGGGTGGTTATCCTGGTCTTTATTTTCACTATAAAGCACAACGGGAAAAACCGGGAATCATCAATAAATTTCTGGATAAAAAAATTGGCGAAGAACCTGTTTATTTAAGCGATGTAGAAATTGGTAATACCCAGGATCTAATTCTTAATCGATTAGAAAATCGCGGTTTCTTTTACAGTAGGGTAAGCGCAAATGTAAATACCAACGATAAAAAAAAGATTGCAACAGCAGCTTACGATGTGGGCGTTACTACTCCATACAGGATGGAAAGCTATCAACTGGTAGAGGATAGTTTGCTCATTTACCAGGATATGAAACCGATAGTTAACGAGAGTAAATTCTTTGAAGAGATGCGTTTCGATCTAGCGAATATGAAAAATGAACGTCAAAGGATCGATGTAGCGCTTAAAGAAAAAGGTTACTACAATTTTAACTCGGGATTTTTATTGTTTCAAGCAGATACCAATCAATACGATAATAAGCGTTTTGATCTTTTCTTAAAGGTGAAAAAGGATGTGCCTGAGAAAGCACTTATTCCGTATAAAATTTCTAAAGTAAACATTTACCCAAATAGTTCTATACAGCGTGATTCTTTACAGAAAGATAGTGTACGATTTAATAATAAAACTTTTGTTCAGGATCATGATAGTATCTTTTTCCTGCCAAAACGATTAGATCCATTTGTTTTGATAGAAGAAGGAGATTATTATAGTCCCGATATCTCTAAGGCAACCAGTAGAAGATTGGGCTCGATAGGCGCTTATAAGTTTATAAATATCGATTACGAGGAAGTAGATACGCTTGCCACAGATAGTTTAGGTGTTTTGGAAGCTAATATTTATTTGTCGCCCTTAAATAAACGTGCGATTAGAGCCGAATTACAAGCGGTTACTAAATCTAATAATTTTGCCGGCCCTAGCCTTGCACTTTCTTTAACCAATAGAAACTTATTTAAAGGAGGTGAAATTATAAATATTCAGGGGCGTTTTGGTTACGAAGTTCAGGTAGCGAGTGGGAATAACACAGGTTTAAATAGTATTCAGTTAGGTATAGGTAGTGATCTTATCTTTCCTAGATTATTATTTCCATGGCATTTTAACGAGGATTTTTTTAAATATGATATTCCAAAAACAAAGATTAGCCTTAATGTAGATTATCTAAGACGTAGTCAGCTTTTTGCATTAGGATCGGCTTCTTCGACATTTGGTTATATATGGAATGCGAACAGATATGTAACGCATAGTTTCGACCCTGTATCAGTTACTTATGTAGATCTTATTAATACCACACCAGAATTTGAAGAAATTTTGGATGAAAATCCATACCTGAGAAGTAGCTTTGAGCAACAATTTATCGCGGGATCTATGTATAGTTTTACGTATAACGGAATGGTAGATCAAAATAAAACGCATCAGTTTTTTGTAAATTCAACGCTAGATATCGCAGGAAACTTCTTAGATCTTGTAAGCGGAAATGCAGAAGAAGATCCGCAAACCGTTTTCAATTTAGAATACGCACAATACGCTAAAGCCGATGTTGATTTTCGTTATCATTTAAATTTGGGTAGCGGCACTAAAATTGCTACTCGCTTGTTCGCTGGTTACGGAATGCCCTACGGTAATTCTGAAATTATGCCTTTTACAAAGCAATATTTTTCTGGAGGACCGTATAGTGTAAGAGCTTTTAGGATCAGGCAACTTGGCCCCGGAGTTTATAATCCTGATGAAAACAGGGATGAAAATGGTGTAATAAATACCGATTATTTTGATCGTGCCGGGAATATTCGATTAGAAGCAAATATCGAATATCGTTTCCCACTTTTTCCTCCTTACGTAAACGGAGCTGTCTTTGCAGATGCCGGTAACGTATGGACGTCTACAGAAGAAACGAGTTTACCGGGTGGTAAGTTTAGCTCGAACTTTATGAACGAACTAGGAATTGGTACCGGGGTAGGTGTACGAGTAGACATACAGGGATTTGTAATTCGCTTTGATCTTGCAGCACCAATGCACGATCCTTCGTTACCAGAAGGAGATCGATGGACCTACGATTTTGGAAGTCCTATTTTCAATTTTGCGATAGGATATCCATTCTAGTTGAAATTAGCGAATTTCAGAGATAATTAATGTTGTTTTTTGCTTCCGAAGCAAAGATCACCAGCATCTCCAAGACCGGGAACAATATAACCTCTGTGATCTAATTTTTGGTCTATGGCAGCGATCCATAAATGTGTATGCTGCGGAAATTCTTCATCAAGTAATTTTAAACCTTCTTCAGCACCAATTACAGCGACTAAATGAATCTCTTTTGGCGTTCCCATTTGTTTTAAGGCCTGCATTACATTTACAAAAGAACGGCCGGTAGCAAGCATAGGATCGGCCAAGATCAAGGTTTTATCATTTAGCGAAGGCGAAGCTAGATATTCTACTTTAATTTCAAACTCTTCATCTTCATTTGGATGGTGTCTATAGGCCGAAATAAATGAATTTTCAGCATCATCAAAATAATTTAAAATCCCATTGTGTAAAGGAAGACCTGCACGTAGAATCGAACAGATCACAATGTCATTAGCAGGAAGTTCTACTTTAGAATTTCCTAAAGGCGTCGTAATCTCTTTGGTGGTATATTGAAGTTTACTACTAAGTTCGTAACTTAATATCTCTCCTAAGCGCTCTATATTTCTTCGGAAGCGCATACGATCCTCTTGAACTGTCACATCACGAAGTTGGGCAATAAATTTATTGGCAATAGAGTTATTATTTAATAAATGATGAACATGCATCGATTTGTAGTTTTGGCGTTAGATGCTTTAAATATACAAACTATAACAAAGGATTCCATGAAGTTTTAATTCTGAAGTGTTTCAGAATGTTTCAGAATTTTACAGAAATGGCATTGATAATCGAAAAAGCTGTATTTCAGTTCAAAATTGGTTATTTTTGGCTATATTTTTGATATTAATCCTGAAGATAATTCCGCATAAAAATGAAAAAGATAGTTTTTAGTTTCATAATAGCGATTTTTGCCTGCAATTTTATTCAGGCTCAGGAAATCCCAAGTACGACCAACACAGGAGGTTCAGTGAAGCCAGTTACGACCGGAAACAACAGTGTTTTTCTTCCTCGAGTGAATAACGAGGTCGAAGACATCTTTATGAAGAAAGAAGAGCGCAAAATTAATATGCGCCAGGATAAAAACGGACTTCTAACTGAAGGTGATCGTGTTGCAGCCGAGTGGAAAGAAGATAAAAAAGCAAAAGAAGAATACGCAAAAGATCAATACCTGGGAGATGTAAAAACTACCGGTAAATTTGTAGAATTATACTGTAGAGATCATGAGTTTGTTGATGGAGACCGAGTGAAAATTACGGTAAATGGCGAAGTGATCTTTAAAAACTTAGCTTTAACCGGTTCTTATAAACCAATATTGGTCACTTTGCAGAGTGGTTTTAATACGATCGAATTTGAAGCTTTAAATCAAGGCTTATCTGGACCAAATACGGCGATGTTAAAGGTTTTTGGAGAAGACGGTAAGCAACTTGTTTCCAAAGAATGGAATTTACTTACCGGTGCCAGAGCAAGTTTAATGGTAGTAAAGCAATAGCGCTAAGATTCGATAATTTACGAGCAAATTTTATAGTATTTCAAATTAATTATAAAAAAGCTGTCTGGTGTGATCAGGCAGCTTTTTTTATACTTAAAAAAATATTTATTACCGATACCGATCTGAGGCAGTTTACTTCCTTTTGCTTACCCAATTTAGGTAGTTATATCCAATAATTCCCGCTAAGATCGAGGCCGTTAAGATTCCAATTTTTGCCTGTGTGAGCATTTCTGGTTTATCAAAGGCAAGTTCAGTAATAAAAAGAGACATAGTAAAACCAATTCCGCCTAAGCAACCAACGCCATAAATATGCTTCCAGTTTACTCCTTTTGGTAATTTACATATTTTTATAGCGCAAAGTAATCGGGTAAAGAAAACAATGCCACAAAACTTCCCGATGATCAATCCAAGAATAATCCCAATGGTGATGGGACTTAGAAAAAAACCAAAAGAATCCGCATTAATAGTAACGCCTGCATTTGCAAAGGCAAAAAGAGGTAAGACTACAAAATTCACAAAGTTTGTTAAGCCATTTTCTAAACGCTGTAGTGGTGGCGTAGCTTCTTTAGTAAGTAGCGCAAACTTTTCAATGATCATCCCGGTATCTTCGTTGCTACTGGTTAATTCAGGATCTTCATTTTTATTGATCTTGAATGCCCATAGTTTTACTTTCCGTAGAAATAAAGGAGGATCGACAGTTCTAGAGTTTGGTATAGCCAATGCAGCAAGAACTGCTGCGATGGTAGCGTGAACGCCAGAAAGTAGAATGGCAAGCCAAAGGCCACCAATACCTACGATCATATAAAAAATGGTATTTCTAACGCCTATATAGTTAGCAACAACTAAAATAGAAAGGAATACTGCTGCTATTCCCAGGTTTAAAAGTGAAATATCTGAAGTATAAAATAAAGCAATGATCAAAACAGCACCAAGATCATCGATTACCGCGATGGCAGTTAGAAAGATCTTTAGAGACAAAGGAACTTTATCGCCAAGTAAATAAAGTAATCCTAGGGCAAATGCGATATCTGTTGCCATAGGAATTCCCCAACCTTCGATAGCTGGAGTTCCTGAATTAAACAGACTAAAAATTATTGCAGGCATCATCATTCCGCCAATTCCCGCAGTAAGCGGTAAAAGTGCACCTCTAAAAGTAGAGAGCTCACCATGCAATATTTCTTTTTTGATTTCGAGACCAATCAGGAAAAAGAACATGGACATTAAACCATCGTTTATCCAATGTAATATGCTCTTATTAATTACAAAATCATTAATTCCTATATGAATGTGCTGTTCCCAAAGTTGGTGATATGCTTCGGCTAAGGGTGAATTAGCAACAAGCATGGCCAGTAAGGCAGCGAAAATTAATAGGATACCTACAGAAGTTTGTTTTTCGATAAATTTTTTGATGGGTAAGATCAAATATTGATCTAGGGGAGACTTCCTCATAATAGTTGTAATTAAGGATGAACAAATACTATAGAGTGGCTTATCAAACTTAGAGAAATATTGGTTTTATAATTATGACATTTATCAGGAATACTGTGAATTATAAGGGTTTATTTTAAGAGGCGATAAAAACGGCGTTTTAGGAAGATGCTGTTACTTTTAAATTATAACATGATTTTAGCATAGAAAATGTTAAATGCTAATTAGCTTTATAAAGTAACTGAGTATTAAGTTTTAATATCACGAAGAATGAGAGAAGCCATACGCTTTACTCTAATTATAGCCTTAATCGTTGGATTGATCATTTGCACTATTTTATGGCCTGTTTGGGGATTTTCGATATTTGGAATCTTACTTTTTGCAATTGGCCTGTATGATATTTTTCAGAAAGAACATACGATCTTAAGAAATTTCCCTTTGCTGGGGCATATGCGTTATATGCTGGAGCTAATAAGTCCAGAAATTCATCAATATTTTATCGAAAATGATACCGATGGAAAACCTATAGATCGTAATCACAGAAGTTACATCTACCAACGAGCAAAACTTCAGAAAGAAACACATCCATTTGGAACGCAATTAAATGTAGAAGCAGAGAATTTTAAATGGATGCAACACAGTATCTATCCTACAAAAGTAAAAACCGAATATCCAAGAGTAATAGTTGGCGGTCCAGATTGCAGGCAGCTGTATTCGGCTTCCTTATTCAATATTTCAGCAATGAGCTATGGCGCACTCAGCAAAAATGCGATAGAAGCTTTAAATAAAGGTGCTAAAGCGGGAAACTTTTTTCACGATACAGGAGAGGGCGCGATTTCAGATTATCACCGATTTGGTGGCGATCTGGTTTGGGAAATAGGTACAGGATATTTTGGCTGCAGAACTAAAGATGGAGATTTTGATCCCCATCAATTTGAAGAAAAAGCGAATTGGGCTGAGGTTAAAATGATCGAAATAAAAATATCACAAGGCGCTAAACCTGGTCATGGCGGAGTTTTACCGGCTTCAAAAAATAATAAGGAAATTGCTGAAATTAGAGGTGTAGAACCACACACCGATGTATTATCTCCGCCCGGTCATACTGCTTTTACAGATGCTGAAGGTTTATTAAAATTTGTACAGCAGCTAAGGGACTTATCAAACGCTAAGCCTGTTGGATTTAAATTGAGCATAGGTTCAAAAGACGAGTTTATTGAAATTTGTGAGAAAATGATCGAAACTGGGATCAAACCAGATTTTATCACAGTAGACGGAGCAGAAGGCGGTACTGGTGCCGCACCTATAGATTTTTCCAATTACGTAGGGATGCCGTGGGAAAATGCATTGATCTTTGTGGTAGATATTCTAAATGGTTTTGATCTTAAAAAGGACATCAAAGTACTTACCGCAACAAAGATCTTTACCGCCTTCGATATTTTTAAAGCTTTATGTATTGGTGCCGATATTTGTAATTCAGCTCGCGGAATGATGCTGGCTTTAGGCTGTATCCAGGCAATGCGCTGCGATACTAATAAATGTCCTACAGGTGTAGCTACAAATAACAATAGGTTAATGAATGGTTTGGTAGTAGAAGATAAATGGAAGCGTGTTAAGAACTACCAGCAACAAACTTTGGACGATTTCTTAGAGCTTTTTGCAGCTGCCGGCTGTAATGACCTTTTAGAGCTTAATCGCAAAATGATCAATAAAAAAATAAATGACGAGATAAAGTCGTATTCTGTTTTTTATCCTAATGTAGCGACCGGAGCTTATCTAAAAGAAGAATATGTCGCTCCTTAACTAACTAAATAATCAAGATTATGGAAAAAGTATTAATTGCTATCGATTATCATCCAAACTCAGAAGTAGTGGCAACTGCTGGCTACGATCTTGCCAAAAGGATGAGTGCTGAAGTTTGCTTGCTACATGTACTAGCCGATGTTTCTCATTACGGCGTAAATTATTCTGAGTTCTTAGGCTATCCAGGTTATCAAAATATGGGTTTCGATCTGGGTGTTAGTGCACAATTGCAGGAAATGGCTCAGGATTATCTAAAAACGGCTAAAAAGCAGTTTAATGACGATAAAGTTTCTGTAGCCTTAGAGATTGGCGATAGCCATCGAGGAATCTTAAAATATGCGAAAGAATGGGGAGCAGATCTAATTGTTATGGGTACACATAGCCATTCTACTTTAGAGAAAGTACTGGTGGGAACTGTAGCGTCTAAAGTTTTAGAGAAAACTGATGTGCCGGTGTATATGGTTCCAATTAAAAAGTAAACTACCTCGGGGTTAGCCCACGAGGCATTCACTAGAAACAATTTTTTAATTTCGAGGCAAGCCGCGGAGTATTATACCCGTTGGCGGTGCCAAGAAAATCTGGATCTTAATAATGCTCCAGATCCTTTATGGAAGATATTTTTGTTAGTGTATAGTTTATTTCGTCTAACTGGCCGTTTAAAACCCTTAAAACGTCTTCACTGAAATTGTACTGTGCAATAGCTCTTTCGTATTCTTCGGCGCTTTCTTTTTCACCTTTTAGGCATTCTTCAAGGATAATTTCATCTTTATTTTTGCTGAAGATTGTTTTTAAATCCATCCAGGTACGCTGCAAGGTTCCTTGTAAAGTTCCACTGGCTGCGGGCAAATGATCAATTTGGTAAAGCTCTCTTTCTAATTCCTTAGCAAATCTTGCACGCTGTTTCGCCTGCGTTAAAATAAAGTCTTTTAAAAGATTGTCTTCCGTATCATTTAATCCATCCTTGTAAACCTGTTCTGCATCGCAATTTTTTTCTAAAAGCTCCTGCAATGCATTCGCAATCTTTTTACTATCATTTATCTTTTCCATAGGCGATTTTATATATTCCTATCAAAATTAAGGTAAGACTAACGATAATAGTCTTAATTATTTTTAAATTCACCTCGATTTAGCTTTTAATGTTAATTACTCCAAATTTTAATGAAGAAATACATTGCAATCTTAAAAGGAATCAACGTTGGTGGACACAAAAAGATTCTAATGGCAGAGCTCAGGGATTTGCTAACGAAAATAGAAGAAATAGATAAAGTTAAAACCTATATTCAAAGCGGTAATATAATCTTTAGCGCTTCAGGAGATAGTGAAGCAAAGCTGGCGCAATTAATTCAGAAAAAGATCTTAGAACATTATGGATTTGAGGTGAGCACATTGGTTCTTTCCGAAGAAAATTTTGCTGCGATCATTAAAAATAATCCTTATGCTGAGGTTGATATTAAGCGTTTACACTGTACTTTTTTTAAGACTGAACCCATCTTAGAAAACCGCCAAAAGCTTGAAACTTTCGATGCCTCTCCAGATGTCTTTACGACTGCTGAAGATTGTGTTTACATTTGCTGTGAAACAGAGCGTTACAGTAAATCGAATATCAATAATAGTGTCGCTGAAAAGCTGTTGAAAATAAATTGTACTACCCGAAACTGGAAAACCTGTATTAAGCTCTTAGAGATGACTAAAAGCTTATGATTGCTGTAAGCGCAGCTCAAATTCGATAATTCCGGCATCAATTTTTGCAGAATGTAAAATTCCGTTTTTATAAAGATAAGTGCTTTCCCGGCCTTTTTCGTTTTCTTTTGCGTAGATATGGTTTCCAATCTTTCTTAACGCATGAAATCCACCTGTTTCTTCGCTGTAAACGCGATCTATTCCTGTAGGTTCTTCAAAAATTAATTGCACGCCACAATAGGAGACAGAATGTTTGATGTTTTTCTCTAATTCGCCCGAATCGTAAAACTTGTAACCGCTGGTAGATTTTAAAGTTTTGGTATTTGTACGTTCTTTACCGTTAAAATAAATTTGAACATCAGATTGTTCTAAATGTTGGCCATCAAATTTTACATCAAAGGCGTAACTGACTTCAATTTTGGTTAAAATTCGGGTTTCTATATTTGTTTTGGTAAGATATTGTACACTTTGGCCCTGTGTTTCTTTAACCGCTTTTAATTGCCCAATCGTATCGTCCTTGTGGATTATCGTATAGGTATAATTCTCTTTTTGTGCATACAGCGCAAAATCAAGAAATAAAATAATAATTATTGAAAAGGCCGATTTCATGATGGGGATTTTAATGGCTTAATTTAAGTAAAATTCTGCAATATTATATTAGACAGCTAATTTTTGAATTATAGGCTTTTTCCGCTCTAAAATAGGCTTAGAAACTATAAATAAATCTAGAAAGAATGTATTCTTCGGAATACAACTTACTTAAAATTCTGCCTTAATTTCATAAATTCCTGCTCTAGGAAATTAAGCTTTTGTTCGATTTCAACATTATTATTTTCAGGAAGACGCTTAAAGAAGGTGTAGCAAACACTCCACATTTCTTTAATTTCTGTAGGAGAAACTTCAAGATCGTCGATATTGGTATTAGTTGCTCTTAAGGTTACAGTTGTTGAAGAGTGATAAAACTTTCTAAAGAATATTTTTCCGTGAACTAAAACAATAACCAGGCTGCCATTTTCGATTTTGGTAAAATCTTCCGCTAAAATATGTTCTCCTATAACAACATCCTTAGGGCAAAATGCTTTATCGTTATCAGTCATTTCTAAATTAGAAATTAAGTAACCTCTATATTTTTTATCAGGATTTATTGGTAAATGAAGTTTGGGAAGATCTTCTATAAAGTGTGGCTTATCGTAATATTGTATATAATCTGCTTCGGTTTTTGGAGTGATACAGGGAATTTTGGTAAACTCTTCTTTACTAAAACTACCTTGTAGCGCAAGGTCGTCTTTAAATTTTAAAAGTTTATTCACGGTAAGTTCTTTGGTAAGTAGATCATCTATAGTAATGCTAAAATGATTAGCTATTTTAATAATGGTTTCGATTCTAGGTTCACTTCGTTCTTCTTCGTAAGCACCCAAAGTACCGCGTTTTAGCTCGAATAATTCAGCAAAAGCCTGCTGACTTAGTTTCTTTACATTTCTTATCTTCCTAATATTTTTACCGAAATACGACATATTTTGCTAAAATTATTTGCAATATTGAAATTTAGTTGTATCTTTATCTAACAATATTAGCTAATAGATTTGATAATTACTAATTTATTTGGTTATTTCTCTATATGAATTTAAAAAGAAAGAGATTGCTAAATGAATTAGCTTGAAATGGAAAATTTGAACTTTAAACCTAAACAACCAATGATTACAGCAATAATTACAGCAGTGATTGTGTTAATAATACCTTAATACAAAATAGATTTTGTATTATTATACTCTAGTTTTTAACACCAATCAAAAAACACTGTCTAGATGAAAAACCACTTTCAGATAACCAAAAATTTTCTGCTAGAGCTTAATTTCAATATCGATTTCGAAAATGAAGCCGAAGGAATTTTAATGATTCGAAAAGAGAATTTTGGAATTAAAAACCTTATCCTGGGTGTAGCACCGCCTATTTTAATAATGGAGCAGTTCTTATTCAAGATTAATAACCAGTCTGAAAAGATCTATCGCAGCCTGTTGCAAAAAAACCGTGACATTATCCATGGCGCCTTTGTAGTAGACGATTCTGGAGAAAAAGTGATCTTTAGAGATACGCTTCAGATAGAAAACTTAGATCTAAACGAACTGGAAGGATCATTAAATTCACTTAGTTTATTAATGAGTGAATATTCAGACAAAATCATAGAATTTTCAAAATATTAAACCTTAGCGTTATGAACATTTTTAAACGATTATTTAAAATAGGAGAAGCTGAAGCAAATTCAGCAATAGATAAAATGGAAGATCCCATTAAATTAACCGAGCAGGGAATCAGGGACCTTAAACAGGATTTGGAGAAAAATCTGGAAGCTTTGGCGCAGGTAAAAGCCCTGGCAATTAGAGCAAAGAACGACCAGGAAGAATATCTGGACAAAAAAGAAGACTACCATAATAAAGCGATTTTGATCCTGAAGAAAGGACAAAGTGGTGATATGGATAAAACCGAATCAGATCGCCTTGCTCGTGAGGCTTTAGTAAAAAAGGAAGAAGCGCAAAAACACGTAGAACGATCTGAAGAAGAAGCCAAAAAGTTTAATGAAAACGTAGCCCAATTAGAGCGAAATATTCAAACCATCAAATCGAATATTAGCAATTGGGAAAACGAACTTAGAACGCTTAAAGCTCGTGTAAAAGTGAGTAACGCCACAAAGAGCCTTAACAAGCAAATGGCCGAGATTGATAGTAGTAGCACAGTTTCTATGCTAGAGCGCATGAAAGAAAAAGTAGCGCAGGAAGAAGCTTTGGCTGAAGCCTATGGCGATATTGCAGGCGCCTCTAAATCTATTGACGAAGAGCTTGAAAAAGCAGCAAGCACTACAGAAGCAAAAGCCGAAGATGATCTTAGCAAACTTAAAGATCAATTAGGTTTAAATGATGATAAAAAATAACGAAATTGACCAGTTTAACAGACATATTATTCTCTGAGGTAAACATTACCTTAAGCATCCTCTGTATGCTATTGATCGTTTATTGGTTGCTAACCATGATAAGCGGTATCGACTTTGATTACGACATGGATATTGATATCGATGCCGATGTAGATGTCGATGCCGATTTGGCAACCGATGGCGCAAATATGGAATTTCAGGATGTTTCGAATGCCGAGCTGAATAAAGAGGATGTGGTAGGTAGAAGAATTCAACCTTTAAAATGGTGGCAAATTATGTTGATCTATTTCAACTTTGTTGGGCTGCCATTTATGTTCACCTTTACCTGTTTCGTATTTATCTGGTGGTTTACCACGGCAATTACAACAGCGCTAACCTACACGTATGATAACTTTTTGGGTTTCGCCATCATGATCGCCGGTTTTTTTACCTCTTTATTTGTAAACAAGATCTTTACTACACCATTTAAAGGTTTCTTTAAAAACCTGAATAAAGACGGTGATAAAGCTATCGATTATATTGGCAGGCAAGGTATTTTGTTATCCACCATTTCTGGTGATAAAATGGGAAATGCTGAAATCTATGCTAATGGAGATTCGCATTCCATCTACGTAAAATCGTTAGATGGACATCAATTAAATTACCACGACAAAATCTTAATTATCAAGCAATCTGCAGATAAAAATTACTTCTTAGTACAATCTTATAACGACTAAACCTAACTTAAAAAAAATGGATCAAATTTTACCACTTATCGGATTTGGATTAGGGGGATTTATCTTCCTAGTCGTAGTTTACTTCGCAATAATTGCGATGTTTTACAAGAAAGTTCCACAAGGCCGTGCCATTGTTCGTACCGGTTTTGGGGGAACCAAAGTAGCCACAGATAAAGGACTTTATGTGGTGCCTGTTTTCCACAAAGTGGAAGTTATGGATATTTCTGTAAAGAAAATCCAGATCGAAAGAATGGAGCACGAGGGCCTTATTTGTAAAGACAATATGCGGGCAGATATTAAAGTTGCCTTCTTCGTTAGGGTGAACAACGATATTTCTTTTATTAAAAGAGTAGCACAAACCATTGGTGTAGATCGTGCATCAAGAATCGAAACTTTAGAGGATCTTTTTGAAGCTAAATTTTCTGAAGCCTTAAAAACCGTAGGAAAGAAGTTTGATTTTATCGAACTATACGAAGCACGTCGCGAATTTAGAGACGAGATCGTAAATATTATTGGTACAGATCTTAACGGCTATACTTTAGAGGATTGCGCGATCGACTTTTTAGAGCAAACACCAATTTCGCATTTAAAACCAGATAATATTCTGGATTCTGAAGGGATCAAAAAGATTACCGAGCTTACTGCGGTTCAGAATATGAAAGCGAACCTTATTAAGCGTGACGAAGAAAAAACCATCAGAAAACAAGACGTTGAAGCTCGCGAAGCTATCCTTGAATTAGATAAACAATTAGCTGAAAAAGAAGAAGCTCAAAAACGTGAGATCGCAAACATTAAGGCACGAGAAAATGCTGAAGTAAGCAAAGTTGCTGAAGAAGAGCGCCTAAAATCTGAAACAGCAAGAATTGCTACGGAAGAAAAAGTAAAAGTTGCCGAAGAAAATATGAACCGTCAAATCATCGTGGCGGCGAAAAACAAAGAACGAACAGAAGCTGTAGAAAGCGAACGTGTTGAAAAAGACCGTATGTTAGAGGCTACTGAAAGAGAACGTATCGTAACGCTGGCGCAGATCGAGAAAGAGAAAGTTCTAGAAGTAGAGAAGAAAAACATTCAGGATGTTATTCGTGATCGTGTGATGTTAGAAAAAGGTGTGGTAGAAGAGCAGGAGAATATGAAAGATATCCAGGCCTTTAAAACTGCAGATCGTGAGAAGCAAGTGAAAGTTACTATTGCTGAAGCGAACGCTCAGGAACAATTGATCAAAACCATTAAAGCTGCAGAAGCACAAAAAGAAGCTGCCAAGCAAAAAGCTGAAGAAATTAATATTGAAGCGCAGGCGCATAAAGAAGCCAGTGAAAAAGAAGCAGAAGCAAGAAAAACCATTGCTGAAGCAAAAGCGAAAGAAGAAGCAACCATTGGATTATCTGAAGCTGAAGTAATGCACGCGAAAGCAGATGCCAGCGAGAGACAAGGACTTATGGAAGCGCTTATTATCGAGAAAAAAGCCAAAGCTGAAGCTGCCGGAATGGAAGCTAAAGCTGAAGCGAGTAGAAAAGAAGGTAAAGCCGCTGCAGATGTGATTAGAGATAAAGCACTTGCCGATGCTGCCGGTATAGAAGAAAAGGCTGCCGCAATGAAGAAACTTGATGGTGTAGGTAAAGAACACGAAGAATTCAAGTTGAAACTGGATAAAGAATTACAGGTAGATCTTGCGCATATCAACATCCAAAAAGATATTGCAGATGCTCAGGCGCATGTAATTAGTGATGCACTTAAAGCCGCTAAGATCGATATTGTTGGTGGTGAAACCATGTTCTTCGACCAGATCATTGGTCAGATTACCAGAGGTAAAGGATTCGATAGATTGGTACAGAACAGTTCTAACATTCAGGATCTAAAGGATTCGATCTTAGGCAGTGATGATATTCAGGGGAATTTGCTAACCAAAGTTCGTGAATTTTCAGAGAAGTACGGAATCTCTTCCGAAGATATCAAAAACCTAACAATCGCTAATTTGATCATGGAATTAAAAGGGCGCTCAAACGATCAAAATGAGCAAACCATGTTAGGCAATTTATTCAACCTGGCTAAAGGTTTAGGATTGTCTGATAAGCGAGTTTCAACCTTAAAGGTTTGATCTAATATTTGAAGAAAATCAATTAAAATTTAGAGCCTTGTCATCCCGGGCGTGACCCGGGATTTCATCCTCTCTAATTCTTTCTGCTTCAATAATTAGAGCAATCAAACCCTAACCTTACCACAAAACCAAATGAATACTAACGAAGAAAAGTCTGTACAAAAAGATGCTTTGGATGGTGGAACCTACGAGATTATCCGTAAACGTCTCAACACTCATAAATCTGATCTACAGGAACGTCTTAATACCTTAAATGACGCCCGGAAAACGGTTTTTGGTTCGCTTGAAACGCAATTAATTGCCAATAACCGAATTAGTACCGAAAATAATTGTGTGGCCAGGGATATCATTTCGCTGGGAAATACCTGCATTTTTGGCTATAATGTTCATTTTGGATTACGTACAGAAATTACTCTTTCTGATGTTTTTAGCGTTTACGAGTTTAAAGACCATCATTTTGAAGCAGTTTCTTTAGCGCTTTTTGAAGATGATACTTTTAAAACCGATTTTTCAAATCTTTACAAATATTATCGAAATACGATCTTTAGTAAGTTTGCAAGAATAGGGAACTATCTGCATATGGTTTTTCAGCTGAGTGAAAGTGTGACCGATATTAAGACCTTTAAATGGCTTATAAAGGATAATTCGCTTACCTATATCGATAATCGTAGCGAACACGAATTTAAGTATCCTAAGCAGCACCAATTTAACTGGCAGGAAGCTACGCGAGATATGCAACGCTATGGTGAACATCCGCATGTTGCAATTTTAGATAAAGTTTTTGTTGAAACTATTGGCGGCGATCTTACGATTAAAATTGAAGATAATACAGAAGACGGAATGGGAATTTATTCTGAACCTGTAGATTATAAAGATCAAACGCTGGATGATGGCCAGATTCGCTTTGCCGATCTAGGAAATTTAATCATTCTTGAAATAAAACCTTTTCAGGAAGAAGCACGCTATTTTGTATACAATCACAAAATGCAGGAAGTTCAGAAAATCGATTCGATCAAAGAAACGGCAGTTTTATTACCAGACGATCAGGGAATTATTTTCCCAAATGGTTACTATTTACAAACCGGGGAATTTCATCTATTCTCTAACGAAGTTCAGTCTTTAAAATATCAGGGAATAATGAATTCTCCAAATGGGGAGGATTTTCTGTATATTTTCTATTCGCCTTCAAAAGGCACTTATCTGCTAATGGATTATAATATGATCGAGCAGGAAATCAAAACACCTATTGTTTGTGGTGGCTTCACCATTTTACCCAATGGAGAGCTTTGCTATTTTAAGGCTGATGACGAGCAGACCAAACATCACATGATCCAGATTTGGCAAACGCCGTATTTGGAAGGCGATATTATGCCTTCTGAACATCAGGATTCGATGTTATATAAAATTGGGAATAAAGATATCGTGAAAGCAATGGCAGAGGCTAATGAGCTGATCACATTGCTGAGTAAGGAGGATAATTATGACGGATTGTATGTCGATATTGCGAAATCTTCAAAGAATATTTTAGATGCTTATTATTGGCTGAATGAAAAGGAAACAGCGGTTTTAAGTGAGCCGTTAAAAGAGATCAATATTGCCGCAAATGCAGCGATAGATGAATTTCAGAAAGTGATTCAGCTTAAGAAAAATGCTGAAAAACAAACCAAAGAAATTCAGCAGAAAGCACAAGAGCTTTTCAGTAAAATTAAAAGTACTTCTTTTAAAAACATTAACGAATTTGTCGAATTACTCTCGCAGCTACGAGCTTTACGTGGTGAGGTGATTGGTCTATATGAAATTCGATATGTAAACGAAGAATTTATTAAATCGCTGGAAGCTGAAATTGCAGAGCAAACCACTAAAATTTCGAGACGCTGCGTAGAATTTTTGCTGAATGATAAAGCCTTGCAGCCATATCACGATAAAGTTGAAGAAAAGCAGCAACAATTAGAAAAGATCAGCAAAGTTGTCGAAGCCAAAAAGCTGGAAGAGGATGTAAATCAGATCGCTTTAGATCTGGAAATGCTTATCGATATTGTTTCGAATCTGGATATCGAAGATACGTCACATTCAACCAAAATCATTGATAATATTAGCTTGATTTTTGCAACGATCAATCAGTTAAAAGCAGCGATTAAGAATAAGAGAAAATCACTGGGAAGTAAAGAAGCCCAAGCCGATTTTGCTGCGCAATTAAAACTGATCGATCAGAGTATAATCAATTATCTGGATATCGCTTCAACGCCTGAAAAATGTGATGAATTTCAAACGAAAGTCAGTATTCAGCTGGAAGAATTAGAAGGGAAATTTGCCGATTTTGAGGAATTTATTACTGAGATTATCGAAAAACGGGAAGAAGTTTATAACGCCTTTGAAAGTAAGAAAAGTGCGATCAATGAAAAGCGAAATAAAAAGGCGATTGCCTTGCAAACCGCTTCAGATCGTATTTTAAAAAGTATTGGCAAGAAAGCTGAAAGTTTAAAATCGGTTTCAGAAATTAACGGGTATTTCGCTTCAGATCTTATGGTAAATAAGCTTCGCGATATTGTGGAGCAGTTACGAGAACTGGATGATAGCGGTAATGCCGAAGAAATTGAAACTTCGCTAAAAACGAGTAGGGAAGATGCGCTGCGAAAGCTAAAAGACAAGCAGGATCTTTACGAAGATGGCGAAAATATTATCAAACTCGGGAATCATAAATTCGGAGTTAACCGTCAGGAACTGGATCTAAGCATTGTTTTTAAAGACGATAAGTTATTTTACCATTTAAGCGGAACCGATTTTTACCAGGAACTGGAAAATGAAATTTTAAATAATAGTCGAGAATATTGGAATCAGGAATTTATTTCTGAAAATGACTCGGTTTATCGCTCTTCATTTTTAGCCTTTAAAATCTATAAAAACCAGTCTCCTGAAAATCTATTCGAATTAAACGAAGATGAATTGCTGAAGCTGATTCAGGAGGAAAGCAGCAGTAATTATTCTGAGGGTTATATAAAAGGAGTTCATGATCTTGATGCCTCTAAGATGCTGCAAATTTTGGTGCAAAAACATAAAGATTTAGGTATTTTAAGGTGGCGATCTGAAATTCGAGCTTTTGCAAGATATTTTTGGAACCAGTTAGAAAGCGATGCTAAAAAAGGATATAATAATTCGATAAAAGCTTCGGGGCAGGTTTTAAAATATTTCCCCAATACTCGCGAATATGACTTTTTAATTCAGGAATTAGAGCAGGTAATTAGCGATTTTGGACAAAAATCGGGCTTATTTTCTGCGGAAGTCAGTTTAGAAACCGCACAATATCTTTTTGAAGAACTGCAAAGTGACGATCAATTTGTGGTAAGCGGATTGGCAAAAAAATTAGCAGATGATTTTCAGCAAATGCTGAAGAAAGAGAAAGCCGAATCTCAGTTTAGAAATAGTGTTGAAAGTTTACAATTTTATTCAGTAAAGATCAGGTTGGTAAAACAATGGCTTCAGGCGTTCGCCAAAGCGAAATTGTTAGAAAATCAAGCAAATTATATCGACGAAGCTGCGTGTTGTATTTTATTTCCGCAGCAAAGTCCGGAGGTCAACCATATCGATCCTTCCGCAGTAATTTCAGAACTAAAAGGAGACCATAAAAACATCGAAAATGGACAATTTCAGTTCAATTTTCATGATTTTACACAAAAACTTCAGTTATATTTTAATTATAGCGTTCCGGCATTTCAGGCCTTTAGAAAAGCACGACATCAGGTCACCGAAGATTTAAAAGAACAGCTGAAATTAGACGAATTTAAGCCAAGAGTGCTGACTTCTTTTGTTCGGAATAAATTGATCGATCAGGTTTATTTTCCATTATTCGGCGAAAACCTGGCGAAACAATTGGGAAGTGTAGGGGAGAACCGACGTACAGACAGAATGGGGATGTTGCTGTTAATTTCGCCGCCGGGTTACGGGAAAACAACGCTGATGGAATATATCGCCAACAGGTTGGGATTGGTTTTTATGAAAATCAATGGGCCGGCGATTGGTCACGATATTACCTCTGTAGATCCTGAGGCCGCGACAAATTCGGCTTCCAGAGAAGAGCTTAAAAAACTGAATCTGGCTTTTGAGATGGGAAATAATGTGATGTTGTATTTAGACGATATTCAGCATTGTAATCCGGAATTTTTACAAAAGTTTATTTCACTAGCCGATGGAACTCGAAAAATTGAAGGAATTTATAACGGAAAACCAAAAACATATGATCTACGCGGAAAGAAATTTTGTGTGATCATGGCCGGCAACCCTTATACCGAAAGCGGTGAGAAATTTAGAATCCCGGATATGCTTTCTAACCGTGCCGATATTTATAATTTGGGAGATATTATTGGCGATACCGAAAGTTTGTTTAAATTAAGCTTATTAGAGAATTCGCTAACATCGAATTCTGTATTGCATCAATTAAGTTCTCGAAATTTTGACGATGTGTATACGTTGATCGATCGTGTAGAAAATAATTCTGATGCCGGGGAATTAAAGGGGAATCATACTCAACAGGAAATTCAGGATTATAAATCGGTTTTAGAGAAAGTGTTAAGCATTCGTAATACCGTTTTAAAAGTAAATGCAACTTATATAAAATCGGCCGGGATGGAAGACGAATATCGAACAGAACCGGCTTTTAAGTTGCAGGGATCGTATCGAGATATGAATAAACTGGTCTCGAAAGTGGTACCGATTATGAATGAAAAAGAACTAAATAGTTTGTTATTATCGCATTACGAGAACGAATCTCAAACACTAACAGCTGCTGCGGAAGCGAATTTATTAAAGTTTAAAGAATTGCGCGGAAGTATTTCTGAAGATGAAGAGGCTCGTTGGAATGCGATTAAAGAGACCTTTTTAAAGAACAATAAGCTGAAGGGATTTGGCGACAAGAATGAGATGGCACAGGTATTATCCCAAATGATGGCTTTTAGTGAAAATTTAGAGGGTATTAGAGAGGTTTTAAAACGTGGTTTAGAAAAATAAAACTCATTTTACGCTGCCCGAACACCATGAACGTCTACGAATTTTTGTTTGGGCAGTTATTTTTAATTTCACATTACATATCTATTTTTAAACGTTTAATAAATAATAAAGTTTAATTTTTGTTAAATTTTTAATGTATTGCAAATTAAAGTATTATGTTTGTTTCATTACGAAGCAATATTAACCCTACTTTAAATATTTGCTATGACACATAATTACTTTTCTTGGTGTAGTTATACCTTGATTTTACTTGTTTTCACCTGCTATTTTGAAACAAGCCATGCACAAGTTGGTATAGGTACATCAGAGCCAGATCCTTCTTCAATTTTACACATTTCCAGCACAGATAAAGGCGTATTATTACCTAGGGTAGATCTAAAAAACCTTTGGGATAAGAATACGGTAGATAATCCTGCGGAGGGCCTTTTAGTCTATAACACTAATAACGATAGGGCTCAAAATCTTGAAAGAGGATTGTATTGTTGGGATAGCAACCAATGGGATAAAATTACTAATGAGTCAGACTTGTCCAGTGAGGAATCAACACCCAAAGCCTATGGGAATTTTTACGCTAGAAGTAAACAAAGCCTTAGCGATAGGTACATTAGAATAATTAGATTTGATAGAGCTTATACCTCCAACAATATTCGATGGAATAACTCTAAAAATGCATTGGATGTAGAGAGCGACGGAATATTTAAAGTTAATGCTATCATTTCTTTGAATATAGACGACGATGATGCCGAAGATGCTGTGGTAGAATTCTATTTCACTAAATCTGGAGAAAAAGTAAACGGTTCTTCAGTTTATTTAACTATTGATAGTTCAGTTGATGACGATGAAAAATACACAGTTGCATTACAAGGTATAATTGAATTTTCAGATACAGATGATCTTAGTGTCTATGCCAGGAAAGCAAATTCGAGAGGAGAGATCACCGAGTTATCTACCATACCGGAGGCTTGTTCAATTTCACTTTTTAAGTTGTAATTCAATTAAAAATCAATTTGTTAATATCTAGAGTATTATGAATATTTGAACGAAAACAGTGACTATTACAAGGATTTTGTAAAAATAATACTGATAAAATGCCAGTTAAATAACCGTTTAAACGTTTTTAAACGATTATTTGCGCGCTTCATCGTAAAGTTTTATTTAAGTAAAAGCTAAGGTTTAATTTTGACTATCTATAAGTCAGTAACTTAACCTTTTCTTGACTATTTTATTTAAATAAGATTTAAAATGAAGAAAAATTACCCCTCAAAAAATAACTTCGTTTCTGCAGTTATTTTTTTAGTTTTTACTACCCTGTTTTTCTCAAATTCATTAGTGGCACAAGTTGGTATAGGTACATCAGATCCAGATCCTTCAGCAGTTTTACATATTCAAAGTACAGATAAAGGAGTTTTATTACCTAAAGTAGATTTAGAGAATCTTACAGATAAAAATACAGTTCATAATCCAACAGAAGGTTTATTAGTATATAATAAGCGTGATGATAATTCTCGTGACCTAAGAAAGGGATTTTATATCTGGGATGATGAAAAGTGGGATAAAGTAGAAAATCAATCCGATATCGACGATATCATGGAAGAAATAGATGAACGTTTTAATGAGTTAGAAGATGGTTCTGGATGGGCTTTAACAGGAAATAATTTTGATAATGTTTCTAATGCTGAGAGTAAATTTTTGGGTACGACTACATGGCATTCTTTGTTTTTAAGATCAAATGATAAGCAAATTGCGGAATTTGATCCTCATGGAGGTATCGCATTAGGATTTGATACAAAAGCAGATTGGGCCGGAGTAGCTATAGGAAATGCAGCAAGTATCACTGCAGATGAGGCTGTTGCTATTGGAAAAAATTCAAAATCTGGTAGTAAGTCAATTTCTTTAGGACATGGAGCATTAGCAACAAGTAATGAAGCTATAGGTTTAGGTTTTAATGCCAATAGTTCAGGAAGTAAAGCAACAGCTATTGGTAATTCATCTGTTGCATCTGCCAATAACGCTGTAGCGATAGGACAATCAGCATCGGCAAGTGGTAATAGTTCATTTGCAATTGGTTCAAATTCAAGGGCTACACAAAATATTGCTTTTGCAATTGGTGATGGGGCTAAAGCAACTTCTAGCGAATCTTTTGCAATAGGTCAAAATGCTAGTTCCGCTAGTGACCATGGGATGGCTATAGGAGTTGGTGCTAAAACTTCAAGTCAGCAGAATGCTCTTGCTTTAGGTGTAAATGCTCAGGCATCTGGAAATAATAGCATGGCTATTGGACATTCTTCTAACGTTTCTGGGCAATATGCTGCAGCAATTGGATACAATAGTAAAGCTTCGCAACAAAACACTACAGCTTTAGGGTCAAATTCAAATGCTGTAGGGCAAAACTCTACCGCAATTGGTTACCAGGCAACCTCGAATACAGCATATTCAATTGTTTTAGGTAATAATACTAGTGCATCTAACTGGGCAGGATCTAAGGTTGGTATTGGAACAAGCGATCCTACAGCAAAGCTTCACGTGAATGGAACCTTTAGATACGTAGATGGTAATCAAGGAGAGGATAAAGTATTGACTTCAGATGCCAATGGAAATGCCTCATGGAAAGATGCTGCTACACAAGAATGGGTGCAGGATTATATAGATGGTTATTTTGTTTATGCTGAAGTTTACAAGTCTGGGAATGCTACAAAACTATTAAACGCTGGTAATGGAAATAATGCCACAGCGGTATGGAAAGATGTAGATTTTGGGACAGAGGTTGTTTTAAGTACAAATGTGGCAACTTCTTCTACTTCCATTACTGTTCCTGTAAAAGGTATATATCGAATTAGTTATAGTGTAATGATGGATAATACTAGTGGAGGAGGTGGTAAAGATATTTATTTGAAATTACAGAATAACGGTAACGACGTTCCCGGTAGTTTGTCTATAGCAAACGTTAAAAATGGAGATATTAAAACTGTTTCTAAAACAAAATTATTATCTCTTAATGCTAATAATAAATTATCTATAATCGCTGGAGGTCCTGAATCTGATGATAGTATAATTATCATGCCAGACGGTACCAATTTTAATATAGAATTAGTAAGACGACTATAATTTTATAGTGAATATAACTAAAAACCCTAAAAGCTCATATCTTTATTGATTTGAGCTTTTTTTATATCTTTTATTTAATCGTAATTTCGATTATTATTCCACCCCTTCATCCTTTTTTTTTATCTAATTATCTAATAATTAGATTATTTTGATCGGAAATAAAAAAAAAGTATTTAATTCATTTCGATTTACTTAATTTTAAAAACAAAAGAAAAGATGAGCAATATACTAGTTACTGGGGGCTGTGGCTTTATAGGATCAAATTTTATAATCCATTTTCTAAATAATAATCCTAATAAATCAATCATTAACGTTGACGCGTTGACCTATGCAGGAGATCTTCTTAATTTAATCGAGATATCCGATAATCCTAGATACATTTTTGAAAAAGGAGATATTTGTAATAGAGATTTTATAGAGCATTTATTTTCTAAATATGATATTCAGGATGTCATCCATTTAGCAGCAGAGTCTCATGTAGATAATAGTATAGCTAATCCTGATGCATTTATGCAGACAAATATTATTGGGACTTTCAATCTACTTAATGTTGCCAAGGAATATTGGATGAATTCCCCCGGAGATTATAAAGATAAATTTAAAAACTCGAGGTTTCATCACGTTTCTACAGACGAAGTTTATGGCACTTTAGGCGAAGAAGGATTATTTCATGAGACTACTCCTTATGCTCCAAATAGTCCTTATAGTGCATCAAAAGCTTCTTCTGATTTTATTGTTCGCAGTTATCATCATACTTATGGGATGAATGTAGTAACAACTAATTGCTCAAATAATTATGGGCCCAAACAGCATGATGAAAAATTAATTCCTGTTATTATTAGAAAGGCATTATCTGGTGAAAAAATTCCTATCTATGGGAACGGTAAAAATATAAGAGACTGGCTTTACGTTTTAGATCACTGTAAAGGAATCGAGTTAGCTTTTAAGAAAGGAATTTCTGGAGAAACCTATAATGTAGGTGGCAGAAATGAGCGAACCAATATCTATATTGCTGAAAAGATTTGCGAAATACTTGATCAAAAAGTTCCATTAAATTCTGGCAAAAGTTATGCAGAACAAATATCGTATGTTACCGATAGAGCAGGACATGACTTTAGGTATGCTATTGATGCCACAAAAATTGAGAATGATTTAGGGTGGAAGGCAGATGAAAACTTTGAAACCGGAATTGAATTAACAGTTGACTGGTATTTAAATAAATATAAAAGTATTCTTGAGACAGTTTAATTAACCAAAAAACTAACACAACCAGATTATATGAAAGGAATAATTTTAGCAGGAGGATCTGGTACAAGACTCCATCCTTGTACAATAGCAGTAAGTAAGCAATTAATGCCTATCTACGATAAACCAATGATCTACTATCCGCTTTCAACTTTAATGGAAGCAGGAATAAGGGAAATTTTAATTATAAGTACCCCTCATGATATGCCTTTATTTAAAAAATTATTGGGGGATGGAACTAAATATGGCTGTGTTTTTGAATATGCGGTCCAACCTAAGCCAGAGGGCTTGGCTCAAGCTTTTTTAATTGGCGAAGATTTTATAGGCAAAGATAAAGTTGCATTGGTATTAGGTGATAATATTTTTTACGGTTCAGGATTATCTAATTTATTACAGACAAACAATGAACCAGATGGAGGAATTATATATGCATATCACGTGACAGATCCCGAAAGATATGGTGTCGTAGAGTTTGATGATAATCAAAAAGCAATTTCTATTGAAGAAAAACCATCAATACCAAAATCAAACTATGCAGTGCCTGGAATCTACTTTTACGACAATAATGTTATAGATATAGCCAAGAATATAAAGCCAAGTAAGAGAGGAGAATTAGAAATAACTGATATAAATAAGGAATATCTTAATCAAGGAAAACTTAATGTTAGTATATTAGACCGCGGAACGGCCTGGCTCGATACAGGAACATTTAATTCTTTAATGCAGGCGTCCCAATTTGTTCAAGTAATTGAAGAAAGACAAGGGCTAAAAGTTGGTGCTATCGAGGCTTCAGCTTTAAAAATGGGATATATCACAAAAGAGCAATTTGTGAATTTAACTGAGCCCTTTCTAAAAAGTGGATACAGTAAAAATTTATTAGCAACAATTTAATGAAAGTAAAAAGAACTAGCATAGAAGGCTGTTTTGAAATTGAACCAAAAATAATTAATGATAAAAGAGGATATTTCTATGAAAGTTTTAATAAAAAAGTTTTTCAGCAGGAAACAGGTATAAATACAGAATTTGTTCAGGATAATCAGTCATTTTCACAGAGAGGCGTTTTAAGAGGTCTTCATCTGCAGGAAGGTGATTTCTCTCAGGCAAAATTAGTTTCTGCTTTGCAAGGAAAGGTTTTAGATGTGGTGGTAGATCTAAGAAAAGAAAGTGAAACCTTTGGCGAAGTTTATAGTACATTGCTTTCCGAAGAAAATAAAAAGCAATTATTTGTTCCCAGAGGTTGCGCTCATGGATTTGTTGTTTTAAGTGAAACAGCGCTTTTTTACTATAAATGCGATAATTTTTATAATAAAGAAGCTGAAGCAGGAATTATTTATAACGATAAAGATCTTTGCATAGATTGGCAGTTATCTGAAGAAGAATTGATCATATCAGATAAGGATTTAGTTTTACCTGGTTTCAAACAGTATATTTCTCAATATTCTGAAGTACAATAATATGCTTAAAATTCTTGTTACTGGTGGTAAAGGACAACTTGCACAATGTATTAAAAAGTTAAGCAGTTCTTATCAATTTGAATTCATTTTCAAAAGCTCTTCAGAATTAGATATTACTAATGCAAAAAATATAGAGCAAGAATTATCTAATTATAGTTACGATTATTGCATTAATTGCGCTGCTTATACTCAGGTTGATAAAGCAGAATCTGATGTAACAAAAGCTGATCTCATAAACCATATCGCTGTTGAAAAACTGGCTAAGGCTTGCTCGAAAAATCAGGTGAAATTAATTCATATTTCTACAGATTTTGTTTTTTCGGGAGATAATTCTCTACCTTATTTAGAAGACGATAAAACCAATCCTTTAGGAATTTATGGTAAAACTAAACTTGACGGAGAATCTAAGATTCTACAAAATTTAGATCAATTTTTTATCATCAGAACTTCCTGGTTATATTCTGAATTCGGAAACAATTTTTTAAAGTCGATGCTAAAGTATGGTAAGGAACGAGAAGAACTATCTGTAGTTTTTGATCAGGTAGGTACGCCTACTTACGCTATGGATTTAGCTGAAATGATTCTTAAGATCATCCAATCTCAATCAAAAAAATATGGGATTTACCATTATAGTAATGAAGGAGTCGCTAGTTGGTATGATTTTGCTTTTAACATTTTTAAATTGGCAGAGATCAATTGTAATTTAAAACCTATACGATCCCAAGACTACCCAACACCTGCAAAAAGACCTGCGTTTAGTGTTCTTGATAAATCTAAGATTAAAAAAACTTTTCAGGTTGAAATTCCACATTGGCAGAAATCGCTTTCAAAAGCTATTCAGAATATAAACTAAAACAAAAAAGCTTCAATTTTAATTGAAGCTTTTTTATAGTTTCTAATATTTAACTCGATAATTGAGTTTAAATCCTCTAGTTCACGATTTTTATAGTGATGTCTAAATAAAGACTATTTTCAAACAAATACCTCAAAGGATAGACCTGAAGCAATTTTTTCTATTTCCTATTTCCAAAGATTCTAAGTAGGAAAAGGAACATATTTATAAAGTCTAAGTAAAGTGTAATAGCTCCCATTAATGCTAAATTATGGCCGATATCTGAATCTTCCATTCCTGCTCTATACATTCTTTTGATCTTTTGAGTGTCGTAAGCAGTTAGGCCAACAAAAATCAAAACACCGGCATAAGTAATTACCCAATATAAAATTTCACTAAAAAAGAAAATATTTACGATCGAGGCGATTATAATCCCGATTAATGCCATAAAGCAAAGATTACCAATACTGGTAAGATCTCTTTTAGTAAAATATCCGTAAGCACTCATAGCACCAAACGTACCGGCAGTTACAAAAAAGGTTGTGGCTATAGAAGCTGAAGTAAATACAAGTAAAATAAATGATAAAGTAATCCCATTTAACACGGAATACAGGATAAATAAAGCTGTAGCGGTAGTAGTCGACAACTTTTGAATATTAGCGCCAATATATCCAACTAATAAAACTTCCCCAATTATAAGTCCGTAAAAAACAAGCTTATTAGAGAAAATTAAATTCATAAATTCATAACTACCAGCAGCAAAAAATGCAGTTACACCGGTAATTAGAAGTGCTAGTGACATCCAGTTAAAAACCTTATTTATATAAGCTGTTTGTCCTTGTTTAAGTTGCGCATCAGAGTAAATTACCTGCTCTTCAGGATTTATATTTTCTGATATTTGAGAGTCTGAATTCATAATTTCAATTTACGGTTTAGTGTAAAAATATAGATTTATTTATTACAAAAATAGTCGAATTTCTATTAGTTGTGATACAAAAAAGGATTGCCACTGGCAATCCTTTGATATTCAATAAGAATAAAAAATGTAAATTAGATTCCGGTGTAGTTTTGTGGAGTAATTTTCTTTAATTCTTCTTTTATATGATCTTCAACTTCTAAAGTTTCAATAAAGTTCGCGATACTTGTTTTATTGATTTTTTCGTTAGTACGAGTAAGTCCTTTTAGAGTTTCATAAGGATTTTTAAAACCTTCACGTCTTAATATCGTCTGGATTGCTTCAGCAACAACCGCCCAGTTAGCTTCAAGATCTGCATTAAGCTTTTCTTCATTCAGCAATAATTTATTTAAGCCTTTTAAAGTAGACTGAAAACCAATTAGCGTATGACCAACAGGAACGCCTATATTTCTTAAAACAGTACTATCCGTTAAATCTCGCTGTAATCTACTCACTGGTAATTTAGCGGCTAAATGCTCAAAAATAGCATTGGCGATACCCAAGTTCCCTTCACTGTTTTCAAAATCGATAGGATTTACCTTATGTGGCATGGCAGAGCTTCCTATTTCTCCAGCTTTGATCTTTTGCTTAAAATAATCCATAGAAACATACGTCCAGATATCTTTATCTAAATCCAGGATTATGGTGTTTATTCTTTTTAACGCATCAAAAAGTGCAGCCATGTGATCGTAGTGCTCGATTTGAGTTGTTGGGAAAGAATGTTTCAAACCAAGAGTGTTTTCTACAAATCCGCTTCCAAATTTCTTCCAGTCGGTTTCTGGATAAGCTACGAAATGCGCATTGTAATTTCCGGTAGCACCACCAAATTTAGCTGCGTGACTGCAAGCATCTAAAAGCTCTTTTTGTTCTTTTAAGCGAGTAGTAAAAACCTCTATTTCTTTTCCAAGTCGAGTAGGAGAGGCAGGCTGGCCGTGAGTACGGGCAAGCATTGGTACATCTTTCCAATCTTTAGCAAGTGATTTTAATTTGCTTATAATTTCGTCTAATTGCGGAACATAAACTTCTTCTATCGCATCTTTTAACGAAAGCGGAACCGCAGTATTATTAATATCTTGGGAAGTAAGCCCAAAATGTATAAATTCTTTCGAGGTTTCTAAGCCTAATTTTTCAAACTCTTCTTTTAAGAAATATTCTACCGCTTTTACATCGTGATTGGTTGTTTTTTCAATCTCTTTGATCGCTTGTGCATCCTGAGTTGTAAAGTTTTCGTACAATCCACGAAGTTGTGGAAAAACAGCCTCTTCCACATCTTTTAGCTGTGGTAAAGGTAGTTTACATAAGGCGATAAAGTATTCAACTTCTACTTTTACACGATATTTTATAAGCGCATTTTCACTAAAATAAGCCGATAAAGCCTTTGTTTTAGAATGATATCTTCCGTCTATCGGAGAAATTGCATTTAGCGGTGTCATTTTCTTATTTTAAAAGTTAAAGCGTAAAGATAGTGCTTCAAAACCATCTGCGAAACCACTATCTTAATTTCTTTAATATTTTTGTGCCGCGGGATTTAAAACCGGCAGACTGATATGCCAAATTTCGTTCCAAATAAGCTTTTAATTCGGTATGGATCCAGTCTATTTTATAACCCAGATAAAAAAGACTTTGCATAGAAAAAGCTTTAGTCGCTATTTTACTGTCTGTTAGTAACCAATCGAAACAAACACTTGCCATTTGTTCCAAGGATTGCTGCGGAAGTTTAAAATCTGGATCTTTATATTGAAATTCGCTAATTTTCTCCATTAATTTTGAAATACAGCGTTTCTCGGTTTCTGAAGTGATTTTGGTTGATATTTCAATGATTTCTTCGGAATAATTTTTCACTTCTTCCCAGTGATCTCTGGCATAAAACTCTAGAGCTACAATTGCTTTTAAGCGATATGCTGAAGATTGCTGAATAACCTGAATTAAATCCGGTAGAAACTGGTTTTCGCTAATTATCCTGCTGAAATTCGCCCTACTTTCAGCATGCATAGTCATTGTATCGAGCTCATATTCGATATTCAAGAGATAAATCTTTTACGAAGTTCTTCGGCCATTTTTGGGACGCCACTTACTGCTTTTTCAGCATAAATATTTAGATATTCATTCTCCCGAATATTAGGATTTGGATCTATAAAGTAAACCGGAGTTTTCACTGGAGCGAAATCGATAAGGCCCGCTGCTGGATACACCTGCATAGAGGTTCCAATAATTGCAATAATATCGGCATTTGATACTTTTTGAATCGCTTTTTCCATCATTGGGACTGCTTCGCCAAACCAAACCACATGCGGACGTAATTGAAAATTATGTTCGCAAAAATCACCAATTTTAATATCCTGCTTCCAGTCGATTACCAAGTTCTCATCAAAAGTGCTGCGAGCTTTTAAAAGTTCGCCATGTAAATGCAACACATTAGAACTGCCGGCACGTTCGTGAAGATCGTCGATGTTTTGGGTAATGATTTCAACATTAAAATCCTGCTCTAATTCGGCCAAAACCGTATGTGCTTTATTAGGATCAACGCTTAGCAGCTGTTTTCTACGCTGATTGTAAAAATCGAGTACCAATTCCTGATCTTTTTCCCAGCCTAACGGAGAGGCAACCTGCATTACATCATGTCCTTCCCATAAACCATCGGCATCTCTAAAGGTTTTAATTCCGCTTTCTGCACTTATTCCTGCTCCTGTAAGAACTACAAGATTTTTCATGATCTCAAATTTTTAAAAAAGATAATGATTTTATAGAAAATCAAAAGTTTCGATATTCGATAAAATTGATTCTAATTTTATCGAATATCGAATTTAGAGCAATGCTCACCATTTATACTGAATCAAATAAAGCTTTGTATTTAATAATTTCAGTCAGAATGGGCTTTTATACGAGGTTTTTGGCCTTTTAATAATTTCATTTTTATATTTTTGAAGTTATATGAATGACCCTGCTCTAATTTCTTATTTAGAAGATTTTCTTACCGATCGTAGAAGATCACTTATGAATAAAGTGATCGATCAACGAACTAATCATATAACTGTGGCTACACAAGATGTATATCAATTACATAATACCAGTGCAGTTATACGAAGTTGTGATGTTTTTGGAATCCAAAATGTACATGTAATTGAAGAAAAATTTCCTAAAAGGATAGATCGTGAGATAGCTATGGGCGCTCAAAAATGGGTTACTGTAAATCGTCATGCTTCAGCTAAAGAATGTATTTCGCATTTAAGGGAAAGTGGCTATCAAATTGTAGCGACAAGCCCCCATAATGATTCTTTACACTTGGGAGATTTTGATGTCAATAAGAAGTCGGCTTTATTCTTCGGGACAGAGCGTCATGGACTATCAGACGAAATCATGAAAGAAGCAGATTGTACATTAAAAATACCAATGTATGGTTTTACGGAGAGTCTAAATATCTCTGTTTCTGCCGCGATCATATTACAAAGTCTGGCTGAGAGGATTAGGAAAGAAGATGTGAGTTGGCAACTAAATGAACAGGAAAAAGAGGACTTAAAGTTTAAATGGCTTAAAAATAACCTGAAGAATAGTAATGAGCTTATTTCTCATTTTTATTCGAAATAATTGCTAATTTTAACAAAAAGTAAATTTTACAGATGACGCTTTTCTTCTACGTGATTATTGCGATAATTACGTTTGTTGCTTTTTTACATGCCTGGTCTAAAAAGGATTATGATGTTAGTCGAACTATTGTAATTAATAGATCGAAGGCAGATATTTATGGTTTTGTACGCCAACTTAAGAATCAAAAGAAATGGATTTCCCAGTTGCAAGGCGCTAAAACCGCAAAATTAAGGTTTAGTGGTGTAGATGGTAAAGAAGATGCTATCGTATATTGGAAAGGCGATAAGACTATTGGTGAAGGTACACAAAAGATCATAAAAGTAAAGCCAGGACATGTTTTTGAAACCAAATTATTACTGGTTAAACCTGTAGAAGCAGTTGCAATGGTTTATTTTGCTTCTAAAGAAATTCAGCCAGAAAGAACAAAGATCGTATTTGGTGTTCGTGGTTATTTGCCGTTTCCTTATTCTGTGATCTCTATTTTTTATAGTATGGAAAATAGATTGGGAGAAGATTTTGAGAAGAGCCTTCAAAACCTAAAAACTTATCTTGAAAATGATAATATTTAATTCTTGTTTCGCTGAAGTAATTTATATTCTTCCCAGCATCCGCTAATGGCATCAAGAATTTGAAGATCTGTAGCAGTATTTACAAAATCTTCAGAATAATTACACCTACTTAAAACTTCTTCAATTTCAGCTTTACTTAGTTGTAACATGGCGCTTAGGGTTTCTCTATTGTATTTAGAACCTAAAAGGTCACGAATACTTTCGTCTTCCTTCATTTGTCTAAGCTTGCGTAATTGTCGCTCTCTTCGGCTAAAGAGATTATTAAGCGCATCTGCAGGATTAAATATAGAACCAACAACTTTATTAAATGCACTTGGAGAAGAACCTCCGGCCTCATATCCTATATTAAGGCCGGAAATACTATATCTCTTATTTTCGTAAATCGGAATATTCTTAGCATCAATTTCAAGATATCCGGTAAGTTTTACGTCGCTAACGGTAACTTCTTCTAAAGCGATACCAACCTCGGTCATTTTCACTTTTACATTACCATATTTTAACCAGTCGTTAGTTACTCTTACTTTAATAGATTTGAATCCTAAATAAGTAAAATATAAAGTATCGTTTGCTGTAGCATGGATCTCAAAAGAACCATCTTCTTCAGAAGTACTTCCTTTTACCTGGTTCAAATTTACAATATGAACATTTTCTAAAGGTACATCGTTAGCCGCGTTCATCACGGTTCCCGAAATAATATCCTGAGCGCTTGCCAGTTGACAAACAAAAAATACTGAAAATATAAAAGTAACTAACTGCTTCATAAATCTTGGGGCCTAAAATATAAAAATCATTCTAAAAAATGATGCCAAAATAGGCTTAAACCTAGCTTATTTTTTAGATTTTCTCCTTTTTATCGAATTTTCTATATTCTTACCACGACTCCCAGAGCCTTTGGATTTCTTGCCTTTAAATCCAGAATCTCTTCCGTCTTTTGAGCGTGATCTCCCCTTACCGCCAGATTTAAAATCGCTTTTTCCAAAGCCGCCACCGCCGCCTTTACGACCTTTACGTCTGCGACCGCCATTACCACCGCTACTATTTGAGTTTTTGGTGATTTCTACGTTAATTCTTCTTCCCTGATATTCAAAATCATTAAATGCGGTAAGAACTTTATCGGTTTCAGAATTTTCAGTATTAAAGAATGAAAAGCTGTCTTTTACATCTACCTTAAATACTCCATCTTTACCCAATTGTAAAGCGTCTTTAAGGAAATCTTTTAAGCTCATCCAATCAAATCCATCTTTCTTACCAACGTTCATAAAGTAACGGGTAGAGTTTGGATCTAGATCTACATTAGCTCCACCACTAACTGGAGCAAGATCATTCGCTTTTTTATAATAATTAGAGAACCTAGTAAATTCAACAGAAAAGAACTTTTTAATTAGTTCTTCTTTACTGAAGTCTTCCAATACTTTATTGATATTAGGAAGATATTCATCGATATCGTGATTGATCTCTGTATTCTTAATATCATTAGCTAAATGCAATAGCTGCACTTTGCAAATATCTTTACCGTCTGGTAACTGCTTCTCATCAAAAGATTGTTTGATGATACGCTCGATACTTTTAATTTTTCGAAGTTCACTTTTAGAAACGATTACCATCGAAGTACCAGTTTTACCGGCACGACCAGTACGACCACTACGGTGTGTATAGGTCTCTACTTCGTCTGGTAATTGATAGTTTATTACGTGAGTAATATCGTCTACATCAATACCTCTGGCAGCAACATCTGTAGCCACCAACATTTGGATTTGGCGAGTTCTAAAAGACTTCATCACCAAATCACGTTGATTCTGACTTAAATCTCCGTGTAATGCAGCAGCAGAATAACCATCTTCGATTAAACGCTCTGCAACTTTTTGCGTATCTCTTTTAGTTCGGCAAAAGATAACCGAGAAAATATCTGGATTAGTATCAGCTAAACGTTTTAAAGCTGCATATCGATCACGTGCATTTACCAGGTAAAATTCGTGCGATACGTTAGTAGATCCCATGTTTTTGCTACCAACGGTAACCTCGATAGGACTACGCATAAACTTCTTAGCGATCGTTGCCACTTCTTTAGGCATTGTTGCAGAGAATAACCAGGTGTTCTTCTCTTTAGGAGTATGAGATAGGATAGAAGTGATATCTTCATAAAATCCCATATTCAACATTTCATCTGCTTCATCTAAAACGCAATACTCGATTCTTGAGATATCGGTAAGTTTACGTCTTATCATATCCTGCATTCTCCCAGGAGTTGCAACAATGATCTGGGCACCGCGCTCTATTTGCTTTGCCTGTTCTGTAATACTTGCTCCACCATAAACCGCTACCGGATGTAATGAAGGCTCGTATTTAGAGTAATTCTTTAGTTCGTTTGTAATTTGGAGGCATAATTCTCTGGTAGGAGATAAAATTAATGCCTGTGTGTGCTTTGATTTCGGGTCTATTTTCTGAATCAAAGGGAAACCAAAAGCTGCCGTCTTTCCTGTCCCGGTCTGGGCTAAGGCAACCATATCGGTCTCTTCGTCTAATAAAATGGGGATGGTTTTTTCCTGTACTTCACTAGGACTTTCAAAGCCCATGTCTTCAATAGCTTTTAAAATAGAGGAATTTAAACCTAATTCTTGAAATTTATTCATTATAAAATTTAATAAGCTGCAAATGTACGTATTAGTTTACAGCTTATCACATTATATTTTTAATTCCTCTTTTATTTGGAAAGATACTCCATTAAAGCCTTGAAAGCCTTGCCACGATGGCTAATTTCAGCTTTTTCTTTCATTTCCATTTCAGCAAAAGTACGATCGTAGCCTTCAGGAATAAAAACAGGATCGTATCCAAAGCCCTTTTCGCCGCGACGTTCCTCGATAATTTCACCTTTGCAAATACCTGTAAACAGGTTTTCGTTGTCTTTTAAATTTAGGGCGATCACAGTTTTAAAATGTGCTTTCCTGCTTTCTTTATCTTTAAGTTGATCTAGAAGTTTAGCAACATTCGCTTTATCATCTTTTTGTTCCCCGGCATAACGAGCAGAATATACTCCGGGAGCTCCTGCCAGTGCATCCACTTCAAGACCTGTATCATCTGCAAAACAATTGTAGCCATAACGATGGCGAACATATTCTGCTTTTAAAATAGCGTTACCATCAATGGTATCGGCGGTTTCAGCAATATCCTCAGTACAGCCAATATCATCTAAGGATAATAAGGTGATGTGATCTGGAAGCATCGCTTCGATTTCTTTAAATTTATTTTGATTGTGAGTTGCAAATACTAATTCCATGTATATTATCTGTGGTGATAGGGTTCGTTTTTTAAGATGGTAAAGCCGCGGTAAATTTGTTCGGTTACAAAAAGTCGTACCATCTGGTGAGAGAACGTCATTTTGGATAGAGATATTTTACCATTGGCGCGTTGATACACCGCTTCAGAAAATCCGTAAGGGCCGCCAATAACAAAAATGAGTTGTTTTAAGCCGCTATTCATTCTTTTCTGAAGGTATTCTGAAAAAGCTTCCGAAGAAAATTGTTTTCCGTTTTCATCCAAAAGCACTAAATAATCTGAAGTTTGTACTTTATTAAGAATCAATTCGCCTTCTTTCGATTTTTGCTGATTTTCGTCTAAATTTTTAGCCTTTTTTAGATCTGGAATCACATCGATTTCAAATTTTGTATAAAACTGAAGCCGTTTTAGATAGACCTCGATTAGCTTTTGTAATTCCTTGCTATCGGTTTTTCCTATGCAGAGTAATTTTATCGTCATTCGGTATATTTAGCGCAGACTTTCCTACATTTACAAAAATAAGTATTGCAAATGATCTCAGCAGCACAATTTGAAAAAGAAATTGAATTAATCATAACCAACGCAATAAGAGAAGATATTGGTGATGGCGATCACAGTTCACTGGCTTGTATTCCTGCCGATGCTAAGGGAAAAGCGCAACTTTTAGTTAAAGACAATGGTATTTTAGCCGGCGTAGATTTCGCTAAAAAAGTTTTTGAATTTGTAGATCCTGAAGTTAAGCTGGATATCAAAATAAATGATGGCCAAAAAGTGAAGAAAGGTGATGTTGCTTTTTATGTTGAAGCTGCTTCGCAATCTATTTTAAAGGCAGAACGATTAGTACTTAATGCTATGCAACGTATGAGTGCTATCGCTACCAAAACCAAAGAATTTGTAGATAAGTTGGAAGGAACCGGCACCAAAATTCTTGATACCAGAAAAACTACACCGGGAATTCGTGCTTTAGAAAAATGGGCCGTAAAAATTGGTGGTGGAGAAAATCATCGATTTGCACTTTATGATATGATCATGTTAAAGGATAATCATATCGATTTTGCAGGTGGTGTTGCACAAGCTATTCAGAAAACAAAAAAGTATCTGGAAACTAACAATCTTGATCTTAAGATCATTGTAGAAGCCCGGGATATGAAAGAAATCGAAGAAATTTTAGCTGAAGGTGGCGTATACCGAATCCTAATCGATAATTTTGATTATGCTGAAACAAAAAAAGCGGTCAAACTTATCGGAGACCAGTGTTTAACCGAATCTAGTGGCGGGATTACTTTAGAAACCGCCAAGAAATATGCCGAATGTGGTGTGGATTATATTTCGAGCGGCGCTTTAACTCATTCGGTTTATAATATGGATCTTAGCTTAAAAGCTATGTAAAATATGTCGATACTCGAGGCGATAACAACTAAACTGGATAATGTCTCAGATTGGTGGAAAAGAACATCGAGCAAGGTAACTATACCGGGAACAGATGGGCTTTCGCTCTATCATTTATGGGATATTTATAGTGGCGGGATTATACATGGTACTTTTTCTACAAGGGCCAGTGCCATCGCTTTTAGTTTTTTTATGGCTTTGTTTCCTTATTTGTTATTTATCTTCAATTTGATTCCTTATGTGGAAGATCTGAATGTCATCGACGATTTCAGGATAAAATTTTTACTTTTTATAGACACGCTTTTACCGCCGGAAACGCAGGAATATTTAGGAGATATTTTTGCAGATATTGCTAATAATCCTCGTGCCGGCTTGCTGTCTTTTTCTTTTATACTTTCTATTTTTTTAATGACCAATGGGGTAAACGCTATTTTTACTGGTTTCGAGTTTTCTTACCATACTAATATTAAAAGATCTTTAGTTAGGCAATATATCGTTGCAATTGGTGTTTCGCTCGTTTTGGCATTCCTTTTGCTTCTTACCGTAATATTGGTAGTCTATTTAACCTATGCCGTAGAAGATCTAAGTGAATATGGATTAATTTCGAATGATGGTACAGGAACCGGAGTAGTGAAATATATTGCGTTAGTGGTACTTATTTATATCGCCGTTGCAACGCTTTATTACTTCGGAACAAAAGAAGCACGACAGGCTAGATTTTTCTCTGTAGGTGCATTTTTCACCACAATTTTGACTTTAATCACCTCATTTTTATTTGGATTATATATTGAAAATTTTTCAAATTATAACGAATTGTACGGTTCTATTGGAGCATTGTTAATTTTAATGGTGTATATTTGGTTAAATGCTAATATTCTTCTGTTGGGGTTTGAACTTAATGCCTCGCTGATAAAACTGAAGAAAAATTTTAAATAAATTTATTTTAACTTAAACTACACAAAAAATGAAAAAGTATATGTTACTTTTCGTTGCATTATGCTCGGTAACGATGTTGAGTGCACAAACCGAAGTTGGTGGAGTTTCTTTACCAAATTCAGTAGAATTTAAAGGAGAATCATTAAAATTGAATGGAGCAGGAGTTCGTGAAAAATTTTGGATCGATCTTTACGCAGGGGGATTATACCTTCAGGAAAAAAGTAGTGATGAGAAGCAAATAATGAGTGCAGATAAGCCAATGGCTATTAAACTTCATATTGTTTCAAAATTAATAACAAGTAATAAAATGGTCGATGCCGTGAACGAAGGTTTCGAAAATTCGACCAATGGAAATACCGCTCCTTTAGCTTCAGAAATTAAAAAATTTAAAGGTTTTTTTAGTGACGAGATCAAAAAAGACGATGTTTTCGATTTAGTTTATATTCCCGGTACCGGAGTGATCTCTTATAAAAACGGAGAAGAAAAAGGTACTATTAAAGGAATGGCATTTAAAAAAGCATTATTTGGTATTTGGCTTTCTAAAAAACCTGCCGAAGACGATTTAAAAGAAGCAATGTTAAATTTATAAGATGAAAAAGTATATTTTATTTTCCGTATTCTTTATTGCCTTTGCAGCGCTTAATAGTGTTTATGCGCAAGACGACGTTTTCGGGAAATGGAAATGTACTAACGACGAAGGAAAAGTAAATTCGATCGTAAAGATCTTTAAAAAAGAAGATGGCGAAGTTTGCGGTAAAGTGCTTAGAATAACCAAAGAAGAAGATCGCGATAAACTTTGTACAGAATGTAAAGGAGCGCTAAAAGACAAACCAATAGAAGGTTTGCAATTAATGCACGGCTTAAAAAAAGAAGGCGATCATTACGCTGGTGGGGAAATCATTAATCCTAAATCTGGTAAAGTTTACAAAGTAAAAATTTGGGTAGACGAAGATAATCCAGATATGTTAAATGTAAGAGGTTATGTTGCTTTTTTCTATAAAACGATGACCTGGGAACGCGCCGAATGATCTAAAAAGCATATCAAAAAATGGCTAATTTTGGCCAATTATTAAAATATTTTAAAAACCATTCTTTAATCGAGAATGGTTTTTATTTTTACTCAAAGATCAAGAATAGTATGTTTGCTGTTCTTAACTTAAATTCAATTTTAGAATAGCTAAGCTTATGTCCCATTTTGTAGATGTTATTTTACCGCTACCTTTAGATAATAGATTTACTTACAGTATTTCTAAAGATGAGGCTAATTTTCTACAAGCAGGTATACGTGTTGCTGTTCCCTTCGGAAAATCAAAAGTTTACACAGGGATAATTGCTGAAGTGCACGATCGAGCACCAGAAGTTTACGAAGCCAAACCTATTAGTCAGATTTTAGATGAAGCTCCTTTGGTGACTAGTCAACAACTGAAGTTTTGGAGTTGGATCGCTTCTTATTATATGTGTACTGAAGGTGAAGTGATGCGAGCGGCTTTACCCGGAGCATTTATTCTAGAAAGTGAAAGTATAGTTCAGCTACAAAAAGAGTCGGAAATTATCGAATCTGAGCTTAAGGACGATGAGTTTTTGGTGGTTGAAGCTTTGCAAAACCAATCCTCTTTAAAAATTAAAGAAGTCGAAGCACTATTAGATCGAAAATCGGTTTTACCGGTTTTAAACCGATTAATGGCGAAAGATATTGTGGTACTAAGTCAGGAGATTTACGAGCAATACAAACCAAAACGCGTTCGATATATAAAACTTCACGAAAATCACGAATCTGAGGATGCAATGCATCAGCTTTTAGACAATCTTTCCAGGGCGCATAAACAGCGAGAAGTCGTCCTTAATTATTTCAGCATAAAAGCCAGAAGTACCAAGCCAATTAGTGCAAAAGAGCTTCAAAAATCTTCAGAAGTAACTGCATCCACTTTAAAAAGTCTGGTTAAAAAGAATATTTTTCAGGAATATTATATCAATGAAGATCGTGTTGGTTTTGATGGTGAAATTACCAGAAAACATATAGAATTTAACGAATATCAGCTTAAAGCTTTTGGGCAAATTAAAGCTTCTTTTGAAGAAAAAACCGTTTGTTTATTACACGGCGTAACTTCCAGTGGTAAAACTGAAATTTACCTAAAACTTATCGAAGAGGTTTTAAACGAAGGGAAACAAGCACTTTATTTATTACCAGAAATTGCGCTTACCACGCAGTTAATAAACCGACTTCAGGCTTATTTTGGAGATAAAGTTTTAGTTTTTCACAGTAAATATTCCATGAACGAGAGGGTAGAGGTCTACCAAAATGTGCTTAATGCCGGTGATGATCCTAAAGTAGTTATTGGCGCCAGATCGGCAATATTTTTACCGTTCCAACAATTAGGATTGATCATTGTCGATGAAGAACACGAAGCTACGTTTAAGCAATATGATCCTGCTCCAAGATACCATGCAAGAGATGCCGCCGTAGTTTTAGCTAATTTTTTTAAAGCTAAAACCTTAATGGGTTCTGCAACTCCTTCGCTAGAATCTTATTTTAATGCTGAACATAATAAATATGGTTTTACTGAATTATCCAGGCGTTTTGGTGATGTCTTAATGCCAGAAATTGAAATTGTCGATATTAAGGAGAAACATCGCAAAAAAAGAATGACGGGGCATTTTTCAGATCGGTTGCTGAAAGAGATCGAGGAATCTTTAGCTGAAGGTGAGCAGGTGATATTATTTCAGAATAGGCGAGGATTTTCACCAATATTAGAATGTAATACCTGCGGGCATTCTCCACAATGTCCTAATTGTGATGTAAGTTTAACTTATCACAGCCATAGCAATCAATTACGTTGCCATTATTGTGGTTATCATATCGCGATGCAGCAACGTTGTATGGCCTGTCACAGCGATGATGTTTCTACAAAAGGTTTTGGAACCGAGCAAATTGAAACCGAATTAAAAGCGCTGTTTCCCGATCATAAAATTGGCAGAATGGATCAGGATACCACTAGGGGAAAACATGGATACGAGAAAATCATCACTGCTTTTGAAGATCTAGAGATCGATATTTTGGTAGGAACACAAATGCTAACCAAGGGATTAGATTTTAGAAATGTAAACCTGGTAGGCGTTATGAATGCCGATAATCTATTGAACTTTCCAGATTTTAGAGCGCACGAACGAAGTTTTCAATTAATGCTTCAGGTTGCAGGAAGAGCCGGTAGAACGAAGAAGCGTGGTAAGGTTTTAATTCAAAGTTATAATCCGCATCACCAGATCATTCAGCAAGTTTCTACTAATGATTATGCGGGGATGTATAAAGAGCAACTTCAGGAAAGATACAATTATAAGTATCCGCCTTATTTTAGATTAGTTCGATTGAGTTTAAAATCGCGTGATTTCAGTAAAACAAATGAAGCAGCAGATTGGATAGCGAAAGCGATGCAAAATGTATTTAACCAGCATGTGTTAGGACCAGAATTTCCTCCAGTGGCTAGAATTAGAAATGAATATTATAAGAATATCATGCTTAAAATTCCGCAGAGTCAATCTTTAGGGAAGACAAAATCTGTACTTCAAAAGATTCTTATTAGTTTTAATGCAATTTCAGCTTATAGAAGCGTAAGAGTTATCGTAAATGTAGATCCCGTGTAGGATTTTCAGAATTAATATAAAATATAAAAGCCGAATATCTAATCGTCGATATTCGGCTTTGTATCTGAAAATTAAAATGTTTTATAATTAAGCTTTACTGCTAAGTGCTTCGATAAGATTATTTTTCTTATGCCTGCTTAACGGAAGTTTTTCTCCTGCGATCTCTACAGTTTTGCTGTTGTATCTTTCAACTTTATCTAAATTTACGATGTAGGATTTATGCGTCCTCATAAATTTTTCTGAAGGTAATTCTTTCTCAAAAGACTTCATGGTAGCCAGTACTACAAAATTATCTTCTTCAGTAACGAATTTCACGTAATCCCCAAGTGCCTGAATATATTTTAAGCGATTTAAAAATACCTTACGGTTTTTAAGATTACTTTTTACGAAAATAAAATCTTCGTCTTCAGGAAGTACAGCCTGCGTTTTAAGCTTATACATATTCAAAGCTTTGATCACAGCACTATTAAAACGTTCCTTACTAACGGGCTTCTGTAAATAATCTGTTGCGCTATAATCAAATGCCTTATAAGCATATTTTGTTTTTCCAGTAACAAATACTATTTGCGGCTGATTAGGAAGATCGTCCAAAAGTTCGAACCCAGAAAGAATAGGCATTTCGATATCCAGGAAGATCAAATCGATCTCGGTATCTAAAAGACCGTTCTTAGTTTCGATAGCATTGTTGTATTCTGCTACCAAAGTAAGATTAGAATGATCTTTTATCATCTTAACGATTGATAATCGTTGTAGACTAGAGTCATCTACAACTGCACATTTTAGCAAAATATCTTCCACAGGTCTTTTTGTAGTTTTACAATTAACAATATTAGACATTATATTTGATAAAAGCAAGATTGGGTATAATTTCATCGATTAAATAGGGATTTTAACCGTAATAAAATTAGCTTGTGAAATATAAAAAATAGTTCTATTTTTGCAGCCAATTTTAATAAAATATAATTTTATGAATCATTATGAAACTGTTTTCATCTTGAATCCCGTTTTATCTGATGAGCAGATAAAGGAAACAGTTAAGAAATACGAAGAATTTCTTATTTCTAAAGGAGCTGAGATGGTATCAAAGGAGAATTGGGGGCTTAAAAAATTAGCTTACGCAATTCAGCACAAAAAAAGTGGTTTTTATCACTTATTTGAATTTAAAGCACCAGGAGAGGCTATCGAGCCTTTAGAACTTGCTTTTAGAAGAGATGAGCGTATGATGCGTTATTTAACTGTGAAGTTAGATAAGCACGCTGCAGCCTGGGCTGAGAAAAGAAGAAAAAGAATCCAAGAAAAAGCGTAAGTATGGCTACATCTATTGAACAACAAGCAAAAGGTAAAAAAGACGGAGAGATTAGATATCTTACTCCACTTAATATAGAAACTTCTAAAACTAAAAAGTACTGTAGATTTAAAAGATCTGGTATTAAATATATCGATTATAAAGATCCAGACTTTTTAATGAGTTTTGTAAACGAGCAAGGGAAATTACTTCCTCGTCGTTTAACTGGGACTTCTTTAAAATACCAAAGAAAAGTGGCTGTTGCTGTTAAACGCGCACGTCATTTAGCATTAATGCCATACGTTGGTGATTTATTAAAATAAAAAGAAGCAATTATGGAATTGATACTTAAAAAAGACGTAGATAATTTAGGGTTTAAAGACGATGTGGTATCTGTAAAGAACGGTTATGGTCGTAACTTTTTAATCCCACAAGGCTTCGCAGAATTAGCAACTCCATCAGCTAAGAAAGTTCTTGCTGAAACTCTTAAACAAAGAGCTTATAAAGAGCAAAAGCATATCGACGAAGCTAAAAAACAAGCTGAAAAGCTTAACGGTTTAGATATTAAACTTACTGCTAAATCTGGTGCCGGAGACAAATTATTTGGATCTATCACTAATGCAGATCTAGCTGATGCTTTAGCTAAAGAAGGTGTAGAAATCGACAAGAAATTTATCAATATTGCCGGTGGAAACATTAAAAGATTAGGACAATACGAAGCTACTTTACGTTTTCACCGTGAGGTAATTTCTACTTTATCATTCGATGTTGTAGGAGAAGCTTAATAAACCTATATAATTTTTAAAAAGCCTGCTCTATGAGTGGGCTTTTTTTATAACTATTTAATTGTTATGAAATACGCAAGACTTACACGTGAGCAGCTTGAAGAAATGCATCAGGAATTTATCAATTTTCTAGCTACCCAATCTATTACTGCTGAAGAGTGGAAAGATATAAAAACCAATAAGCCTGATGTTGCAGAAAAGGAGATCGATGTTTTTAGTGATCTAATTTGGGAAGGCGTTTTAAATAAAGTGGAGTATCTGGAACATTTCTCTAAACAACAAATATTTTTATTTCAAATCACAGCTGCTACGATTAATCTTATCGCTGTTAAAGTTGAGAATGAAGCTATCGATATCACCACGCACGAAGGCTATAATTGGTTACGATCTAATTTAATGAATGATGCAGTGAATATTTATACATCGACTAAAGCGATAAGTGAAGATCGAAACAAAGATATTTTTGCGTTAATCAAACAAGGATCTAATATTACCAAGGGAGATTTATATAATTATTTTGCTGAAATTGTAAAGTCTTAAGATTATATATTTTTAATAGCAATTTCAGAGTAAGACTTCTGTAGCGGGAAATTTTAAAATATCTAATCATAGATATGATCTTTATACTGTTGCCACCAATCTTCAATATCGACTTTAGGTGTACGGCAAATATATAGCGGAATATTGTTTTCTTCGTCAACTGCGTATTTGTGCGTGATCGTTTTTATAAGTTTTATGTCCTCGAAAACACTGTTTAAAACTTCCTTTTCGTTTCCTAAACTTATCCATATTTCGGCATTTTTATTGCCATAACCCCAGGTCCAAAAACTACCATGCCGACTAATAGGATTAGGCAGGTCGTATTTTTTTCCTAAGATTTTAATAGCACCCGCTTCTCCATAATTTTCAGCCCAGATCACTGTTTTTTGCTGTTCTGCAGTACTCAGACTTTGGTAAACGCTATCTACCAATTTTACCTGTTCTTCCCAGCCAAACATATCAGCATAATCACTGGTAAGTTCAACTCGGCCGTTATTTCCTTTTAAATCGGCATATTCTATATAATTTTCTACGGAAAGAATTGGTGTAGCTTCAGGAATAAAATAAACTGAAGTCATCAAAACTATTATTGAAATTGCATAAATCCAGACTGGTTTTTTATTGAAAATAAATGAAACTTTAGCCGAACCTGCCGCGAATAAAATAGGGTAAATTCCAAAAACATAATAAGCTTTTGATTTTAAGATCCACATTAGTCCGAAGATAACCAGACAAGCAATGGCGACCGACTTATATTTCTTCAGTTTTTCATCTATAAACAGTCCAATAATTCCCAGAATGCTAACTAATAACGTGAAGGGATAGTCCAACTGCGCCAAGCCAAACCTCCATGGATTTATTTCCTCTAGTTGATGTTCTTTTAGAGCCTGTAAATGTTTCAGGATTGGAAAATCATGATCGATTTGCCAGATAATATTCGGCAAAAAAATGAGTAGAGCTAATATTGCAGAAAAATACATCCATTTATTTCTGAATAAATTCCCTTTTCTATAAAACAGTATACTTATTAAGATCCCGAATGTCCAGATAACTATGGTGTACTTATTCAGTAATCCAAATCCTAGAGTGATTCCAAGATAAACGAGATACTTTTTGTTTTCAGAATTAATAAATCTGATGTAAAAGTAAAAGCCAAGTGTCCAAAATAACTGGTTAAATGCTACCGGCTGAAATAATGTATGATTTCGATAAAATGGCAAAAAAGCTAAAATGCAAATGCCGGAAAGTAAAATCGCTTGTTTTTTACCACCTAGCTCGATACAAATTAAGCAGCAAAGTATAAGAATCGCAACACCTGAAAATGTTGGAAATAAACGAACGCCCATTAAAGAATAATCGAAAAACCAATATGAGAATTTACCAAGGAAAGCTATAAATGGCGGGAATTCCATAAATCCCCAATCTAAATGTTCGCTTACAGAAAGATGTAAAAGCTCGTCCCTGTGAAATCCATAATTTCTATTGCCTAGTAACTGAATACATAATTTTACAAGTGATAAGACAAAAATTACTGGAAAGAACTTTTTTAGAGCAATCAATATTGTTGGTTTTCGTGATGTTCCTTATTCGTATCGTAGTGATTCGATTGGATCTTGTTTTGAGGCTTTAATTGCAGGATATAATCCTGAAAATAGCGCGGTAAGCAAGGTTACAACCACGGCCCAGAACATCGCTAACCACGGAGTTGTAAAATCGAAACCAACTCCGGCTGAAACTGCCATACCAATTAAGATTCCCAAAATAATCCCTAAAACTCCACCAAACTGACCAATAATTAGAGTTTCCATAAAAAACTGCGCAGCAATCGTGTTTTTCTTTGCTCCAAGTGCTTTACGCACACCAATTTCGCGAGTTCTTTCAGTAACACTCACCAACATGATATTCATTAAAGCGATAGAAGAACCAAAAATTGTTACCAGGCTAATGATCCAGGCAGCGAGGTTTAAAACTGAAGACATTTCAGCAATCTCATTTAATAAACTGTCACTTCTTTCGATCCCAAAATTATCTTTTTCAACAGGACTTAGTTTTCTTATGTTCCTAAAAGTAAGGATGGCTTCGTCTTGAGCAGCATCTAAAGCTTCTTTGTTTTCAACCTTAATACTAAGATTATAATTTATACCGGGGCTGCTAAATATTGATCTGGCATGTTGCAGCGGAATCAAAACACGTAGATCTTCATTGTTTCCAAAGGTAGAACCTTTAGATTCTAGAACACCAATCACTTTAAATTTTGCACCACGAACACTAATCGTTTTATCAATTGGGCTCGCTCCTTTAAATAGTCCGTTATTTTTAGCAAAATCGGCTCCAATAATGGCTACATTGTTATTATTCTGAATATCAAAATAGTTGAAATTTCTACCTGTTTCAATCTCTAAACCAGAGTTAGTAAGGTAATTTTCGTTGATTCCGAGTACATTTATTTCAGGATCGGTTTTTTCGTTTTCCCATTTAATTTCCGCAGAAGACGTTCCCGTAAAACTAATCGCCGTTGTGGTTAAAGGATATTGATATTTATCTTGAAAGGTTTTCACTTCACGATACGTGATCACAGGGTTTACTTTATTGATCTCGTTTCCCCTTTGTGATGTGTAATTATAACGCTGAATATTGAATGTATTGGCGCCCATAGAAGCAAAATTCCCGCTAATCGTGTTTTCTAAAGCACCAACGGCACTTAGAATCCCTACCAATGCGGTAATCCCAATAGCAATAATAAGAACAGTTAGAATAGTTCTTAAAAGCTGGCCTTTAATCGAATCGAAAGCGATACTAATGTTCTCGCGTAAGAGTGCAAACATATTTTGAAATTTCAGTCACTGTAAGTTAGACTCAATTTTGAGAAGAATGTTACTTAAAATTTGAAAATTGTTTAGGTTCAGGCAAAATTTAAGATATTTGCAGCCGATAAAATGGTCTGCAATCCAAATATAGTAGGCGATTTTCGTTAATTTTGAACAACGAATTTTAAAACTGAAAGAATTCAGGTTATTTACCTGAATATAGATCGATTTATGGCACAAAAACCATCAATACCAAAAGGAACCAGAGATTTTACTCCGCAGGAAGTTGCAAAACGTAATTTTATATTCGACAAGATTAAAACTGAATTTAAAAAGTTTGGTTTTCAGGCGATCGAAACACCAAGTTTCGAAAATTCTGATACCCTAATGGGAAAATATGGTGAAGAAGGAGACCGCCTTATTTTTAAGATTCTTAATTCTGGAGACTTTTTAAAGAAAGCTGATGAAACTGCTTATGCCGATAAAGATAGCTTAAAACTTACGCCTTCGATTTCAGAAAAAGCGCTTCGCTACGATCTTACCGTGCCCTTTGCTCGTTACGTGGTACAACATCAAAATGAAATCGATTTTCCGTTTAAACGCTATCAAATTCAGCCGGTTTGGCGTGCAGATCGTCCTCAAAAAGGGAGATTTAGAGAGTTTTTTCAGTGCGATGCCGATGTTGTTGGGAGTGATAGTTTATGGCAGGAAGTGGAGTTTGTACAATTGTATGATTCGGTTTTTTCAGCATTAAAACTAGACGGAGTTACAATTAAGATCAATAATCGTAAAATTTTATCTGGTTTTGCTGAAGTTATTGGCGAGCAGGATAAATTAATCGATTTTACCGTTGCGCTGGATAAACTGGATAAGATTGGTGAAGATGGTGTGGTAAAAGAAATGCTTGCTAAAGGAATTGCTGACGACGCTATAGAAAAAATCAAACCAATTTTTGGATTGGAAGGTAATTTTGCTGAAAAAATTGAGGCTTTAAAATCGATATTATCAACTTCTGAAGCTGGTTTAAAAGGAATTGAAGAGTTAGAGTTTATTCAGAATGCCATTGCAGAAATGCCTTTAAAAACAGCGAAACTCGATTTAGATGTGACGCTGGCACGAGGATTAAATTATTATACAGGAGCGATTTTTGAAGTTGCAGCGCCAAAAGGAGTGAAGATGGGATCGATTGGCGGCGGTGGTCGTTATGATGATCTAACGGGAATATTCGGACTTAAAAATATGAGTGGTGTTGGGATTTCATTTGGCTTAGACCGTATTTACCTTGTGCTGGAAGAATTGAATTTATTCCCCGAAGCGGTTGCAGATGATGTAAAAGTCTTATTTGTGAACTTTGGTGAAAAAGAAGCCCTATATGCGTTTAAAGGTATAAATGCTTTACGTGCTGAAGGTGTAAATGCTGAAGTTTTCCCAGATTCAGCCAAAATGAAAAAGCAAATGAACTACGCTAATAAACGTAATATTCCATTTGTGATCCTTGCGGGTGACGAAGAGATGGCAGCAGGAGAGTATACTTTGAAAAATATGAAAACAGGTGAGCAGGATCGATTAAACTTGAAAGATCTTGTAGCTAAGATTGCATAAAAAAAGCCCCAATTTTGGGGCTTTTTTATTTATTTTCTACATCTTGATTCTATTTATCCTGTAGCGCTTTTTTACTACTTGCTTCATTCAATTTTTCCATATTTTCACTAGATAGTTTTACTGAAGTTGCTTCCTCGAAAGCTTTTAAATGCGAGGATTTTGTAGCACTGGCGATTGCGGCAGTGATTCCTGGTCTGTTAATAATCCAGGCTAAAGCCACACCAGCATTAGAGATTCCGTGCTCTTCAGAAACTTCGTCTAAAGTTTTAAGAATATTTTTACCGCGATCATCCAGATAATCTTTTACAAAATCCTTTCGGTTTTGTCCCTCAAGATCGTCTTTGCTGCGATATTTACCGGTTAAAAATCCGCTAGCCAAAGAAAAATAGGTTGTAATACTCACATTATTTTCCTGGCATAATTTTAAAATATCACCTTCAACTTTATCACGATTCATTAAGCTATATTCCTGCTGAAAAACCTGATATTTTGGTAAAGCTTTTGCTTTAGAAGCGTTTAAAGAATCTCTTAATCTCGCCGGACTCAAATTTGAGGCACCAATATATTTAACGAATCCGTTTTTGATCAGTTTTTGGTAAGCGCCTAAAGTTTCTTCAACAGGAGTGCGATCATCGTCCCAGTGCGTGTAATACAAATCGATATAACCTGTTTCTAATCTTTTCAGTGATTCCTGTGCGGCTTTTAAAATGTAATTTTCAGAAATATCTTTTTTGCCTTGCCCCATATCTGAACCTACTTTAGTGGCAAGCGTAATTTTATCTCTTACGCCACGATCTTTCATCCATTTACCAATAATTTTTTCAGATTCGCCTCCTTCGTTATCATCTGCCCACCTGGAATAAACATCTGCTGTGTCGATGCAGGTATAGCCTTTTTCAAGCAGCTCATCTAGCATTTTAAATGATTCTTTCTCATCAAGTGTCCATCCAAATACATTACCGCCAAAAATAATAGGTGGTGTTTTAAGATCGGTATTTCCTAAATTCTTTAATTCCATAATTTTTTCTTTGAAAATAGTAAGATTATATGAATGGATAAAAGTTTAGAGGCGTTTTAAACAATGATTAACGCTTTGAAACTGCTGGCGAATGCAGCTGTATATAAGAAGCGTAAGAATGTATTAAAATCGTTAAAAACTAAAAATCATGAAGAATAGTGAATAAAAATAATGTAAGTTTGTCATAAATTCAGTTGAATAATAGATTTATTATTTGATTGTTACTAACCACACACTAACTATGACTTTGCAGATAATTATAACCGCCTATATCCTGCTTCTTCTTGGGATTATTTATCTTACTTGGAATTATTACTTTGTTTCATCAAAAGAAGAGGAAATCAAACAAAACATAGAGGTTGAAGAAAAATCTACAGATAGCTTTGAGGGAAAAAAGGTAGTTTTCGATGGTAAATTAGATGAATTAAGAGAAGAATCCATCAAATGCGATCTTCTAAGTAAAAATGCGATAGTTGAAGAAAAAATGGCAATGGATACTAATTTTCTTATTACAGGAAAAAACCCTGATTGGCTCGTCGTAGAAGAAGCTAAGGAACATGGTATTACTATTGTCGATGAAATGGATTGGCAAAAAGCAATAAAACTTAATAAAAGCAAATTCCCTAGTAAAAATAACCTTCGAGATAATACTGGTGCAAGAAAAGTTAACTCCGCTGAAATTATCTAATTTTAGTTTTAAATTTAAATATCCCAATTTTGAAAATTAAGTTTTTACTTGTAGCTCTCTTTATTAGTTTCCAAAGTTTTTCTCAATGTTATGATCTGGGGCCAAAAAGAAAAAATAAAAATGATTCTTATTTTTTTGTTTCTGCAGGGGCAGATCCTGTTCCTACCGAAAAATGGATTAATGTTGCAGATCCCAACTTTACTGCTGAAAGTTTAGATTTACTTTTTAAAGCTGGTTACGGTACTAATAAGTTTTTTATACCAATAGAGTTGTATGCTTACTATGAGAATTTTAATGATGTAGGTTACCAACAATTTGGAATAGGAGGAAAGATATACACTGTTTTTTTAAATGATAAGATACAGGCTCTTGCTGGTGGTGATATAGGTATGGTAAGTCGAGATTATTTAAATACTAATACAGAATCAGATCAATTTATTAATCTCGCAATGAATCTGGAATTGCGATATCTTTTTTTAAGGAACTTTAGAGCTGGATTACAGTTTAATTTAGAAAAGAGAGATGATATCGCTCCAAATTTAGAAAACAGGAACTATTATGTAGCTAGTTCTTATGTCTCTCTATATTATACATTTTAAACCGGCTTCTTCATTCTTAGTAAAATTCCGAAGCTTATAAGCGATATACAGATCCAGAAAATATCTACAAACAAAATAGCTGTTTGATCTTGTTGATACATCTTCCAAATCCAGTTTCCGGAAACCAGTCCGTTGATTATCGGAACTAAAATCCCGAAGAAACTTCCTAGTATTAATGAATATTTTGTGGTGATATAATTGTTTTTTCTAAATGTGAAAAATAGTGTAAATATTAACCAGCCTATAAAGAAAACCGCATAAAGTATAGATTGTCTATCGGTATCCATGGTTCTGGGAATATATTTAGCTACCAGCATGCTAATTGCAGTTATAGGATAAAGTGACATGCATATTGCTACATAAAAGTAACCAAGGGCTCTATTAAACTTACGTTTCTTTTCTGGGATATGTTTTTTATCTCTGGCTTCTAACCAAATCAAAACACCACTAAGAATAACAAAACAGGTAATAATCGCTAAAGCAAAATAAATGACTTTTAAAGATAAGCCGCCAAAATCTCCAAAATGAAGTCTTCTTATGGCTAATTCTACAGTTTCAGCATAGCCTGAATCTTCAGGATTTTTTTCTTCAGTAATCGTATTCGACATGACATCATATACGATTCTACCGTGACCTAGAAATGCCTCATCTGGTTTTAGTAATCCATCAATCTGAAATTTCATGTTGGTTCCACCATAATTTTTTACATAAACCTGAGCTGCTTCAAATTCTGGCCATTTTTCCTGAGTTTTTTCATATAAAGCATTTAAACTCGGAATTTCACCTGTTGCCTGTTCTTCCCACTCATAGGTTTTTTGCATTGGCCTAAGATCTTCCAACGCTTGTTGCTGATTTCCATCGTAAGCAAAATTTATAGGAAGTAAAATAAGACTTGAAAGGCATAAAAAGCTACTGGTAAGCGCAAACATAAATTGAAATGGTAATCCAATAACTCCTAAAGCTGTATGTGCGTCTGTCCAAATAGTTTTAAGTTTTGTTTTTGGTCTGAAAATGTAAAAATTTGAAACAATTTTTTTCCAATGAACTATTAGTCCGCTTACAATTGCCAGTAAAAAGAAAAAAGCAACGAACCCCGCTGTTAAGATTCCGTAGGTTGGAATTTGATGAAAGAAATGAAGTCTATAGATCAACTCACCAATACTGTAAAAAGCATAGTAAGTAGATAATTCATACGTTCGAGTGTGAAGGTTATAATAAGTGCTTAATTTATCTTCTTCACTAGCATTTTCTGACTTTGAAGCTGAAACGCCGACGAACATTTTCTGTTTAACATCTGGCGGAATCATCCTAATGTCTCTTCCTGTTAAATTTAAGCCCTCATCCTTCAGGCTTTGCATAGCGCGATCGTAATCTACGTCTGATGCTATTTCCATGTTAACATTTTCGCCTTTTTCCCAGGCGGTAATTTCATCCTTTATCAAGGCAAAAGCTCCGCAGAAAAAAATAATAAATAATGCAGCACTAATTATGATACCACTTATGGTATGAACGTGAAAAAATACGTTGTAATTTCTTTTGCTCATATTAGACGATTGGATGATATAATTTTCCAAAATAAACAGCGCCATAAAGCAAAGCGATTATGGCCAGGTAAATACCCCAGACTTTCCAGGCATTTTTGTATAAATACGGAATGATGATTAATAGCATCCACACCAGAAAAAGACTAAATACAGAAGTGATAAAAATGATCTTATGATTTGGCAGCCAAAACGCCAACGCCATATGCAGTAATGCTGAAATTATATAGCCACCCAGAATTCCTGCACTTAGTTTCGCAAATTTTTGATGAAACGAGTTTGTTAGATATTTCTTATTAGCTGGCATGATTAAATAAAAATTTCAGAAAATAAACTGACTAAAAAAATAAATACTAAAACACTGAGTTTAGGAGTTTTTAGAGGTCGTCCCAAAATCAATAAACTTAGCATTACACTTAGAACTGTAATAAGAATGATTAAACCGCTAACCAGCCCGTATTCTGCATAAAAAAGTGAATAAGAAAGCGTAAAAAAAACGAATGTCGCTACTTTTGCAGCTAATTCATGCTCTCCAATCCAGTTCTCTATAAACATCTTATCTATTTTTATTTTTTTTGATCTGGCATAACGACACCAACATCCTAAAAGGCAAAAAACGAAACCAAAGCTTATCATCTTTATTTAGATTAAATCTATCTAGGCAAATATATAATGCTGAAATTAGGTATCAAAAATTATTTAGATTTAATTTAAATAGAGTTTGCTCGTAATAAAATTCGTTTTACGATTACCTATTCAATAAACAACAATTTTGAGTGAAGATTTTTACATAAAGTATATCGTTCCACATAAAGGGATTATAATAAAACTCTGCAGAGCATATACCGATACCGAATTCGATTTTGAAGATTACTTTCAGGAAGTCTGTCTTCAAATCTGGAAGAGTAGGCATAATTTCAAAGAACAATCTAAATGGTCTACCTGGGTGTACAGAATAACGCTTAACGTTTGTATGACCATGCTGAAAAAACAAAAAAAACATACGGGAGCTAGCGAGATTGTTCAAAACGATCTAAGTATAGAAAGTGAGGCTTTTAATAATGAAGAATTACAACTGCTGTATAACGCGATTCGACAATTGCCTGAAGTAGATAAAGCCATTATCGTTCTTTATCTGGAAGACAATTCGTATAGAGAAATAGCCGATGTAAGCGGAATGAAAACCAGTGCCGTTGGCGCAAGAATCAATAGAATAAAAACAAAACTAAAAACGATTATTTATGGAAAATAGTATCGAAAACGTCTGGAAAAACGGAAATCACGGAAATGTTAAAAATATTGAATTTTATAATAGAGAATCTAAACTTTGGTTTCAGCAAATACTCAAGTATTTAAAGAAGGATAATATGAGTCTAATTCCCGTAGGCTTATTAATCCTAGGAATGTTGCTTCTTTATCAAGAATTTTTGGCAGCTGGTTTAGCTTTTGGCTTTCTATTATTTCTTTTTTTGCTGAATAAAAATACTATTACGAAATTAAAGAATATTAAGCCTTCAGACGATGTTCAGCATTACATGAAAACGAACCAGGTTTTCATCAAAAATCAGAAAAGAAATTACGTTGTTTTTACAGGACTAATAATCCCTCTGTTTATGCTTGTTGAATTATGGCTTGTTTTTAACGATTCTGAAGTTTATTTGAATACGATTGCCAGTATTTCTTTCATTAAAAAGATAATTTTTGCCGTATTTATATATTTGGTGATTGGCGGAATAAGTTTATTCTCATATTTAATCTCTACGGAAGCCATTTATGGTAAACTTTTGAAGAAATTGGATGAAATTGTAAGCGATTTTGAAACCGGAAATAAATAGAAGTACCAAAATCGAAATTGGATAAAAATAAGGCCTATTTTATCCAATTTCGATTTTTTAATTTTGCTCAAATTTTAATGTTCAAAGGCTATCTTCTTATAACATTGTGTGCCCGTTCATATTCTCCTACCTTTGCTTTTCAAACGCAAAAGCCAGTTCTACATGCGCATTCAAAATGCTTACCAAAACAACCTTAAAAATGTATCCTTAAACTTACCTAAAAACCAATTAATTGTGGTAACAGGACTCTCGGGTTCCGGGAAATCGTCCTTGGCTATGGGAGTTATTGGTAACGAAGGCTATCGGTATTTTTTAGAAAGTTTACCGGCTTACAATCAGCAAAATGCCGCAGCAATTCCAACGGCTTTGGTTGATGATATTACCGAATTACCTCCGGTCATCAAAGTAGAACAATCCAAACGCTTTCAGTCCATAAACGCTACGTTTGGTACCTTATCGGAGTTGACGCCTATTTTTCGAATTCTGTTTGCGCGTTATGCTGCGGAAGAAAGCATGAGCAAATCGCTTTTTTCGTTCAATCATCCAAAAGGAGCTTGCGAAACCTGTCGTGGAATTGGTGAAGCTGAGTATATCGATATTGAAAAATTGGTAGGTGATGAAAATAAGACCTTGCGCGAAGGAGCCATTGTTACTACTTTGCCTAACGGTTATATCGTGTATTCCCAGGTAACGGTAGAGGAGTTGAACAAGGTTTGTGAGGCGCACGGATTCAATGTAGATATTCCGTGGAAAGATTTATCTGAAGAACAGCAAAATGTAATTTGGAACGGGAGCGATCGCATACAAGTATACTACGGAAAACATAGTTTGGAATCGCGTTTACGTTGGGAAGGTTTCAAAGCAAAACCTCGTGAAATAGGCTATTACAAAGGAATTTTGCCTATCATGAGCGATATTCTTCGCTTAGATAGAAATCCGAGTATTCTTCGTTTTGCCAGTGCCAAGACTTGTCCTAGTTGTCATGGTGCACGAATCAAGGCAGATCATTTGAAGTATCGTTGGAAAGGACTGAATTTTCAAGAATGGATGGAATTGCCTTTGAATGAATTGTATGAAAAATTACAATCGGAAACCTATGAAGCAGGCGAACAGGTGTTGGTAAACAAGCTTTGTACGCAATTGCAAGATTTGATTCGCTTGGGCATGGATCATTACCGATTGAGTACGCCGAGTATGGAAATTTCAAGCGGTGACGGCCAGCGAATCAAACTCATCAAACAGGTAAACAGTAGTTTGCAAGGCATTTTATACGTTTTTGACGAACCTTCTATTGGTTTGTCGCCCGCCTATCAACAGCATTTGTATAACATTCTAAGACGATTGATCAGTCGTGGAAATACCGTTTTAGTGGTGGAACATGATCTGAATTTAATCAAAAAAGCAGATTGGATTGTTGAATTAGGACCCAAAGCAGGTGTTGAAGGTGGAGAGATCATTTTCAACGGAAATCGAACAGATTTTCTCAAGGCAAAAGATATTGAAAGTCCAACTTTAGAGGCTTTAAATACTCCCGAAACTAAAATCAATTCTGAAAGAAAAGAAGTTTCAGAAACTGGATTTCAACCACTTGAAAAACAGTTAGCGGTGGTGAGTAGAAAAACTGCCACCGTCTTAACTTCAATTGAAAATTATAGTGAAGCAAAAGGATTGCAATTGCTTACAGTGACCGATCAACCCATTGGAAAAACACCCCGAAGTAATCCTGCGACCTATACCGGAATTGCCGATAAGATCAGGGATTTATTGGCCAAAACTGATGAGGCCAAAGCATCAGAATTGAAGAAAAGCGCATTTTCATTTAACAACAAAGCAGGACGTTGCCCTCGTTGCGAAGGTGCGGGTGTCATTACATTATCCATGAGCGTGATGGGCACCATTAATCAAACCTGTCCCGAATGTAATGGCAAGCGTTTTAAGCCGGAAGTTTTGCAGGTTCATTGGAATAACAAGAACATTTCAGACATCTATAATCTGAGTATTGATGAAGCTTCTGAGTTCTTTCAAAACGAAAAGAAATTAGCAGAAGTTTTAGCTTTGTTGCAGCGTTTAGGCGTTGGTTATTTAAAGTTGGGACAACCTTCGAATACGTTAAGTGGAGGCGAAGCACAACGAATTAAACTGACCAAGCATTTCGCAAAACCAACGAAGCAAACCATTCTTTTGTTAGAGGAACCAAGCATTGGATTGCATCAACAAAATGTGACGCAACTGGTAAACGCTTTGCAGCAATTAAAAACAGCCACATCTGGAATTGTATGTTTTGAAAATCATGCCTTGTTTCAAGCAAATTGTGATGTATTTGTAGATAATTCTGAAGTAATTAATACTGAAAACGAATCGATCCCTGAGTCGGTTTTTACAGATGAGATTCAAATTAAAGGCGCACGAACACATGCGTTGAAAGATTTGAATATCAGCTTTCCGAAGCAACAATTATCGGTGGTGACGGGAATTTCAGGATCGGGGAAATCTTCTTTGGTTATCGATACGCTTCATGGGTATGGTTTGCAGGAAATGAGCAAACAATTTTCCAGCTATCAGCAAAATAGAGTAGGTGTTGATTATCAGTTTGAAGTTGATCATATTTCAGGATTAACGCCTAGTATTTGCATCACGCGGAAAGATCATAAATTTTCGCAGCGTTCTGATGTAGCCAAACAAACCGATATTGATAAAAGTTTGCGTTTTGCCTTTTCACGAAAAGCGCAGTTCGAAGGCAAAGAATGGTCGGCTAGTCATTTTTCGAACGTACATGAATTAGGGAAATGTGGCGTTTGTGATGGGATTGGAGAAGCATTGCTTCCGGATGTTTCTAAAATCATTTTAGATCCTAATCTGAGCATTTCAAACGGACTTTTAGAACATAACAAAGCTTTGTATTATTACGGTCAGGCTGGCGGACAATACATGGCAATCTTAAGCGAAATTGGTAAGGAATACGGATTTACGTTGCAGACGCCTTTTAAAGAGTTTACGCAGCAGCAAAAAGATATTTTATTTCACGGAATACCAGAAAAAAGCTGGGAAGCAACTTGGACATTTAAAACTAAATCAAGAGAAGGAACGCAGCAGGTTAATATGGTTTGGAAAGGTTTGTTTACGTATTTAATGGATGAATATTTCATGATTCGAAAAAACAAACACAAAGATCATATGCTTGCTTTGTTGAGTCCGGAAACCTGTAGTCATTGCCAGGGAAGTGGTTTACAACCCGAACGACTAAGCGTCACTTTAGACGGCTTGTCGATGCATAATGTAAAAGCAAAAAGTTTAGGAGCTTTTGAAGATTGGTTGCTCAATTCAGAACCGAAAGAAACTATAGACGCGGAATTGATTTCAAAACTGAATGAACATTTACAAGCGACTTTGCAACGCTCCAAACAATTGCATATTGACCATTTGCATTTGAATCGAAAATCGAAAACCTTGAGCGGAGGCGAGCAGCAACGGGTGTCGCTCATCAAACAATTAAACAGTCCGTTGCAAGGCGTTACCTATTTGTTAGATGAACCATCGGCGGGATTGTCGCAAAACAACATTGCCGATGTGATTGCCTTACTAAAAGCCTTGGTTACCAAAGGAAATACGGTGATTGTGATAGAGCATCATAAAGATATTATGTTGGCAGCAGATCATTTGGTGCAAATTGGGCCGAAAGCAGGAAGTTTAGGTGGCGAAGTTATGTTTGAAGGAAAACCAGAAACCTATTTGAATTCAGTAGTATGTCATCCGTTTGTAAAAACAGCATCTAAAAACATCGAATTTCAGCAAGGAAAGAAAGCAATTCATATTGAAGGAATTTCGAAACATAGTTTACAAAAAGAACAAATTGAAATTCCGGTAGGCGGAATTACCGCAATCACCGGTAAATCGGGAATAGGAAAAACTACGTTGGTGAAAAAGGTGCTGATGCCGAGTTTAGAACAGCAACAACCAATAAATTGTGAAAGTATTGATTTTCCGAAGCAATATGAAGGCGTGCATTATTTTGAACCAAAACAATTAAGAGCCTACAACAGTACTTTGCTGGTCGATTACTTAAATGTTTTGAATGTGATTACCAAAGTGTTTGCCAAGGAAACTGGTGGTAAAGCCAAAGACTTCTCCTATAAAACCAAAGCGAGTCAGTGTCCAAACTGTCAGGGAACAGGTACTGTTTCTACAAGTTTAGATATAGCTGTAAAACATATAGAAACTTGTGATGTTTGTAATGGAAAGCGTTACCGAGATGAAATTTTGGCACAAACTATAAATGATAAAAATATTGCTGATATTTTAGCGATGAATATTTCAGAATTGCAGGAATGGTTAAGTAATTTTTCAGGAACAACAAAAGCCGTTCTGCAATTAGAAGACCTTGTGGAGATTGGTTTATCGCATTTGCGAATAGATCAATATGTAAAATCGCTTTCTTCGGGAGAAAAACAACGATTATTACTAAACAATTGGTTGCAGGCAAAAACTAAAAACCAACTGTTGATCCTAGACGAACCTAGTATCGGTTTGCATTATGCCGATATTGATTTATTGTTAGAAGTCTTGCAGCAGTTAAGCGAAAATAATGATCTTTTAGTGATCGATCACAATCCTTATCTGTTGGCTAAAATAGGAGTAGGGATAGAGCTGAAATAATTCAAGGAAATTTTATCCAATTTGGACAATCTGAAGGTTCAATTCATATAGAATAAACCTTCAGATTGTTGATTTTCAGCTGTTTTTTTTATGAAACCAAAGCAGGTGCCTTTAGTTCTTTATTAGGGATTTTAATTTTAAAAGTAGTTCCTTTGTTAACTTCACTAGTAACCTCGATCGTCCCATTCATGGTTTCGATCTGATTTTTGGTGATAAAAAGACCAATTCCGCGTGCATCTTTATGTTTATGAAAGGTTTTATACATTTTAAATAACTTATCACCGTAAGTCTGCATATCGATTCCTAACCCATTATCTTCAAAAATAACACAGGTGTAATTTTCTTCAATTTCAGCAGTAATTTTAATAAAGCTTTCTCTGTCTGGGGAACTGTATTTTATTCCGTTAGTGATAAAATTAAGGAAAATACTCTCCAGATAAGAACGTACACCTAACATGTAGGTTTCTGGTGCAACGTCTATTAATATTTCAACTTTATTCTCTTTCGCTAAAGGGAAAACACTTTCTACGTTTTTTTTGATCAAAGGAAAAATATCAATTCTTTGAAAATCTTTAGCATCAGATAAATTCACTTCAACGATCTCATTTAGATCCTGAATAGTGGTCTCGAGATTGGATGAAGATTGAATTAAATGTTTAAAAGCCTCTTGTTCATTTAAAACGCTATTTTCCTGCTGAATTAATTGAATTAGCATACCAATAGCTCCAGAATGCGATCTTAGATTATGAGAAACGATATGAGCAAAATTCTTTAATCGCTCATTTTGGTCGTTTTTAATGCGCAATAAACTTTGAATTCTTTCAAGGCGTTCAGCTTTTACAGCTTCATCTTTTTTACGTTCAGAAATATCTTCTATAAAACTCCAGATTTTCTTATTGCCATCGGTGTCTTCAACCAAGATACCTCGTAATAAAACTGGATATCTTTCGCCGTTCTTTTTAATGTACTCTTTTTCGTAAGGACCATATGCACCAGTAGAATTCATCGATTCTATTTGTTGCGCTTCCTGAGGTTCATATTCTTTTGGCGTAACGTCCCAGTAATTCAGTTTTAAAAATTCTTCTCTGGTATAGCCGGTAGGTTCTATTAGTTTCTCATTAACCTCTAAAAATCCACCTGTTGCGAAATCATTTAAGGAAATTCCAATAGGAGAAAGCTCATACAATAATTGCAAAAGCTTTTGACGATAAAGAATCTCAGATTCTTTGTTCTTCTGCTCTGTAATATCTAAGAATATTCCGTAGATATGAGTTGGATCATCACTTTCACTATTAAAATTAAATTGCGCTTTTAAGTTTAACCAGATGTATTTTCCGTTTTTATGCTGAATTCTGTATTGATGACTAAACTGATCTTTAGCATTATAATTTTTGCTGAATTTCTCCTTAAGGTCTAAAGCATCTTGTGGATGAATAAGTTTTTGCCAATCTTCTAGTCTTATACCTGCCTCATGGGAATATCCGGTGATTTTCCACCAAGCATCATTAAAAACGATAGAACGATCGTTAATATCAAATTCAAAAGTACCAATGTTGGTACTATTTGTAATGTACTGAAATCTTTTGTTTAATATTGAAAGCTCTTTATTTGTTTTGGTAAGAATTTCAGACTGTCTTTTTAACTCCAGTAGATTCATTATCTGCTTTGCCAATAAAGCCAATTTCTTCTCCTGTTCCTCACTTAATTCTTTCGGTTCACCATCTATTGCGCAAATGGTGCCCAGTGCTAGTCCTTCTTTATTTATTAATGGATATCCTGAATAAAAAATCACAGGATTTTCACCAGTTACGAATGGATTATCATGAAAACGCTCATCTTTTCTGGCATCGGGAACAACGGTAGCTTTTTTCGTATTATTGATCGTATGAGAGCAAAATGCAAATTCTCTGGGGAATTCTCTTACCTCTAGTTCGATCCCAAATGATGATTGTATATATTGCTTTTCTCGACCAATAAGTGTTATTAACGCACTATCGGTATTACAAATTTCTGCAGCCATTGAACTTAAGAAGTTTAGATCTTCGTTTTCGATAGAATAGCTACTGTACTTTATTGCCTCTTCAGATCGCTCTGAATCGTTGTAGGGAATAGGCGGATTTACCATGATAAACTTTCTTGTAATCTTACTTAGAACGGTAAAGATAAAACTTTAATCGATGATTTTACGGAAAAACCAAGGATATTGCTTTAAAATCGTGCAATCATTCATAGTAGACTTACTTAATTAAATATTTGATATGCTTACAGTTCGTAATCTAATTTTTACTAGTTATGAAAATAGATAATTTGATCTTGAATTTTAAATCTCGTATTATTTTTTACTCTGAACTGGAAATAACTATAATTTCTCAAGCGTTCCATCAGCCATAGCTCTGTAATAGTTCCCGTTTGTGATGAGCAAACCTTCAGAATCAAAATCTGGCCAGTTTTTGTGATAATCGCTGCTATGTTTTACATCGATCCCGTACACCTTGCCGTCAAAAAACTTTTTAACCCTTAAATGTAATGTGTGTCCCACAACTATAGCATTTGCCTTGAATTTCTTCAAAGGTTTTTCAACTTCTTCCTGACTTAGATCTTCTTTAAAATAACCACGATACCAGCAAATACCGGTTTTGGACGAAATTAAAAGCTCTTTTTTATCCTCATCAACTTTTGGGTAAGGCGCTTCATAATAGGTTTTCCGCATAAAATCATTGATCTGCGGAATGCTCATATTCAAATCGGTGATTTCAGGATGTAGACCACCGTGCACGAAAAGCGTTCCATTGATAGATTCAATTATATTTTTACTAGACAACCATCTGCCTAAGACTGCATCCTTACTATAAAGCTCAGACTGTGTTTTACCAAGCATTGAGGCAACAAACGTATATTTTAAAGAAGCCGTCTGATGGTCGCCGTACATATTCTTCAATTCGTGGTTGCCCAATATAAAGTGTACGATTCCGCCTTGCTTTTTGGCTTCTTGTTCTAATTTGAAAATCAACCAGAGCACTTGCGTTGTTGAAAATCCACGATCTACAAAATCTCCCAAGAGGACAAGATGATTTTCACCGAAAGTCCAATTCAGGTTTTTATCGATCACTTTATTCTTGATGAGAAAATCTTGGAAGGTTTTAAATCCGCTTTCAATATCAGAAATCGCTAAGATCTTCTTGTCATCCTTATAAACACTTCGTGGAGTCTCAAATCTTGTTGGTATCGTAAAATTGAATTTCGTCTGATCTAAAGGAAAATAAACTTCCGCAGGAATAGGTTGGTTTACAGAAAAGTCCTTTTCATCTATCGCAAAACCATCGTCCTTGTTTCCTCTAATGTACTTTACTGTAACCAAACTATCATTCTTATAAAATGCATACGGACCTTCACCATCAAAATTGAGACTTGTGGAATCGTGACCGTAACTTACCTGAGCGCCTTCAGAAATCCCGACAGGTATTAAAATTAAGAGTAGCACCAAAATGGTAAGACCCAAATGCTTCAAGTAGCGTAAAATTTTTGTTTTCATTGTGTTTTTAATTCGTTGAACAAAAGCTTACCGCAAATGTGTTCTTCCGATTCTTTTTGCTGAAAAATTTGTGTTCAGAATGCTCATTTTCAGTCTGAATAATGGATTGCGTTATCCAAATTGAGTTTGTCACGTTTAAAAGCAATCTTATAATCCCTTGAAGCCTATTCATCACAAGTTTGCCCAGGCTTTACAAAATCTGAGTATTTTGCGGTATGATTTCTACGTTTTCATACAATCGATGGGGGATTCTTAAATTCCTGATTGGGTTATCGATCCTGATACCCCTGAGTATCGTCACTTACCAAATTCTATTTCTCGGGAAAAACTCGGTAGTTTTTCTTGAAGGCTATCCTACAGCATTCAGTATTGGTGTTTTGTGCTATTATGGCCTTATCCTTTTGTGGGCTGTAATTTGGCTTGTTATTCAGTTGAAAGAACTCATAATTCTTAAAAATGAAAAGAAAGTCAACGAGCTTTTGCATTTACAAAATCAGGTGAATCCGCACTTCTTTTTCAATATGCTGAATAACCTCTACGGAATGGTTGGTAAGGATACAGACAAGGTAAAAGGACTTATTCTGAAATTATCAGAATTGATGCGCTATAGCATTTATGAAGGTGAAAAGCATCGGGTAAAATTGACTGAAGAACTAACCTACTTAGAAAATTTTATAGCACTCAATCAAATGCGGTATCATAAAAAAGTAGATATCCAATTTGATGTTGAGGTTAAGAATGAAAACCTGAAAGTAATACCGTTGCTGTTTATCATTCTTGTTGAAAATGCGTTTAAACACGGCGTGGAAAAATTGCGAGAAGATGCTTTTGTGCATATTAATCTGAAAGCTTCAGACAATATCATCGATTTTGAAATTAGCAACAATTTTGACGCAACTGAGCTTGAAGAAAACCACGGAATTGGACTTCAGAATTTAAAACGTAGATTAGAATTAGCCTATCCGCAAAGACATAAATTCAGTAGCTCTAAAGAAGACGCTATTTTTAAAGCCAAACTTCAATTAAAGCAATGACCAACTATTTAATCATTGACGATGAGCAAATGGCTCACGAAATCATAAAAGAGTATTGCGATCTCATTCCAGATTTAAAGCTTGCAAAACATTGCTATGACGCGCTGGAAGCTTTGGAATATCTGAGAAGTAATCAGGTTGATCTTATATTCTTAGATCTAAATATGCCGAAACTTAAAGGCTTTGATTTCTTGAGAAGTTTATCTAAAAAACCTAAGATCATTGTGACTACGGCTTACAAAGAATATGCTTTAGAAGGATACGAACTGGAGATTTCAGACTATCTTTTAAAACCCTTCAGTTTTGAGCGATTTCTGAAGGCGGTCAATAAAGCATTGGAAATAGACGCAAAGCATTCATCAAGGAGTTCTACTCAAAATAAACCGCAAAAAGAAACCATTTTTGTGTATGCTGATAAGAAGCATATTCAAATAACACTCGATGAAATTGTTTACATCGAAGCCGCCGGAAATTACGCTAAAATCATCTTTGAAAATGATCAACTATTGGTTAGATCCAAATTTTCCTACTTAATGGAAAAATTACCTCAAACTGATTTTATACGCATTCATAAATCCTTTATCGTCTCCAAAAAGCACATCAAGATCATTGAAGGAAACAGGATCAAAGTACTTGAAAACTATCTCCCAATTGGTAATTATTATAAAGCTCAGGTTAATAAACTTTTGAAAGAATAATTTAACTCAAAACTCGTTTTAATTCAAAAATTAATTGGAGTGGTAGGAGATTTTTTTGAATATTATGGTACTGTGTTCCATACATAGGCCTCATTTTGTTTAAAAAATAAAAGCCTTATAATTGGATAATTATAAGGCTTATGTCGGGGTGGCAGGATTCGAACCTGCGACCTCCTGCTCCCAAAGCAGGCGCGATGACCGGGCTACGCTACACCCCGAGTTATTTATTGATCGCGACTTGGACGCGATTTGCGGAGAGACCGGGATTCGAACCCGGGCATCCCGAAGGATGACAGCTTAGCAGGCTGCTGCATTACCACTCTGCCACCTCTCCTAGTAATTTTAAAAAGAACGTCGCAATCATTTTTGCGGTTGCAAACTTACTTTAAACTTACGAAGCCTGCAAACCTTTTTTAGCTTTTTTCCTCAATAATTTCGAGGCTTGAATGCATTTCCAGTTTAATCTGTTTCTAGTCAACTATTTAAAATAAATAAAAAATTTAATAATTTTATAGATTTATAAATTTAGCGACAGATCCAACAATACGTTTGTGTTTTTTTACGAATGGATTCTCCTTATTCCATACATAGCCCGCTAAAACCGCACAAATTTGTTTCTTAAATTCTGGGTTTGGTGATCTATGAAAGAAAATATCCTGCAAATCACCATTATACCAATCTTTTACGTAACTCGAAAACACGGCAATACCTTCATTCATATAATCCTCATATTCTGCTTGCCAATCTACATTTGCGCCATTTAATTCTTTTAAGGCTAATTTCGCTGCTTTTAAACCCGACTCTGTTGCAAAACTAACACCAGATGAAAACACGGGATCTAAAAACTCGGCGCTATTTCCTGTTAAAGCAAAATTCTTTCCGTAGAGAGATTTTACGCTTTTCGCGATATGTTTTATTTTCTTCGGAATAAATTCTGGCTCATAATCATCAAATCTGCCATTATAATAATTCAGTTTCGAGATCATTTGATTAAAAGCAACCTTAGGATCCTCATCAAATTGATCAAACCATGCTGTTGGCGCCACAAAACCTAAACTTGTTTTTCCGTTAGAAAAAGGAATATACCAAAACCAAACTTCGGTTTCTAAAACCTCAAAAGTGATCAATTCACCTTCTTTGCCATCCGGTCGATTTGTTTCTTTGATATGAGTAAAAATAGATGAATGCGACTCTAGTTTAGATGGTTTCTCTAAATCTAATAATCTAGGTAAAAGACGGCCAAAACCACTGCTGTCGATCACAAATTTGGCTTCAATTTCAGTTTGTTCTCCGTTTTTATGCTGAATAGTAATAACAGGATTTTCTTTAGTGAAATCTGCCGCGATCACTTCGGTTTCAAAAGCAATATCTACACCACGTGAAGCTATTTCTTCAGCTAAAATATTGTCAAAATCAGCTCTGGGAACCTGCCAGGTCCAATCCCAACCTTCACCGAATTTCTGACTAAAATCGAATTCTCCTACCAGCTCATTTTTGATAAAACGAGCACCAAATTTTCGCTGAAATCCATGCTTATCTATAGTTTCCAATAAACCGGCTTCCGCAAAATTATCCATGCAACGCGGAATCAAACTTTCACCAATACTAAAACGTGGAAATCGCTGTTTTTCGACCACTTTTAGTTGCACATTATGTTGCTGAAGATAACCAGCAGAAACCATTCCCGATGGCCCGGCGCCAATAATTAAAATATCGGTAAATTCTCTTTTCATGCGTTCAATGAAATTTTCGAATTTCTAAAAATCGTTCTCAATAATCTGATTTTGAGTTTAAAACTGTAAATCACTATTTGTGAACATTCGTCTAAGCGCTCATTAAATCTCGATTATCGAGTAAATATACTACATTTGCGGCTGAACCGATTGCGGTTTCGCCTAACCAAATCATTATGCTTAGCATCAAAGCTCCATTAAAAATAAGTGATTTCAAAGAGGTTTTATTTGAAAACCAAAATCTTGAAATTTCCGATGAAATTCTTCAAAAAGCAGATAGATCATTTCAATTTCTACAGGAATTTGTGAAAGATAAGGTGATTTATGGTGTAAATACGGGTTTTGGGCCTATGGCACAATACCGAATTAAAGACGAAGATCGTTTGCAACTGCAATATAATCTTATTCGCAGTCATGCTTCTGGAACTGGGAAACCTATCGATCTTTTATACGTAAAAGCTTCAATGTTAGCACGTTTAAATACGCTTTCTTTGGGATATTCCGGAGTAAATATTTCGGTTTTAGAAACGATGCAGCAATTGATCAATCATGATATTACACCACTTATTTTTGAACACGGTGGAGTAGGAGCTTCTGGCGATTTGGTGCAGCTAGCGCATTTAGCCCTAGTCTTGATTGGTGAAGGAGAGGTTTTTTATAAAGGCGAGCGAAAATCTACAAAATCGGTTTTAAAGGAATTGAATATCAAACCTATCGAAATTAAATTGCGAGAAGGTTTGGCGTTGATCAACGGAACTTCAGTAATGACGGGGATTGGGATCGTAAATTTGATTCATGCTCGGCGATTATTGGAATGGTCGGTTTGTTGTTCTTCAATGTTGAACGAACTGGTTTCAGCTTATTCCGATCATTTTTCTTCGGAATTGAATGCATCGAAATTGCATGAAAGTCAGCATAGCATCGCTAAAATGATGCGAGATCATTTGAAGGATAGCCAACGTATTAAAAACAGGCAGGATCATTTATATCGAGATTCGTCAAATTCTGAATCAATTTTTTCAGAGAAAGTTCAGGAATATTATAGTTTGCGCTGCATTCCGCAGATTTTAGGTCCGGTGTTGGATACGATAAATTCCGCAGAAAAGATTTTGATGGACGAAGTAAATTCGGCTAACGACAATCCAATTGTTTCCGTAGAAAAGCAAATGGTTTATCACGGCGGAAATTTTCACGGCGATTTTATTTCGCTTGAAATGGATAAATTAAAACTCGTGATCACGCGATTATCGATGTTGGCCGAGCGGCAATTAAATTATATTCTGAATAGCAAACTGAACGAAATTTTCCCGCCTTTTGTGAATTTAGGTAAATTGGGGCTCAATTTTGGATTGCAGGGCGCGCAGTTTACGGCGGTTTCAACCACTGCTGAAAATCAAACGCTGTCAAATAGCATGTATGTGCATAGCATCCCGAATAATAATGATAATCAGGATATTGTGAGTATGGGAACCAATTCAGCAAACATTACTAAAACGGTGATCGATAATGCGTACCAGGTGCTTGCGGTAGAAATGATGGCGATTATCCAGGGAATAAAATATATTGACGATCTGGATAGTTTTAGCGAAAAAACGAAGGCTGTTTTTAAACAATTTCAGCATAAAATTGAATTGGAAGATCAGCACGATTTTCCATTATATGCAACAATAGAAGATTTTACAAAGTCTTTAAAAGAAAACGAAATCTATAAATGAAATACGCTTTAGTAACAGGAGGTTCACGCGGAATAGGAAAAGCCATCGCTATAAAATTAGCGGCAGATTTGGGTTATCATATTTTATTGAATTATCATTCTAATACTGAAGCTGCGGAAGCAACTGCTAAAATTATTAAAGAAAGCGATGTTACCTGCGATTTGTTGAAATTTGATATTGCTGATGCTGAAGCAACCAAAAATTCCCTCGAAAACTGGCAAAAATCGAATCCTGAAGCTGTTGTTGAAGTGATCGTGAATAATGCAGGAATCACTAAAGACGGTTTATTTATGTGGATGGGAGAAGAGGATTGGCATTCGGTGATCAATACATCTTTAAACGGATTTTATAATGTGACGCAGCAATTTGTAAAAAGTATGTTGCAAAAAAGATATGGCAGAATCATTAATATAGTCTCTTTATCTGGTGTAAAAGGAAATCCCGGACAGGTAAATTATTCGGCGGCTAAAGGAGCGGTAATTTCAGCAACAAAAGCTTTAGCGCAGGAAATCGGGAAACGAAAAGTTACCGTAAATGCTGTGGCTCCCGGATTTATAACTTCAGATATGACGGCCGATTTTGATGAAAAAGAGCTAAAAAAAATGATTCCGTTACAGCGATTTGGAGATGCTGAAGAAGTTGCCGATCTGGTTAGTTTCCTGGCCTCAAAAAAAGCGTCCTACATCACGGGAGAGGTGATTAATATCAACGGCGGTTTATATTCTTAAAGCATGGCAGGCTGGAGTGGAAAATCACGCGGAACGCTGTTAACGATTCGGATATACGTATTTATTATTCGAAGCTTCGGTTTATATCCGGCTTATTTTCTACTGATCTTTATTGCGCTGTATTTCTTCATTTTTGCGCCAACTTCTTCGCGAAGTATGTACTATTATTTCCGCAGAAGATTAAACTATTCTGGTTTTAGTGCTTTTATAAATGTCTACAAAACTTACTTTAAATACGGCAAAGTTCAGTTAGATCGCGTAGTGATCACAGCCGGAATGAAAGATCGATATACTTTTGAATTTGATGGTATAAAACATATCGAAAATCTTCGAAAATTAAATAAAGGCGGAATTCTACTTACCGCGCATATTGGTAACTTTAATCTCGCAAAACATTTTTTTGACGAAAAGCATACCAGCGCTGTAATTAATTTGGTGATTAGTGATTTTGAACACGAGAACATCAAAAATTACATGGAATCGGTTACGGGCCAATCGGCTGTTAAAATAATAGTGCTACAAAAAGACCTTTCTCATATTTTTAAAATGAATCAGGCACTAAAGAATAATGAATTACTGGTTTTTGCGGCAGATCGTTATTTAGAAGAAGCTAAAACTTGGAATGCTGATTTTCTGGGCGCTAAGGCAAAATTTCCGCAAGGGCCGTTTAAACTGGCGATAAGAAATGATATTCCTGTCTTGTTTGTTCATATAATGCGAGAGAAAAATTTCCATTATCATTTCTATGCAAGGCCTTATATTCCTGAAAAAAATACTCCCAAAGAAGTTTTAAAAGCGTATCTTGAAAATCTTGAAAAGATGGTCAAAAAATATCCGCATCAGTGGTATAATTTTTACGACTATTGGAACGATTTCAGCTAAACAATTTTTATGGCAGAAAAATTACTTGAAGCTCCAATTTTAGATCCACAGGAGATCATAAAACTAATTCCGCAGAAACCGCCATTTGTAATGGTCGATAAACTGCACGATTACACTAAACTTACCGGAATTACAGGATTTTTGGTGCCGGCCGATAATATTTTGGTAGAAAACGGTATCTTTTCTGAACCTGGTCTTATTGAACACATGGCGCAAAGTATGTCGCTTCATCGTGGTTATCAGGGTTATATTGGCGGATTAGACAAACCGAAAACAGGCTTTATTGGCGCTATTAAATCGGTTGAAATTTTTAGGTTACCAAAGGTAGGTGAGCAGCTTACCACGCATGTTGAAATCTTACATGAAGTAATGAAAGTGACTTTGGTTACGGCAAGAACTTTAGATGAAAACGAGCAGGTGATAGCAACTTCAGAAATGAAAACCGTAACAGTAGATTAAGCCATAATTTAGCTTTAATTGAATCTTTTGAAGCAAAATTCTTTTCAGCATCGTCTTTTCTGATGCGATTATTTTTCAAAAATGAATAATAAGTTAAGCATACATACCAAACTGAAAGTGCGTTTTAGCGAGTGTGATTCCTTGCAAATTGTATGGCATGGTAATTATCTGCAGTATTTTGAGGAAGGTCGTGAAGATTTTGGTATGCAAAACGCTATTTCTTATTTAGATGCCAAATCAAACGGTTTTGCTACGCCTATTGTAAAATCTTCTTGCGAGCATAAACTGCCTTTAAAATATGGTGACGAATTTACGGTCGAAACGAAATTTGTTCCAACAGACGCGGCAAAGATCATTTATAATTATAGAATTTTTAAAGACAATAAATTGATCTGTACCGGTGAAACGGTGCAGGTTTTTACAGATAAAAATGGAGAATTAGTGCTTAATAATCCTTCATTTTTTCTAGATTGGAAAAAGAAAATAGGGCTTATTTAATGAAGAAGCTTTACTTACATGACGATTGCATAATTTCTCCGCTTGGATTTACTACTTCAAAAAATCTTGAAAATCTACGAAGCGGAACTACCGGTTTACAGAAACTTAATAAAAATGATTTTTTAGATACTCCAATTTGTGCGGGAATAGTTAATTCAGAAATACTGACTGAAACTTTTGCTGAAATCGGGAATCCGCAAGATTTTACAAAGCTCGAGCAAATGATGTTGCTGGCGGTTCAGGGAGTTTTAGATAAAAATCCGGAGTTAGATTTAGATAAAACCGGACTCATAATTTCAACAACTAAAGGCAATGTTCATCTTTTAGATGATTTGGCCGACTTTAAAAAAGAGCGCCTATTTTTATCGAATTTGGGCAATATCGTTAAAGATTTTTTTGGCTTTAAACTGAAGCCAATTGTAGTTTCTAACGCTTGTATTTCGGGTGGATTGGCATTGGCCGTTGCTAAGAAAATGATCAATGCCGGGAAATTTTCAGAAGCCATCGTAGTTGGTGGCGATATGTTATCGAAATTCGTTGTTTCCGGCTTTAATTCTTTTCAGGCACTTAGTGAAAATGATTGCAAGCCTTTTTCAAAAGATCGAACCGGGATTAATCTTGGCGAAGCTGCAGCAGCAATCCTGGTGAGCGATCTTCCGAAGAAAAATTCGGTTAACATAAGCTTGGTAGGCGATGCTTCAGCAAACGACGCAAATCATATTTCGGGACCATCACGAACGGGTGAAGGTTTGTATAAAAGCATTCAGAATTCGCTAAAAGAAGCTCAGATTTCTTCCGAAGCAATTAAAGCAATTTCCACGCACGGCACAGCTACACTTTACAATGATGAGATGGAAGCGATTGCAATTTCCAGAAGTGAATTGGGTGAAATTCCGCTTCATAGCGTAAAAGGATATTACGGTCATACATTGGGTGCTTCGGCATTGATCGAAGCAATTTTATGCAAACACATGATGCTGAACCGTGAAATATATCCGAGCCTAAATTTCACTGAAAATGGAGTTTCCGCGAAAATAAATGTGGTTACAGCATATCAAAAATCGATAAATCTGGACTATGTTTTAAAAACAGCTTCGGGTTTTGGTGGCTGTAATTTGGCGATGATTTTTAAAAAGGAAGGAGAAAATGGCTAATCTTGGTGTAGAGCATTGGGTGCGTATCAAAAATGAAAGAATCATTTTAGATGGCGAAGTGATATTTTCTTCGGAAGTTGATATTGCTCGATTTCTAAAGGCTTCTTTTAAGTTCTTGAATATTAAATATCCCAAATTCCATAAAATGGACAGGCTTTCTAAATTGGGATTCATCGCTTCAGAAATTGTGCTGAAAAACAACAATATCGATGAGGAAACGGCTTTGGTTTTCAGTAATAATAGTTCAAGTTTAGATAGCGATCAAAATTATCAGGAATCGGTTAAGGATTTTCCTTCGCCGTCGCTTTTTGTTTACACCTTACCAAATATTGTTTTGGGTGAGATTAGCATTCGGCATCAATTAAAAAGTGAAAATGTCTTTTTTATTGAAGATGAGTTTAATGCAAATTTATTGATCGATTATTCTAAGCAGTTAATCGAATCTAAAAAAGCAAATAAAGTGCTTTGTGCCTGGTTAAACTTGCACAATGATGAATATGATGTATTTTTGTGGCTAAGTTCAGAATCTCATAAAAAAGAAGCTTCTGAAGAACAAATACGCAAAATATACGATGCCGATTATGACTGATTTGCATACCGAGTTAAAAGCCAGTATTATAGAGCAGCTAAACCTTGAGGATATGGAGGTGAGCGATATTGAAAATGATGAACCGCTTTTTGGAGACGGTCTTGGTCTTGACTCAATCGATGCCTTAGAGCTTATCGTTTTACTGGAGAAAGATTACGGTATCAAACTTACCGATCCTAAAAAAGGCCGTGAGATTTTTGAAAGTATCAATAAAATGGCAGATTTTATTGAAGCGAACCGTACTAAGTAATCTAAAACTTATTTATGAGTAGGAGCGTAGCTGTAACCGGAATGGGTATTTTTTCTGCCATAGGAAAAGATCTTGAAGAAAATCACAGCTCGCTTATTCATGGAAAACACGGACTTTCGACTCCTGAAATTTTAGAAACGACTCATCAAAAATTACCTATTGGCGAGATAAAAGCTACAAATATAGATCTTGCTAAAAACTTGAATTTAGATGAAAGTCACGCATTCACGCGTGCGGCGCTATTGGGAACTATAGCTTTAAAAGAAGCTGTTAAAAACGCTAAAATCAAGGATTTTACGAATATTGGCTTTGTGAATGGGACTAGTGTTGGCGGGATGGATATGACCGAACGTTTTTATCGTGAATACGAAAACGATGCAACCAATCGAAGATTTATTCAGGCGCAGCACCCGGGTTTTACGACCGAGCAAATTGCAAGTTATTTTGGGATCAATAATTATGTAACGACGATTAGCACGGCATGTTCGTCTGCTGCCAACGCAATTATGATGGGCGCCAGGTTAATCAAATCTGGTCGATTGGATCGCGTGATCGTTGGCGGTACAGATTGTCTTTCTCGTTTTACGCTGAATGGTTTTAATTCTTTAATGATCTATTCTGAAGATTTTCCGAAACCTTTTGATGCTGAAAGAAAAGGATTAAATCTTGGCGAAGCTGCGGCATATTTAGTTTTAGAATCGGCTGAATTAGCTGAAAATAAAGAGGTTTTAGGTTATGTTTCGGGTTACGGAAATGCGAACGATGCATTCCATCAAACCGCTTCTTCAGAAAATGGCGAAGGTGCTTATCTGGCGATGCAAAAAGCTTTAAAAACTGCAAGATTCAATCCGCATCAAATCGATTATATCAACGCACACGGCACGGCAACACAGAATAACGACCTTTCTGAAAGTAGAGCTTTAATTCGCACTTTTAAAGAAATGCCGGCCTTGAGCAGTACAAAATCTTTTACCGGGCATACGCTTGCAGCGGCTGGTGGTATCGAAGCGGTGTTTAGTTTACTGGCGATAAAACATCAGCAAATTTATCCCAATCTTAATTTTAATTCGGTAATAAACGAGACAAAATTAGAACCTGTAACCGAGTTGAAATCGGCTAAAATCGATCATGTGTTATCAAATTCTTTTGGTTTCGGCGGAAATTGTACCTCTTTAATATTCAGCAAAAATGGATAGAAAAATGTACATCAATGGGATGGCTAGCATAGCTGCACAAACTGAGGAAGATCTGTTTGCGGGAAATTTGAAGTCTTTTCAGCAAAATATATTTCCGGCAACTATTGTAAATTATAAAGAGTATATCAAACCCATGATGCTTCGCCGAATGTCGAAGGCTATAAAAATGGGATTGGTGGCAGCCAAGCAAGCTTTAAATGAGGCTGGGGTAGAAGTGCCCGATAGTATTATCGTGGGAACTGGTGAAGGTTGTAAGCAGGATACCGAGAAGTTTCTGGAGAATATTCTCGATGAAAATGAAAGCTTTTTAACGCCAACGGCTTTTATCCAGAGTACCCATAATACGGTGGGAGGGCAAATTGCACTCGATCTAAAATGCACCGGTTATAATATGACGTATACGCAAAATAGCGTTTCGTTCGAGTCGGCTTTGATCGATGCTAAGCTTCAATTTGCTGAAGATCCAGATACGCGATGTGTTTTGGTTGGTGGTGTAGATGAACTGGCGAAAACAAGTACGCCTTTTTACAATCTGGACGGGCAATTGAAAGCCGGAGAAATAAATACTGCTGAAATTCTACAATCTGAGTCTGGCGGAACGATAACTTCAGAAGGTGCTGCATTCTTTTTACTTTCAGAAATTAGAACTCAGGATTCATTTGCTGAAATTTCAGATTGTATGATTTACCGGGAAATTTCAGAAGAAAAACTTGAGGAAGAAATCAGCTGGTTTTTAAAGAAAAACGATCTAAAACCTGAAGATCTGGATGCCGTGATTTTAGGAAATAATGGTGATAAAAGATTTGATCATTATTATCATCAACTTCAGGATACGATATTTAAAAATACACTTCAGTTAGGCTATAAGAACTGGGTTGGCGATTATAATACGGTAACGGCTTATTCTTGTTGGCTTGGGGCTGAAATCTTGAAAAGGAATGAAATTCCGCAGCAATTAAAATTAAATAATTTGGAGGTAAAACAACCAAAATCTATTTTAATTTATAATCAGTATCTTGGGAAAAATCACAGTTTAACCTTGCTTCGAAGTCTTTGAAATTCCGCATTCTAATTTTCTTTATCTGGATCTTTTTAATCGCTTTTGCGATGTATTGCGGCATAAACGGCTTAGCACTTTGGCCTGTGGCGATATTAGCGATCTTGTATCCTATTTTTTTGATAACAATTTCAACTAATATAAGGTGGAATGTGTTTGTAAAAGGATTTCATCATCAAAAGGATCATCCCAAAAAGGAAGTCTGCTTAACTTTTGATGATGGCCCAACAGAGATTACTCCAAAGATCTTGAATCTATTAGATAAATATGATGCAAAAGCCTGCTTTTTCTGTATTGGAACTCAAATGGAAAAGCATCCAGAAGTTGTTAGGCAAATTATCGAAAATGGGCATATTATTGGGAATCATACCTATTCTCATACTCGTAAAATGGGCTTTCTTTCTTCAAAAAGTCTTGCGAGAGAAATTGATGCCTGTGATATTATAGCGAACGATATTAGTGGTTTAAAACTGTATTTCTTTAGGCCTCCGTTCGGGATTATTAATCCAAAAACAAAACGTGCTTTACAAAATACTGGACATCACGTGATTGGTTGGAATCTGAGAACTTACGACGCGATTTTAAATGATGAAACTAAGATTCTTAACCGGGTAAAACGAAAATTGAAGCCGGGAGATGTAATTTTACTTCATGATAACAAAGAGCAAACCGCTCGTATATTGGAACAATTATTGATGCATCTACAAGCGAATGAATATCAGGCAATACGGCCAGACCAATTATTTAGAATCCATGCGTATATTTAGTTTTATCCTGTTTTTCTGGAGCTTAGGAATGTTTGCTCAGCAGAATAATTTTACCAGTGTAAGTTTAAAATCTTCAGCATCACAACTTACAGAGAAGATGGAATCGGCCAAAAGTCTGTATGGTGAGTTCGAGCAAACCAAAGTCATTAAAATGTTGGATGTCGAGACAACTTCTAATGGTAGGATTTATTATCAATCTCCAGATGTTATTAAATGGGAATATACTATGCCATATCCATATTCTTTACTTTTCAAAAACAATTTTATTTATATCGATGACGACGGCCAAAAAAGCAAACAGGATATGACTTCTAATAAACTTTTTGCGAAACTTGGTGATCTAATTACCGGCAGTCTTAATGGAAAAATTCTAAAAGATGATGCGAATTTTGATGTAGAGTATCTAAAGAAAAATGATCATATAGAAGCTGTAATTACCCCAAAAGATAAGAGCATGGCCGATATGTTTGAAAAAGTGATCATGCGTTTTTCTGAAGACAAAATGCTACAATCTGTAAAGCTTCAGGAATCTGGAGAGGATTATACGCTTATTAGTTTTAAGAACTGGAAAATGAATACACCTATTAAAGCTTCTGTTTTTCAACCTTAATTTTTATACTGAAACTTACTTAGCTTCACTTTCTTTCTTTGCGCGATTAGCTTCGATTTCAGATAGACTTAATCCCTTTTCTTTAGAAAATAAATCTGTTTTGGGACTTCCAATAATCTGTGAAGAATACACACCAGAATGTCCAGAAAATAAGTATGCCGTAGAACAGGCAATTGCAATAAAAACACCAGATTCTATCCCAAAAAGTTCGATTCCCATAATGGTACAGGCAATTGGTGTATTGGTCGCACCGGCAAATACCGCTACAAATCCCATCCCGGCCAAAAGGTCCATTGGCAACGGAATAAACCAAATTAACGCATTGCCTAAAGTTGCTCCTATATAAAATAGTGGCGTTACTTCACCACCTTTAAATCCGGCTCCTAGTGTAAATGAAGTAAATAAGATCTTTACCAGGAAATCATAAGAATTTAGATCGATATTAAATGCGTCAACAATGGTAGGAACTCCCAGTCCTATATATTTTGTGGTGCCAATGCAATATACCGCAATGGCGATCACCACTCCGCCAATAACTGGTCGAAACGGAGGATAGTTAATTTTATTTTTAAAAAGGCTACTCCAAAAATGAGTCGATTTAGAAAACAACATCGCTGCAAGACCAAAAAGAATTCCGGCTAAAAGAGACCAAAGTAGATTAATCGGAGTCATTTCGACGATAGATTCGATATGATAATGCGTATGCGCGATTCCCCAGATCTCACAGAAGTAATTAGCAAAAACAGCTGCCATAAAACTTGGGATAATGGCATCTAAGCGAATACGGCCTAAAACCAGTACCTCTAAGGCAAAAATACCACCGGCTAAAGGAGTTCCAAAAACTGAAGCAAATCCTGCACTTATACCAGCAATTAATACAATTTTTCGATCTCTATTCGATAATTTAAGAATACCCGTAAAACGATCTGCGACTGCACCACCAATTTGTACAGCAGTACCTTCACGACCAGCAGATCCACCAAAAAAATGTGTTACAACGGTACCAAAAAGTACTAAAGGTGCCATTCTAAAAGGAATGATCTTTTTGGGAGAATGAAATTCCTCTAATAAAAGATTATTTCCTTTAACGACACTATTACCATATAAATGATAAGAAAGACCAACTATAAAACCTCCAACCGGAAGCAAAGCAATGATCCAAAGATGAGATTCTCGCCAATCTGTAGCCCAATTTAAACTCCACAGAAAAAATGCAGAAATACTACCTGCTACGGCACCTAACACCAAGCAGATCAATATCCATTTCCCTAAATAAATTACAGAGGGTAAGAATTGAAATGAGAAAAGAAAGTTTTTGATTTTTGTTTTATCCATTTGCCTTAAATTAATGATACTACACTGGCATAAGCCATTAAAGGTAGATGTCATTAGCTCCAGGTGGAACGGTTTAAGGCAGACCTCATTGCCGTATTTCTTCAACAAAGATAGCTAAAATGGAAAAAGTGGCAATTTTTTCATCATTTATATAAAGTCTTATAGTAAAATACCTTTAGGCAAGCCCATAAGGTATTTGTTGATATTAAATATTTAATTTCGAGGCAAACCTATAGATATCATAGCTTTTGGCGGTGCCAATGAAACATTGAATATTAGATAAAAAACTATGATATTCATCTTATTTATGTATTTTGCCTTTTCAAATCCCCTTTATGCTGCTTAAAGATTTTTATACGGTCTTAGAATCTTCAGAACAGGAAGATACGTTTACCACCAAAATTTCTATAGAGAAAACACATCCTTTATATGAAGGACATTTTCCTGACAGACCGGTAACTCCGGGAGTTATTTTAATGCAATTATTTAAGGAAGAGGCAGAGCGTAGAACAGGTAAAAGCTTGGCGCTGAAAAATGCCAGTAATGTAAAATTTATGGCCGTTGTAGATCCTAATACTTGTGATCATCTGGTTTTAGAGTCTAAAATTAGCGTGGAAGATGATTTAATAAAAGTACGTGGTGTGGCAAGACAAAATGAAGCTTTAGCTTTAAAATTCAGCGCTTTATATAAAGTTGTTTAAAATTCGATTTTCTTATTTACACATTCTTATGCGAAGGTGCTAATATTTGATATTTTTGCAGCACAAAAAATTGAGACTTGGAAACTTCCGGTATCTATCAAAACCGATTTAAAGCTTTAAATTGCTGTGTTTTAGTTCCTACTTATAATAATGAAGGCACTTTAGCTTCAGTATTAGAAGATCTTTTAGTGTACACAGATCAGATCCTTGTTTTAAACGACGGAAGTACCGATAGTACCAAACAAATTCTTCAGAACTTCAAGCAAATTGAAGTCCGTAATTTCAGTAAAAATAAAGGCAAGGGTCAGGCGCTTAAAAAAGGTTTTAAGATCGCTGAAGAACTGGGTTACGATTATGTGATTACCATAGATTCAGATGGGCAGCATTATCCAGACGATCTTGACGTTTTCTTATCTGAATTAGAAAAGCGAAAGCCTAAAGATAAGGAAGTCTTACTTATTGGAGATCGAAATATGGGAAGCGATGGTGTTCCTGATGTTAGCGCTACCGGAAATGATTTTTCGAGCTATTGGTATCTCGTGGTTACAGGATTTCAGCTTCACGATACCCAAAGTGGATATCGATTATATCCATTAAAAGTGATGAACTCCATTACTTTTTATACCTGGAAGTTCGAGTTTGAAATTGAAACCATAGTTAAAGCCACTTGGCGTAAGATCGATGTGAAAAATGTACCGATAAAAGTACTTTATGACGAAAAGAATCGTGTAAGTCATTTCCGCCCGTTTTGGGATATTGTAAGGATCGTTTTGTTGTACATGTGGTTTGTGCTGGTAAGTTTTTTGTGGATTCATCCTCGCAATAAATATCGCGATTTTAAACAAAAGGGCTTTAAGAAATTCTGGAAAGAAGATATTTTAAAGAGTAGTGAAAGTCCGGTGAAAAAAGCCTCAGCTATTGCTATTGGTATTTTTGTGGGCTTATCGCCATTTTGGGGAATACATACTTTTCTGGTTTTCGTTTTAGCTGCACTTTTAAAAGTAAATAAGGTTACAGCCTTTTTATTTTCCAATATAAGTATACCGCCTTTTATTCCGGCAATCGTTTATGTAAGTTTCCAGATAGGTTCACTGGCTATGGGCGAAGGCTGGGATTGGACATTAAAATTACAAAGTATTGGCTCTACCACAGATGTTTTTCTTGGATTAGGACAATACATTTTAGGGAGTTTGATTCTGGCAATTAGTGCGTCGATACTGGTTTGGATTGTGTTTTATTTGTTATTTTCGGTTTTGAATAAAAAGCAGATCATCAAATCCTAAATGCATCATTTCTTTTTAAAATCCTATCGTTTTTTTCAGCAGAATAAATTGCCGGGCATATTGCTATTATTAGCATTTGTTGCGGGAGTTGGATTTTTAGCTTCAAAGGTTGAATTAGAAGAAGATGTAACCGGATTAATCCCTTCTCGGAAAAATCAGGATGTTTTAAAACGGATTTTAAAGGAAACCGAATTTTCAGATAAAATTGTCGTTACGATTTCTTCGGAAGAAAAGCAGCCGCAGGAACTAATTTCTTATGCTGAACGTTTTATAGATTCTGTAAATACCAACTTACCTGATTTTGTTGAAAACATTCAAGGTGAAATTGCAGATGAAGGGGTGCGTGAAATTTACAATTTCGTTTATCAGAATTTACCTTTATTTCTGAATGAAGCCGATTATGCTGAAATTGAAAAAAAGCTTTCAGATTCTGCAATTTCAAAGCAAATAAAAGAAGATTACCGAAGCATAATTTCTCCAACCGGGATCGTTACCAAAAATTTTATTTTCCAGGATCCGCTTAGTTTAGGACCAATAGGGCTCGAAAAATTGCGAGAACTTCAGATTGGCGATAATTATTTGCTGTATAATAATTATTTGCTCACTAAAGATAAAAAGCACCTGCTACTTTTTATCACGCCAACTTTACCGGCTTCAGAAACCAATAAAAACAACCAGTTTATAGCCGATCTTAGAGAAATTCAGCAGCAATTAAATACTGAATTCAATACGGTTGAAGGTGACTTTTTTGGCGGAGTCTTATATTCACTGGCCAATGCCAATCAGATTAAAAAAGATGTACAAATCACAATTAGTATTGCAATCTCGATATTGTTGATTTTACTAATCTTTTTTTACCGAAAGGTCTATGTTCCGCTAATACTTTTTATCCCCGGAATCATTGCAGCGGTTACCGCAATAGCGATATTGTATATTTTTAAAGGAAGTATTTCTGCGATATCAATTGGGATTGGTTCGATTTTACTGGGAATCACACTCGATTATGGATTGCATATTCTAACGCATTATCGTAATAATCACGATGTTTCTCAGCTTTATAAAGAAGTTACAAGACCGATCTTAATGAGCAGTTTCACTACGGCAATTGCTTTTTTATGCCTGTTATTTGTAAATAGTGAAGCGCTAAACGATTTAGGGATGTTTGCCGCAATTAGTGTAATTATTGCTGCTTTTCTGGCATTATTACTTATTCCTATTCTCTACGGAAGACGAATTGGAGAAGCACCCAAAAACACCTTTCTTGACAAGTTAGCGGGTGTTCAGTTCTTTAAAATTAAACCGCTGTTTTTTAGTGTGGTGATATTGTTTGTTTTCGGACTGTTTTTTTTCACGAAAGTGAACTTCAATAATGATCTGAGTGAGATCAATTTTCAGCCTGATTCCATTAAAAAAGCCGAACAAAAAATACAGAATATCGCCAATAGTAGCGGTAAAACTTTGTATTTGGTTAGCTACGGAAACTCTATCGACCAGGCGCTTCTGGAAAATTCTAAAGTTTACCAGAATTTAAAATCTGTTAACGAAAAAGCAGAGTTAAACTCTTACAGTAGCATTGGTGGTGTGGTGTTATCGACACAAACACAAAACCAGAAGATTCAGCAATGGAAAGATTTCTGGAATTCTAAAGATACTTCAGCAATTAAAAATAAAATCCTGTCAGAATCTGCACAATATGGCTTTAAGCCAGAGAGTTTTCAGGATTTTTATGATTTACTGGATAAAGACTTCGAAAACCTACAATTAGATGATTACCAAAACACCACAAACCTTTATTTAAACGACTTTATTTCGATAAGTGAAGATTTTGCAACGGTGACAACAACGGTAAATTTGGGAGAATTGCCATCGCAAGAATTTACAGCAGCATTCGATAATCTCGACAATACTTTGATTATCGATCGCGAGCGAATTAACGAAGGATTTTTAGGCAATTTAAAAAACGATTTTAATCAGCTTATTGGTTTATCGATTTTAGCCGTTTTTGTTATTCTTTTAATTTCCTATCAAAATTTAGAAATTAGTCTATTAACGCTATTGCCAATCGGGATTACCTGGATAATTGCGCTGGGAATTATGGGCGCTTTGGCGATCGAATTCAATATTCTGAATATTATTATTTCGACCTTTGTTTTTGGTTTAGGCTTAGATTATAGCATTTTTATTACCAACGCCTGCCTTAAAGAATATCAAACCGGGAAAAGCGAACTTAAAACTTACCAAACATCGATCTTGATTTCTGTGATCACAACCTTATTGGGAATTGGCGCTTTGATCTTTGCAAAACACCCGGCATTGCGATCGGTTTCCAGTGTTTCGATAATTGGTGTGTTTTCTGCGGTTTTAGTGGCATTTGTGCTTCAGGTTTGGTTGTTTAATATATTGTTTATTAATCGGCGTAAAAAGGGCTTACCGCCTTTTAGATTTAGCCGAATTAGAAGTTTTATTCGGAATAAAATTTATTACAAACAGGATCTTTATTATCAGGATGCGGTGTTGGATAATTATCGATATAAGCCGGTTTACAGTGAAGCGAAAGCTGAGTTTACTGAAAAAAAAGAACCCTATTTGCGTGTTTCTAATTTTATTGAAAAAGGGGAATGTGTATTCTTTTTTTATTCAGGAATTGGGGTGTTTCCGATTTATCTGAGTTATATCAATCCGAATTCAAATATTACGGGTTACGAAACTTCAGAATCTATTGAAATCGCCAGAAATTGTTTCCGTAGTAAACATGAAAATTTACATTTTTCTACTGAAATTGATGCGGCTAAGACCTGTTCTACTTTTATCATTCCAGATCACGAAATAAATGATCTGAACGAAATTAAGCAGGTGATCAATAGATTTGGAAAAAAGGTAATTGTACTTCACAAAACCCTAAATACGCAATGGCTGCTGGACGCGAATTTTGAAATTACCTATCGCCAAAGCGGAATTTTAGTGTTTGAAAAAGAATAGCATGAAGAAGTTTTTCATACTTTTTATTTTAGTTTTTCTTTCTTCCTGCGGAATTAAAAAATCTTATCAGGATTTGCCCAATGTTGCCGGAATTTCTGAAGTTGATACCGTTCGTACAAAAATTAGCGATACTCATTATTCTTTAGGAAAAAACAATCTATTTCAGAATAAATACGGTGTTTGGGAACTTTATATTGAAGGAGATGCATTGGAACTCGGCTTAGCTAATGGAGCTTTAACTCAGGATCTAATTCATCATCAGGAAAATGCTTTTATGGGAAAGATCAACGAAATGGTTCCTTCTGAAGGCTATAGAAACTTCTTAAAAAAACTCGTTTCCTGGTTTAATCGTAAAATGTATTTGTATGTTCCTGAAGAGTATAAACAGGAAATTTACGGAGTTTCGAGATTCGGACTCACAAAATACGATGAATTTGCGCCGGCTTATTTGCGTATGTTGTATTTCCATGGGGCGCACGATATCGGTCACGCCTTGCAGGATTTGATGCTCGTAGGTTGTACAAGTTTTGCTGCCTGGGATGATAAAACAGCAGATGGAGAGTTGCTTTTAGGTCGAAATTTCGATTTTTATGCAGGAGACGAATTTTCCAACCAAAAAATGGTGGCTTTTGTAAATCCGGACAACGGACATAAATTCATGATGTACACCTGGGGCGGGATGATTGGCGCGGTTAGCGGAATGAACGAAGAAGGAATTACTGTAACTATTAACGCCGGAAAATCTAAGATCCCGATGTTGGCTAAAGATCCAATTACGTTGGTTTCAAGAGAGATTCTTCAGCATGCTTCTAATTTAGAAGAGGCGATCGATATTGCGAAAAAGAGAGAGGTTTTTGTTTCAGAATCGATTATGGTGGGAAGTGCCAAAGATCATAAAGCGATTCTAATTGAAGTCAGCCCAAAAAATTTCGGAGTTTACGAAGTAGAGAATTCAGATCAGTTAATTTGTAGCAATCACTTTCAGAGTTCTGAATATCAGCATGATAAAAGAAATCAAAAAACCATTAAAGAAAGTCATTCGCAATATCGTTATGAGCGCATGACAGAGCTTGTTTCTGAAGCCGATAAATTGAATCCGCAAAAAGCTGTTGAAATTCTACGAAATAGAAGAGGATTAGATGGAGAAAACATTGGCTACGGAAATGAAAAAGCAATTAATCAATTATTAGCGCATCACGGTATCGTTTTTAAACCTGAAGAAAAGAAAGTGTGGTTATCTGCAAATCCGTATCAAATGGGAGCTTTTATTTCCTATGATTTGGATAATGTTTTTGCTGAATTTGAAAAAGGAAGTGTTAGCGGAAGTGTGATGAATGCTGAAGAGATAATTCCTGAATCCGATTTTTTACAAACAAAAAACTATAAAAATTACGAAGAATATCGAAAAATAAGGGAAAGCTTTGTTCAGGATTTAGAACATGAAAATCCAATTAATCCCGATGATGCCGAAGCTTTAAAGCAGTTAAATCCTTATTTTTGGCAGGCTTATTATTTAAGTGGGCAATATTACTATCGCGAGGGCAATTATAAAAAAGCCATTATCGATTTTAAGCAGGCCTTGCGCCGTGAAATATCAACTTTGCCAGAAAAAGAGCATCTTAAGAAATTACTGAAAAAATCGTATAGAAAACTTTAAATGAAAGACTTTCTTTCTCCAGAAATATCGCAACAAGAACAGTGGCAATTGGTAAAACAGCATTTGGATTACGCTTCCCAAAATTCGCCATTTTACAAGCAGATTTTTATTGAGAATGCGATCGATATTTCAGCAATAAAAAATGAAACCGATTTTCGTCGAATTCCGATTACGACTAAGGAAGATCTTCAACTTCATAATTTAGATTTTTTAGCGGTAGATTATACGGAGGTTATCGATCATGTAACTACGTCTGGAACTTTAGGGAATCCGATAAATTTTATGCTTAATGAGGCCGATTTACAGCGTTTAACCTATAACGAATACGAATCTTTTAAGATTGCCGGAGTAACCAAAAATGATGTGGTGCAAATCACAACTACGCTAGATCGCCGATTTATGGCCGGGATGGCCTATTATTTAGGTTTACGAAAACTTGGCGCCGGGGTAATAAGGACTGGCAGCGGATTGCCCGGTTTGCAATGGGACAGTATTCATCGTTTTAAACCTAAATTTTTAGTCGCCGTACCTTCGTTTTTGCTGAAACTAATCGATTATGCCCGGCAACATAATATCGATTATAAGAACTCTTCTGTAAAAGGTGTGATTTGTATTGGTGAATCATTGCTGAATGAAAATTTGGAAGATTCGGCTTTACGAAAAAGAATCCGGGAATTATGGGAGATAGAGCTGTTTTCAACTTATGCTTCTACGGAAATGGCTACAGCCTTTACAGAATGTGATTTGCATAAAGGCAATCATATTTTACCGAATCTTATCTATACTGAAATCCTTGACGAATCCGGAAAGCCCGTTGAAAATGGTGAAGTAGGAGAGTTGGTGGTTACTCCGTTACAGGTAGAAAGTATGCCTTTAATTCGGTATGCCACAGGAGATATGCTCATGAAAATTGAAGGAAATTGCATTTGCGGTAGAAGTTCCGCCAGGATTGGTGCTATAATTGGCCGTAAAAAGCAGATGCTGAAAATAAAAGGTACTTCGCTTTATCCACAACATATTCAGGAAGCGATGAATGCGTTAGAAATTTCAGATTATATTATTGAAGCCAAAAATGATGAATTTGGCAATGATCTAGTGATCTTGAAAATTTCAGAGGAAGTTAAATTAAGTCCTTTGGAAATTCAATTAAAATTACGAGACCAATTACAAATTAAGCTTGAAATTCAGCAAATATCGGCTTCAGCTTTATTTCAGAAAAAATTTCCGAAAGAAAGCAGAAAGCCAATTATTTTCCATGATCTGCGATCGATCTAAAATTGATAACCAATCCCTATATGCGCTCCAAACTGACTTAAATTGTAATCTAACATTTCATCTTTAAAGTCTATAGTGGCAAATTGTTTAAAATACGGATTGGCAAAAATAAAGAAGTCTCCAACATTATATTGACCGCCAAAACCTAAATGATAGCCAATTCCGTTTTGAGAGTATTCAATATCTGGATCGTTTAGTTCAAAACTTAAAACTGGGCCTGCATTTAGGAAGAAATAGTTCCAAAAGTTAAATTCCAGAAGAATAGGAATGGATAAAATTTCTAAATCATTATACCTAAAATGGGGCATAGATGATTTATTGTTGATTTCGTTGTAATAAAATACATTCTGTATTTTTATAGTAGTTTTAGAATACGTAAGTCCGGCGATCAAACTAATTTTTTTGCTCAGCGGAATAGAGAGTTCAGCACCAAATTCATAATGGTTTTCTATATCGTTGGCTGGGGAACCATCTAATTCTTCATTCTCTAAAAGTTCAGCATCAGAAAATCCATAGAATATACGTGCTGCAGGTTTTTGCGCATAAGTAGAAACTGTTAGGGCTAAAAACAGAAAGAGTAATTTTATCTTCATCTAATTGGTTTTATGTTAGATGAAAAAGAAAGAAAAAGGTTGCGTGAATTTTTGCATTTTCTTCTTATACTTTCTCACAAACCAATACGATCTTTTCTTCTTTAAGATTTGTAGTGAAAAATAAATAATTCTTACCACCGTCTTTGATCTTTAGTTTTTTCCGAATATTTTCTACATCAATGGGGAAATTTCGCGTGCTGATATTAGCTTTTTTCGACTTAAATTTTTTCTTTAATTCTTTAGATCCAAAATTCAGTATACCAGTTATTTTAAATTTTCTTCCCGGGAAGTTTATATTCTCTTCTGAAGTAAATAGATGAGAGTTTTGATGAAGTTTATTTACCTCAAAATCTTTTGTCAGTTGCCCAAAAAGCTGAGTTTTCATGATTGCAGAATTAGGCTCATAAAGATAATTTTGCGGTAAGCTAAAATCTATATTTTGATTCTCATCTAAAAATGTCTCGAAGCTTTGATTCCCTTTTTTGCTGAAGTTTTTTGAAATAATATTTACTGCTGAAGTACTATCTTTCTTTAAAATCCACAGCAATTCTTTCACCTCATTCTCTACAGCGACAACATGAATTTCAGTTACAAAATCAAGTTCTGAAATGCCTAATTTCAAATCGAGTAGAGGAGAAGTTTTTATTAAAATATTATCTGATTTTTCGAATAATAATGGCAAAATTTCAACAACATCTGGTGTGCAATCCGCTAGCCGAAAAACTTTACCACCATGATCGTCCCGTCTTGCGGGATCTAAATAGATCCAATCGAATTTTACTGCTGTAGCTTCTAAAAATGCGAGACCATCTCCAGAATTCACTTCAATATTATCGATTTTTAGTGCTTTAAAATTGTGCTGAACGATTTCAGCTAAATCAGTATTTAATTCGTTGTAGACGACGTTTTTAGTATTTTTAGAAAAGAAATAGCTATCGATACCAAAACCACCAGTAAGATCTACCAGGTTTTCTCCTGAAACTAAAGAGGCTTTATATTCCGCAGTAATTTGAGAAGAAGTCTGCTCTAAATTTAATTTTGGAGGATAAATAATATGCTGATTTTCGAACCATACGGGCAGTTTTCTCTCAGCTGTTTTTCTACCGGCGATTTGAGTGGCAAGTTCAGCAGCAGTGATTTTAGGAAAAGGACTGCCTTTTAAAACCAAAGCAGAAACATCTGCCTTTAAGTTCTTCGCTACAAATTCCTGAACTTCGGGCTGTAAAAGTTCGGTGTTCATAAAGCTGAAATTAGAGATCTCTCGTCAGTCTTTTTACGATCTTGTAATCGCTTAAAGATTCTTTGGCAATAACTTTTATCGCAGTATAAACCGGAACCGCTATAACCATCCCCACAACTCCAAACACTAATCCGGCAATAAGAATGATCAGGAAGATTTCTAAAGGATGAGATTTCACACTTGCACCAAAGATCATAGGCTGTGAAATAAGGTTATCGATCACCTGGCAAATCGCATATCCCAGCATTACATAGATCAATTTTGGTAAAATGATCGCCTGAAAATCGGCTCCCAAATTGCTGGATATTACAAATAATGCCATTAAAATTCCTGCGAAAACGGGTCCTAAATAAGGAACAAGATTCAAAAAAGCACAAATAAATGCGATCGCCACAGGATTGTTTATTTCAAAAAGGGTAAGCAAGATCATGTATAAAATAAATAATACAGTGATTTGCATAGTTAACCCCACAAAATATCTGGAAAGCAGAATCTTAATTTTGTTGAAAACACGAACAAATTTTTGCTCTTTTCCGCGGTTGGCGAATACTAAAATACTGTTCAGCATTAATTTGCTGTCTTTCAGAAGAAAAAATGAAATAAAAATTACTGAAAATAATGCAACGATCGTCGCACCTAGAATTCCGAAGACATTATTTAAAAACTTAGGAATAAGGCTAACATCGAGACTGCGAACAAACTGACTTTGCTTTAGACTTTCTATAATATTAATCTCCTCGACACCCAAATATGCATTGATTTGAGCGTTAAGATCGTTAAGATCACTTTTAAATGCTTCGATATCGATTCGACCTAAATACTGACTTTGCTCTATAACAATTGGGACAAAAACGAAAATTATGCCCACAAAAATTGCCAAAACCAATAGCAAAACGATCACAACAGCTATTTGATTGGGGATTTTTAAACGTTGGCGAAGAAAGATCACCACCGGTCTCCCGATTAGCGAGATAATGGCCGCAACAGCGATGTATACAATAACCGACTGGATTTCGTAAAGGAAAAATAGCAAAAGTATGATTCCCAGTGCGATACCCGCAGCCCTTAAAATTCCGTAAGAAAGTTCTTTAGCATTCACAGGCTAAATATAGGATTTTCTAAATTAAGGAATCAAGCTTTTTGTGATTTCGTAAAGAGAAATTCCTATCGATTGCGCCACATTCATGCTGCTGTTATTTCCAAACATAGGAATGTGCACGGTTTGGTCGCATAGATCTAAGATTTCTTCTGAAATGCCAAAATTTTCGTGTCCGGCAATTAGCACTATTTTTTCTGAAGTTTGTAATTGTAATTTCTGAAGCGGAATGCTATTTTGTGTAATTTCGAGGGCAATTATTTTATAGCCTTCAGCCTTTTTTTGACGAACAATTGCTGCTGAATCTTCCAAATACCGAAAATCGACATAATCGTGCGTGCTTCTTGAAGTTTTCTTTAATCGGTTGCTGTTTAAATTTGGTTCAATTCCGCAGAAAATGATCTCTTCAACATGAAAAGCATCGCTTAATCTGAAGATACTTCCAATATTTGCTTCTCCAGAGATATGATCCAGGATAAGCGTTACCGGAAATTTTTTATTACTGAATTTATTTTGAGAATGATCAAGTTGCATATCAGTTTTCAAAGGCATATTTGATAATATTAGCACCCATTTTTAAGGCTTTTAATCGTACTTCTTCAGGATCGTGATGAACTTCTTCATTCTCCCAACCGTCTCCCAAATCACTTTCAAAAGTAAAGAGCAAAACTAATCTACCTTCAGCAAAAATCCCAAAAGCCTGTGGCCGTTTTGCATCGTGTTCGTGGATTTTAGGCAATCCCTGGCTAAACTCAAATTGAGAATGAAAAATTGGGTGAGAAGTAGGTAGTTCTTGTAATTCTTTTTCTGGAAAAACATTGTTCAATGCTGAAATTAAATATTCTCGCATCCCATAATTATCATCGATATGTAAAAAACCGCCGCCTAAAAGATAGTTTCTTAGATTTTCAGCTTCACTTTCAGAAAAGATCACATTTCCGTGCCCCGTCATGTGAACAAAAGGATACATAAAAATTTCAGGACCTCCAGGGTTTACAGTAACCGGTTTTTGATCTAAACGGGTGTCAATATTTTTATTACAAAAATCGATAAGATTAGGTAATGCAGTAGGATTAGCATACCAATCGCCACCACCTTTATACTTTAAAAGTGCGATCTTTTGTGCAGCAACTTGCTGAATCCCAAAACTAAAAATAAAGATAAAAATGCACTTTTTTAGCATATAGTTTATTCGGTTTCGTTGATTAGGTTTATGGTATGGCAGGCTACAATGGCAGCAGTTTCGGTACGTAAACGGCTTGTGCCTAAACTTACCGGAGAAAAATCATTTTCTAAAGCCAATTTTATTTCTTCAGGAGAAAAATCACCTTCAGGACCAATTAAAATTAAGGTGTCGGTTAGTGCTGCTGCAGCATTTTGAAGCAAGATCCTTGGCTGGTCTTCTTCGCAATGTGCAATAAATTTTTCAGCATTAATATCTTTATTTATAAAATCTGAAAAGCTTACCGGTTCATTCAATTTAGGCATTCTAAAATGCAAAGATTGTTTCATGGCGCTTTGTAGCACTCGTTCATAGCGATCGAGTTTTACCACTTTACGTTCAGAATGATCACAGATCACTGGTGTGATTTCGTCGATACCAATTTCTGTAGCTTTTTCTAAAAACCATTCGTAACGGTTGTTCATTTTGGTAGGTGCTACTGCCAAATGCAACCAGTAATTAGGTCGAGCTTCTTTTTCAGTATCAATAATTTTAGCGACACATTGTTTTATATCTGCAGTGATAATTTGTGCAGTAAACAACAAGCCTTTACCATTGGTGACCTTTAGTAAAGCACCTTCAGTACGGCGTAAAACTTTTACGATATGCTTACTTTCTTCTCTACTGAAAATAATTTGCTGAGTAGATTCGTCGATATCTGTCTGAAAAAATAGCTGCATGCTTAAATTTTATATCGTGCCTGTGCGGTTGTAGAAAAATCTGAAAATTCCTGTTTTAGATATTTATAATGCCCTGCAATCGCAATCATGGCTGCGTTATCTGTAGTATATTCAAATTTCGGGATAAAACACTGCCATTTGTATCTTCTTTCAGCATCGTAAAGCGCATTTCTAATTCCGCTATTGGCTGAAACTCCGCCGCCAATTGCCACTTGTTTGATACCGGTTTCCTTTACCGCTTTTTTAAGTTTATCCATTAATATTTCTACGATGGTATATTGGATAGATGCGCAGATGTCTTTAAGGTTCTTTTCGATAAAATCTGGATCTTCTTTGGTTTGTTTTTCAACAAAATAAAGCACCGCCGTTTTAAATCCACTGAAACTAAAATCTAATCCGCCAACCTTTGGTTTTGGAAATTTAAAAGCTTTTGGGTCACCTTCCCTAGCATATTTATCGATTAACGGTCCGCCGGGATAAGGTAAACCAAGAATTTTAGCGCTCTTATCAAAAGCTTCTCCAACGGCATCGTCCATGGTTTCGCCGATAACTTCCATTGTAAAATAATCATTCACTTTTACAATTTGAGTATGGCCACCACTAATGGTCATCGCCAGGAGAGGAAATTCTGGTTTTTTAAAACCATCTTCTTCAATAAAATGCGCTAGAATATGCGCCTGCATGTGGTTTACTTCGATAAGAGGAATGCCCAGGCCCATTGATAAACTTTTAGCAAAAGAAGTTCCAACAAGTAAAGATCCCATAAGTCCCGGACCTCTTGTAAAAGCGATTGCAGATATATCTTTTTTACCGATATTTGCGTTCGCAATGGCCTGGTGAATCACAGGAACAATATTTTGTTGATGCGCTCTGGAAGCAAGTTCTGGAACAACACCACCATATTGTTGGTGTACTTTTTGGGTGGCTACAATATTAGATCGTATTTTGCCGTTGCAAAGTACAGCAGCAGCAGTGTCGTCACAAGAGGATTCTATTCCTAGAATATAGATATCTTCAGCCATTTGCGGTTTATTGGGCATATTTTAATTAATAGGATACAAAGTTAAAACATAAAAGCATATCAAAAAATTCTGGAAAATATTAACTAGAACATTGGTAGGATTGCTTTTATTGTTTATCCTGCTGCTCATTGTTTTTTCTATCCCAGCGGTACAGACTTCTTTAGCTGAAAAGCTTACAAAAACAATACGAGAAAAGAACGACGTAAATATCGAAATTGGGCGTGTATCCTTAAGTTATTTTGGTGGCGTTCAGGTTAATGAAATTTTCATCGAAGATCACCATCAGGATACTTTAATTTATACTAAAGAGCTAAGAACTTCGCTTTTAAGCCTAGGTAAATTAATTAATAATTCCCCAAACCTGGGTAAAACTACTTTGCAGCAATTTAAAATGAGAATGCGCCGCTACGAAGGGGAAGATTTGGATAATATGGGTGTTTTTATTAGCAAACTGAGTTCAGATTCTACGTCTAGCAGCAAGCCATTTACTTTAAGTGTTTCAAATCTACAGGTATTGGATGGCAAGTATAGCTTTATTGATGAAAATAATAAATACCCTGAAATCATCAAATTTGACAAATTAGGCATTAATGCAGATGATTTTACGGTAGAAGGTTCAGAAATTAAAGCAGATATTCAATTAATTAGAGCGCACGATCGCCGCGGAATGCAAATTAACCGTCTCAGTACGAACTTTTTGTATAATCCAACCAATATGCGGCTTGATGATCTGGAAATTATTACGGAAAATTCTGAAATTTATGCGAATATAGATTTTGATTACGATGAAGGTGATTTTGGCGATTTTTTCAATAAAGTAAAAATTAATGCCGATTTCACCGAATCTCAGGTTTCTTCTACAGATCTTCAGGTTTTTTATGATGCTTTTGGTGAAGATGAAATGCTGAATCTTACCACAAACCTAAACGGAACTTTAAATGATCTTCAACTAAACGATCTTCAGCTTTTTGGATTAGATAGAAGTGCGGTTTATGGTGATCTTAATTTAAAAGGAGCTTTTACCGGTGAGGCTGAAGATTTTCAGCTTAGCGGAACATTAAGAAACTTTTCGTCAAACTATTACGATCTGGTTAATTTCCTACCAGGGATTTTACGTGGTAAACTTCCGCAGGAACTAAGCTCTTTTGGGAGCGTGAGAATTATAGGAAACACCACGATTACCAGTTCTTCTGTAGCTATGGATATCGATCTTAGCTCGCAATTGGGTAGTGCCACAGCAGATCTTGACTTTAATAATTTGAATGATGCAGATAATGCCGGGTATTCTGGAAACTTGAAGGTAAAAGATTTTAATATTGGTCGGTTAATAGAAAATAAGCAGGTAGGGAAAACTTCATTCAATTTAGATATAAAAGGAACCGGTTTTACGGCAGATAATCTAAATACGCAGTTGCGAGGGCAAATTTCAAAATTAGGCTTTAAAGGTTATAATTACAGCAACATTCGGGTAATAGGAAATATGCGAGCGCCGGTTTTCAACGGTAACCTGGCGATTAATGATCCTAGCTTAAGAATGGAATTTAATGGTCTTGCCGATCTATCTTCAGAAATTAATAATTACGATTTTGAAGCTTCTGTTGCCTATGCAGATCTCTATAAAATGAACATCATAGATCGTGATACCATTTCTATTTTTAAAGGAGATGTGATTATGAATATGGAAGGAACAAGTATTGATGATGCGGTTGGCGAAATTTTATTACTGAATACTTCGTACGAGAATCCTATGGATCTTTATCGTTTTGATGATTTTAGTATCAAATCGAGTTTTGCTGGTAATGTTCGTACCATAGAAGTAAATAGCCCAGATGTGATAAGCGGGCAAATGAAAGGCCGATTTAATCTTTCTGAATTACAGGCTTTATTCCAAAATTCCATTGGTTCGATTTATACGAATTACGAACCTAATGTGATCACGAATAATCAATACATGGAGTTCGATTTTGATATTTATAACAAGATCGTTGAAGTTTTTTATCCAGATCTAACCTTATCGCCAAATACATTTTTAAGAGGCCGAGTTGAATCTGATGAATCTGAATTTAAACTGAATTTTAGATCGCCAAAGATCGATCTTTTTAATAATATGTTTCAGGAAGTAAATCTTCAGGTAGATAACACCAACCCGATTTACAATACTTATTTTGAAGCCGATAGTGTTACGACAGGAACTTATAATTTTTCAGAATTCAGTTTTATCAACGTAACGCAAAGAGACACTTTATTTATTAGATCTGAATTCAAAGGAGGAAAATACGATCGTGATGTTTTTAACCTGAATTTATTCCACACGATCAATAAAGAAAATCAGTCGGTTGTTGGGATTCAGCGAAGTGATTTTACTTTTAAGGATAATACGTGGTATATCAACCAAAATCGAAATAAGAATAACAAATTCGTTTTCGAGAACAGTTTTAGAGATATTACGATAGATTCGCTAGTGATGAATCACGGTAATGAAGAAATTCGCTTAAGCGGAGTTGTAAGGGATTCTACATACAAAGATTTGAATATGGAATTTAGCAATGTAGATCTCTATAAAATTACTCCAGAAATTGATAGTCTTGATATTGGCGGAAGATTGAACGGTGAGTTAGACGTACTACAGGAAAAAGGAGCTTATTATCCTAATACTTCAATGCTTATCGATTCATTGAAGATCAATAAAATTCTCTTAGGAAACATGAAATTAGATGTTTCAGGGAACGAAAATTTAACCAATTACACCGTAAATGCCAGTCTTCAAAAAGAAGAGATCGAATCACTGTCGGCTGTAGGTGATATCAATGTAGAAGGAAGTCAACCCACAATAGATCTGGATATCGATCTTCAAAAACTAAATATGGCAGCATTTAGTCCGTTAGGAGGTGAAGTGCTGAGTAATATTCGGGGATTTGCATCAGGATCTGCAACGGTAAGCGGCGATTATAAAAATCCAGATTTTGGTGGTAGTATAAGGCTTAATAATGCAGGACTAACGATTCCGTACCTAAATGTAGATATCGATTTATTAAATCAGGCTCAGGTTAATTTAACGCAGCAACAATTTGTATTTGATAATGTAGATATTCAGGATACAAAATATAAGACACGAGGTGTTTTAGACGGAAGTATTTCTCACGAAAACTTTACTAAATGGTTCTTGAATCTTGGAATAAATACCGATCGTTTACTGGTTTTAGACACTGAAGCAGAAGAAGACGCACTTTACTACGGGACCGCTTTTATTAGTGGTGATGCAACAATCGCAGGTCCTACAGATCAATTGGTGATCGAGGTGAATGCTACTACCGAAGAAGGTACGATTTTTAAAATTCCGCTTAGTGATGAAGAGTCGGTTGGAGATAATTCTTATATCCACTTTTTAACTCCGGAAGAAAAAGCCGCTCGCGCTGCCGGTGAAGAAATTGAAATCCCTGAAGTTAAAGGTATAGAACTCGTTTTTGACCTGGATGTAACCAGGGATGCTGAAGTAGAAGTAGTGATCGATCAAACCAGCGGAAGTACCTTAAGAGGTCGAGGCGCCGGAAACTTACTTCTGGAGATCAATACCAATGGCAAGTTTAATATGTGGGGTGATTTTATTGTTTACGAAGGTGTTTACAATTTTAAATATGCCGGGTTGGTACAAAAAGTCTTTAATGTAAGATCTGGCGGAAGTATTAATTGGGATGGGAATCCATTAAGGGCAGAATTAGATGTTAGTGCAATATATTCTTTAGATGCTAACCCAGCGGTATTACTAGAAAATCCATCGATCAACCGTAAAATTCCGGTAGATGTAGTCATCAATTTACAGGGACAGGTAATTCAACCAGAGATCAATTTTGATATTCAGTTTCCAACAGCAAGTTCTGTAGTACGATCTGAATTAGAATACCGAATGGATGATAGGGCAAGCCGAGAACTTCAGGCCTTATTTTTAGTAACTCAAAATGCTTTTTATAGCGAATTTGGATTGCGTCAAACCGCAATAACCGGAACACTGGCAGAAAGAGCTTCAAGTATTGTAAATGATATTTTTGCAGATGAAGATGGAAAATTCCAGGTAGGCGTAAATTATGTTCAGGGAGATCGAACGCCAGACCAGCAAACGGTAGATCGTTTTGGATTAACACTAAGTACACAAATTAGTGAGCGTGTTTTAATAAATGGGCAGGTTGGTGTGCCAATTGGCGGAACAACCGAATCTGTAATTGTAGGAGACCTGGAGATCGATTTCCTATTAAATGAAGATGGATCTTTACGGGCTACTGTATTTAACCGTGAAAATAACATTCAGTTTATAGGTGAAGAGATAGGTTTCACTCAGGGTGTTGGGCTTTCTTACTCTGTCGATTTTGATACGTTTAAAGAATTGATACGTAAAATAACGAATAAGGAATTAGAGGTTCAAAATACTCAACAGCCTAAGCAAGAAAAGATGGAGGTGAAAAACTCGCTTGCTCCAGATTATATAAACTTTCCAGAAGACGATAATGAGCTGGAATGATGTTAAAAAAATCAGCAATTTCAGATAATTTAATCCTCGTTTAGCTTACTATTTTCAGCTATACTTCGTAATTTTACAATTCAAATATTGTACACTTATGAGTAAAAAAATTAAACGAATTGGGGTGATAACTTCGGGAGGAGATGCTCCAGGGATGAATGCTGCTATTCGAGCTGTAGTAAGAGCATGTTCTTATTATCACATCAGCTGTTATGGCTTTTACAATGGTTATAATGGCTTGATAAATGGAAATTTTGAAGAGCTTGATGCTCGTAGTGTACGAAATATTATAAATAGAGGAGGCACATTTTTAAAAAGTGCTCGTTCTAAAGAATTCAGGACAAAAGAAGGTAGAGCAAAAGCCTACGATACGCTTAAGGAATTAGAAGTAGATGCTTTAGTACTTATCGGTGGAGACGGAACATTTACAGGAGGGCAAATCTTCAGCCACGAATTTGATATTCCTGTGATTGGTGTCCCAGGAACTATCGATAATGATATTTACGGAACGTCACACACAATAGGTTACGATACTGCTTTAAATACCGTTGTAGAAGCAATAGATAAAATACGAGACACAGCAAGTTCTCACGATCGATTATTTTTTATTGAAGTAATGGGACGTGACGCTGGTTTTATAGCTCTTAATACCGGAATTGGAGCAGGAGCTGAAGAAATTTTAGTTCCTGAAGAGGACCTGGGATTAGATCGATTATTAGATTCTTTAGAAAAGAGTAGAAGATCAGGGAAAAGTTCCAGTATCGTAATTGTTTCTGAAGGAGATAAAATTGGGAAGAATGTTTTTCAGTTAGCAGATTATGTAAAGGAAAATTTACCATTTTACGACGCTAAAGTAACCGTTTTGGGTCACATTCAACGTGGTGGAATTCCTTCATGTTTTGATCGTGTTCTGGCAAGTAGAATGTCGGTTAAAGCCGTAGAATTATTACTGGATGGTCAAAAGAATGTGATGGTAGGTCTTAAGGACGACGATATTATCACTTGTCCTTTAGATGATGTAATTCATGAAAAACCTAATATCAATAAAGATCTTTTAAGAATTTCTGAAATTCTATCTACTTAATTTTTGCTGAATGAAAACAATAGCGATCATTGCCCATAATGGGAAGAAAGCTGAAATGGTACAGTTCTTAAATGAATATCGTAGCGTTTTAGAATCTAAGGATATTAGGCTTATCTCTACAGGTACCACTGGTAGTAAAGCCGAAACTGCCGGTTTTGATGTCGAAAAATTATTATCTGGACCACTGGGAGGTGATGCTCAAATAGCAAGCCGATTAGTAGAAGGAAAAGTAAACATGGTGGTCTTCTTTAGAGATCCGATGGATAAACATCCCCATGAGCCAGATATCTTTATGTTGATGCGACTATGCGATGTTCATAATGTACCGCTCGCCACAAATCCGGCAACAGCAAAACTTTTGATAGAAGCATTATAAATAAATTCCTTTAAATTTTTGAGAGCTCTAAAGATTATTTTCACATTTTCAACTATTCTATTTTATTTTTATTCTTACAGCCAAAATAGTACAAAAACGTACGAAGGAAAGTTTTATAAACTTGGATTCAATTATGGTTTTGGAAGTGTAGACAATCTTTTTTTTACTGATGATGATTATTTTTACGAGTTTCAATTAAGAAAATTTCAAATTTATTATAAGATTAAACAAGGGCAATTGTTCGATTATGAATTTATTTTCCAGCCAGAAATAAACACCACAAAGCATCAACTTACTAGTGATCGGTATGTTGTGGGAAGAATGCATCCTTTGATTGAAAGAGTAGAAGAAATGCAATCTTTCAAGACATTTAACGAATATGTTATGAATTTTGGAATGATTGTTAGGAAGAATATTGGAGTGAAATCTAGCCTTTACTTTTTAGCGAGTATTGGCCCTGGCTACTTCGAACGTACAACGGAAAGAATGGAAAAAGGAATAGGTTTTTCTGATAATTTAGCTTTGGGTTTTAGCTATCAAATAAATAAACTTTTCATCGATTCTCGTTTGGGTTATAGGCATGTCTCCAACGCTGATATAAACGAAGTAAATGATGGTTATGACGCAATAGTTGTGGATTTAGGGATAGGCTTTTTTCTTTAAAAAAGATTATCGGATATTATTTTATATTTGGTTTCTTAAACCTAATCAATTTCAAAGAAATGTAACACATCATCCCAATTTTTTGCTCTCGAATGATTTTTTACCTTCAGGTTATGAAAAGCTTCATATAAAAGAGTTTCTCCTTTAAACGGATCTAAGTTTTTGGGATGATCATCGATCATATAATGCGTTTTGATGATGTGTTTATTTCCGCATAAAACAATATTACGCCAGTCTATAAATGGAAAATGATTTTGAAGCCAGTTTCGTTTTTCGATCAAACTTTTGGGAAATTCCATTGCAGCTGAAACTACATAAACGTCGTATTTTTCTTGTAACTTTTTAACTGCTTCAACAGCGCCATCCATCACGGGAACAGTTCCAAAAAAACCGGGAGTATTTGCATATTTTCTAATAATTCCTTTTACAGGAAAAGCTTTAGCTTCAGTCTTTCCCTTTAGATCTTCGTGCGTTAACTTATCCTGATATTCTTTGTTATACCAGTTTAGAAAATGTGTTTCTACATCTGCCATAACGCCATCCATATCGATGGCAATGGATTCTTTTTTCATTCAAGAGTTTTTGGCAATGTACGAAAGCTAAAACCTTCCCACAACACCTATTGTGCCGGCTCCCATTTGTAAGCGCCAGCTAATTTTTGTTTCTTTTCTAAGTTCTGGATTGTTTCGCATAAGAGTTTGCTGATCCAAATATTTATCAACAGAATCTACCACAGCAATCGTTAATGCCATACTTAAAGCCACATCGGTTAACCAATGTGCACCACGCCATAATCTGGATACAGGAGATACCAGTCCGCCAAGATAAAGACCAGCTTTTACCCACGGACTTTCAAATTGCTTACTTAAAGCGTAGAAAGTGGTAAAAGATAAAATTGTGTGTCCTGAAGGAAAAGAGTGATACGTTCCTTCTTTAGAAAATGGTTTGAATGACAATCTTCCACGACCATCACCAGGTCTTGCTCTTCCGGCGACGTTCTTAGAAATTGTTTGAATTAAGCCTGCAGCACTAGCAGCAGAAATCATAAGAATTCCTGTTCTTCTAATCTTTGGGTTTTTGGTTAGTAATCCCGTTAAATAAATCGCTCCGGTAACTCCGTAGTTGTTTTGTGGACTTCCAAAATACCAGCCAAATTCCTGTATAACTCCAGGAACCTGTTCTTCTTGTCTTATGAAGAAACGATAAGCTTCCTGGTCTAATAGATTTAATCCAGCGGTACCAATTGCCGTACCTAGAAATAATCCTATATCATCATCCTCCCAATGAAATGGTCTTGTGTAAGTATATTTTAATCCGCCGAACATTAGTTCAGCGTCACCTTTTAGAGTTTCCCAGGTCGTAGCATCGGGATTATTGAATTCAGCATTAAAAACAGGACTTCCTTCCTGAGCGTTTCCAATAGTTATCGTTAAAATAAATATCAAGCTGTGAAAGAGGAGCTTTTGGGTAAAGCTTTTCAATTTCATTTGTTTAAATTTTTCTTGCAAAGAAATAGATTTCACTCAACATATACTTAGGATTAACTAAATATTTACATTGAAGAGAGATTTAGTAAACCATCTAAAGGCAAGGCATGAGGTGTTTTTTTTAATTTTATTTGTATCGAGGCAAGCCTCCGAGCATTTATCTCGATTACCGAGTAAAACCTCATTTAAAATATCAAATTTTAAATTGATTTATAAGCTCGCATATTCCTGCTAAATTCATAAAAATTACTAGATTGCTTATCAAATTGAGAATTTAATGGGAAATTATAAGGCAAAAGAAAATCGATATGATATAATGAAATATCGCCGCTGTGGTAAAAGCGGAATAAATCTACCAATGATCTCACTAGGGCTGTGGCATAACTTTGGCGATGTAGATGATTTTGAAAACTCCAGAGCAATTCTAAGAACAGCTTTTGATAATGGTATCACACATTTTGATCTTGCAAATAATTACGGTCCGCCATACGGAACAGCGGAAAAGAACTTCGGGAAAATTTTTGCTGAAGATTTTAAGCAATATCGAGATGAATTGATCATTTCTTCTAAAGCAGGATATGATATGTGGCCTGGACCTTATGGTAATTTTGGTTCAAGAAAATATTTAATAGCCAGTTTAGATCAGTCTTTACAAAGGATGGGTTTAGATTATGTAGATGTATTTTATCACCATCGTCCAGATCCAGACACGCCTTTAGAGGAAACAATGGGTGCTTTAGATCAAATTGTAAGAAGTGGAAAAGCATTGTATGTTGGGGTATCTAATTATCCTGCGGAAAGAACTGCAAAAGCAGCAGCTATTTTGAAGGAAATGGGAACTCCGTTTTTAATTCATCAGCCAAGGTATAATATGATGGATCGTTGGGTTGAAGAAGACGGACTATTAGATACGCTAGAAAAAGTGGGAGTAGGAAGTATCGTATTTTCACCTTTACAGCAAGGAATCTTGACTGATAAGTATCTTGACGGAATTCCTGAAAATTCTCGTGCAGCCTTAGCGAGCGGACACCTTCAGAAGAATCAAATCACACCTGAAGTTGTAGAGCAAGTTCAGCAGCTAAATGAAATTGCTGTCAACAGAAATCAAACTTTAGCGCAAATGGCCGTTGCATGGTTGTTAAAAGATCAAAGAGTAACATCAGTTTTGGTTGGAGTTAGTAAAGTAAAGCAGCTGGAAGATAATATAGCAGCTCTAGACAATCTTGAATTTTCCTCAGCAGAATTAGAGAAGATCGAAAGCATACTTCAATAAAAATTATTCTTAAAAACCTCGAAAAGCTATTCGAGGTTTTTTATTTGGTTTTGAAGATTATTACATGGGTGAAATTAGATAAAAATTGAGTGAAATTTCAACCAAATTAATCATTATGAAATAGCAAAATATCAAAAACTGATTAACGCATCGGAAGAAAAAGTCTATAAAAACGATTAAAATTCAGCAAAAATGGACTGCCGAATTAAGAGTACTTCTATTTATAAAAGGAAGTTGGGAAAAAGGATCTAAAATGCATTTTCTTGGGATAGATAAAGACGGAAAACACGTTGAAATAAGTTCTAAAATTGCTGGAAATAGACCCTTGAGCTTCGTTTCTATTCGGTAATATGGAATTTTTGACGGAGATAAGGAAATAACAGAGGGCGAAGAGGTTAAAAAATAGGCAGACGGACTAGAAAGTTATTTTTTTGCTGAAAAAGATGATAAAATTATCGTAATTGTAGATACAGATGCTGCAGAAGGATATCCTGATTTTTTCAATAACACCTAGGATTAAGTCCTAAATAAGCTTAAAGAGATTTCAGAAAAACAGGTTTGAAAATAACAAATATCGGCTATAAATGATCACAAAAAATAGAGATCGCTTATAGCCGATATTGTATAATTTAAGAGTAATTTTATTCCTTTTAAATTTAGTCGATCACCGCAATCGCGCTAATTTCTACATTTACAAATTTAGGAAGATTGGCAACTTCAACGGTTTCTCTTGCTGGTGCTGTTGCTGCTTCAAAGTAAGTTCCGTAGATTTCATTGATCTTTCCAAAGTTATTCATGTCACTAATGAAAATCGATGTTTTAATTACATTTTCAAAAGTACAATTAGCTTCAGCAAGAATAGCTTTTAGATTTTCCATAACGAGTTTGGTTTCGGTTTCCAAATCTCCGGTTTCTAATTCCCCTGTTGCAGGATTAATAGCAATCTGCCCAGATATAAAAACCATATTTCCGGTTTTTACGGCTTGATTATAAGGCCCGATAGGAGCAGGAGCTTTATCTGTTTTAATGATCTCTTTATTCATATTTAGGTTTATTTGGTTTAATTTCTTCCAATGGCTCTAGTTGGTTGTCTACGCTTATCATATTTTATGTCGCTAAGCATAGAAGCTTTTATACCGATAAAGAAATTCCAGGATCTACGTGCACTAAAAGGAACCCAGCTAAAACTCATACGCCAACTATCTAGATCTCTCTGAAATCGAAGTTGCGTGTAAGTAAATCCGCGTTCTCTAAGATCAAAACCAGAGGAAGCACCAATATTCCATTTTGGTGATAATTCTACATCACCAGAAAACATAATAGAATGTGATGTTATTTCACTTTGTCGTTGCTGGTTACTATAGGTCATGGTATATGATAAACGTATATCCCAAGGAATTTTATAATTGTACCATTCTTTATTCTTTTTATCCTCTTTACCTTCAAAGGGATCTTCATCTTCATAAAGATTTCCATCCAGATCGGTGTTTTTTCCGAAGAGATCATCGGGGCGACCACCATTCCGTTTAGATTCATTATCCATCTCATCCTCATTTTCATCGTCTTTATCAGCAAAATCCTTACTCGAGAACGAATAGCCAAAACTTACGTTGGCATTGGTTAGCCTAAATAAACTTCCACCATTAGCAATATTAAGTTTGTCGATACGCTGGTTACTATTATTTAGCGCATAAGGATCCAGGTTACCGGTAAAGTTAATGTCCAGCTTGTTTTGTACGATTGGAATACCACCACGAACAGAAATCGGAGCAAGATTTAACGAATCTGCTGCCAGGTTATAGGAAGTGCTTAAATTGAAATTGTTTAACAATTTTATCTTTTTGGGCTCTGTAGCCGTACTGTCTTTATCCCTGACTTTCGCTTCAAGTACGTTACTAATACTGAAACCTATGGAGCTTGAATAATTCTGACTAGGAGCACCGTAGAGCGTTCCCGTAAAACGAGAATACTCAACTAATTCTGTGAGTCCGTCTGTTAAAGATCTACGCTCATAAGTATCGTAATATTGGTCGAAAGCGGGATTAATTCCGTAGCTAATAGAAGGTCGCATTACGTGGCGAATGGCCTGTATCTTGCTGTCTTTACCAAAATCCTTACGACCATATAAAGTTGTACCAATACTTGAGTTGAAGTTATAAGTACGATAAGAATCAAAACCGCTAATGGTATCGATAACTTCCCTATTGGTTGCCGGATCGTACGATCTTTCAAAAGTTTTAAAAACCCAGTTCTCTTCAAAATTCGTACTGGCACTTACACTAAAATATTGAAATATTTTGAAGTTCGTTGAAAGCGGAATGCTGTGTTGCGCTCCCATTACGGCATCATTAAACATTTCGGGCTGAAAGAAAAGAGAATCTGTGGTGTTGAATCTATTTTCAGCCCTTAAATTATATTGAAGGTTAATATTCTGAATGATCCCTTTCTTTGAACCTCCTTTAGGCGCAAAGGGGTAGATCCTGTCTATACTGGCCTGCAAAGTCGGAAGCGTCATGTTAATTTCACCGGTATTTGTATTCTGACTATGCGTAGCGGTAAGGCTAAAGTTTACACCGGGAGTACTTTCAAATGTTTTATTATAAGAAACTGAAGAACTTAGTGTGTTATTTAAAAAGTTTGCGGTGTTACTCTGGTTTACAGATTGTTGATAATAGTTACTACTCCCCAGGTTTACTGAAGCCGAGAATCGTGAAGATGGGCTCGCTTTTGCATCCTGGCTGTGAGACCATCTAATATTGTAAACAGAACTCTCTGAGAAGTCTGGGAAACCCCTTTCGCTGTTATATTGTCTTTCGTATCTAAAACTAAAATTACCTCTAAATTTATACCTTTTTGTATAACTGGATTCCAAACGCATGGCATAACTACCATTAGTGTAATAATCTCCAACCGCTAAAAGATCGGCATAATCACTTAAAGCAAAATAATAACCACCATTTTGTAAAAAATAACCTTGCTGGCTATCTCCAAAAGACGGAATAATAAAACCTGAAGTACGCTCTTCTGTAAGCGGGAAATATCCAAAAGGCAAACCTAATGGTGTTGGAATATCGGCGATATACATATTCACAAGCCCCGAGACGATCTTCTTGTCTGGAACAAATTTTATTTTTCGGGCATAGAAATAATATTCGGGATCATCGACATTTTCAGAAGTGGTAAAACGTACATTCTTCATGAAGTAAACCGAATCATTTTCTCTCTTTGTCACCTGTCCCTTAACATTAAATGAAGCTTCCTGGGTTCTGGAATTATAGACCAAAGCCCTTTCAGTATCGAAATTAAACCGAATAGAATCTGGTTCTACGGTTCTGTTTGCCTGGGTAAAAACAGGCGTTTGCACGTATGCGCCTGTAGAATCTTCTATTCCGTAGGCATAAACTTCATTTTTTTCGTTATCGATAATTATATAACCCGCATCGATGGTCATATCCTGGTAAATAACCTGCGCCTCGTTATAGAGGTACATTTTCTTTTCGCTATTGCTAAGCCGCATGTAATCTGTAGCTTTATACTTTACCACATCTGTGATCATGCGGTTTTGTTGCGGCTGCTTTAAAGAATCTCTCTCAAAAAGACCAAGAATACTATCCTGGGTTCTTACCATCTCGGCAAATGGTAAAGTACTCACCATTACCAGTGAATCTTTTTTAGCTTCTATCCTAATACTTTGATTTTGTTCTATTTCCTGAGCCTGCAAAAAGGCGCTGGAGAACAATAGAAAAATACAGCAAAAAAGTATATTGGGTATATTTGTTTGCAATGCTTTAAAGACTATTTTTGTAAAGAATGGCTTACTTTTTGAGTTTCCAAAATTACATATATTTTTTTAGCTAACTTTTGTGATTGCGCGAAAATAGTAATTAAAATATTCACCCAAGAATTAGCGTTACTTATTTATGAGAACGAACGTACTTCAACTTTTAGTATTATCTTTTTTTTTAGTTTGTAATCAGCAATTTTTTGCTGCTGAAAAACCTATACCTACAGATCCTTTTGTGGTGGTTTTAGATGCCGGCCATGGTGGTAAAGATCCCGGTAATATGGGGAATGGATACAAGGAAAAGGACATAGCATTAAGCATTGTGCTTAAAGTTGGTAAAGAACTAGAGCGTAGAGGAATTAAAGTAGTTTACACTCGCAGTACAGATGTATTTATTCCTTTGATGGAACGTGGACAGATCGCTAACGATGCAGAAGCCGACCTTTTTGTGTCAGTACATTGTAATTCCCATAGTTCACAAGCTTCTGGAACTGAAACCTTCGTTCTGGGGTTAAATAGAAACGAAACAAATTTTGAAGTCGCCAAGCGTGAAAACTCGGTGATTTATATGGAGGAAGATTATAAGGTGACTTATAATGGTTTCGACCCTAATTCGCCCGAATCTTTTATTGGAATGACATTGATGCAGGAAGAATATTTGAACCAGAGTATTCTTTTAGCAGATCTTATTCAGAAGAAATTTACAAATGATCTTAGACGTAAAAACAGGGGAGTTAAGGAAGGAGCTTTGATCGTTTTGCATCAAACCTATATGCCAAGTGTTTTGGTTGAAGTTGGTTTCTTAACCAATAATAGTGAAGGAGCATTTTTAAATAGTGGCTCTGGACAAAATAAAATGGCTAGTGCTATTGTAGACGGAATTTTAGGTTATGGTGAGCAAATAAATCTATCAGCCTTAGAAAGTGTCGCCCAGTCTAAACCCGAAGTTCCCACTTCAGCTTCTGGCGTAAGTATCGATGGTAAGCCGGCAGATTATTACGAAGGTGTGATTTTTAGTGTACAGCTTGCAGCAGGATCTAAAAAATTGGAGACAAAATCTTACAATTTTAAAGGTTTGCAGGATGTCTTCAGAAAAAAAGAAGGAAAACTATACAAATATTACCTTGGAGAAACTTCTAGTTACCTTGATATCCAGAAGGTTCACCAAAAAGCAATTAGTAAAGGTTATCCAAATAGTTACATCGTAGCCTTTAAAAATGGGGAAAAGATTACAGTTAATGAGGCGTTAAAAACTAATCTCAATTAGGATACTTTTCTATATTTATCCCTAAATTTGTTTGCATAAATAAAATTACTAGCTTTTGAAAATTTCTAATGAGGTTAAAACCGCTATACTTGCCATTATAGCTATCGTACTATTAATTTTTGGCTATAGCTTTCTAAAAGGTAAGAATTTACTGGACTCCAGTCGTACCTTTTACGCGGTATACGACGAGGTTGAAGGATTATCTCCATCTTCTGCGGTTACTATAAATGGTCTTAAAGTAGGTCAGGTTACAGATATAAACTTTTTAAATCAGCAGGGACAGTTGTTGGTTACCTTTACTGTAGAGAAAGATTTTGAATTCTCAAAGAACAGTACCGCCCAGGTATATGGTGGAGGAATTATTGGAGGGAAATCTTTAGCCATCGTGCCAGAATATGAAGCCGGCGAAATGGCTAAAACTGGAGATACGTTGCAAAGTAATGTAGAAGAAGGGATCATGGAGCTGGTGAATGAAAGACTTACCCCGCTTCAGCAAAAATTAGAGCGTACAGTGGTTAGTGCAGATTCTTTGCTTACATCTATAAACAATGTATTAAACGATAGTACCACAGATAATATTAATAATACATTTAAGAATCTTAACGCTACTATGCGTTCCTTAAAGAATACGAGTAGTTCTTTAGAAGGTATTGTTCAAGGGAATGCTGAAAATTTAAATCAGACTTTCGACAATCTAAATACCATGTCTGGAAACTTTAAAACGGTTTCAGATTCTTTAAAAGCGATTAATCTTGGGCAGATCACAGATGATCTTGAGACTGTTGTAGCCGACTTTAGAGGAATTGCAGATAATTTAAATAATGGAGAGGGAACAGCAGGGAAACTGCTTAATGACGATAAAGTTTACAATAATTTAGATCGTGCTACCAAACAACTGGAAGAATTACTTCAGGATATAAAACTAAATCCGAAACGTTATGTTCATTTCTCTGTTTTCGGTAAAAATCCTGGGTCTTACGAAGAGCCCAAGGATTCCTTAAAATAGTAGCGGTATGCAAATCGTAGCACAAATTGTATTTTTAATAGCATTGGTTGTTGGTGTTTCTTTTTTTGTAAGAAATATCAAACGGATGCTTAGAAATATAAAACTAGGTAAAAACATAGATCGATCAGATAATCCATCAGAGCGCTGGTCTAAAACCTTAAGAATTGCTTTTGGGCAAAGCAAAATGGTTAGAAAACCGGTATCTGGATTTCTTCACGTGATTGTTTATTTGGGCTTTATCATCATCAATATCGAAGTGCTAGAGATTATCATAGATGGTCTTTTTGGCACGCATCGCGTACTATCTTTTATGGGCGGATTTTACAATGCGCTTATTGGAATCTTTGAAGTTTTAGCTTTATTGGTATTTATTGGTGTAATTATTTTCTGGATAAGAAGAAATGTGCTTAATATTTATCGATTTTTAAGTAGAGAATTGAAGGGCTGGCCTAAAAATGACGCCAATTACATTCTTTATTTTGAAATGGTTTTAATGACGCTTTTCCTGGTAATGAATGCAGCAGATTATCAGCTTCAGCTAAACGGCGCGCCACATTATGCACATGAAGGCGGAATTATTGGCGGTTTTCCTATTAGTCAGTTTATTGCTCCACTATTTGAAGGTGTTTCCAATAGCACTTTGATCATTATTGAAAGAGCAGCCTGGTGGTTGCATATTCTCGGAATCCTATTTTTCCTGAATTACTTATATTATTCAAAACATTTACATATTCTCTTAGCGTTTCCTAACGTGTATTTTTCTAAGTTGAAGCCAAAAGGAGAGATGGATAACCTTGAAGCTGTTAAAAATGAAGTAGCACTAATGATGGATCCAGATGCCGATCCTTTTGCTGCACCAGCTGAAGGCGAAGAAGAAGGAGAACCAGAAAAATTTGGAGCTTCAGATGTGATGGACCTCAATCAGGTTCAGTTATTGAATTCTTACACCTGTACCGAATGTGGACGTTGTACGGCCGAGTGTCCTGCTAATCAAACCGGTAAGAAATTATCTCCACGTAAGATCATGATGGATACCAGGGATCGTCTTGAAGAGGTAGGAGAAAATATCAATAAAAGCGGCAAATTTGAAGATGATGGCAAGCAATTGCTAGATGACTATATATTAAGGGAAGAGCTTTGGGCATGTACAACTTGTAATGCCTGTGTAGAAGCCTGCCCGGTAGGTATCGATCCGCTTTCTATTATTTTAGATATGCGTAGATACCTGGTTATGGAGCAAAGTGCCGCTCCTAATGAGTTAGCAGTTTCGTTAACTAATATTGAAAATAATGGTGCTCCATGGCCTTATAATCAAATGGATCGATTAAACTGGGCCGAAGAAAATTAATTGAAATTATAGAATTTTAGACTATGGCAGAAGCGATTAAAGTACCAACCATGGCAGAATATATGGCTGAAGGCAAAAAACCTGAAGTGCTATTTTGGGTTGGCTGTGCAGGAAGTTTTGACGATCGTGCCAAAAAAATAACAAAGGCTTTTGTAAAGCTTTTAAATGAAGCAGGAGTAGATTTTGCAGTTTTGGGTACAGAGGAAAGCTGTACAGGAGATCCTGCAAAAAGAGCAGGAAACGAGTTTACATTCCAGATGCAGGCTGCGATGAATATTGAAGTTTTAAATGGTTACGAGATCGAAAAAGTAGTTACTGCATGTCCTCACTGTTTTAATACTATCAAAAACGAATATCCTTCCTTAGGCGGGAATTATCAGGTAATGCACCACACTCAATTTTTAAAATCTTTGCTGAATGAAGGCAGATTAAAAGTTGAAGGAGGTAAATTTAAAGGTAAGCGTATCACTTTTCATGATCCCTGTTACTTAGGAAGAGCGAATGGTGAATATGAAGCGCCTCGTGATCTTCTAAAAAAATTGGAGGTCGAGCTTATCGAAATGCGCAAATGTAAAAGCAATGGTTTATGTTGCGGTGCAGGTGGCGCACAAATGTTTAAAGAGCCAGAGCCAGGAAATAAAGATGTAAACATCGCCAGAACCGAGCAGGCTATGGAAACAAAGCCAGAAGTTATTGCTGCGGGTTGTCCTTTTTGTAACACTATGATGACAGACGGTGTTAAAAGCAAAGAAAAAGAAGATAGCGTCGCTGTAATGGATGTTGCAGAAATGATCGCTAACGCCAACGATCTTTAATTCAGATACTTAAAAATAAAATCCGATAAAGCTAATTTTGTATGAAATTTGGCAGTTTTTTTGCGACTATGTTTTATATAAATACGCTTTAAATAATAAAATTATCACCACGATATGTTAGTACCTTTCGAATCCTTACCAGATAGTTCACGTGTTTGGATCTATCAATCTAATCGATCTTTTACAGAGGAAGAATTAGTTGAGATCAAACAGAAATTAGACGAGTTTTTAACCCAATGGACGGTACATGGTGCCAATCTTCAGGCGGGTTACGAGATAAAATATAAAAGGTTCATCACTATAGGCCTTAATCAGGAAGTTAATGCAGCTTCCGGATGTTCAATTGATGCTTCAGTTCATTTTATTCAAACGCTTGAAAAAGAGTATAATGTTGATCTTTTAGATAAGATGAACGTCTCTTTTAAACAAGGTGAATTTGTGGCTTATAAACCTTTAACAGATTTTAGAAAATTAGCCAAAAATAAGTCGGTTTCTCCCAAAACCATTGTTTTCAATAATCTTGTGAATAATAAAGCCGAGTATCTTTCAGACTGGGAAGTTCCTGCAGCAGAAAGCTGGCACAAGAGATTTATGAGCTAATGATGTGTAGCGCCAGTTTTAGGTTATTTTCACTAGCATTTTTACTATTATTCATTTCTAATTTATCTGCACAGCAAGCGATCACACCAGATCCTTTGCTTGCCAGTGATAGCATTGCTCAAAAGAAATGGGTCGATAGTTTATATTCTAATTTTACTTTAGAAGAAAAATTAGGCCAGCTCTTTATGGTCGATGTTTTCTCTAATGGGAGCGAAGCTGGAATTCAAAAAGTAAGAGACTTAATTTCAGAAAATCATATTGGTGGTGTGATTTTTTCGAAAGGTGGGCCAGAGAGAGAAGCCAGAATCACTAACGAATTTCAGGAACTAAGCAATACACCGCTTTTAGTAGGAATGGATGCTGAATGGGGTTTGGCAATGCGGCTTGATTCTACTTTTGCGCTTCCGTGGAATATGACATTGGGTGCTATTCAGGATAATAAATTAATTGAAGAAGCCGGTGCTGCGATTTCCAGGCATACAAAGCGACTGGGAATTCATATTAATTTTGCTCCGGTAGTAGATATAAATACCAATCCGCTTAACCCAATAATCGGGAATCGTTCGTTTGGCGAAAATAAAATAAATGTAACCGAAAAAGCACTTGCTTTTATGCATGGGATGCATCGCGAGGGAATTCTTTCCAGCGCGAAACATTTCCCGGGACATGGCGATACAGATCAGGATTCACATAAAACTTTACCATCAGTAAATTTTCCAAAAGAACGAATAGAAGGAGTAGAATTATATCCTTACCGAGAGCTGATTAAAGATAGTCTTAGCAGTGTGATGGTTGCCCATTTAAATGTTCCTGCATTAGGAACTCAGGAAGGCAGGCCAACATCACTTTCTAAAAAAGTGGTAACAGAAATGTTACGCGAAAATCTACAATTTAAAGGATTAATTTTTACCGATGCTTTAAATATGCGTGGAGCATCCAATTACGATGAACCCGGCGAAATCGATTTGGCAGCTTTTAGAGCAGGAAATGATATCCTATTAATTTCTGAAGATGTTCCAAAATCGATAGATAAACTGAAGTCGGCTTATCTTTCAGGTGAAATTACAGAAGATCGTTTGGCTCATTCAGTAAAAAAGATCTTGAAAGCAAAGTATAAAGCAGGTTTACATCATTACAAACCGGTAGAAGAACAATTTCTATTTGAAGAATTAAATAGTGTTCGTGACGATGCTTTACACGAGCAATTGATGGAGCATGCTATGACCTTAATTAGAAATAATAAAGGAATGGTGCCCATCAAAAATCTCGAAAAGCAACAGATCGCTTATGTTGAGTTGGGCGATGATGATGGCACGGCTTTTCTTCAGCAATTAAAGAAATATGCGCAAGTAGATCATATTTCCGCAGAAAAATTACCCGATCTTTTATATAAACTAAAGGAATATAATTATGTGATTGTTGGTTTTCATAAAAGTAACGACAACCCATGGAAATCATATCGATTTAGTCGTAAAGACCTATTATGGTTGCATGAGATTTCCAGAGAAAATAACACCCTTTTATCGGTCTTTACAAGTCCGTACTCACTTTTAGATATTCGTAGTACAACGAATATCCAAAGTATTTTAATGGCTTACCAAAATAGTGAAGTAGCGCAGCAAAAAGCCGCTCAGGTGATCTTTGGTGCTATAGAAGCAAAGGGGAAATTACCAGTAAGTACGGGAATAGAATTTCCTGAGGGTACAGGTTATGAAACCAAAGCTATAGATCGTTTAAGTTATGGTGCACCAGAAACGGTAGGGATGAATTCTTTTAAATTGAAGAAAATAGATTCTATCGTTAACTATTCTATAGCCAAAAAAATGACTCCCGGAGCGCAGGTTTTAGTGGCGAGAAAAGGTAAAGTGATTTATAGTAAGAATTTTGGATTTCATACTTACCAGCATTTAAAGCCGGTGAGTGATACTTCGGTTTACGATTTGGCTTCTTTAACCAAAATACTAGCGACGCTCCCGTTGGTTATGCAGCAGGTAGAAGACGGGATCATAGATTTTGATACGAAATTGGGCGAAATGATGCCTGTTTTTAAAGGAACTAACAAAGAGAATATCAGGCTTCAGGATATGCTTATGCATTATGCACGTTTAAAAGCCTGGATTCCGTTTTACGTACCAACGATAGACGCCGTTACCAAAAGACCTTCAACTTTATATTATCACGAATCTGCAGATGAACGTTTTAATACTCAGGTAGCTGAGAAAATGTTTATTAGGAAAGATATGCAGGATACCATCGTAGATATTATTGCTAAAAGTGATCTTAATCGCAGAAAGGAATATAAATACAGTGACCTGCCTTTTTATATTCTGAAATATTATTTAGAGGGGTACTATAAAACTAATTTGAATAGTCTTACCCAGGATCGATTTTATAGATCTTTAGGCGCAAATTTTACCGGCTATTTGCCACTCACCAGGTTTCCTGCAGATGAAATAATCCCTACAGAAAATGATAAATTATGGCGAGGACAATTAGTGCATGGTTATGTTCACGACCAGGGAGCAGCCATGCAGGGTGGTATTGGTGGTCATGCAGGATTGTTTAGTAACGCCAACGATGTGGCCAAAATTATGCAGGCCTATTTACAGGGCGGTAGCTATGGAAACGAAAAATTCTTAAAACCTGCTACGATAGATAAGTTTAATACCTGCTATTATTGTGAAGAAAATGTAAGGCGTGGAGTAGGTTTCGACAAACCTCAGATAAGAGGCAGCGGCCCGGCATGTTCATGTGCTTCTAAAAGCAGTTTTGGACATAGTGGTTTTACCGGAACCTTTGCCTGGGCAGATCCTGAAGAAGAATTGGTTTATATATTTTTATCGAATAGAGTGTATCCAGATTCTACAAATAGAAAGCTAATACACGAAGATATTCGAACTAAAATTCAGCAGGTAATTTACGATGCTATCGATTATTAAGGAAAACTGCTTAAAAATGATTAAATTGAATCGGTTATCGCCGGTTTTAAAAACGCATTAATGAGAATAGCAATTGTTTGTTATCCCACCTTTGGTGGAAGTGGAGTAGTAGCTACAGAACTTGGGTTGGCACTTTCCAGAAGAGGTCACGAAATTCACTTTATAACATATAAGCAACCGGTACGACTTGATCAACTTTCTAGTAATGTGAAATTTCACGAAGTTCACGTACCAGATTATCCACTATTTCATTATCAGCCATACGAACTTGCTTTAAGTAGCAAATTAGTGAACATGGTAAAATTACATGATATAGAAGTGCTTCATGTACATTATGCTATACCACACGCGTATGCCGGTTATATGGCTAAAAAGATGTTAGAAGAGCAGGGTATTAATATCCCAATGGTTACTACTTTGCATGGAACAGACATCACTTTGGTAGGAAACCATCCTTTTTATAAACCTGCGGTTACTTTTAGTATCAATGCCAGTGATATGGTAACTTCTGTTTCTGAAAGTTTAAAGCAGGACACCTTAGATCTATTTGAGATTAAAAAAGATATTAAGGTGATTCCAAATTTTATAGATGTTTCCAAATATCAGCAAAAAGGCTTTAAAGATTGCCAAAGAGAAATGATGGCAGAAGGTGACGAGAAGATCATCACGCACATTAGTAACTTCAGAAAAGTAAAGAGAATTCAGGATACGGTGAAAGTCTTCTATGAAATTCAGAAGAAAATAAAATGCCGTCTAATGATGGTAGGGGAAGGACCTGAAAAAGAAAGAGCTGAAGATCTTGTCGATGAGTTAGGTATTCAGGATAAAGTGATGTTCTTAGGGCAAAGCCATGAGATCGATAAGATTCTATGTTTTTCAGACCTATTTTTGTTAACCTCTAAACGTGAGAGTTTTGGTCTAGCAGCTCTGGAAGCCATGATAAACGGAGTGCCGGTGATCTCTACAAACACAGGCGGACTTCCAGAAGTTAACGAACAAGGTGTTTCTGGATATTTATGCGATGTAGGTGATGTAAAAGGCATGGCAAAACGAGCAATTTCGATCTTAAATGACAATCACACGATGCAAACTTTTAAACAAAATGCGCGTAAAGTGGCAGAACAATTCGACATTAACCAGATCGTCCCCATGTACGAAGATCTGTATACCGAACTTTTAGAAAAAAGCATAAAAAAAGTGGAAAATTAATTTCCACTTTTTTTATATCTTTTTTTTCAAATCGATTAGAATTGATATCTCAATCCAATTGCGAAATCTGGCGAAAAGTCATCGATCGCACCATAATCATCATGGAAGCCAAGCTCTGGTCTTAGATCCAATGATAAAACTAATGGAATATCAAAATTGTACTCAACCCCAATATCACCAGCTAAAAGAATATAAGCACCATCATTATAGTATGGCTCAAAACGGTCGTCGTCCAGATTAGCAATACCAGCACCAGCACCTACAAACCAGTTAAATCCGCCTTCGATATTCCAAACCCATTGGTATAAACCTACAAGTTTTACAACATCATAGTGTTTGTGGTTTCTCCATCCAAGATCAAATTCTAATCTGTTGTTGTTACTTCCAACGGCTCTTTGATATGAAATTTCTGGTCCAAATCCATCATTTCCACCAATTCTAAGTCCTAAAGCGTTATCAGCGATTTCCTGTGCATTTACATTCGAAAAAAAGGTAGAACCTAGCGCTACCATTGCAATTACTAAAAACTTTTTCATGTTTCGATTTTATTGATTTAACGGCAAATTTAGTTTTTGAGGTGATTTTAAAACGCTTCCACTAGCCAATCTATTGTTAATTATCTTTAAAAATCTGTTAAGCTGTTTAAGCTATTTTGCTTACTTTTAAAGGCTGTATGGAAAAGAATCTTCAGCAATTAGCAGCGCGACTAGACGGCCAGTTTTATGATGATAAATTATGGCGTTCGATCTATGCGACAGACGCATCGGTTTATAGAGAATTACCTTTAGCGGTTTGTTATCCTAAGAATGCCCAAGACATTAAAGAACTTATTCTTTTTGCGAAAGAGAATAATACTTCGTTAATACCAAGAACAGCCGGAACTTCTTTGGCTGGGCAATGTGTTGGTACCGGTATTGTTGTAGATGTGTCTAAACATTTCACAAAGATATTAAGTGTAGATACTCAAAATAAAACGGTTACCTTGCAACCCGGTGTGATTCGTGACGATCTAAACCGAATGCTGAAGGAATACGGACTTTTCTTTGGGCCTAATACCTCGACCTCCAATCGTTGTATGGTTGGCGGAATGGTAGGAAATAACAGTAGCGGAACAACTTCTATAAAATATGGGACAACGCGAGAAAAAACAGTTTCCTTAAAGACGATTCTTAGCGACGGAAGTGAAGCCGAATTTAAAGCGATCACTAAAAAAGAATTTCAGGAGAAGCTGAAATTAGAGAATTTAGAAGGAGATATTTACAGAAACATTTTTGAGATCCTTTCTTCTGAAGAAAATAAAATGGAGATCATCAAAGAATTTCCTCCACGAGAGTTGCATCGCCGTAATACAGGTTATGCGATAGATGAATTAATTTATTCTGATGTTTTTTCTGAAGATTCAGAAGAGTTGATCAATATTTGTCATCTTTTGGCCGGAAGTGAAGGAACTTTAGCTTTTACAACAGAGCTTACTTTACAATTAGATGATCTTCAACCACCTGAAGCAGCCATGATCGCTTCACACTATCGCAGTATCGAAGATTGTTTACAGGATGTCGCTTCTACTATGGAGCATTCATTATTTACATGCGAGATGATGGATAAAACCATTTTGGATTGTACCAAGCAAAACATAAAATATCGCGAAAACAGATTCTTTATTGAAGAGGATCCTGAAGCTATTTTGATGTTAGAAGTAAGAGCAAATACGGCAGACGAACTTCAGGAGAAAACTCAGGCATTACTGCAAACGCTTGAAGATAATGGCATAAGTTACGCTAACCCTATTCTGCATGGCGAGCAGATAAATATGGCTTCAGAATTGAGAAAAGCGGGATTAGGTTTATTAGCGAATATCGTTGGTGATAAAAAAGCGGTGGCCTGTATAGAAGATACGGCAGTGGCTTTACCTGTGCTGGCAGATTATATTAATGAGTTTAGCCAGATCATGAAATCGTACGAGCAAAATGCGGTGTACTATGCACACGCTGGTGCTGGTGAACTTCATTTACGACCAATTTTAGATCTTAAGAAAAGCGAAGATGTTGTGCTTTTTAGAAAGATCACTACAGATGTGGCGAAATTGGTAAAAAAATACAATGGTTCTATGAGTGGAGAACATGGCGACGGCCGTGTTAGAGCTGAATTTGTAGAAATGATGGTAGGATCTAAAAACTATGCGCTTTTAAAACAGGTTAAAGCAGCATTTGATCCTAATAATATCTTTAATCCGGGGAAAATTATTGATGCTCCGGCAATGGATACCTCATTGCGGTATCAACCAGACCGAGTTGAGCCTGAAATAAAAACTCTGATGAATTTTGACGAAAATCAGGGAATATTACGTTTAGCCGAGCAGTGCAATGGTAGTGGAGATTGTAGAAAATCTCCTGAAAGTGGTGGTACCATGTGCCCCAGTTATCGCGCTACGAAAAACGAAAAAGACACCACAAGAGCAAGAGCGAATACTTTACGGGAGTTTTTAACCAATTCAGACAAACAAAATAAGTTTAGCCATAAAGAAATTAAGGAAGCTTACGATCTTTGTTTAAGCTGCAAAGGCTGTAAAAGTGAATGCCCAAGTAGTGTAGATGTTGCTGCTTTAAAAGCAGAGTTCCAATATCAATATCAAAAAGAACATGGTTTTTCGAATAGAAGTAAAGCTTTTGCGAATAACGGTAAAATGAATAAAATGGCTTCTAAGATTCCTGGTTTAGCCAATTTTATGTTTACCAATAGTTTTACCTCTGGGATGGCAAAAAAGGTGATGGGTGTTGCCCCACAAAGAAGTCTGCCAAAATTATCCAAAACCACTTTAAAGGCTTATTACGAAAAAAATAAAACGAGACTAGAACCTCAAGATTCGATAAAATCCATTTACTTTTTTAATGATGAATTTACCAATTATCTAGATGCTGAAATTGGTATCGATGCTTTGGAGTTATTAAGTAAGCTTAATTATAAAGTGATCTTTGTAGATCATGAAGAAAGCGGTAGAGCGCATATTTCTAAAGGATTTTTAGAGGAAGCTAAAGAAATGGCCAATAAAAATGTGGCAATATTTAGTGAATTGGTTTCTGAAGATGCTCCGCTAATTGGTTTAGAACCTTCGGCAGTGCTTACATTTAGAGATGAATATTTACGCTTAGCTGATGATAGAAAAAAGGCTTTAGATTTATCCAAAAACAGCTTTATTATTGAAGAATTTCTGAAAAAAGAAATCGCTCTTGGCAATATCAAGAAAGAGCAGTTTACTTCTGAAGAAAAAAATATAAAGATCCACGGGCATTGCCATCAAAAGGCATTATCGAATAGCGCGGTGACTTTTGATATTTTAAATCTACCCGAAAATTATAAAGTAACGATCATTCCATCAGGTTGCTGCGGAATGGCAGGTAGTTTTGGTTACGAAAAAGAGCATTATGAAGTAAGTATGGCGGTAGGGGAGCAGACTTTGTTTCCAGCAGTTAGAAAAGCTCCTGAAGAAACCATAATTTCAGCGAACGGAACCAGTTGCAGGCACCAGATCTATGATGGTACAAAACGCCAGGCACAACATCCTGTTAGTATTTTACTAAATGCGCTAAAGACTTGAAATAATCTATAATTTGAATATAAAAACCCTGGTAAATTTATTTACCAGGGTTTTTATGTCAAGATTTTTTCGAATACAGGTACAAAATTCAGATTTTGAGTATTGTATAACATCCATAAACCTTACATTTTATAGTTATGATATTGAATGATGTATAATCTTTTCTGAAAACCGAAAAAAAGTATCGCTATTTTATCGAATATCAACCACCTGCACGTCTTTCGATATCTGAATTTCCAGATTGTTGAGACCTTACTTTTAAATTGTCATTTCCAAATTTGTAACTAACACTTAGCCAGAATTGGCGGGTGTCGTAAAAGTTTCTAATTTCCTGCGTCACTCCGTTAATAACAGCACTTCTTCGGTCTATCGCATTTCTAAAAAGGTCTTCTCCTCGCAGACTAATATTTATTTAATATAGAAAAAGAAAAGCGGGCAAATTGCCCGCTTTTCAACACTCAAAACAATATAAACTATACAAACTAATTAATAAACAAATCTGTATTTGGTTTGCTGGTCATGTAGAATTTAAGTTCACCACCATTCATTACATTGTCATGGGAGATAAAAGGTTTGGTTAATTCCTCGCCATTCAATTCTACTTTTTCAACATACACATTTTCTTTACTTTGGTTTTCAGCAATTACTCTAAAAGTATTACCGTTATCAAGATTTATACTAGCGTCCTTAACTGCAGGGCTTCCTAGAGCATAATCTACAGATCCTGGAGCAACAGGGTAGAAGCCTAGGCTACTAAAAATATACCATGCACTCATTTGGCCAAAATCGTCGTTACCGCTAAGTCCATCAGATCCTGTTTGATATTTCATATCCAGGATCATTCTAATTTTATCCTGAGATTTCCAAGGGGTATTGGTCCAGTTATAAAGATAAGCCACGTGGTGCGAAGGCTCGTTACCGTGTACATAGTTACCAATAATCCCTTCACGAGAAATATCTTCAGTATTTTCGAAATATTTATCAGGAAGTTCCATCGTGAAAAGTGAATCCAAATGTTGCGAAAATTGATCTTTTCCGCCCATCATTTCTATCATTTCAGCAGGAGCGTGAGGAACGTATAAGCTGTAGTTCCAGCTATTTCCTTCAATAAATCCTTGTCCGTGCGTATTTAATTCATCAAAATCCTTTTTAAAAGTGCCATCACTTAATTTAGGACGCATAAAACCAGTTTTAGCATCGTAAACATTTTTGTAGTTTTCGGCTCTTTTAATAAACTCTTCGTAGATCTCGGTTTTACCAAGCTTTTTAGCAGCCTGAGCGATTGCCCAGTCATCATAAGCATATTCTAAGGTTTTAGATACTGAAGATCCATTTTTATCTTCTGGAACGTAACCCATATCCATATAATAACCTAGACCATCATAATATCTGGTTCTTGCCGTATTTACCATGGCTTTTAATGCATGTTCCTGATCGAAATCTGCATTTCCTTTTACAATAGCATCAGCTAAAACCGAAGCACTATGATACCCAATCATACACCAGTTTTCGTTGGCATAGTGCGACCAAACAGGTAACATTGTATGTACACTTTGGTCGTAATGCGCCATCATAGATTCGGCCATATCTGCATTTCGTTCTGGTTGTAAAACGTTGAACAAAGGATGTAGCGCTCTATAGGTATCCCAAAGTGAGAAACTGGTATAATTTGTAAATCCATCAGCTTCATGCACATTCATATCTAAGCCCATATATTTACCATCGGTATCCATATATTCTGTAGGACCTAAAAATGCATGATACATAGCGGTGTAGAAGTTAGTTAACTCATCTTCGTCCTCAGAAGATAACTGAACTTTATTCAATTCTCTATTCCAGTTTGCTTTGGCATCTGCTTTAACCTGTTCGAAATCCCAATGCGGAGTTTCTTCCTTCATGTTTGTTAGAGCGCCTTTCGAACTTACCGGAGAAATGGCCATTTTTACCTTTAATTTTTCCTGAGGTTCTAAATCGAAATTGAAATACATTCTAATTTTCTCTCCTGCGATTTCAGGGAAGTTTTTAGACTGATCGAATTTTCCCCAGAAACCACCATAAGGCTGACGATCGTATCTTGCTCTTCCGTAGTCTTTAATAGGTTTACTAAAAGACATTGCAAAATATACACGGCGCGTTCTTGCCCAACCATTGGTTTGGCGATATCCTGTTACTAAAGTATCATTTTCTACACGTACAAATGTCCATACGTTTTTATCATCGTAGTTATAAATACCATGCATTAAATCGAAAACAATATGCGCATCTTCCGCTTCAGGAAAAGAATATTGATGCATCCCGACTCTTGAAGTAGCGGTCATTTCAGCTTTGATATTATAATCATCTAACATCACGCTATAATAACCGGCTTCAGCATTTTCTTTATCGTGAGAGAATCTGGAACGATAACCACTTTCTGGATTCGTAGCTGTACCAGGATTTAATTTAAGATCTCCTATGGTAGGCATAATTAAAAAGTCACCAAGATCTGAATGTCCTGTACCACTAAAATGAGTATGGCTAAAACCAACGATGGTTTTATCTTCATATTGATAACCTGCACAATATTTATATACATCTGGATTGTAATGACCATCTACGGCATAAGGAATCGTATCTGTATCTGGGCTTAATTGTACACTTCCAAAAGGAACTGTTGCACCAGGATAGGTGTGTCCCATTTTAGCTGTACCAATCATAGGATCTACATATTGCGCAAAATCCTTGGCATCTTTTATTTTAGATACTGAAACCGAGTTTTCTTCGGCTTCAGCGTCTTTACAGGAAGTATATAAACTTAAAGAGCTTAGTAAAATACCAGCGCCTAAAAGTCGGACTCCCTTTTTTAACTGAGTTTTATTCTTAAATGAACTTATAGTCATAAATAAAATCTATTCGTTAGAAAATGAATAAGGGAAAGCGTCTTTTTTGGTCCCGCGATCCTTATTTGGGGAATCGCTCATTTCGATATTTATCGTAGCTCCATCAACTAGATCTGAATGTTTCAAATAGTTTTTGTTATACGACTTACCATCCACTTTCATGCTGTCGATATACTTATTGTCATCACTGTTTTTAGGCGCATTGATCTCGATCTTATTTCCATTTTCTAGATTTACGGTTACCTTTTTAAATAAAGGAGCTCCCATAACATATTGATCTACAGCCGGGGTAACTGGGTAAAATCCTAGCGCAGAAAATACATACCAAGCCGAAGTTTGCCCGTTGTCCTCATCGCCACAATATCCATCTGGAGTTGCTTTATACATTCTATCCATAGTTTCTCTTGCCCATTTCTGAGTTTTCCAAGGTTCACCTGCATAGTTATATAAATAGATCATATGCTGAATTGGCTGGTTACCGTGTGCATATTGTCCCATATCTGCAATTTGCATTTCACGAATTTCGTGAATTACGCCACCGTAGACACTTTCGTCGAAAATTGGAGGCATAGAGAAAACAGAATCAAGTTTCTTAACAAAATCTTCTTTACCACCCATAAGACCAATTAAGCCTTCAACATCATGAAAAACAGACCAGCTGTAGTGCCAGCTATTTCCTTCAGTAAAAGGATTACCCCACTTAAATGGATTAAAATCTTCCTGCCAGCTACCATCTTCGTTTTTTCCTCTCATTAATCCATAACTTGGATCAAAAAGATTTTTATAATTCATACTTCTTTCAGCATAAATCTTAATCTCTTTTTTAGGTTTCCCTATAGCTTTACCAAATTGATAAATGGCAAAATCATCATAAGCATATTCTAAAGTTCTTGCAGCACTTTCGTTAACTCCAACATCGTAAGGAACGTATCCTAATTTATTGTAATAAGGAGCTCCTGCACGACCAACGGCAGACATAGGCCCTTCGTTATTAGCACCGTTTACCAATGCATCCCATAAAGTTTCTGTATCGTAACCTCTTAAACCTTTAATGTAAGCATCTGCAACTACTGAAGCTGAGTTGTTACCAACCATAATATTAGCATAACCTGGGCTAGACCACTCAGGTAACCATCCACCTTCTTTATAATCGTTCGCAAGACCGGCCTGCATTTCTTTATTGATAGAAGGATAAGCTAAATTTAAGAAAGGGTAAAGAGCTCTAAACGTATCCCAAAAGCCAGTACCAGCAAACATATAGCCTGGCAGAATCTCTCCATTATAAGGACTCCAGTGGACGATTTCCTCATTTTTGTTGATCTCGTATAGTTTATTTGGAAAAAATAAAGTTCTGTAAAGACAAGAATAGAAAGTTCTAACCTGATCTATAGTTCCGCCAGAAACTTCTAGTCTTCCCAGTTTTTCATTCCAGTTATCACGTGCATTTTGCTTTGTAGTTTCAAAATCGTCTTTTGCAATTTCACGGTCTAAGTTTAACTGCGCCTGCTCGAAACTAATAAAAGAAGAAGCCACTTTTGCATTTACAACAGCTCCATCTTTAGTATCAAAACCAACGATAGCACCAGCATGATCTGCTTCCATTTCAGCCTGCCCTTTAGCTAATTTATCACCTTCCCAGGTGTTTACATCACTAAACGGTTTATCAAACTCAATAACAAAATAATTCTTGAAATTAGTTAGTTTTCCGCGAGCATATTTTGTCGTGTAACCAATGATCTTATTTTCTTCAGGAATAACTTTTACATAAGAACCTTTATCGAAAGGATCGATAACTACGTAAGAGCTATCAGATTTAGGAAAAGTCATTTTAAATTGAGCAGCACGCTCTGTTGGCGTAAGTTCAACCGTTACATCGTGATCTGCTAAATATACCTTATAATAATAAGGAGTAGAAACTTCAGCTTTATGAGAGAACCAGCTTGCACGATCATCCTGGTTAAATTTCATTCCGCCGGTAACAGGCATTAAAGAAAACTGCCCATAATCGTTCATCCAGGGTGATGGTTGGTGCGTTTGTTTAAATCCGCGTATTTTATCGGCATTGTAAGTATACGCCCAACCATGTCCCATAGGTCCTGTTTGTGGCGTCCATAAATTCATTCCCCAAGGCACAGCAACGGCAGGGTAGGTGTTTCCGTTAGATAATCCCGGGCTAGAATCTGTTCCCATTAAAGGGTTTACAAAATCTACAGGATTCTTAACAGATTCTATAAGATGGTTTTGGGCTCCCGCATAATTAAATACGGCAAGGAAAGCCAGTACCGTTAAGAACTTTTTTTTCATAGTGTATGTTGAATAATTTAGATTGTACGTATTTATTTTAAAGGATGTGCAGCAACACCTTCCTTGGTAATTTTTACTGGTTTTATATGTCCGTTGCTATCAAATTCCATCACATCGATACAGGTTTCTCTGGAATTCCCATCGGTTTCTGTAAGCGGTCTACGATGATAAACAATATAATAATCGTCGTCTTTAGGATGTTTTATTACTGAATGGTGACCGGCACCAGTAGCGATATCTTTATCCTGCTGCAGTATTTTATCTATTCTTTTAAATGGTCCCATTGGAGAATCTGCAATAGCGTAAGCCACAGAATAATCTGGACCTGTCCAGCCACCTTCAGACCACATAAAATAATACTTTCCATCTTTAATAAACATAAATGGGCCTTCTACATAACCTTCAGGAGTTACTTCTTTAAAAATAGTGCCATCTTCAAAAGGAACAAAACCAGTAAAATCATCGTTTAGTTTTGCTACATTACAATGTCCCCAACCGCCGTAGTAAAGGTAATATTGGCCATCTTTATCTCTAAAGCAAAATTGATCTATTGGCTGTGCACCATTATGAAATTTGCCAATAAGCGGTTTCCCTAATTGATCTTTATAAGGGCCTTCAGGAGAATCTGCTACGGCAACTCCAATTCCGCCTAATTCGTCATCACTCTGTATATCGTTTGCCCCAAAAAACAAATAATATTTATCCTCTTTTTTTATAATAGAAGGTGCCCAAACTGCGCGCTTTGCCCACTTAATAGAAGCAGTATCTAATACTTTTTCGTGTTTAGTCCAGTTTACAAGATCTGGTGATGAAAAGGCATCGAAAAACACCTGCTTCCCGTAAGGAGCAGAATAAGTAGGGTAGATCCAGTATTCATTTTCGAAAACTATGCCTTCAGGATCTGCATACCAACCTGAAAAAACAGGGTTGTTATTCTGTGCAAAAATTCCTGAAAAGCAAAGTATTGTTAGGATTATACTAAATTTTTTCATGATAGTAGAATTCTGATTTGTTTTCAGATTGCTATTATACAAAAATAAAGCTTAATAAGTAAATCGTTTTAGCTAAAATTTTAACGAATTTTTAATTTTTTACTATTTACGAAAAATAATTTGTACTCGTAAAAATTATAATTGCCTGTAATGTTTCCAAGGACTGATATTAGCCAAATTTGTAGACTTTTTTTATTTTTCGTTAAGTTATACTTAGTGTTATAAAAATCTTATTCTTCAGAAATTTCAAATATAAATACTATAGGCATTTCATTTTTTTACGAGTATTTATTTAGCCTTTTAATATCTTTCAGTTGAAATTCGATATTATGAAGGATAATTTTTCTCATCAGTCGGCCAACTATGCTAATTATAGACCACAATATCCAAAAGCGATATTCGACGAAATAAAGAAACATTTAAACGGCACTGAAAATGCCTGGGATTGTGCGACGGGGAATGGGCAAGTAGCCAAAGAACTTTCTAAGTTTTTTGATGATATAAAAGCTACAGATATTAGCGAAAATCAGCTAAAACAAGCACCAAAATTATCGAATATTAGCTATAGCATTCAGCCTGCTGAAAATGTTGATTTTCCAGATCAATTTTTCGATTTAATTAGCGTTGCGCAAGCTATTCACTGGTTTGATTTTGATCGATTTTATACTGAAGTGAAGCGGACGTTAAAACCAGATGGAATTTTAGCGATTTTGGGTTATAGTTTATTCCGAAGTAATCCTGAAACCAATAAAATAATCGATCATTTTTATTACGATGTTATTGGACCTTACTGGGACGAGGAGCGAAAATATCTTGACGATGCTTATACGAGCATTGCTTTTCCGTTTAAAGAAATTGAAACTCCAAAGATAAATTTTAAAGAAGAGTGGGAGTTCGCACGGCTAATTGGATATCTAAAAACATGGTCTGCCGTTAAGCATTTTTCAGACAAAAACGGCTTTAACCCTGTAGATGATATTTATGATGATCTAAAAGATAGTTTTGGAGATCAAAATTTTATAGAATTCCCAATAATCTTTAGAATTGGTAAACTTTTTTAAAAAATGATAAGATTAAGCCTTGTACTAAAACCTGTGATTCAGAGATCGGTGAAAATTTAATATTTTAGCCTTGGCACAAAAAATGCTGAAAATCTAAATACCAATTAAGTTAACCACTAATGAAAAAATTAACCCTATCCTTAAGCCTTTTCCTGGCGATAAGTGCTAACGCAGTGTCGCAAAGTCTTTCTGAAACTACTTCGAACGAAAGGGTAACCGATCAGGTTTTAAAGGAATTGAATCGAGAACGAACACTTTTGAGTCAGAATCTTGACTTTAGAATTAAAGAAATTGATTCAAAAATCAACAGTCTTGATGAGAGTATTAAAAATTCCAGAACTGCTTCAGATAAAGTTGAAAAACTTTTAGAACGCGTAAAATACTTGGAAGAGCGCCAATCTGAAATCGATAAAAACACGGTTAGCGTTTACAAATATAACTACAGTTCGGCCGTGCTTAATCTTGCCAGTATGGAGCGCGAAATAAAGCCACTTAATCTTTTTAATAGCTCGAGAGAATTTTATTCGACTTTAGATGAAGTAAGCAATCCTATGCATTACGAAGGTTACCAGGAATGGTTTGGTAAATTTCAGAATTATATAAAAGAGGAAGAAGAAGATAATGCGCGCCTGGCCGCTTTAAATCATATTATTGAAGTTACCGGAGACCTAAGTCAGGGTACTCCTTTTGTTGGAATGTTTGCCGGAAGTCTTTTCGACGGAATAGGAACATTTATTAATTCTTTAAACCGAAGAGATAAAGAATTACGTGAACAAAGTATAAAAATGTTGAAGTTAACAACATCTGTATCACAATTTACTCATGATAAAGATCTTATTGAAACGGAGTGGGAAGCGATCAATAAAAGTTTAGATGAACTCAGGAACATTCAGGATAAAGCCATGAAAGAGAATTTTGAGCAAATGTTAGGGATCGATCTTAAAGCATTTGAACGTAAATTCACTAATGAGACCGATGCTAAGAAGAGAACGCAGTATATCCTGGATATTTCAAAAATTGCTGAAAACAAAATTGTCGAGGAACGCGAAAAAAATCCGGAGAACTGGAAACAGAGTTATCACGACCAGATGTTAGCCGTGCAGAATTTAAAAATAAGATTTGGAGATATAACTTTTAGAATTCTTGAGAATCTTAATAAATACGAAAATTTGATCGATAAATATAAAAAAGATCCATACCTAAAAGATAGAATGGGCGATCTAGAGCTGAAATTAGATATTGTAAAAAATAGTTTCGAAAGCACCTTTAATCCACAGGAATATATTAAAGCCTCTAACGAAATGTATATTGTTGAATAACAATTGGTTTTGTATGTTTACAAGAATAGAAGGAGAGCAATGGCTCTCCTTTTTATTTAAAATCGTTTAATTTTGAATCTGATTTTTTAAAAATATTATATAGAATTTGTGGTGTGCTAAATTCGTATCTAATTCCTATCTTTGCAGCCGCAAAATCAATAGCATCAAAATTTAATTTATGAAAGCCGGAATTGTTGGATTACCAAATGTAGGAAAATCAACTTTGTTTAATTGCCTTTCTAACGCAAAAGCACAAAGTGCGAATTTTCCTTTTTGTACAATCGAGCCTAATGTAGGAGTGGTAAACGTTCCAGACCCTCGAATTAAAAGATTAGAGGAATTGGTGAATCCAGAGAAAGTACAGCCGGCAACCGTAGAGATCGTGGATATTGCAGGATTGGTAAAAGGAGCCAGTAAAGGTGAAGGCCTTGGAAACCAGTTTTTAGCTAATATTCGTGAGACAGATGCTATTCTTCATGTTTTAAGATGTTTTGATAACGATAATATCGTCCACGTAGATGGTTCTATAGATCCAATTCGTGATAAAGAAACTATCGATATGGAACTTCAGCTAAAAGATCTGGAAACCGTAGAGAAAAAACTTGATAAAGTTAAGCGTGCGGCAAAAACCGGTAACAAAGAAGCGCAGAAAGAAGAAGCTGCTCTATTAAAAGCTAAAGCTGGTCTAGAAGAAGGAAAATCGATAAGAGCTGTAGATTTTACAGAAGATGAGCATAAAGAGTTTATAAAACCATTACAGTTTATTACCGATAAGCCAGTGATGTATGTTTGCAACGTAAACGAAGAGGCGGCAGTTAGCGGTAACGAACATGTAGATCGTGTACGTGAAGCAGTGAAAGAAGAAAATGCTGAAGTTTTAGTACTTGCGGTAGGAACAGAAGCTGATATTACTGAACTTGATGATTACGAGGAGCGCGAAATGTTTCTTCAGGATATAGGTTTAGAAGAGCCAGGATCTGCGAAATTGATTCGTGGTGCTTATAGCCTTCTTAATCTTCAAACTTATTTTACTGCGGGAGTTAAGGAAGTTAGAGCATGGACTATCCCTGTTGGTGCTACTGCGCCACAAGCAGCGGGTGTGATCCATACCGATTTTGAAAAAGGTTTTATTCGTGCTGAAGTTATTTCTTATAGTGATTTCAATGAATTAGGATCTGAAGCAAAAGTGAAAGAAGCCGGTAAAATGCGAGTAGAAGGGAAGGAATATGTGGTTCAGGATGGTGATGTGATGCATTTTAGATTTAATGTGTAAAAATTAGAAAGCAATTTCAGCTGAAGAGAAATGCTTATAATTTTGCTTCTGCAAAAAATAAGCTTTGATTTATAGAATTTGAGAAAAACGTATTATTTAGATAGTACGTTTTTCTTTTTTCTAGAAGTTATATTTCGAATTTGATAAGTTTTTAAGAAAAATAAGCAATTAACAATTTTTCTAAAGTCTTTGTTAATTACTTTGTCGCAACAGGGTTTTAACTTTTGCCGGTATATGTTATATTAGCCGGGAAACTCCACTATTTACACACATGAGTCAGGAAACAAAGTATACCGAAGATAATATTCGGTCGCTGGATTGGAAAGAACATATCCGAATGCGTCCCGGGATGTACATCGGGAAACTGGGAGATGGTTCTAGTGCAGACGACGGGATTTATATTTTATTAAAAGAGGTTTTAGATAACTGTATCGATGAATTTGTAATGGGAGCCGGTAAAACGATCGAGGTTTCTGTACAAAATCAACGAGTTATAGTGCGCGATTATGGTCGTGGTATACCGCTTGGTAAGGTTGTAGACGTTGTTTCTAAAATGAATACCGGTGGTAAATATGATTCCAGAGCATTTAAAAAATCGGTAGGTCTTAATGGAGTTGGTACAAAAGCAGTAAACGCTTTATCCTCTTATTTTAGGGTAGAATCTAATAGAGATGGTAAATCCCATGCAGCCGAGTTTGAACAAGGGAATCTAAAAGATGAAGAATCTTTAGATGAAACTTCACGTAGGCGAGGAACCAAGGTAACCTTTGTGCCCGATGAGCTAATTTTTAAAAATTTTAAATTTAGAAATGAGTACATCGAAAAAATGATTAAAAATTATGTTTACCTAAATCCTGGGTTAAGCATTATTTTTAATGGAGAAAAGTTCTATTCAGAAAACGGATTAAAAGATCTTTTAAACGATACCTTAAAACAAGAAGATCGTTTATATCCAATTATTCATCTTCGTGGTGATGATATTGAAATTGCGATTACGCATAGTAAAGCGCAGTACAGCGAAGAATATCATTCTTTTGTAAATGGCCAGAATACTTCACAGGGAGGTACACACTTAGCAGCTTTTAGAGAAGCACTTGTAAAAACTGTTAGAGAATTCTACGGAAAAAATTATGATGCTTCAGATATTCGAAAATCGATCGTTGGAGCGATTTCTATCAAAGTTATGGAGCCTGTTTTTGAAAGTCAGACCAAAACAAAATTAGGTTCGACTGATATGGGAGGAGATTTTCCAACGGTTCGAACGTATATTAATGACTTTGTAAAGCGCAATTTTGATAATTACCTTCATAAAAATCAGGAAACAGCTGAAAAACTTCAGCGAAAAATACTTCAGGCAGAGCGTGAAAGAAAAGATCTTTCAGGGATTAGAAAATTAGCAAAAGAAAGAGCTAAAAAAGCGAGTCTGCATAATAAAAAACTTAGAGATTGTAGAATTCATCTTGGTGATAGCAAAAAGGAACGCTATTTAGAGACGACTTTATTTATTACTGAGGGAGATTCGGCGAGTGGATCTATTACAAAATCGAGAGATGTAAACACGCAGGCGGTATTCAGTTTGAAAGGAAAACCGTTAAACAGCTACGGTCTAAGCAAAAAAATTGTTTACGAAAACGAAGAATTTAATCTTTTACAGGCAGCTTTAAATATTGAAGAATCCTTAGAAGATCTGCGTTACAACAACATCGTGATCGCTACCGATGCCGATGTAGATGGAATGCATATTCGATTGTTATTAATCACTTTTTTTCTTCAGTTTTTTCCAGAATTGATCAAAGAAAATCATTTATATATTCTGCAAACGCCTTTGTTTAGGGTGAGAAATAAGAAAGAAACGATTTATTGTTATTCAGAATATGAACGAAGACAGGCGATAGAAAAACTTAAAGGAAAGGTTGAGATAACACGATTTAAAGGTCTTGGAGAGATATCTCCAGACGAATTTAAATATTTTATTGGTGAAGATATAAGGCTGGATCCTGTGATGTTAGATAAAGATAAATCTATTGAAGAGATGCTGAGTTTCTACATGGGTAAAAACACGCCAGATCGCCAGGAATTTATTATTGATAATCTAAAAGTAGAGTTAGATCTTATCGAAGAACTATAAATATGAGGTTTAATAACAAGAATGAAATAAAAATAATTCCGCCAATTTATATAGTTTTAGTCGCGGTTTTTTTAACCAACATTTTTGTAAATGTCGAATTGATAGGTCAAGATGAACCTATTAAATTCAGTCATATTGTACCTAATATTGTTACCTTTTTGATATTCCTGTTTGTACATAAAATAGGAGTGAGCTTTGATTTTGATAGTGACGGTGAAACGCTCATTTTTAAGAATAATGGAGTTTTCTTTTCAAAATTTATGGAATATCGTGTTCGTAAAGCCGAATTTCCAAAGCGCAAACTTGCTAACTTTAAATTTACAAACTACGGTGTATATTCTAGTATCACCATATATATCAAATCAAGAAGACGAAGAGGTTTTAAAAAATATACATTTAACACCACATTTCTAAATAGAAAAAAGAAACGCGGCCTGGTCGCTTCTCTACAAAGTATTTTGGACAAACCTAAAGCTGTTGCTTAGCATATGGATATGGAAGAGAATCCCGAAGAATCTAAAGACGAACAATTAAATACACCTAAAGAAGAGTTGATGCGAGTAACCGGTATGTATAAAGACTGGTTTCTTGATTATGCTTCTTACGTTATTTTAGAACGTGCTGTACCGGCCATGGAAGATGGTTTTAAACCTGTACAACGTCGTATTATGCATTCCATGAAAGATCTGGACGATGGTCGTTACAATAAAGTAGCGAATATTGTTGGACATACCATGCAATATCATCCACACGGTGACGCTAGTATTGGTGACGCCATGGTACAAATGGGGCAAAAAGATATTTTAATTGATACCCAGGGAAACTGGGGGAATATTCTAACCGGGGACAGAGCAGCAGCACCAAGATACATTGAGGCCAGATTGTCTAAATTCGCTTTAGAAGTCTTGTACAATCCTAAGCTTACAGAATGGCAATTATCTTACGACGGTCGTAAAAAAGAACCGGTAAATCTTCCAGTGAAATTCCCTATGCTTTTAGCTCAGGGAGCCGAAGGTATTGCTGTTGGATTAAGTACGCGTTTGTTACCGCATAATTTTAATGAACTTATTGATGCGTCGATAAAGCACTTACAAGGGAAGCGATTTAAATTATTTCCAGATTTTCCAACGGGAGGGATTGCAGATATTTCTAATTATAATGATGGTAGACGTGGCGGTCGCGTAAGAGTTCGTGCAAAAATTAGTCAGCTTGATAAAAATACGCTGGTAATTACCGAAATTCCATTTGGAACAACGACATCAAGTTTAATTGATTCGGTTTTAAAAGCAAATGATAAAGGGAAGATAAAGATTAAAAAGATCGAGGATAATACTGCTGCTGAAGTTGAAATTCAAATTCATCTTCCAAATAATATTTCTCCAGATAGAACGATCGACGCACTTTATGCATTTACACAATGCGAGAATTCGTTATCTCCATTAGGATGTGTAATTGTAGATAATAAGCCAGAATTTTTAGGCGTATCTGATATTTTGAGATCTTCTACAGATCATACACTTCATCTATTAAAGCGTGAGTTAGAGATCACACTCGAGGAGTTAGAAGAACAATGGCATTTCGCCTCTTTAGAAAGAATCTTTATAGAAAAGAGGATCTATCGCGAAATTGAAGAAGAAGAAACCTGGGAAGGTGTCATTAAAGCCATAGATGAAGGTTTAAAACCACATATAAAGCATTTAAAGCGTGCGGTTACCGAAGATGATATTGTAAGGCTTACTGAAATTCGAATTAAAAGAATTTCAAAATTTGATATTGATAAGGCACAACAAAAGATCGATGCGCTTGAAGATGATATTGCAAGAGTGAAGCATCATTTAGACAATCTTGTTGATTATGCGGTAGATTATTTTACAAAGCTAAAAGAAAAATACGGCGAAGGTAAAGAACGAAAAACTGAACTTCGTTTATTTGAAGATATCGAAGCCTCTAAAGTAGTGATTAGAAATACAAAACTTTACGTAAACCGAAAAGAAGGTTTTGTAGGTACGGCTTTAAAGCGCGACGAATATGTGACCGATTGTTCTGATATCGATGATATTATTTGTTTTACTGCTGAAGGTAAAATGATGGTTACTAAAGTTGATACTAAAACTTTTATCGGTAAGGATATTATTCATGTTGCTGTCTTTAAGAAAAAAGATAAGCGAACAATTTACAATATGATCTATCGCGATGGTAAAGGTGGCGCTTCTTACGTAAAACGTTTTGCAGTAACATCGGTAACCAGAGATAGAGAATACGATTTAACTCAAGGCAAAAAAGACTCTAAAGTAATTTATTTTTCGGCAAATCCAAATGGTGAAGCTGAAGTGATAACGGTTTTTCTTAGACAGGTTGGTAGTATTAAGAAACTAAAATTCGAATTAGACTTTGCTGATATCCTGATTAAAGGAAGAAATGTAAAAGGGAATATTGTTACAAAATATTCAGTTAAGCGAATAGAATTAAAAGAAGAAGGAGTCTCTACCCTGAAACCAAGAAAGATCTGGTTCGATGACGTTGTGAAACGTCTAAATGTAGATGAACGCGGAGAGCTTTTAGGGGAATTTAAGGGTGAAGACCGATTGTTGATTATCACTCAGGATGGAATTGTAAAAACTATCAAACCAGAACTTACCAAGCGTTTTGACGAAGAGATGGTCGTACTTGAAAAATGGAACCCAAAAAAGCCAATTTCAGCTATTTATTGGGAACCAGAAAAAGAGCGTTTTTACGTTAAGCGATTTTTAATTGATAATCCAGATAAGGAAGAACGATTTATAAGCGATCACGAAAATGCTTATTTAGAGGTTGTGTCTACCGATTATTTTCCAATGGTCGAAATAGAATTTACGAAATTAAAAGGAAAAGATAGGCGTCCAAACGAAGAGGTAAATGTTGAAGAGTTTATTTCAGTAAAAGGGATTAAGGCTCTTGGAAATCAACTAACTACAGATAAGGTAAAATCCATTAATTTGCTTGATCCTTTACCTGATGAACCAGATCCAGAAGAGACAGAAAAGGAAGATGAAAAAGCAGTAGATTTTAATCAGTCGGGTACTAGTTTTAAAGAAGATAAGGACTCTTCAGAAGAAAATCAGACCAAATTATTTGATGAAGATTAATGGGTATACTTAAGGAATTTAAAGAGTTTGCCATAAAAGGAAATATGGTCGACATTGCGGTTGGGGTAATTGTAGGGGCCGCATTTAATAGAGTGATAGATGTACTGGTAAAACAAGTAATCACGCCTCCTTTAAGTCTAATGACCGATGGGATTCAGTTTTCAGACCGTAAAATAGTTTTAAGAGAAGCAGTAGAAGCTGATGCCTCATCTACAGGGAAAATTGTTGAAGAAGTTGCCATTGCTTATGGAGCTTTAATCGAAGCCTTGATCGATTTTTTTATCATCGGTTTTACCATTTTTATTGTCGTAAAGCTTATGAATCGATTTAGAGCTAAAGCCCAGGACCCAAAGAATAAGAAAGTAAGCACTCCAAAAGATATAGAATTACTCTCCAATATGAACGATCTTATTAAGGAGCAAAATGAATTGCTGCGTAATAACGTAAAATAAATGATTACATTAATTGTGACTATTAATCAGTAACTCTATAAACAGATCCTCGTTCTTTACGGGGATCGCCCACTTTCCCGTATTCGAAAGTATATCCGTCTTTTTCTGTTTTAATGATACGCATATGAATCGCCTGGCGTTCCTGCATATTCTTAGGATGGAGGTTTTTTAGTACAAATTCGCAATCATTGATCCATCGAACTGAGGAAGTATCTGTTTTTCCCTGAAATGTATCTATTTCTAAACTATCGGTACGTACAAAACGCGAAGTAACCATTTCGCCATTTAAATAAGTTTGAAATTCGAATGTTCCTGTACGGAAATCCTGGCAATTCTTTTCGGGCTCAAAGCAGCTTATAAATAATAAAGAAAGGGCTAGAAAGATTAATTTTTTCATACCACAAAACTAATCTAAAAGCCTTGAATATTCAATTTTCAAAGGCGTCAAAAGTACCGTCCTCATAGAAAATAATGACTTTAGCAATCTTTTTATCTTTTCTGTTTGGAAGATTTACAAGGCTTTTATCTTCAGTCTTTGATTCGCTTGATGAGGAGAAAAGATCATCTTCCGAATTTTTGGATGCGGACTCTAATTTTGATCCAGATACTTTAGGGTTAGCATTTTTTCCAACGGTATATTCTTCAGTCTTAGGGAATGTTCCTTTTCCATTTAATAGCCAATAAAGTTCAACCTCGGGAAAGGTTTTTACAATCTTCATTACAAATTCTAAGCTGGGCTTATTTCTTCCGGACAGTAGGTGACTAATCGAAGAACGACCAACCTCAATTTTATCTGCAAAAGAAGAGGCACTGAGATCGTAATATTCGATGATTTCCCTTAATCTATTTGTAAACTCTTTCGTGTTTACCATTGTAAAATTTCATTATAAAAAACTTATTTACAAATGTAAACAATTCAAATCAAAGTAACAAATCACATATGTAAATCAAGAGTGTGTTTAAATCTTTTACTTTAAATAAATATATTTAAAAGTCTAAAAATATAATATTTAAAATCGCTAAAACTAGTTATAGGATTTAATCCAAGTGAAAGTCGTGCCGTATATGACTGTTGAGTTACAATTGTAAACAAAATGATATATTCGTATTGTTTACAATTGTAAAATATAGGTTTTTTACTTTTGTCAACATGAAAAACTATTCAGCTTCAATTAAAGGAATAATGGATCGGTATCCAGAATTCAAACTCGATCAAATTAAAGATCGATATATAAATCAGTCTCATATTCAACCAATATTGAATGAATTCGAAAAAGATGTTGAATTATCTAAAATTGGTTATTCAGTTAATAAGGAGCCTATACATCTTTTAAAGATTGGTAGTGGCAAGATTAAAGTATTAGCATGGTCGCAAATGCATGGTAACGAGTCTACCACTACTAGAGCCACATTAGACGTGATAAATGCGTTAATTAACTTTAAAACTGTAGAAACAAGTGATATATTAAAGAATATTAGCTTGTATTGCATCCCAATGCTTAATCCAGATGGATCTAGAAAATATACTCGCTTAAATTATAACAATGTAGACCTTAATAGAGATGCACAAAATCTAACCCAGCCAGAAAGTCGGATTTTAAGGAAAATATTCGATGATATTAAGCCAGATTTTTGTTTGAACTTACACGGGCAACGTACTATTTTTAGCGCTGGAGCTACAGATAAGTCGGCTGTTATGTCTTTTTTAACTCCAGCTGAAGATAAAGATCGGGAAGTAACTGTAAAGCGAAGTGAAAGTATGAAGGTGATCGCTAAAATAGCTGCAGATCTTAAAGATGTGTTACCAGGCCAGATTGGACGTTATGACGACGGATTTAATTTAAATTGTACGGGTGATACATTTCAGAGTGAAGGTGTGCCTACGATTTTATTTGAAGAAGGGCATTTTCCTAACGATTATACTCGTGAAACGACACGTGAATTTGCAGCGGCAAGTATTATTTCTTCATTAAGAAGCATTGCTACAGGAACTTACCTGGATTTTAGTACTAAAAATTACTTTGATATTCCAGAAAACGATAAGAAATTCAATGATATTTTAATCAAAAACGTTCGAATTAAAGACGGAATTAAAGATGTATCTATTCAATTTTCAGAAAAATTAATTGGTAATACAGTAGAATTTATACCAAAAATTGAAAATATTGAGGATAAAATTGATAAATATGGTCATAGAGAGATCGATGGAAACGGTAAAATCTTAGAGTTGGCGGGGCATAAAACACCAGTCGCAAACGTTGTAGTTGATAAAATATTCTTAAATAAAGAGATTTTAATGGTTAAATGTGATTAATTCTTCAAAAAATTATAAATACTTCAAAGTTTTTGTATTATTTTTGAACTTCATATAATAAAAAGAAGTTAAGAAAATGGCCAAATTTAAATTAGACGAAACAGATCACCAGATTCTCGACATGCTTATCGAGAATACTAGAACTCCGTTTACAGATATCGCTAAGAAGCTTTTGATCTCTGCCGGTACAGTTCACGTTCGTGTAAAGAAAATGGAAGAAGCGGGAATCATAATAGGTTCTTCTTTAACGCTAGATTATCAAAAACTTGGGTATGCGTTTATCGCTTACGTAGGTGTTTTCCTTAAAAACACTTCACAAACCAAATTTGTTTTAGAAAGAATTAATGAAATCCCTTTTGTTACTGTTGCTCACGTAACCACCGGAAAATTTAATGTTTTCTGTAAAGTGAGAGCTCGTAATACACAGCATGCTAAAGAAATTATCTTCCAATTGGATGATATTGAAGGAGTTTACCGTACAGAAACTATGATCTCTTTAGAAGAAAGCATTAACGATAAGAAACGTTTAATGCATTCTATTTTTAAAGAGCTGTAAGGATAGAATATTAAACTTTTATTAAAAACCCTTTAGGCTCTTTTGTTTGAAGGGTTTTTTTATAATTTTAAAACAACTAAACACCAAAAATTATGCACAGAGAACCTAAGTTAGAGCGTTTTAATGAGAATGTTCTTTCTAAGTATCAAATTTATAACAGTCTTTTTCTAACCCTACCTTTTAATGACATCCGGAAAACTGGTTCTTTATTGCCATTGTTTCAGGAAGTTTGCGAGGAAGGATTTAAACAAAAGAAAAATCCCTCTGAAATTGTAGAGGCTTTTTTCAAAAAATATCTGGACGATCCTTCAGAAAAAGAAATGAATGATCTTTTGTTTAGGTTCATACAATATATAGAAAGACAGGTAGTATTATTTGATGCTATTGAGGATGCGGCTTTTCCAATCGTAAATAATATGGATGGGATTGGGACGCTAAGAAATATGAAAGAGGAGTCTGAGTCTCAAAATCAGACCGAAAGAATTAAAGAATATTTAAGTAGATTTAAAGTACGACCTACTTTAACTGCGCATCCAACACAATTTTATCCAGGCGCTGTACTGGGAATCATCACAGATCTGGATAAAGCTATCCAAAATGATGATCTGGTTAAAATCAAACAGCTTTTATCCCAATTAGGTAAAACACCTTTTTTTAAAAAAGAGAAACCAACCCCTTTTGATGAAGCGGTAAGTCTTATTTGGTATTTCGAAAATGTATTTTACCAAAGTGTTAGTAAGATATATAGCTATATCCAACAAAACATGTTTGATGGAGAGAGCGTTGGTAACGAGATCATAGAATTAGGCTTTTGGCCAGGAGGAGATAGAGACGGAAATCCTTTTGTAACAACAAATATTACTTTACAGGTTGCTAAGAGACTTAAGAGCACCATTTTATTTTGCTATTATCGTGATGCTCGTAAACTAAAAAGAAGATTAACTTTTGAAGGCGTTAATGAAACGATCGAGGAGATCGAAAGAGCACTTTACGAAGGTGCAGTATCTGAAGGTGGAAGCGTTAAACTATCACTTGAAGAACTAAAAGGTAAGCTACACTCCATCAGAGAAGTATTAATTGATGAGCATCAGTCTCTATTCCTTGATGAAGTAGATGATCTATTGAATAAGGTAAACCTATTTGGTTATCATTTAGCAACCTTAGATATTCGTCAGGATAGCGGTGTTCATGAAGAAGTACTTTCAGAAATCATTGAAGTTTGTGAGAAAAGAGGTGATAATTTAATTCCTAAAAATTATCCTGAACTTTCAGATGAGGAGCAAATAGAAATCCTTACCAAAGTTAAAGGAAACCTTTCTGCAGATGAATTTGATAGTGAAGATGGGATGGGGAAAGCAACCATTTCTTCAATTCACGCCATGCAGGAAATTCAGAAGAGTAATGGTGAAAAAGGTGCTAATCGATATATAATTAGTCACAGTGAAGTTCCGCAAAGTATCTTAGAACCTTTTGCATTCTTAAGATTATGCGGTTGGGACGAGCCTACTGTAGACATCATTCCTTTATTTGAAACAGTACCAGATTTAAAAGCTTCGCCGAATGTGATGAAGATCTTATACAGTAACCCTGTATATCGTGAGCATTTAGAGAGAAGAGGAAATAAGCAAACCATAATGCTTGGTTTTAGTGATGGTACTAAAGATGGTGGTTATTTAATGGCCAACTGGAGTATTTATAAAGCTAAGCAGGAATTAACAGAGATATCTAGAGAATACGATATTAAAGTAACATTCTTTGATGGACGTGGAGGACCACCAGCTCGTGGAGGTGGTAAAACTCACCAGTTCTATGCTTCTTTAGGTTCAGCTATCGAAAACGAAGAAATACAATTAACCGTACAGGGACAAACGATTAGTAGTAATTTCGGAACTCAAGATAGTTGCCAGTATAACCTGGAGCAGTTAATTAGTGCCGGTGTTTCTAACGAGATCTTTAACGAGGGTAAAAATAACTTATCTGAAGAAGATCGCGCTACGATGGTAGATCTTGCCGAGTCTAGTTATAATACTTATATGGATTTTAAAGCGCATCCAAGATTTATTCCGTATTTGGAAAAAATGAGTACGCTAAAGTATTATGCTAAGACCAATATTGGTAGCCGTCCTTCAAAAAGAAATAACAAGGCTTTAAATTTAGATAATTTACGAGCTATTCCTTTCGTAGGAAGTTGGAGCCAGTTAAAACAAAACGTTCCTGGATTTTTTGGAGTAGGAACTGCGTTGAAAAAGTATGAGGATAACGGTGAGTTTGATAAAGTAAAACAACTTTATAATAATTCGATATTCTTTAAAACACTGTTGGAAAATAGTATGATGAGTTTAACCAAATCGTTCTTCGAACTAACTTCTTACATGAAAGATGATGAAGAGTTTGGTGAATTTTGGGAACTTATTCATGCCGAGTACATCCGTTCTAAAGAAATGTTGCTTAAAGTAACAGGTTATAAAGAACTTATGGAAAATGAACCAGCGATGAGAGCTTCTATTCAGGCCAGAGAGCGAATTGTATTGCCTTTACTTACTATTCAGCAACACGCGTTAAGAATGGTACAGCAGTTACAAGACGGTAATGATACAGATCGTTTAGATGAATACGAAAAAATGGTGACTAGATCTTTATATGGTAATATTAATGCAAGTAGAAATTCAGCATAGATTATGACGGTAGAGCAGTTGAATGCTTCAGAATATAATCCGTTCTATGAAAATTATATTAAGAGTGTCCCCAAAGAGAGTTCTTTGGGGACATTATTTTTAGAGAACCTGAAAGAAGTTTCAGAAATCTTAGAGCGATTAGAAGAAGCCAAGTTAGGCTATAAATATGCCGAAGATAAGTGGACGATAGCTGAAGTTTTTCAGCATTTGATCGACGTGGAAAGAATTTTTCAGTTTAGAGCCTTAAGCCTGGCAAGAAGAGAATCACAAGCTTTACAGGGATTTGATCATGATGCTTACGTAACTTTTAGCAGAGCTGAAAATCGAAGCTTAAAAAGCTTAAAAAATGAATTCGAAATTGTAAGAAAATCGACTTTATTTTTATTTGATTCCTTTACAGAAGATATGTTGAAGCAGGTTGGACAAATGAACGGATCTTCAGCAACACCTAGAGCAATTGGCTTTATAATTATTGGGCATACCAAACATCATTTAAAAATTTTACAAGAGCGATATAGCATTTGAGCGATACCCCAAAATATATTAGATCTACAAAAGCTTTTTTCAAACTTCTGGTTAAAGCTTTTAATAGTTGGAATAAAAATGAACCTTATTCCCGTAGTGCTACTATTGCTTATTATACGCTATTTTCTTTACCATCATTATTGATCATCGTAGTAAGTATTGCAGGTTATTTCTTCGGAAGAGATGCTGTACAAGGTAGAATTACTAAAGAAATCACCAGATTTATTGGTAGCGGTACAGCAGATGCGATAGAAAAAATGATCTCTAACGCCTGGCTTTCTCAGGATTCAACATTTGCGATCATTTTTGGTGTTGGAATGTTATTATTTGGTGCAACCGGAGTGTTTGTTCAGCTGAAGCTTGCGATGAACAATATTTGGAACGTAGCTGAAAAGCGTAATGATTTTTGGGGTGTTCTTTTGGACAGAGCAATTTCTTTTGGGATGATTCTCGTCGTTGGGCTTTTATTACTTGTTTCCTTAGTTATTTCGGCTTTGCTTAATGTGGTCAAAGAAAGAATTCATTTTATAGCGCCTAATGTTACCGGAGCGATGCTAGATATCGCCAATTTTGTAATCTCATTTCTAGTAATCACCAGTTTATTTATGTCGATCTTTAAAATTCTTCCAGATATAAAGATTAAATGGAAAACAACTTTTTGGGGAGCAAGTCTAACAACGCTTCTATTCTTAATTGGTGAATACCTAATAAGCTTTTATTTTGGTGCCAGTGAGCCAACTTCGGTCTATGGTGGTGCTTCAAGTGTGGTTTTAATTCTACTTTGGGTATATTACGCCTGCATGATATTATTTTACGGAGCCGAATTTACCGTACAGTACGCACTGGTTAAAAATGAAAAAATTCAGATGGGTAAAAACGGGGAGCCTGCTATTTACCAGGAAATGGAAAAGCTTGAAAAGAAAAAAGTTCAAATAAAAGAAGAGAAAAGAATTATTGATAAACTTAAAGAAAATCTTCGCTTTGCCAAGAAATCTAAAAAAGATTCAGAATCATAAATATTAACCAATTAGATTTTCCCAAATAATAAAAAAAGCTTTCTGAGGTTGTGGCAAAATAATTTAAACCACATTAACCATTTTTAAATAAATGTCAAAAGAAACCTGCTTTTCTTAATAAGCGTTAAGAATATTAAAGTTTAACGCTTATTAACTTGCAATCATCGCAATTTTAAAAGGTCTTTAATACAGTCTTCTATGCTTAGTTTTTAAATTTGAAATTGAACCAAAAAAAGAAAAATTATGGATAAGAGAGTAGCAATTTTAGCGACAGACGGATTTGAAGAGAGTGAGTTAACCTCTCCAAAAGAAGCGATAGAAAAAGCAGGTTTTACTGCAGATGTTGTAAGTATCAAGTCTGGAACTATAAAAAGCTGGGATGTAGATAACTGGGGAAAAGATATTAAAGTTGATAAACTTGTTAGCGAAGTTACTGCTAAAGATTACAATGCTTTGGTATTACCTGGTGGAGTTTTAAATCCAGATAACTTACGTACTAACGAAGATGCCTTGGTTTTTATAAGAGATTTCTTTAAACAGAGTAAGATCGTAGCAGCTATTTGTCATGGACCACAGTCTTTGATAAACGCAGAAGTTGTTGAAGGAAGAACGATGACATCCTACCCGGCAATTAAAAAAGACCTTGAAAATGCAGGTGCACTTTGGGTAGATAGAGAAGTAGTTGTAGACGAAGGATTTGTAACCAGTAGAACACCAGATGATCTACCAGCATTTAATGATAAATTAATCGAAGAAATTAAAGAAGGAAAGCACGATTATCAGCATGCATAATTCTTTAATGAAATTTGGAATATTGAAAAAGGGAGCTTAAGCTCCCTTTTTTTATGTTTTAATCCTCGTCCTCTTCTTCGTTATCTTTTTCAGGAATATCTACGATTGGCTCGTTAAAGTCGTCATCATCATAATCGTCTTCGTCAAAATTAGCCATTGTATTTTCTAAACGAGTACTAACTTTTACAAGATAAATAGCATCTTCAGTTTTTACTTCAACCGCATCAACCGTTTCTCCCTTCGCATTCTTAAAGGAGATGATGTGGTCGTCATCGTAGCCATCAGGGTATTTTTCAACCAGAAGGCTTAATATCTCCGGTGTTAATTTCTTAAAGTCAACAATTACTCTTTTCATTTTCTAAGGTTGATTTTTTTTGCAATTATAAATAAAAATATAAAATCTTAGAGGCCTGGGGTAAATTTTTAATGGAATAATAAATTTATAATAATCAGGCGTTTTTATAAAATTCAAAGGCATCAAATATTAGATCATTTGGAACCTGACAATCAATTTCTGTCTCACCAATATCTTTTAGAAGGACAAAATTGATCTTTCCGGCTTCATTTTTCTTATCATACTTCATTAGATCGATAATAGCATCGATATCTTCTCGAGTAAAATCTACTTTTCCATAAAGTTCGACAATTCGCTTCGTGATATCATCAAGTTTTTCTGTAGGGAAATCCTTTAGTTCCTTTGAAAGGTAAGTAGCCAAAATAATTCCCAAAGCGACGGCCTCACCGTGTAATAAGGTTTTCTTTTCGGTATGCGTTAGGCAATAAGATTCTACCGCGTGGCCTAATGTGTGGCCATAATTCAATGTTTTTCGTAATCCGTTTTCAAAAGGATCTTCAGCAACTACTTCAGCTTTAATTTCTACAGAAACACGTATAATATCATCAAGATCACTTAATGTAAGTTCACTTAGCTGTCCAACTTTGTGCCAGTATGCTTCATCTGCAATAAGACCATGTTTCAAAATTTCAGCTAAACCACTTCTCATTTCTTCGGAAGGAAGTGTCGCTAGATAATCTGAATCTACGATCACCATTTCAGCATTAGAAATTACACCTATCTGGTTTTTAAGATTCCCAAGATCTACACCGGTTTTTCCACCAACTGAAGCATCTACCATAGAAAGCAGAGTAGTGGGCACGTTTATATAATTGATTCCTCGTTTAAAAGTTGAAGCAACAAAACCACCAAGATCGGTCACTACACCGCCACCAAGATTAATCATAAGGCTTTTACGATCTCCTTCAAGATCAGACATTGCCTGCCAAACTCCCATACAGGTGTCCAGGTTCTTAAAAGGCTCGCCAGCTTCGATCTCTATGATTTCGATAGCCGTTTCGGTTTCTATTTTTGGTAAAAAAGCAGGCAGGCAAAGCTCGTGAGTATTGCTGTCTACTAAAATAAATACCTTAGAATGATTGTTTTCTCTTAGATATTCATTAATTTTTTGATATGCTTCTTCTTTGTAATAAACGGTTCCTTTTGCCGTATTTGCCATGATTTTGGATCTTTTAAACAGTGTCGAAAATAAGGAGAAATAATTAAATCGAAATCAATATTCAATAATTATATTTGCCTTAATTAACTATATCCCATGATTAGAAAAAAGATATTTAACAATACCAAAACGGCTTTTAGATTAAAATCAGATTCAGAACTAGATAGAGCAATTTTCTTGTTTAGTATGATGGGAAGGCCAACTTTAGTAAAATCTGGTATTGCACTTACCAAAATGTCTTTAAAATTAAATTTACCTGTAGAAGGCCTTATTAAAAAGACGATTTTTGAACAGTTTGCCGGTGGTGAAACAATGGAAGATTGTAAACCGACCATAAAAACCATGTTTGAGGCCAAATTACATAGTATTTTGGACTATTCTGTTGAAGGAAAAGAGACCGAAGAGCAGTTTGATGCCGCAGTAGAAAAAAAACTACAACTTATTAAGTTTGCCAGCGAAGAAAAAGAGCTTCCTTTTGCTGTTTTTAAGCCCACCGGAGTAGGGAGATTCGAGATTTGGGAGAAAATGACTGCTAAAGTTAGTTTAACCGACGATGAAAAAAAGGAGTGGGAAAACATCAAAAATCGAGTAGAGCGACTTTGTAAGAAAGCTTACGAGCTTAAGGTTAGATTGTATGCAGATGGAGAAGAAAGCTGGATGCAAACAGCAGCAGACGATTTAATGGAAGATATGATGCGACGTTACAATAAAGAAGAAGCGCTTATTTTTAATACTTTGCAGTGTTATCGTTGGGATCGTATTGAATACTTAAAAGATCTTCACGAAAAGGGTAAAGCTGAAGGTTTTAAAATAGGAGCGAAGATCGTTCGTGGTGCCTACATGGAAAAAGAAAACGAACGAGCTAAAAAACTGGGATATCCTTCGCCAATTTGCGAAAGCAAGGAAGCTACAGATGTGAATTTTAATAGTGTAATGTCTTATTGTTTGGGTAACTTGGAAGATATATCAGTTTATATTGGTACGCATAACGAGGTTAGTAATTATCTTGCTTTACAGATTATCGAGGATAAGGATTATCCAATTAATCATCCTCATATCTGGTTTAGTCAATTATTCGGGATGAGTGATCATCTTAGCTATAACCTGGCGAAAAAAGGTTATAATTCGGCTAAACTCGTACCGTTTGGACCTGTAAAAGATGTGGTTCCTTATTTAATGAGAAGGGCGCAGGAAAACTCTTCAGTAAAAGGACAAACAGGGCGTGAGCTTTCTTTATTGTTAGAAGAGCGTAAACGTAGAAAAGGTCATGAAACAAGACACGATCGCCAAGAGAAGGAAAGTTTTTAATTCAACTCTCACTTCGATTTACTGCGCTTTAAAACCGTGATTGCCGTAAGCAATTGTGGTTCGTTAATTTGCTTAATATCCAGTTCAGGAAAACGAATTAACTCCCAACGCTTGTCATTATATTCTAAGGCGGTTAGATTTTCGATCCAATCGCCAGAATTTAAATAAAGACAAGTTCCTTTTTTGTTGGTTTTTCTAACGATTCTTGGCTGATGAATATGCCCGCAAACCACATATTTATAGTCATTTTCTATGGCAAGATCTGTAGCGGTCTTTTCGAAATCGTCTATAAATTTCATGGCACTTTTTACTTTGCTTTTAATCTTTTTGGATAGTGAATATTTTTTTCGGCCAATTCTCACCAAACACCAGTTTAAAAATCGGTTAAGAAGAATTAAAAAATCATAACCCCAACCACCAAGTTTAGCGATCCACTTGGCATTTTGTATAGAAACATCAAATACATCACCGTGAAAAAACCAGGCTTTTTTTCCGTCGAGTTCTAAAACCAGCTTATCTACGATCGAAAACGAGCCCATAAAAGTCTCGCTAAACTTTCTAAGCATCTCGTCATGATTTCCGGTAATATAGATTACTTCAGTTCCGCTAGTGCTTAGATCGATAATTTTCTTGATGACTTCCAGATGAGATTTTGGGAAGTAACGTTTTCTAAACTGCCAGATGTCGATAAAATCTCCATTAAGGATTAACTTTTTTGGCGCTACGCTATCAAGATATAGCAACAATTCTTTCGCATGACATCCAAAAGTTCCTAAATGAACATCTGAAATCACCAACAAATCAATTTTTCGCTTTCTTCCCAATACAGTCTACTTTTTTGCAAAGGAAAGGTGATTTTCAAAAAATCATATTAAGTTGATTTTAAGCAATCTTCAATTTATTGTTATTCAGTTTCTAGATGTTAGAAAATAGATTTTAGATTCTTTAAACTGCAAACTGAATACTGAATACTGAGAACTGCTTACTGAATCCTACTCGATAATTTTCACCTTATCTGAATATCGAACCGGAGCTTCAGGATTTTCTGCTGGGTAACCTAAGGCAATATTGATCGCAACTTCGTAACCTTCAGGAATATTGATTAATTCTAGCAAATCTGAATTTTCTTCTAGATTTAATATGGGGACCAAAGTTCCTAGCGGACAAGTGCCCAATCCCATTGCTTTCGAGCTCAGTAAAATATTCTGAAGCGCAATTCCGCAGTCCATATAACTAATAGTACTGCTTTTGTCTCTGGCCATCACGATCGCGGTTGGCGCTCCGTGAAAAATACTAAAACCGGGTTCGCGGTAATGTGCCGCACTTCCTTTAAATTCTTTTCCTTCAGCATAATTTAGAAAACGCTGATTAATTTCATTTAAAATCTCTTGATTCTGAATCACACGAATCTCCCAGGGCTGTTTATTCAACGCACTTGGCGCATAAATCGCACATTTCATAATCGTGTCGAGCTGTTCTTTAGAAACCTGCTTATCGGTATATTTTCTAATACTTCTTCGCGAAAGCATATTGTCGATCACCGCCGTTTTTCCTTCTAAATTCAACACTTCGGGCGTTTCTGGCTTTTGCTCACAGGCAATTAAACTTAATGCACTAATCGCGATAAGAAAGATCTTCTTCATAATTATATGGGTTGATGCAGTTTTTTACTGAATGAAAAATTAAACTTGAAAATGATATAAATAATATAAACGTAAATGAGATACGGAATGTAACCGTAATAATGCAGGCTTAGCACCGCAAAAGTCACAGTCAATATTGAAAGTGTAAGTAAAAACACTTCTTCTGTTTTTTTAGGCCAGTCGATTTTTGTTCCCCAGGTTCTTGGCATAAACACCTGATTGATCTTTGTTGAAAATCCATTCAGAATTAAAATGGAATACGACATATATTCGAAACCGGCTCCAAACTGAATGCAAAGCCCGGCAACCAAACCAATCATTAATCCGTAATAAGATTTTCCGGTGGGAGAAGATGGGCTCGATGGCATATCGGTAGCCATAAAAATTGCGCCGAGTAAGATTCCGCCTAAACTGTAATTGAGGTTTTGATCTTCAAAGATCCATAGGAATGAAAGGAAGCTCACTAATAGAAATACCGGAATATGCCACGAAATTCTTCTTCTAAAGATCAAATAGATTCCACCTAATAATAAACATACTGCAGAATATTCGCCTAAAGCTCCGGTAGGAACAAAGAATAATTCATTTAAAAATTCCGCCCAATGTGCATTCGGAATAAAATTAAACCATTCAACTTCATAAACATACCGAATTCTTTTCGTCGACCAAATATCTCCTGAACTCATCACCAGCGGAAAGAATACCGTCATAAATTCGCGACCAACCAAAGCCGGATTAAATTTATTTTTACCAACGCCTCCCCAAAGAATTTTCCCAAATAAAACAGCGCAAGAACCACCAAAAGCGGCCACATACCAAGGCGTTAAAGGTGAAGTCGTAAATACGAGCAGCAACACTGTGATAATGGCTGAACCGTCTAAAATTCCTTTCCATTTTTTTAAAAAGATGCCGGAAAACAGAATTTCGGTTAAAATAGCGCCACCTAAAGCTGAACCTAAAACGATTAAAAACCAGATGCGATAAGTATAAAATGCAAACGCACAAAGCGATAACAATGCAATGATCACATCGAGCATCACTTTACTGATGCTGTTTTTAGAACTTACAAAAGGGGAGAAGCGACTATTTTGCATACCTCATTTTTTGAAGTTCCACTTTTCCTAAAACAATGCTTTGCATTAGCGGTAAATTACTAGGACAAATATATTCGCACGCGCCGCACTCGATACAATGATCTAAGTTGAATTGGCTCAACAAATTTTGATCTTCCTGATGACCTTTTACAAACTGCATTGGCATTAAGTGCTGCGGACAAACATCTACGCAATACCCGCATTCAATGCAATTTTCGATAGATTTTTGTTGCTTTTTGAATAGTAGAAGTCCGCCAGAACCTTTTTTAATCGGGCTATCCAGATCTGCAACTTCTTTTCCCATCATTGGTCCGCCCAAAACGATATCTACATCTTCAGCATCAATATTTAATTCTTCTAAAATATGCCGAATAGGAGTTCCAATTTTAACGCGGTAGTTTCCAATGCTGTTTACCGCATTTCCTGAAATTGTAATTACACGTTCAGTAGTTGGGATTCCATTAAAAAGAGCTTCGTAAATCGCTAAAATCGTCCCCACGTTGCTCACCAGATATCCAAAATTCGCCGGAATGCTTCCTTTTGGAATTTCTTTATGGGTAACACTTTTTATAAACTGAAGTTCGCCACCTTGCGGATATTCATTGGTTAATAAATGAATTCTAATGGCTAAATTTGGATAATTTTTGAAGCTTTTTTCGAAGTGTTTTTTGAGTTCTTTATGTTGTTTTTCAATCCCGATAACGATCTCTTCAGGTTGAAAAATTTGATTTAAAACCGCAATGGTTTTCAATAATTTTTCAGTTTCGTGACGCATCACAGCATAATCTGAAGTCAAATAAGGTTCGCATTCTATTCCATTGATTAAAAGTGATTTAATTTCACTTCCTTCAACCTTATATTTAATGTTGGTTGGGAATTCTGCACCTCCAATTCCTGCAATTCCGAAGTCTTTTAAAACCTGAACAAAGCGCTCTAAATCTAATTGCTGAAATTCGATAATTTCAGTAGTGATTTTTTGTTGCTGAAAATCATTTTCTAAACTGATATAATGTTCATCGATCGCAATAACTTTTCCTGAAACCGGCGAATGAATCTTAGCTGCGAATTGATGTTCTACATCTTCAGCCAAAACCTGATATTGTAAAATTTGATCGCCAATTTTTACAAGCGGCAGCAAAGTTGAGCGATAGGATTGCAGTGGAATTCGATAAACTGAAGCTTCCTTTAATTCAGCGATCGGTTGCTTTTTGGTTTTATATTTTAACGACGGAATATGCATCATCGGCGATCGATCTTTACCGGAAAGTTTTCCGAAGAAATAATTCCGCCCTGTTGGTTAATTAGAAAACCTTCCACTTTAAAATCCTGCTGAATTTTATGCAAAGTCACCAAAAAATGATTGGAAGGAATTGCGAAAAGTCCGGTAGCTAAAACATCACCTAAAAAACAAGAATCGGTAAGTAAACCAAGCTGATAATTACTGGAAGGATAACCGGTTACAGCATTGATAATATGCCCAAACTCTTTCCCTTCAATAATGTTGGAGTGCGTATTTCTCGCTGAAGTTGAAAAGCAATTATTCTTTAATTTTAGTTGAAACAAGTCGGTATTTTCAGCGATATCGGGAACATTTACTTTCCAATTAGGATGCTCATCATCATTTATTCCAACGATCGTACTTCCGCCGGCATTAATCATCGCATCGGTGATGCCATCGTTCTTGAGTTTTTCTAAAACCAGATCGATCGCGTAAGCTTTTAAAAAAGAACCGGTGTTAATTTCTTGTCCGCTTTCAATTTTAACCCGATTTCCTTCAATTTGAATGTTTTGATAATTTACTAATTGCTGAGTCGATTCAATTTCAGTTAAACTCGGGATTTTGTTTATTTCATTTTCGTGCAAACCCCAAAGTTTTAAAAGTGGCATCGACGTAATGTCGTAAGCACCTTGAAAATAGCTTGAAAGTTGTTTTACTTGTTGAAGTAATTCAATAGTAAACTCATCAGTTTCAGTAAAATGACCGGCGTTTTTATTGATTTTCGAGATATAGGAATCTTCTGAATATGAATTGTACCTTCGATCAATTCGCTCTAATTCAGCAAAAAGTTCATCAAAATAAAAGTCGTGGCAAACTACCGGAAGTTTAATTTTTATATGGCAATAAAACAGGAACCGGGTTTGCGCTTTGTATTGTTTACTGACTTGCGGAAGCGGTTTCTGCGTTATCACTTTCTATGCTTGTTTTAGGGGTTGGAGTGGCGTTAATATCTCTTTCGTCGATATGAATAGTTTGAAAATAAATATTTTCGTTCGCCAATTTGTTTTCTTTATTTCGGGTAATTTTTTGCGTTTCAAAAGTTTCATCAAACTTTTTATGATCCTTTTCTTCGGGTGGATCGAGTGAAACCAGAATCCCATCCAGGGTTTTCCGGTTTCCAAAAATTAAAAGTCCGGCGCCTAAAAGATATAAGCCTGCCTGTTTTATCAATTTCATTCAGCAATTTATTTGCTTCAAAAATAAGCAATAATAAAAGAGTGAAATATCGGTTTCTCTGGTTTAACGCTCTTTCAGTTCACTTTTTAGAAGTTCAAAATAGCAAAATGCGATTATTAGTGATTTGCTAAATATTTATGTTTAAAACTGAATATTTTTAATGCAGAATTAACCGCAAAAGCTGATGAAGTCTATTTTCTCGCATAAATGCAAATGTTTTACTAAAATGAATTTTTAAATTATAGGCTAAAAAATTACATTTGTTCAAAATCGTACTAATGGCAGGAAATTCCTTCGGAAAAATTTTTAAACTCACCACTTTTGGTGAATCACACGGGCCGGCAATTGGTGGAGTCATCGATGGATGCCCGGCAGGATTAGAATTAGACTTTGAAGCAATTCAGGAAGAATTAAACCGAAGAAAACCTGGCCAGTCTGCCATTGTAACGCAGCGTAAAGAACCAGATACGGTAGAATTCTACTCGGGTATTTTTGAAAGAAAGACCACTGGTACACCAATTGGTTTTGTAATTCATAACGCAAATCAAAAATCTAAAGATTATTCTCATATAAAAGATACGTATCGTCCAAGTCATGCCGATTATACGTATGACGAAAAGTATGGTGTAAGAGACTATCGTGGTGGTGGGCGTAGCTCTGCAAGAGAAACGGCAAGTAGAGTAGTGGCAGGCGCAATTGCGAAACAACTACTAAAAGATATTAAGATCACTGCTTATGTAGATTCTGTTGGCAAGATCTATTTGGATAAACCACATTATGAAGTCGATTTTTCTTTGATCGAAACAAATCCTGTACGATGCCCAGATAAAGCCAAAGCTGAAGAAATGGAAGCTTTTATCAAGCAAATAAGATCTGAAGGAGATACTGTTGGTGGAACCGTAAGATGTGTGATTAGCAACGTACCAAAAGGATTGGGAGAACCAGTTTTTGATAAATTACATGCCGAATTAGGTAAAGCCATGCTATCAATAAATGCCGTTAAAGGTTTTGAATACGGTAGCGGTTTTGAAGGAACCAAAATGAAAGGTAGCGAGCACAACGATCTTTTTAACGAAGATGGTTCTACAAAAACCAATTTGAGTGGCGGTATTCAGGGCGGAATTTCAAATGGTATGGATATTTACTTCAACGTTGCTTTTAAGCCTGTTGCGACAATAATGCAAAAACAAGTTACTATTAATAAAGATGGTGATATGGTAGAAATGCAGGGGAAAGGTCGCCACGATCCTTGTGTTGTTCCCAGAGCCGTTCCTATAGTTGAAGCTATGGCAGCACTTACGATTGCCGATTTTTCACTTCAGAATAAATCATCTAAACTTTAATAAAAAAATACAGAAAACCACACTATGAAGAAATTAGCACTGCATTGGCAGATTTTATTAGGAATGTTTGCCGGAGTTGTTTTTGCCCTTATCATGACCAATTTTAGCTGGGGAGCCGATTTTGTGAGTGACTGGATAAAACCTTTTGGAAACATTTTTATTAATTCGCTTAAGCTTATTGCAGTTCCGCTAATTTTAGCTTCGTTGATTAAAGGAATCTCTGATCTAAAAGATATTTCGAAATTATCTAAAATGGGATTCCGTACCATCGGGATCTATGTTACCACGACCATTATCGCGGTAACGATCGGGTTAATTATGGTTAACCTTATTAATCCCGGCGGAACTATTGGTGAAGATACCCGCCAGGAATTAATAACCAGTTACGAAGGTGATGCCGTTGGTGTACAGGCTAATGCTGCAAAACAGCGTGAAGCCGGACCTTTACAAGCTTTAGAAGATTTGGTGCCGAGTAATATTTTTGCAGCTGCCAGTGATAATGGGAATATGCTTCAGGTAATTTTCTTTGCTATTTTTTTCGGAATTGGTTTGATCTTAATTGATGAAAAGACGGCGAAACCTGTAAAAGATTTCTTTGATGGCTTTAACGAAGTAATACTGAAATTAATCGATTTAATCATGCTTTTTGCTCCATACGGAGTTTTTGCGCTACTTGCTGCATTGGTAGTTGAATCGCCAAGCACAGATCTTTTTGCTGCCTTAGCGATGTATGCACTAACTGTGTTAGTTGGTTTAGCCTTAATGATTGGTGTATATATTTTATTGGTTTGGATCTTTACTAAAAACAAACCTTCATTTTTTATCAATGGGATTGCTCCTGCACAGCTTTTAGCATTTTCAACAAGTTCTAGTGCGGCCACTTTACCCGTTACTATGGAGCGTGTAGAAGAGCACATGGGAGTTCATAAGGAAGTTACCAGTTTTGTATTACCAATCGGGGCGACTATCAACATGGATGGTACAAGTTTATACCAGGCAGTTGCTGCGGTATTTATCGCGCAGGCTTTTGGGATCGATCTTAGTATTGGTGCGCAATTAGGTATTATCGCTACAGCAACTTTAGCTTCTATTGGATCTGCAGCGGTACCGGGAGCAGGAATGGTGATGTTAGTTATAGTATTAGCACAAGCCGGTATTCCTGAAGCAGGTTTAGCTTTGATATTTGCAGTAGATAGACCACTGGATATGTGTAGAACAACGGTTAATGTTACTGGAGATGCAGCTGTATCTGTGATGGTTGCAAAATCTGTAGATATGATGGGCCCACCAAATGTAAAAGAGTGGGATGACGAATATGCTAAAACTCACAAGAAATAGTATTTGCGAATATCAGTTGATTTTGATTAAAAATTTATTTCGACTAGGAAGATCTCGAAATACTTATTCTTTATAATAAAACTGTAGATCACTTTTTACTTTTGGGTCACCATGAAAAGATTTGAGGAAATCTAACTTCAGCTTATAATCTATGTTGTAAGCTGAAAGTGCCAAATCAGCTTCGTTTTTATTGGCTTTAGCAATGCTTAGATTGTTTCTATAATTATTTAAAGCTCCCCAACCCATTCCTAATAATGTAATTGCTATTGCTGCAATGAAAATGGGAACAGCATAAGCCATTAGAAAAAAATGTTTTATGTAGTCCAGGAATAAATAATCTAAATAGAATAATGCAATAGCGAAAATATTAAATAGAACGAAATAGCTGTATACCCACCATTTATTTTTAAGTACTTTCTGAAATTTTGCGTTAGTATCTACAATTTTCTCCTTCCTTCTTTCTCCAAATTCTATTTTGTGACAAGTATTAGTAAAATTAGGCTTGTTTCCGGTTAAGCCACAAATATTACCTTCTTTTAAGCTTACATCCTGATGTTCGCAAAGTTCACAATGCCAGTGAGGCTCCATAGACTATTTTATTTTTAGAACGGTAAGATATAAAATCGTATAATTTTAGAAAATTTAATCCAAAAATTTAGCTTTAAGCTCTGGTGTTGGGATCATACAGCTCTCTTTTTTACCAAACCATTTATAGCGGTTGTTTGCAATGCCATTATAAACGGCATCTCGAAATCCTTTTGGAAGAATTTTGAAGATTTTTAGACCTTGATAAAAACCACTTAGATCCTTTGAAATTTCTAGGGCTGCATCAGATTTTTCATACCAGGCAATACCAGGTTCAATTAGAATGATCGAATCTAAATAATTAGGATCGATATTTCGCTCTTCAAGAAGTTGACGACCAAGATCACTTTGTAAAGATGCAAAGCGAAATTGGTCGTTTTTATCATGTTTTATAATGAATATTACGGCATCATTGCATAGATTGCAAACACCATCAAAAAGTATAATTTTCTTATTTTTAGGAATATTCATTAATATTTTTTCTAAGATTTTTTCATGGCTTGCACCAATTCTAATTTTTCTATATCCACCTGTGTGGTAAACATTCCATAATTAACCGTTGCTTTTCCTTTTTCGATCTTGTCTAAGGTTCCAACACTACGGCTATCTTCAAGCCGAACACGATCACCAAGTTTTACCTTAGCTTTTGGTTTGTTCGCTTCTTTTTTAGCCTGGATCTCTTCTTTCTTTTTCTCTTCCTTTTTCTTTTGTCGAATTACTTCAACTTTTTTTTCGGCTTCAGCTTTTATTTTTTGTTCGCGCGCTTTTTCTGCCTTTCGCTGTTTTGCGTTTTGCTTTTTTCGCTTCGAATTCTCTATTGCGACCATCTTCAAAAATTCACCAATAAGATCTTTTTTGTTGTTATTGGCAAAGAATTTTTCGCTGATATCATTAACTTTTTGTCCCAAGTAGATCATTCGCTGGTTGGTATCAAAAAGCTCCTGGTAATCTTCTAATTTCTGCTGAATACGCGCATTGGTTTCTTCCAGCTTATCCTTTTGTACTGCAGCCTTTTGCTCTTTTTGTTTTAAAGAATCGGTTGTTTTTTGAAGTTTACTGCGCTCTTGCTGAAGTTTGGCAATACTTCTGTCAAATCGAATTTTACCACGCTCAACTTTTTTCTTAGAACGATTGATTAAGCTATATGGAATTCCGTTTTTCTGGGCAACTTCAAAAGTAAATGAGCTTCCGGCTTCACCCACACGAAGCTTGAACATAGGTTCTAAACTTCTGGAATCAAAAAGCATATTTGCATTGCTTATATTGGGCAATTCGCTGGCTAATTTTTTCAGGTTAGCGTAGTGTGTGGTCAAGATTCCAAAGCTTTCTTTTTCGTAAAAAACTTCAAGAAAAGTTTCAGCCAAAGCACCACCAAGTTCAGGATCACTACCGGTACCAAATTCGTCAATTAAAAAGAGAGTTTTATCGTCACACTTCCGCAGAAAATAATTCATATTCTTTAAACGATATGAATAGGTACTTAAGTGATTTTCGATCGATTGATTATCACCAATATCGGTTAAAATCCTATTGAAGAACGAAACCCGGCTAAATTCGTGAACCGGAATTAAAATTCCACTTTGCAACATCAACTGTAATAAACCCACCGTTTTAAGCGTGATACTTTTACCACCTGCGTTGGGGCCAGAAATCACTACAATGCGATTATCTTTACTAAGATCTATATCCTGTGGATAGGTTTTATTTCCTTTTTTGTTATTGCTGATCAATAATAAAGGATGATAAGCTTCTTTTAGCTGAACTTCCTGATCTGCCGTGATCGTTGGTAATATTCCGTTGATCTTCTCCGCGTATTTTGCCTTTGCAGCAATAACATCGATCTTGGTAAGTAATTTTTGATATTGAATTAAAAGTTCTCTAAAAGGCCGAACAAATTCGGTTAGCTCTTTTAAAATTCGGTTTACTTCCTCTTTTTCTTCATACTGAAGATTATTAAGTTCTCGCGTATATTGAAAAGTTGATTCTGGCTGAATAAAAACAATACTACCCGTTTTGGAGCTTCCCATAATTCCGCCCTTTACCTTGCGGCGGTACATGGCTTTTACCGCTAATACTCGTACATTTTCTACAACACTTTCCCGAATTTCATCCAGATAACCGTAGGACGAATAGGTGCTTAAAGCACTGCTAAAACTTCCGTTAATTTGTCCTTTTACTGAATTGATCTTGCGGCGAAGACTTTGTAAAAGGGGAGAAGCATCATCTTTAATCTCACCAAAACGATCTACAATTTTATTGATCTGGTCGATAAGAACGGTGGTATATTCAACCTCAGAAACTGTTTGATGCAGATTTGGATAGATTTGCTGAAATTTATGAAAATAGCGAAGATGCGTATTTACCGTTTCAGAAAGTGTAGCGATTTTTCGAAAACCTGAAACCTCTAAAATAGTTTCTTCAATATTCAATAATTTGAGCTCATTATTTATTTGATCGAAACCATGATTTGGGATTGGCGTTTCCTGTAGTTTGGAACTTACATATTCGTTAGTTTGATGTAATCCAAAATAGGTTTTTTTATAGGTTTTAAATGGCTTAATTTCTAATGCTTTAGCTTTCCCTGGGTCTGTTACACATAATTCGCTTATCTGCTCTCTAACTACCGGAAATTCTAAATCTGCAAGGCTTTTTTCTGTAATCTTTATCATAAACAATCCCTCATAGAGGGTTTAATTTTCAACTTTGATCGATTGCTTTTTAAAACCGACTTATTGAAATTATAATTTGTGTTTTTTCTTTCTTATTGCTTTTGCTTTGTTCCAAAGCTTATTTAAATTTTCCTACTTTTGAAACACTGCAAATTTACTTAAAATTATAATGAACGTAAATATCGACGAAGGCTGGAAAACGCATTTAGATACCGAATTTGAGAAAGATTATTTTAAAAATCTCGTAGAATTTGTTAAAAATGAATATTCAAACTTTAATGTGTATCCAAAAGGCAAACATATCTTTGCAGCTTTTGATCATTCTAGCTTTGAAGATACCCGAGTGGTGATCTTAGGGCAGGATCCATACCATGGTCCGGGGCAGGCAAACGGACTATCATTTTCGGTAAACGACGGTATTCCCCATCCACCTTCTTTGATCAACATTTTTAAAGAAATACAAACCGATACCGGTAGCCCAATTCCACAAACAGGTAATTTAGAGCGTTGGGCAGATCAGGGTGTTTTATTGCTGAACGCTACACTAACCGTAAGAGCGCATCAGGCAGGGTCGCATCAGGGTAAAGGATGGGAGCAATTTACAGATCGCGTAATAGAAATTGTTTCCGCAGAAAAAGAAAATGTTGTTTTTATGCTTTGGGGCGGTTACGCCAAGAAAAAAGCTAAAAAAATTGATGCCTCAAAACATCTAATTTTAACCAGTGGACATCCATCTCCTTTAAGTGCAAATCGTGGTTATTGGTTTGGAAACAAACATTTTACTAAAGCCAATGAATATTTAACAGCTCATGGTAAAAAACCGATTGTTTGGTGATCTTAGAAGTCAGATCTAAGAATTTAGATTTTAGAGAAAAATTAAAAAAAATATTTATCTATCTTTTAGTTTTTATGGGAACACGAAATTCTGTTCTTGTATTCTCTCCATTAATCCTGAAATTCAATTTAATATAAAGAGTATCAGACTTTAGAATATTTTCAGGTACATTTATTTCTGTTTTTGTAACTCCATTTTTAGTTTCAAGTATTCTTATACCCGTACCAATGATAGAACTTGTTTTGGAATCGATATTTGTCCATTCAAAATTCGTCTTAATTGGGGTGTCATAAATAAGATAATTATGCCCGCTGAGAATTTTCATTTCCACCCTACTTTTTCCCTTGTTGAAGGAATATGATCCGGAATCTGAATTCTCATTTTTATATTCTTTACAAGAAATTAGAACAAAACTTGCAATACCAAATTTGAAAATTGATTTTATCATTTATGATTTACTGAAATGAAATCTAAAAAGAATATCTTTACAAATTATACAAAATACAAGAACTATCGATAGTATTAGAAATAAGATCGAGTTTTAATAATTGCTGCTGAACTTCTTCCAGGTCTTCTTCAGAAATTTGATGCTGACTCCAACTCGTAATTTCCATCCATTTTCTGATATCTTCAATTTTTTGTTCGTAGCGTTCAGCAAAAACCTTATCGATACCAGGAATATTTAAAATTTCAGATGATTTTTTATTTACGATATCGGTCATTTTTCGAACATCGGCATAATCGAATTTCAGTACTTTATTTTTAACAGCGATTACAAAACATGGCCATGGAGTAGGGCAGTCGGCTACTCGGCGAAATGTACTATTATCTACAAGTGGTTTTGTGGTAAAGTGTTCCCACATAAAATAATCGGCTCGTCCTTCTTTTAAAGCTTCAATCGCGCCATTAATATCTCCAACAATTTCAAATTCTAAGTTTGAAAGATCCCAACCCTGATTTTGAGCATTTACATAAGCCATTAATTCAGAACCAGATCCCACACGGCTAATGGCTACTTTTTTGCCTTCCAGATCCTGGATGTTTTGATATTCTGAATTAGCATCTACATGAATTCCCCAAATTAGTGAAGAACCAATATAAGATTGCACAATTTTAGCTTCGTTTCCAGAAATAATATCTTTTACAGCTCCCTCGGTAAGTAAAACGGCAACATCTATTTCGCCACTTCTTAAGGCCCTTGTCATCGCACCGGTGCCATCTGGAAAATCCTTCCAGATCACATTTATATCTTCGTTTTTAAATTCGTCGTTTTCAATACATAAGTGCCATGGAAGGTTGAAGTGTTCGGGGACTCCGCCTACTTTGAGAGTTTTCATATTTTATGTTTTTGTTTAAGGTAGTCATAAATTGAATATTGCGACCGATTGGGCTTAGCCGATTTTTTAGCTTCTACGTATTGGTTAGTCTCGCCGGCATCCTGAATTCTGGCCTTTACATTATCATTCAGCTGAATTTCAAGAATATCTTTTAATTCGCTAAAAACATCTTCATCATAAATTGGCGTCACCACTTCGATCCTTCGATCTAGGTTTCTGTTCATCCAATCTGCACTTCCAAAGAACATTAGTTCTTCTCCGCCGTTTTCAAAAAGATAAATTCTGCCGTGTTCTAAATAACGATCAACAATACTCGTAATATAAATATTTTCACTTAAACCTTCAACTCCTGGGATCAAACATGTGAATCCTCGCACTAAAAGTCGAATTTCTACACCGGCTTCACTGGCTTTGTAAAGAAGATCGATAATTTCATAATCTTCTAAACTATTCATTTTAGCAGTTATTTTCGCTTTTTTTCCCATTCGGGCATTTTCGATCTCATTATAAATAAGCGTCGTAAATTTTTGCCTGGTTGAAAATGGAGAAATTAGCAGGTGTTTTTCTCGAGGAACAATAAGCTCACCTTCTAACACCATAAAAAGCCTCGCCATTTCTTTTGTAAGATCGTGATTAGCAGTAAAAAGTGCGTGGTCGCAATAGATCTTAGACGTTTCGGTATTGAAGTTACCGGTACCTATGTACGAATAATTTACAAGATCATTTCCTTCCTTCCTGGAGATCATCATGATCTTAGAATGAACTTTGATCTTAGGATAGCTATAAATTACATTAGCGCCCTTTTCTTCAAACTTTCGTCCCCAGATGATATTATTTTCTTCATCAAAACGAGCCTTTGCTTCTACAAAAACAGTTACTTTTTTACCTTTTTCTAAAGCTTCCAGTAAGCTACTGGTTAGCGGTGAATTATCAGCAACACGATACAACGAAATTTTGATTTGTGTTACATCGTCGTCCTTTACCGCAGCATCTAAAAACTGCTCGACATATTTAAAAGACATATAAGGGAAATGAACTAACTGATCTTTCTCTTTTATGGTTTCAAATAAGTTGGTAGCATTTTCTAATGTATTGTGGGCTAAAGGTGGTAATTCCTCAAAATGAAGATCTGGGTTATTAGTTGGATCTTTTAAGGATAAAAAGTCTTTGAAATTATGATATTTCCCACCGGGCATCATATCGATTTTCCCCAGATTAAGTAAATGTCTTACTTTTTTCTGAACTTCTTTAGGCATTTCAGCATCGTAAAGTAATCGAGTAGGCTGTCCGTCTGTTCGTTGTTTTAAGCTATCGTAAATCTTTTCAGCAAGAACACCTTCATACTGATCTTCGATATAAAGTTCGGCATCTCGACTTAGTTTTACCTCATAAATACCAGTGATCTTATCTTCAGAAAATAAACAGGGTAACTCGCTTCTTACAATTTCATCCAAATAAGTAAGCATATTTTTTCCGTGCTCAAAATACACAAAACGGCCACATTGATCTACCGGTATGTTTACAACACCTAATTCATTTTCATTTTCAAAAGTGATAAGAAAATAAAGCATCGCGTTATCCAGGAAAAGATCGGATTCTTTACTAATATCAACTTTTTTAATGTCAAGATGTTCCTTAACACAATCAATAAAATAAGAATTAGCAAATTCTTGTTGTTTTTTGGTAAAATGTTCAGAATCTACAAGATGAATATCATTCGCTGCTAATTCTGGTAAAATTTGTTTGGTGTAAATATCACCAAAATGGTCTTGTTGTTCTTTTACCTCTTTTAAGATTTGCTTGGTAAGTCGGTTTGGTTTTAAAGCAAGCTTTTTTCGAATACTTTTTTCGACACGTTTCATTTGTCGAAGTTGTGAAACGCGAACTCTAAAATACTCGTCCAAATTCGATGAAAATATGCCGAGAAATTTTATACGCTCAAAAAGTGGATTTAATTTATCTTCTGCTTCCTGTAAAACTCTTTCATTAAAATATAGCCAATTAAGGTCCCGATGTCTAAATCGATCTTCGGTAGGTTGTTGCATTTTTAGTTCACTTGTGTTTAACCAAAAATACAAAGTTGACCTTTGTTGGTATTCTAATTTTCTGTTAAATAAGGCTTAGGAAGTAAGCTTATCTAGACAATAACCAATAAGATTTTCCATTGTTTTTTTAGGAGTGCTGCTAAATTCTCCCGTAACACGATTTGCCAGGATCACGTTCATTGAAACAGCATGATGTCCTAAAAGTTTAGACATCCCATAAATGCCAGAAGTTTCCATCTCAAGATTAGTGATTTTTTGATCTAAATATTTAAAATGAGACAGTTTAGCATTCATTTGATCATCCTGTAAGCCAAGACGAAGAGAGCGTCCCTGTGGGCCGTAAAAACCGATATTTGTAGCAGTGATTCCTTTAAAAATATCTTCAGAATCTAATTTTTGCTGAAGTGTTTTACTGTTTTCAACCACATAAGGATTTGCTTTTTTCTCAAACCAGTCCATATGTTTTATAAATGCTTCTGAAAATGCCGAGTCTAAGAATTTTTCACTCTGGTAAAAATGAAGAAGACCGTCAAAACCAATAGCTTTTTCGCTTAACAAAAATGAATCGATAGGAATATCTGCCTGAATACTTCCGGTAGTACCAATCCTGATAATATCTAGTGATTTTAGTTGTTTTTTGACTTCTTTTTTTTCGAAATCGATATTTGCCAACGCATCAAGTTCATTAAAAACGATATCGATATTATCGGTGCCAATTCCTGTTGAAATTACCGTAATTCGTTTACCGCGATAGGTTCCTGTTTGCGTATGAAATTCTCTTTTTTTGATGCTGAATTCTACTTCATCAAAATGCTGAGTCACTTTATCCACTCGATCGGGATCGCCAACCGTAATTACAGTATCTGCTAAATGTTCTGGTCGTAAATTTAAATGATAGATGCTGCCATCTTCATTCAGAATAAATTCAGAAGCTTGTAAGGGCATGTTATAATTTTAATAATTGGTGTACTTCAGGATCATAAAGGAAATCATACATTTTGGCTCCGCCAAAAACATCTTCGTTCTTTAATTCTCTGTAGAAATTCTTTTTGCCATCGAGTATTAAATGGCCTTTTTCGGTAAGTTTAATTTGGTTTTCTTCCGCAGCGTAAAAAATAGAAAGCTTCTCGAGAATTCGTTTCATTTGAGCATCGCTATAACCATAATAGCCTTGATATTCTAAGGCATATCCCATAAGTTGCGTGTAGTTATGGATATCTCGTTCTCTAATTAAGCGTAAAATATTACGCTCTAAAGAATTTATACCGGTTACGCTGTTAGGAAAACGTTCGATATGAGCTCTAATACAACTGGATAAATATTCAAAATTGGTATTGGTTTTTATTTGCCTTTTTAGCAGCAAAGGATTATCACTACAATACATTTCCCACATAAGATTAGCGACCTCAAGATCATTTTCTATTAATAAGATCTTGTTGTTATAATGATTTAAAAGTTGCTTTTCTGAAAGCTGGGAAAGCGGAGTTAATTTCTCGTCTCCTTTTAATTTCTTGCTACAAACAAGATAAAAAGGAACTTCCTTTTTATGCTCCATAATAAAACTTATGGTCGCCAGAACGTTGATATGACAAAAAAGATCGAATTCGAACCACAATATGATATGATCGTAATCTTCGATCTTTTTTAGTTTTTTTAATTCTGAAACAAATTCATGTTGATAATCTTCGCCTGAAATTCCGTAATAAGTATTTAAAAATTTCTTTCTAATCTTTACAAACTCAGGTGAACCGACTTCCTGCACGGTAGGTCCTTCACATAACATTTCTCGCCAAACTACCTGTTGGCCTGGCAAATCAAGATCTGCCACGCTTTCTGCAAGGCTGTCTCCGTTTATAATATGTAAAGGTTTTTTATCCAAAATTATCCACCAACTCGTTTTACATTATATCCTTCTTTTTTAAGAATTTGCATTACTTTCTCACGATCGTCACCTTGTATGATAATCTCACCATCTTTGGTAGAGCCGCCCACACCGCACTTCTTCTTTAAAAGTTTGCCCAATGCAACTAGATCTTCATCGGGACCTACAAATCCTTTCACTATGGTCACGGTTTTACCACCGCGGCCTTTATTACTAAAATGAGCTTCAAGACGCTGGTCTTTTGGTTCCAGGTTTTCTTCCTGTTCATTTTCTACGTAATCATTTTCATCAAAATCATCATTCGTAGAAAAAACAAATCCGCCTAAATCCTCTAGTCCTAATTTCTTTTTAGCCATAAATTATTTTTTCAATAATCCAATTTCAACAAGACGCTGGTGTAAAAATTCTCCTGCGGTAATATCTTCGTAATGTTTTGGATTTTCTTCGTCGATACATTCTTCTAAACAATCTAAAGGCATTTCACTACGTGGATGCATAAAGAACGGAATAGAATAGCGTGGTTCGCTCCATTGTTCTTTTGGTGGATTAATAACCCGGTGAATCGTAGATCGCAACTTATTATTAGTATGGCGTTCTAACATATCACCAACATTAATTACCAGCTCATCTTCTCCCGGTACAGCATCGATCCACTCACCATCTTTTCTTAACACTTGTAAACCGCCGGTAGACGCTCCCATTAATAGGGTAATTAAATTAATATCACCATGAGCACCGGCACGAACAGCACCTTTAGGTTCTTCTGTGATTGGAGGGTAGTGGATAGGTCTTAAGATAGAATTCCCGTTACTTGCCCAATGATCAAAGTAAGTTTCTTCTAAACCAATATAAACAGCAAGTGCGCGTAGTACGTAAATTCCTGTTTTTTCTAACATGCGGTAAGCTTCCATACCTACATGATTAAAATCTTTTAATTCTGAAACCTGAACATTTTCAGGGTATTCTTCTTTAAGATTTGCATCTTCAGCTGGTTCTTGTCCAAAATGCCAGAATTCTTTAAGATCGCCCTCTTTTTTACCTTTAGCGTGTTCTTTTCCGAAGGAAATATAACCACGTTGGCCAGCTAGACCTTCGATCTCGTATTTTTGTTTGGTTTCTACCGGAAGATCGAAAAAAGCTTTTACCTCTTTGTATAATTCTTCTACCAGTTGGTCGCTTAAAAAATGATTTTTTAAAGCTACAAAACCAATTTCTTCGTAAGCCTTTCCTATTTCATCAACAAACTTTTGCTTTCTCGCAGGATCGTCTGATACAAAATCTGCAAGATCTACGCTTGGTATATTAGTCATTGCCATTTAATCTCTTTTTTATTGATAAAGCACACAAACTTAATGAAAAAAAGGCCAATTTCAACAGTATTTAAGACTTAGCTAACACATACGATAGCTGTATGTAATATTAAAATTACGTATTTTAAATGATATAATAATCTAAAGGGATCATGATTTTTTGCTGAAGATGATAGATTTCTCATTTTCTAATTGGTTACATTTGAATATAATTCTTCGCTATGGATCACCTTTCTACTGAAATGATTTTTGACTCTGAAGCCTACCCAAACGACTTCTTGATCAATCTTTATAAAAGTCTTTTAAAACCGAGGTTGATAGAAGAGAAAATGCTCATTTTATTACGACAGGGAAAGATAAGTAAATGGTTTGCAGGTGTTGGCCAGGAAGCAATTGCGGTTGGAGTAACGTCTGTTCTAAAAGAAGATGAATATGTCTTGCCTATGCACCGTAATTTAGGTGTATTTACAAGCAGAAATATACCATTGCACCGTTTATTCTCGCAATGGCAGGGAAAAATAAATGGTTTTACCAAAGGTAGAGATCGCAGTTTTCATTTTGGAAGTCAGGAATACAAGATCATAGGCATGATCTCTCACCTTGGTCCTCAAATGGGAGTAGCAAATGGAATTGCTTTAGCGCATAAACTAAAACGAGAAAACAAACTTTGTGCTGTATTTACAGGAGAGGGCGGTACCAGTGAAGGCGATTTTCATGAGGCCTTAAATATTGCTTCCGTATGGGATTTACCTGTTTTATTTTGTATTGAGAATAATGGCTACGGTTTGTCTACTCCAACAAACGAACAATATCGCTGTGAGCATTTAGCTGATCGAGCGAAGGGATACGGAATGGAATCACACATAATCGATGGAAATAACATTTTAGAAATTCATTCGAAATTGTCGAATATCGCCAAAGATGTCCGTGAAAATCCACGCCCGGTTTTAATCGAATTTAAAACCTTTAGAATGCGAGGTCACGAAGAGGCCAGTGGTACAGCCTATGTTCCAGATGAACTTTTAGCCCATTGGCAAAAGAAGGATCCAATCGTAAGATATGAAAAGCATTTATTGGATTGCGGAATTTTAAACTGGGATTGGGCCGAGCATATTAAATGGGAAATAAAACAGGATATTGAAGCGCATTTAGCCATTACTGCGGAAGATGATTTACCTAAATTTATTGAAACTACCGAGTTAAATGATGTTTTTCAATCGGAGGAAGATCAACGTTTTGAAATTTCCGAAGAAAAAACAGAATTACGCTTTATCGACGCTATAAGCGATGCTTTGAAAATTGGGATGCGAAAATATCCAAACTTGATCTTAATGGGACAGGATATTGCAGAATATGGTGGCGTGTTTAAGATTACAACCGGATTTGCAGAAGAATTTGGCAAAGAACGTGTTCGAAATACCCCGATTTGTGAAAGCGGAATTATAGAAGTAGCAGCGGGCTTATCGATTAAAGGAATGAAGGCTATAGTAGAAATGCAATTTGCAGATTTTGTAAGTTCTGGGTTTAATCCTATTGTGAATTACCTGGCAAAACAACATTATCGATGGGGGCAAAATGCAGATGTAGTAATTAGAATGCCATGCGGAGCAAGCGTAGGAGCAGGGCCATTTCACAGCCAGTCTAACGAAGCCTGGTTTACCAAAGTTCCGGGATTAAAAGTCTTATATCCTTCAAACGCCAGTGATGCCAAAGGATTATTACTTGCAGCAATTAATGACCCTAATCCGGTTTTATTTTTTGAACATAAGGCTTTATATAGAACACAGAAGAAAAAAGTTTATAATGGACATTATACTACAGAGATCGGTAAAGCCAATATTGTAAAATCTGGTTCAAAATTAACGATTATTAGTTATGGTGCTGCGCTACAGGAAGCTTGTAAGATCGTTGAAAATGAATCTTATGAAAATATAGAAATCATCGACCTTAGAACACTTCAGCCTTTAGATACTAAAACTATTTTCACTTCAGTAAAAAAGACTGGAAAAGTGATCATTCTTACCGAGGATTCTTTATTCGGAAGTATGGCTTCAGAGATAGCAGCTCAAATTAGCGAAAATTGCTTTGAATTTTTAGATGCGCCAGTTTTCAGAATAGGAAGTTTAGAGACGCCTATTCCGTTTAATTCGGCTTTAGAAATTGGGTATTTACCATATCAAAGATTTCAGGAAAAATTAAAAGAATTAATAGAATATTAATAAATAATATTTTTTAGCAGAATCTAATTAAGAATTGTTAACAGCACCTCTGTTAAAGTATTAATAATCTTTTGTTCACGGTGAATCCCTATACTAATTTAGGCTTAGCTAATCAAAAAAATCTATTATGATACGTTTAATTGTAATTTTTCTAATTATTGCTATTGTAGCCGCAATTTTTGGATTTGGAGGAATCGCAGAAGGTGCTACAGATATTGCGAAGATCATCTTTTACATTTTTGTAGTATTACTTGTTATCTCTTTAATAAGTAGACTGTTTAGAAGATAATCCCAGGCAGCTAAAGAAAATTAACCCAATGTAGACCTCACCAATTTTTTTGTTGCGCTACATTGGTTTTTTATTTATAAAAACTACTACCATGAAAAAAGTAATTTCAATTATGGCACTTTTAGTCGTATTAGTGTCATGTGGAGGACCAAGTAAAGTAGCTAAAGAGGCTAGGAAAACCTTTGATGGCACCTGGACGCTTACCAATATTACTTACCCTAACAACACGGGAACATTTGATGTAACACTATTTAACGATGCTTCTGCAAGTTGCTTCGAAGGAAGCACCTGGGATTTTGTATCTAATAATAATCGCGGAACTTATGAAGTTTCTGGAGCCGATTGTGTTGCTGGAACGCGATATTATATCTGGTCTATCGACGAAGAAAATACTCCGCAGGGGATGTACGACTTTTTACTAAAGCCAGTTAACGAAAACTATAAATCTACTAATGGTGATCAGGGTTTTAGATTAAATCTTGTGAATCTAACCGGGACTTCTATGGTATGGGAACAAACAGTCACCTTAGAAGGATCACCTTTTGTAATAAGAATGATGTTTACTAAGTAGATTTTCGACGATCGATTAAAAATTTGAAATACAACAATTAAAATTAAGATTATGAAGAGGACATTAAATAAAATTGCAGCTGTATTTTTCGCAGCAAGCGTATTAGTAAGTTGCGATGCTATTCAAAATGCAAACAATAAACAAAAAGGAGCTGTTATAGGATCTGCTGGTGGTGCAGCCATTGGTGGAGTTATTGGGAATAACACTGGAGATGGAAATACTGCTTTAGGTGCCATTATTGGTGGTGTTGTAGGTGGTGCAGCCGGTGCTTACATTGGTAATAGAATGGATAAGCAGGCCAAAGAAATTGAAACTGAAGTTCCAGGAGCTGAAGTAGAACGTGTAGGAGAAGGTATCAACGTAACTTTCGATGAAAACAGCGGTGTTTATTTTGCTACTGAAAAATATAATATTAATGGAAAGTCTGAAGAAACTTTAGATAAATTAGCAGGAATCTTTAAAGAATATCCAGATACTAATATTTTAGTTGAAGGGCATACTGATAATACTGGTAGTGATAGTTACAATTTAACTTTATCTAAAAACAGAGCACAGGCAGTCACGAATTACCTAACCGATCATGGAATTTCAGCCAGTAGATTTGATACTAAATGGTATGGTGAATCTCAACCAAAATATGATAATTCTACAGCTGAAGGTCGTTCTAAAAATAGAAGGGTAGAAATTGCTATTGTTGCCAACGAAGAGCTTAAGCAAGAAGCTGAACAGCAAACTTCAGAGAACTAAGATATCTTACGGTTTAAAATATAAAATCAAGCCACCTTTTTCGGGTGGTTTTTTATTTGAAGGGAAATCGTAATACAATTGATAGTCCGTTAATGGATTGCTAAATACGAGTTAAACCCATCTAAACAGCCTTGTGAAAAGCTGAGTAGGTTCGTATCTTCAAGCTAACTAATAAAAAAATCAATTTATATGAAGACTGTTGATAAAATGGAGGTGTTGCATAGCCAGTCTGCTGAATATATTCAGCAAGGCGAAACCGGTAAATTTCTTAAACTAATTCCAGATACATTTTTAATTAAAGGAAAAGAGAAAGACGGTGTTTTTAACCAGGGATATGCAATAAGACATATAAACAGAAGAGATATTATCCTAATCGATGTTGTTGAAGAGGATACCAAAGCAGCCGTTAAAAAGTTAGTTGACGAAGGTTACCAGATCAAAGGAATTCTTATCACCTGTGATGGTATTTTGGATGATGCGTATGCCAATCTAAAAACAATTTCTGAAGATGCTAACGGAGCTCCAATCTACGCGCATCCAAGAAACAATTTTAAAGACGATTTTAAAACAAAAGATATTACTACTCAGGCTAACGATCTTAAACATTTTGGAATTAAAGTAATTGATCTTCCAGGAAATGGTGGAGCTTCAGTTTTAGTATATTCTGAAATTAATGACGGAATGTTATTTCCGGGGGACGATGCTGTGGGATCTGACTATGATTCAGAATTAAATACATTTAAGCGTCCAGAAATGAAGCGTGAAAACGACGATTTTGGTCTTGCTGAAAGTTGGAATGCTTTTGAAGATGAATTTACCTATTTTTTCCCAAGAAAAGGAAAACCCGCTTTTAATGTAGATGAAGGTCAGCAGATCGATATTCTTAACGGTTTAAGCCGAACCAAATAATATAAACCGCTCCGACAAATAGGAGAGTAGTACCCTGTAATTTTTCAAATTGAAGATTACAGGGTATTTTTTTTGCTGAATATAATTGAAGTTTCATTTATGATTGAATAGACTAATCTCTTATCCATAGAAGCTGCTACTTAAAATGATTATAGTTTTTCCATCTTTCCACGATTTCTAAAAACTATGCGAAAATTGTTTAATTTCAATATAACTTATTGTTAAAGAGGTTATTTCTTCTATCGCTTATTCTTAATTTAAGGGATAAAAGAAACCAACTATGTCAAAATTAAACGTCACTCAGAAACTTATTAAAGAGCATCTACTTGAAGGAGATATGATGACTCCCGGAAAAGAGATTGGGATCAAGATTGACCAGGCTTTGCTTCAGGATGCTACAGGAACTTTAGTGCAATTAGAGCTAGAAGCCATGGGTCTAAAAAAAGCACAAACCGAAGTCGCTGTACAATATGTAGATCACAATCTATTACAAACCGATTTTAAAAATGCCGATGATCATAAATTTTTACTTTCTGCTGCTAGAAAGTTTGGTTTATGGTTTAGCCGTCCAGGAAATGGAGTTAGTCACCCTGTGCACATGGAGCGTTTTGGAAAACCGGGGAAAACTTTAGTAGGATCAGATAGTCACACCCCGGCAGCAGGTTCTTTGGGAATGCTAGCCATAGGTACCGGTGGTTTGGATGTTGCGGCAGCAATTGCAGGACAGCCATATTATGTGAAAATGCCACAGGTAATGGGTGTGAAATTAACTGGGAAATTACCAGACTGGGTAAGTGCAAAAGATGTGATCTTGGAAATGCTTCGCCGCTATGACGTTAAAGGCGGAGTAGGAAAAATTATTGAGTACTACGGCCCGGGTGTAGATACACTTAGCGCGATGGATCGTCACGTCATTGCAAATATGGGAGCTGAACTTGGTGCAACTACCACGGTTTTTCCTAGTGATCAGGAAACTAAAAAATTCTTGAAAGCACAGCAGAGAGAAGAAGATTGGGTAGAATTATTGCCAGATGAAGGTTGTGAGTACGAACTTAATGATGAGATAAATTTAAGCGAGTTAATTCCTTTAATCGCTTTACCAACCAGTCCGGGAAATGTTGTTCCGATAGAAGAAGTGGCTGGTAAAAAAATAAGTCAGGCAGTTATTGGTTCTTCTGCAAATCCTGGATTACGTGATTTTTGGATAGCTGGTGCTATAGTTAAAGATAAATCTGTTCATCCAGATGTTTCCTTAGATATAAATCCAACTTCCAGACAGATCATCCAAAATATGATCGATAATCGTGCTTTTGCCAATCTTATAAAAGCAGGTGGTCGTTTTCACCAATCTGGATGTATGGGATGTATAGGGATGGGACAAGCGCCAGCTTCAGGAACCATTAGTTTAAGAACTATGCCGAGAAACTTCCCAGATCGTAGTGGAACAAAAGATGACCAGGTTCATTTAGTAAGCCCAGAAACTGCGGCAGCTTCAGCATTAACAGGAGAAATTACAGATCCTAGGGATTTAGAAAAAATCTTCGATATGAAATATCCAAAATATGAAGCTCCAGAAATAGAGATTATTAATGAGGATATGCTTGTGGCTCCTGCTGAAAAAGGGGAAGAAGTAAAATTAGAAAAAGGACCAAATATTAAATCGCTTCCTACAATAGAACCTTTAGCAGATGAAATTGATGTACCGGTTCTTTTAAAAATGGGCGATAATATTTCTACAGATGAAATCTTAAAAGCGGGTGCTGAAGTTTTACCATTTAGAAGTAACCTCCCCGAGATCAGTAAATTTGCATTTACAGTAGTCGATGAAACTTTCTACGATCGTGCTATGGAAGCCAAAGAAAAGGAGGGAGGCCATATTGTAGTTGCTAAAGATAATTATGCACAGGGCTCTAGCCGTGAACATGCCGCAATTGCTCCTAAATATTTAGGTCAGCACGCTGTTATTGCCAATAGTTACGCGAGAATTGCATGGCAAAATCTAGTGAATTTTGGGATTCTACCATTAGAATTCATTGACGAATCAGACTATGATAAAATCGAGCAAGGTGATACGGTAAGTTTTAAAAACTTACGTGAAGATGTAGAAAATCGTAATAATATTAAGGTTGTCGTGAAAAAGGAAAACGGAGATAATACCGAATTTGAGACAAAGCATACCTTAAGTGACCGCCAAATTACTGTCCTTCTAAAAGGAGGTATCATTAACGAGTTTAAGGAACGCTTAAAAGAAGAGCAAGTGCAAGAAGAGGCATAAGCTTTAAAGGCAAATGCTTTGAAAATACAAATGAAAAAACCCTTTCAGATTTCTGAAAGGGTTTTTAAAGTTTAGCTATTTATGTTTGGGAAATAACTATCTTCAATATGGTTTTAATGCGTTTGCATTTGTCCTTTTTTCTTATCTAGTTGTTTATCTAGATCTTTTACTGTTTGTGCGGCTGCAGCTTCGAAAGAATCGGCATTAGATTCAGCAAATATTTGTGGCCCGGGAATACTTAATTTTATATTACAAATAAACCCTTTGTCGTCATCGGCGTGGTTTCTTTTAAAATGTACTTCAGCACGTGTAATGAAGTCATATTTTCTCTCTATTTTTTCGAGCTTTTCATTTACAAAGTTCTGCAAACGTTCGCTTTTACTTAAAGCAACAAATTGATAAATCGTTTCCATAAAAGTTTTTTTTGATAGGCCTAAGAAAGCTAATAATCGTTATTTAGACAAGTTTTTGTGGCTTCTTTTAGAAACAATTAAGATAGATTTAAAAATTTATAGGTTTCTATGTGTTAATCTCAAATTTTTTAGAATATCACCCCTTTTTTTATAGGGGTTAGTTTTATAAAAAACTATATTTTATCAATATTACCCTAAATTTTTAGGTGTTACTTCTTTTTTATTTTTGAATAATGGCCTAAAAGTGCTTTTAAATGGAATTAAGAGAAACTTTAGTCAATTTTAGTTGAATTATATTACTATTTTTCTAAAGAACACGAGCGATTAATAAAAACATCGGTTAAGTGTAAAATTAGAATTTGTTTTGTATCTTATACTATTGATTTTAAATACAATAGAAATGAAAAATTATAGTCAAAAATATATAAAATCGAGTATAAAATTATATTCCAGGTTTGTTGTAATTCTTGGAATTTTAATACTTGTAAGCTGTGGTGCGACAGATTATACTGTGAAGGATATAACTAGTTTTGAAGACTTGAAAAGCTTTGCACAGAAAAAGGAATTCGAAATTGAAAATAGATGGGCAAATCCCATGAGAGCAAATACTGTAACTTTTATTAATAACCCAAATTTTAATAGCGGTAACGTAAACCTAATAGGCAATACTAATTACATAAAATTCAAGGGAGATTCTGTAGATATTTATTTGCCATATTTTGGCGTTCGGCAAATGGGTGGCGGTTATAATGATCGTAGCGGAATTAAATTTGAAGGAATACCGCAAGATCTGGAAATTACGGAAAACGAAAATAAAAAGTATGTGCGCTACGAATTTACGGCTAATGATGAAACAGAGAACTATCAGTTTTTTATCACTTTATACGCAAATGGTAATGCCAGTACATCTGTAAATAGCTCGCAAAGAGATAATATTTCTTATACCGGTAAATTTGATCGCTTAGAAGAGGAAGAACAGGACGAAAGTGAAATTGGAAAATAAGAGCGTATTTGAAAAGTATAATTATAATTATTCTAATAGAGCTAAGGTTTGTATTATTCTATTTTACATAATATAAATTATAGGTCAATACTGGATCATTACAATAATATCAATTACGAGCTACTAAATCTTTTTAAAAAAAATACAAATACGAATCCAACTGCCATCCCTATAAAAAGAGCTCTTATAATTCCATAGTGTTGAGTATCCTGAAAAAAATAAACATTTAAAAAAGCCAGTTAATAAACCGATAATGCCTAAAAGCTTTGGGTTCGATAAATTCATTTAAATAAAGTTTATTTATAGTAAAAGCATCTTAAATATAGTATTTTTTAAGGGTATTATCTAAAATCCAATATTATTTCAAAAAAAAAAGCCCATCATTTCTGATGGGCTTTTTGATAAACCTTGAAAAAATATATGTTATATAACTTCTACGTTTACTGCGTTTAATCCTCTTTTACCTTCCTGAAGATCAAATTTAACCTCGTCGCCTTCGCGTACTTCGTCAATTAAACCTGTTACGTGTACAAAGTGATCTTTGTCTACTCCTTCTTCAGTGATAAATCCAAATCCTTTAGTGTCATTAAAGAATTTTACTGTTCCTTTATTCATTTTAATATATTAAATTATGTGGTACAAAGGTGAAACTAATATTTGGATAAAACACTATAAGTTAGATTTATTTTGAATTTTAATTTTTTGATATTCAGCCATTTAATATTTATCCGTCTATAATTGCACAAAAGTACTATAATTTAATGATCAAGTAATTGATTATATCTTCCGTAGAAGTCTCTAAAATTTTCACCTTAATAGCTAAATCGATATATATTTTAATTTTGTTTTTAACTTCATGGAAATTAGTTGTTTATATTTTAAAATATGATTTGGAAATCATCAATTTCACCTCTCGGTCCTATAAGTAAACTAAGGCACTATTACCCAAACAAAAAAGAGCTGCCCACTAACGGACAGCCCTTTCATACTAAAAATCAAACTGCACTACAAACTACTTGTCTTAATTAGAATTATTTACAATTACATTTGTGCCTTTATGATCACCGGAAAGTGATCTGAAACAAATTTAGGACCGCGCTGCGCATCTAAAACCTGATAACTTTTAATATTCACATCTCCCTGGTAAAATACATAATCGATACGATCTCTATCCTGATTTGGCTCTAACTGAAAACCATTAAAGGTATATGTTGGGCCATATTTTTTTTCAGCATTTAACTTTGTATCTAGTAATTTTAGACTTTCACCTTTATCTGAGATCATTGTTTTATAAGCTTCAGAAGACGGTGGAACATTAAAATCGCCCGTTACAAAAACAGGAGTTCCTTTAGTGATCTTTTCTGCAATGATATTTCGTATTAAAGTGGCACTTTCTTTACGAGCTTCAGTTCCTACATGATCAAAATGGGTATTAAAGAAAAAGAATAATTTTTTATCTTTTTTTCTTCGGAATTTTGCCCAGGTTACGATTCGTGGTAACGCGGCATCCCATCCTTTAGAGCCAACAACTTCTGGAGTTTCAGATAACCAAAGAGTGCCACTATCCAAAACTTCAAAGGCATCTTTTTTATAGAAAATAGGCGAAAACTCACCTTTCTTACCTCCTCTTCTACCCACACCAATATGCGCGTATTCATCCAAACCACTTTGCATATCTTCTAATTGCGAGTACAATACTTCCTGAGCTCCAAAAACATCGATATCTTTAAATTTCACCATTTCGTTGAACCAGTCTTTACGATAGTTCCAATAATTGATACCGTCATTTTCAGTAGCCATTCTAATATTACTACTCATAATTGTTAATGAACCTTCCTGTGCACTAAGTGTTAAAGCAAAGAAGAAAAGTAATACGCCTAAAATTCTATTTTTCATTCTAATTTTAATTTATTCCCAACCGGGATTTTGTTCTAAATTTGGATTTAGTTGTAATTCGATTCGTGGTATTGGATAAAGATAATCTCTATTTTCATCAAAACTTCTGTTATTAAAGTTGGGCTGTGGATCGATAAGATTGTTAGCACTTAGATAAACATCAGATCCTAATCTTAGATACTGAATTCCTTCTACCTGGTTTCCTGGAGCATCACCTTCGTAAAACACAACATCTGTATCGCCATCGCCTTCAAAATCATATTCACCCGGGCCTGGCACATACAATCCTCGCAAAGGTCTTGTGATAAACTGTCCTGCTTCCCATCTAACGATATCATCCCAAAAGAAATTCTCCATATAAAGTTCGATTCTGCGTTCTCTTCTAATTTCGAGGATAAGTCCGTTATTGCTTCCGTTTACCTGTGGGTATTGATCCTGCATGTAAGGATCTGGATCATTATTAACTTCAGTAATCGATAAATGAGGCATAGCCACGCGATCTCTAAGCAAATTTATAGAATTATCTATATCTGCCTGTGTTGCTGTTCCCAATTCAGCTTTAGCTTCAGCAAAATTCAATAAAATTTCACCAAATCTAAAAATTGGTAGGTCTGTGATAGATTGTTCGTTGGTGTCGTATTGCGGCTCAGTTACATATTTAATGATCTGGTAACCGGTTACCGTTGCACCTAAATTAGGTGGAAGTTCTTGTGTTTGTCCTTTACGAGTATAGCCCGGAGTTCTAATGGTTTGCGAAAGTCTAGGATCACGATTGGCTACTTCTTCAGTAAAGAATATCTGGTTGTAATTTGGTTGGTCTGTAAACCTGGTGCCATCTGCATTAAGATAAGTGTTCACCAAATCTTTAGGCATGCCAGGACGCCCGTAAGAAGAAGTCGTCGTGTAATAATTTACATTGTGAGTCACATCGATATCGCGCGTAAACTCTCTGGACATAATAACTTCAGCTCCGTTAACGTCATGCTCATTAAACAAATTTAAATAATCTGTATTTGGATTTCCTGAAGAATAAACACCGTAAGGCGAATTGTTCATTAATTCTTCTGAAGCATCGATTGAAGCTTGTAAATAGGTTTCGTAACCACTTATACCACGATATTTCTCGTATATTCCTTCATATAATCCCACTCTGGATTTTAAGGCTAAAGCAGTGTATTTGGTTACCGTATAAGTTTGCTGTTCTTCGTTTAGATCTTCGATAGCAATATCAAGATCTTCTAAAATCTTATCTACGATAAACTGTCGACTATCTCTTGGTTTTTGTAGACTTTCCTCGTCATCTGGATCGATCGTATAATCGTAATAAGGAACAGCCCCAAAGCGTTTCAATTTATCAAAATAAAAATAAGCTCTAAAGAATCTGGCTACACCGCCATAGTGAGCGATGGCAGCTGCATCGTCACCTCTTTGATAATTTTCTAAAAAGTAATTGATATCACGAAGATATCCCCAATCCCAACCGCCACCAGTGGTTGGAATAGTACGAGCGCTACGCATTTCTTCACTTAAAGTAGTCTCTAGAATATTTCCTGCCCTGTTGTCACCATTATAGATTGAAATGCTAGGCAACATTCTATAAAAACCATTGGTATATAATTGTAAATCGCTGGCTTTTGTAAAGAAGTTATCCTCGGTAACATCAGATAATGGTTCTTTATTTAAAAGATCATCACTACAGCCAAATAATGTTGCTATAAGTAAGATGAATAGTATTTTAATATTTTTCATCATCATAATTTTAAAATTGAAGGGATAGCCCAATCGAATAGGTTTCGTTAAACGGAATTGTTTGTGCAGTACCTCGATTCGAAGAAGTTGAAGGCTGGTTTAGGTTTACTGAATTACTTGCCGCTTCTGGATCGATATAATCTGTTAGCGAAGTAAAAGTTAGCAGGTTTTCCCCACTAAAATAGATCCTGAATTTGCTAACATTGAACTTTTCTGTAATCCTTTTTGGGATGGTATATCCTAGGCTTAGGTTCTTAAGTCTTAAATACGCAACACTTTGCAGATACCTGTCGTTTATTGCGCCTAAAGCATCATTATCTGATAAGGCGATATAACCAAATAATCTAGGGAAATAAGCATCTCTATTATCTGGAGACCAGATATTATTCGCAAGGTCTTTACGAATAAAAGTATCATAAGGACGGTTATACATAGCCCAGAAGATTCTGGAATCTGTATTAGGATACCAGTCTTGTTCACCTACCCCCTGAAAGAATGCAGACAGATCGAAACCTTTCCATGCGGCATTTACTCTAAAACTATACAAATATTGCGGAGCTGTATTTCCTATTTTTCTACGGTCTCCTGGATCCTGAAGTGTATTTTCACCTTCGTCGATAACACCGTCTCCATTTAGATCTACATAACGCACATCTCCTGGTTGCAATCCGCCATTTGCGGTAATACGATTAGCGACACGAGTTTGATCTGCGTGGCCTACTATTTCTTCTTCGGTTTGAAATAATCCATCTACGTGATATCCCCAAAGTTCTCCAATGGTCATCCCTTCATAATAATCTAATAAACTGTTATTGGGATTATCGAATCTTGTAATTTCTGTAACCGAATTTGATAGATTCCCTGTAATGCCGAAGCTTAAAGGAGATTTAGCCACTTCAAAAGTATGATTGTAGCCTAAACTTAATTCAAAACCGCGAGTTCTTAAATCGGCTACGTTTTCCTGTGGAGAACTGGTTCCCAAAACACTAGGTAAAGTTGCTCCTTGGGTAAGCATTCCATCGGTATTTCTTTGAAACCAGTCGAAAGTGATATTTATATCATTATCGAAAAGCGCAATATCTGTCCCAATATCAAAGGTTTTTACTTCTTCCCATGAGATCTCACGAGGATTTAAACCTGGAGCCGAGATATAATCTAAAGTTCTTCCGTTAAGTGCAAAGTTGCTATCTATATTCTTATTCAGCGTAGGCATGTATGCATAATTAGCAACCTCTTGATTACCCAAAGAGCCGTACGAAGCTCTTAATTTAAATAGATTGAAGGTATTATCTAAACCAGAAAAGAAATCTTCTTTATTGATTAACCAACCTCCTGAAACCGATGGAAAGAATCCCCAACGCTCTTCTTCAGGAAATCTTGAAGTTCCATCATAACGACCGTTCACTTCTAATAAATATTTGTCTTTGTAATCGTAGGATAATCTATAGAAAACTCCTTGTAAAGCCCATTCTGCAGCACTTCCTAAAGCTTCTGGATTACTGGTGGCTAATCCTAAAGAGTTTAGATCGTCTGAAATACTATTTTGTTTGCTTGCCGTGGTGCTTTTGGTATAAAAAGTTTCCTGATTAAAACCTAAAGTAGCTTTTAAACTATGATCACCAAATTGATGCCTGTAATCACCATATACATTAAAAGCATCGTATTTAAAGCGCGTATTATATTCTGTTAACTGGTCTGTTCCCATAGTATTCACTTCACCGGGATAAATAGAATAAGGAACATTTACAGATCTTTGATAGCGATTATAATTTGTTCTTCTATATGCGTAACTGGCAGTAACGTCCAGACCTTTAAAAGGATTTATTTTAAGTGTTGCGATATTAGAGAATTCTCCTTCTTCAGTCTCCTGTTTAGCTTTACCATAAAGTAAAGAAGCGTAGGCACCGTCACCAATCGTATAATTATTAAGTTCTGTTCGCCATGTAGCTGTACCATCTGGATTTTGCGGCATATAAGAAGGTAAACCATGAACATAGATATTCCCACTAAATTGATCGTTCCATCCATACTGACTACCACCATGCTTTAGATCGTTAGAACTATTGTATTGCATATTGTTGGTAAAACTAAGCCAGTCATTAATTTCCATTTCCAGTTTACCACGCAGGTTATAAATCTTATAGTGATCGTCCTGGACTTTTAATATTCCTTCACTGTTATAGTTACGATACGAGAAGAATCCTTTTATTTTTTCTGAACCTCCAGAAACCGATACATTGTAGATCTGCGTTGGATAGCTATCTCTAAAGAAGTAATCCCACCAATCTGTATGACCATAATAAATGTATTGTTCTCTTCCATTTCGAATATCTGTTTCCACTCGGGCTAAAGAAGGATCCTGCGAAACTTCATAAATGTTTTGGTAATCTTCTTCGTTATAACCGGTATAACTTCTACCAACAGCTGTTCTGAAAGATTCATCTACAAGCATCACCGCCTGATAAGGATCGGTTAAATAATCAGTATTAATGGTAGGCGAATTCCATGCTGTTGTGGCATCTACACTTACAGTTAAATTACCTTCGCTTGGATTTTTAGTACTAATAAGTACAACACCAAAAGCTCCACGAGCACCATAAATAGCTGAAGCTCCTGCATCTTTTAAAACACTTATAGATTCTATATCATTTGGGTTAAGATTATTAATGTCACCTTCTACTCCATCGATAATCACCAAAGGTTCACCTCCGTTTATAGATGTAAATCCTCGAATATTGATTCTTGGTTCTGCAGCAGGATCACCACTACTTTGGGTAACGTTTAACCCTGGGCTTAATCCTTGTAAACCTGCAGAAACATCTGCAATTGGACGTTGCTGAATTTGCTGAGCATCTACTTTACTAACAGCATCAACAAGGGTCTCTCTACTAGTTTGCCCATACCCAACTAAAACAACTTCTTCTAAACTTGCTGCATCAGTCTGCAAAATAATATCGATCTCAGTTTGATTTTCGATAGTTACGATCTGTTTTTTATATCCCATATAGGTCACGCTAAGCGAAGTTGCATCTGCCGGAATTTCTAAGCTAAAATTTCCTTCAAAATCTGTAGCGGTTCCAATATTGGTGTCCTGAACAAAAACACTTGCTCCTGGAATAGGTAAATTCTCGCTATCGGTTACTGTCCCGGTAATTATTCGCTGTTGCTGAATTTCAGTTTTATTCAGTTTAAGAGCGATAGTAGATTTTTTTCTGATGTAAGAGAGTGGGACAATTTTTTTAAGTCGGTTTAATTCATTTTCAACTCCGTTATTTTCCGGAGAAAAATCGGTTACAGAAACTTCTTTAAAAGCTCTTGTATTATATACAAAATTGATGTTTCCGTAGTTTTTGGCTAAAAGCTGTACAATTTCATCCAGGTTTGTGGATTTAACTGTCTTTGCCTTTAATTGCTGAATTCCTATTCCATAGATCATCAGCATAAAAATTGTCGTGGTTATTAACCGCCAACGCTTTTTGGTTGTTTTCATTTTAATAATTGTTCTTTATTAATAGTTATTTTTCTTAAGGTCCTGGCCGAGACCTGTAATTGCCGAGGTGTAGTTTTTAGGTCATATTTTCATTTTTAGCGGTTTTAAGAATTATTTTCAGTTAGTTTTCGTGTATTTTCATAGTTTTGCGACTTATTATTAATAGTTATTTTAATAATTGCCGGGGATGGTCTTGGCCGAGATTATCCCCATTATTTTTATTCGCAAATATTTCCTTCGATCTTATATTCTTTTTCATTGAGTGCTTTAAACTCGATATTGTGAGAAAAAGAGATAATTTCTATGATCTCTGCTAAGCTTAGATCACTCCTAAACTCTCCAGAGATCACACAATTCGAAAAATCTGTTTTATTATCGATCTTGATATTGTAATAGTTTTCTAATCGATCCATTAAAAAATCAAGACTTGTATTATTACATTTTATCAAAGATGATTTCCAGGCGAGAACACTATTTGAGTTGAAGGTGTTTAAATGAATTCGCTTATTCTCTTTATTAAAAACCAATTCTTCTCCTGGTGAAAGGTATTTTTCCTGATGCTTTAACGCGGTAACCTTAAGTTTTCCTTCAACAAGAGAAACTAATGTCTCTTTTGCATTTTTATAGGCATTCACATTAAAAGAAGTTCCTAAAACCCTTAGATTTAGTTCGGCTGTGTTTACTATAAATGGTTTGTTATCGTCTTTTTTAACTTCAAAAAAAGCTTCCCCGTTAAGTTTTAGTGTTCTGGTATTTTTAGTTGAATAACTAATTGAACTATTTCTGTTTAGCAGAATTTTAGAGCCATCATCTAGAAGTACTTCTTTTGGCGTTCTGCCGGTGTTGATAACTTCTACCATTTTTCCTGATGCATCGGGATTAAATATGGTAAGACTTGCAGTGGTTAACAAGGCGATTAGCAATACGGCTGCAATTGATTTCCAAAAAACGTAATTTGGCTTTTTTGTAGACTTATCTATCCTTTGCCATAGTTTAACTGAATTGGATTTAACCGGTTTATTCCAGGCTTTATGAATAAGCTCATCGAAATGAGCTTCAGAAAGATCTTTATCTTTTTTATGTTTCATTTTATGCTTTTCTATTAGGTATTCAAATAGAAAAATAAGATCCCCTACGTCTTAATGTTTTCGTAACGGTTCTTTTACGCTATGGTGATCTTAATAAAAAGGGAAGTGGGATTTAAATGTTGAAAATCAACAAATTGAATATAAAAAGTTTGTCCAAAATTTACAATCTTAGGAAATGATACAGTAATATCGATTAGCACTAGTAATCTTTTACTGAAAATTATTTAAACGGAACGGGATTATTATCTGGATGTTCAAGTAAATGTTTTTTTAATTCTGAAATTGCTTTCGCAACCTGATTTTCTACGGTTTTTACTGAAATTTTTAGATAATTCGCGACCTCTTTTTGGGTAAGCCCTTCAAGTTTATGCATAATGAAGATCTCGCGGCATTGATGAGGTAATTTTTTAATCGCCTTATTTAAAAAATAGAGTTGATTTTGGTCAATTTTAGCTTCGGTTTCTTCTAAAATTTCTTCTGAAGTTTCAGCATTTGTAGCTACTTCCAGCTTATCCCTTTTAAGCTGATTAATGATATAGAATTTTGCAGTCCGAATAAGTTGTGATTCAATATTATGCTCGTAAGAAAGATTTTCCCGTTGCTCCCAAAATTTCACAAAAACATCGTGTACAAAATCTTCGGCTCGTTGCGCATCTTTCGTAAAACTTAGTGCGAGAGCGTAAACATTTTGGTGATATTGAAGATATATTTGCTTTAAGGCTGTCTTATTTCCTTTCTTAAAATCTGAAAGCAAACTCATCTTAGGTTAGTTTTAAATCCAAATGTAGCCTTATTCGAATTCGAAAAATTTACCCTGATATTAAATAAAACTGATGCTAAAGTTAAGTTTTTGAAGATACTTCTATGATTTAAAGCTAATGGAATGGTGCTTAGTGTATTTTGTGGTTTCTGAAGTTTTTAAAAAATCACGATACCACAAACCTGAGTTTTTGATAATGCGTTGTTGGCGTTCATAATCGATATAAACCAAGCCAAATCTTGGGTGATAACCTTCGGCCCATTCAAAATTATCTGTAAAGCTCCATACAAAATAGCCATTTACATTTACACCTTGTTTTTTGGCTTTTAGAGTCGCTGCGATATATTGCTGAAGATATTGCTTTCTTTCTTCATCTTTTACCTGCCCGTTAATAACCTGATCTGGAAATGCTGCACCATTTTCAGTCACTAAAATGTTTTTTACACCAGGATAAGCATCGTATTTTTTAAGGAGATGAAAAAGTCCGTCAGGATAAATTTCCCAACCCATTTCTGTAGTTTGCAAATTTCTTTTTTCAGCTTTTACATTCATTGCCTGTAAATATGGAATCCACCAGGCATTCTTTACAATTTCCCGAGTATAATTTTGTATTCCAATAAAATCGAATTCAAACTTAAGTAAATCATCATCTTTAGCTTTATAGAATTTTTCGACTCTTTTTAAAAATGCTAATTCCTCAAAAGGATAACCATAGCCTAAACTCAGCTCTAAAAATAATCTATTTACCAGGCAATCTACTCTATTTGCGGCTTTTTGATCTTTTTCGCGATCGCGAAAAGCTTCAATATACGAACAGGAAAAAGTAGTACCAATATTTAGATTTTGATCAAAATCACGTAAAATTCTCCCGCCAATGGCCTGGCAAAGCGAAGCATGGTGCATTGCAGGAATAAAATTCTTTATTCCTCTCCTACCCGGCGCATGAATTCCTAAAAAATGTCCGGCTCCCAAAAACACCAAAGGTTCATTTAAAACCATCCAGTTCTTTACACGGTCTCCAAATCTAGAAACACAAACTTTTACATATTCGCTAAACCAGTTTATGATCTCGCGGTTGGTCCAGCCACCTTTTTCTTCTAGCTTCTGCGGTAAATCCCAATGATACAGCGTAACCCAAGGTGTAATTCCCAAGGCCAAGCATTGATCGATCAAACGATCGTAAAAATCGAGACCAGCTTGATTTATTTTTCCAGTTCCGTCGGGTAAAATGCGAGACCAGGAAAGTGAAAATCGAAAATGCTTAATATTCATCGATTTCATTAACTGTAAATCTTCAGTGTACCGATTATAAAAATTACAGGCAATATCGGCATTTTGGCCTTTATAAATTTTTCCTTTTTTATGAGAAAACTCATCCCAAATGGAAGCTTTTTTACCATCGGCAAACGGACTCCCTTCTATCTGAAATGCAGCTGTGGAGGTGCCCCAAATAAAATCTTCACCAAAATCACTTCTTTTTAAGTTAGAAAAAAAATTATCCTTCATTTATACAATTTCAGTATTCGTAACTGTAGTATTTTGCTCTTTTAAAGCAACGGCGATTAATTTATCAATGATCATTTCGGTTTCATCAGGAAAATTCACGTCAATAATTTCATTTTTTATAAGCCATTTCCCAATTTCTGGATAGTGTTTTTGTTTTAGATTTTTTAGCACCGTAATTCCCATTGTTTTAAGCATGGCGGCATTGCATTGCTGTTCAAACTGGCCTTTCATTGGTACTACTAATAATTTTTTCTTCAGAAATAAAGCCTCCGCAGGTGTTTCGAAACCCGCACCGCAAATAACTCCGCTACAACTTCTTAGACTTTCAACAAAATCTTTATTATTTACCGGCCTAATGACGATATTGGCGATTTCTGAAGCCTTTTTAAAATGCTTTGAAAATATTTCGAATTTGAATTGAGGAAAACTGCTGAATAATTTCAGCAATTTTTTATCTGAATATGACGGAAGATATACCGTGTAATGATCTAATTTTTCTGGCTGAAGCTGCCGAATTTCAGACCTTATAACCGGAGTAAAAATACGATCATCAAAAGCTTTAAAATGAAAACCGTAACTAAAGCTGCACGGTGCATATTGTTTTAGAATTTTTAAGCCCAGCCAATCTTCTTTTAAAGGTTTTGGCGCTAAAGTGTGAAGTACTGCCGCCTGATGGCTTAAACCGAAACAATTTTTCTTGGCCATAGCACAAGCCCATGCGGTAACAGGTTCAAAATCGTTAATTATAAGGTCATATTCTTTAACGGGAATGCTTTTAATTTCGTTATAAAGCCGTTTCATTCGGTTTTTACGATAAGTGTTCCAAATATCTACTCCACCCTTTTTTCCGAAGATAAAACTTAGTCCTTTTAGCTGATATTTTACATCGTAAGGAAGTTTTAGATCACCTTGTGTACCACTAACTAAAAGATCCAAATGTCCTTTTTTCTGTAAAATGGGGATAATTTCCAGAGCACGGCTAAGATGACCATTACCCGTTCCCTGAATCGCATAAAGTATTTTCATTAATGCGAAATTCTAAAGAAATGGGGATGATTTTTTTCTTTCAGAATAAAAGGGGAAATCATCGCGCTTAATCTTCTTTGCACAAAAACCGCCACCAATAATTTCTGAAAACCATCTTTTAAATAGTTGTTTTTACCGGACTTAGTTTTAAAATTAGCTTTCTTAACCATAAGCTTATTCTTAGAAGAATTTATTACTCTTAAAATTATATACTTATGATTTAAAGTAAGTTATGTGTTTTTTAAATAAGTGTAGATTTAAAGTTAAGAATGTTTGTTTTTTTAATGAATATGAACTAGTTAAGTTTTAAAGACGTCATAGTTAAAGATCCACCAACTGCTTTATCATTAAAAAACTCCAATTCGTCTTTGTCTTCCTGTAGCGCTAAAGTGTACAGTAGCGGCAAATAATGATCTGATGTTGGTACTGCAAGATTTACCGCAGCACCTAAATGATGATAATCCTGAAGCGAATTATGATCTTTAATCAGGATAAGTTTTTTGATCTTATTATCGGCTTCCCTGGCCCAATCGAAGGCATGGTCGATCTTATTCATATTTGGCCAATCAATGCGACGAAGATTGTGTACAATATTACCGCTGCCAATAATTAGAATTCCTTTTCTCCTAAGGATCGCGAGTTCTTTTGCGAGTTTATAATGTTCCTGCGGACTTTTATAGGCATCCAAACTTAGCTGAACGATTGGAATATTTGCCTCTGGATACAAATGGCGTATAACACTCCACGCCCCATGATCTAAACCCCATTGATGATCTAAATGAATACTTTCCCCGGTAATTAAATTGGCTGTAGCTTCGGCCAATTCAGGGTTCCCTTTGGCCGGGTAGTGCACATTAAATAATTCCTGCGGAAAACCTCCAAAATCGTGAATAGTTCTTGGCTGCGCCATAGCAGTTACTGCAGTTCCTCTTGTGATCCAGTGTGCTGAAATACATAAAATGGCATTGGGTTTAGGTAAACTTGCAGCAACTTTACGCCAATTTGCTACAAATTCATTTTCCTCTATCGCATTCATTGGGCTACCATGACCAAAGAATAGAGTTGGCATTTTAGGAGTGCTTTTAAAGCCAGTGGAAATGTTCTGAAGATCTGATAAATTCATGATTCAATTAATTTAAGTATTCTTTTTATTCCTGAAATAACAAGCGAGTAGCATAAAAAAGCCTTCCGGATATCAACCGAAAGGCTTATTATATAATTTTTCTTTTTCTTTCGGTGGTAACTAAGCTAGAGATTCAGCTAATTGTTTTTCAGCTTTATCTAGTGCTCCATCACGTAATTCTGGTATAGCAATTCCTTCCACTCTAATCAATTCTACGTCTGTCATTCCAAGGAAACCAAATACTTTAATAAGGTAATCTGAAACAAAATCGTAGGCTGGGTTTTCTGAATAAACTCCGCCAGAGCTCATTGCAATGTATACTTTTTTACCGGTTACTAAACCTTGTGGTCCTTCTTCAGTATATTTAAAAGTAGTCCCTGTTTTGGCAAGATGATCGATCCAGGCTTTTAGTTGTGAAGGTATGCCGAAGTTATATAAAGGTGCTCCAATTACCAGAATATCGGCATCAAAAACTTCCTGAATAACTTCATCCTGGATAGCGATCGTTTCTTTTTGTGCTTCAGTTCTATTTTCTTCAGGAGTAATGATGGCCTGCCATTTATCTTCAGTAATATGTGGGAAATCCTGAGCTACAAGATTTCTCTCTACAACTTCACTTTCTGGATACTCTTTAGAAAGTTGATCTAAGATTTTATTACTTAAAGCCATGCTGTAGGAATTTTGGCCATTAAGCGTTGAAATTACATGAAGTATTTTTTTCATAAGATTTAATTTAAACTAACATTTGTATATACAAACATACAAACAAATAAGCTATGACATCGGCTACTTCCCCTTATGTTACTACTAACATTTAGGTTAGTAAACTAAGCTTCGTGCTCTAAATATTGTTCTTTAAAATCTTCTGAATTGGTATGAAGCACCCGAAAAAGGGCATTCTCGAAATCTTTAAAATCACTAAAACCACAGGCCTCGGCAAGACACTTAAGATCGCAATCTTCATACTCTGGAATATTAATCATTTCTTTGACTTCCAATACTCTTAGATCGTCCAGATACTGATTAAAAGTTTTATGCTTTGCCTGGTTAATAATATAATCCAACTCTCTTGGAGTTAGCATTAAATGGTTACTAATTTCATCGATTCTTAAATTTTGAATAAGATAGAATTTTTCACGTCGCATGATCTTATCTAGTAGACGAGAATATTCTATAGCTGTGTTAGCATCGATATAATGTTCCTGGGAAGGTGTGCTTTCGTTTTGGTTAAGAACTCCACTATTACAAATCATAATTAAAAAAAGTGGAAATAAAATGAAGAAAACAAGTGTTGGCCCGGAAATAGCGAATATTCCCAGACTTATAATTAGAACGAAGCCAACGATATAAGACATGAACAAACTCATAATTGCGATTGTTTTATCTAAAAGCCTTCGTTAATAGTAGGGTGTAGAAACGCTACGGCTAAAAAAATTAAAATTTCTCTATTACATTAAGTATTTGTAAATATCAAATGCAATTGTAATGCCATATATCTTATTTGTTTACTTTTTATCGATTTTTTATTAACACAATAAATAAACGTATAAAAATAGTGGTATTGGTTAGAGAATATAAAAACCCGAACTATTATGTAGTTCGGGTTCTTTTCAAATATAAATTTAACACTGAAATTCTATATTCTGGCGGCAGCTTCTTTGTCTACATACCACATTAATTCTCCTTTAGGATCGATGATCTGAGAAGGATATTTTTCAATGTTCTTTTCTCCTTTAATAACTTCAAAAAGTGCATCTGCTTTTTTAGCTCCAAAAGCAATGAACGCAACACTTTTAGCTGAATTTAATAAAGGTGCAGTTAATGTAATTCTGTACATATCCTGCGGTTCTAAGAAATAAGCATCTACTTTTTTCTCTTTCTCATGAATAATATCTTCTCCAGGAAATAAGGATGCTGTATGTCCATCGTCACCCATACCTAAAAAGATAAGATCGAAGGTTTTACCATCCTCTAAAACCTGGTCTAAGATTGCAGAATATTCCTTTGCATAATCTTCGGCAGAAATTCCTTCTTTATACATTGGGAAGATCTGCTCATTTGGTATAGCTACCTTGTTTAGAAAATCCTTAAATGCATTACCTGCATTACTACGATCATCTTCGATAGGAACCCATCTTTCGTCTCCCCAAAAGATAAAGATCTTATCCCAGTCTACCTGGTCTTTAAATTCTGTTGTAAGCAAATCGTACATTCCAGCCGGAGAAGATCCTCCGGTTAGTGCTACGGTAAATTTAGCTTTTGCTTCGATTGCTAATTTAGCGCGTTCTACAAAATGCTGAGCAGCAGCTCGACTTGCTTCTTCCTTGGTTTGATAGATATTTAACATTCCTCTTGTTTCTTTTCTTTTTTACCTGGTACATTTATAGACCAAACATGGCCTTGTTGTGCGATCAATGCTTCTGCACTTTCAGGGCCATAACCTCCCGCCTGATAATTAGGGAAATTAATAGATTCCCTGCTATCCCAGGCTTCCTGAACCGTTTTAATCACATCCCATGCTTCTTCCACCTGGTCAGATCGCATAAATAAGGTTGTATCACCTAACATGGCGTCTAGCAATAAGGTCTCATAAGCTTCTGGAGTATGTGTTGAACAGCTATCGTAATCGAATACCATTTCAGACGGATTAAGGTTCATTTCTAAACCTGGTTTTTTCGTCATAAAACGTAATCTTATGTCCATTTGCGGTTGCAAATTGATCGTGAGTTTATTTGGCATGATATTATTCGATTGTTCTCCAGGAAAGGCCGCATGTGGCACTGGTCTAAACTGAATAGTGATCGAAGAACTTTTTTCCTGCATACGTTTACCTGTTCTTAAATAGAACGGTACATTTTGCCAACGCCAGTTGTCGATAAAGAATTTGATTGCAGCATAAGTTTCTGTATTAGAAGTTTCACTTACCCCCTCTTCTTCACGGTATCCAGGAACTTTTTCTCCTTCTACCCATCCTTCGCTATACTGACCTCTAACTGCATTTTTGCTTACTTCGTCTGGCTTAATTCTACGAATTGCTCGTAAAACTTCAACTTTACGATTTCTAATTTCTTCAGCATCTGCAGAAATTGGAGCTTCCATTGCCACCATACATAAGATCTGTAACAAGTGATTTTGGATCATATCGCGAAGCGCTCCAGAGCCTTCATAATAACCGCCACGAGAACCTACTCCAACTTTTTCAGCAACAGTAATCTGTACGTAATCGATATAATTTCGATTCCAAAGTGGTTCGAACAACGCATTTCCAAATCGGAAAGCCAAAATATTCTGAACGGTTTCTTTACCTAAATAATGATCGATCCTAAAAATTTGCTTCTCATCGAAAGTTCGCTGAAGCAATTTGTTTAATTCAATTGAAGATTCCAGGTCGTAACCAAATGGCTTTTCGATCACCAAACGGTCTTTTTCTAGTTCCTGTACTAATTTCTGACTTTTTAAATTGGCTGTAATATCATCAATGAACTTAGGAGATACCGAAAGATAGAATAATCTATTAGCGCGTTCTCCCCATTCTTTATCCAGGCCTTCTAATTTAGAATGTAAATCCTGGTAAGACTTTTCGTTGGTAATATCAGATTTGAAGTAGTGTATCGATTCCTCGAATTTCTTCCAAACTTTTGAATCTGGATCACGACGAGAAAATTCTTTTAATTTTTTATATAAATCCTTTCTATACGAAGCATCATCAAAATCTGATCTTCCTAATCCAAAAATGGCAAAATTATCTGCCATTCGATCATCGATATAAAGATTATAAAACGCAGGGATTAATTTACGGCTGGCAAGATCTCCTGTTCCACCAAATATAACAATGATCGTTGGGGCCGCTTTCTTTTCTGTCTTCATTTTAATTTTAAATTAATTGAGGCTTAATTCCATTCAGTATGAAAAATACCTTCCTTATCGTTACGCTCATATTTATGCGCTCCAAAGAAATCTCTTTGTGCCTGGATAAGGTTTGTTGGTAAAATTTCACTTCTGTAAGAATCAAAATAAGAAACTGTAGAAGTAAATACTGATGCAGGGATTCCTTTGTCGATAAAGGTTTTAACCACCTTACGTGCAGCAGCTTGTTTTTCTTCTAAAGCTTTACCTAAAGTTTCGTCTAATAACAGGTTAGGTAGTTCTGGAGATTTGCTATAGGCTTGTCTAAAATCTTCTAAACAGGCCGCTCTAATAATACAACCACCTCGCCAGATCTTAGCAACTTCTTCAAGGTTTAATCCATAATCATACTCTTTAGAGGCGATAGTTAGCTGTGCTAATCCCTGAGCATAAATATTAATCATGGCAAAATAGAAGGCATCAGTTAAATCAGCAAAAATTTCTTCTTCTGAAGTTTCTGAAACATCTTTCCATTTCAAGCTTTTTGAAGCCTGTACGCGCTCTTCTTTATATTTTGAAATATCTCGCATTTCTACCGCAGCATTAATTGCCGGGATTGGCGCCTGGATATCCATCGCATTTTGTGAAGTCCATTTACCAGTTCCTTTAGCTTTTGCAGCGTCTGAGATATAATTTAGTAAAATACCTTTGCCGGTAACTTCGTCTTCTTTTTTAAGGATTCCTGCTGTAATTTCAACTAAGAAAGAAGCTAATTCTGAATTATTCCATTTTTCGAATAATTGCTGAATTTTTGCATCTTCTACTCCGTATCCTCTTTTTAGCAGATCATAAACTTCAGCAATAAGTTGCATAATCGCATACTCAATACCATTATGAACCATTTTTACATAGTTTCCTGCAGATCCTTTTCCTAAATACGTTACACAAGGTTCGTCATTTACTTTTGCAGCTACAGCTTCAAAAATTGGGCGAAGTCTTTCGTATGCTTCAGCATTTCCACCTGGCATCATACTTGGGCCAAAACGAGCTCCTTTTTCACCACCAGAGATTCCCATTCCGAAGAAATGAATTCCTTTTTCAGCAAGTTCATCTACACGACGATTGGTATCTGGGAAATAGGAATTACCACCATCTACCAACACATCACCTTCTTCTAAATAAGGTAAAAGCGATGCGATAGCCGAATCTACAGGTTTACCCGCAGGAACCAATAACATAATTGCTCTTGGTTTACGAATTAGTCCGCAAAATTCTTCGGCAGAAGTTGTTCCTTTTATCGTGTGTTCTTCTGAAGCTTCTTTTTCCAGAGATGCAGCTTTTTCGGGGTCTAGGTCCAGCCCGGCTACAGAAAATTTATGGTCGGCCATGTTAAGCAAAAGGTTTCTACCCATTACTCCTAGTCCAACAATTCCAAAATCGAATTCTTTCATGATTCAGTTTTAGGTTCTTAACTATTCTAATTTAATTTAAAGTACTCTTTTTCTATATCTAAGACTTTATTGAGTCGTCTTACAAAACGTTCGTCTTTCTGAAATTCAGCATTCAAAAAGGCCAAAATGATCTCTAAAATAAGCGATGTTCCTAGCACTCTCCCACCAACACAAAGCATGTTCATATCATCATGTTCTACTCCCTGATGAGCCGAATAAGTTTCAGAAATTAAAGCTGCGCGAACACCGGGAAATTTATTAGCGGCGATAGAAACGCCAACACCGCTACCACAAACTGCGATGGCGCGGTCTATTTTTTCTTCGCTTAAAGCTTTTGCTAATGGAGTAACAATATCTGGATAATCGTCGTCGCCTTGATATTTAAAGGCACCAAAATCTTCGATATCGAAATTCTTTTCTTTTAAAAGTTCCAGTAACTTTCCTTTTTGTTCTAAGCCGGCATGATCTGCAGCAATTCCGATTTTCATGAAGTAAATCTTTTGGTTTTAATCATTTTGAACGATAAAATTAACTAATTAAATCTGTATGGCGGCAAGACAAAACCTTATAAAAATACTAAAACCTTTGAAATGTCTAAGTTATACCAGCATTTTAGAAAATTGTGCTACACTAAATATCGATTTTCGATGTTTTTAGCCTCAATTTATAAGTTGTAGTACACCAATTAGCGAAACGATACTGATAAAAATCCATATAAAAACAGCTAATATTACCGGTTTTATTCCTACCTGAATAAAGCTTTTATAATTTAAAGTGCTCCCAATTAAAAACAACACTAGCGTTAATCCCATTTTAGAAACCGAAACAATGCCTGGCGCCACAAATTCTATATTTGGGATATAAGTATTGGCTATAATCGCTAAAATAAATAGGCCAATAAAATATGGAATCTTGATCTTTTTTAATTCGGTTTGGCTGCTTAGCGCGAATAAAACAGAAACCGGTAAGATCCATAAAGCTCTGGCTAATTTTACAGTCGTTGCAATTTCTAAAGCTTCGTTACCATAAACCTGTGCTGCCCCAACAACCGAGCTGGTATCGTGAATGGCGATCGCGCTCCAGATTCCAAATTGATGCTGACTCATATTAAAATAATGGCCTAAAAGCGGAAAAAGAAATAATGCCAGACTGTTTAATAAGAAAACACTCCCGATGGCAATAGAAATTTGTTTCGCGTCGGCTTTAATTATTGGAGATATTGCTGCAATAGCGCTACCGCCGCAAATAGCAGTTCCAGAACTTATAAGTTTGGCTATTTTTTGATCGATTTTAAAGATTTTTCCGACTAAAATTCCCAGCCCGATAGTTAGACTTATCGATATAATGGTAAATAGAAATCCGTCTTTTCCTGCGGCCAGTGCTTTGTCGATATTCATTCCGAAACCAAGCCCGATAACCGATAACTTCAGTAACCAATTTATGCTCGATTGTGTTTTATCCTGAAATGGATTCTGAAAAAATTGTGCAAAAACAATTCCTGCAGCCAATGCTATAGGAGGATTCACCACCGGAAGCAAACAGGCCAGACAAAGAATTACAAATAAAACTGAAGTAATTGCAGGTTTCATAAACTGAATTTATTCTTCAAAAGTAGTCTCAGTCTAGCTCGAAATCAAATGATAAATTATTATACTATATAACTAAAAGTTATAATGATGCTGTAGAAATTTTAAAAAGACAGCATTCAGTTTAGAATGGTGTCCTTGTTGCTGAATAAAAAAGAAATCCCGCTTAATTTGTAGATTTTCGATATCAACAATATAAAGATCGCCATGCTTCAGTTCTTTTAAAACCGTATTGATACTTAAAAAACTACCGCTATGGCCATTAGATAGATAAGATTTTATACTTTCTGAACTTCCAAGCTCTAATTCGATATTTAGCTCTTCCATTTTTACATTTTTATGCTGAAAAGCTTTTAAGATTACCTCACGAGTTCCCGAGCCTTTTTCTCTTAAAACAAGCGGAATTTCTTTTAATTCTGAAATAGATATCTGATTCTGCTTAGCTAATGGATGCGATTTATCTACCACAAGCACTATTTCGTCCTGCAAAAATGGCTGATACGATAATTCCCTGTTTTTGGATTGACCTTCGATAAAACCAAGTTCAACCGAATTGTTCATCACAGATTTTTCCACCTTCTCGGTATTCATATTCAATAAATGAAGCCTGATTTTGGGGAATTTTTGATGAAATTTTGCTAAAACTTCCGGTAAGATATATTGTGCGATCGTGGTGCTGGCGGCAATTCTAAGATTTCCTTCGTTTTTATCGATAAGCGAATTCATATCAAATTCGGCTTTCTCGTATTGCTGAAAAATAAGTTTACTATGGGAGAGTAAAAGCTTCCCGGCATCGGTAAGTGCTATGCTATTTCCCTTTCTTTTAAAGAGCTTTTGGTTAAAATGCGCCTCAATTTGCCGAATATGCCTTGTAACCGCTGGTTGCGTGATATGAAGATCTTCGGCTGCTTTAGAAAAACTAAGCCGTGATGCCACACTTTGAAAAACCTGTAGTTTAAAATCGAACATTATAATCAAATGTAATAATTATGTTCGAAAAATGATTCAGCTATTAGAAGTTATTACAAAAAAATAGCTCTCGATTTTAAACAATATCGAGAGCTATTTTTATAATGTTGTAATCTGAAATTGGTTATTTTTTCCAGGTATTATTTTCAGGAGTAGCATCCATCCAAATACCGCCTTCTAATGTTACCGCTTCAACTTGTTTATCTGTTTCAATTTGTATTGAAAATTCATCTTCAGCATTTTCCCAAATTGTAGATTTTTGATGTACATTTTTTGAACTTCCGTCAGCAAATGTCAGTTTCACATCAAAAGGAGCCGGCATTCCACCAATATTGGAAACTAAAACTTCAATAGAATTATCATTTTGTGTTACCTTTTCAATTTCAAAATCGATATGGTTTGGCTCAAAATACCAACTATCCCAAAACCAGTTTAGGTCTTTCCCAGAAATATCATTAATGCTATGAAAGAAATCCCACGGGATGGGATGTTTACCATTCCAACGATCCATATATCCCTGTAAAGCCTTTTTGAAAAGCTCGTCTCCTAACATATCTTTTAATGCCAGGTAGCCAAGTGCCGCTTTTCCGTAAGAATTATTACGATAAACAGGTCCGCTTAAAATATTGGATGGTGTGATAATAGGTACATCTTGTTCCATATTATCATCGTTGATCCATCTCTGGACCCTAAAATTTTTAAAACTTTCAATAGCATTTTCTTTCCCAAGATCTTCGATCCCAATTAGATGTTCTAAAGTTGTAGCCCAACCTTCGTCCATAAAACCAAACCTGGTCTCGTTAGTTCCCATATAAAACGGAAAATAAGTATGTGCAATTTCATGTTCGGCCACAAAACGCGCTAATTCTGGCTCTCCATGAGAATTATCGTTAACCATCATTGGATATTCCATATCTCCATGACCTCTAACCAAAGTAGATTTTGAATAAGGATAAGCGATCCCCGGATAATGATGCGAAAACCAGTTTAAAGCATGTTGGCCATAGTTCACCATTTCGTGAAAATCTTCAGAAACATTATCATAAGCTGCCTGTACACTTACACGGCGATTAGAAGTAGAATCTACCACAACACTGGCAGCATCCCAATTATATTCATTACTAATAGCAATCGCAACATCGGTAATGTTAGAAGCTTTCCATTTCCAGGTGTTATTACCTTCTTTAGTGATTTCTTTTTTCTGAAGATCTTCTGGAGTCGCGATGCGAATCACTTCATCGCTTTGCATCGATCTTTCAAGTTTTTTCGCATATTTTTTCTGAAGAACTTCTTCAGCATTTAAAAGATCTCCGGTAGACCAGACGATAAAATCTTCAGGAACATTTACGCTAATTTCATAATCATTAAAATCGTTATAAAATTCCTGCATTCCGAAGAAAGTCATCGTATCCCACCCCATATAATCGTCGTAAACAGCCACTCGGGGATAAAAATAAGCCAGAAAAAAGGTATTTTCTAAAATAGCACCTTCTCTCCCACTTTGTTTTGAAACATCAAAATGCCAATCGATACTTAAATTTACACTTTCGCCCGGTTGAAGTGGCCTATCCAGCTTTATCATCTTGTTGGTACCATCATTCTTAGAATCCCAGTCTTTTTTGGTTCCATTTTCTGAATAAGAATCAATTTCTATTCCGTTTGTCATATAATCTTCAGAAGCCTGTCCCAATCTTGCCGCGCCAGGCTTGTGATTATTCAGAATTAATTTAAAATTTAGGGAATTTAAAGTATTCGGACTATTATTAGTATAAATTATTTCTTCGGAACCTTTTATAGTTCGGCTTGGAGGATTTACCTGAAGATCGATCTTATATCTAGCCGAATTTTGCCAGTAATTTTCACCAGGTTTTCCACTTTTACTTCTAGTCTCATTCTCGTATGCTTTTTTTACATCTCTGGGCACATATAGTTCCTGCCCAAAAGAAAAGCTTCCCATAAAAAGAGAAGCCAGACATCCTGTTATAAGGGATTTTCTCATTAAAATAAGTTGATTTTTGTCCCAAAATAAAAGCTTAAATTGGAATAAACCTACCTATTGAATTCTTTTCGGAAAATTAGATTTAAAATGAGAGATTATCGATTTAGTAAGGTGTTTATCTAGTATTTATTAATAATTAGCGACGGTTTGTCTTCAGCATAAAAATTGATTTTGAAATATACTCTTGAAGCTTTCTTTAAATTAAGTTAATAATTTTACTGCTCCTGCCCTATTGCCTAAATTACAAAAAAAGCAAAGAAAAAGAAATGAAAAAAATTGCCATTATTGGTGGTGGAGCCTGTGGATCTGCGGCTTTAATCGAGCTTATAATCCAAAGTATTGCTGCCAATTTAGAAAAAGAAATTTCGTTCGTACTTATTGAACGAAGAAAAAAAGCGGGATACGGATTAGCATTTGGGTCCAAACAGCGTACTCATATTTTAAATACCCAGGCCGATCTTATGGGAATTTACGCCAATGAACCGGCACATTTTGCAGAATGGCTTAAAGAACACGGCGGTAAATATCGAAGCGATGTAAAAAGTGAAAGTAACGAAGATAATGCCTACACCAGCAGATTACTTTACGGTCATTATGTTGCTGAACAGCTTGACGAAAATATCAAGAAAGCCGCCGAGAACAATATTAAGGTAGAAAGAATTGAGGCTGAAGCTTATGATATTGAGCGTTTAGAAAATGAAAAATTAGTTATTCATTTAACCAATAATAGCACTGCTGAAGTTGATGAAGTTCTGTTGGCGCCAGGAACCCCAAAACCAAATACTTTTAAGCAATTTAGAGATAATAAGCATTATATAGATTTTCCATGGCCAACAGAAAGATTGCTGGAAAATACCGGTAAGAACGATCATGTTGGAGTTTTAGGAACCAGTTTAAGTGCTATTGATACAGTAATGAGCCTGGTAGATAACGGACACAAAGGAAAGATCACCATGTTCTCTCCAGATGGAATGTTGCCAAGAGTTCAGCCAGATGAAAGTAATGGTTTTGAAAGTAAATTTCTAACGCTTGCCAATTTACATAAGCTTAAACGTGAGAAAGGACATACTCCAAGAGCAAAGGAATTGTTTAGATTATTCATCAAGGATGTTGAAAAAGCCGAAGGAAAATCTATCGACTGGAAATCCCTAAACCGAGATTCTAAAGATCAGCTTCCATTACTAGAATATGATATTGAAGTAGCCGAAAAAGGTGGTGATACTGTTTCGAACATGGCTTACTCCATGCGTTATGATACTTCAAGGATTTGGAGTTGGATGAGCTTACATGAGCAGATTATATTCACAAAATGGCTGGGAAGACATTGGACGATCACCCGGCATGCGATTCCGCTTCACAACGCAAAAAGATTGGCTAAGCTTATGAAAGAGGGTCAGTTGCAAATTATTCCGCAGAATAATAAAGTTGAGTTCCTGGATGATGAAAATTGCTTCGAGATCACTACCGGAAACGATGGCGTTTTTAAGATCGATAAATTGGTAAATGCTACTGGAAGCGCCGGTAAATTAGAACAGATGGATAATATTCTGGTTCAAAATTTACTCAAAAAAGATTATTTAAAACCGCACCCTATTGGTGGGACTGTTATTAATCCTCATACGATGCAGTGTATTTCAGAAAATGGAGGCACTCACATTTATGCGGTAGGACATTTGGTAAACGGAATGCTAATGGATGTGAATGCCGTTTGGTTTAATGTAAAAACGATCGCAAGATTAGCTTCAGAAATAATATTTAAAACCACTACTAATGGGCACATTTAAGGATCTTTATTTAAGTTTACTTCCCTATTTGTGTTGTATTCCTATTGGCTATTTAATAAGTAAGCGTGAATGGATCCCAAAATCCTGGATTCATAAGCCGCTTTTATTTGTGCTATTACCAATTTTGGTGATCGATCATGTATTGGACGCAGGCTTTTCAAATTTGGTGATCTTAGCGATAATTTCATTTTTGCTGGCATTTTTAATGATCTTTCCGGCCATGCTGGTCGATAAAACCGTAGACAATTCGGGGAATATCAATATCTTAAAAAGCGGGTTCTCTTATTTTAATGTGGCCTTCTTCGGGATTCCTACCGTCAAGTCACTTTTTGGTGATGATGCGGTAACTACATTGATATGTATTTACGTCGGTACGGCGCTCTACGGCAATATTATTGGTTATATCCAAGTGGCGAAGTCAAAGTTTTCTACCAAACAGGCGATAATCGAAGTTTTGAAGGTTCCTTTTATTTATATCATCATTTTAGCTTTGATTTTAAAAGGTTTTAAAGTGGAAACACCAGAAGCTCTAAAACCCGTAGTTGACGTAATGGGTACCGTAGTTTCTGTAATGGGAATGCTTATTATTGGTATGAATTTGACAAATATTAAATTTAAATCTCTAAACTGGGGATATTACTCTAAAGTGCTGGGAATACGAGCAATATCAGCCATATTAATTACCGCTGCTTTAATGGGACTCGAATATTGGCTTGTAGATGGATTAGAAAAAGAACAACGACAGGTAATGGCTTTAATTCCGCTTTTCCCAATCGCAGCGAATTTGGCCGTTTTTGCATCATTTTTAAAATCCCAGGAGAAACAGGCCGCTTTACTCATCGTATTTTCTATGGTGATATCGATGATCTTAGTGCCAATTGGCGCCTTAATATTCGCTTAGATCATTTCTGAAGGATTGTTCTCTTTGATATCACTGATTGTAATGAGAAAATAAATCGAAATTTGGAATTTTATATCTGAATATATTTCGATGATTTAAATTAATGTAAAAGTTTTTGCCGTGAAAAAGGCAAATATTAATTTCAGAAAAAAAAATATGAAAGCTATAGGAATCACAAAATCTTTACCGGTAGATGATAAAAATTGTTTTATCTCTTTTGAAACCGAAAAACCAATGCCAGAAGCTAAGATCTTTTGGTTAAAATTCATGCGGTTTCTGTAAATCCGGTAGACTATAAAGTCCGTAAAAATGCGGCAAAGAATAACGAATTAGATGAGCCAAAGATCCTAGGTTGGGATGCTGCAGGGGTTGTGGAAGCTGTGGGTAGTGAAGTTTCTAATTTTAAGGTTGGAGATGAAGTTTATTATTCCGGAGAATATAAAAGACCGGGCTGTAATGCCGAATTTCAGCTTATAGATTCAAGAATTGCCGGCCATAAACCTTCAAATTTTTCATTCGAGGAAGCTGCAGCAATGCCATTAACCGCAATTACTGCCTGGGAAGCTATATTTGATCGTTTAAGACTTCAGAAAAATGGAGAAAATAACAAAAAACTATTGATCATTGGTGGTGCAGGTGGCGTTGGATCTATTGGAATACAAATCGCCAAGAAATTGACCAATATTGAGGTTATAGCGACTGCTTCCAGAGAAGAAACCAGTAACTGGTGTAAAGAAATGGGAGCCGATTTGATCGTAAATCATCACGATCTAGAAAACGAAATTAAAAAGGCTAATATTGAAAATGTAGATTATATTCTTAACTTTTTTGATACCGATATGCACTGGGACGCAATGGCAAATCTTATAAAACCACAAGGGCACATTTGCTCGATCGTAGAAAATAAGAACCCATTAGACTTAAATAAATTAAAAAATAAGAGTGCAGCTTTTCATTGGGAATTTATGTTTACAAGATCATTATTCAAAACTGAAGACATGATTTCCCAGCATAAGATTCTCGAAGAATTACGTTTGCTTTTTGAGGAAGGTAGTTTAAAAACTACAATTAATAAAACTTTCGAAGGATTAGATACTCAGGTATTTAGAGAGGTGCATGAGTTGCAGGAAAGTGGTAAATCTATAGGGAAAAATGTAATCAAGTTTATAAGCTAAGCATGCATACATTACAGATAATTGAAAGGATTTCAGCAATGAAATCCTTTTTTTATTCTTTTTAAGAAACGGGTTAAAAATTACTTAAACCTTCCTTTTAGCATGATATTGGAAGAATCTATATATAATTTAGTGCCAGAAAATAATTGAAATAATTAAAACCAAACTATAACAGAAAACGTAAGTAGACAGATACAATTTTAAAACAAACTAACCACTACTAGCTATGACTCCCCAAACCATGATTATCGCGACATACATTTTAATTTTTCTATTTATATCGTTTATAATCTTCAATCATTTATCTGATAATAGAAAAGATATAACTCCAAACAGAGAAAAAAGTATTGCAGATGAATTTAAAGATCAAAAAGTACTTATTGATGGAGACTTGAGAAAAGAGCATAAAAATGAGATCAAACAGCAATTGAAAGAATGGAATGTAGAAGTCGAACCAAAAATGTCTACTAAAACAGGGATTTTGATCACAGGTAAGGATGCAGATGAATTAGTTATTGAAGAAGCTAAAAGCTTTGGAGCTAAGATATATTCTGAAGAATCATTTATGGCGCTAAACAAAGCTCCTCAGTATTCCTTAAATAAAGAAGCGAAAACTGCAAAAAGAAAAGCAACTGTAAAGGTTTAGTAAAAAAGAAATTATTTCAACGAAAAAAATCCCTGCCATTTGGCAGCGATTTTTTTCGTTGAAATTTTAAATGCATTAGTCTCTGGCATTAACTGGATAATCTAGGTATCCTTTTTTACCAGGGACATAAAAAGTATCTTCGTCCCAATCGGTTAAATCAACACCTTTTTCAAATCTTTCTACAAGATCTGGATTAGAAATGTAAGGTTTTCCGTAGGCTACAAGATCGGCATTACCTTCTTCAATTACTTTATTTCCTTTTTCCTGATCGAAACCGGCATTTATAATTAAAGTTCCCTTGTATAATGGTCGGTAATGCTTTGCAATTTCAGAAACGGCAAAATCATTATCAGAAACATCGGTAAAGGGTTCAGATAAATGAACATAAGCCAAATCGTATTCATTTAGCTTATTTACGATATAATCGAATGTTGGTATCGTTTCTTTATCCATGGTCATCCCAAATGGGCCATCTAAGGACGGATTTAAACGTAAACCTATTTTTTGTTCTGGCATAACTTGCTTTATCGCATCGATCACTTCAAAAAGAATCTTTGCTCGATTCTCTATAGTTCCACCGTATTCATCTGTTCTGGTATTTGACGTTCCGTTAAAAAACTGATGTAAAAGATAACCATTAGAAGAATGGATCTCTACTCCGTCAAAACCAGCTTCCATTGCATTTTTAGCTCCGTTTTTAAAATCTTCGATCGTTTGCTTAATTTCAGCGATCGTCATTTCTTTTGGAGTTACGGTATCCTTAAAACCTTCCGGAGTATAAGATTGTGCGTTAGGATTTATTGCTGAAGGTGCTAATGGTTTCTCGCCCTTATGAAAATCTGGATGAGACATCCTTCCCACATGCCATAATTGGATAAAAATTCTTCCATTTTTTTCATGTACTTTTTCCGTTACTTTTTTCCAGCCTTCAATCTGAGCAGATTTATAGATTCCCGGTACATTAACATAACCAATCGCTTCGTCACTAATAGGTGAACCTTCAGAAATAATTAATCCTGCAGAAGCTCTTAAAGCATAATATTCAGCTTCAAAATCTTCGCGAGGTGCATTTTCTGCGTTATCAGCACGACTACGCGTCATAGGCGCCATCACTACACGGTTAGGTAACTTTAATCCGTTTAAATTATAATCGGTTAAAAGCAGTTGTTTACTCATAAGTTTCAATTTTTTGATTAAAACCACAAAAACGAAGTTCTGTGGTCGATTTCTTTTTCACAATTTCTTTCCCTTCCCAACAAAATTAAGCTATAGCGGCCTAAAATAAGATTGATGTATGTTAGCTTTGGCTGTTAAAAATTGTTAAGCTAAATAAGCTCTTTGCGAATTCTACTTAAACTTTCTGGTTTGATACCCAAATAATTAGCGATGTGGTAGTTTGCTATGCGGTTTTCGAGTTCTGGAAAACGATCATAGAATTCTAAATAACGTTCTTTACTACTTTTTTGAAGACTAGACATAATTCTGGAGCGCAAAGCGATAAAAGAATTCATCACTTTAATCCTAAAAAAGCGCTCAAATTTTGGGATTCTGCGATATAATTCTTCCTGTGCATCACGATGAATTGCCAGCAGCTCGCAATCTTCAAGACATTCAACATTTAATTTTGCTGGAATCCCATCACTTAAAGCTTCATAATCACTGATCCACCAATCTTCCATAGCAAATTGCAAATTGGCTTCATTTTCCTGATCATCGCGATAAAAAGCGCGTAAACAACCTTTTACGACAAAGAAATTGTAATGCACAAATTCGCCACTTTTTATCAAATAATCACGTTTTGATAATTTTAGCGGACTCAAAATGCTCAAAAATTCGGCTTTCTCGTCATCGGTGAGATCAATTATTTTAGAAACGTGGTCAAGAATTTTCTGTTGCATAAAAAATGGAATTTTATAACAGACAAGATAGTCGTTCTAAAACTTCAAATCTTACTTTATTTCAATTTGAATAATATGAGATTTCTATGTTCTCTTGTCTGAAGTTGCTAGCTCTAAAATTGACTCAATTTATTTAGCTGAAGATTAAATACTATAATGTACGATTTCAACTTGAACTTAATCCATTTCGCATTATAGTTATCGCATTATTTTTTGCAATTCTCGATAATGTGATAATTAACTGTTATGGTTAATGATCCGTTTTCCGGTTCCTCATATAAAATCACTGTTTTTTAATAATCTTAATAAAATGTCAAATAATTACTAAATTAGTATTCAAGTACACTCATTTTTAATTTTTTACCATTGCTTAATATTGTGTTAATCTTTATTTTTAAAACTTAACGCAAACACCACTTAAAATGAGTTTAAATAGAAGAGAATGGCTTAAAAGAGGCGCATTGGCAATGGGAGCTGTTGCTGTAGCACCTACAGATCTTTGGGCAAAAACAGTTGCCGAGGCGCAATCTAAAAACAATAAGTTTTTATATAATTACAGTAATTCTTTTGATGAATATACCCCACCTAGATTTCCTGACCTAAAGACGGTAAAAGCAAGATTAGTTTGGAATGAAAATCCGCACGGACCATCTAAAATGGCAGCAAAAGCTTTTCAGGAAGCTGTAATGGAAGGGAATCATTATTCCTGGGGCTCTTTGGGAGAATTAGTTGGTCAAATTTCAGAATATGAAGGCGTAAAACCTTCTAACGTGATGATGGGACCTGGATCCTCTGACCTTTTAGAAAAAACTGCACTGGTTAAATTTCAGCATGGTGGAAATGTTGTAAGTGGTGATCCTAGTTATATGTCCTTAGTTAGTGTTGCTAAAGCTGCCGGTGGAAATTGGAAAGCAGTAAAACTAACCGATGATTACCAGCATGATCTGAAGGCCATGGAAGAAGCTATAGATAAGGATACTAAACTTGTTTATATCACCAATCCAAACAATCCAACTGCTACGATGACGGACACTGAAGATCTTAAGGACTTCTGTAAACGTGTTTCTAAAAAAGTACCGGTATTTATCGACGAAGCTTATATAGAACTTTCTCCAGAAGGCCTTAATGCAAGTATGGCTCCGCTCGTTGCAGAAGGCTACGATGTATATGTAGCCAGAACATTTTCTAAAATTCATGGTATGGCCGGCTTACGAGTTGGATACATGTTAGGAAATGAAAAATCGCTTAAGGAAATTAACGATATTACTCGTGGTGGTATGGGTATCACCGGGCCAAGTATCGCAGCAGCTTCAGCCAGTATGAAAGACGAAGCATATCTTACAGATTGTAAAGCTAAGATCGAAGAGGCCAGGGATTATACCACTTCATATTTAGATAGTCGCGGGATGGATTATATGCCGTCTAATACCAACTTTGTTATTTTCCCCATAGATATGGATGGTGATAAATTCCTAGAAAAGATCTATGAGAAAAAAGTTGTGGTTAGAGCATTTAAATTCTGGGATAAGGATTGGTGCCGTGTAAGTATGGGAACCATGAAAGAAATGAAATATTTTACAGACGCAATAGATGAAATTTTGGTTTAATCTATGGATGTAAGCCTACAAAAAACCATTACGTTTATCCTATTTATTGGTATTGGATTACTATTAAAGGTAAAATTTAGTACAAAAGCAGAGGTTGTTGGTATTAAAAAGATCATTTTAAATCTGGCTTTACCAGCAACGATCTTTATTGCTCTTTTAGGAATCAAAGTAGAGGCAGACCTGCTTCTACTTCCTTTAATGGCTTTGATCCTAAATGCACTTTTATTTTACGTTTTCCCGTTGTTATTGCCAGTTTTAGGAATAGAAAAAGAGACCCCAAATTACCGTACTGCCAAAATGCTTATCCCTTCTTTGGCGCCAGGATTATCTTGTTTTCCGTTTGTTTTGGAATATTTAGGTGATTCGTATTTAGCCAAAGCCGCAATGGCAGATCTTGGTAATAAAGTGTTTGTTTTGATGATACTTTATGTGGTTGCTATGAATTGGCATTATAAAGTTCAAAAGAAAAAAGCACAATCAGGAAAAGCAAAGTTGAAGTCTTTAGGGATTGCAATGATCTCTGAACCGGTGAATGTATTTATTGCTGCTGCATTATTACTGGTAGGTTTTGGATTGAATTTAGATTCACTTCCATTTTTTGCTAGCGAAACTTTAAGCAGACTTAGTTTACTAATGACGCCCCTTGTACTTTTATACATAGGTTTAGCGGTAAACATTAAAAAAGATCAACTGATACAGATTTTAGGCGTTTTAATGCTTAGAGCTGGTTTTGTGATCTTAATTACCGGCTTATTGGTTATGTTCGCGGGTATTTCAATTCAGAATGATATATTATTAATGCTAGCATTTGGTTTGAGCGCCTGTAGCTTTTGGCCATTTGCTCATATTTCAGCAGTCGATGCAGCCGAAGCAGATGAAGAGAAAAAGACGTTTAATCCAAATTTTGCAGTGAGCATTTTAGCATTGTCTTTTCCGTTATCTACAATATTAATTCTAGGAATTTTATCTAGCGGTAATATTTTTGCTGAACCAACTAATATCTTCCTTTTAGGCGGAATTTTAAGTATAGCCGGTTTCGGTTTACCATTTTTCCTTCAAAAAAAAGTGAAGACGACTGAAAAAGAAGAACTATTAAATGAAAAAATGGGAGTTTCTACTAGTGAGACTTCTTAAAGCTTAACCAACCAATCTATTTTGAAGAAAAAGACGGTCATATATTTGGCTGTCTTTTTTGTTTAAGGAATTGTATTGAAAAACCTTAAAGATTGTTTTAGCGCATTAGCGAAAAATGCCCTTTTATTTCATCAAAATCTGCAATTTTAATTCTGTACCAGTAGTCACCTTTAGGTAGTTGGTTTCCTTGGTAACTTCCATCCCATTCGAAACCTTCACCATTTCCAGTGGTAATTAAGCTACCATACCGATCGAAAATAGCAATTACAGAAGCTGGAAAATATTCGACTCCATTTAAGTGAAAATTATCGTTATAACCATCACCGTTTGGAGTTATTAGTTTCGGCAGCACGATGTGTGGAAATTCCATACTTACCGTCTTACAATTGGCAAGATCTCTCATAAAAGCCGTATAAATTCCACCTTCAATATTCTGAAAAGTATTAGATGACTGAAAGTTAATTCCGTCCAAGCTATATTCAAATTCTCCTTCATTCTCCGGAATAATACTAACATTTCGCTCATTAGAGTTAATTTCAGCGATTTCAGCATCATCAATAAGGCTAACTTCAAAAGTTTTGGTACTGGAACATAATTCCGCAGTAATTAATTCAACCGTATAAGTTCCGGGATTATCAATTGAGATTTGAGGTGTTGTTTCTCCTGTACTCCAATTGTAGTTAAGATTGGGCATTGCGGCATCTAAAATTAATGTGCCGTCTAAGCAAATCTGTAACACTTCATCTTCTACTACTGGCGCTTGGTTAATTGTAAGTGTAATTGCCGTACGTGTGCTAACTTCACAATCATAATCTTCATAATAAGCTTCAGCATAATAGATGCCTGCTGTTTCTGTTTGAAAAGATGTCCCCTCTCCTATTCTATTTCCACCAAATTCTGCATCGTACCAGGCAATTTGTTGTTCACCTGTTGCATTAGCCGTTAAGGTAGCAGGCCCAAGATTATCGCACCATTCTAAATTTGAGCCAGTTGGAGGTGTTGGACTTTGCAGAAAACGAATTGTGAATTCTGCTGAAGCAGAACTACAAAGTGAACTGTTAAGATTAACAGCGTCTTCAGCAACTTTTACTCTATAATACGTTGTTTCGGTGATATTAGAAGTGGTATATTCTTGATTAGTAGCTCCAGGAATATCTGTGAATTCTTCTCCTTCCAATCGCGATTGCCACTGATAAAAATGATCTTGATATACTGCATTATCGGGTGTCGCGGTTAAAGTATAAGTCCCCGGAGAATTTTCTTCACAAAGTCCTATTTCAGAAGTTTCGGTTTCCATACTTTCGATCACCGTCAGATCACCACAAGATCTAAAAATAATGTCATCGATCGCCAGGTCATTTCCGCAGCCACCTTCTCCATTATTAAAGATTTTAAGGATAACTTTTTCCTGACCCTCTTCTGTTTGAAAAGTAAGTCCATATCGATCCCATTGCGGACTCGTAGTCGAGGTAATATCTCCTGTATCGCCACCATTTATTAATTCGGTATTGGTTTCATCCCAAATCTCGAACCTTACGTTTATAGGGATTCCTCCACCTCCACAAACATTACTGGAACGATCGTAAATATTCATTAAAAATGCTGAAAACTCGTAGGTGGTGTTTTCACATAGATCTGGGATTTTAATTTCAAAAAATAATCCCGCCTCGTAACTTGCATTTACGATCATGGCATTTCCATTAGATTCGGTTGTCTGCGGAAAGAAATTGTGCCAGGTATCACTCTGGATATCCAAATTTGAAGAAACTGTATAGGAACCATCTTCCGGACTTTGAGATACTAAATTATAACTTGTGTATTGCTGAAATGATTGCCCTGAACCTGAAAAATCAAATTGAAATATAGGGTCACCTTTACTACCATCACAGAAACCAAGTTGTGCAAAGGATGAATATGATATTAAGAGAACAATAAAAGTAAGTGAGAGCTTCATACTAAAACGATAAAGCTAAAAGTAATATTTAGATTTTAAAGTTAATCAAATTGAGAAGAAATTTTTAAAAATAAATATGAATTTGGCCAATCTTGAGTTTCAGTATGTAGGGCTATTTTTATAATTCGTTCTTCGAACTCATTTGAGAGTCCGTTTTGCAATATAAATTTTACAGCTTCTTCGTAAGATTTATACATCGATTTATAGAAAGCTTCTTTGATCTTAGAGCGATCTTCAGCATAAGTTTGTGCGATCTCAATATTATAAAGCATCAAATCTGCCGTTTTTATTGGATCTACACCTAACTTTTTAAAATGCTTGATTAGTTTTTGAGCAACTGAACGGCGCGCTTTAGGACGTTTTCTTCGGTTTTCAGGGAAATACTCCTTCCCTATCTTGACTTTCGCATTTTCTATAAGCTTTCTTTCGTTTGGATTAAATACGAAATTATAAAATACTTTTACTTCATCTAAACGTTCATAGAGATCGATAATTTGTTCTTCGAGGTCTTCTTTATCAAGTTCCTTAAGGTATTTTTTTAGCGCGCGTTTACTCATATTTAAATCGAAGTCGTTTTAAAAACGGTTTTTCGTATATTTTTTGAAATATCTAATAACCATTGTAATTGATTGGTAATTAATTGTGCTTCCTGAAGCTGTAATCGCATTTCGTGGTCGGCAAGTTGTTTACCATCAGCAATTTCCTGGTTTCTTATCTTTACTAATTCTTCATATTTTTCATCTAATCTAGATTTTGCTTCTTTCAGCAAAGCAACATTAGTTTTTTTCTGCTCGGCCTGGGCAAGCAAACCTTCTTCAGCATTATTTAGACTGTGCAGCACTTGTTTTACAAATACTTCAAAATCCTGTGAAGCATCTGTGGTATTATGATTTCTTATGTAAGTTCCCATCGAGGCTAATGCACTTAAAAATGTTTGGTTTAAGCTCACTAATCGATAGATCAATCCTAGATCTTTTTGTTTCGATTTTGGTTCTTGCGTCATCCGCTGAAATGCCGCACTTAAATTTCCCATTTCAAGAAATGCTTTTTTACGAGCAAGTTTATAGCTGGTAGGTAGATCGCCTTTTTTATGATAAAATTTATCTATTTCTAAGAAAAATTCGCGGTTTGCAGCAATACTTGTTGCTATGATATTTCTAATATTTCCCGCTTCCCAGGCAGGCCATAAAAAAAGATTGCCTAAAGCAGCCAATATTGCCCCAACAAAAGTATCTATTATTCTAAACTCGATCACTTTAATAACATCGGGTTTAAGAAGTGCATAAATAAAAATGATACTTAAAGTAATAAACACTGCAGCAGTTCTATAATTTCGCTGAATTAAAGAAAAAGCCATGGTAAGCGATAACAATCCTAAACCGCCATAAACGTAAGTGTTTTGAGTAATAAACACGATAATGATAGCAATTACACCGCCTATTAAAGTTCCTATAATTCGTTCTTTGGTTCTCGATTTTGTGAGTCCATAATTTGGTCTCATGATCACCACGATGGTTAAAAGGATCCAATAGGCATTTTGTATCGAGAAAAAAGCACCAATAGAAAAGCCAAATAAAACAACGATAGCTAATCTTAAAGCATGTCTAAAAATAGGAGATCCAAAATTGAAATTTTCTTTCAGCGTTTTAAAAGAATATTCTTGCGGAGTAATAAACTTCACCACTTCTTTATGCTTCATAAAAATGGTGTTTCCCTGCTTTAGATTATTTACTACCCCAAATATGGTATTGATCTTATGGGATTGCCTTTCCTGGTAATCAAATAAATTATGAAGCATTAAAATATGCTCTCTTTTTTCTGAAAGATCGATTTGATCACGATATCGATTTACGGTATCCCGAGCTTTTTCTATATATTCTGAAATTTTATTCTCCGGAACCGGTTTTTTACTTTCTATAGATTTAGAAATTGCAATAAGCTGTACTCCCAAATAATGCGTTACATCGCTAAAAGTCTTTAAAAACTCTTTATCCTCTTTAAAAAGCTGATCCATACGCTCATAATTTACAGGATTAGCCATACCGAGTTCCAGAATATCGACCAATTCTATAAAAACCAATAAACGCTTACGGGCGTAATTAGAGTTTCCAGATGACTTTCTTGAGCTTATAAGAACTTCACGTAAACTTTCATGTTTTTGGTTTAGATCATTTTGTAAATTAAAAAGCTGACTTTGTAAATCGTCTCTACCTTCTACATTTAAAACTAATTGCGATCTAATTTGTAAATATTCGCCAGTAAGTTCTAAACATTCTGCTAGTAATTGCTCTGTTTCATGCTTAGGATTTATAAAATGCCAGATAAGGCTTAAAGATAAATACCATAAACCGCCAGCCGAAATCAATAAAGCATGTTGCCATAGTGGCATTGAGGTATCTACATTTGCAAAACTAATTACAACCGCCATTAAACCGGCAAAAGCCACCATCGAAGCTCTAAAACCATAAACAGCGAGATACGAAATAGCAAAAACCATAATTCCTACAACAGGAATGGTTACGTAGATGTTTGTTGAGGCGTAACCAATGACCATAGATGTGAAACCGGCTAAAAATGCAGCGGTAATAACTCCCACAATCTTATGTTTTAAAGTGCCAATAGTATCACTAGGTGCGGTAAGAAGACAACCAACGGCAAGTGGCACACCAATATTAGAAAAACCAAGAGCATTAAAAATTCCTATCGCCGATCCTATGCTAATAGTTAAGATCAAAGCCTTTGTAAAATCTGTACTACGTAAGAATTTTGTGATCGAATACCAATACTCAGAAAGTTGTTTTACCAATGCGATTTTTATATAGAGTTTGCCCTTATGCAAAGTTATTAAATTAAGTTTTGTAAATGTTAATTAGAAGCTAAACTCATTTACTTCTGATAGTTTAAATACTGAAAAACTTTAAATAAAATATCAATTAAGGATAAATTATGATGGGCATTTTGGTGTTGATTTTAGATTGAATTAATTTCATAAAAAATGATATTATGAATAAGGTAATCACATTAAAAGAACGCCCTTCAGGAAAACCTGAAGAAAATAATTTTGAATTTAAAACAGAGGAAAAACCAGAGTTAAACGATGGAGAAATTCTTCTGAAATCTAAATATATTTCTGTAGATCCCTATTTGCGCGGGAGAATGAGAGATGAAGACTCGTATATACCACCGTTTAAGTTAGATGAACCGTTGTCTTCTATGGTTGTTGCTGAAATAATTGAATCGAAAAATAACGATTTTCAGCAGGGAGACCATGTAAGCGGAATGCTAGATTGGAAACAATTTCAAAAACATACCGGGGAAGGTTTAAATAAGATCACAAATAAAAATGTACCACTTTCAGCGTATCTCGGAGTTTTAGGCTTAACAGGACTAACCGCATATTTAGCATTAGAGAATATCGGTAAATTAAAAGAAGGTGAAACGCTTTTAGTTTCTGGTGCTGCCGGTGCTGTAGGAAGTATTGTTGGGCAGATAGGGAAAATTAAAGGTTGTCGTGTAGTGGGAATTGCGGGAACCGATGAAAAAATAGCGCACATTAAAGATGATTTTGGATTTGATGCCGGTATCAATTATAAAACTACAGAGGATATGACCAAAGCTATTTCAGAAAAATGTCCAGATGGTGTAGATGTTTATTTTGATAATGTTGGAGGCGAAATCTTAGATTCGGCGATGCAGAATATTAATGATTTTGCAAGAATCATTAACTGCGGAGCAATTTCGATTTATAATAAAGAAGAAGTTCCTACCGGAATGCGTTTAGAAGGAATCATGGTGAAAAAACGTGCTTTGATGCAGGGTTTTATTGTTAGAGATCATGTAGATGAATTTCAGGGCGCTATTAAACAATTAGGAAGCTGGCTGGCAGATGATAAACTAAAATTCGATGAAACGAGACGTGAAGGATTCGAAAATGTTCCAAAAGCTTTTATTGAAATATTTGAGGGTAAAAACACCGGTAAAATGTTAGTTGAAGTCTAAAAGAAACCCATTTCAAATTAAAAAGCCTCCAAAAAAAAGGAGGCTTTTTTATACAATTACAACACAAGTCTTTATTGTTCCTGTGAAGTTGGCATCACGTAAACTTCGTTGATATTTGCTCTTCCTGGTTGTGAAAGTGCATAATAAATCGCTTCAGCTATATCTTCAGATTCAAGCGGAGTCAAGTCTTCTAAACTCGATACAAAACCTTCTTTAATTTCTTCATCGGTGATCGTATCGGTAAGCTCTGTAGCCACCGCTCCTGGTTCGATAGAAGTAGCTTTTATTCCAAAGTTTGGTGCAAGCTCCATTCTTAAACCTTCAGTAAACATTTTTACTGCTGCTTTGGTCGCACAGTAAACCGCTCCTCCTGGATAGATCTTATTTCCTGCAGAAGAAGAAATATTAATTATATGACCAGATTTTTGCTCTTTCATAGTTGGTAAAACCGCAGCAACTCCGTTTAAAACTCCCTTAATATTAACATCTACCATAGTATTCCACTCGTCTGTATGTAGGTTTTTCACATAAGAAAGTGGCATTAATCCGGCATTGTTCACTAAAGCGTCGATGCTTCCAAATTCACTTTTGGTTTCGCTTACGATCTTTTCAAAATCTTCTTTCTTGGTCACATCAGCGATTACCACATGGGCTTTACCGCCATCTTTTTCGATATCTTCTTTTAGTGATTTTAATCGCTCTTCTCTTCGAGCAGAGATCACCACATTGGCACCTTCTTTTGCTAATTTTTTAGCGGTGGCCTCTCCTATTCCACTAGAAGCTCCGGTAATGATCACTGTTTTTCCTTCAATATTCATAACATATTTTATTTGGTTCACGTTGAATATAATCACAACTAGTCTTCAGCCCAAAAATGAGCATTAGTTTTAGCGGAGATTTAACGCTGCTGAACAAAGCTTGTTAAGAATTTTAATCTTGTTGAAGAAATCTGAAATCTATTGTTGAAATTCCCTTATTCTGAAGCAGAGAGATACTCTTTAATTTCTGAAACTGTTTTTCTAGCCGAACGCCCAACACCAATCAAAGTCGCTGAAGCAAAACCCGTCCATTGTCCAAATCCTACCAACCATAAGCCATCAACATTCTTGGCTGAAGTTCCATTGGTAGATATTTTCCCGTCTTGTTGAATTTCAGTTAGATTCTTTAAATAATCTGTTGCGTAGCCAAAACCTGTGCACCAAATAATTACGTCGAATTCTTCATGTTTTCCATCACTCCATTTTACGCCAGTTTCAGTAATAGTGTCGATGGCATTAAATTCAGCATAAACTCCGCGATCCCTGGCTTCTTTTACCTGCGGAACCATAACGATACTACCAATATTATAGTTTTTAGGCTTATATTGTTTTCCTTGCTGCTTTGCTTTGTATTTTGCTGAAGCCTGACCGAAAAGATCTTTACCATCTACATCATCGGGTAAAAACTCGGGTTTATTTTGTACAGCCCATTTCGTTTTGGTCACTTTTGAAACTTGTGCCAGGATTTGAGCTCCACTGTTCCCTTCACCTACCACCAAAACTTTTTTATTGCTGAAATCTTCAGCTTTTTGGTACTCTGAAGAATGAAGTTGCTTTCCTTTAAAAATTTTTATTCCGTTTACTTCAGGAATTATAGGTTTAGATTGTGTTCCTGTAGCCGCAATTATAGCTTTCGCTCTGAAGTTTTCGTGATTACTCTTCAGAAGAAAAAAATCAGAATCTTTTTCAATATTGGTTATTTTGATCTCCCTTTTTATAGGGAAATCATAACGCATTTCATACTTACATAAATAATCTATCGCCTCTTCTTTTGTTGGGTATTCATTTTTGGTCTTTGGCATTAACCAACCGGGTAGCGAACTATGCTGTGCTGCAGAAAATAGGTCTAAATTATCCCAATTTTGGCTCCAGGAACCTCCGCAATACTTGTTTGCATCTAAAATGAGATACTTCAGCGAAGTTCTTCGAAGATAATACGCACAGGCCAGTGCACTTTGGCCACCACCAATAATAATTACATCATAAACCATCTAACAGCAGTCCTTCCCGCAGATATCCTGCTGAAAAAATGTTGCCAGTAGATCACGAATCTCGTCCCATTTTTTTTCGTCGATACAATAACACACTCTTGTTCCTTCAATATCACCTTTAATGATACCAATATTCTTTAGTTCGCGAAGATGTTGCGAAATTGTAGGCTGTGCGAGACCAATTTCAGAAACAAGATCACCGCAAATACAACTTTTTGCCTTTATGATCTGTTGCAGAATAGCAATTCTTGCCGGATGTCCTAAAACTTTTGCCACGGTAGCAATTTGATTCTGACTTTCACTAAAAATTTCTGATTTTGTAACTCCCATAGCCTTATTTTAATTGCAATATTACGATAAATATAGCGTCAAAAAAAGCACATAATTATGTGGCTTTTTTATACAATCTTGATAAAAGAATTATTTTTTTGGTGGTTGTGACGGTCTCACTTCAATTTTACTTGGTAAAGTTCTAGGATTCATTTTCATAAGATCTACAACCAATTCTCCAATATCTTCTTTTTGGATTTTCCATGCATCTTCATCACTTGGTGTATGGCCATTAAAATGTGTAGCCACAGATCCTGGCATGATCGTGCTTACTTTTACGCCTTTTTGTCTAAGATCTAACATAACCGCCTGAGAAAAACCGGTAAGACCAAATTTACTTGCATTGTAAGCTGCTCCACCTGCAAAGAAATTTGTACCTGCAAGACTAGAGATCGTAATAATATAACCTTCTGTTTTAACTAATTCGGCTAAAGAAGATTTCACACTGTAAAACACTCCGGTAAGATTGGTTTCTATGGTAGCATTCCACTCCTCTGGAGTCATATCTTCGATAGAATTAAATTTACCAACTCCGGCGTTGGCTACTAATAAATCGATCTTTCCAAATTTATCTACCGCAGCTTTTACCGCTTTTTGCTGACTCTCGAAACTTCTAACATCAGCTTCTAGTCCGATAACGTCTCCTTTACCTTCTAATTCTTTTGCGGCTTCTTCAGCAGCTTCTAAAGAACGGCTTGTAATGGCCACTTTGAAACCCTGGTTTAGTAAAGCTTCTGCAACTCCGTATCCTATACCTTTACTTCCGCCAGTTATAAATGCAACTTTTCCTTTTAAAGAACTCATAATATTTTAATTTTTCAATTTTTAATTTCTGCTCGAAACTAAATCTAATAAAGTAGAAATGGCGTGTAAAATTATAATTGGTAATTAATTGTTAATTTTAAATCTAAAACCTTTATTAATTTTGGTGTTAAATAGTTTCAGAACTAGCATAAAAAAGTATTTTTGCAAAAACTAGAAGCTTACTACTACAATTAAAATATACTGATAATTTGAAACCTTTAGAAAACATAAAAGCTCAGAAGCTGCTTAACAAGATTCAGCGTGATTTAATGAGAAACGGTATTATTACCAATACGCTGATCAACGATCTAAAAGAACTTAGAACTTACGTAGTTGACGAAGGGCAACCCTTACTTGCAAAAGTAATTCGACTAACTTTTGAGCACGTAGAAGAATATCAGTCATTTAATATCGCTATTCCTGAAGATGATCCTATTGAGGATGATGAAGAAAACCAGGAAGTTCGTGTAGAGGAGGAAGTAACTGGCCAGGAAAGTCTTGCTTATCTTTTATCGTTAATGGAAGACCATACCAATAAGGTAAACGAAATAGAGCTAAGAGACTATATCGAAGCTTTTACAGAATATGCTGAAGAGAACTAATTTTAAATTAGTTAGAACTCCTCGTCTATTTTAGATCTGGATTTCCCAGATAAATTACTTAAAAGATTGCTGATGAAGAAAGATGCGAAGTCTAGAAAAAAATCCAGACTGCGCTTAATGCACCAATATTACAGATACACTGGTTTCTATAGTTTTGTATGGAAAAGTATAAAAAAAGCTATAGTGCCAATTATATTATTTGTTGGTGCTTTATTTGCTTTGGATCGTTTTGTTCTTGATATCGAAGATACACTGGTTATGGTTACAGAAACCTATTCGCCACTCGTGATCTTAAGCATCTTTTTTGCCAGTGAATCACTTTTAGGTTTAATCCCGCCGGAATTATTTATTGCCTGGGCCGGTAAATCTGCCAGCCCAATTCTTTATCTTTCTTTTTTAGCCGTTGCTTCTTATGTTGGTGGAATCGTTTCCTATCATATTGGTCGCGGTATTACTAAAATTCCCAGCGTTCATGAAGCAATGGAAGTTAAGTTGGCACAGCATATTAAAAACACGCGAAAATGGGGCGGATTTTTAATTATAGTTGGCGCATTACTTCCTATCCCTTTTTCTATTACCAGTATCGCTGCAGGGATCATCAACTTTCCGTTTAGCAGCTATCTTATGTTCGGACTACTTCGCTTTGTACGTTTTTACCTGTACGCACTCGTAATTTTTGAAATGGTTTAACGCTTTATAACATTTTGAAGAATAAGTAATTAAACTTGTGCTAAATATTTGTAGCAGGCCTTTTAATTAGAGTATTTTCGGTTTACCAACTAAAAAACTAAATTAAATGGACTCAAAATTAAAGAAGATTGCACGTACCGGATACGTTGCAAAAGGATCGGTTTATGCAATTACCGGTGTACTTACTTTTCTAGCTGCTTTTAACATGGGTGGCCAAAAAGCCGGGAAATTTAAAGCTTTAGATTTCTTAGAAAAACAAGCCTATGGAAATGCAATTTTAATCGTTATGGCTATAGGTCTTCTATGCTATGTAATATGGCGAGCGATACAGGTTTTTCAGGATCCAGAAAATATTGGAAGTGATAAAAAAGGGAAAGTTAAAAGAGCGGCCTTTGGTGTAAGCGCACTTATTTATCTGGCTTTGGCAATTTCGGCTTTAATGAAAGTAATTAATGCCGGTGGTAGCTCTGGAGGTAGTGGTAGCCAAAGTCCGGGATTTATGACTGGGCAAATTGGGGTTTTCATTTTTGCGGCTGTTGGAATCGCAGTTATAGGAGCCGGAATCAATCAATTGAAGAAAGCATACACTAAAAGTTTTCTATCAAAATTCGACTACAAATCAATTTCCGAAGAAAAAAGAAGGAAAACGATTAAGAACACAGGACTAATGGGATTGATTGCACGCGGAGTGATATTCTTTATTTTGGGATACTTTTTTATAAGAGCCGCTATTGAATCTAATACTTCTGAAATTAAAAGTACTACTGATGCCTTTTCTTTCTTGCAAAGCTCATCGTACGGCCAATATCTGTTAGGCGCTGTTGCAGCAGGTTTAGTATGCTACGGAATATATATGTTTATGATGGCGAAGTACAGAAAGTTTAAAGCTTAAGTTAAAGTGAGTTAAACTAAATAAAAGTAATTGAGTCACTTGATAAAAGAACCTTACATTGCTCCAAATTTAATAACTAAACCAAAAAATTAAATTATGTCTATTCTAACAATCATATTAAATATTTTATTACCACCACTTGCGGTCTATATGAAACACGGTGTAGGCTCTACTTTATTGATTAGTATCGTGCTAACCATTATCGGATGGATTCCGGGAGTTATTCACGCATTTTTGGTGAACGGAACCAAATAAATAATTAAAAAGATGACATTAAAAAGTCCGGATTAGTTCTTAATTGAATTAATCCGGACTTTTTCTGTTATAGTATGTCTATAAAAGCTATCTCTGCTCAGTTTCCTTCTCCTGAACTTTCCTTTCCCATTTCCAGGCGCTGGCCAAAGAGGTGTCGAGATTAGTTTCAGCTTTCCAGCCTAAAACATCATTAGCTTTTGTTGTATCGGCATAGGCAGCAATTACATCTCCTTCTCTGCGAGGTGCGATTTTGTAATTTAGTTTTTCACCACTAGCTCTTTCAAAAGAATTTACCACTTCTAAAACCGAACTTCCTTTCCCAGTTCCCAGGTTAAAAACTTCGTAATTAGGTGCCTCTTTATTCTCTAATAATCTTGTTAGCGCAGCAACATGGGCTTCTGCAAGATCCATTACATGAATATAATCTCTTATACACGTACCATCTTCAGTTGGATAATCATCTCCAAAAACAGAAAGTTGTTCGCGTTTTCCTATTGCTGTTTGTGTGATAAAAGGCACAAGGTTTTGAGGAGTACCTAAAGGCAATTCACCAATCTCAGCCGAATCATGCGCACCAATTGGATTAAAATAGCGTAACGATATTGCTTTTAAACCTTCAGCAACTTTGCAAGTATCGATAATGATCTCCTCTCCAATTTGTTTTGTATTTCCATAAGGAGATTCTGCTTTCTTAACAGGAGATTCTTCTTTGATCGGTAATTCATCTGCCTGCCCATAAACTGTACAGGAACTACTAAAAATAATATTTGCTTTTTCCTTCTTACTTAGTTCCTGTAATAAATAAACTAAAGAAGCAAGGTTGTTTTCGTAATATAGTAAAGGATTTTGAACACTTTCACCTACAGCTTTTGAAGCGGCAAAATGGATAACACCCTCTATATCTGTATATTTTTCAAAAAAATCTTTAACGCTAGATTTTTCTCTAAGGTCTATCTTTTCAAATTCCGGAGTTTTCTCGGTGATTCTTGTAATTCCGGCTAAAACGTCTATTGAAGAATTGGATAAGTTATCGATAATAACTACATCAAATCCTTTTTGTTGGAGAGCAACCACAGTATGCGAGCCAATAAAGCCAAGCCCGCCGGTTACTAAAATTTTTCCACTCATAATTTAGGTTGATTAATCTGCAAATTAGTGAAATAATTACAAAAAAGGAAGTGCTTTTCGTTACTTAATTATTCTTTAAACTTGAATGAATTATCATATCCAAAGCCCTTAAATTCTAGCACAAAGACTTATATTTGCAACCAAATTTTTAGGCATGAGAAAAGAAAAATCGGTCAAATTATTCAAAATTGTTAGCACTTTAGAGGCAATATCATTTTTGGTGTTACTTCTTATTGCCATGCCTTTAAAATATATCTGGGAAATGCCAGAAATGGTTCGAATTGTGGGCATGGCGCACGGCATTTTATTTGTTTTGTATGTTTTTGGAGCTTATTATATGTATGAGCTTTTAAATTGGAGTTTAAAACAATTTTTTACTGTGGTAATTTGTTCGGTATTGCCACTTGGTCCTTTTTACGTTGAAAGAAAATATCTGTAATGATTCAGCTTGATGAACACATAAAACAGCTATCCTGTTTATTAGAGGATTTCCTGTTAAGAAATGGCGTTAATTATAGTCTTGCGCACTATGCCAACCTGTTATTAAACATTCTTGTTCTAATACTCATTATTATTGGGATTAATTATTTGATAAAGCGTTTTGTAATTCAGACTTTTAAAACCTTTACAGATAAAACCAAAACAACTTTCGATGATTTTTTGATTCAGAGTAATTTTCCAAGGTATGTTGGTCAGATCTTACCCCTAATGGCACTTTATTATCTAGTGCCCATCATATTTGTAGATTACCCGGCGATATTAGCTATTTTCGATAAACTTTTTGATCTTTATGTGATCATCCTCGTGATCTGGATCTTTAGAAGTTTACTTAGAACTTCCAAAAACTACTTAAAAACCTTAAGGCAATTTAACGATAAGCCTGTAGATAGTTATATTCAGGTAGTAATGATCCTGGTTTGGGTGGTTGGGCTAATGTTTATTTTTGCTGAAATTACCGGCGAATCTATTCGTAGTTTTATTATTTCTTTGGGTGCTGCTTCAGCAGTTTTAATTCTTGTGTTTAAAGACACAATTTTAGGTTTTGTAGCTTCTATTCAGGTTGCTGTTAACGATATTGTTAGAATTGGAGACTGGATCACCTTCGAAAAATATGGTGCCGACGGGAACGTTACTGAAATTAGCCTGGCAACAGTAAGAGTACAAAACTGGGATAATACATTTACAACAATTCCTACTTACAGTCTTATTTCTGAATCTTTTCAGAACTGGCGAGGAATGCAGGAATCTCCAGGTCGTCGAATCAAACGATCTGTCTTTATTAAACAGAATTCGGTAAAATTTATGACTTCTGAAGATCTTGATAAACTGAAAAAAATTGCATTGATTAAAAAGTATGTAAGTTCAAGACAAGAAGAGATCGATAGTTACAATAAAGAAAATAATGTGGATAAATCTCTACCCTTAAACGGGAGGAATCAAACCAATTTAGGAATTTTCAGAAAATACGTAGATTCTTATTTAAATGAACATTCTGCTATCCATAAAGAGCTTTACATCATTGTAAGGCATCAGGCGCCCACAGATAAAGGAATTCCTATCGAAATCTTGTGTTTTAGCCGAGATAAACGTTGGGAAAATTTTGAATATATAACTGCAGATATTTTTGATCATATCATTGCTGCTATTCCTTATTTTGGACTTCAATTATTTGAATCTCCATCTGGTGACGATATCACCAAGTTGTACGGATTAAATCAGGAAAATTAACCTAACTTAAACATACTCGCACAGCAATTTAGTATAAATTGCTGTTTATGAAACTACGACGCTTCTTTCAAATTTTTGGCCTTCTTGCTATCGTTCTTACTATTGCCCCTTTTGTAGCTGCAGATTATTGGTGGATACGAGTATTCGATTTTCCGCATATTCAACTTACCATCTTAACGGGTGTGGCTTTGCTACTTTATTTTATAAAATTCAATATTCGATGGATCGAAGACTATATTTTCGTGGCCGTGTTGATAGCCTGTCTAGTTGTTCAAGTTGGTAAGATCTATCCATATACTTCTTTTGCTGAATCTGAAATTGGCGATAGTACAAAAGAATTTCCCAGCCTTAAATTACTAACGGTTAATGTTCTTCAGAAAAACAAAGATCACGTAAGTATTTTGCAGGAAGTAGAACGTTTGGATCCAGATATATTGATTATCGATGAAGCTAACCTAGAATGGTTGGAAGATATATCTCCAAGCCTTTCAGAAAAATATATGTACAAAAAAGAAGTTCCATTTGATAATACTTATGGTAAACTATTTTACTCTAAGCTAAAAATGGTCGATCCAAAAGTACATTTTATGGTAGAAGATAGTATTCCTTCGATCGATACGAAATTGTTATTTCGTGGCGACACGATCCAATTTTATAGTATTCATCCTACGCCTCCTATGCCACAGCACAATCCCAGTTCTTCAGATCGTGATGCTGAAATGATGAAGATCGCACTTAGAACTCGTGATGCAAAATATCCAGTAATTGTGATGGGAGATTTTAACGATGTAGCCTGGTCTAATACCGTAACAATGTTTAGAAAAATAGGTGGCCTTTTAGATCTAAGAATTGGTCGCGGGTTTTATAATACTTTCAACGCTAAAAATTTTATTATGCGTTGGCCCTTAGATCACATTTTTGCTACGGAAGAATTCAGGGTAAAACGAATAGAAGTTGGAAAAGATATAGGTTCAGATCACTTTCCTACTTTTGCTGAAATCACTTTGGAGCCAGACCTTGCCAAAGATCAAATTCCGGAGCGACCTACAGAAACTCAGCTTGAAAATGCCAGAAAACAAATTGAAGCTGAAAAAGAAGAAGACGTCGAGAAAGCAAAAGAAAAATCAGAAGAAAAATAAATAGTAAATGAGTTTTCAGGACACCAACCAAATTGAACATATTGCTGAAGCTACCAATAATTATTACGATAATTTTGTAGAACAATTACCGGGTATAGGCTTCGGGCTGTTACTTATCATTCTTGGTGTTTTAATTGGTTCGGCTATCGGTAATTTCTTAACTAAAAGGATCTCCAAAAGAACTCAGGATCCGCTTATGAGTCGGTTTTTGGGTAAGGCGATCAAATTTATCATTATTGTGATCGCTATTATTCTTGGTTTAAAAGCTGCCGGACTTGGTGCGATAGCAACCGGAATTTTCACTGCCGCTGGTGCCAGTGCTTTGATTTTAGGTTTCGCTTTTAAAGATATTGGTGAAAATTTTATTTCAGGAATTATTCTAGCTTTTAACCGACCATTTAATGTAAACGACACAGTAGAAATTGGCGCTAATTTCGGGAAGGTAAAAGCATTAGAATTCAGATATACAAAATTGAAGACTTTTGATGGTAAAGATGTTTATATCCCGAATAGTGATGTCCTCACAAAACCTGTAACAAATTATACCGAAGACGGCTTTTTTAGGTGGGATTTTATTATCGGTATCGCTTATGAAGATAATATCGATGCGGCTAAAAAAGTAGTAATGGAAACCTTACAAAAAGAGCCTACCGTAATCTCAGACGAAACACATGAAAATTTTGTGATTGAAGATGAATTAGCCACAAGTACCGTAAACTTAAAGGTTTTCTTCTGGGTAGATACTACAGATTTTAGAAAAATGGCCTTGATCACCAAAGGGAATGTCGTTAGAACGATCAAGGAAGCCTTAGAAGATCATGGCTTTTATATGCCTGCCGATATACAGGAAATCAAGCTTTATGGTGGCGAAAAAGAATTTCCTGTACGACTGGCTCAAGATGTTCTCAAAAAAGATTAAGGTTTATTTATCCTCTAATCGATCTTTTACAAATTCTACTTTAGTTTTTCCGTGTGGTTTAGGTTTCCCGTTTTCATCAAGGGCTACCATCACAATTTTATCTACGGTAATGATCGTTTCTCTGGTCATCTTATTTCTTACTTCACATTTAAGTGTTAAAGATGCCGATCCAAATTTTACAACTTCGATTCCAATTTCGATAATATCACCCTGTTTTGCAGAGCTACGAAAATCGATTTCACTCATGTATTTGGTAACTGTCTTTGGGTTTTCGAGCTGAATAATACTGTAGAGTGCACATTCTTCGTCGATCCATTCTAAGAGACGACCTCCAAATAAAGTTTGGTTAGGATTTAGATCTTGTGGTTTGATCCACTTTCTTGTATGAAAATTCATTTTTTATTTTAAAATTAAGCAGAAAAGAGATGCTAAAATACAGCAATTAATCTTGAAATTTAATACCTAAATAGGATTAGAATATTGCTAATTTTAGCTTTTACGAGATTATAAATATTGGTTTGCTGTTTTTATAATTTCAGAATGATCGAATGCCAAATCTGGCAAATTATCAATGTCGAACCAGTCAGCTTCAGCAGCATCATCTGCAGCATTTAGTTTTTCTTCATGTTCGATCAAACTTAAATAGACAACGGAAATTGTTCGGCCTCTTGGGTCTCTGCCGGGCGTACCAAAAGTACCGATCTGTTCATTTTTTTTAACACCTAAGCCTGTTTCTTCTTTAAGTTCTCTTTTAGCAGCATCAGGAAGATCTTCTTCCTGTTCTACAAATCCACCAGGCAAAGCCCACTGATTTTTAAACGGGTCATTCTTGCGCTTTACCAAAACGATCTTAAATCTGTTTTTGAATTTACACAAAACTACGCTATCTACGGTAACTGCTATTTCTGCATGCATACTGTTATTTTTTTGGTGGTAATGTTTTAGGAATCACGATATCGGTTCCAAATTTCTTATTGAATTTTTCAATAAAATAGGCTGAAAGTAATGGCGAAGCTTCCTCTAAATTTTGATGTACATAAAAGTACAATTGTTTTAATCCCTGCTCGTACCACTCTCCTATTCGATCTAACCAATCATCTAACCTCGCATAATCTGAAGGATGATTTGCACCATTATAACGAATAAAAGCAGTAGCGTTCGTTAGACGCATGTGCAAAAGATCACGTCTACCCGCAGAATCTACAATTACGCTAGACAAATTATATTTCAGCAATAAATCGTTCAGTTCTTTCGCAACAGCTTCGTCATTGTGCCAATCTGTATGGCGAAGTTCTACCGCAAGCGGAATTTCTTTTGGCCAATGCTTAAAGAATGGCTCTAAACGCTCCACCCACTTCGGCATAAAATTATCTGGCATTTGTAAAAAACAACATCCCAGTTTTTCCTTTAATGGTAACATATTCGCAACTACATCGTCAACTAAAGTTTCAGTATCGTTTAAGCGCTTTATATGACTGATAATTCGTGGAACTTTTGGAGAAAACTGAAAATCATCACTCGCCTTCCCGTACCAGGTTTCGAATTGAGAATCTGGAAAAATTCGATAAAAAGAAGCATTAAGTTCAATGGCGTTAAACTGAGTTGCATAATAGGTCAACTCGTCTTTTGTTCCTCTAGGATAAAAATTCTTAAGATCCTGGCGATTCCATTTTGCGCAACCAATTCTTACATTTTTAAAACTAGATGCTTTTTCTTTATTTAATACCTCTTTGGTTTGAGGGTGGTCTGGAGGAAGTGTGAAATCTATGCTTCCCGGATCGTCAACTTTTCCAAATTTCATGAATTTGAATTTAAATTAATATTTGTTGAAATACACTGTTTTTCTATTCACAAACTCCTGAATTCCGTGTGAAGAAAGTTCTCTACCATAGCCAGAAATCTTAGTTCCACCAAAAGGTAGTCTTGGATCACTTTTCACCAGTTCGTTTATAAAAACGGCGCCATCTTCAAACTCTGGTACTATTTCTTCAGCGAAATCAAAATCTTCTGTAAAGATAGAAACTCCCAAACCAAAATCTGAATAATTTACCAGATCTATAGCTTCCTGACTCTCTTTAAATGTGGTAACTGAAATCACAGGACCAAAAGTTTCTTCAGTAAAAACAGCCATTTCTTTAGTCACATTGGTTAAAATGGTTGGTTCAAAATATGCTTTGTCCCGTTTGCCACCCAGGATCACTTTCGCTCCTTGTTTAACGGATTCATTTACTTGTTTTTCTAAATCTTCGGCAAGATCTTCACGGGCTAAAGTTCCTATATAAGTATCTTCGTCCATAGGATCACCGCTTTTTAATTCGCGTGCCTGTTTCAAAAATTCTTGCATAAATTCTTCCTCAATACTTTCGTGAAGTAACAAGCGTTTCCCAGCGATACAACTTTGGCCTGTATTTTGGAATCTGGCCTGGACACAGGTTTTTACGGTCTCAGCAATATTTGCATCTTTAAAAACCACTAAGGCATTGCTTCCCCCAAGTTCTAAAACCGACTTTTTAATTTCGCTCCCAGCGGTGGCTGCAACCGCACTTCCTGCAGGTTTGCTTCCTGTAAGCGTAACAGCTTTTACGCGTTTATCTTTTAAGATGTCATCTATTTTGCTACTTGAGATCACTAAATTTTGAAAACAAGCTTCAGGAAAACCGGCATTTTCAAATACCTTCTGAATGTTTTGTGCAGAACGCATAACATTACTGGCGTGTTTTAAGACCCCTATATTCCCAGCCATAAGCGCAGGAGCGGCAAATCTAAACACTTGCCAGAATGGATAATTCCAGGGCATTATGGCTAAAACCACTCCTAATGGCTCGTAGCTTACATAACTTTTCTGGGCATCGGTTTCGATCATTTCATTTTGAAGGTGATCTTCGGCATTTTCAGCATAATATTCGCAAACCCAGGCGCATTTTTCAATTTCAGCTAAAGACTGTGAAATAGGTTTCCCCATTTCTTTGGTCATATCTTTAGCATAAGATCTTTGATTTTTACGAAGTTCTTTTGCAGCATTATTTAAAAGCTTACTTTTTTCTGAAAAACTTACTTTTCGCCAGCTTTTAAAACGCTCGTCTGCTTTTTCTATAGCTTTATTTACTTCCTCCTTGGTATATTCCTTAAATTCTTCGATTATTTCCCCATTATATGGGTTTTTTGAAGTCATCATAACATCATTTTTTGTTCAATCTTAAAGGTAACAAGAGCTATTGGCAAGTTGAAACGATTAAGAGGAATTTAACGCACGATCTTATTTATATCCATCCAAAAAAGCATCGATAATCATCGAATTTGAACATTCAGCTTTTTAAGTTTTTTAAATGTTTCAGAAAGAATATAGCAGAAATTTGTCCAATATTAGCTATTGTAGTTTACTATTTTTGTTAATTGTTTATAACCAGTTTACAAGTAATTTTCAGGTTAAGGTAATGCATACTATTTATTAGTATTTTAGAGCAAACGCCTTTATTATGAATCCACGTGATCACCAATTACTTCAATTAAGGCCAGAAATCCCATCAGCTAAGATTTCAGAGAACATGAGTTCAGACGAGAAATTCCAAAACGGAACTCTTAGGCCTATTGTTAAACTTCAAAACGACTTATTAGTAGAAGCATTTAGAAACTACATTACGAAACACAAAAATGCGTTTTATGAACTGGGTATTGAAAAACGCCTGGTCTATATCGAAAATGCAATTCAGCGTGATATAAAATTCAGAAATAGCTTGAAAGGAATGGTCATAGGGCAATTTACTGTTGAAGAATATCGCACGTATATCGAAAATTCTTCAGCATTAAACAAACGAATGATGAATTTGGTTAAACGAAGATTACAGGATAATATTCAGCTTTTAGAACGCGATATGGCGTACTAAAAGTCCGATGATTATCGTGATAGAAAAGCTCATAAGTGTCCCAATAAGCACATATTCTGTTTGCTTGCGGGCACTTGCTTCATTTTTGTCTGCAAATCTTAAAATAGATTTCGCCGCGATAAGAAATCCAATGGCCGAAAAATTATCGGTTAGGATAAATGTAAGCACTAAGATACGCTCAAATATTCCGATATAACGGCCTGCAGCTTTTAGGCTTAACGGCTCTTTGGTGTTTTTTAAGATCTCTTCGTGCCATTTTTCTGTGGCCTTGCCAATAATAAATCCCACGGGAAAAATCACAAGCAAATATGCTATCAAAATAGCGAGAAATATGTTAGAATCCAGTAAATCGATAAATCCCGGACCAATTTTATCGAAACTTGAACTTAAATATAACCAGGCTAAAAAGATCCCTAAAAGATGAAAAAACTGGTCGAGCAAAAAATACTTCAGATTATCTTTCTTTTGATTTAGCTTCCATAAATCGATAAAAAAATGAGTGAAACTTATAAAAACGGGAACAAGAATTTGATCCCAGTCTCTTAAAAGTAAATAAGAAAAAAACCCGGCTAAAAAAGCGTGAATGTAAAGGAAAACAGATTTAGATCTTTTCTTTTGTTTCTGCTTTACCCATTTTGAAGTTTGAAAAACAAAATCGGTAAGAATATGTGCTAAGAAAAGTTGTAGAAAAATCATTGATTTCCTTTAAATGTTGCTGAAATTTTTTCTTCGAAACGTTTTAATAATACTGAAATTGGATCCCAACCGGCCGCTTTTTTACGCTGATTAACGGCACTCTGACTTATGCCCACAATTTGGGCAATTTCTTTTTCCTTTAAACCCTGAAGCAAATAGAAAATCACTTCAGCAGAAGCGGTACTCCAACGATCTGCAATAAAATCGAAAAGTGCTAAACTGGTATCAAACTCGGCATTTATATCGATATCCGATGTTTTCAGCATTAATTTTCTAGAGCCAGACTTCATTTCATCTAAAGTTCTTCCCGAAAACTGAAAAGCTTCACCGTTACTTTCAGAAATTTCATCACGTTTAAGATCAAAACTACCAATTCCTATCGCAAGTTTCAAATCGGCTTTAACAATAGACGAATTTGCTTCAGATTCTAATTTATTTAGCGCCGTTTTCAATAAAAATGAGCATAAAAGTGCTTTTTCAGGACTATTGATGATGCCCTGAAAACTATCTCCTCTATAAATACTGAAATTGCTTGCTTTTTCAGCTAAACTTTTTTCAAAATAAATGAACTGTTCCTGTAAGGTCACAATTACCTTTTCCAGGAAATCAGATTCGTATTTAGAAGAATCAATTAAATCGGCTGTTAGAACTGCTATCATATTTCAAATATAAAAAATATAAGCCAAATACCTAATATTTATATAAAATAAGTTTAAAGGCTTATAAATTACTAAAATAAGACATGAGACTTATGAGACTGTAAATACAAGCTTAATTGCTTACTAAACTTTTACTAATAATTATAAGAGAGAAAAACAGAAGCTTATTTTTAAGCAAACAACTAAAAAATTGAAAATGAAAACGAATAAAAAAGAACTATTTTACAAGTGTTTAGACGCTATTAACGACAAGATCGATCAATATCAAAATCGTATGGACGAGCTTAGAGAGTCTATGGAAAATAACGATATTAAAACCGATTACGATGAAGATAACAAAGGCGAAATGCTAAGTGATTTTGAAAAAAATGCAGGGCATTTAAGTGAAGCCCAAGAGCAAAAAGAAGAATTAAGTAAAATAGATCCAGATCATAAAAACGAAAGGATTGGCTTTGGTAGCGTGGTAGAAACCAAAGACAAATACTATTTTATCGCCGTTGCACTAGGTGAGATTAGTATGGAAGATGGCAGTAAAATATTCGCTATTTCTACAAAAGCACCTATTTACAAGGAATTAGAAGGAAAAAAAGCAGGCGATACTTTTAGCATTAATGATAATGAACAGGAAATTACAGGAATCGAATAGATCTATTCTGGATATTCGATTCTTAGATGGTAAATATTCTTAAGTTTTCGCTTAAGAATTTTCTTTATCATCTGGATTTCTTTAAACGTAATATTCGCATTTAAAAACTGACCTTCTTCCATCTGTTTATTAATGATCTTCTCTACGAAACCATCAATAAGCGTGGAAGTTGGTTCTTTTAAACTCTTACTTGCTGCTTCTACGCTATCACACATCATTAGAATTGCCGTTTCCTTACTAAAAGGAATTGGCCCCGGATATCTAAAATTATCTGGATCTACTTCACTATCGGCTTCCTTAGCTTTCATAAAGAAATAATACACCGTGCTGGTTCCATGATGCGTTCTAATAAAGTCGATCACCCTATCTGGAAGATTATTTTTTCTGGCAATTTCTATTCCTCTAATTACGTGATCGATGATAATTTGCGCACTTTCTTGTGGAGCAAGGTCATCATGTGAATTTACCGAAGATACTTGATTTTCGGTAAAATAAGTTGGGTTTTCCATTTTCCCTATATCATGGTAAAGCGCTCCTACCCTAACTAACATCGCATTGGCATTAATTTCGTTGGCGGCAGCTTCAGCAAGATTGGCAACATTTAAAGAATGGTGAAAAGTTCCCGGTGCTTTTTCTGAAAGTTCTTTTAGCAATGTACTATTAGTGTCTGATAGTTCCAGTAAAGACATATCTGAAACCATTCCGAAGATTTTTTCATAAATATAGATCAATGGCTGCACAAATAAAGTTGCCAGACCACCGAGTAAGAACGTAAGAAAAACTTCAGATTTAATATCATCTATAGTCCCTTCTTGGATGATAGTGAAAGCAAAATAACTAATGATATACACCAGGGTTATTTGCCCTACGGAAATAAAAAGGTTCGCTCTTTTATATAATTCTGAAATCGTTAAAATAGTAACGATTCCTGCAATGATCTGAAGGAACATATATTCGTAACTATTAGGTACGATAAAACCTAGAAGTAAAACAGTGATAACATGCGTAAACATTCCCAGGCGCGCATCAAAGAAGGCTTTTAAACTAAGCGGAAGTATACATAATGGCACCACATACACATAATTCACATCAAAATTAACCACCAAAGTGGTAAGCATTACCATAAAAATAATGTTGAAAAATATGAACGTGATCTTCACATTATTTTCGAAGATTGCTGGCCTGTATTTTTGGATAAACAGTAACAACATTAAAAGTGCCATGGCAACCAATGCACTATAACCTACAATTATCCAGTTATAATTAGATTTACTCCAAACCTGAGATTCATATTCAGCTTTAAGAGAACGCAAAATATCATATTTGTTACCCTCTACAACTTCGCCTTTAGCGATCACGCGGCTACCCTGTTCTATATTTCCTCTTGTGTATGAAATATTATCAAGTTTGCTTTGCAAAACACGCTCAGTAAACTCGTTATCATAGAACATATTAGGTGAAATACTATTAAAGAAAACTTCTAAAAGATCATTGCTAAACCTGTCTAAATTAGCATCATAGATCTTTTGATTAATGTAATCTCTTATCTCTCCTTGTTTGAAAACATTTTTATACGGAATCTCAAAAGCTTCGTTTCCTTTTCGCAAATAAATAAGATCGCCGGGCTCCATTTGCTCATTTTCCTGAGCAAGGCCATAGCGATAAATTTCATCTAATCTAGAAGTGACAAAATTGGTGATAAGACTTCGATAATTACCAAGCACACTATCGGTAAAAACTTCATTGATCTCCTGAAGCGCCCTATTCTTCACCCTATCTGCAATGTCCTGATCGTATTCGTAATAAGGAATATTATTGGCGGCTATTTCTTCGCGCTCCAGTCTTAATTCTTCATCAGATTTTAAAATCGCAAAATCGAATGGAGCATACAGGCTTTCGTGTTGCCATGGCTTTCCCTTCGGAATTTCATATTTGAATTTTCCTCCCTTGGGAAGCAAATAAACAATAAGAACTGCCGTTAGTATGAATAAGAAAACTTTGTAAAAAAGCGCCTGATTTTTGTATAGCTTGTTTACGAAATCCACCATATAAGTCGAAGTATTCGCCAAATGTACTAAAAAATAGTGGTCATTAAATACGTCTTGCCAAGTTCCTTTTAAAATCACTAAATTCGCAAAACAGTAATAGCTAAATTGCATTATTATGAATAACGAAGTAGTAATTGTTAGTGCTGCCAGAACTCCGATTGGTAGTTTTTTAGGTAGTTTATCAAATATACCAGCCACAAAATTAGGTGCTATTGCCATTGAAGGTGCGCTGAAAAAGATCAATCTAAAACCAGAATTAGTTGAAGAAGTATTAATGGGAAATGTTGTGCAGGCCGGTAACGGACAGGCTCCTGCTAGACAGGCTGCCATTGGTGCCGGAATACCAGATACTGTACCCTGTACAACTATCAATAAAGTATGCGCGAGTGGAATGAAATCTGTAATGCAGGCCGCACAATCTATAATGTTAGGAGATGCTAATATAATTGTAGCTGGTGGCATGGAAAACATGAGTATGATCCCTCACTATCTCCATCTTAGAAAGGGGCAGAAATTTGGTCCTGCAGCTATGGAAGATGGAATGCAAAAAGATGGCCTGGTAGATGCTTATGACAAAAATGCTATGGGTGTTTGTGCCGATCTTTGTGCTACAGAATATGAATTTTCTCGAGAAGATCAGGACGATTTTGCTATCAAATCTTACGAACGCTCTGCTGCAGCCTGGGAAGCCGGTAAATTTGACGATGAAATTGTTCCGGTTGAAGTTCCACAAAGAAAAGGTGATCCCATGATCTTTAAAGAAGATGAGGAGTACAAAAATGTACGAATGGATAAGATTAGAGCTTTACGCCCTGCTTTTTCTAAAGATGGTACGGTGACTGCTGCGAACGCTTCAACAATTAATGATGGTGCTGGAGCAGTAGTTTTGATGAGTAAGGCAAAAGCAGAAGAATTGGGTCTTGAAATTCTTTGTACCATAAAAGGTTTTGCAGATGCTGCACAAGAACCCAAATGGTTTACCACCGCGCCGGCAAAAGCTTTACCTAAGGCACTTGCAAAAGCAGGTGTTTCTCAGGATGAAATTGACTTTTTTGAATTTAACGAAGCATTTTCTGTTGTAGGATTGGCTAATATGAAGATCTTAGGTTTATCTGACAAAAACACAAACGTAAATGGAGGTGCTGTTTCACTTGGGCATCCACTTGGTTGTAGCGGAGTTAGAATTTTAATCACTTTAATTAATGTTCTTAAGCAAAATGATGCTAAATTGGGCGCTGCAGCGATTTGCAACGGCGGCGGCGGTGCTTCTGCTATGATAATCGAAAGAAATTAATCCTAAAATTAGAAATTTAAGTCTTAATGCAATACGGTATTTGCCCTTTAAGCATTGTGCCTCTTCGTTTTGCTCCTTCTAATGAAAGCGAAATGATGTCACAGCTTCTTTATGGAGAACATTTTAAAATACTTGAAGAACGTGCAAAATGGAGTAAAATTCGTGTTGCTTTTGATGGTTTTGAAGCCTGGGTTCAGAATAAACAGATTCAAAAAATAGATGAGAACATCTATATAAATCTGGATACTCAGCAACCTGAACTTTCTGCAGATCTTATAGAATTTATTGTAGGAGAAAACGACGAATTAATGCCAGTCTCTATTGGTGTTACTTTAAATGCTAATACCTATTTAAAGAATAGATACGATGGTACAGTTGTAAAAAGTATTTTACCTAAGGAAAATATCGTAAAAACCGCACTTTTCTATCAAAACAGTCCGCATTTATGGGGTGGTAAATCTCCACTGGGGATAGATTGCAGTGGTTTTACACAAATGGTTTATAAACTAAATGGATATAAATTAAAGCGTAACGCAGCAGAACAAGCAAAACAGGGAGAAGCTTTAAGTTTTATTGAGGAAAGTGAAGCCGGTGATCTTGCGTTTTTTGATGATAACGAAGGCGTAATTAATCACGTTGGTATCATGATGCAGGATAACTACATTATTCATGTGGATGAAAAGGTACGAATAGATCGTATTGATCACTCTGGTATATTCAATGCAGAATTACGTCGTCACACTCACAAACTTAGGGTTATAAAAAAGATCATTTAAAATATCGATTTTCATCGAATTTGGATATAAAAAAGCCACTCAATTTGAGTGGCTTTTTTATTTATATATGCTTAATGATTACTCAAGAAGAGCTTTCATTTCAGCCGCTTTTTCGTTTTCACCAATCTGAGTGTAGATATTCATCGCTGTTCTAACAGCATCTGTATTCTCTGGATTTTTCTCTACGATCGCTTCAAGATAAGGAATTGCTTCTCTATAGATTTCTTTACGCTCTTCAGCTAATTCGTCATAACGTTTGTTATCCTCTTTACTCATTCCAAGACCGTTCATTTCATCAATGATTTCACGTTCTTTACTAAGAATAACCGCTGCAATATTCATTCTAGCATTATCCATAGATGGATCAATTTCTAAAGCTTTCTTGTAATATTCAACCGCTTTGTCCTGATCACCTAGCTCTGCTGTACTAACACCTAAGTTATAGTAAAGATTTGCATCATTAGGGTTTTTCTTAACAAGCTCGTTCATTAGCTCGTTATATTTAGCTTTATCATCCATTTGATAATACATATTCGCTTCAGCCTGTAAAAGACCTACATCATCTGGATTGTTAGCTTTAGCATCGTCCATTGCTGAAATTGCCTTTTCATTATTTCCTTCCTGGATATAAATTAAAGCGATATTTTTAGCAATTTCACCTCTCTTAGATGGCTGTTTTGTGTCTTTAGGATCAGAATATTGATCTGATTTTGCCATCATATCTCTTTGCTCTTTAGAACCAAAAGATTCGGTTTCGCCAGTTTCGGTGTTTACTGCAGTATATTCTACAGAAGAACCGTCGAAATCTAAGTCTCTTAATTGCTCGTAATATTTAAGAGCAGAGTCATAATCCTGAGCATTTAATGAATTTGCTGCAGCATAATAAAGATAAATAGTATCCTGCTTATTCATTTCATAGCTAGCAACTAGCTTATCTGCAGCACCAGTATAATTCTCGGTGTTTTGATCGTCGATAGCGCTTTGTACAAGTTGATTTCTTAAATTAGTTAATCCTTGCTGAGCTTCATCACTACCCATTTCGATAGCTTTTCCATAAGCTTCGCCAGCAACTTTAAAATCTTCAACTGATGTAGAATTACCATCTGCCAGGTAAGCCTGAGCTTTGTATAAATAGAATCTTTCTGTCCATTTGTCATTCGCTTCAGAAAGTTTTTCTTCAGCTGCTGCTAATTCTGTCTTAGCCTGGTCGAAATTACCGTCTTCGATAAGATCTTCAGCATTTTTAATTTCATCCTTTTGCGCTATTGCTGAAAGACCTATGAAAGACAATAGCGACAATGTCAAAATATTCTTTTTCATTGTATTGGTTTATTAATTTAGTTTATTCTTCTGAATCATTTTGAGCAATATCTGTGCCATCTGCTTCACCTGTTGGTTTGTCTATATCTTCAGCATCTTCCATATTCTCTAAATCATCTTCGTCATGAAGCACTTTTGCGACAGCAGCGATAGAATCTTTACCCTTTAAATTAATTAATCGAACTCCCTGGGTTGCTCTACCCATCACACGAAGATCATTTACTTCAAGTCGAATAGCGATACCAGATTTATTAATGATCATTAGATCATCATCATCGGTAACGTTCTTAATCGCTACTAAACTACCAGTCTTATCTGTAACTGAAATGGTTTTTACTCCTTTACCACCACGATTGGTAATACGATAATCTTCTAAGCTTGAACGTTTTCCGTAGCCATTTTCAGAAACAACAAGAATGTTCGACTCCATATCGTTTACAGAAACCATACCTACAACTTCATCATTATCGTCTGCTAAAGTAATACCTCTAACCCCTGAAGCATTTCTACCCATTGGCCTGGTCTTACTTTCTTCAAAACGAATTGCTTTACCACTTTTAACAGCTAACATCACCTGGCTATCACCAGTTGTAAGTTTAGCTTCTAGTAATTCGTCATCTTCTTTGATCGTGATCGCATTGATTCCATTAGTTCTAGGACGAGAATATTGTTCTAGTGAAGTTTTTTTCACCTGACCTTTTTTAGTGGCCATGATAACAAAGTGATTGTTGACATATTCCTCATCTTTGAGGTCTTGTGTACAAATAAATGCTTTAACTCGATCGTCTGGCTCGATATTAATAAGGTTTTGAATAGCTCTACCTTTTGAAGCCTTACTACCTTCTGGAATCTCGTAAACGCGCATCCAGAAACACTTTCCTTTTTGAGTGAAGAAAAGCATATATTGGTGATTAGTACCAGAGAATAAATATTCTAAGAAATCTTCGTTTCTGGTATTCGATCCTTTTTGACCAACTCCACCTCTATTCTGTCTCTTATATTCGTTTAAGGATGTCCTTTTAATATAACCCGCGTGAGAGATCGTAATAATTACTCGTTCATCTGGAATCATATCTTCGATACTAAGATCTCCACCAGCATACTCGATAGTAGATCTTCTACCATCACCGTATTTTTCTTTTACTTCTAGTAATTCATCCTTAATAACCTGCATTCTGCGCTCTTTACGTGCCAAAATGTCTTTAAGGTCTTTAATGGTTTCTAAGATCTCATCGTACTCAGCTCTTAACTTGTCTTGTTCCAGTCCTGTAAGCTGTCTTAATCGCATTTCTACGATTGCTCGGGCCTGTACTTCAGAAAGTTCGAATCTATCAATTAATTTCTGGCGGGCTTCATCAGCATTATTAGAAGATCTAATAAGAGCAATTACCTCGTCAATATTATCTGAAGCAATAATCAATCCTTCTAATATGTGTGCTCTATCTTCTGCCTTTTTTAATTCGTATTCAGTTCTACGAACTACAACTTCATGTCTATGCTCAACAAAATGATAAATAATATCTTTAAGGTTAAGCATTTCTGGTCTTCCATTTACAAGTGCAATATTATTTACACTAAAAGAAGATTGTAAAGCAGTGTGCTTAAATAGCGTATTTAAAACGATATTAGGAATAGCATCTCGTTTTAATTGATAAACGATACGCATCCCATGGCGGTCTGATTCATCTCTAATAAGACTAATTCCTTCGATTTTCTTATCATTAATAAGATCAGCCGTTTTCTTGATCATATCAGCCTTATTTACCTGATATGGAATTTCAGTAACAATGATACATTCTCTACCATTTACTTCTTCAAGAGAACTTTTGGCTCTCATTACGATACGGCCTCGACCTGTTTTAAATGCTTCACGAACACCATCATAACCATATATAATTCCGCCTGTTGGGAAATCTGGTGCTTTTATATGTTGCATTAACTCGTCGATCTCGATATCGTGATTATCGATATAAGCTACCGTACCATTGATAACTTCAGTTAAGTTATGAGGGGCCATATTCGTCGCCATACCAACAGCAATACCACTAGCTCCATTCACTAATAAGTTAGGGATTCTGGTAGGTAAAACGATTGGCTCATTTAACGAGTCATCAAAGTTTAATTGCGTATCTACAGTTTCTTTATCGATATCAGCAAGCATATCCTCACTGATCTTTCTCATTCTTGCCTCTGTATAACGCATTGCTGCAGGGCTATCACCATCTACAGATCCAAAGTTACCCTGGCCATCTACAAGCATATAACGCATACTCCACTCCTGCGCCATTCTAACCATGGTGTCGTATACAGATGAGTCACCGTGTGGGTGATACTTACCTAATACTTCTCCTACAATTCTTGCTGACTTTTTATATGCTCTATTAGAAAGTACGCCTAATTCGTACATTCCAAATAATACTCTACGGTGTACCGGCTTAAGACCATCACGAACATCCGGCAACGCACGTGACACAATGACCGACATTGAATAATCAATGTAGGCCGATTTCATCTCTTCTTCAATGTTGATAGGAATAAGCTTTTCTCCTTCAGCCATATTACAATATTGTTTAGTTCACAAATCTAACCTGCTAATTTACATATTTTCTCTATGTCTCATGGTACTTCAGCAATAGTTTTCAAGGTTTTTATTAACAAAATTTTATTGTGACAAAGTTGATAAGTTAACACTCCCACATTTTGATTTTTGAAAGTTATTTTGTCAATTAGCTATATATTCGGGCTTAGGTATAGTTTTTGTCCTACTTCAGAATAAAAAATTAACAAAGAGAGAAAGGAAAAAACATGGATGATAATTTTTCACCAAGAGTAAAAGATGTAATCGCATACAGTAAAGAAGAGGCCTTAAGACTTGGTCATGACTTTATAGGTACAGAGCATCTAATGCTTGGATTATTGAGAGACGGTGACGGGAAAGCCATAGACATCCTAAACGCTCTGGATATCGATTTAAGCCATTTACGTAGAAAAGTAGAGATTTTAAGTCCTGCTAATCCAAATATGACGGCAGTTTCTAACGAGAAAAAAAACCTGCATCTAACAAGACAGGCCGAACGTGCCCTTAAAACCACATTTTTGGAGGCTAAATTATTTCAGAGTCCAAATATAAATACGGCGCACCTGTTATTGTGTATCTTAAGAAATGAAAACGACCCTACCACAAAATTGCTTAACAAGCTTAAGATCGATTATGATGGGGTAAAAGATCAATTTAAATTTATGATCGCAAACGACGACTCAGATTATACACAGGGACCTTCAGCAGAATCGTTTTCTGATGAAGATAGCACAGATGATGCTACAAAGGACAATCCATTTAGCGGAACAGGAGCTGCTGGTGGCGGAGGCGCTTCTAAAGCGAATAAGAAATCAAAAACTCCGGTTTTAGATAATTTTGGGCGTGATCTTACTGCCATGGCTGAAGGTGATAAACTAGATCCTGTGGTTGGTAGAGAAAAAGAAATTGAGCGTGTGTCTCAAATTCTTAGTAGACGTAAGAAGAATAATCCTCTTTTAATAGGTGAACCGGGCGTTGGTAAATCTGCCATTGCAGAAGGTCTTGCTTTAAGGATTGTAAAACGAAAGGTTTCAAGAATCCTTTTTGATAAGCGCGTGGTTACTTTAGATCTTGCCAGTCTTGTTGCTGGAACTAAGTATCGCGGACAATTCGAAGAGCGAATGAAAGCGGTGATGAACGAGCTTGAAAAGAACGACGACATTATTCTTTTTATAGATGAGATTCATACCATCGTAGGCGCTGGAGGAGCTACTGGAAGTTTAGATGCCAGTAATATGTTTAAACCGGCATTGGCAAGAGGTGAAATTCAATGTATAGGTGCTACAACCTTAGATGAATATCGCCAGTATATTGAGAAAGATGGTGCTTTAGAGCGTCGTTTCCAGAAAGTGATCGTAGAGCCAACTTCTGTAGATGAAACTATCGAAATTCTTAATAATATTAAAGATAAATACGAAGATCATCATAACGTTGAATATACTCAGGAAGCTATTGAAGCTTGTGTGAAGTTAACCAATCGTTATATGACCGACAGATTCCTTCCAGACAAAGCTATCGATGCTTTAGATGAAGCCGGATCTCGCGTCCATATCACAAATATCGATGTTCCTAAACAGATTCTTGATCTAGAACGTAAACTCGAAGAAGTACGTGAAAAGAAAAATTCTGTAGTTAAAAAACAGAAATACGAAGAAGCTGCAAAATTAAGAGATGATGAGAAAAATCTTGAAAAAGAATTAGCCATCGCTCAGGAACGTTGGGAAGAAGAATCTAAGAAGCATAAAGAGATCGTTAACGAAGATAGTGTTGCCGATGTTGTTTCTATGATGACTGGCGTTCCAGTAAATCGTATCGCTCAAACCGAATCGAACAAACTGGTAGAACTTCCTAAGAAAATTAAAGGAAAAGTTATTGGTCAGGACGATGCCGTTGCTAAGGTAGTAAAAGCTATACAGCGTAATCGTGCCGGTCTTAAAGATCCAAACAAACCAATTGGTTCATTTATATTTTTGGGTCAAACTGGGGTCGGTAAAACTCAGTTAGCGAAGGTTTTAGCTCGTGAGCTTTTTGATAACGAGGATACGCTAATTAGAATCGATATGAGTGAATATATGGAAAAATTCGCTGTATCCAGATTAATTGGTGCACCTCCGGGATATGTTGGTTACGAAGAAGGTGGACAGCTTACCGAAAAGGTACGTAGAAAACCTTATGCCGTGATTCTATTAGACGAGGTTGAAAAAGCCCATCCAGATGTTTTCAATATGTTATTGCAGGTATTGGATGACGGTTACTTAACTGATAGTTTAGGACGTAAGATCGATTTTAGAAATACGATCATCATTATGACTTCTAATATCGGGGCAAGAAAACTTAAAGATTTTGGCCAGGGAATTGGTTTTGGTACACAATCTCAAAGGTCTCAAGCTGATGAAAATGCACGCGGAGTAATTCAAAATGCGCTTAAAAAGGCTTTTGCTCCAGAATTCTTAAATAGAATTGATGATGTTATTGTCTTTAACGCTTTAGAAAGAGAAGATATTCACAAGATCATCGATATTGAACTTTCGAAGTTATATGGAAGAATTGGCGGACTTGGTTACGAATTAAAACTGAGTGATAAAGCTAAAGATTTTATTGCAGAGAAAGGTTTCGACAAGCAATATGGTGCTCGTCCGCTAAATAGAGCTATTCAAAAATATATTGAAGATGCATTAGCTGAAGAAATTATAAATTCTAAAATTTCTGAAGGTGATAAGATTGAAATGGACTATAAAGACGGCGAAGATGAATTGGCGATAAAAGTAAAAAAAGGTAAAAATACCGAAGAAGAATCAGAGTCAAAAAAATAGATTAGATCCTATAAATTGTTTTGAAAAGCCCCACAATTTTGTGAGGCTTTTCTTATTTTCGCCTACCCCTATATTTCAACTTAGTTACCCCAAAAATGAATCTTATAAAATTTAAAGATTTTCAGCTAAAGTTTGCCCCTACTTTTATGCAGCTGGAGATTTTCCATGAAGGCCATTACGGCGTCGAGGATTATAAAGAATGCCTCAGGCTAAAATTAGACGTTTACGGCGATAAAAAAATAGGCATCGTTGTGAGAAGAATTAATGCTGAAGACAGATATTCTTTTGATCCTATGCTGTTACTTTCAGGAAATAAATCCATCGAAAAACATGCAAATTGGGTTGTCTTGGTTTCAGATAAATTTAGTGACAAATTAAATCTTAAATTCGTTCAGATTTTCACCAGTTTATATTGCTTGAGTTTTGCAGATTATAATGAAGCCTTAGCTTTTATCAATTCAGGTAGTCTTCCTGTATTATAAAATTTTCCAGGAACTGTTTCGACCTTTCAATTAGAGGTGCCATCATCACATCTTCTTTAACAACCGGAACTTCTTTTCTAAAATTCGATAAAACCGCTTCTATTTTTTCTGAAGATTTTGCCGGCTCTCTAAAATGTAATGCCTGCGAAGCATTGAAGATTTCGATCGCTAAAACAGAATCTACATTTTCCATCACTCTTATTAATTTCGTAGCTGAATTTGCGCCCATGCTTACGTGATCTTCCTGCCCATTTGAAGATACAATTGAATCTACAGAAGCTGGCATACACAATTGTTTATTCTGACTTACAATACTGGCAGCAGTATATTGCGGAATCATAAATCCGCTATTCAAACCTGGATTTTCGACCAAAAAGTTTGGTAAACCACGTAAACCTGAAACCAATTGATATGTTCTTCTTTCAGAAATATTCGCCAACTCGGCCATTGCAATAGCGAGATAATCCATCGCTAAAGCTAACGGCTGACCGTGAAAATTTCCTCCAGAAATAATCTTATCTGCCTTTACAAAAATGTTAGGATTATCGGTAACCGAATTAATTTCAGTTTTTACGGTTTTATTTACAAAAGCTAAAGTGTCTTTTGTTGCACCATGTACTTGTGGTACACATCTAAACGAGTAAGGATCCTGAACATTTTCCTTTTCCTGTTGCGCTAGTTCACTTCCGCTTAAAAAACCTCTTATTCGTTCTGCCGTTTTTATTTGTCCGCGATGTGGTCTTACCAAATGCACCAGTTCATCAAAAGGAGACAAATTACAATCGAAAGCATCCATAGAAATTGCGCTTATAAAATCTGCGCAATACGATAATTTATAAGCTTTTATAAGTGCGTGTACGGCATGAGCACTCATAAACTGTGTACCGTTAAGTAGTGCTAAACCCTCTTTAGAATGTAGCTTCACCGGTTTCCAGCCAAATTTCTTTAAAATCGAATCTCCGCTAACTGTTTCATTTTGATAATAAACTTCGCCCTCCCCTATTAATGGCAAGGCGAGATGAGCTAATGGTGCGAGATCTCCAGAAGCACCTAAAGATCCCTGCTCATAAATTACAGGTAAAATATCTTCATTAAAGAAATCAATCAAACGTTCTACCGTCTCTAAAGCCACACCTGAGTTTCCATAGCTTAAAGACTGAATTTTTAAAAGTAACATCAATCGAATGATCGGCTTACTTACTTTGTCACCAGTTCCGCAAGCATGAGATTTCACCAGGTTTTCTTGTAAAACGGTCAGTTTTTCTGAAGTGATCTTTACATTACATAAGGCACCAAAACCAGTATTTATACCATAAACAGGTGCACTACTCTCTTTTATCTTTTGATCTAGATATGCTCGCGATTTTGTTATATTTAAACGTGCTTCTTCACTAAGAGCAAGTTTCATTTTTTTGTCTATTATATTTCGAATGATATTAAGATCTAAAATCGCAGATGTGATGTAATGTGTATTTTCCATGAAACTTTTCGAAATTGGTTATGCTAGGAATAGGGCAAAAATCCAATTTCGATGAATACTATCCAAATTATAAGAGTTTTTTTATTAATAATTCAAAATAGATATCCAAATTTCAATTTTTAGTGACATTAACTCAATATTTCATTTGTTCATCTTGTCCTCGAAAATATAAATGCTAGTCAGCGAACAATGCCTGGAATGCAGCTCCCATATTTTCTACTATATCGCCAGAAATTAATGCCTGATAAGACCTGTTTTCAGCAACAATATCACCTGAAATTCCATGTAAATAAACGCCCAAAATTGCCGCCGCTAAAGAACTATATTGCTGTGAGATTAATCCAGCAATGATCCCCGATAAAACATCACCACTTCCTGCAGTAGCCATCCCGGGATTACCAGAATTATTAATATAAACATGTCCTTCGCCAAAAACGAACGTATGAGAACCCTTTAAAACAAGTACCAGATCATGAGATTGTGTAAATTCCTGAACTTTTTCAATTTTCTCAAAATCATCATTCCAATCACCAATTAAACGCTGTAATTCTTTGGGATGCGGAGTTAATAACGATTTCTTCGGAAGAAATTCAAGTAATTCTTGGTTTTCAGAAATCATATTCAACCCATCTGCATCGATTAGCATGGGTTTCTCGGTTTTCTGAAGTAATTCTTTAAAAGCTTCAACAGTTTTTGGATCTTTCCCTGCTCCCATTCCGAAGCAAATTACTGAAGGATCCATCCTGTGGTCGATATTCGTTAATTTCTCCTCATTTTTATCGGTGATCACCATAGCTTCAGGAAGCGCAGTTTGCAAGATGTTATAACCGCATTTTGGGATAAAAGTGCTTACCAGACCTGCTCCTGTTCTTAAAGCAGCTTTAGTAGATAATAAAACGCTACCAATTTTACCATAACTACCACCAATTACCAGGGCATGCCCGTAATTCCCCTTATGCGAATTCGATTTTCTAGGTTTATAAAGAGTTCTGGCTTCATGTTTATTTATAAGTTCGTAATTCGTTTTTTCTGAAGATAAAAAATCACGATCTAAACCAATATCCAAAACCTGCAGATCCCCAACATAATCCATTGTTTGTGGTAAAAAGAAAACCAGTTTAGGGGTTTGAAAACTTAAAGTGAAATTAGCTGAAATTAAACAATCTTTTTCAGCCGGTACGCGATCTGAAAATAATCCGGAAGGCATATCAATAGCCAAAATAAATGCCTTCGATTGGTTGATATAAGTTACCAATTCACCAATCCAACCTTCTAATGGACGATTTAAACCTATTCCAAAAATCGCATCGATCACAAAATCATTAGGATCAATTTCTGGAAAATCGCCTTCATCTTTTATATATTCTGGCCAATCATTTGTGGTTTCTTTTAATCGATCGTAATTAATCAGGAAATCTTGTGATCGATTGTCACTATAATTTACAACAAAAACCTTAACACGATAACCTTTTTCTATAAGCTGTCTGGCGATTACGAGTCCGTCACCACCATTATTCCCTATTCCGCAAAAAATCTTAATAGCAATATCTGCGTTTTGTAATCGTTTATCTATCTCGTTAGTTACAAGACTTGCGGCTCGTTCCATAAGTTGGGTCGAAGTTATGCCTTGAATTTTGATCGTTAGTTCGTCTGCTTTCTTTAATTGTGCTGCAGAAAAAATCTTCATAAATCATCGATTTTAGTGGTTATTTCAAATATACGGCATCATTTAAGGCTAGGCGAAGGTTTGACATTTCCTTCACAATTTTGGGTAAACTATAGTCAGTTCAGCCTTAATTCTATAAATTTGCGCAAACTAAACAATCAAGATGAAAGAAGTAGCATTAGCTAATAAACATAAAGATCTGGGAGCCAAAATGGTTCCGTTTGCAGGATACAATATGCCGGTTTCTTACGAAGGTGTAAATGCTGAGCATCATAATGTTCGCGAAAAACTTGGCGTTTTTGATGTTTCTCACATGGGAGAATTTTTAGTAACCGGGGAACATGCTTTAGAGCTTATTCAGTTAATTTCGTCTAATGATGCTTCAAAATTAGTAGATGGGCAGGCGCAATATACCTGTATGCCAAATGAAGATGGTGGTATTGTAGACGATATGATTATTTATCGCATAAATGCTGAAAAATATTTATTGGTAGTAAATGCCGCTAATATCGAGAAAGACTGGAACTGGATTAGCAAACATAACACCATGGATGCTACACTAACAGATCTTAGTGAAGAATTATCTCTTTTAGCCATACAGGGACCAAAAGCTGCTGAAGCTATGCAATCGCTTACCGATGTAGATCTTAGCAATATGAAATTTTACACTTTCGAGATTGGCACTTTTGCTGGTATGGAAAAGGTAATTATTTCAGCAACTGGTTATACTGGTAGTGGTGGATTCGAAATTTATTTCAAAAACGAATGTGCTGAAGAGATTTGGAATAAAGTAATGGAAGCAGGAGCAGATTTTGGAATTCAGCCAATAGGTCTTGCTGCACGTGACACTTTAAGATTAGAAATGGGGTTTTGTCTTTACGGAAATGATATCGACGATACCACTTCACCAATCGAAGCTAAACTAGGTTGGATCACAAAATTCAATAAAGACTTTATCAATTCTGAAGCTTTAAAAGCGGAAAAAGAAGAAGGTTCAAAACGTAAACTTGTAGCGTTTGAGCTTGATGAAAGAGGCATCCCAAGGCAAGGATACGATATCGTGAACGACGAAGGAGAAATAATAGGAAATGTTACATCGGGTACCATGTCACCTTCATTAGAAAAAGGAATTGGTTTAGGTTATGTGAAGACAGAATATGCCGGCTTTGGAAAGAAGATCAATATTCAAATTCGTAAAAAAACCGTTCCTGCTACTCAGGTGAAATTACCCTTTTATAAAGGATAAAATTATTTGGAACGTATACTAGTATTAGGAGCTAGCGGCTTTATTGGCAATGCCATTTATAAAGAGCTATGCTCCTATTTTGATACTCACGGAACCTTTTGCACAGATAATAACGCATTAGAAAAAAACCATCAGTTTCATCAATACGACATGGAAACCGATAGTTTAGACCTTTTGCTGTACAATTTAAAACCAACCATCATCATTTCTGCCGTTCGCGGTAGTTTTGAAACGCAACTGGCACTACACTATTCAGCAATTAGTTATATTCTTACACATCCCTGCAAACTTATCTTTTTAAGTTCGGCTAATGTTTTTGATGCTTTTACAAATTATCCCAGTTACGAGTACGATAAAACGCTGTCGCAAAGTATTTATGGCCGATTTAAAATTAAGATCGAAAATGCCCTTTTACGATTACCCAACGAAAAATACAATATTGTAAGATTGCCAATGGTTTTTGGCCAGGGATCGCCAAGAGTAAACGAAATTAAAACTCTTATCGATTTGGGGGAAGCTATCGAAGTTTTTCCCAACGTTGTAATTAATGTCACTGAAATTAGTAAGATCACTCAGCAAATCCATTATATCGTAAATAGGAAGTTGCAGGGCGTTTTTCATTTAGGAAGTTCAGATCTAGTTCACCAAAAAGATTTTGTAGAAGATGTGTGTGAAATTTTGGGTTATGATAATCCATTATTTAAAAACGTTTACGATAGTAACAACGATCGTTATTTAGCAGTTCTTCCAAAGGATAATCTATTACCTGCAAATCTGCAGATTAGTGTACAGGAGGTCGTAGAAGCAACCATCAAAAAAATTGGTTAATCTTATATTAAAGGATTAATTCTGAATCAATTTCCAGATAACTATTCCTAAATTGAAGTAATAAAAATAATGTCAATTATGGAAAAACTAACCGAAGACCAGATCAATACTAAACTGCAATCATTAGAAGGATGGACGTATGCCAAAGAAGCGATTCATACTTCCTTTAAATTCGAAAATTTTAAAGATGCTTTTACAGTAATGACGAGAATTGCTTTTGAAGCTGAAGCTTTGCAACATCATCCAAATTGGGCAAATGTGTATAACGAATTAGAGATTTCTTTATCTACCCACGATGCAGGCGGAGTTACAGAAAAAGACTTTGAAATGGCAAAAGCTATAGAAGATATCGTTGAAGCAAAATAGGTTTCAGAAACATCTAAAAACCTAATATTCCAGAAAGCTCCTAATTTGAAATCATTTTAGGAGCTTTTTTTATATTTTTGCCCGGATTTCATTTTTATTATCATGGGAAGAGCATTTGAATTTAGAAAGGCACGTAAGATGAAACGTTGGTCTGCAATGGCCAAAGCCTTTACTCGTATAGGAAAAGATATTGTAATGGCCGTTAAAGAAGGTGGTCCAGATCCAGATTCTAACTCTAAGCTTAGAGCGGTGATCCAGAACGCCAAGAGTGTTAACATGCCAAAAGACAATATCGAGCGTGCTATTAAAAGAGCATCAGATAAAAGCCAGGGTGATTATAAAATTGTACTTTTTGAAGGCTATGCGCCACATGGTATCGCAATTTTGGTAGAAACCGCTACAGATAACAACAACCGTACTGTTGCCAATGTAAGATCACATTTTAATAAATGTGACGGAAACCTTGGAACCTCAGGTTCTGTAGAATTTATGTTCGACCACACCTGTAACTTCAGGATCAATGCAGAAGGCCTGGATGTAGAAGAATTAGAGCTTGAATTTATCGATTTTGGAGCTGAAGAAGTTTTTGAAGATGAAGACGGAATACACATCTACGCTCCTTTCGAAAACTTTGGAAGTATCCAGAAAGAATTAGAAAATAGAAATATTGAAATTATTTCTTCAGGTTTTGAAAGAATCCCGCAGGTTACAAAACAGCTAACGTCAGAGCAGGCTGCAGATGTAGAAAAACTTCTTGAAAAATTAGAGGAAGACGATGATGTACAAAACGTATATCACACCATGGAAGAAAACTCTTCAGAGGAGTAAATTTACTCAGAACAAATCTATTTAGTAGATCATATTTAAAATTTAAAAAGTCTTGTTATTCAACGAAAACTGAATAGCAAGACTTTTTTTGTTTTAAGCTTACTTGTCTTTATTCTCAGCTTTGTATAAAAAATAGTGGTCTAGCGAAAACTTTCCGGCACCGGTATAAAAAAGCAGCACATAAGATAGTAAATACATAAAAGGCAATTCCTGTTTTGCCAAACCATCTGGTGCATGTACGATAATTGCAGCAACGGCCATAGTAACAATTAACGGGATCGTCGCAATCCTAGTTCCTATTCCCAAAATAAGCATTATAGAACATACAAATTCAGCTAAAACAGCCACAGCAAGTGTCATTGTTTGTCCAACACCTAAGGGATCTGCAAATTGAATTTCTTCCGAAGAAAAAAGACTTATTAATTTAGGTACACCGTGAAATAGCATTAAGATCGAAACTCCTATTCTAAAGATTAATAGAATAAAATCTAATTTGGGAAGGTTTAAACTGGTGGTATACGTGTTTTTCATTGAGTTGAGTTAATTATGATTGAAGTTATTAATTGTTGATATTATTAAATCTAAGCATTAATTCTATATAAAATACCAGATTAAAGAAGATATCCCTAGACCTACCAAAGAAATAATAGTCGTCATCACCGTCCAGCTTTTAAAGGTTTGTTTTTCTGTTAATCCTATGTATTGGCCAACTAACCAAAATCCGCTATCATTTACGTGGGATAAAATCAAAGCGCCAGAGGCTACTGCGATCACTATTAAGCTAACTTGACTTTCTGCGTAATTTGCACCTTCTAATAATGGCGCTGTGATCCCAGCGGCAGTGATCATGGCCACTGTAGAAGATCCCTGAAGAACTCTAACCAAAGCTGCGACAATAAAACCAAACAAAAGCGGACTCATAAAGCTTTCATTCAAATTATTAGCGATCATTTCTCCTGCCCCGGTATTGATTAAAATTTGTTTAAATGCGCCGCCAGCACCAGTAAGTAAAATAATAATACCGGCAGATTCAAAACTTTTAGCTGCTATTTTTAGAAGCTTTTCTTTATCTACTTCGCGTTTTACTCCTAAAAAATACCAGGCTAATAAATTGGCGATTATTAATGCTGAAAAAGGATGCCCCAACAAATTTACCATATAATTTATCCAATTTGGGAAATTAGAAGCATCGATCAACGGACTTGCAATTAAAGTGTTCAGTACGATTAAAAATATAGGCACGAAAATAATTGTAATGATCATCTTTGCTGAAGGTATTTGATATTCTAAAGTATCATCTTCAGTAAAGGTTTTGGGTTCTATATATAACGTTTTCGTTAATAACTTAGCGAAAAGCGGTCCGCTTAAAATAGCCGCAGGAATTCCCGCTGCAAAACCAAATAAAATTACCCAGCCAAGATCTGCCCCCAAAATATCTGCAACAGCAATAGGTCCCGGTGTTGGTGGAATAAAACAATGTGTGATCGCCAAACCTGCTAAAAGCGGAATTGCATAAAGCACCAAAGATTTACCGGTTTTCTTACTCAGTGCATAAGTAATGGGAACCAAAATGATAAAAGCGACATCAAAAAATACAGGGATAGCGACAATAAATCCGGTGATCATCATTGCCCATGGCGCATTCTTTTCTCCGGTTTTTTTCAGAATAAAAGAAGCTAATGCTTTTGCACCACCAGATTGTTCTAAGATTCCACCAAATAAAGCGCCCAAACCAACTACAGTGGCTACAAAACCTAAAGTGCTGCCCATTCCCTCTTTCATGGTTTCCATGATATCGGCTGCGGGCATTCCGGCTAAAATTCCAACAAAAATACAAACGATTAGCAGCGATAGAAATGCCTGGATCTTTAATTTCAGAATTAAAAAAAGTAATAAAGCAATTCCCAATCCTATTGCTAAAAGTAATTGTATTTCCATTTACTATTGCTTTATCTTTCCTAAAACTTCGTTTACGATTTCAGTAATTTCCTGGTCTACATCAACTTTTATGGCGCTCTGTGGTTCCTCAAGGGTATCAAACTGAGATTTCAGTAAAGATTCTTTAAAATAATGTCCTTTTCTGGCCTTCATTCGCTTAAACACCAATTCATATTCGGCATGTAAATACACAAAGACAACCTGGTCTTTTAATCCTTTTGATAAACTTTCACGATAAGTTTTTTTTAAAGCCGAACAGGCCAAGACGGCACCTTTATTTTCACTCCAGTTCTTAATATTTTTAGCTAAAATCTCTAACCATTCTTTGCGATCTTCATCATTTAAAGCAAGGCCACTGCTCATTTTTTTTACATTGGCTTCGGGATGGTAATCATCGGCATCGTAAAAGGGAATTTCTAATTTTTCGGCTAGTTTTTTGCCAATTGTGGTTTTTCCTATTCCAGAAACGCCCATCACTACATAAACATTCATTCAAATAATTTTATTCCGGTTGCTTTGTATTTAATAATCGATCTCTAAAACTTCAAGAATCCTCGTTTCATCGCCCAATTTAAACTCGGTTTTTTGACCGACTTTAAGTCCTGTCACTGCCTTTGCAATAGGTGCTACAAATGCTATCTTTTGCTGCTTCACGTTCGCCTCGTCTACGCCAACGATCTGGAATTGCTGGAAACTATTGGTGTTATGATTCTTTAATTTCACTTTAGCACCAAAACGCACTTCATCTTCTGGTTGCTGATTTGGATGAATGATCCTGGCAGAAGCTCTTCTCTCGGCTAATAATTTAAATTTTCCATCGATCACTGCCTTGGCTCTGCGATCTTCGGTTTCATTATCAGTTTTAATTGTTCCACGTTCATTTTCCAAATCACGTTGCTCCTGCTCCAAAGCTTCGTATCCACCTGGCGTTACATAATTTGTTACTCCGTTTGGTAAAGCCGCGCGTGGCGGAATTACCGGTGCTTCTTCCTGATCTTCTTCTTTTACAAATCCTCTGCTCATATTTTCATATTGGAATTTAAGAATATACGAAAAATTATAAGATTGTAGATTAAGCGCTGTGTATTTTAAATCTTTTTTAAAAAAGAAGTTTAATTTTGCTGAAAGTCGATAGAAATCTTTACATGAAAAATTTACTCGTTATTGGATACGTTTGGCCAGAACCTACATCTTCTGCCGCAGGAAGCCGAATGTTACAATTGCTCAATTTTTTTCTAAATGAAAAGTACACTATCACTTTTGCTACCACGACTGCCCAATCACAACATGCTTTCGATCTCGAAAAAATAGGCGTAAAAACGGCTAAAATTGAATTGAATAATGCTAGTTTTGATGAATTTTTAAAGGAAAATGATCCTGAAATTGTTCTTTTTGATCGCTTTATGATTGAAGAGCAATACGGTTGGCGAGTTGATGCAATTTGTCCTGAAGCGATAAAGATCTTAGATACCGAGGATTTACATTTTCTACGGAATACCAGAAAAAAGGCTTTAGATACTGAAGCTGAATTGCAGAATCTTATGCTAAATTCAGATTTGGCGAAAAGAGAAATTGCTTCGATCTATCGTTGCGATTTAAGTTTGATCATTTCTGAAGTTGAAATGGAACTTTTAAGATCTATTTTTAAAATTCCTGCTGAAATTATCGAATATCTCCCCTATTTATTAGCAACCGAAGAGATCGAGAGAGCGGAAGTTTCAGCTTCGTTTGACGATCGACAGGATTTTATGTTTATCGGTAATTTTCTACACGAGCCTAACTGGCAGACTACTTTACTTTTAAAGCAAAAAATATGGCCAAAAATTAAACAAAAGCTCCCTGAAACAAAATTGCATATCTACGGAGCTTATGCCAGCGATAAAGTATATCAACTTCAGAATACAAAAGAAGGTTTTTTGGTGCATGGCCGTGCAGAAAGTGTTGATGAAGTGATGCAAAAACATCGAATTTTACTAACACCAATTCAGTTTGGAGCCGGACTCAAAGGCAAAATGATCGATGCGATGCAAAACGGAATCACTTCTATCACAACAGCTATTGGAGCCGAAGGAATTTCCGAAGAAAATCATTGGAACGGCTTTATTTGTAGCTCGGATGCTGAAATTGTTGAAAAAGCGATTCAAATTTATACCGACAAAGATTTGTGGATTGCTAAACAAGCGCTTGGAAAAGCTATCTTAAAATCAAGATTTTCAGCAGAAGATTTTACAACTTCTTTTCAGCAAAAATTAATAGATTTAAAGACCAATCTCAGTAAACACCGCAGTAATAATTTTACGGGCAGCATGCTGAAATTCCACAATAATCGCAGTACTTATTTTATGTCTAAATTTATTGAGGAAAAGGAAAAAAATAAAAGCAATGAGCACAACACCAGAACATGACCGTAAAATTGCTGTAATGAGTTTTGCTTCGGTATATCCACATTACGTTAATAAAGTTGAGAAAAAAGGTCGTACAAAAGCAGAATTACACCAGGTAATCGAGTGGTTAACCGGTTTTAGTGATACAGAACTACAGGAACTAATCGAAAAGAAAGTCAGTTTCCAGGAATTCTTTGAAAAAGCAAATCTAAACCCAAAAGCATCGCTTATTAAAGGATTAATTTGTGGTTATCGTATCGAAGAAATTGAAACTCCACTTACCAAACAGGTGCGTTATTTAGACAAACTGGTAGACGAATTGGCGAAAGGCAGAAAGATGGAAAAGATTCTAAGATCTGCTTAAAAACTCTCATCAAAAACATCAAAAATCGGCTTATATTTCTTTCAATATTCAGCTAAAAAAACCGTCGACTTTTAGGGAAAATCGACGGCACTCATTACACAAAAGGAACAGTTTACTCTGTTCGTAAATAGAGTTTTAAGCTAACTGAGTTAAACCTTCACTAAAAAGTTTCTGGTTCAGGCTTCTAAGGGTTTCAATTTTATTTTGAGTATCTACCAAGATAGAAATATTGTTGCTACTACCACCGTAACTTATCATCCTAACCGGGATATCATTTAATAGTTCGAATAACTTATAAGTCGAATGATCTTCGATCACAGATTCTCCTACGATACAAACAATACTTTGATTGCGATCTACTGTAATTTCTCCATAAGCATTTAATTCTTCGAGGATTTTATCTAGGTTTCTGGTATCGTCTATGGTTAAAGAAATGGCAATCTCAGAAGTAGTGATCATATCAATAGATGTTTCGTAATTATCAAAAACATCAAAGATCTTGCGAAGAAAACCGTGCGCCATCAACATTCGGTTAGACTTGATCTTAATCGCGGTGATATCATCTTTTGCAGCAATGGCTTTAAGACCTTTGCTATGAACTTCAGAAGAGATTTTAGTTCCGGTTTTTTCAGGAGTAAAAGTATTTTTCAGGAAAATAGGAATTCCTTTATTAATTACTGGCGATACGGTTTGTGGGTGTAAAATTTTAGCGCCAAAATAAGCAAGCTCTGCTGCTTCTTCAAAAGTTAATTCTGAAATTGGATGTGTGCCTTCTACATGGCGAGGATCGTTATTATGGAAACCATCAATATCTGTCCAAATTTGCACTTCAGAAGCTTGCACAGCAGCACCAAGAATAGTGGCTGTATAGTCGCTACCTCCTCGTTTTAATGTACTAATTTCGTTATGTTTATTGATACAAACAAAACCCTGAGTGATATATAATTCAGATCTTTTTCCTTCTAAATGCGCATCTAAAAGCTCACCAACCCTATCGGTATCTGGATTTTCTAGATTATGAACTTCCATAAAAGCTTTGGCATCTAACCAAATGTTTTCGATTCCCTGAGATTTAAAATATTGAGAAACCATAAAAGTCAGCATCGTTTCACCGTAGGTCACGATCTCTGCATAAACAGCCTCTGAATATTCATTGTGGCCGGCGGCCGATAATTCTTCAAGGCGTTTGGCTACAAAAGATTTAGTTTCATTATTTAAAGTTTCATCCTGAATTAGGATGTCTATCGCAGAAAAATGACGCTCCTGAAGCTTATTAATAATATCTTCGATCTCCTCGTAATTCTGAGTTTTAGATAGATTAGAAATCGCAACAAGATCGTTGGTAACACCACTCATTGCAGATAATACCAATAATTTTTTCCCCTCCTGTCCAAGGGTGATATTTTTTACATTTTCTATACTTTCTGGAGTTCCTACAGATGTTCCTCCAAATTTTAAAACTTTCATCTTCATTCTTTTGATATTGCATAATTAAAATGAAGCGTGATGAGATTAAAAAAAATGATTCATTTTATATACATTTGTACAAAATGTGTAATATTTAACAATGAAGACGATAACCACCTGTGTTCATGATATTATAAGGCATCAACCCTTTTTGGATGATGCAATCGCGAGAGATATCGTAAATTTTAGCGGTCTTGCTGAAGATCTACGTCCCGAAGTTGAAAAAGAGATGCGCAAAACGGTAAAAGTGGGTAGCATTATTATGGCTTTGCGACGTTACGCACCTAAGCGGACAAAAATTAACATGAACAGCCTGCGTGAACTTGGGGATATCATCGTTAGATCTGGAATTACCGAATACACATTTCTAAATTCCAAAACCATCATTGCGAACAAATCCAGGTTGTTAGATGCGGTGAAAGATCAAACCGGTGTTTATCTTAACTATTCTAGTAATTACCAGGAGAGTAATATTTTGGTTTCTTCTTCTTTAACCGATCTTGTCGAAGATTACTTTAAAAATGAAGTTCGTGTAACCATAAAAGAAGATCTTTCTTCAATAACTATTGCTTTACCAAAAAATAGTAGTCAGTCTGTAGGTTTATATTTTTATATTTTTAAGCTATTGGCTTACGAGGGAATCCCTGTTTTCGAGATGATCTCTACTTCCAACTATTTTGCACTATTCTTAGAACGAGAATATGTAAATAAAGCCTTTCTTTTATTAAATGAAATAAAATCTAATTAATAGTAAAACAGATTAAGAAATCTGAAAATTTTCTATCGTTCTTTCGGTATTTTTACTGAATCCTACCAGTAATCGAAGTAAACACCGGTCATTGCCACAATAGCGATAATGATCACCAGCACGATGGCAATAAAGGTTGAACCTACTTTTGTTTTTTTATTCTTCTGAAGAATGTAATCTTCAGACTTATTATCATTTTCGTCTCTAATTTGCATTTTATGTGGTTTATTTTCGGTTGAAAAGATATAATAACAAAAATTATTAATCATTTTCAACTATTTGAAAACGATAAAATTAAATAAAAGAATTGGTATTTAATTTATGGAAAGCCGTAAATTGATGCTAAACTTATGTGAAATCTATAATTCACATTACCAAAAATCGAAAAATCCTTACGTTTTAACTATTTGATCGTTTTTGCACGATAAAATCTGATTTTAGCAAATTACCTAAAGACAAACCTTTGAGCATTTAATCTCCATTATCGAGTTACTATTTATAGTCTTGGATAAGGTTTTCCCATTCCATACGTTTAAGCATTCTTACCAGAGCCGGATCTATCTCATCTACCAAATCTGAATTTTTAGGGAAAGAATAACTGTAATAGTCTTTTTTAAGCGTTTGCTCTAAAACTTCAATTGTCTTGCCGGCATTAAGCTTTTCAATTTCGTAACGCAAGATGGGTTCATCATAGACCAAAAGCTCGATCCTGTTGTCTTTAAGCAATTCGATACCTTCTTCTTCTGTAGTTAATTTCTCAGAATTGATTCCGTAGAGATCTAAAAGTTCTGCAGCACTACTGCTATTTACCGTCCCAACTTTAAAACGATTAAGATCTGCAATGCCATTAATTTCATCATTAATACTTTTTACGGTAAGAGAAGAAGCAATACTAGCCGTAAGACTCGAAATTATGATGATCGCCATAAACATCCAGATCAAACCAATAATACGGCCACCGGTTGTTCTTGGAGACTTATCTCCGTAACCAACGGTTGTCATCGTTACGGCGCTCCACCAAAAACCTTCCATTAGTCCTTTTCCTTTTCCGCCGCCAAATTCTTCTGCATTTTTCTTACGCTCAAAGATCCACACCAAAAAGCCAAAAATAAAAATGACACCTAAAAGCGCTAAAATGGCCGAAATAAATTCCCAGCTCCATAAGTTTTTCAGAATATTAAAAACCTGGGATTCTTTTCTTTTGGCCACACCGGTATGGGAAATAAAATAAGGCTGAGAAAAATCCATTCTTAACATTCGGCTATCGGTAACCGTGATAGGATTTATGCTGAAATCTACTTCGCCACTTTCTACTGCATTTAAAAGTGCAGTGAGTGTTTCGTATTCCTGGTATTCAAATTCATAATCAAGGCTTTCATTTACCATATTCCAGCCTTTAATACTTAAACCATCATAGTTTCCGTTTGGATTTTGGGTAACAAAAGGAGGTGTTAGCTGTATCCCTATCTTGTAAGTTTTTTGGGTGTTTTTTATAGAATCCTGAGATTCCTGAGCGATAATACTTAAACTGAAAAATAATGCAAGGAGGATTAAATAATACTTCATAAGATTAAACTGAAAGAGATTGTTCTACATCAATTGCTCTGTAGAATCCGAAAAATACTTAATCCTGAAGTAGTATCAAAATTAGAACTATTCTGAAGCAACCGCTTCTGTAGCAGTAGAATCCTTCTTAAGGTAGTAAATTTCAAGTTTTTTTCTTCCGAAGTTTTTTGCTTTCTGAATATCTTTTCCCATAAATATATCCACGCGTTTTCTCCAACGATAATGCATTTTATCTTTGATGGTAAAAATAGAATCGAATCCCTGAATTTTAATTTTGTCATTATGCCCCAAGCCTAAATCCATAAGATCTCTCGAAATGGCAACGGCATTCATACCTGGTTTTAAAGTATCGCCCCAAGCAGCGACATTTGGGTTATTTCCGGCAGTTTGATATCGAACCGAATTAAATGCTGAAACATTAACCTGTAGCGTATCCCAATCTTCGTTAGAGGTTTTATCCTCTATATTTTTATCTGAAAAATTACAGGCTGAAAAACCTACGATCACAAAAAATAATAAACTAGATACGATTCCGTAGATATATTTTCTGATCATGTTTGCGTTTTTCAGCCTGCAGCATTATTGCTAAAAGCTAATATAGACAAAGATTACTTTTGAAGCAAGTCTATAATTTCTGGAGCTTTTAAACTATATTTTACCAAGTTTCCAGCCGTCACGATAATCACGTTTCACAAACTTGTTGGCTTCTTCTAGATTTGTAACACGCATGTTGTCGCTATCCCAGGTCATCTGAATGTAACGCCCTGGATATTCAAATTCGATGTTTCCATCGGCATTTGTTTTTTCTCGTCTAATATCTGTTCCGCGAATAGCAAGGTTTGCGATCAACAAAATTTCGGTTAAAGGGCCTGCGATCTCAAATGGGGAACTTAGTTCTTTTTTACCTGGTCCTGCGATCGAAGCTTCAACCCATTGCCCGTAGTGACCATTTGCGCCACCCGGTACGCGATCGTATTGCTGAGCCACATTTACTTCATTAGTTCTTGAAGTTGGCAATAACTGCGGATTCTCACCATAGGTACCACACATCATTTTTCCTTTTGTACCAATAATTAAAACTCCGTTTCCTCTATCACCAAAAACTTCATTTGGCCCCAGTTCCTCTGGTCTTGTTGGCTGAATTCCACCATCCATCCAGTGTAACTTAAGATCACCATCGGTATTTTGATTACCATCAAAGGTCATGGTCACGTGACTTGAAGGCGGGCAACTTTCTGGGAAATATCCTCGTTTAAATTCATCTACATAAACGCTACCCACACTACACTCTACATTTTTAGGATATTTAAGATCTAATACTCGGTAAGGCGCTTCAATTAAATGACATCCCATATCTCCCAACGCGCCGGTACCATAATCCCACCAGCCTCGCCAGTTAAACGGAACCAAACCATTTACATATTCTTTATAAGGAGCGGTTCCTAGCCAAAGATTCCAATCTAATTCTGCCGGAACGCTTGATTTTTTCTCCGCCGGCCATGGGATTCCCTGTGGCCAAACCGGCCTGTCTGTAAAACAATATACTTCTTTAGCTTTACCTATTAGACCTGCATTAAACCATTCTCTCATTTTACGCACGCCATCTCCAGAAGCTCCCTGGTTCCCCATTTGAGTGACCACATCATATTTTTCTGCAGCTTTGGTTAAAGCTCTTGCTTCGTAAATATCGTGCGTTAATGGTTTCTGAACATAAACATGTTTTCCTAATTGCATTGCACCAAGTGTTTGGATCGCGTGGTTATGATCTGGAGTCGAAACAGAAACTGCATCAAAATTCTTCGCTTCTTTATCAAAAAGTTCTCTCCAGTCTTTATAGTATTTTGCTTTAGGAAAACGTTCTCGTGAAATTTTAGCACGACGATCGTCCACGTCACATAAAAATGCAATATCAGCTTTTCCTGTTTGATAAAAGCTCCAGATATCACTTTGTCCTTTTCCACCTACTCCAATTCCTGCAACCACAAGCTTATCGCTGGGAGCAACAAAACCCGGGCCACCCAAAACGTGACGCGGAATGATACTAATACCGGCCGTGGCAAGCGCAGTACTCTTTATAAAATCTCTTCGTGAAGAGCTAGAGGATTTCTTGTTTTTTTCCATAGTTAGGGTTTAAAAAATGATAAATCGATTTAGTTGATTATTCGTATAATTTTTAAAAAAAGCTATCAATCTTATAATATCTTAAGCTCTCTTTTTTCAAATTATCATTTTCTAAAGATATCTTTAAATTTTCAAAAATCCAACTTTCTATTATTAAGCTGTTTTCGTTTCTTAATCTAAATTGTTAGGATCTCAATTTATCACAAAAACTTCCTTGTTCTAATAAAAAGTTACAATTTTAAATTTCGCACTCCTCAATTCTTAGGTCTATCAATTAAATTTTCTTCAAAAACTGTTAAGAAACCATAAACTAAGGGAATTAAAGTATCATATTCTTGTGAGTGCATATAAGAGCTGTACCTTTGCACACTTAATTGGCTGAAAACAAGATTTCAGCCTTAATTAATCTTTGAAAAACAAATTTATGAGTCAAGTAAAGCAAAATGACACTGTAAAAGTTCATTACACAGGAAAATTAACCGACGGCCAGGTATTCGATAGCTCTGTAGATAGAGGTGAGCCAATCGAATTTACTATGGGACAGGGACAATTAATTCCTGGTTTCGAAAAAGGACTTTTAGATATGGAAGTTAACGAAAAGAAAACCATAAATATACCTAAAGAAGAAGCTTACGGTGAGCCTAGAGAAGAGCTTGTCCAGGAAGTTGAAAAAAGCCAACTTCCAGAAGATCTTGAGCCTAAAGTTGGTATGGGATTAGTTTCTAAAACTCCAGATGGTCGTGAAATGAACCTTGTGGTAAGAGAAGTAAAAGACAGTTCTATCGTAGTAGATGGAAATCACCCATTAGCAGGAAAAGATTTAGTATTCGATCTTGAAGTTGTAGAGATCAAGTAATCTAAATAGCATAAAAATCTCGATATTCGAGTAATTTTGCTAACATATAGAAGTCATATAAGTCCCTTTTTGGTCATTCCAAAAAGGGATTTTTTTATAGCCTTTGTTTTGATTTCAAAAAATACTATTAAATCATCCGCCTTAAGACTTAAGCTTTTTATAAAATGCTTTACTCCCCAGTTCTAAGATCCTATCTTTACTTAAAACCAAAACTAAAATTTATATTATGATTAGAAAAGCAAGCGCAGTTTGGAACGGAACTCTTAAAGAAGGACACGGAACTCTTTCTACAGAAAGCGGAGTTTTAAACGAAACTCAATATTCATATAAAACAAGATTTGAAGACGGTAATGGTACCAATCCAGAAGAATTAATTGGTGCAGCACATTCCGGTTGTTTTACCATGCAGTTATCTGCTTTTTTAGCTGAAGAAGATTTTCCTGCTGAAAGCCTTGATACAAAGAGTGAAATTACTTTTGAAGATGGTGTGGTTTCAAAATCGCATTTAATTCTAGAAGGTAAAGTGCCAAATATTTCTGAAGATAAATTCTTAGAAATTGCCACTAAAGCCAAAGAAAACTGTCCATTATCAAAATTGTTAGATACAGAAATTACTTTAGACGCTAAGCTTTTAAAGTAATTTTCAACTTTTAAAGATATAACACCAAAAATAAAACGTCCCGCAATTGCGGGACGTTTTATTTTTAGTTAGGTTGATTAAGTATTTAGACCTTTATTTTTTGCTGATCAAACAACTGACTAATTTCTTTAAACTGAATCGTTTTTAAAAGTCCATTTTTTAGATGTTGCATGAGATCATCAGAAAACTTATTATTTCTAGCGAATTTCTGATTGACTTCTAATTCCAATCCAATATAATTTTCTCTAAACTTCTCTCTAAGATAGGTGGTAAAACCATCAGCTTTTCCAAAATAAGGATAATTAAACCTAATTTTTAGTTCAACTTCCTTTAACAACTCCTCTTTAAAGATCTTAGAAAAATGTTTTTCTTCTTTTCTAGAGGGATCGTATAAAAGTCCGATATCGGTTTGTCGTTCTATAGCATGCAAAACTGGTGTAAAACTATGTACAGAAATATGTACCACCTCCTCTCCTGCTCCAACAAGCTCAGCGATACATTGCTCTACTTCGCTTCGATATTTCAGGTAAAAAGAATTGATCAATTGTTCTTTCTGTTCCGCGGTGAGCGATTTAGAATATTCAGAAAATAAATTGCGATGATACAGAGAGCGGTTAGGCTCAATTAACAATCGGCTAAACTTATAATCGAAGTTATAATCGGCTATTTTCGATAATTCCTGAAACAATTTGAAAGCCCCGGGATCGTAAGCACGATATGTTTTCCAAACAGGATCTTTTTTATCCTTTATAAACTTAAATTGCTGTGGCAAGGCATTCCCTGCATGCTCACAACTTAAAACTAGTTTCACGGGTTAAATAATTGGTTTTTAGATAGACAATTGGCTAATTTTAAATAAATACTTTTAATTTTTTCTTCGGAATAGTCTTTTTTCAGCGCTTTTACGATCCTTGTAGAAAGTGATCCTTCTTTAAGCAGAAATTCTATAGTTTTTCGATGTTTTTCTGAAAAATTCGACTGAATTTTATCGAATATCGCCTGCCAGATTTCGCTAATTTTTGCTTCGTTCTTTAAACCGAAAATCATCAAATAATCTTCATTTTTCACCTTCCCGACTTCAGCATCTTTAATAGCGATATTCAGAATATCCAATAGATCATCTTCTTTCCACAATTTTTGTTCAGTTAAAGAAATAAAATGTTCATTCACCAAAGCTTTTAAAGCTTCGATCACAAAAATAGCAATCGCAAGATCTGCTTTTGGGCATTCCTGCAGGTCTATCACTCTTATCTCTATGGCGCCACGATCAAAGCGTGCAATTGCCCCTCTCGAATTCAAAAAATGATGTTCTAAAATCCCTTCTTTATCATAAGGTTTTATCGCTTCTTTTATAGGCTCAAAAATACCGCGATGATAATCTTCTTTAGTGTAAAGGCACTCAGGAATTACTTTTCCCGCCATCTGCGGAATTTCTTTCTGATTGGTTTTATACATCTCCATACGGCTATCCATAAAACCAGTAAGCTGCCCTTCAAAAATTGGCGAAGAAGCACTTAATGCCGGAATTATAGGAAGTAAAATTCGTATCGCCGCATGCAGCTTTTCAAATTCAGCATCATCTGCAAAAGGAAGATTTATATGCATACTTTGCACATTACTCCAACCGTGGCCATTACAATCAAAGATCTGATTATAAAGCTCGTAGATCTCGTTATAATCGTGCTCCCAAAGCTTGGTTTCCTTCAACGGGTTCATTAAAGGATGTGCTGCTGTTGGTAAAAGTTGTGTTTCTAAAGGTTTTAGCAATGAGTTGATCTCAGAGATATTTTCAGCAAAAAGAACATCTAAATCTTCAACTACAGCAGTTGGCGCGGCAGTTTTTAGTTCAACAACATGCCCAACCAACTCGTTACTCCATTCGATCTTTCCGTTATCAACATCTGAAGTAATGCTTCCGGTTTTTTCAATAAATAGCTTATCGGTAATAGGATTTACCTGCAGGTCTTTATTTACCAGCATATACTCTAACTCTATTCCGTAAACTTCAAAAATATGATAACTCATCTTACTTTTTTTCCAGCCTGTTCTTTAAGGCTGTGATAATAGATTTATAGATTTCTTCGCCGTAAAAAGCATCTTCAACCCCAAAATCGATATTTGGATTGTCATTTATTTCGATCACCATCGCTTCTCCGTTGATCTCTTTAATATCGATACCGTAAAGTCCGTCACCTATCAATTTAGCCGATCGTAATGCTAAATCTAAGACTTTTTCAGGAACTTCTTCTAATGCCATCGCATCTGCGTTGCCATCCTGATCATTCTTCTTTTTAGCGCTCCAGTTATAGATTTGCCAATGCCCTTTGGCCATATAATACCTGCAGGCATAAAATGCTTTTCCGTCTAAAACTCCCACGCGCCAATCGTAATCTGATGGTGTAAACTGCTGTGCAATCACCAACTCAGATTCCTTCAACATTTTAGTCACCAATTCTACGTATTCTTCTTCGGTTTTTGCCTTTTTTACGCCAAAACTAAAGGTAGAATCTGGAGATTTTAAAACCACCGGTAAGGCAATTTCAGCCAAAACCTGGTCTTTATTCTCTTTATGAATGATCATGGTTTTTGGCGTAGGAATTCCTGCATTTTGTAAAGCTTCGGCCATAAACACTTTATTGCAACATTTTAAAATCGCATCTGGATAATCGATTATGGCAATACCTTCCTGCTGCGCCTTTCTTGCAAAAGCATAAGCCTCATTATGAACTTCTGTACTCTGCCGAATAAAAAGTGCATCAAAAGCCGATAATCTTGATAGATCTTTAGGTGAAATAATTTCAACATAAAAATTCATCTTTTCGGCAACTTCAACGAACTTCTTTAAAGCCTTTGGATTACTCGGCGGTGCTAAATCATCTTTCTGCACCAAAATCGCCAGATCATAATCGTAATCTTGGGGCTTAACGGTGTCGTATCTCTTTTTAGAAAAATAGTCACTTGCAAAAGCATACATGCTCTCTAAATGATCCTTCGGAATTTCAGATTCAGACAATGCTTTTATGCTTTTAATCGTCCATTTATTACTGAAACTAAACTTTACCTGCAAAAAAGGAATCTGGAAATGCCTGAAGAAAAGTGAACTTAACTCCCGGTATTTTTGCGCTACGTTTTGCCCAAAATAAATACTAAGCACAAACTCGGCAGATTTTATCGATTTTAGTGATTTCTGAATAACGTCATCAAACTCTTCAGAAATTACTTTTACCAGTTTAGGCTCTCTAAGATCTACCAGGTTTTTCACCGTTGGAATGGCCAAATGGCCACGCGCTTCAGCTAAAAGAGACACATAGTATCCTTTAGACTGATAGCTATAATTTTTGGATAAGTTGAAAATTCTGGCACCTTTTATTTTCGCGTAAACAGGATTGGTTAAATAATCTTTTGCCGCAATGATGCTAATATTTTCAAGCTGAACCGGCCATTTTTCAGGCTGATTCACCACTAAAAATTTATTCATTTAAAATTGAAAATAATCAAGCAAATGTAATCGAAAATTGAATTGGTAAATCATAAAATTTCAAAATTATAAGCTTGAATATTCACTCAATTTCAATATCAAAAAATCAAATATTAAAGTGTATTTTTCAATATTTTTTTATAAAACCAACTCATTTTTTTGAATCTAAAAATAGGAGTTGAGATCTCGAATTTTATTTCTATTTTACGATCTTAAACCACTTACTCACTATGAAAATAAAACAACTTGGCCTGTTTGCTTTACTTTTTGCACAAGCAGGTTTTGCTCAAGACACCAACGAAAAATTGATGGCGAAAGCCAAAAAGATCCACGAAAAAGTGATCACGATCGATACGCATAACGATATTAATGTGAATAACTTTACCCACGATCATAATTATACCGAAGATCTTGATACGCAGGTAAACCTTCCTAAAATGGACGAAGGAGATTTAGATGTTTCTTGGCTAATTGTTTACACCGGTCAGGGCGATCTGGATACTGAAGGTTATAAAAAAGCCTACGATAATGCTATTTCTAAATTTGAAGCTATTCACCGTTTAACAGAAGAAATTGCTCCAGATGAAATTGGTCTTGCCACAACTTCTAAAGAAGTGAGAAAACTGGTAAAGCAAGGAAAAAAAGTAGCGATGATTGGCGTAGAAAACGGCTATCCAATTGGTACCGATATCAAAAATGTAGAGAAATTTTATGATATTGGCGCTCGTTATATGTCTTTGGCACACAACGGTCACAGTCAGTTAAGCGATTCGAATACTGGTGAAGCAGATGACGAATGGCTAAATAATGGATTAAGCGATCTTGGTAAAGAAGTGATCAAAGAAATGAACCGTTTAGGGATTATGATCGATGTTTCGCATCCTTCTAAAGAAGCGATCAAACAAATGTTCGAGCTTTCTAAAGCGCCACTTATTGCTTCACATTCTTCAGCCAGAGCTTTGTGTGATCACAGCAGAAATTTAGATGATGAATTGCTGGCGCTTTTTGATAAGCATGGCGGAGTGATCCAAACCGTGGCTTTTAGCTCTTATGTGAATACTGAAAAACATGAGGCTTTTAATGCTGCAAAAACTGAAGTTTACGAAGCGAAAGCCAAAGAAATGGGCTTCGAAATGCTGTCTTGGGGAGATGTTCGTGAGCTTGATGAAGAGGCAAGAGAAAAATATATCGAGAATTATAGAAAATTAGTAACAGATTCTGATAAAGAAGTTGAAGCTTTAAAGGAAACTGTGAGCCCTGTTGATGTTTCAGATTTTGTAGATCATATCGACTATTTAGTTGAAAAAGTAGGAATCGATCAGGTTGGAATCAGCTCAGATTTTGACGGTGGCGGCGGAATCGATGGCTGGGATGATGCTTCAGAATCTTTTAATGTCACGTTGGAATTGGTAAAAAGAGGTTATACTGAAAAAGAGATCGCTAAACTGTGGGGAGAGAATCTACTTCGCGTTTTAGATGAAGTTGAAGCGATTGCCAAAGACATTCAGAAGGCATAAGTATTTGTATTGAATTTGAATCCTCTAGGAGGGAAGAAAAATCGTCGGCTATATTATCCAAAATCGATAAAATAGCCGACGATTTTTTCTCGATTATCGAGATGTAATACTATTTGGCTTGGTTTAAATTAAGATGATTTTAATCGAATATCTTATTGAATTGCCTAAAAAAAAATCCACCGAAATTTGATAATTTCAGCATATATTTTTCAGTTTAGGTCTTATTCATTCTTTTTTCTTTTCTTCTTATCCCAAAAAACGTAAGCGCCAAAAAGTGCCAAACTTACCAGCGAACCCCACAATAATCCAGATTTTAACTGATCTGTACTTCGGCCTAAAATGGCAATAAAAATCGTAAGCGGCGCAATACCCACCAAAGTAGCTCCTATAAATTTCCAATAGGTCATTTTTAAAATTCCGCCAACAAAACTAATGGCATCATTCGATAAAAACGGATTGATCCTGGTTACAATTACAGCCCAAAACCCATAATCGTCAATAAAGTCGGCTATTTTTTGCTCGTTCTTTTCACCAATTAACTTTTCTACGATCACAGGACCAAAATAACGACCGATCAAGTATCCAATCGTACTAGCAGAAAATACTGCTGCAAAAACGATCAAGCTTCCCCAAATTGGCCCATAAGCAATTATGGAAACCACCATTAAAGCAACAGATGGAATAACAATCAAAAACATCTGAATGATCATAGCCAGAATTAAAATCACCGGCCCAAACCATCCAAAACCGTCTACCCATTGTGTAATTCTTTTTTCGTCTCCGCTGGTAAGCACAGACCATGCGTTATCCATAAACTCTTGTGCAGAAGGAATTAAAAAATAGCAAGCTACTATAGATGCGACAAGCGCCAATGAAATATACAATGGCGCTTTACTTTTACTTACCGAGGCAGTTTCTATATCTTTCTTCATAAATTATTTTAGATCAACTTTTAGGATATTTGCCGGGTCACTATGTCCTTCGTTAGAAATGAAAAAATCTCCATTCTTGCGAAATGCTAATCCTTCAGGTTGATAAAATTGTTCTCTTTTTAATAAATATAACTTTTTGGAGTCTCCATCTGGCGACAATATTAAAAGTTTAGGGTTTCGACCATCGGTAATATAAACTTCGCCCGTCTTTGGATTGATATTAACTTCAGAAGGCATCATTACCGTAAGCTTATTTTTTGTTTTTACGTTTTCGAAAATAGGATCTTCAAGGTCGATCGCGTAAGCCGGAGTTTGCAAAAGCTTCTTCGTTTTTAAATCAAAAGCATAAATTCCTTTAATATTATTACTTAAAGGATCGCGGTCTTTAACGGCCAACAATAAACAATCGTTTTTAAGATCTGCACACAAACCTTCGGCGTTATGTTTAGCTTTTATAAAGGTTTCATATTTAGTGACATTAGGATTTTCGGCTAAATAATTATCGACCTCAAAAATCACTCCGTCACTTCGCAGCACAAAAGCATCATTTTCTACGATTGCCAGGCCCTCATAATCACCAGATTTTCCAAAATCGATCTCTCTTTCGATCTTTTTGGTGCTAAGATTATAAATAAATATGATTCCTTCTTCATCCTGAATAGCTGCCATCCGATAGTTATCTACAAAATCCATCCCAGAGATTTCTTCCAGGCGATTGGGCATATCCCATTTTTGCTCAACGCTATATTCTGGCTCAAAATCTTTGCGTTCTAAGCTAAACGGAAAATCCATCGTAAAATAGATAATCGCTACTAATCCTAAAATTCCTATGGCAATGGCTGCTACAATTCTATTCATCATAAGATCTAATATTCTATAAAGGACTAATTTTTTATTTTCGATCAACTAAAAGAAACCGCGTAAACAACAAATATACTAAGCCATAAAGACATTGTAATCTTTTAAAATTTTAAACTTTTGATAAAAGAATGCCACTGTCACCAATAAGCTTTAGCTCAATCCAAAAAAAATATTCTGACAAAATGGACAAAAGCTCCTTTAGGCATTCATTTCCTCCAAAACCTCGTTAACCAGTTGCTTTAAATCTGTAGCGATCTTGTGTTGTTTTATTCCTGTTTTATTTTCTAAGTATTTAATGATTTCTACGGAAGTAAAATTGTAAGTTTCACGTAATCCTGAAATGATCTTCTCTAAATATAATGGATGCGGTGCATTGATCTCTTCCTTCAGAAATTTTGAATTCGTAAAACTAAAAATAGGCATTTCCTGGTGCCAACCTAAAAATAAGATTCGGTCGTACCACACATCGGCGTCTATATCTAAATAGCCATTGCGAATCACATTTTCGGGATCTATGGATAATTCGCCATCAAGATCAACTTCCTGTTTTACAAGATCGATAAATTGATCTTTCGAAATACTATAAATTTTTCCAAAGCTTTGTGCTGTTTTATCTTTTTGAGGTTTTAAAAACGCAGCCGAACCACCACTCCACGTATGGGAGCTTTTAGCGAAATATAATTCGTGATCGATCACGTAAGATCTATTTGCCTTGGGTAAGGCTTTATCATTACAACCAGTATAAGTACGTTTTGCACCTTTGGGTGTGCCGCCGGCGATATAACATAAAAATCGATCTTCCATTAAGTTAGATCCATAACAAGCATACCAAACGCGTTCAAAATTTCTCATAGATTTTCTTTCAATTTTTAAGAACATAAAGAAAAATCCTGAAAATGGTTTTAGCCTTAACGATACTTTATCATTATATCTCTTCAATATACTTAAATAGTAAACTATCTAAGGCCGAGCCCATGAGACATTCGTTAGAAAAAATTATTTTGAGACAATTTTAGAGTTATTATAGCCTTTGATGGTACCAATAAATTATAAAAAATTCCGTTCCTAAAGATCTGGTATGATGTACTAAAAAAACTTGTTTAAAATTACCTTAAATTAAAATGTTAATTTTCTAAGTCTTTGTTTATTTGTACGTAATTATTTGAATTCTATGCTGTCGAAACTTAAAAACTCTCCCAAATTAAAATGGGCATTACGTATTATCTTAGGCTTAATTGCACTGTTTGTTTTATTTTTTGCCAGTGTTTATTTTGGGATGTGGGGCCATATTCCTTCCCGAGAAGAACTTAGTGAACTGCAGCAAAACAAAGCCACCCAAATACTTTCTAATGACGGAAAATTGATTGGGAAATTCTACATTTTCGATCGGCAGCCAATAACCTTCAAAGATCTTCCCAAGCCTTTAATAGAAGCTTTAATCGCTACTGAAGATGCCAGATTTTACGAACATAACGGGATTGATAATCGCAGTTTAGGACGTGTTTTTTTCAAATCTATTCTTTTACAGGACGAAAGTGCCGGCGGTGGTAGTACTATAACTCTTCAGCTCGCTAAAAATATCTACGGAAGAAAAGATTATGGCGCTTTAGGAATTGTCGTGAATAAGTTTCAGGAAGCCATTATGGCCAAGCGAATTGAAAAAATCTACAGCAAAAACGATATTATCACCTTGTATTTTAATACTGTTCCTTTTAGTGATAATACCTACGGAATTGAAAGTGCTTCCATGAAATTCTTCGGTAAGCATGTAAACGATCTTAATGTTGAAGAAGCCGCTGTGCTAGTTGGAATGCTGAAGGCTTCGCATCGATATAATCCAAGAATTTTCCCAGAACGAAGTAGATTGCGTCGCGACGTGGTGCTTACCCAGATGGAGAAATATGGTTATTTATCTGAAGAGCAGAAAAATAAATACATGAAAAAAGACCTGGTGCTTAATTATAAAAATTATAGCAACAAGAAAGGTCTTGCCCCCTATTTTAGAGAACAAATAAGAAAAGATCTAAGCAAGGTTTTAGATACGATTAAAAACAAAGACGGCGAAAAATATAATATTTATAGAGACGGACTCATTGTTCACACCACTTTAGATTACAAATTGCAAAGTGTTGCTGAAGCTGCGATGAAAGAACACATGGCCAGTTTGCAAAAGGAACATGAAGATTCTTACGGAAGCCGAGCACCTTGGTTAACTAACGATGCGATCTTAAAAGATGCAATTCAGCGATCTAAAGCTTATCAGAATTTAAAAGAAGATGGATTTTCTGAAGAAGAGATCATGAAAGAGCTTCAGAAGAAAAAACAAATGGAACTCTTCGAATACAATGGAACGGTAACACGACAAGCCAGTACGATAGATAGCATAAAACATTATCTAAAATTCTTAAATTCTGGTTTACTTTCTGTAGATCCAAAAGATGGCGCAGTGAAAGCCTGGGTAGGCGGTGTAGATTTCAGATACTTCCAATACGATCATGTTTCGCAAAGTAAGCGCCAGGTTGGTTCTACATTTAAGCCAATTGTATACACTGCAGCGATCGATAAGGGAATTGAACCCTGTACTTATTATTCGGGACGAGCGGTTACGTATAAAGACGGCTGGAAACCAACAAATGCATCAACTGAAGAGGAAGAAGAAGACCTTAATTACAGCATGAAGTATGCGCTTAGCCATTCTATGAATACCATTGCGGTGAAAGTTTTATTGGATGCAGGAATTCCAAATGTTATTAAAAAAGCGCATCAAATGGGAATAGATTCAGATCTTCCTGAAGTTCCTTCTATTGCTTTAGGTACTGCGGAAATAAACATGAAAGAACTTACCGAAGCCTATACTAGTTTTGTGAATTCAGGTCGCCCTTCAAAACCTTATTACATTACTAAAATTGAAGATGGCTCAGGAAATTTGTTGGCCGAATTTAAAACTTCAGAACCGCAAGAAAAAGCATTTTCAGAAGAAACAAGACAAGTTATGGTGAATATGATGCAGGGTACGGTAGACGAAGGAACCGCTACACGACTGCGTTATACTTATGGATTAAACAACGATATTGCAGGTAAAACCGGAACAACTCAGAACAACAAAGACGGCTGGTTTGTAGGTGTGACTCCAAATTTGGTAACCGTTACCTGGGTTGGAAGTGACGATCATCGTATTGGTTTTAGAAATACGAGAATTGGCCAGGGCGCAAATTCGGCTTTACCCATTTTTGGAAAGATGATGCAAAAAATGAATGCTGATTCTTATTTTAATGATATTACCAATGCACGTTTTAAAAGACCATCTAGCGAAGTTGTCGAACTTCTAGATTGTGAACCTACCAAAGAAGATAGTTTCCTTAAAAAGCTTTTTGGCAGCAAAAAAGACGAACCTGAGGAGATTGATATGGATGAACCGGTGAAAGAGGAAAAAGAGAAAAAAGGTTTCTTTAAACGATTATTTGGCGGAAAAAAGAAGGATAATTAAAATCTGACATTTCTTTCATTGCTAATGATTAGGATATTTTTACTTTTAGTTGTTTAAAATTCAATATTTTAGTGAATAATTCAATCTCTAAATCGCTAAAATCATCGACGAATTCATCCAACAATACCTAAATCAACTCTCCTACTCTACTCCGCAGGAAATAGAATTTATCAAGCAGCATTTAAGTGTCAAATGCTATAAAAAAGGGGACTATTTTTTAGAATCTGGGCAGGTACAAACCAAAATGGGTTTTATTTGCAGCGGACTCATTCGGCGTTTCTATATCAACGAGAAAGGCAACCAAATCACGACTGGTTTTACCAAAGAAAACGAATATATTACCGATTATCCTGCGTTTATCAGGCAGCGCGCTTCAAAATATTACCTGCAATGTTTAGAACCGACGACCATTGTAAATTTTCCCTATTCAATAATTCAGGAATGCTATGCTAAATTTAGAAATAGCGAAATGCAAGGACGTTTAATTGCAGAAAATGTCCTCACGATTCTAAACGATCGTGTAGAAAGTTTTTTGTTTAATACTGCGGAAGAAAGGTATCTAAAATTCATTTCAGAAAACCCCAATCTTATCCAACGAGTAAGCTTAACACATTTGGCTTCTTTCCTGGGAATTGAGCGTCAATCCTTAAGCAGAATTAGAAGTAAACTGGCTAAAAACTAATTTTGTCACAAATGTGACAGGTATCAAAGACAATGAAATCAGATCTTTACACTATCATTAAAACCTAAAAAAATGGCTTTTACTAGATCTTTTCGTTCTCTTTTCATTTGGCCTTTAATTCTTATTTCGACGTTAGTTTTCGGGCAGGAACATCAACAAGAAGCAAATATTCATCAAATTATTCAACAGCATTCCGCAGAAATTTTTGATAGTTTGGTTGAAATCCGCAGAGATTTTCATCGATATCCTGAAGCTGCCGGAGAAGAAGTAAAAACTTCAGCAAAAATCATCGAATATCTACAAAATCTTGGCTTAGAAATTCATCAAAATATTGGTGGTAACGGTGTTGTAGGAATTTTGAAAACCAACAAAAAAGGAAAAAAGATCGCCTGGCGCGCCGATATAGATGCTCTAAAAACTGATCTTCCAGATGTGGTTTCTTATGAATCTGAAAATAAAGGCGTACGTCATATTTGCGGTCACGATATTCACGCCAGTGTTGCATTGGGTATTGCGAATGTTCTAAGCAATATAAAAGAACAGTTGAATGGAACGATCTATTTTATTTTTCAGCCTGCGGAAGAAAACTGGCAGGGCGCAAAAGCGATGATCGAAGATGGTTTGTTTAAATTTATTGATCCAGACGAGATTTATGCGCTTCATCTTTCCCCAATGCCCGAAGGAATTATCGCTACCCGAGCTAAAAATCTTTTTGCCGATTATAAAGTAATTCAGCTGAAATTCGATAAAAAAGAGGGGGTTTCAGAATTGACCAATTACGTAAAAAACCTCCTTAATAATCTTCAAAATGTACCCAATGACAGTCCGTTTTGGGATATGCAAACGTTAATGGATCCAGAACTGGGATTGGTAAACCCAAACACCATTTTTCAAAATTATGTAACATTAAATTCTGAAGTATTTATAAAAGAAAATGAAGAAAGTCTAATTATCAAAGTTGCCTTAAGTGCCAGCGATCCGGATAAATTAAATTCGGTTTTAAAACAACTAAAATCGGAAATTGGTAAGTCAGAATTTTCAGAAAAGTTTATCGATATTCAGTTTACAGAAGAAATTGCTTTGGTTTTAAACGACAAAGAGCTTGCTGAAGATGCTATTCAACAAATTAGTGAAGTTTATGGCAAACAAAGTTCCATCAATTTACACGGAATTATCCCTGACGGGCGTAGTGACGATTTTGCATATTTTCAGCAGAAAATTCCAGGAGTTTATTTTTTGATGGGCGGTTCTAATTATCAAAAAGGAATCATTTCAATGCCGCATTCACCAAATTTCAATGTTGACGAAAATTGTATTAAAACCGGAGTTCAATTTTTCTCCTCTTTAATTGCTGAAAAATTGAAGTAAATTTCAGTTTAAATTCAATTGAAAATTTCAACTAAATTAATCAATTTTAACTGTAAAATTCAAAATTATATGCCTGTGAGTTAGTAGAGTTTTTTCCGAAGAACCCCGATTTATTCCTTAATAATATATGAAGTATTAGTTTTTATAAGATTTCTTAAAATACTAAAAATCAAAATTTAACAGTATTCAGTAAGATTTTTATTTATTTTTAGCTCCTGATTTTCATTGATCTTATGCTGAATGTTTATGAAGAATCCAATTACACTGCTACCACTTATTCATCGTGGGGAACAACAAATCGCTATAAAGTTTGAAAATACTAACGAGACTCGGGATTTCGTAAAATCATTTAAAGATGTAAAATGGTCACAAACCAAAGGCACTTTTTATGTGAATTTTACGCCGCTTAAGATTATCTATCTTCGTGATTTTTATAGAAATGGTGGTTACGATGTGATCACAGATTCGTATACCAATCTGGATGCTCCAGAAAATGCGTACGTAGCGCTTTCTCAAGCTCCTGGTAAACCGAGCAAGAAAGATCTTTACAAGGCTTTACCTCTTTCTCATCAACGGGTGTTAAAAGATTATATTGGCTTTTTAAAGGGCAAGCGTTTAAGTAAAAGTACCATTAAGACTTATGGTTATTTTGCGCTGCGGTTTCTAGATTTGCATAAGAATAAAAATATCGCAGATTTTAATAATCGCGATTTGGATTGGTTTATGACCAGGGTTATGGCTAAAGAGCATTATAGCATTAGTAGCCATCGACAGTGCGTTAGTGCCTTAAAATATCTTACTGAAATTTGTGAAGTGGCCGAATTTGATGCCACCGAATACAATCGCCCAAAAAGAAGTCGGTTTTTACCTGTGGTTTTATCTGATCATGAAATTCTAAAACTGATCCAGGTTACTAGAAATCTAAAGCATCGTGCAATTATCGCGATGTTATATTCAGGCGGATTACGAATTGGGGAACTGCTTAAACTAAAAACTAGCGATATTGATTTTTCTAGAAATGTGATTCATATTAGGCAGGGAAAAAATCGAAAAGATCGTGTAGTGCATTTAAGCGAAACCATAAAACCTTTACTGAATAATTATTTGCTTACCTATACTCCAAAAACCTATTTAATCGAAGGACGTGACCAGGCAGCTTACACACCGAGTGCAGTGCGAAATTTTCTAAAGAAAAGTTGCCGTATGGCCGGTATTTTTAAAAAGGTTACTCCGCATACCCTTAGACATAGTTATGCCACGCATATGCTCGAAAATGGAGTTGATATTCGGTATATCCAGGAATTACTCGGACATTCTAAACCTGAAACCACTATGATCTACACGCATGTGGCGCAAAAAGATCTGAAAAAGATCAAGAATCCATTAGATATCGCTGTTGAGCGGATAACAAATAACTCGAATGGAGACGAAAAAGTGTTGATAACCGGAAATTAACTCCAATAAAAGTGTATTTTTATGGAGATATAACGAGTTAGCTTGCATAAAAATTGTTAGCAGTAAATAATATAAAATTGTATCTTTCGGATTATAAATAATTGAGCCATGTTGACAAAAGCAGTTTTAAAACAACAGATTGATAGTTTTCCTGAACAATTCTCAATTGATCAACTTGTTGAGAGGTTGATCCTAATTGAAAAAATTGAAACTGGAAATATACAATCAGAGAACGGAGAAATAATTTCGGAATCTGACCTAAACAAAGAAATTGTTAAATGGTTCAAATAAATTGGACACTGCAAGCAAAAAATGATCTACAAGATATTGCCGAATATATCTCAAAGGATTCTAAAAAGTACGCTAAACTTCAAATTTTAAGAATCACAACTCGGACTAAAATATTAAAGTCTCAAATTTATTCAGGAAAAATTACAGAAGAAATAAATCAACAAAATATCCGAGAATTAATCGAAGGAAATTATCGAATAATTTATAAAATAATTAATCCAGATAGAATTGATATTTTAACTGTACATCATTCTGCTCGTGATTTATATAGAAGAAAGATTTGATACCTTACGCAAGCTAACAACGATTTATCGCAAATAGCGGCTTTTAGATTAAAAATTGTAATTTTAGAAACCAAGCAAGAGATAGATAAGCCGACAAATCCGTGTCCCTACTCCGCTACTTGCGATAATCGAGACCGTTACCTGCAAGCAAAATGAAAAACCTGCAATTATTAATAATCCCATTCTTAATGCTGTTTCAGACAATTTTTGCTCAAACCAAAGAAATTAAAGGTGACACTGCTTTTTGGTATAGAAGAAATATTCAACTTCAAAAAATCCTAGATTTAAAAAACTTTGAAAAATCGCAAGATGCATTCAATTTTAGATTTTGGAATCACGGACAAATAGTTGAAATTTCAAAAGACAGTTCTGAAATAAACGGTTCAATTGTAAATTATATATACTATACTAAAAAGCCTAACAAGAGTAAAAAAGATACACTTACCAGCAAAATTCTACTCACATCGCAACAATCAAAAATCATCTACGATATTGTAAAGAGCTCTAAAATTTTAGAATTACCTTCCGATGAAAATATAGATCAATGGATTCAAGGAACGGACGGTATTACATATATCATAGAACATTCCGATAAAAAGAGCTATTGGTATAAAAATTACTGGACACCGTCTTCACAAGATTCGATTCCAGAAGCCATTGTTGTGTTAGGTTTGGTAGAAAAACTATCAGACACACTAAACTTAAAGGAGGTTTATTCTTCATTTAAAAAATTATTACCAAAAAAAGGCTGTTACAATTCTGGAGGAATGGTAAATATGTGTTACATATCAAATTCTTTCGAGTTGGGATATAGCGGAGCAACAAAATTACCTTTAGGTTTTTATTCATCTTATTCTGCTATTTACATCGGCGAAACGAAAATAAACGGAAGTGCTTCATTACAATATAATTTTGACAATAATGGATTTCATCATCTAAACCTTCAAATGGCAAAATGGAATATTTTCCATAAAAGTTCGAGTCTATCCGATTACATAGCATATAATTATCAGAATAGAATTTTGAATTTGAATGATTTAAAAAATGAATTTGAAAATCATCAACTGAAATACGGTTTAAATCTTAAAAAGAACTTTAGTATAGGTCTTGGGTTAGATTATTTGAGCAAAGATTATGATAAGTTTGGAGGTCTTTTATATGCTCATAAATGGTTTTCTAAACCAAAGATAAGCACGACATTATCGACCTCTGTATTTGATAATCGGTTTAATTACAAAGCTCAAATCTTCAAGGATATAAATTTTAATAGTAGATTCCTTGTAAACAGTATTTCATTTGGTATAGCCTATGAGGATTTTATGAAATATAGGGATTTGTACTTTAGTTTAAAAGTAATGATATAAGTAATGCCAGCAGGTAACAACGCGTATGGTCAATTGCGGCTAAATACTTAATCGATATTCGATGTTTTTAGCTATATTTATTTTAAGCGGACATTACCTGGCTAACCAACCCGCAACTGTCCATACTCGAAACCGTTATCTTCAATTGCTCCTGCCGTACTTTCCTGAAATAGGTTGACTAAAAATTAAACCTTTTAGTACTATACCTAATGAAAGAACAAAATCAACACTGTCGAAAAAATTCCTACAAAAAAGTGGGTTATGATCTCAAGCTACTGATCATTGATCAGATTCAAAATGCTCAGATTTCAATCAATCATGCTGCCAATAAATATCAGGTTTCCAGAGCTTCTATCTATTATTGGTTAAAAAAATACAGTACTTTAGAACAAAAGAAACAAGGGATGAGCAAGAAAGATGAAATCAAAAAACTCAAAGAAAAAATAGAGGAACTGGAATTTGTC